>JALNJX010000001.1 GCA_023268255.1 Candidatus Wolframiiraptor sinensis
CACAATTATAAGGCTTCACGGACACAAAGAAAACAGCTCACGCGCCCACACCCCCATACGCTATAATAGTCAAGCCGAGACGGAATCTGGAGATAAAGTATCCATGCGAGGTCAGGATGGAGGATGGAGCGATAATAGTGATAGACAGGGAGAGGGCTGAGAAAGTGGCTGAGGAGAGGTGATGCTGAGCGATCTAATACTACTGCTGGTAGAGGCGCCAGAACGATCTGGCGGTCTGCGAGGAGTCATAGGCGAGCGAATCATCGCGAGCGCACGATAATAGGCGAGGGGAGATTTGCGAGAAGATCAAGCACCTCATTATAAGGCTTCAGAAAATAAAATATCCGTACGGATGGAAAGAAGAGATCCGGAAAATAGCGTCCCGAGAAGGGCTTAGAAGCAGGGAATGAGGATCTAAAGTTAGCATTTTAAACGGGCCTGACATTCCTATAAACGCCCCACCGCTGCGTTTGGCTCCTCGGAGAAGGGCGCCGAGCCCCGGCCATGATGGGGAGTTGTCGGCGGTGGGGCACAATCGCCTAGCCCGCGAGCAGGATTATCGCCATCATGATCAGCACGGAGGAGAACATTTTTCTCAAGGCCGGTGAGCTAGTTCTCCGGGCGGCAGATGTGCCGAGCTGAGCTCCAGCAATTATTCCGGGCGCGAGCGCGAGTAATTCGATCAGCTTGACGTGGCCTAGGAGGATGTGGCCTATAGCCCCTGATAGTGCAGTGAGCGTTATCATGAGCGTAGAAGTCGCGATTGCCACGTGCATAGGCACGCCGATATGATACATCAACGGGACATTCACGCCGCCGCCTCCCACACCGAAGAAGCCTGAAATTACTCCGGCAAGGAAGCTCGCCGGAAGAAGCTTCAACAAATCAACCGAGTACGCAAAAACCTCACCGCGCGAATCTCTAAGAACCCTCTTCCAACAAGTTTCCCCATGATCTCTCTTGAAGACTTCTTCATCGGCCGGCGAGCTTCTTCTGAAGATGATTGAGAGCGCTAAGGCGATGAGGAAGATCGAGAATAGAATCCTAAGCGAGCTAGGCGCGGCGAGCCCCGTCAGAGTCGCTCCAAGAAATGATCCGGGCATCGCTGTGGTCTCGGCGACCAGCGCGAGCCTCCAATCGAGCCTGCCCTGCCGGTGATAGGCGAGGGCTGATGCGGCTCCTGCGAAGACTATGGCGGCCATGCTGGTTCCAATTGCGTGGTGGGCATCGAACCCGGCTAAGATCATGAGAGCGGGAACGGTGATGATGCCGCCGCCTAGGCCGAGCATGGCGCCGAGAGATCCCGCAAACAGTCCTAGGAGGATGATCATGGGCAGGTGGATGAGCGGCTCGAGCAACGCGCTTAATCCGGTTAGAGCGGCTCTAAAGGCTTATCGCGTAATCTCTTGGGACCTGACGATCTCATACAGCTCTCTCGCCCGCTTATCCTTCTCGAAGTGCTCTCTAACGGGCTCTATGAGCTGATTCAGCGCCTCCGCGACGCCTTCCTTCAGGTCCGCCGGGTGAAGCCTGCCCTCGACATAATCCCTCTCGAGCTCCTCGTATGAGGAATATTCGACCGGGCCTCCATACTTGCTGGGCCTATCGATGCGAAGGCTCCCGAGCTTCCTGAAGATTATGTACTTGGCGTACTCCAGTATGGGGTTGTTCTCCGAGGTCTTCGGAGGGCAGTAAGCTCTCTTAATCTTCTCTCTTATCGTGTTCTCGTCGTCGTGGATGAAGATGCTGGTTTCCGGTATACTCTTGCTCATCTTAGAGGCTATCTGGAGATTCATCCTCGGGTCGTCCTCGAATCCCTTGAGCTCCGATGGCCCTTGAAGCCCCATCAGCATGTGATGGTGGACGGCGACGGGCTTCCTGAATCCCAGCTTGGGAGCCAGCTCCCTCGCGAGAATATTCGCCCTCCTCTGATCGAGGCCCAGCTGGCATATATCGATGCCCATGTAGAATATGTCTGAGACCTGCATCGCGGGGTAGATTATCTGGGCCGCCTCCTCGAGCTCCCCGGCAACCCTCCCCATTATCGGGAGAGCCCTCAATATCCGCCTTATCGTGACGCTTTTAGCCACTTTTATCACGAGCTTCCAGTAATCTGGATCCGCCGCCAAGTCGCCGCCCAGACAACCTCAACCCTGCTCAAATCGACTCCAGCAGCTTTCCAGACCTCGAGAAGATACTCCCCAACCTTTCTTATCTTCTCCAGATCCCCTCCCATCTTATTGTTTATCATTGCGTGTCACCGGTTGTATTTATAAATAAGGGAGAGAAGTTGAGGTAAGGGGAAATATGGAGGCCTTAAATGAGGAAAATGCGAGATTGCTATCATTACTCAAGAAAACTTCGGTTGAAATATTAACCGAGGAGGAATTGATCTCACTTATTAAAAGTGGAAATATAACGGCGTATATCGGATACGAGCCAAGCAATGTCCTTCACATAGGATCCTTGGTGGCATGCTCACCATTACTACTTTTGGCTAAACATGGATTCAGGGGCAAGATTCTCCTCGCCGATGTTCATGCTTGGCTGAATGGCAAAGGGGAGTTAGAAGAATTAAGAGAGCTGGCAGTAGAGAATGAGCGCATATTAAGGAGGGTGATCAACGCGTTCGGAGTTCCCGCTTCCCGTATCGAGTTCGTATATGGATCTGATTACCAGTTTTCCGAGGATTATGTGAAGTCTTTACTCAAGTTATCTCGCCTTATAACGGCGAGTAAAGCTAGAAAAGCTATGGATATGATAAGTAGGAGGGAAATGGCGCATAAAATCTCTTCTGAAATTTACAGCTTAATGCAATGCTTGGATATAATGTTTCTGGGAGTGAATGTTGCTATAGGCGGCAGAGATCAAAGAAGAATTCATGTGCTGGCGAGAGAGTATTTGACCAGGCTGGACTATATTAAGCCAGTAGCAATTCATACTCCAATTATTCTCGGCATTGATGGTAAAGAGAAGATGTCAAAAAGCCTTAATAACGCCATCTTCTTAAATGATCCACCCGAGCAAATAGAGTACAAGGTGAGAATGGCATATTGTCCTGAAGGAGCTCTGGAGGCAAACATGGTATTCGACATCTTACAGTACCTGATACTCGTGTGGATGGGGAAGATCGAAATAAATGGAGTCCCATTTGATGATGCCTCGACAATTTTTAGGTATTGGGTCGATAAAAGGATAAGCGCGAAAGAGCTAAAGAAATCTGTATCCGAGGCATTAATACAACTCCTTAAGAAAATTCAAGGATAGAGGAAAAAGAGAGTAGAGGAAAGGGGGTTTATTCATTAACAGATCTTCTTAAACTTGCTGGCAGCTATCAGCATATGAAGCTGCTCCTGCTCTCGCCTTATTCTGAATCCTACAAGCTTGCTGAATCTAATGATACAGCAACGGCGTATTCTAACGGTATACGTCTTACCTGACTTTGGCTTGTATATTTTCCCGGTCTGTGGACTTATGAACTCTTTTGCGTTCTTGAATCCTCCGATTGTGTAGTGGATGCCTAAGAGGTCGAGTAGATAAGCCATTAGTCTCACGATGTCTTGATTTGCGGAAGCCCCTCTGGGAGCATCGTATTTATAACTATTTAGATTGAAGCTTCCTGGAGACCCCTCGGCATCAAACCATCCTGTTAGGGCGCCTCTCGCAATTTCCTTGTTGATAGTTAAGACCGGCAATAGCCTGAGTGGTTGCACCTTTCCCACCTTGATTAACTCCGTGACCACAACGTTACTATATGCCACTTGCCATCCTCTTTTTCCTCCACTTCCATGCCGGTATACCCAATCTTTCTGCGCTCTTAACTATCGCGTCCGCAAAATCTTCATCTTTCAGCCAGGCATATTGTGTTGATCTCCCCTTAGGATCTGCTGATCCGTCGCCGATTCCGGAACCGAGTAGATAGCCGAGGTCATAGGTGGGCGGCGGGATCTTGTAACTCGTAAATGGCGATGTGCCTTTCTTGAACCAGAAGTAGATCGTTGACTTTTCTATACCAAGAAACCTCGCTATCTCGAATATTCCAAGCTCCTCATTTAATAGTCTCATGAATTTGCGATACAATACTGCCTGTCGGTAAATCGATCTATAATGACGAAGCCGTTTAGGATCACCGTATTTAGAAGTAATAACTTCTTCTACAGCATCAGCAATGCTCAATAAATCATCTTCGTCAAGCTCCCTAAATAGCTCTGGCTCCTCAATTATGAGAACATCTTTTCTTGTCACTATCCTTCCACCTCCAGCTCCTAGAACCACCAGCTGACCCCCTTATCCATCAGCTGATAGACCTCCTCGGTCGGCGGCCGCAATATGAGCTCCATCCTCGTCTCCACGTCCATTTTAGCCCCCAGTAACCTGGCTGAAAGCCTAGAGAAAAACATGCTCTTCGGGGAGCTCGCTGGGCGGGTGGCCCGTCTCCGGCCCCCGAGGGCCATCATGGCCAAAAAGCCGGGCGCTCCCGAGAAAAAGAACTTCTCGACCATTTTTCGACGAGAACAGCGTGCTCCAAGCCATTATCCGGTTTTCTCATCTAGGAGCATTTCTTCATGCTGGAGATCTTTAATCCGCGCTCACCAGTTTTTCTCAAGCGTTGATAGGCTTGTCCTAGGCGCTACCTCAACCCTTAAATCACTCGTGTGCGGTGGGATCGTAATTGGGGAGTATAGAAAATTGAAGGATAACTCGAGAAAATTAGAGTTCCCGGTTAAGAAGGTCATCAAACGAGATGGCAGAGTAGTCGACTTCGATCCCACGAGGATACGCGAGGCAATTAGGAAGGCGATGGTTCACGTCAACCGCTACGATGAGGAGAGCTTGAACAAGGTCGTCGAATATGTCCTGAATATAATATCGGAGAAGTATGGAGCGGAGAGGACGCCGCACGTGGAGGAGATTCAGGATATAGTCGAGCTGAGCCTCGTGAAGTTCGACCTCTATGAGGTCGCGAAGGCCTACATCATCTACCGGAAGGAGAGGGAGAGGATCAGGGAGGAGAAGAAGAGGATCCTCGAGAAAGATTACGTCGATGAAGTCGATAAGGCTTTCAGTCTCAACGCGCTCCGCCTCATGGCCAGCAGATACCTTCTGAGGGATGAGAACGGCAAGCTTAGGGAGACCCCCAAACAGATGTTCCAGAGAGTCGCGGCCCTAATAGTCATCCCCGACATCCTTCACGATCCCCGAATCTTCGATAAGGACTTCGGGCAGAAGGAACATCCGCGCGAGGAGTTCAACCCGATCGAGTATGAGGGGAGGCTCGGCCTAGGCAGGAGGCCCGATGGATCATTCGAGATAACATGGAATAGATGGCACCTCGAGCGGATGAAATATCTCTATGATGAGCTGAATCGAGAGCGGGCGATGAGGATTTCTTGGAGCGAGTTCCTGCGAATGCTCGAGGCGGGCGAGTTCGACGGCTACTACAAGAACTTCCTCCAATATTATCAGCTGATGGTGAGCAAGAGGTTCATGCCGAATAGCCCGACGCTCTTCAACGCCGGCACGAGGCTGGGCCAGCTCAGCGCATGCTTCGTCCTCCACATAGACGATAACCTCGAATCCATAATGGATGCGGCTAAGCACGCGGCCCTAATATTCAAGTCGGGTGGTGGAGTGGGGATAAACTACTCCAGGCTCAGGCCCGAGGGCGACATCGTCTTCTCGACGTTCGGCGTGGCCTCGGGCCCCGTCTCATTCATGAGAATAATAGACACGGTTACGGAGGTGGTTAAGCAGGGAGGCAAGAGACGCGGAGCTAACATGGGGATTCTCGAGATATGGCACCCGGATATCGAGACCTTCATAAAGGCTAAGGAAAGGGAGGGCTTTCTCGAGAACTTCAACATATCCGTGCTGATCACGCCTGACTTCTGGGAATACTATGAGCAGGGCAAGCCCTATCCACTGAGAAACCCGAGAGATGGTAAAGTCTGGAGGACAATAGATCCCGCGAGACTCCTCAGAACTATCGCGGAGATGGCTTGGAAAACCGGCGACCCTGGCGTCCTATTCCAAGACAACATGAACAATCATAACATATTCTTGGAGAAGCTCGGGCCGATAAGATCGACGAACCCGTGCGGCGAGCAGCCCCTCTACCCCTTCGAATCCTGCAACCTCGGAAGCATAAACGTGCACGCCTTCGTCAGGAATGGCGAGTCTGGCCCATACCTGGACTGGGAGGGCCTCGCGGAGACCGTCAAGCTCGCCGTCAGATTCCTGGATAACGTCATCGACGTGAACAAGTATCCGCTGAAGCAGATAGAGTATAGGACGAAGAGATCTAGGAGGATAGGCCTCGGGGTCATGGGCGTCGCCGACGCACTATTCGCCCTGAAGATACCATATAACAGCGAAGAGGGCTTCCGTTTCATGAGCAGGCTCGCGGAATTCATAGCGTATCACGCTTATCTTGCGAGCGTGGAGCTGGCCAAGGAGCGCGGCCCATTCCCAACCTACTGGGACTCGGCATATCCGAGGGGAGAACTCCCGATCGAGGGATTCTATCACCCGGAGGAGTGGACGCTAAACTGGAATAAGCTCGTTGAGGAGATAAAGAAGCACGGGATCAGGAATAGCCACGTGACAACAGTCGCCCCCACCGGAAGCATCTCCATGCTCGTCGACGTCTCATCTGGGCTGGAGCCCCAATTCGCCCTAGTATACGAGAAACGAGTGACTGTTGGAACATTCTATTACGTTGACATAGAATTCGAGAGGCAGTTGAAGGAGCGCGGGCTGCTGAATGACGCGATATTGAAGAAGGTCGCCGAGAATGGTGGATCGGTTCAGGGCCTGGATGAGATACCCGAGGACATGAGGCGAGTCTTCCTCGTCGCCTACGACATACCATGGTGGGATCACGTGAGAGCTCAATACGAGTTCCAGAAGTGGGTGGATGCCTCAGTCAGCAAGACGATAAACATGCCTGCATGGATCACGGTCGATGACGTATTGAAGGCATACCTCTTCGCGTACAAGCTCGGGCTAAAGGGCGTAACAATCTACAGGGATACGTCGAAGTCGGCGCAGGTTCTCGTCACACCATCGCAGAGGCTATCGAGGTATATTTCCCTAACTCCCAACAAGACTCTCGAGATCATGAAATCCCTCGGGATCGAGCCTCCCATAATCGGTGTCCAAGAAACCGAGGATGTCGAGCGGAAGAAGAGGATACTCCAAGTGACGTATGCGGGCGGAGAGCACGTGGAGGTGGAGGCCGAGAAGACGGGCGGCGGAAAACAAATTAAGAAAGAGCCCTATGAGAGGTGTCCGGAGTGCGGCAGCCTGAACCTCATCTATCAAGAGGGCTGCGTCAGGTGCATGGACTGTGGATGGACCAGCTGCCTAGTCACCTAGAATTTGAAGTAAACTTCGTAATCGCTAATAAGTGGGGACGGAGAAGTCAGGTCGAGAAGAACGCATGAGCCAGCAGATCTATGCGTCGGATAAGATAAAGCAGGCGGTAATGGAGCGCCTCAAGAAGCTTGGAGAGCGCGTGGTATCCGACCTCGAGAGGGGGGCCTTCCCGAAGCTCGAGATCCCGGCGAGGACAACGTCGAATATCGTGTATGATGAGAGGCTGAGGCAGTACGTGCTCGGTGACAAGAGGATGGAGAGGACGGCGAGAAATGTTAGACACTTGAGGCCATTCGCCCAGCTCCTCTGGATAGCGACATTTGCTAAGCAGCTAATCCAGCGCGGGAAAACCTCGACTCTCAGGGATACCTACTACGTGGCTATAGGTGAGGGAATAGACTTCGAGGATCAGAACGAGAGCGATGAGCTGATAATGCAGCTCGAGTCGATCCTAGATTTCCCGAGAGAGGACTTCAACATATTCCCGGAGGAAAGAGCATCCATATACGGCGACCTCGTGATAGAGTACACGGTGCCGGGATTTCGAGGGAAGAGGATAGATCTCTCAGCGCACCCGGATGGCTTCGCCATAGGCCCGGCGCTGACGACGGCGGAGTTCGTCAAGTGCGGGGCCGAGCAGGTCTTCGTGATAGAGAAGGGCGCGGTCTTCGCGAGGTTCGTCGAGGAGGGAGCGGACAAGAAGTATAAGGCGATACTAATACACACTGCGGGACAGTCGCCGAGAAATTGCAGGAAGCTTATCAGGCGGCTGCATGACGAGCTGAATCTGCCCATATACGTCTTCACGGATGCTGATCCATGGGGAGTTCACATCGCCAGCGTCCTGATACACGGCTCGGCACTCAGCGCTCATATAAAGGAGATAAACGTGCCCGACGCTGTCTGGGCGGGAGTCTGGCCCAGCGACATAAGAAGATACAAGCTTCCATCCATGAAGCTATCTGACCGCGATATGAAGCGGATCCAGGAGCTAGAGTCCGATCCAAGATACCAGAAGGATCCATGGAAAAGGGAGATAAAGGAGTTCTGGAAGATAAAGAGGAAGGCGGAACTCGAGGCCTTCAGCAGGTATGGTCTGGAATTCATAGTTGAGGAGTTCCTTCCGGAGAGATTAGCTGAGCTCCAGAAGCGCTGATAACATGCTATTATACCGATCTCAGGGCCCCGAGATGAGAATCACCTCACAAATCCCATCGTTAATCCTCTGATTATGTATTTTTGGATCGCGATCGCCAGCACTATTACCGGGAGCGAGATTACTACTCCGGCCGCGGCTAATGGCCCCCAGAGGATGCCATACTGGTTGGAGAAGTAAGCGGCGAAGACCGTTAAGGGCATGGCTGCCTCTCCGGGAGCTAATAGCAGTGGGATCAGAAACTCGGCCCAGCTGAACAGGAACGCGAAGATAGCCGCTGTGGCGAGGCCGCCCGCCGCCTGCGGCAAGACTATCTTGTGGAATACTTCCCACTCGCTGCATCCATCCAGCATCGCCGCCTCCTCAGTCTCTTTTGGAATATTCTTGAGCGGGCCTATCATGAACCACGTGGTTATTGGGAGAGTTACTATGGGGTAAACCAGTATGAGCCCTCCTATCGTGTTATATAGGCCTATGGCCCTTGTTAATACCACGAGCGGGTAAAGTATTGCGACCGCCGGGATCATTCTTAAGCTGAGGATCCAGTTGGCGAAAAGAGTCCCGCCCGCGCGGAATCTGACTATCGCGTAGGCGGTCATAGCGCCGAGTATGCTGGTGATCAGCGCTATGCAGATTGATACTATCAAGCTGTTCATCAGGTATCTGCCTATGGGCGGGAAGTGCCCCCTGACACCGTAAATCCCTCCGGTGACGAGCACCTCGAAATAGTTCTTGAGCGTGGGATCGCGCGGCAGAAGTTCCGCGGTCGCCCACTCACCTATCGGCTTGAATGAGGTTGAGATCATCCAGATGAACGGCGTCAGGTATAATATGACTATCAGCCAGCATACAAGGGTGCTCACAATGGTGAGTAGATGAGCCCTCTTCATGCCATCACCCCCATATCAGCCTTTCAATCTTGAAGGTCCTCATCAAAGTGAATATCACTAGAATCGTTGCCATCACGAGTAGGATCACTGAGAGCAGCGCGGCGTATCCTATGTTCGCCTTAGCCGCCGTCAGCGTAAACCCGACCTTGTAGATGTAGAAGGGGAGCGTCGTGGTAACGTTTCCAGGCCCACCGAAGGTCAGCATGTAGATTATATCGAATATCCTGAGGGAGTCTATTAGCCTTAGAAGCGCGATGACCATTATGACGCTCCTCACCATCGGCAGCGTTATGTGCCTTAGTATCTTCCACTCGCTTGCCCCATCTATGGAGGCGGCTTCCCGTATGTCGGCGGGGACGCTCTCTATTCCGCTAGCGACGGCGAGCATAACATACGGCGTCCACTGCCATATATCGAGTATCGCTAGTGTGAAGATAACGTTGAAGGGGTCGCCGAATGGCGCGCTAAGCCAGGGTTGTGGAGGTATTCCGAAGAGGATTTCATGAAGAAATACCCGAACATCGAGGTTGAGACCCTGCTATTCGACTGGGAAACCGGCAGGGATAGGCAGCTTCACGAGTTCGCGACTCGCGCCGGCGAATATGATGTCGTTATGTGGGACTGCATCTACACGGGCGCCTTCGCGCCCCACTGCTACCCGATAGACGAGTTGAGGGCAAAGTATCCCGATGCGGAGATCTTCACGGAATATGGAGACTTCCTTCCGACAATTGATAGAAGGTATATGCAGTGGGAGGGAAAGAAGATCGGATATGTAATCTGCGCTAACGTAATGGCGATGTTCTATAGGAAAGATCTCTGGCAAGATCCGAGGATCAAGGACATGTATAGCAAGTGGATAGATAAGAATCTGGCGGACCTGCAAGCTAAGGCGCCTGAGATAGGCCTTGACCCGAAGAAGATACCAACGGAGCTCAAGGTTCCAACGGTTTTGGAGGATGTCTACGCGATTGGCAGATTCTTCACGAAGAAATTCAACCCGGATTCACCGGTCGAGGCCGGAAACACAATAATGGCGATGAGGACGCACACCATTCACTGGGAGTACGCTTGGCTATTCGCCCAGTGGAGGAACTCGCCCGAGGGCAAGAGAGTATGCGGCGAGCTTAAGGAGCCTTGGGGAGGGCCTTCACGCAGGATGGCAGAATAGCATTCGACCCCGCTATAACCGATATGGGAATAAGGGTGCTGAAGATGTTTAAGGAGTTCTGCGAATACGTGCCCAACGCGATGCAGACCGAGTGGTCCGAGTGCATGGAGCTCCTCGGCAGAGGCCGCGCCGCAATGTGGGCGGGATCCTGGGCTTCAACATTCATAGACTTCATCGAGAAAGCTCCAGAAGAGTATCCTGAGGTTGCTGGGAAGATCGCGGCAGCGCCGACTCCGGGAGTCCCGATCGACGGGACCTGGCAGGTGGGCGTTAATAGGTACTCGAAGAATCCGAAGGAGGCTTGGCTATTCTGTCAATACCTAGTGCTCCGCGAATCCGCGATAAAGCAGTGGAAGGTCTCCTCGTCGTTCCCAGGCCGCCGCTCGGTGATCGAGGAGCTGGCGCCGCAGTATCCGGGAATATTCAAGGAGGTATTCCTAGACTCGTTGCTTAGGGCGGACTTCAGGAATTATGTTCCGGAGAACCCGATGCTCGAGGACTCGATAGCCAAGTGGGTTACGGAGTACGTCGCTGGCAGAATCGACGCCGAGACCGCAATACATGAGCTGACGAAAGAGTGGAAGTCCATCCTCAGGCTCTCCTACTAATCATCCCCTCCCATCTTTTTTCTTGAGCTTAGATTAAATATGCCTTATCGGCAGGCTTAATTATTGAGGTTGAAATTTATTCTCGGGTGGCCTGCTCTACTGGTTGAGAAGCCTACTAGATCATTGATAGTCGCTGATGTTCATTTCGGTTTTGAGGCGGAGCTTGCGGGGAGTGGCATCAGGGTTCCTAGCCAAGCTTGGAGGCTCGAGAGAAGCCTTATCGAGCTTTGTGAGGAGGCGGGCGCTGAGAAGCTGATATTCCTGGGAGACCTTAAGCACATGATCCCGCTGTCCTCTTGGATCGAGTGGAGGGAGATGCCCGAGGCGATCCGGAGGATGCGCGAGCTCGGCGTCGAGCTAATACTAATTCCCGGAAACCATGATGGCGGCGTGGATGATATTCTGGGAGACCTGGTCTCCTATCAATCCTCGAGGGGGATGCTCATCGAGGGAGGGCGAAGGATATTCCTGTTTCACGGTCATGCCTGGCCTGATGAGCGCGTCCTCGATGCCGACGTCATAGTGATGGGCCATCTTCACCCTGTCGTGAGCCTGAGAACCGACATAGGCTCCATCATAAGTAGGAAGGTGTGGCTTTATGCTAGCGGAGATAAGAAGATGCTCGCCGAGAAGCTCGGAGTAAGCAGCAGGAGAAGGGGCAGGATAGACTTGATAGTGATGCCAGCCTTCAACCCCATAGTATCCGGGTTATCCGTGAACAGTCTCCAGCCTCGGGAGAGGCTCTGGCCGCTGGTGAGAAGCGGAGCCTTCGACCTAGATAAAGCTGAGGCGATAACGCTCGAGGGCGAGCGCCTCGGATATATAGGATACCTGAGAAGGCTTTTACTGGAGCGGGAGGCTTGACGAGCATCCTGGTAGAGGCTGAGAACGCGGTGAGAGCTGGCAGGGTGAGGCTGCACATCTTCAAGCCGAGCGAAAGGAGTAGGTGGGTAGTCGTCGGGAGGCATGGGGAGTATCTTGTTCTCCCCGAGGCCGGCTACTGCTCATGCCCCGACTTCTTCTTCAGGGTCATGAGCGGCGAGAAGTCCACCTGCTATCACCTAGTAGCCGTGAAGCTCGCAATCGAGAGAAATCAATTCAAGATCATGGAGATGGATGATGCCGAGCACGATCAGCTCATGGAGCGCTGGCTCAGAGGTGAAGTCTCCTCGGAAAAAGGAGCATGAGATCCTGCTCGAGCCATATAAATCAGCTACAGGAAAAATGCGGGAGCTCTATGCTACGCGGGGCCCCTCTCGCATCCCCTCTGAAGCGCCCCCAGACGGGGGAGTACGGAAATTGGCGGTAGGAGGTGATCCGGCCGCACGTTCCCGTACGGCCACCTTGTTACGACTTCTCCCCCCTCACCGGGCCCATGGTTCGACCCACCCACGAAGGAGTGGGCCTCACCCAGGCCCAGCTCGGGTGGAGCGACGGGCAGTGTGTGCAAGGAGCAGGGACGTATTCACCGCGCGGTTTTAACGCGCGGTTACTAGGGATTCCTCGTTCACGAGGGCGAGTTGCAACCCTCGATCCCAACTACGGCCGGGTTTAGGGATTGGCTCCCCCTTTCGGGGTCGCAACCCTCTGTCCCGGCCATTGAACGTCGCGTGCGGCCCGGGGGATTCGGGGCATACTGACCTGCCGTAGCCCCCTCCTTCCTCCGCCTTTCGGCGGCAGTCCCCCCAGAGTGCCCGGCGCCTTTCGGCCCGATGGCAACTGGGGGCGGGGGTCTCGTCCGTTGCCTGAATTAACAGGACACCTCACGGCACGCACCGGCGACGGCCATGCACCTCCTCTCGGCTCGTCCGGAAAGGCCTTCAACCTGTCCATCATCCTGCCGTCGCCCCCGGTAAGGTTTCCGGCGTTGACTCCAATTAAGCCGCAACGTCCACCCCTTGTGGTGCTCCCCCGCCAATTCCTTTAAGTTTCAGCCTTGCGGCCGTACTCCCCAGGCGGCGGGCTTAATGGTTTCCCTTCGGCACCGGGTGAGCCCGTAGCCCACCCGACACCTAGCCCGCATCGTTTACAGCTGGGACTACCGGGGTATCTAATCCCGTTTGCTCCCCCAGCTTTCGCCCCTCACCGTCGGGCGTGTCCTGGGCGGCCGCCTTCGCCACTGGTGGTCCTCCCGGGATCAGAGGATTTTACCCCTACCCCGGGAATACCGCCGCCCTCTTCCACCCCCAAGCCGGGTAGTATCCTCCGCAGCCCACGGGTTAGGCCCGTGGATTTAACGGAGGACACACCCGGCCGGCTACGGGCGCTTTAAGCCCAGTAATAGTCCCCACCACTCGGGGGGCGGGTATTACCGCGGCGGCTGACACCCGTCTTGCCCCCCCCTTATTCGCCGGGCTATTTAGACCCGGCAAAAGCCGGCACGAGGCCGGCACTCGGGGTGACCCCCTCACCCTTTCGGGCATTGGGGAGGTTTCGCGCCTGCTGCGCCCCGTAGGGCCTGGGCTCTTGTCTCAGAGCCCATCTCCGGGCTCCCCCTCTCAGGGCCCGTACCCGTTATAGGCTTGGCGGGCCGTTACCCCGCCAACAACCTGATGGGCCGCAGCCCCATCCTCGGGCTGGTGCACGGAGCATCCCCGTGCACCACTTTCAGCGGCGAGTCCTTCCAGATCTCGCCGCCTATGGGGGTTTAACCCCAGTTTCCCGGGGTTATCCCCCTCCCGAGGGCAGGTTGGCCACGTGTTACTGAGCCGTCTGCCAGGCCCCCGGAGCCGGGGACCTTCGACTTGCATGGCTTAGTCCCACCCCGATAGCAGTGGGGTCCGGCAGGATCAACCGGAGTCGCCGCCTGGGGTGCGCTTCTCGGGGGTCTTGCGGGGGCCCCGCGTAAGACCTAAGCGTGATCATGTGCTTAGGTCCCCATTTTGTAACTGGCGGAGGAGGCCGCCCACACATTGGCAGGCCGGGTAGCGGCCCGAGGCGTTCGTGGGCGGTACCGCCGTCGCCGCCAGCCAACAATATGTAATGGGCTCCTTGGATAAAAACTTGTCGCATCCTCTCCAGCCCAGCCGCCCGCAGATCTCGAGACCCCGGAGCATGAGCCCCAGAATAAAGCCGCCCCCGGAAATACGCTATTAATCCGTGGATAAATACTGCTTAAATGCCCGAGTATGACTGAGAATATAATTTCTGCGAAAGCCTTATCCACCTCCCATTTCCTACTAGGAATCGAGGTCGGCCGGAAGAGGAGAGCGCGTCCATAGAGGAGGGCTGCCGGGGGGTGCCCCGGAAAGCCGTCCTCATGGAGCACCGCGTGCCAGCCCGTGAGCGCCGCGCAAGCGGTCCCCGAAGGCCATGCATGCGGTGTGGCTGAAGGGGTGTCCCACCTCGGGGAAAAGCTCACGTGGTGGGATGCTCACAAGCCACGCGCCTCCGAAGGCCGGCCTCAACGTATTTTCTTATTTGCTGGAGGCTTGGGCAGAGGTCGCCATATTTCTCCAAGTATTTTCTCGGGCTCAGCCTCATTACTTCCAGCAGATCAACGTTTATCACGTATATCGCGTGAAGCCTCATCTTCGAGAGCTTCTCGACTGCGATCTCCGGCGTCTTGTAATACTGGTCACAGAGGCTTTTGAGGAGCTGGATCTCAGCGGGCTTCCGAGCGCTCGCCGGCTTTAGCAGCGTTCTAGGTATCTGGAGTATGTTGTGGGCTGGAGTCGCTAGGCTGAACCTATCGGCGTGGGGGCTGTATCTCGCGATCTTGCTTATGGCCCTTGCAGCGAGGTATGCCTGCGGGTCCAGGGCGTTCTCGGGCGACGTGAAGCCGGTCTCGACCTCGATTATCATGCTCTCTCCATTTCTCCATGCGATCACGTCGGCCACGAGGTCGTTGGCGAGCGGGTGCTCGAGCTCAACCCTATAGCCCTTGCTCGCGAGATATGCCGCGAGAACATACTCCATTATCGAGTGGTTGATCTTTATCCGGTTCTCCCCGTGAAGCGTTATCAGCCTCTCAGCTATCTCGCCGATCCTCCGCCGGATTCCCGGGCCATACCTTTCCTCGAGAAGCCTTTGAACGGTTCTCACATCCTCCTCGAAGGGATCCATCTTGAAGCCGGAACGGTGTGGGAGATATTAACCATAGCGCGGCTGACGCGGCGGCGTGGGAGATGATTCGAGCGGCTTACTCGGGTGTGGCCATGATTATGAAGGCGTTGAGCCTCCCATACATTATCTGCCTCCTCGACTCGACGATGTATCCGGCGGACTCGAGCGCTCTTCCGAAGATCGTTGGCTTCGAGACTATCGCGGTCAGCCTGGCATCTGGCGCGGCATCACGTATCGAGGCGCAAATCTTTTGATAGAACTCCTCTATCCTCCTGACGCCCATTCTCACTCCATAGGGAGGATTCATCAAGACGTGGCTCGGCCTCTCATCTAGCCACTCATCTAGCCTCAGCGCATCTCCGACGACGAGCTTGATCGCGCTCAGCACTCCAGCGGCCTCGGCGTTCGCGATGGCGCCTCTAATGCTCTTCGGCGAGGCATCTGAGCCGATGATCCTCGGCCTGAACTCGAGGTCGGCCTTGGCTTCAAGCTCCTCCGCAATCTCCTGAATTCTCTCTCTATTCAAGAACTTGAGCCTGCTGGCGGCGAGATCGTGGAGCCTTCTCGCTCCTGGAGGCATTCTCAGCGCGATTAGGGCGGCCTCAATCGGTATTGTTCCTCCGCCGCACATGGGGTCTAGGAGCGCCTCCTCCCTCCTCCACCCCGAGAGCATCAGCATGCTCGCCGCTATGCTTGGCTGGAGCGCGGCCCTATGATGATAAACCCTGTAATATCTCCTGTGAAGGGATTTTCCGGTGGTATCGAGGCCTATCAGCAACTCCGAGTCCCTGATCAGGCAGTAGAGCTGGACATCGGGGTTATCCAGGTTCACTCTGAGCCTCGTTCCCGTCTTCTCCCTGAAGCTCTCTATCACTGCCCTGCCCACAGCCGCCGCCATATCCATGCTCGTGAAAGGCTTATCCTTCGAGTGCCTCTCACCCTTGACCGCAAACGTCTGATCTGCTCCAATGAACTCCGCGTAATCCACTTCCCTCGCGGCTCGATAAACATCATCCAGGACCTCGGCGCTCGACTTGGAGATGAGCACGAAGATCCTGTGAAGAGTCCTGGACGCGAGGTTCAGCCTTATTATGCCGTCCTCGTCGGTCTCGAAAAAGATCTTGCCGACATCCGGCCTGGCCTCGGTCCCGAGTATCTCACCGCATTCCCGCGCCGCGACATCCTCGAGCCCCATAATGGTTGTGGCGAAGCATTTGAATCTCAAGCGCGCCGCCCCACCTCATCTAGATCTTTATCTCGACGATATCTCCATCCTCGAGAACGTGATCCGGCCCAACCCTCTGGCCCTGAACCTTGACGGATCTTCCCCAGACCCTCGCGTACTTCATCCTCTCCGCAAAGTCCTTGTGAATCACTTCTGCGAGATCCTTAACTGTGGAGTTTCTCGGAAGTATTATCGGCTTATCCGAGGTGGCGCCGGCCTTCCTAGTGTATATCCTCATCAGATTGAGGGACTCGAATATCGCCTTTCTGAGATCATCTAGGCCCGCGCCCCGCTCGGCCGAGACGGCCACGACCGGGATCTCGCCGGCAATACTCCTGACATCATCGAGGGCACCCGGAGCCGCTTGATCGATCTTATTTACGGCAATGAGGGCTCTCTTATGGATCATCTCCCTTATCACCGCCTCCTCGAAGTCCTCTATGCTGGCCTCGCCGCGGACTTTAACCACGGCATTCCTTATCCCGATGGATCTCAGCAGATCCTCCACCTCCTTCACATCGCCCCTAATACTTCCGAAGACGACGAGCCTTATCCCGCCGCTATCCTTCTTCTCGATCTCTATCTCGCATCTCTTGCGCCTGAAGCTGACTCCAGACTCATCATAGATCTCTAGTATCTTCTCGAGCTGGCTCGCTGGATCGCGCGCGCCATTCAGAATGATCAGGATCAGGTCCGCGTTTTTGGAGAAGCCTATCGACCTGTTCGTGAACTGCGTCTCCTCGAGGTCCTCGGTCAGGATCGCCGGGAGCTCGACGAGCTGGATCTCGACGCCATCGTAGAGCATCATGCCGGGAACCGGCGTCGTTGTCGTGAGCGGGTAATGCGTGACCTGCGGCCTCGCATTCGTCAGTGCCCTGAGAAGGCTTGACTTACCCGAGTTCGCAGCGCCTATCAAGACCACCTGAGCAGCACCTTCCTTCGGCACGTGAAAGTAATCTCTTCTAACAGCTCTCAACGAAGCCTTCCGCTCAGCCTCCCTCCTGAGCTCGGCTATCCTCCGCTTAATTCTCCCCCTAAGCTTCTCGGTCCCCTTATGATCCGGGATGAGGCTGAGAGCCTCCTCAAGCGCCCTAATCTTCTCCTCGATAGTCCTCGCCACCTGATACTTCGCAAGCGCCCTCTCGGCCTCGGCCGGCAGGTTTGCGGGCATTCCCCGAAAATCCTTTACCCCAAGCTCAGCTAATAAATGATCGCGGCGCTCATACTTGGACAATCTTTAAGATTCTCGATCGCTCCTCCGGTCTGGGAGATGGGGCTCAGGCGCTTTATTGCTGAGGCTGAGAGGCTTCTTAGATCGGCCGGAGTCCAAGAGCCATTAGTCCAAGTGAATAGGGATCCGGGCTTCGGCGAGGTCTCTTCGACCGCGGCCTTCCAGCTCGCAAAGAGCCTCGGGAGGAGCCCTAAGCTGATCGCGGAGGAGATTGCGGCTAGGATAGATGTCTCGAAGTCGGATCTCATCAGCGCCGTCGAGGCAATTAACGGATACGTGAACTTCAAGGCCAACTGGATGGAGTATTCCCGGGTGATACTCGAGGAGATTCTCTCGAGCGGCGAGCGGTATGGCTCATCGGGCGCCGGAACTGGAAAGAGGATAATAATCGAACACACAAGCGTGAACCCGAATAAGCCGCTTCACGTAGGACACGCGAGAAACGTCTGCATCGGCGACACCCTCGCTAGGCTATACAGGTTCCTCGGATACGACGTCCTCGTCCTAAACTACATTGATGATAGCGGGACCCAGATGGCCGACGTAATCCTCGGATTCATGGAGCTCGGATATAGCCTAGACCCGCCTGCTGAAATGAGATTCGACGAGTACTGCGGCGACGTGGTTTACGTAGAATCGGTCAGGAGGGCGGAATCCGATCCATCCCTGGCCGAGAAGAGGAGGCAGATAACGAGGGAGATAGAGTCCGGGAGCGGCAAAGCCTTCGAGCTCAATAGCATGATAGTGCGGAGAGTTTTAATGGATCAGCTTAAGACATGCTGGAGGCTCGGCGCGAGGTACGACTTGCTGAACATGGAGAGCGACATCCTCGCGTACGGCCTATGGGATGAGGTGTTTGAGAAGCTGAGGGCCGCCGGCGCCGTGTACTTCGCGGATAGCGGGCCTAAGGCGGGGTGCTGGCTCCTAGATCTCTCAGGTCATCCGGTTCTCTCGAAGGAGGGCGATGAGGTCCTGATAAAGAGCGATGGCACGACGACGTACATAGCGAGAGATATAGCATACGCGGCATGGAAGCTCGGAGCATCATCAAAGGACTTCTCATACGAGGTCTTCGGCGAGAACCCGGATGGATCGAGGATCTACGCGACGTCGATGAGCGGCGGCGCGAGGATTCCGATCTCAGGCGCTGTCAAGGTGATAAACGTGATAGATGTTAGGCAGAGGAGGCCGCAGGAGATAGTGAGGTATGCGCTGGGCCTGCTCGGCCTAGATGCCACCAAATACGTCCATTATGGATATGAGGTCGTCGCCCTGAGCAGGAAGGATGCTGAGAGGCTCGGCTACAGCCCGGAGCCAAGCCAGAAAGTAGTCCACATGAGCGGGAGGAGGGGTCTCTACATTAAGGTGGATCAGCTATTGAACATGCTCAGGGAGAGGGCGATGAAGGAGGTTCGCGAGAGGCATCCAGACTGGAGCGATGATATGATTTTCGAGACCGGCGAGAAGATAGCCGTGGCCGCGCTCAGATACGCCCTGATAAGGCAGGACATCGATAAGCTGATAGTAATCGATACGGATGAGATTATGCGGCTCGAGGGCGCTACGGGCCCATACCTGCAATACACTTACGCGAGGGCTCTTAGGATACTCGAGAAGGCGGGCTCCGAGTTCTCCACAGCCCCCCCGAGCGAGCCCGGCGAGCACGAGAAGACGCTCCTCAGGAAAATGGCCTATCTGCCGATCCTCCTCGACGAGTTCCATTCAAGCATGCTGATAAAGCCGATCGCCGACTACGCATACGAGCTTGCATCAGAGTTCAACATCTTCTACGAGAATGTACCTGTTCTGAGGGCCGAGCATGGGGAAAGGGCCTTCAGGCTCGCAATCGTCAAGTCATTCGTAACAGTATTCTCAATAGTGTTGGATCTGCTCGGCATACCGAGACTCGATTTTATGTGATGCCCCGGCCTTACTCGATCTTTATCTTCAGCCCGGACTCTCCTTTTCCGACCTTCTTCAGAATAACCTCAAGAACGCCGTTCTTGTACGTGGCCTTGGCGGATTGCGGATCAACCTCAGTCGGCAAATCAACCTCCTTGTAGTATTTCCTCTGAGGAGTATCCACTTTTATGATGAGCCTCCTCTCGGTCGCGTTCAGGTTTATGTCATCTTTCTCCACTCCCGGAACCTCCGCGATGACCTTTATCACGTCCTCCTCCTCGAAGACGTCCACAAGCGGCTCCCTCGCCTCGCTCACCTCGACCATCTCGGGCTCCCTTCCCGGCCTAATATTCCCGAACTCCCTTATTATCGGTCTCCCATCAGGGCCTATCGTGATCGAGTAGCCATATACTATCGGCCCTATCTCTCTGATGTAGCCGCGATCAGTCCTCTTCTCCCTGATCAGGCTTCTCGGTATCTCGCGCTCGAGATCCTCGAAAGACCTGGAGAACATTTCATCTAGCTCCCGCATCATCCTCTCCATTTCATCGAATATCCTACCGAAGGGCGACCTCCTTCTCCACCATCTCTCCCAGGACATAATCTCGCACCGTAGCCTCACTCCTGAAGCCCCCTAATAACCTTTTAGAGAACCCCTAGCTCGAGATCTCGAGACCCATGATCTCGAAAGAGGTATCTTCGGAAAACGCGGTCTTTCCTCCAGCATCCTTAGCCACGACCTGTTCGGAATCGCTTTAATTGTCAATGTAGGCTTTTTCTCGGCTAAAGGAATTCTTATCTAGCCCTCCGGGGAATGCGGACTCAGCCTTGAAGCCGGGAGAGAAAAACGATCTGGGGGTAAGAATTATCCAGGAGGATGTGGATCGCGCCGAGATTATTCGAAGAACTAGGGAGACTGAGGTCTTCTGCAGGATCGAGGTTGGGCCGAGGAGGGAGTGGAGGATAAGCACGGGAATTGACTTCCTAGATCATATGATCGAGATCCTGGCCTTTTACTCAGGGCTGAACATAGACTTGGAGGTGAAATCCGGGAGGAGGCTCCAGCACACGGTGGCCGAGGACGCGGGAATAGCGCTGGGCAGGGCGCTGCGGGCCATGGCGCTCCGGAGGATCGAGGCGCAGGGCATAATGGGGTTCGGCTTCAGCCAGGGAATGCTCGACGAGGCATACTCCGAGGCGAGGATATCCTTTGAGGGCAGAGCCGGATGCTACATCCATAGGTGCTCGGAGGCGGGCTACTTCGGCATCGTCGAGGGGATCGAGGAATCATTTCTCGAGGCATTCTTCCAGGGTTTCTCGCAGGGCATGGGGGCAACGATCCAGATAGAGCTCAGGAGAGGCAAGGACTCGCATCACCTCTGGGAGTCGGCATTCAGGGCATTTGGAAATGCTCTCAGAATGCTCTTGAGCGTGGATGAGTGGAAGAGAGGGAGCATAGCCGGAGTAAAGGAGATCCCCGAATAAGCCTCTAGCCGCCCCTCACCCTGACCTTCATCGACTGGGCATGCGCTGGGAACCCCTCATAATCCGCGAGAGAAACCACTGTCTCCAGCATCCTCTTGAGCCCCCTAGCCCCCCTAACCTCCTCGATCGTGGGCTTCTTCAAGAAAACGTCAACGCTTAAGCCTGAGTACAGCCTCGCGTAGCCGCCCGTGGGCAGGGTTGCATTCGGCCCCACGCCGTAATTGCCGGCGGAGATAGGCGTATTGAGGCATAGGGTTCCAAAGTTTCTGAGCCTGTTCCTGATCTTCCTGAAAATGCTCCGAGCATTTTTGCTATCTATTAGGAGGTGCTCCGCAGCATACCTGTTCATGAATTCGATCGCTTCATCCAGGTTCTCGACGACTATTATCGCGCTGTACTTCCTTGCGTTCTCCATGACGTAGCTCCTCCTCGGCTCCGGGAGAGCCTCAACGGCCTTATCCAGCTCCTCGGAGACGCGCACAGCATATTCCATGGAGGTCGTTAGGAGGATCGCGGCGGAATCCGGCCCATGCTCCGCCTCATTCAAGAAATCCCATGCAACCCACTCGGGTGGAAGAGTTCCATCAGCATATACTAGGGCCTCGCTCGGGCCGGCCGGCACATCGATCCTAACCACATCCCTCACCATGAGCTTCGCGGCGTAGGTGTAAGGGCCGCCGGGGCCTGCAACGACCTCAACTGGCTTAACGATGCTCGTCCCGTACGCGAAAGCGGCGATCGCGTGAGCGCCCCCCATGATGTAGAACTCGCTCGCCCCGGAGAGATGAGCAGCGACGAGAGTCGCTGGGTCCATCCTCATCTCATTCTGGTATGGCGGCGAGGCCACGGCTATCCTCGGAACCCCCGCGACGCTCGCTGGAACTGTGACCATGACCGCGACCGACGGGTACGTGGCCTTGCCTGATGGAACGTAGAGGCCGGCGGAGGCTAGCGGGATCACGAGCTGGCCAGCATAAACTCCATCCTCAACCTTCATCATCCAGCTTCGGGGCAGCTGCCTCCTATGAAAACTCCTAACATTCTTGATCATGTGCTTTATCGCCTTGAGAACTTTCCGGTCGATCTCCTTGTAGGCCCTCCCAACATCCTCCTCCCTCACGACGATTTCCTCGGGCTTAACAGCCCTGCCGACCTGGCTCGAGAGAAACTCCGCTATCGCCTCATCACCACGCGCCCTAACATCCTCGATTATCCGCCTAACATCGGCCTCAACACCGCTTATATCGATCCTAGATCTATCGAGAATGCGCCTAAGCTCATTTTCCGGGATCTCACGAAGAGCATAGATCGGGAAAACCGGCATATCGCCATACAATCAAAAAGCGATAACATAAACGTTAAACATGCCCAAAAGTCAAGCAGAGAAAAACATGGCGCAATAAGCTCTAAGGAGAATTAGAAATCGAAAGCCGTGCGGGCCCGGTGGGATTTGAACCCACGATTTGCGGCTTAGGAGGCCGCCGCCTTATCCATGCTAGGCCACGGGCCCGTCCAAGACGTCTGCTAAAGACTTAAAATATAAACTTACAGTAGGGCGGCGGCGAACACGATGATGAGCTTTGCCTCGGGCTTGTTGATATTGGATTTAGCTGAGCGGGGCGCTAACCCACCTCGTTTTTGAAACGTGCCTGCAGGTTGCCTTGATAATGGTTTTAAGCGATCTGCAGGATTTTTCCTAAATTCATGCTTCTATAGGCTGTTTATCGCGATTCCTAGTCAGAGCAGGTTATCGTCTTTGAATCAGCACTACTCTTTCGCATCCGAAGGCTCTTTAGGCTTTTTTAGCCATGCGGTCGAGGGCTTGCTTAAGCTTGCCGCCGTCGTGTGATGTCGCTTACGCTAATCGCTTCGATGAGGCTCTTCGCTTTTTCCCTTAATTCAGAATCCTCGGTTACAAGCACCAAGTTGTTCTTGTCCGCTAAAACCACATAGGAGGCATCATAGGCAGTGATCTTCAGCTTGCTCGCAGTTGCCAGAATCTCATATTCATAAGGATGCGGGCTCAAGATTTTCACAACATCCACGCAATCGCTTAATATCTTGATCATCTCATAAGCATCCTCAGGGCTGATACTGCCTATTAGAGATGCCTCCTTCCATAATGCATTGGCTGCCTCGTAGATCGTAAGCCACTGAATGTAGTTATTATTAAGCGGCCCCAGTTTTCTGAGCTTTAGTAGACATAATAGGGAAGATGCATCGAAAAGGAGCTCATCCCTCATTTAAGTCACCTGATCTCTCTATCCTCTCGAATCACCCGCACTATCCTATTTACATCAAGCTTGTCAAGAGCGTCCTCAAGCTTCTCAAGCCTTTTCTCGAGCTCCTCAAGCTTACGTCTCCTAACCTCTTCCTCCAGCGCACATTTAAGCACCTCAGAGATCTTCACACCGAGCCGCTCCGCTTCCTCCTTTAGCTCCTTCCGAACCTTTGCAGAAACCGTCACATATCTTCCCATATCCCTAAGTGGTAGTAACAATGGGTAGTAAATAAGGGTTTACCTATTTTGTCGAGAAGTAGCCTTGCAACCCTCCGGAGATGTATAGTCCGCTATAGTGATGTGGCGGCTGCGGCGAGTAGTATTGCTCCGAGGCTCGTCGAGATGAGGTTTACCATGTGCGTGTTGATCCATTTGAGCCCTGAGATGTGTTCCGCGGGCTGCTCGCAGTGGTGCGGGTTCTCGACGATTTTCCCGCATTCCCGGCACCTGTATTTTCCCTGTATTCCGGCTCCGAGGAGGCTGTCTATCGTCGTCCCGATTATTCCAACCGGGATCAGCATTATGGCTAGATGCGGTGGGGCAGCTCCGAGCATCCAGGAGATGGCTGCCATGATCAGGAGGGCCATGATGCATCCGAGGTATCCGTGGGGCGAGACCGCTCCCGGAGTCCCCTTCTCAACGCTCTTGAAGTTGGTTATGAGCCTGGGCTTCCCGCGGTAAAATAATCCTATCTCGGTTGCCAGGGTGTCGGCGAACGCGGTGCCGACGGCGCCCAAGTATCCCGCCGCCATAATCCTTTCATCGCATAGTAGGAGCCTCGAGATGAGTATGGTTAGCGTTGGAGCGAGCCCGTTTGCCAGCACGTTTCTCCAGCTCCTAATCCAGTCCTTATCTATTGGTAACTCTCCGATGATTCTCACCCTGAGTCTCGTGACCGCGGATGAGATTATGAAGAACGCTAGCAGTATCGCGAAGTAGCTTAGGCCGCCGAGGATGATGATCGCGTAGCCGATGATTATTGAGGCCGCTACGCCCTTCTTGTCGAGGAACCTGAGCTTGAGCGAGAGCGCCGCGATCGCCGCGAGGATTACGGCCGCCTGCACGTGCGCCAGCGGGCTTATGGGCATCAAATCAGCTCAAAACCTCCCTTATGCGATTCTCATCCCCTAGGCTGACCTCCTGCTGGATGCCCCTCTCCAAGTCCTTAATGGAGATCTTCCCTTCCTCTTCCTCCCTCTCCCCAATTATGACGAGATACCTCATGCCGTTCTTCAGCGCGTATTCTATCGCGGCCGGCACCCTCCTCCCCCTAACATCGACTTCAACAGAGTAGCCGATTCTCCGAAGAGCGTGCGCGACCCTCATCACGTAGCCGGATGAGGCGCCTGAAACCCATGCCAGAAATATCTTGGGCCTCCGGGGCCTGGGCTTCTCGACCCCCCTATCCATGATGTACTGCATTATCCTCGTTATCCCTATCGCGCATCCGACGGCCGGCGTAGGCTTACCGCCGAAGAGCTCGATCAGCTTATCATATCTGCCCCCACCATTCAGTGAGATCTGGATGTCACTGACGCCCTGCTCGAATATGAATCCATCATAGTAGCTTAGACCCCTCGCCATCCCGGGGCAGATGATGATCCTCGAGCTGACGCCTCCCTCCTCCGCGACCTCCACGATCTCCCGGAGCCTCTCCAGGCATCTTCTAGACTCATCCCAGGGAGAGAGGATGTCCTCCGCCTGCTGGAATACCTCTTGGCCTGAACCGCTTAAGCTCGCGAGTCTTTTGATCGCCTCAGCGGCTTCATCGCTTGCGCCGACCTCCCTCGCGTAGTCAATGGCCTGCTCGAGCATCCCCCTATCAATCATCGATAAGATCACGTCTTGCTTATCCTCATTTACTCCCTCGCTTCCGAGCATTTTCCTGAGAATCCCCACGTGCCCAACCTTGAAGAAGTGTTCTCTCAACCCGATCCTATTGAAGACGTCGTGGCTGACTTGGAGTATCTCTGCGTCGGCAAGCGGGCTATCGCTTCCAATCAGCTCGAATCCTCCCTGCCAGAACCTCCTCCTCCTGCCCCACTGGGGCTCATCATATCTATAGCAGTCCGCGATGTATCCCAGCCTGAGAGGGAGAGGCCATGCCTTCAGCTTCGTCGCGATGAGCCTGGCTATCGAGGCCGTCACCTCAGGCCTCAGAACGAGCCTCCTCCCAGCCTTATCCACGAAATCGAACATCCTCTCCCTGATCTCCTCGCCGCTCTTCGCTGCGAAGAGCTCGTAGTATTCCACCGTCGGGGTCTCTACCTCGAGATAGCCGTAAAGCGCGAAAACCTCCCTGATAACGTCCTCTATCCTCCTCTTCAAGGACATCTCATCGGGGAGAAGATCATCCATGCCCCTCGGCGTATCCAAGAGCATCAACCCAACCCGTTCAATCCTAATAATATCCATTTCCACTCGGGGAAGCCGCGCGATCTCCTTCTATCCGCGCCGCCTCGCAAAAGATCGGAACAAAACTCCTTCTAAGATCTTCCGCCGGAGGCCATGTATTCCGCCAGATTCACGATCAAGTTATAGTTATCCTCGAGGTAGCAGTATGGCTCCGTCAGGAATGTTACATCGCCTATCGCGATAACGGTGCCATTGCTCCTCGAGAGCGCTATGACGCTATATCTCCCAGGCTTCTCGCTCTGGGATGAGTAAGTACTCTCTGGAGGCCACGCTACCCCATAATCATCAGAGCGTATGTGTGTGGCCGTGAAGAGGATGAGCGCCCCGATATTCCTCGTCAAGGCGTTATCCGCGAACTCGGTCACATATATGTTCCTGTAGACTCCATAATGCTGCTCCTCATTATACAGGTAGCCGCTCGCGTAAGACATTCCAAACGCGTTGGCGATCGAGTTTATCGCCTTGATGTATTCCGGCGACCTAGAGTATTCCGTGGCCGGGTCATAGAGGAGCACGAGGATGCCGCCATCTCCCACGAAGCGCTTCACGTCCTCGATCTCCCCCCTCGAGTAGGATGTCGTCGGCAGCGCTATTATCAGGGCAGTGGTGTTGCGAAGCCTCTCCCTCAGCTCCCTCCAATCTCCGACGAATTCTACGGTCATGTTCCTCCTCACAAGCTCCCATGCTAGGACCTCGAGCTCAAGCCACGTTATCCTATTCCCGTGAGACGCGTCCATCAGGATGCTTTTACCGCCGCCGACTCTCATGACATTTTCAATGATATCCCTCGCGCGATCCCGCTCCACATTCATCTCAAGCTTCTCAGGCGGCAAATACAGGTAATATATCGCCGGGGGCGGATTCATGATGCTCAGTGCCCGCAGATCCAGAGTATTCCAGGCCTGCTGGGAGCTGTTCAGCGCGCTCCTCATACTTTCCATCGCAGCCTCGGCTCCCCTCGATAACTCCACGACATCATACTCGGTTAAGCCCGCCATGCTAGCGGCCTTCTCCACCGCCCTCTGCGGCGAGCCTATTTCATCGACCAAGCCTAGCGAGACCGCCTCAACGCCGCTGTAAACCTTTGCCCTCCTCAACTCGGCATCCGGGAGCTTTAGGCGATCCCCCCTGCCGAGCTTCACGGCCGACACGAAGTTATCCAAGACTACCTTGATCTCCATGGGGAAGGAGAGCACAGACATTCCAGACATCTTGTAAACGCCGCTCTCGAGAACCTGCTCGGAGAGGGGCTGCGCCTGCGGCCACTGAGCTATAACGCCGATATTGCCGACGCGGAATGATGGAAGGGCGTAAATATAATCCGAGGCCACGGCGATGTAGTATCCCCCGGAGAGAGCTCTTATGGCCGACGCCACGAGAGGCTTAACCCTCTTCAGCTCGAGCAACTCCATGTAGATGTGCTCTATCTGAGTCACCTCACCCCCAGGAGAATCAATGACCAAGACAACGGCCTTCATCGAGTCATTTCTCAACGCCTCCCGTATCTCCTCGACGTAAGCGCGGGTCACGTCGGATGATAAGATCGGCCCCTCTATCCTCAATACGACCACAAGCGGCTTAACCTCCCTGCGCGGGAATGATGGCAAGACGGCGGCGTATATGAGGTAAAATACACTCGAAGCTCCAATGAATATGCAGAGGAGAATAATGAGCAGAAGCCTTTTCCTGCCAAGGCTCATGGTCAAACCACACATGCCAGCGCCACACGCACCTAAAAATAATATAAGCGTTCCTTATTTCGGCGTAAGAATGTGCCAGCTTCTATCAGGAGAAGATTTGATTGCGAGAATTCTAAGAAAAAGGAATTTTAACGCTGCTAAGACATTCGTCAAGAGCGCTTATAAGCGCTAAGCGCGGATTGATGTTACGCTCAGTTTATTGAGTGAAGTAATGTATTGTTAACAAGCTGGCCACATTTTTAATGAATTTATGTTTGTAGCCGCATTCGATCATTCTATCCACTATTGGGCCTTCTGAGCCGTGAACTTCTACGATGTACTGCTTGGCCAGCCTTATATCTTCGGTGGATAACTTGATTAGGGAGTATTCGCATCCCTCGCAATCCATCTTAACGAGGTCTATTCTCCCCTCCCCTCGAAATACTTCTCTCAAGATATCGCTTAAATGCCTCACTCTAATTGTAACGGGCGCTCCGGCAGCCGTTCTCAATCCCGTTCCAGCCCCCTCATAATTCACGTTGAGCGCCGTCTCGCGGAACCAGGCTCCATAGTTCATCGGTATTACGCGGCCCATCGCGTTGTTCCTGAGAATATTCCTCTGCAGGTAGCGGTAATGCCTATCCACGGGCTCGAGCGCATAGACTCGATGAGCGCCCCTGGATAAGAAGAACATGGCCGTCTCCCTAATATACGCCCCAATATCTACGACAACCGCACCTCTAACATCGACAAATCCATAATGAATGAAATATAATCTCGCGGTGTGGGGGGTGGTTTTGGTGTGGGCAATCTCCCATGCCATCGGCGGAGAATTCATGGCCCCGTGATGCTATTCAATCGCGTTCTCCTCTTCCTCGGCTTCCCCTCTTCTCATGGATCTGGCTAGCAGGATTACTAGGATTAGGACGCCTGATCCCAGCGCTATCACCACGAGCCTGAAGATGTTGAATGTTGTCTCGAGGGATTTCGCGTATTCCGCGATATCCGTGAGGTTGGCTCTCAGCATCCTGTTCTCCCTGATCAGGCCTAGGATTGTTTTATTGCAGTATTCTGCAAGCTGCAATCCCATCTGAACCAGCTGCGTGAGGTTCTGCTTGAGGATCATGTTCTCCTCCCTCAGATGCTCTAGGGCTTGATTCGCTAGCTGGAGGTCGAGGGCCGTGTCGGCTAGCTGCTCCATCAAGGCCTCATTGATCATTCTAAGCTCCGCGTTCTCCCTGCTGAGGTTCTCAACAGCCTCCCCGAGGCCACGATTCGCCTCCTCAAACTCCTTCAGGAGACTCCTCGCATCCTTCAAGGCTTTCCACAGGATCTCGTTATCGCGCCTGAGTCCCGCGGCCTCCTCCCTGAGCTTCCGGAACTCCACCTCATATGGGACCACCATTTTATAGGGGATGCCTTTCGGGAGCGTCACGTTCTTGAAGAATTCATCGGGCCCGAATTCCTGGTAATAGACGGCGTATAGGGCGTAGAGGTCGAGGGTTGAGGGATAAACCTTCTCCCTTGTCTCGGAGGGGACGTAGAGCATGGGCTCCGGCTCCTTGTTATCCGTGAAAAGCTGCCACGCGTGACCGAGGCCTAGGGCGTGTAATAACTCATGAAGTATTACTCCATGAACCCACTCCCTTGTCCCCAT
Organism: Candidatus Wolframiiraptor sinensis; assembly: GCA_023268255.1. GTDB lineage: Archaea > Thermoproteota > Nitrososphaeria_A > Caldarchaeales > Wolframiiraptoraceae > Wolframiiraptor > Wolframiiraptor sinensis. Next base: position 29,143 of record JALNJX010000001.1, read on the forward strand.
CTTGAATATGCCGCATGTAACGTAGATTCCGGACTTGTAGGAGGGAATGGCCCCCGTATAATTCGTGAAAGCTATGTAATCTCCGAGGTTCTCCGCCAGGCTGAAGGTTATGACCGCGTCCTCCCGCCTCGAGACGTTCATGAAGCTTATCTCGAGCAGCCTGGAGTATTCCGGATACTCGTCGGCGAATCTAATGATCGCTTTCCTCAGATCTCTTATAGCCTCATAGAACAAGGCCTCCAGCTTGCCGTGATCCGGGCATGAGGTCTGTTGAACGTAAATACCTAGGGGGAAGTTTTTTGAGGGCGGCCGTTGCACGGTTATCACTGGAGCCTGCTTCTCCGCGCTTATGGCTGGAAACGCCGTGGCTAGCAGCATCAGGGCTAGGATTATCGCGGCGGCCATGAATCCGGCTCGCACGGCTTCAGCCTCCCCTAGCTATGAATATGAACTCGCTATAAGGCCATTTCACGAGCAGCACCCCAGCCAGCGGGCCAACTATATTTCCGGCCCTAAGTAACAGTTATTGTTACTGTTACCGAAACGGACTTTGCAGCTAGCCCGACTTTTGATAAATCCGCCGCATCCTCAATATGATGGCGGAGAAGATGATTAGGCAGGCGGCTATCGCCCCGATGAGGGCGAATAGCATGAGCCTGACTTGTTCATAGCTTCGCGCGAGCCCTTCTAAAGCTGTTGAGAGGGCGGAAATTTCCCCGCCGAGTTTCGCGATTCCCGTGGAGATGGTTTGATTTACGGAGGAGATGGATGCGCTTAATTCGCCGATTTCCGCGCTCAGCGTCTGGTTCATGGATAGGAGGGATGAGTTTAGCTCTTGGAGCCGCGTCTCCACGTCTTCAACGCGCCTTGAGGTCTCGTTGAGCCCGGTTTCCACGGCGCCCAGCCTCGAGCTTATTTCGCCGGTCTTTATGATCAAGTCCGTCACAGCGGTTTCAACCCGCTCAAACCGGGTTTCCAGGTTCTCAACTTTCTGGGAAAGCTCCCCGTATTTCGCGTGAAGCTCCTCATACATTTTCCTCAGCTCATCGAATTCCACCACGTATGGCTTGACCTCTTTATACGTGATCGGGAGATCGCTCAGGTAGACCATTCTACCATCATAGTCCCTGAACCATAGTAGGTATAGGGCGTAAATATCCAGCGTCGAGACGTAGATCGTTGGCTCTGGCTGGCGCTTGGATTCCGCCATTATCTCGATCGTGTCGCCGATCTTCTCGAAATTGCTGTGCCCCAACCCGAGGGCGTGCAATAGCTCGTGGAGCACGACGTTGAACGCTGGGACTACCGGCTTCAAGACGACCTCGCAATCATATATTATCTCCGTTTGCGGGACCAGCCTGCCATCCACCATCTTGATCACGGTGATGCCGGCTACTTCTCTTCCGAGCTGCTTGCCGGTCACGTATATTAGAGCGCTCTCCCGGGTTTCCGCGTATTCTATCCTCAGCTTGACGAGTTCATCGTAGCCGAGGTTATCGTTTTCCTCCATGAACCTGTAAATGCTTTTTCTCAGCATGATTATCGCGGTGTCCAAGGTGGCTTTTAAAACCCGGTTAAAGTCTTCGCCGCATTCCTTAGATGGCTCCCAATAAATTGTTATGGGGATTTTCCGGTATTCGCGGCTCAGCGGGATCACTTCCAAGCCGAAACCTTTCCACGCTCCCGCTACAGGATGAATTGAAAGGATTAAGAGCGAGGTCAAAAAGAAGATGACCGCAATTTTCATCCATTAATTTGTATGAGAGGACCATATAAAGGTGATGAGAAGTGTTAGCCTCTTATTGAGTATAAGTACAAATATAAATAGAGTAAGTAAAAGTATGATATAAATAGAGTAAAACTCGCCAACGGCTAAAACTTCCTCTCGAGTTCAATATCCTCGCTAGGCTTCAGCTGAACCTCCATTCCCGATGGAGCTTGTGGAAAAGCTATCCTTATGCTCGGCTGAAAGGCGGCGGCCAAGCCCAGCAGCAGAATCAAGGTTATCGCGAGGCCTATCATGAAGCTCCTACTACCATCACCCCTATCCCCAGCTCTTCTCCTCGGGCTCATCAAGCCCATCCACATGAAGACAGGGCTTTAAGGGTAGATGTAGGGGAATCGATGCAGTTGATGATCAGGAAAAAGAACTTGGACAATTTTAAAAGTCCATTGCGTTGTATATTTCTGGTGGGAGGCCTGGGCAGTCTTTATCGAGATAATGTTTGCTGAGCTTCACCTGCGCCTCCAGCAATCTCTTGAACTCGCTCATCGGGAGATACGTCGTCGGCTGGAGCTCCTTAAGCCTCTTCTCGGATAATCCTTCGACTTCAACCGGTATCAGGACCTTCTCGCCCCAGATTGGGTGGGGCTCGTATTCGACCGCGCCGCGGGCCGCTTGGAGTATGAAGAGCTCCGTCTCCTCTATTGTTGGAGAGGTTCCTCCAACGGGCTTCATCACGCCATCTGGAGCTAGCTTGAATATCGGCTGAGGCACATCAAGCTCCTCGTCGTTAATCTTGATCCTCGTCCACCGGTACTCCGCGATTATCCTCCCGGTGGTATTGAACTGGTAGATATCTATCGGGTCTCCCAGCTCAATTCTCTTCTTCAGCATCTCGTAAAACCCGATGACATGGCTTGTTGATGGAACCCCCATCGTGAACGGCTTGCAGTATCTCGTCGAGAAGATTACTCCATAGGCTTCCCTCGATTGTGCTGGGTGCCCTATGGTTCTCCCATCGGCTAGGACTTTCGCGGCGAAGGCTGGATCAGTTATCTTGACCCACGCGTAGTCGGTGAAGTAGCCGGGGGAGAGGAAGATCGCCATGTTCATCGGCCCGCTCGACTCAACATCGCCATTGAAGTAGCCCGTATCATCGAGGAAGAAGACGGATCTAGCATTCTTATTGAACATGCCGTAGTATTGGTAGAGCTTTCCGGCGAGCGACGGGTTGCCATTCTCGTCGAACTTCGTATCCTCGTGGAGTGCTCTGGGCGACATGGCGGCTCTCCAGATCGCCACCTGCCTCGGATCAACGTCCTCGGTTTTCGTCCAAGATCCTCGCTCGGATCCGATGACCCTATCCTCGAAGATGGCTATTATGTCATCATTCTTGATCTCCTGATCCTTGACGTAGTCGAGCGGGTTTATCCCGAACTCCCTGATGTAGATGTCGATGTTCGCCTTATCCCAGACGTAGAGCCCATGAGTCGATTTTTCCCGAGCCCGTAAGGCCCCAGATGCACAGGATCACCCTTTTCTCGCTTCCGTCTTTTCTCTTCACCGTGAACTCTCTGAGGGCGGCGTGCTCGCCTGTCCCGCCCCTCTTATAGACGTGGAGTATCCAGTGGCTTAGGAACCCCTTCTTCACCTCGCCCTGATATGATGAGCAAGTGACTATCGTGAAGTCGTGGTTCGGGAATCTGAGGACCATGAGCATTCTCCCGGTCTCCGGGTTCACGGGGTTCCCGAGATAATGGGGTATATCTATCAGCTCGACATCCGGATCTCTTGACGGGTCTCCTGGGAATGCAAGCTGGCTCCACCTGTGCGCTATGTCCGGGAACTGGGGGTCGCAGTAGAGCCTGCACCTCAGCTCAACCCTGCTACCGGGCTTCCCAAGTATTCCATCCACCTTGATTAAAGGTCCCTGGGCGAGAATGTGCTCGAGAACTCTCCGCATCAGTAGCTTATGCTCCATCCTAAGATCCTCATCTTTCTCGATGACCGCTGTCCCGGCCTCGGATCTATGCTAGATATTCGAGGCCCAGCCGAGGGATCCATTTCTGAATCTCGTCGCATAAAGCTTGGCGCGCTCCAGAAGATCCGGCGGATTATCGAGTATAGGCTCTATTCCGCATCTCCGCTTAAGCTCCAGGATCCTCCTGAATGACTCCTTAAAGCCCTCTATCGTAATCTCCTCAATGCTCGGGATTAGCGTGGAAATCTCCGCCTCCAGCCGCATGCCAGACTACGGCTCAAAAAATGGGCGAACATATAATTCTTTAGCGAAAATCCCGTTAATTTGACGGAAAAAAGTCATCACGCCTCTCTCAGACCCGGCATTAAGCTCGAGATTGCGTACTCGTGAGCTCGAATTAGAGAAGCTCTAGGAGCAGTCTGGCGGCTATCGCTGAGCCAATGGCTGAGAGAAGCGGTATCGGGAGCCCCGGAAGCATTCGCCTCTTCCTGAGAAGTAGTAGGGTTGCTCCGTATCCCGCGAGGATGGAGATAGTCGCCGCGGCCGCCGGAACCACACCCATATACTGGAGTATCGCTGAGGCTGTTAGGGAGTAGAAGAAGAGGTCGCCCAAGCCTATCACTAGGTCATCAACCTCGATCGTCAGCCCCTTCAGCGTGATCGCCTCCTCCTTGGTCAGGGTGGATAAGTGGCCCCTGTAGACGGCGAGCGTGTCATAGGCCGAGATCCCCAGCACGAGGACCAGGAATGTCCAATATGGTATGCTCATGCCTATCGTTGCCCCAGCTCCCGAGGCGATGTAGGCGGCTGGTATGGATGCGATCAGCCCCTCTCCCCTGAGCATGAGATACGTGATGAGGGAGGCCGTGAGAGCGCCGGCTGGAAGCCAGAATCTGAGGAGGGTCCAATCCACCATCATAGCGACATTAATCAGGTAGATCACGGTCACGCCGAAGGAAATTAGCCAAATGAGAATCCCGGCGAGTATCCTGAACACGTTTCTCCTCTTTCTAGCGAGGTATAGCATTACCAGGCTTGAGAGCGTTATCAGGCCAAGGACTATCATCATGTTGAGGTACGGCGCTGGACTTAGGAGTGCCCCGACTGGAGGAGCTGTTGGCTCGGGCTCCTCGATAGGCGTTATTATCGGCGTGGGAAGGCTTAGCTCAGCGCCCTTGGAGAGCAACGTGAGCAGCCAGCTTAACGCGAGGGATAGCCCGACTGGGAGAAACGCCCTCGCCGTCACCCTAATCTCGTGATCAGTCTCTTTGGACAAGTATCATGTTTAAACCCTCTCCTCGATAAAAACCTTAGCGGAGAAATGCGGTAGCACGCCTTTCCGCTGGGGATAATTCTCTTAAATCCGCTACCCTATTAATTGCCTTAAGATGAAGTATCGGTTAATGGATCTGCTTGCATGCCCGATCTGCAGGAGCTTCCCGCTGGAGCTTCATGTATTCAGGACTCGGAGAATCGAAGTCGAGCTGAATCCAGCGAAGTGCGAGGTTTACTGCGGTTATGCCTTAAAGCGCCTCGATGAGCTTGAAGGCGAGCCGGCCTGCTCCGAGTGCTGGCGGACGGAGATAATTGATGGACTGCTGTTTTGTGAGAGCTGCTGCCGCTGGTATCCCATAGAGAATGAGATTCCGAGAATGCTTCCAGACGACCTGAGGGATCAGAATGATGATCTGAGGTTCCTAGCGGCCTGGAGATCCCGCGTACCGGAGGAGATCTTAAGAAAGGGCAAGCCATTTAGCCTATCGGCGAGCTAGAATGGCTTTCATTCCGGGAGGGAAATGTTTTTAACATTCCTGTAATACTTCTAGCCTCGCGTGAGGTGATTGAATGAGCGAGACATTTGAGGCTGTCGTCCTCATTGGGAGAAAGCCGACGATGAATTACGTCTTGGCAACGACGATGCCGCTCTCCGAGGGCAAGACCGTAGTTCTGAAGGCTCGTGGAAGGGCGATAAGCAAGGCAGTGGACGTGGCCCAGGTTGTTACGAGGAGGTTCGTACAGGACGCTGAGATCCAGAGCGTCAGCATCGGGACCGAGGAGGGCAGAGTTGGCCAAGACGGCAGGCCGAGAAGTGTCAGCACCATTGAGATAAAGATAGCGCCGAAGAAAGGCGCCGCGAAGAAGAAGTAGAGGGAGGAGCCCTTACTCCAATTTTATCTTATTTTATCTCATCTTAGTGGGCGGCCTAATATATTGGTCGAGCACTTCACTGCTGGAGCGAGGCATGTATAGGATCGTGGATGAGGATTTCGTTAGGAGGAGCATTAAGCCGAGGAGGGCTGACTCCCATAAGGGCGAGAATGGGGCTGTACTGGTCATCGGCGGGAGCTGGATGTATCATGGCGCGCCGTTTCTCGCGGCTATGGCTGCTATGAGGTGCGGCGTCGATCTCGTCTACATCGCGGTTCCCGAGAAGATCGCGGCTCCCATTCGAGCCCTCTCGCCCGCGGTGATAGTGATACCTCTGACCGACATGAAGCTCACTAGGGGTGCGGCCAGAAGGGCCTTGAAAGTTCTTCCGAGAGTTGATTCCATAGTCATGGGCCCTGGGCTTGAGGCTGGGAGCGAGCCGGGAATAGAGCTCGTGGCCAGGGAGGCTGTCGCGGCTGGAAAGGGCCTGGTCCTAGATGCCGGAGCGCTCTATCCGGGGATATTGAAGCACGTCGGCGGCAGTAAAGTTGTCTTGACACCTCATGCGGGCGAGTTCAAGCGGGTTTTCGGAGTAGAGGCTCCGAGCAGCCTTCAAGATCGAGTCAAGGTGGTCAGGGAGCAGGCTGAGAAGAACGGGGTTACGATCCTGCTTAAGGGAAGGATTGACGTGATCTCGGATGGTGTGGAAGCGGCCGTGAATGAGACCGGAACGCCAGCAATGACAACAGGCGGAACGGGCGATGTATTATCGGGGATAGTGGCGGCATTTCTCGCATGGGGAGTTGACCCCTTCAGGGCCGCGGCCTCAGCAGCGTGGATTAACGGGAGGGCTGGGGAGCTGGCAGCCGAGAAGCTCGGTCTCCATATAATAGCGACCGACCTCCTTGATACGATACCGCAGGTGATGAAGCCCTTCGACAGGGTGGAGGGCTGAAATGGCTTGCTGGAGGAGGTCTTGACGCCGATAAGAATAGGGGTCCTGGCCGCGGGCCTCTCTTACGCCTCCTACAGGGACTGGATCGCTCGAGAGGTCGATGACTGGGTCTGGATCATCTGCGGAGCGGCCGGCGCGATCCTGACCGGAGCGGATCTGATCTCATGGTGGAGCCTCAATAGGCTTCTCCTGATCTTGATCTCGATAGTGCTCTCGGCTGGACTGGCACTCGCATTCTACTTCTTCGGCTTTTATGGGGGCGCTGATGCCAAGGCCATAATAGTCATCTCAATTGCCCTCCCGATATACAGCCCGCCCGCGAGAATTCATCCCTTCACGGGCCTCTCATCTCTCTCGAACGGCCTAATCTTCTCTCTCCTCATACTACTTGCGCTTCTCGCATGGAATCTGATAGCCCTGGCCAGGGGGGAGAGGATCTTCGAGGGGTTCGAGCACGAGAAGAGGATTAGGAAGATCGCGGCGATGCTCTTCGGGATAAGATCTAGAAATGCTAGGAGGAGGCGATTCTGGTTCCCCCTTGAGACCGAGCGCGAGGGAAGAAGATACTTCAACTTCAACATCTTCGGCATCGAGCTCGAGGAGATTCCGCGAGATGACTGCTGGATTACGCCGGGCCTGCCGCTGCTCATCCCGATAACCGCGGGCTTCATCTTCTACATCCTAGTTGGCGACGTTTTAGCGCTGATACTCGATCTGATGCTATAGCCGGAGCTTCCTGAAAGCTTCCAGAATCTCCTGATCAAGCGGCTTATGCTTACGCCTCCTCTTGGCTCGCCCGGCGATATACGGCCCGATGGCGGCATAGGCTTTCTCCGCGAGCTCATCTCCCTCGCCCTCCTCATACTCGCGCCAGGCATGCGGGAAATGCCTGTATCCGGAGGGACTGGTCCAGTCCACGTGGAAGCTCTCAGCTCATCTGGGGGTGTGCAGACGGCCACCCTATCAACGGATCTATGAAGGCTGAGGGGCGCGGTGAAGACCCTCTGAACATCGATCTTGTTCTCAACGACGACACCCTCCTCGGGCTCTATCCTGCAAGCGATATGCTGTGTAACAGAGTATGCTATATCGAGAGGGCTAATCCTGCGCAGGACATCATCGCTGAAGGCTCTTGGGTGCACGTGGACGTGGGCGCCCCTCCCACTCCACTTGAAGAAGATGGACTTCGCGACGCCATGCCTCTCCAGCTCATCCACTATCTCTAAGGCCTTCTTCACGACCTTCCTCCAATCACCGTCCCTCGAGTCTATATCCCATGTGGGCGAGGATCGCGCGATATTTTCGCGGTCAGCTAGATCGTCGGCTGACTGCAGCCTCCTGTAAATGTGCGCTGTAGCGTAGAATGCCCTCGGCCTCATCGAGGAAAACCTCTCTAGGATCTCGACGATATCGTTCTCGCGCTCAATCGTCAGGGGCTTGCCTCGGCCCCAATACCTGATCATGGGCCTAACCCCATCCGGCGCCTCCTCGCAGTGAATGGCAACCCATCTATTCGCGCAGTACTCGGTGATCTCCCTGCTCACCTCCGGCCTGAGGTAATGCTTTCTGACATCCTCCCAGATCATAGTATCTCCTCAGCCCTCCGCTTTGCCTCGAGAATTTTCCTCATGACGTCCGGCGGGAGCTTGTAGTCCTCGGCTCTCCTATCAACCCTTCCCAGCACGACGAGGCCGACTCCGGGCCTTATATCGACCTCATGCAGGTATCTGCTATGATTCGTCTGCCTCATCTTCTCGATTATCACGAATCTCTTCAGCTCTCCGCCCCTGAGAACCCTCCTGAACCTGATTATGCCATCCGCTATGTGCTCTATTCCCCATAACTACTTTACATTAGTATCGAAACTTGAACATGGAAAAACCTAGAATCTAGATCAAAAATTAAGTTAGAATTAAGAATGAAAGTTGGGAGGAAGAAGAAAAATGGGGGTGGGAGAGCCTCTTTTTCATGCGTACATTGTTTGGCGCAAAAATAGCTCTTCAGCCAGCTTCTTCAGTTTTTCTTGCTTTCTTTGGATTTTGAAGGAGATTTTTCTATAGAACTCGATTATTGCGTCATTTCTGTAAATCAGTAGTGCATATATGTTTCTGTCTCTCCTATAGTATATCGTTGAATGCACTCCTAGATCACTTAATAGTTGCTGTACTACAAGTATTAACTCATAGTCCTTGTTTTCCGCTCCGATATAGCGTCCCCAAACTCCTCCTTCGGCGTCAAAAAAGCCTGAAATTGCGACTGCGGGGTACTTGCGTAATATAAACTCGTATAGGACCCAAGGGCGTTGAGACGTCAGCTCATAAAATGCTTTATTACAGAAACTAACTGCAAATCTCCTCTTACATCCATATCTTTTATGATGATGTTCATTCAGGACGATCGGTTTATAGGGTTTCTCTCTTCCCACCACCTTTGCAACAGCATATCCAAAATATTCGGCAAAATCATAATCTGTCACTTTAAGAGTCAGTATGTATTGTGTATGTCCGTTATAATGGCGGATACATTTCGTCCCATCCCCGAGATATGCTGTTAATGAATAGGCTAGTTCCTCGCATTCTCTAAGGCCTACACAATTCCCTATGGGACTCCTTCCTTTATTCAGCCAATTGTATATAGTGTCTTCGCGGATCAATATTCCGAAAGCCTCAAGAAGGGCTCTGCTAATTCTTCTTCCAGAGATGCCAAGTTTTTGATGTAGGTCAATAGCAAACTCGTAGACCTCCTTGTTAAGCCAAAAACTCCTAATAACAGGTTCTTCCACACCCTTCCTCCTAGGCATCGCCCATCACTCTCCTTTCATCAGCTCGGCTCCCATCCCGCCGGCCTCCCTAGCCAGCATCCCCAAAGCACTCCTCCTCAACCTCGCCGTATTCCACGCGGTTGATGGACACATCGCCGATCCTGGCGACCTGTCCACTGGGGGGTATGGATACCGCGCCTCGATCCATGTAAATGGTTATCTCGTGGGGAGTCAAATTTATGAGCCTCACGCCCTCCACGACCCAGCCCCTGAAAGCCGATGAAAATGGCCGAGATTATAAGGCTTCATGGACGCAAAGGAAAACAGCTCACGCGACCACACCTCATAATATGGAACATGGGATAATAGTGATAGATAGGGAGGGGGCTGAGAGGGTGATCGAAGGATGAGGCTAGGCGATCTGATACTTCTATTAATCCGAAGCTCTCCGCGGTCGTTATCGCGTACTGGCTCACGGCGAGTATCGTGAAGTCCCACTTCGATAAAACTTTCTTGAGATAGTAGCTGTATCTTCTCGCCATCGCGGGCCTATCGAGCCAGAAGGCCGAGAGCGAGTCTATCGCGACCCTGGCCCTGCCGTATCCAAGCTCCTTCTTCGCCTCGATTATCTTCTCTACGAGCGCCTCCATGTCCAGCGACTTGAGGCTCCACCTATCCTCCCTGCCCATCAGCGCGTCAACTATTATCAGCTTGCCCCCATCCATGGCCTCCTCGAAATTCATCCCGAACTGTGAGGCCTGCTTCACGATGGACTCCCTGCTCTCCTCAGTCGTTATGTAGATGCACTTATCGCCATCCAGTATCCCCTGATTGATGAAGTGTATCGAGAAGATCGTCTTGCCGCATCCAGGCTCGACCGTGACGGCGACCAAGAAGCCCTCGGGCACCCCGCCCTCGATGAGGCCGTCAATCCCCTTAACCCCGGTCTTGAGCCTATTCACCTCGGACGCCAACCCCACACCATTAACCACCGGCCCCGAGATAAGCTGTTCACTCGGAGCTGAGGTAACCGCTAAAAGCGCTGGGCGCCGCCGGGATCTTTGGCCAGCAATGAGCCATCTTTAAAGGCTTAAATAGCATAATCCCCCGATAACGGTGACTAAAGGAGACTGAAGCGTGCATAGTAAGCTCTTATCCCAAATCGCGATAATCCTGATATTGTGTGTCTTATCAATAGGTTTTGCTCAGCAGGTTATCACCACCACGACGACTACTGTGATAACTTATCCGCCGAGCACGACGACCGAGATCGTGGAGATGCCTGGGACAACCGGCGCCGCGACGATAATCTACGGCGGCTACAGGCTCATCTACGTCGAGATGAGACCCGATCAGGAGTGCGTCATGGTTGTTAGGGGCGAGCCGGTCACGGAGATCACGATTCCGGTCATGACTTTCCCGGGGATAACGACGGCCTACGCGATCCCGGCGGCAACATATGAGACGACGATCACGAGTGTTGAGGGCGGGACGACCTTGAAAACGACGGGCATGGATTACGTCGAGGCTCTGACCATGATATCCATGGGGCCGATAAGCACGGTCTTCAGCATCGCGGTCCCAGTTTATGGAGAGATAATGAAGTACTGCAGGGCGATAACGCTCACGATCATAAATAGGTTCGAGGCAAGGGAGCCCTTAACGATCTCCATAGCCATGCCCGGATACACGGTGAGTGGAACGGTCATAACGGTTCCGGAGCTCTTCATCACAGAGCCGGTCACGGTCACAAAGACCACGACTATACCCGGCACAACCTACACCACGACATATGAGGAAAGGGGCCGAACTATAGTCACGACGATAACCGCGCCCGGCACGATCATAACCAAGACAATAACGATCCCCGGTAGCACCGTAACCAATACGATAACGATAGAATCAACGGTAAGCGGCCCGCCGACCAAGACGGAGGCTTCAACGCAGACCACAGGAGCTCCCAGCAAGACGACCCCCATGACAACTCAGGCGCCGGCCACCACAGCCGCGGGCCCCGAAATGGCCTCAATGATACCGATCATAATCATCGCGATAATAATTGTGGTGGTCATCGCCGCGATTCTGGTGATTCGCAGGTCAAGGGCACGGTAAGCGAAAGAGCATAAAACACGTTTTTCTTTCCCGTTATATGAGGAATGATTTTCCGCGAAAAGGGGAACCCGACTAATCTTTGAGAAATCTTTTCAGCTCATTTAGCGCGGCATCATATCCGGAGCCCGCCGCTATTCCCGCCAAGTATCCGGCCGCCGAAACGGCGTCGAAACAATCGACTCCTCTCGCAAGAAGTGCCAGCGTCGCCGCGATCAGGGTGTTTAGACCGCGTTCGCCGAGTGGTCTATTCATCCAGCTCAACCTCCACCTAGAGTTCCCGATCAGTAGATCGAACTCTCTCCCGACGATGTATATCATGTTCTCGAGCTCCGAGGCCTTCCTAGAGTATATCTCGTATTTCGCGCGCAGCCCCATCTTCATGTTTATCCCGAGCTGGGATGCCTCATCCTCTCCAATTATCGAGATGAGCCTCGGGCTCGAGGATATCCCGAATCCCACAGCCCAAGAGTACTCCTTGAGATCCTTAAGCAGATTGATTCTTCTGCCCGCGTAGATCACGCCTTCCTCAAGAACGCCGGCGGGCTTGAGCTCGACTTCGAGTGCGCTCATCAGGGCTCTTGACTCGTCCGGCAGGGGCTCGAGCAGGATCACATTCTCCGCGCGGCTCCTCATGGCCCTCAGAGCCTGCCTGAGGTTCCCGGGCCCCATGATTATCTCCGCCTCCGGCGGTATCCCGATAGGCGCGATCACCACCTCGCCACAGTAATCCGCGGCGGCGGGCATGCCCCGCTTCGGCCTATGAAATGTCACGGTCACATCTGCGTGAACGCACACGTCTTCAGCCTCGCCGGTATCGGGGTTTAAGCCCGATGGTATATCCACGGCCACCTTCAATGCTCTGGAGGAGTTTATGAGCTGTATCGCGGATCTCCAGGGCTCGGCGATCGGCCCCCTAACTCCGGTCCCGAATATCGCGTCAACAACTACCTCGGATTCCTCGACCTCACGCTTAACCCTCTCAAGATCCTCTATGCTTCTGATGATGAAGAGCTTTATCGACTCGCGCATGGCCCTAGCCGCCTCGAAATTTGCCCTAGCCTCCGCGGTTCTAATCTTCTCGGGATCTCCTACGAGGATCACCGCGACCTCCGCCCCTAAGCCGGCGAGATGCCTAGCGGCCGCGAAGCCATCTCCACCATTATTCCCGGTCCCGCAGATGACAGCGATCCTCGCGCCCGCCACTCCCCCGAGCCATTGATAGATTATCCTGGCGACCCAGGCGCCGGCATTCTCCATCAGCAGGGCTCTCGGGACCCCAAGCCACTCAGCGTTCTCGTCGATAGCGGCCATCTCGGACGAGGTTATCCCGCCCCAGCTGCTCAACGCCGCGGCACCACGGGAACACTGTCAAGTCCTAATCTAAAGTTTATTGCCTCATAGCATCCGGCCTGATGGCTATGCTGGCGAAGCCTCCTCTGGTATCGTGAAGAACGCTATTACGGAGAAGATCGTCGCGAGCAGGCTGACGATCAGCACTATTATCATGGGCCAGAGGATCGTGAGCAGAAGGGGTACGATTGCGCCATAGTCCGGTAAGGCTGGAATTGTCGAGAACACGCCGGGGCCGGCCGAGATTATCATGAAGATGGTGAGCGGAATTGACACGACTAAAGCTATTATCAGTATGATTCTCATCCATCCAGCGGCCTTAAACCACCTGCTGTCAAAGATCTTTCCAGCCCTGAAATGAGCGATTATATCGAGTATGAAGACCGCGATCGCGAGGCCAACAATCACGAGGGCGGCGGTTATCAAAACCCATAGTTGGCTGAGGACCTGGGAGATGGCCGCTCCCATTCTCCACGGCTCCAGCGCGCCGGGCACCACAGTGTACGCCGTCATCATGAGCGAGAAGAAAAGCCAGGCGATGAGCGCGATCGCGGAGGCGAACATCACGAGCATCAGCACTCCCAGAACCGTGAATATCTTCTCCCGCGTATCCTTGCCCATGAGGATCCAGGCTATCGCGACGATAATCGGTGAAATGAAACTCACGTAGGGAACCAATCCTAGGATGTACCCTATTCCGCCAAGCCACTTGTAGGTTCTCGCCATGCACAATTGAGCCAATGTGCGGCATATATGCTTTTCAGCTTTGGAGCCCGCGCCTCCTACTCGCAGGCACTAGCATAGCTTTGAATGCTGCCCAGAATCCATTTTTCCTTCCGGTCTCAATCACCTCTTCCCAGTCTACTCTCAGTATTACCACCGTTATCGCCGCCATCGCGGCAACAGCTAGTATTGTTACTATGGGCCCATTGCCCTCTCCCAAGAAGAGCGTGGCGAGGTCGAAGTAGAACCTTCCAGCGTAGGCGACTATCCATGAGAGAACTATTTTCCCCAGCATATTCGCTATCATGAATTTCGCTATGCTGAGCCCCATGAGCCCGACCGGGATGTAGACGACGTCATCCGGAAGGGGCGTGAGCGCGAACAAGAACACCGCGAGCATTCCATATTTCTCGATAGCTTTTCCGAGGACGGCGGTCTTCCTCCTCCTCTCCTCGCTGAGAAGCCTCCTGCTGAACCTGCCTAAGAAATAGGATGTCAGCTTTCCCAAAGCGCCTCCAATACCCGCGGCGATCCCGAGAAGAAACGGATCCAAAGCCCTAGACATGAGAACTATCGGTATCAGGTATGGGACAGGCAGGAATGGGACTAGGCTGCCTAGAACTGCTATGAGTAGCGCGCCCAGATACCCGTGAGCCCGCAACGCGCGGAAGATCTCGAATACATCGATGAGGTCGCTCATCACCGCATCGCCAGCTCATGGGGGGATGCCCTCGGGATAATTTTATCCTTCCCTTTTTCTGGTCATCTCCCTATAATCCTCTGAAGAACTCTTATAATCTCGTCTGGAATGCCGTGCTGCTTGACGCCCCTATACATTGCCGAGAGATACTCCTTTGATGGCTGGATGAAGCCGTTTCTCGGGCTTGAGGCAACGTGCGTCACAGCTCTAACCTCGCCAATCCCCTCAACCTCGATCGAGATCATTCTCCTGCTCGCCCTCGATGGGACGCCTTCGAATGCGTCCAGCTTCACGAGCTGATCGGGCGTTATCATGTAGGCGACGCCGATGACCCTCGCGCCCTCCTTCTCCCTGAGGTTCGCGATGCCGCCCCTCCAAGCCGGGGAATAGGCGTTAAAGGCTATCTCGAAGCCCTTTAAAACCGCGCGCCTCGCATCGAGCCAATCCCCGATGCACTTTCTCATAAGAGACTTGTCCATGGACCATCCATATGCGAAGTACCATAGCTTGGTCATCCGCGGAATAGGGCAGTGAGCCATGATATATTTCTGCGCGCGGACTCTGTTCGAGCACTACCCCAAGCAGCGCCTCAGCCTGGCAGCATCTATGAGCCTCCTACCTGCTTCCTCCTGATCCCCCTCTAGAATGGCTGCTAAAAAGTCGTTTACAGCATTCTCGTAGCGCCTTTGAGTTAATGTTTTCGGGCCAGCCCTCAGGCCGAGCTGCTCCTCGACGGCGCTCAGGTCTGTTATGATGTCGCTCATGGCGCTGCGTAGCTCATCCGCACTCATGCCGACCAGCTCGGCTAACTGCTGACATGCCTCGGCCAGCATATTCAGGTTATTCCAAGATAGCAATCCGGCGGCGACGGACAGGTCGTGCTCCAGCTTGCGGTAGCATCTTCTTAGAGCGTTCCACTCCTCCTCGCTCAGGTCTATGAGCGCTTTGAATCCGATGAACTCTGGCGGTATCCCGAGGGTGTAGAGCGCAGCGGCGAATGGTATTGCTCTCGGAAGAGATACTTTTCCGACGCTGCGGCTGTAGCCGAAAAGCCCTATGTGAAGCTTCCTGGCTCTTCTCGGCGGAACATATCGGGCCACGTAGTTTATCATGGGTGCCAGAGCCTCGATCGTCCTCTGATAGCTTCTGGCAAACTTGATGAGAACCTTTCTCAGCAATTCTTCTTCGTGAGGCTCGATGAGCTCGGGCTCGCCGCCGGGGAGCCGATCATTCAGCACGCGAATAGCTTCCTTCACGGCCTCAACGGGATAATCGTACTTCATGGCGGACTGTATCGTGACGGTATGAACTCCCCTATACTCATCTAGGAAATTCTGCAGATTCTCCGGATTCAGGTGGCCGCGAAATGGCATGGTTCCGGCGCCGATTATCGGGTAGATCTCGACTCCTGTATCCTCCTCTACTCTCTTCAGCTTCGAGAGCGCGAGCTTGCATAGGATCACGGCGCATGCGAGGCCGTAGTTCAGAGCGGGATCGGAGCGCGCTAGGAATACTCGGAGAGATTCCGGCTTAACCGCTGATATATAGGGCTCAATTATGCAGTCGATGCTTAGCATGCTCTCCATATCTTCTATGAGCGGGATCACGTCGATCGCCTTGGGCTTGAACTCGCCGACCCAATCCGAGACACTCGTCTCTCCGTGTACCCTGATATCCCCGATGCCCGCTATGGCCTTCTCGTAGAATCCCTTGAGCTTCAGCATGTCCTCGCTGCAGGTTGTTAGAGGGAGGATGACCTCGAAGAACGGTGTCACCTCCCTTCCATAGAAGGTTGATGCGATGTCGCGGGCAATCGGTATATTCATCAGGGACTCAAGCAGTATCTTTCGCTCAACGAGCTCTATGTTCGGGTTTGGGACGCGGTATGTCAAGAATATGTCCTCGCCTATTACGTGATCCCTGAAGAAGTCGCCGTACTTGCTCAGCAGCTTCCTGATAACGCGCGTATCCACGTCCTTTCCCTCAGCATCCCACATTACCTCCATGCATCCAAGCTGGCTATAGGCGAAGTATGCCTCATGAACCTCATCCTCTCCCTGAATGACCTCGCCGCTAACCCAGCTCGGCAGTGAGACATTATCCGGATGCTGGGTCGACATCGTTCGAGGAATCTTCCTTGAAACCATGCCTTTTGGCGGCTATAGCTCAAAAGAAGTAGAAAAACATTATTTACGAATTGGGAAAAAGGGGTTGAGGAGAAGTTCGTATTGTTTGCGGCTTTTTAGCCTCGCATCAGGATCTCAACGCCGGGCATCTTGCCGCCGGATAGATAGTGGATTAGGGCTCCGCCCGCTAGGCTGACGTATGAGAAGTCCTCGACCCTGAGCCCGACGAGGTTTATGGCCGTCGACGAATCGCCTCCGCCGATCAAGGCGAAGGCCTTTGACCTCGCCAAAGCCCTGTAGATCTCCGCAGTCCCCTTCCTGAAGTTCTCGTGCTCGTATGCTCCCGCGGGCCCCTTAACTATTATCGCATCATCCTCGCTCGCGGATCTTATTATGTCCGCATATGTCGAGGCGGTCTCGCTCCCTATATCCATGATGGGGCCTGGAGACGGGAGATTCTCGACCCTAATCTCCTCGCGCCTTCCATCGATCTCGTAGGCCACGTCAATGGGCTTCCTCAGCCGATCTCCGAGCTTTGTCGCCAGATCTCTCACCTTGCCTATGAGGGGCTCAAATCCCTTCTTCCTGATATATGCCATGCTGGGCTCTCCGAGATTCCTACCTTCGGATGCGAGGAAGAGCTGGCCTAGAATTCCGGCGGAGAGCAGAATCTTGATCTCGGGCTTGCGCCTGCTGAGAAGTGCTTCGATGACCTTTATGCAGTCGTCGGGCTTGTTTCCGCCCATGAAGAGTATTATGCTGCTCCGCTTCTCGAGTATCTCGCTGAGCGCCTTGAGCTCCCTCTCCATGACCCTGCCGGCCACTGTGGGGAGAACCGCGGCGAACCCGACTATTGATGCATGAGCCCTATGAGCCGCCGAGAACGCATCCAAGACGAATAGATCCGCCAGTCCAGATAGCTTCGAAACTAATGCGCCCCTTGCATGCTCCTCCGGGCTCTTCTCCGCGGTCTCCTCATCAAGAATCCTAACATTCTCTAGGAGCAGTATCTCGCCGCTTCTAAGGCTCTTAACCGCCTCCACAGCCTTTTCACCGATGAGATCTGGGACGTACTTCACCGGCTTGCCAACATGCTTCGAGAGGAACTTAGCATGCTGCTCGAGTGGGAGGAAGTCTGGATCGCCCTTTCTCCCCTGATGAGCGAGAACCACGACCCTGGCACCCTTCTCAGCAAGCTCCTTAAGAGTCTCGGCATGCGCCTGTATCCTCTCATTATCCTGTATCATCCCAGTCTGTGGGTCTATCGGAGAATTCAGATCAGCTCTCACGATCACCACCTTGCCGCGAACATCCACGTCATCTAGGGTCTTGAAGGCCGGGCACACTCCACATCACCGACAAGAATACTCCCCTTATGGGAAGTTAAAACCATTAAGCCCAATGCTCGTTGCCGAGGCGCACCCTAGAAGATTTTTCAATACCGAAGGGCGAGAGTGATGTTGAGGGGAGATGGAGCTTAGGAGGCTGGGAAGAACGGATGTCCTCATTCCGGCTCTAGGACTTGGAACATGGGAGATGGGTGGAAGAGATTACCCGGATTTTTCTAGGGATGTGGAGGTTGTGGAGATAGTGAGGTACGCGATTAGGAGAGGCGTAAAGCTCATTGATACGGCCGAGATGTATGGGGCTGGGCATTGCGAGGAGCTCGTGGGAGAGGCGGTCAAGGAGTTCCCGAGAGAAGAGGTCTTCATAGCAACCAAGATATGGCCCTACAACCTGAAGTTCAAGGATGTCTTCGAGTCTCTGAGTAGAAGCCTTGATAGATTAGGGGTGGATTATATCGACCTATACCAGATACATTTCCCGAATCCATTCATACCACTTAGGGAGACCATGAAAGCTATGGAGAAGCTCGTTGACGAGGGCAAGATCAGGTTCATCGGCGTCAGCAACTTCAGCGTCAAGGAGCTCGAGGAGGCGATGAACCATCTCTCGAGATACGATATAGTCTCGAACCAGGTTCTCTACAATCCCCTAGACAGGCTCATAGAGCATGAAATCCTGCCCTTCTGCGCAAGAAACGGAATAACGATCATAGCATATAGACCTCTCGGAAAAGGCTCTCTCCTGAAAGATCCCTACAGGAGGATTTTAGAGGGCTTTGGGAGAAAATATGGGAAGACGCCTGCGCAGATCTTGATAAACTGGGTTATACGCCATGAGAACATAATAGCGCTATCGAAGACGATGAGTAAGGAGCACTTGGACGAGCTTCTCGGAGGCATGGGATGGAGAATGGAGCCTGAGGATTATGAAAGGCTTCCAGAACTCTTATCCGAGGCTGGCGGCGAGCAGGAGAAAAAGAGTTAGAAGGTAAAGGAGGCCTAAAGCTGCTTATTGATCAGCAGAATTATGTCTATGAGCCTATTACTGTAGCCCCACTCATTATCGTACCAACCCAGAACCTTGACTATGTCACCCCTGTCCCCTAAAGTCATTATATTCTGCCCATCTATGATGCATGAGGCCGGGTTGCCGATTATGTCAACCGAGACTATCGGGTCCTCCGTGTACTCGAGTATCCCCCTCATCCTGCCCTCGGCCGCCCTCTTATAGGCATTCTTCACTTCATCGACCGTTACCTCGCGGTCGAGCAGCGCTACCAAGTCCGTTATCGAGCCATCCGGAACCGGGACCCGCAGTGCTATGCCGTGTAGCTTCCCCTTAACCTCCGGGATGACCAAGTGAAGCGCTTTCGCCGCACCGGTCGTCGTCGGGATTATAGAGAGAGCCGCGGCCCTGGCCCTTCGAAGATCCTCGTGAACTAAGTCGAGAACCCTCTGATCATTCGTGTAAGCATGGACCGTCGTCATGAACCCTTTCTTTATCCCGAAGTTGTCCAGCAGTACCTTGACCATCGGGGCGAGGCAGTTCGTCGTGCAGGATGCGCCGGAGATGACGTCGTGCTTCTTGACATCCAGCATCTCATCGTTCACGCCCGGCACTATCGTTACATCGGCGTTCTTCGAGGGCGCGGAAATCAAGACCTTCTTCACGCCATCCCTGAGATGCAGGGCCGCCTTCTCTCTATCCGTGAACCTGCCGGTAGCTTCGACCACCAGATCAACCTCGGCCTTATTCCAAGGGATTTTAGCAGGATCCATTTCATGGAATCCTAAGAGCTCACGGCCATCGATTACTATGCCCTTATCCGTCGCCTCCACCTTCCTATCCCATTTTTTGTGCACAGAATCGTACCTCAGTAGGAACGCTGTTACCTTATTGTCCGCTATCTCGTTAAAAGCTACTATCTCGAAGCTCTTACCATGCTCGGGATGCTGGAAGGCTGCCCGCGCAAATAGCCGCCCTATCCTCCCCATACCATTTACTCCGACCCTCAGCATATCCTAAGCACCTCACTTGAGAATGGATATATTCGGGATTATTAACCATATCTTAATAAGCATATCTTAATAGCTACCATCTTAGTAGTAATAAGCATATCTTAATAAGGTATGCTTCATGCACGCATTAGAAAAAGCTTTTGGGAGGGGCGGTCTGCATAAACATTATATGTAAATTACTCCACATATTCTAGCGATATGCAGAAGCATAGAACGAGTATAGAATTTCCGGATGATCTTTGGAGGCAGCTTAGTAGCAGGATACCCGCTAGGCGGCGGACAGCATTCATAATTGAGGCGGTTCGGGAGAAGCTTATCCGCGAATCCATGAAATGCTTGATCCTATGCGGCGGCCTAGGAGTGGGGATGGGGCCCCTAAGCAAGAGTATTCCGAAGGTGATGATGCCCGTCGGCTACAAGCCCCTGCTAGAGCACACAATATGCAGGCTTAGAGATCAAGGTCTCAACCACTTCATCCTGGCAGTGAGCCATCTGAGCGAGCACATCATAAGATATTTCGGGGATGGCGGCTCACTCAGGGTTAAGATAGATTACTCCGTGGAGAAGATCCCGCTCGGGACCGCGGGAGCAATCAGGAATGCGGAGGATAAGATCGATGGCAGATTCATAGTAGTCTATGGAGACGTGCTATTCAATGGCCTGAATATAGGCGATCTCCTGAGATTTCATGAGGAGAGGAACGCCATCGCCACCATGGCATTAGCTAAAGTCGAGGATGCTAGTAGATTCGGCTTAGTATCGCTTGATGAAAGTAACCGGGTTGTAGCCTTCCGCGAGAAGCCCAAGCAACCGATCTCGGGACTGGTTAATGCCGGGATATATGTCTTCGAGCCTCAGATCCTAGACTATATTCCCGCTCTGACCTACTGCTCACTGGAAGAGCACGTATTTCCCGAGCTCATAGAGAGGGGAAAGCTCTATGCCTATCCATATAACGGCTACTGGGCTGATATCGGGTCTCCGGAGGACTATGAGCAGGTCTGGAAAGATTATTTTACGGGTCTCATTGGTTAAGTTACCCATTTTTGAGTAATTACTCAAAATTTATTAATTCACTGGAACCAGGCTCGTCCTGCCATGAGGACTATCAAGCAGGTTGCAGCAGCAAGTTGTCTAGCAAGTCTAGCAGCCCTCTTAGCGGTCCTGCCGCTTTCATTTCCATTTCCCATAATCCCTTACCTGAAATTTGATTTGGCGGAGGTTCCAGTTTTCCTTGCTTTCCTCACGCTAGGCCCGTCGGCTGGTGTATTCTCCGCGGCCGTCTACTGGCTTGTCCTGCTTTTTGTGGGCGCTTTCTCACCACTAGGCCCTACGATGAAATTCGCGGCGGTGCTCTCGACCTTGATCGGTCTCTGGGCTGGCTTCAAGCTAAGGCCGTCACGAGGAATGGGCTTCATTTTGGGAATCATTTTCGGATGCATAATTAGAGTCATCTTAATGAGCGTATTTAATTATCTCGTGCTGGTTTACATGTTCCCCGGCTTCTTGGAATTTGCCGCAGCAAGTATTTCAGCCTTCCTTGGCCTGAGAATAGTAGATGAGCTGGCTGCCCTACCCCTGATAATGATCTTCACGGCGATATTTAACGTGCTTCATGTCCCTCTAAGCATAATCCCGGCATACTTGGTGGTTAAATCGCTGATTAAGGTTGGAGAAAGCAGAGGTGGAGCATATGAGCTCTGGTATGCCAGGCTCGCTAGGGTTGCTTCGAAGCGATCTCCTCAGCGATCTTGAGAGCCGCCTTCTTCAGCTCCTCGCTTATCCTATTCTCCTGGACAGCTTTCTCCAAGCCATCGGCGTCCACGATCTCCGGGCCTGAGCTCGGCTTGACGACTACATCCACCTCGAGGTCGAAGTAGTGCACGTGATCCGGGTATACCGAGACCGGCGTCGAGATGTTGTAGTAGCAGCCCTTGAGCGCGCCCGAGATGCTGTAATAGCTGGTCTTAATCCATGGGCGGAATCTCGAGATCTCTGTCATCGCATAGTCTCCGGGGCACTTCTCTATCCCAAGACCATCATATATCCCGAACCCCATTATCCTCCTCATGAGCCTGATCGAACCGTCGGATCTCCCGACAACTCTACCATGTCCGAGGATTATCCTCCTTCCATCGGGCTTCAGGTGGATGATCTTGACCGTGGACCCGATTCTTGGGGAGATGCTTAGAACTTGCTCGCGGAAGCTCCTAGACATCTCTTCAGCTGGGACGACTCCCTTCTCCACCATGTCCTCAGCTATCGTCACCATGCTCGATAACCCCTCGCCGCCGGCTCTGCAATAATGGTGATATGGAACTGTGTAGGCTATCGTGGCTCTCAGCTCATCGAGCTTGAGCTTCGCGTCATTAGGGAAGCCCATTCTCGCGCTCAGGAGGCCGCCCGAGTCCTTAACCCCCAAGACTATCAGATCCGCGAAGGTTTTGCGGAGGACATCTATCACGGATTCAACGGCCTCAGAGGAGCCTCTTATCTCGATGCAATTTCGATCGGATGTTAAGTCCGTTATCTCGGCGTCAGGCGGATCACGCGATGATACGCCGAACCTCTCCGATTGGGATCTCGTCGGTCTCGTTAAGGTGAAGCCGCTGGATAAGAGTAGATGGATTAGGGCCGTCGAGTAGATTCCCCGCACCATTAACTTCACGGAATTCTCCACCTCCGCTTACCGTGAGGCGATGCGCGCCGCCGAATCTGATCATCGATCACGTTATGGTTCTCGGTGACTGCGGCAGCCTTTTGATGATGCTCTTTATTGAGTCAGGCCATTCGTCGAAGTCGAATCCATGCCTTGCTAGGAATCCAATTGCCCACCTGCTTATCCCGTGGCCGACGCATCCTGTCCAGATCTGCCGACCTCTAGCCTCCTTTATCCTAAAGTTCTCCACGTAGAAGTCCTTGTGAACGCTTGCCGCCGTTATCTCAAGCCATTCGGCCTCATCTCTTGGGCCGCGGTAGGGCAGGTAAACCTCCACATCCAGCGTTGGGATCTTATCTACATGTGAGACGTCTATCAGCCTTTTCGAAGCTTCTTGGGGCGAGAGGTAGAATGGAGCTCCGGCGACGAGCCTCCACTCCATATCCAGATCCTTCTCGAGGACCTCTATCGTCAGCTCTGTTACGCGGTTTCTCAGCTCTATCACCTGATCCGGGGATCCGAGGAAGACCATTTCCATTCTGAGGAACTCGTTCGTCCTCACGAGGCCTTCGACGCCGCCGGCCTCATTCCTCCACGTCCAGCCGCCCATAACCTCGTAAGCCTTCACCGGCAGATCCTCGAGCCTGACTATCTCGCCGCTGAAGAATTGGTAGAACGCGGTGCACTGGATCGCCTCCATAATGTACTCGGGCTCGCCGAGGATATTCTTCAGCAGATCCGTCCGAAGCTCCCTCCTCAGCTTGAACTCCCGCTTGAACTCCTCGAAGGCCGATGGATCCCTCGGCGGAACGCATACGTAGAAGACCCCGTCGGGCAGATGCTCGATATACGTTGTCAGCCTCTTGTAAACCTCCATGGGCACGAGCCTCGGGAACATCCACTCATCAAATCCGAGGGGCTTCGCAATCCGCTCTACGAGCAGCTGTATGATCGCCCTGATGAGCGCGGCCATGGGCGGCATGTAGATCCATTGACCTCTACCTGGATACCTCTTCACCCACCCCCTCCTCTCGGCCTCAGCCGCGACATCTGCCACGAGCTTATGCGTCTTCTCAGCGCCCCTCTTCAGCACAGTCCCGAATGGTGCTAGCTTCTCGCCCTCTGGAGGAGCTTCCTCAACTCTAATGAGCCTGAGCGCTCTATCCACCACCCTCTCCTTGAGATCGTGCTCGGTCAAGTTTTGAAAGATGAGAACGAGGTCTCCATTCGACTCACTCACCTCGGCAACTCCCTGCAGAAGCTCCTCTGCACGTTGTCTCCCCACATGGCCTCCGCTGATCCTCGCCTCCAGGCTTTCTACGATGACGCGCCTAGTGCCGATCCTCTTGGCCCCGACTTTCTGAGCTAGAATATTCTTCAGCCTGAGGAGAACGTCATGCGCCCTGAGGCTCCTCCCAGACCTAATCGAGACCTTCAGAAGATTTCCCTCGACATTCCAGCTCAGGAGCTCCGCGGCCTCCTCGCCATACTTCTCCACGGCCCTCTCGAGGAAACTTTCAAGCTCGTCAAATGCCTCCCTTATCTCCTGCATCGCTCCGCCCGCGTCCGAGCTCAGCTCGATTCTCCCCAGGAGCTGGAGTCTAAGGCTCATCAGGCTCCAGCTAACTAGCCCGCTCAACAACAATATCAATATTCGCCCGATACTTCCCCCTCGATTTCCAGGGTATAACCTGAGCCGCCCGCCCGCCTCACAGTGGAATCAAACCTTAATTACGCCCAGATGCATGTCTCCATCCAGGGGAGGAGTATGTCATTTAGGATGAAGCTGCCGAGCGCGGACTACTTCTCAGACCTACTTAAAGCCATAAACGCGGTCGCGGATGAGGGGACGTTCAAGCTGACGGCGGATGGGATTAGGCTCGTGGCCATGGATCCCGCCCACATATCGCTCGTGGACTTCGAGCTCTCGAGCTCTGCCGCCGAGGAATATGAGTGCAACGGCGACCTCCAGATGACCGTGAATATCTCGGAGCTCCTGAAGCTCCTCAAGCACGTCAAGAGCGGCGAGAGCATGATCTTCTCGTATAACGAGGGCGATAGAAGGCTTGAGCTCGTGATCGTGGACGCAACTGGCTCGAAGCAGAGGATCTTCACGTTCAACACGCTCGAGACCGTGGAGGCTAGAAGCGTTACGCCGAAGCTCACGTTCGACGCGAAGGCTAGGATAAGCTCATCAGCCGTCAAGGATGCGATCAGGGACTGCAAGGCCCTCAGCGACTACGTGAAGATAACGATAAGCCCCGAGGAGGTCGTATTATCGGCTAAGGGAGAGCTCGGCGGAGCCCAGATAAAATTCTCCAAGCACGGCGCCGCGATATACGTGATAGAGGCGAGTAAGGAGGTTTGGGCGCACTTCAGCATAAACTACCTCGAGAAGATAGTGAAGGCCGGCTCAGCGCTGAGCGATGAGATGGTGATGGAGCTGACGACGAATAAGCCGATAAAGCTTGGATTTCCAATACCATCCGGAAGACTAGAATACCTAATAGCCCCGAGAATCGAGGGCACCTAGACCCCTCTCAGCTTGAATATAGGCCCGAGACCCGCGATTAACCCTAAATATGAATAGCATGATCTCTCAGCTGCAGGGGCCGTGGTCTAGCTTGGCCATGATTCGCGGCTCGGGCCCGCGAGGTCCTGGGTTCAAATCCCAGCGGCCCCACACTCGACTTAAAAGCGGAGCAGCCTAAATTAAGAAGGGCAATCCGATTAAGCTGTGGAAGCTGATGTCAGAGGTAATTCCACCGGATGGGCTCGGCGACGAGGAGCTCAGGAGGATTTTATCGGAGGCCAGGAGGATAGCGGTCGTCGGCTTCTCGCGCGATCCGTCGAAGCCATCCCACTTCGTCCCAAAGTTCCTCATCAGGCAGGGCTACGAGGTAATTCCCGTGAACCCGAATGTGGAGAGCGTTCTAGGACTAAAATCATACAAGTCGCTCCTAGAGATCGAGGTGCCCATTGACATCGTGGATGTTTTCAGGCCTTCGAGCGATATCCCGCCGATCGCGAGGCAAGCTCTCTTCATGAAGCCTAGGCCAAGGGTTTTCTGGATGCAGGAGGGGATTTACAGCCGCGAGGCAGCCGAGATGCTGAGGGAAAACGGCTTGATCGTCGTTTGGAATAGGTGCATAATGAAGGAGCATAATAGGCTCTTTGGCTCGAAGCCCCTGATACCCATCGGAAGGCTCAAGTAGCCTTCAGCGCGTGATCGAGTATCTCCGAGAGCCT
The DNA here is from genome assembly GCA_023268255.1 of Candidatus Wolframiiraptor sinensis. Lineage (GTDB taxonomy): Archaea > Thermoproteota > Nitrososphaeria_A > Caldarchaeales > Wolframiiraptoraceae > Wolframiiraptor > Wolframiiraptor sinensis. The sequence goes on from JALNJX010000001.1 coordinate 54,995, forward strand.
CGCGGCGAATCTGGTCTCCGAGAGCTTCTTGGGGTTTCCGAGAGCCTTCTCCACCTCGGGGTCGAAGGGTATTGATCCGAGATATCTTGCTCCCATCTTCTCCACCTCGCTCCTCACCGAGGCTGAGTCGTTGATGAGCATGTTCTCCACGACGCCGATTACCGGTGCTCCGACATCATGGAGCAGCGCCAGAAGCTTTCTCACGGTCTCGAGCGAGAGCCTCGAGGGCGTTGTGATCACCAGGAACATCAGCCTCCTGATTAACCTGAGCAGGTCCAGCAGCGCGTCTCCGAGGCCGGGCGGCGTATCCACTATCAAGTAATCTAGGTCGCCCCATCTAGTGAGAGCGAGCACCTCGATGAATGCGTTGGTAACGTCCTCTCCTCTGAGCGGCATCACATCATCGCCCGCGAAAAACGTTATCGAGATATATTCTATGCCGTGTATCTTTGGAGGAATCATGCCTTTATCCTCGATCGGGCGGACTGGGCCTGCTCCGAGTATCGTGCTGCTCGAGGGGTTGGTGAAGTCCAGGTCGAGTAGCCCAACGCTGATCCCCTTGCTGGAGAGTATTAGGGCTGTGGTCGCGGCTATCAGGCTTTTTCCAACACCACCCTTGCCGCTCGAGACGGCTATTATCCGGCCGACTCCCTTAAGCCTCTCCTCGATCACGCTTATCCTCGGGTCGATCACGTCATCTCCCTCCCCGAATGCTCTCGATCCATACTCCCCTGCCCTTAACCACCTCGAAGTCCGGGCTGCCGCATCTCGGGCATCTGAGAAAGGCGTGAGCGACTTCGGGGATCACGTGAATCGCCTCCTTGATATCTGGGTCGAGATTCTCCTTCTCGAAAGGCCACATCGCGCCGCAGGCCCTGCACCTGAACTCCGCCCTCTCCCCCCTAAACTCGAACCTGGCATTCAGGGAGCGCTGGAGGCTGAGCTGATCCAGGGCGAACTTGAATGCGTCCAAGTCTATCTGCTGGAGCTCGCCAATCCTGATCACGACGTCAATAATTCCTCCCAAATTCTTCTCGGCGATCATCCTCGAGATCGTTGATACCACTGCCTCGGCTAAAGCCCATTCATGCACGAAGATAATTTGGCTGAAACTCTATTTAAGGAAAAGAGTGGGGATTCGTGAGCCGGCTAGAACTTGTAGCCGATCTTCCTGAGGAATTCCCTCCTCTCCCTGATATCCTTCTCGGTCTCGATCCCCCTCGACTTATAGCCGTCTATGACTGCGACAACGCCCCTTCCCTGGCTCGTCTCGGCGACGAGTATTTGTAAGGGGTTAGCCGTCGCGGCTAGGATTGTGCAGACCTCCGGGACCGACTTAAGCCTCTCCATCACATTTATGGGATACATGCCTCTCATGAAGACTATGAAGGTGTGGCCGCATCCTATTCTCAGCAGGGTCTCAGCAGCCAGCCTCCTAAGCTCCTCATCCGTCCCCTCATGCCTTATCAAGCACGGGCCGCTGGCCTCGGCGAATGCCAGCCCAAACTTTGCTCCGGGAACAGTATTCACGAAGGCCTCATAGATGTCCTCCACGGTCTTGATGAAGTGGCTTATCCCGAAGATGACGTTACAGCCCTCGGGGATCTTGACCTCAATTACCTCGAACCTCACCTCAGAGCTCATGAATACATGTGGGCTTAATCGGGGGATAAATTTTCTCGGCCGCCTAGAATTCTCTCCTTACCAGGAATTCTGCTAGAACCTCGAGCTTCTCTCTGCTCTTCGGCTCGGGCAGACCCTTCCTCAGAGCCTCGAGAGCCTCTAAGGCGAGCTTCTCCGAGATCTTTTTTGCGTAATCTATGCTTCCAGCCTTCTTTATGAGCTCTATCGCCTCCTTGATCAGCTGCTTATCATTAGTCCTCATATCGAGTATCCGCCTGAGCTTATGCGCCTCATCGGCTGGAAGATTTCTGAGCGCATGAATGATCATCAGCGTCCTCTTGCCCTCGGTTATATCGCCGCCTATCTCCTTGCCATACTTCGCCTCATCGCCAACCAAGTTCAACACATCGTCCTGAATCTGGAAGGCGACGGCTATGAGCTCCGCGAACCTCTGAAGCATATTAGCAGTATTCTCAGGAGCATCGGCCATTATGGCGGCTATCTTGGCCGCGAAGCCGGCTAAAGCCCCAGTCTTAAAGAGCGTCATCTGGAGATACTGGCTCTCGCTCACGCTCTCAACAAGGCCCCGGTGCCACGCGATATCCATGGCCTGACCAAAGCTCAGCCGTATCATAGTCTTCACATACTCCTCTAGGATCATGAGCTTCTTCTCAGGCGCGACCTCGCTCAAAGCTATGAGCGGGAGATAATACATCGTGTTCCCCATGTTTATCGCTATGTCCTCGCCGTAGATCCTGTGGATGCAGGGCCTTCCCCTCCTGAACTCGCTTCTATCCTCCACGTCATCGACAGCCAGGGTCCCATTATGAATCGCCTCAGGGATCACGGCAAGGGGCGCGATTTCTCTAGGATCTCTTCCGAGCGCCTCGTAAATCATGAGCATCAGGGCCGGTCTCCACCTCTTACCACCGCGATCCGCCAAGTCCCAGAATGGCTCGAATACCCCCTTGTTCAGGGACTCGACCTCATATGCGTACTCTGGGTCTCCGAGGACCTTTCTTAACCAGCCCTCATCCACCTTCCTCGGGATGTGCTTTTCGAGCGCTTCATTGACCAGCTCGGCATACTCCGCTAAAATCCTGACCGCCTCCTCCATGCTGTAAAGTCAGGATCACGAGGCTAAATTAACCTTCCCGGGAAGCGCGCTAAAACTTCATCAAGTTCTCCTTCAGGAACTTCTCAACAGCGTCATAGGTCTTCTTCAATTCATCATTGAGCGTCGTCTTGAGCTTGAGATACTCCATGTAATCCATGTTGAGGCCGACATACTTCCTCGCATAATCCTCCCTCCTCATCGCATCCTCAAACTCTTTGAGATAGTTTTTGAGAGCATCAAGATCAGCCTCCCGATACGAATTCTTGAAGAAGACCAAGTCGAGGGGGAGCCTTGGCCTAAGGGGCGGAGACTCGCCCCTCTCACCGACGCAGAGGAGGACTAGAGGTACGACTCCATGGGGAAGCTGGAAGAGCTTCGCGAACTCATTCGGGTAAACTATGGGATAATCTAGTATGACCGAGCCGTAGCCCATTATCTCGGCCGCGATCATCATGAAGGCCGTGAGGAGACCTGCATCGAACACCGCGAAGATGGATTCTACCGGATGCTTATTGGACCTTAGGACATTCGCGTGCCCAAGCAGGCTGAGCATCCTCGCGGGCCTATTCAAGTCCGCGCAGATGAGAAAGATGGCCGCCGCATTCATTATCAGCTCATCTTGGCCCTCGCAGAGCTTCGCAAGCTCCTTCCTGAGATTCTCATCAGATACCATGATTATCGAGTACTCCTGGAGATAGGAGTAGCTCGGAGCCCTAATGCCGGCCTCAATAATCAGCCTCGCGATATCATCGGGCATCCGAGACCTTTTGAAAATCCTGATGCTCCTCCTCTCCCTCAAGAGCTTCAGGATGCTCCTGCGCCTCAGCAACCCGGCACCCATAAAATCAAAAACCCGCCCTTTAAAATAAGCTCCGCAAAACCACAGCTCATCAACCCGAAAAAGCCGGCGGAAATATTAAAAAATAGAGCCTCCGCAGAAGAGAATGAGGCAGAAGCCCGGGTGGCCGAGTGGTACAGGCGGCGGGCTGCAGAATAGCCCAGCGCGGTGACCCGCTCTACAGGGGTTCAAATCCCCTCCCGGGCTCTCCACCTTCACATTATTTATTTCCATGCGATGTTATTGAAGGAGGCCTTAAGGTTCATAAAGTACTTGCGATATGAGGTATCCTGAGCCCTGGTAGTATAGTCCGGTTAGTATACGGGCCTGTCGAGCCCGTGACCCGGGTTCAAATCCCGGCCAGGGCGCATAAGCTATCATCTTTTTTCTTCTTTTTGGGAGGTTAGCGAGGTTGGCTGCGAATATTATCAACTTTGCGCCTTTTCCTCCTTTGTCTCCATTTCCTTGAGCTCTTTCTCGAGCTCCTTCTCTATCTCCTCTATCGGCTTGGGCGGCGGCGTGGTTGCGAGCGTGTATCCTATCCAGCCGATTATTCCCAGCACTCCTGCGACGGCTATGAAGCCCGTTATCTTTAGGAGAATCTCGTACCATGGCGTGAAGAACATTATCCAGCCGTAGACGGCTATCCCGGCAATTGCGCATATCATCATCACGGCTCCTATTAGCTGATCTCGGCTCATCCCATAGATCACCTCATCTCATAAAGCACGGATGCGTATATCTTTTTTCCGATAGTGTTCGGGCCGCCGCGGATCATGTTTTATTTTGGGCTTGTGATGGCTTTCTGGAGGCCACGATCTTGAGGCTCGTGGTGAAGACTCCCCTCGACTTAGAGAAGGTTGCAGCGGCTAGGGTGATGGAGCTCGATTCGAGCGCTGAGGTTAGAGTGTGCCCGGGCGGGCTGAAGGGCCTCGTGATAGTCGAGTCCTGTCGGGATGCCGAGGCACTCAAGGAGCTGATCCTGAAGGAGGTTCCGGAAGCCGAGTCCGTGATCAAGATTGACGCGGTGGTTGAGGCGGACTTGAATAAGATTGCCGAGGCCGCGGTAGAGCTCGCGAAGCGCGCGATCACCGAGAGTGATAGCTTCGCTGTGAGGACCGTGAGAAGGGGCAGGCACGACTTCACGAGCCTCGATGTGAATGTGAGGGTTGGAGCAGCGGTTCAAGCCGAGACGGGGGCCAGGGTTGATCTCGAGAACCCGGATGTCGTGATACACGTCGAGATAATCTTCGATAGAGCCGGGTTAGGTGTGGCGAGGGGGGAGCGCGAGTGGAGGAAGATGGCGCCGGGGAAGAGGCCGAGCTTCAAGCTCTTCAGCAGGCTCTCGATAGTCCAGATGCCATACCTGGGGTCGATTGAGGGCGCGAGGGAGATTGGGAGAAGAATAGGCCGCGCGGTTCAATCATATGAGGTTGGGGAGCTCGTGATCGCGCCGAATAAGCCCGCCGATGCATTCGAGCTGGAAGCATTCATAGCTGGCGTGAGGGAGGGGATTGAGAGCAGGTATGATGTTCAGAGGAAGATTTATGCGCGGAGGGTTGAGAGAGCTCGTGTCCTAGTGCAGGACCTGTATCAGCTCGTGAGGGAGAGGAGAGAGGAGCCGATAATAGTTCTCGAGCCAGAAGGCCTTCAGATGAGAGATGCGCTGCCGAGGATCCGGGAGCTGTTCTCAAGAGGAGAGCGAGTAAACCTGCTCATAGGATCGAGAGAGGGCATACCAAAGGGGGTCTACAGGGTCGCGAGCCTGGTTCTTGATCTCGCGCCCGGGATAACGTTATCCACGGAGCTCGCTGCTCCATCCACCCTCGCGGCAATTTACACGGCTCTAAACATTTCGGGCGACGTCTAGAGGGAAGGAATGCAAAGCCGCGACCGCATCCCTGCATAAAGCTTATCTTTAGATGAATATTTCATGCTATTGAGGTAGGAGTAAATGCCAGTATATGCTTACATTTTGCTGAGATGCTCGAAGACGGGTCTCCGCGAGGTTTTGGAGCGGGTAAGGTCTGTCGAGGGGGTCAAGTCGGCGGCGCCGGTAACCGGCAGATTTGACGCAGTGGTCGAGGTGGAGGCGGAGGATCTCAAGAAGCTAGCGGTCCTCGTCATGGAGAAAATCCAGGCGATCGAGGGCGTCGAGAGAACCGAGACCCTAGTCGCGATGGGGTGAAAGGATCATGCCCGTTAGAGCATACGTTTTCATAAGAGCCTTGAAGGGGAACGCGGCGGCGGTCGCTAAGGGGCTCTCACGCATAAAGAACGTAAAGTCGGCGAAGGTCGTGAGCGGGAGATACGACGTCGTCGCGCTGGTCGAGGCTGAAACGATCGAGGAGCTGGGAAATCTGGTCCTCAAAAGAGTGCAGAGAGTGCGCGGAGTCCAATCCACCGAGACGGCGATAATCGCGGAATAGTCGGCGGCAGCACATCCACAACACCCCTCCATCTTTTTCTGCCGAGAAGGCCGATAGCGCTAAAACATTATGTGGCCCGGAGGAATAGGAGCAAAACTATATAACCGATATCGGTTACCCCTCTTCCGAGGAGAGATTGCTCGCCGATTCTCAGGGGCTCAGATCCGTAGACGTCCATTTCTTTTCATCGCTCTATGAGGTCCTGCGCAAGGGAGAGCTCGTGGAGTTTAAGCCCAGTATTAGGCAGGGCATTGGGGTGGTTTACGAGTTATTCGGCATAGAGGTCCCGGAGGAGAAGATAAGAGTCTATCATGAGAGGGGTTTGATGGAGGTTGCTAGAGAAGTTTCTTTCCCATCCTGCGCGGTATGCGGGACCACCTGCCTCCACATAGCACTCAAGTGCCCCCGATGCTTCTCTAGGAACATCGAGAAGAGGGAGCTGATGATACATTATGACTGCGGCCATACTGGAAGCATTGAGGAGTTCGCGCAGACGAGCCCGGGCATTTACCGCTGCCCTAAATGCGGCAAGGAGATGAAGAGAGTTGGCATAGATTACGGGAGGCCTGGGCTGGGATTCGTATGCGGCGATTGCAAGATGGTCTTCCAGATACCGGTAATTGAGGTCGAGTGCGAGAACGGCCATGTGAACAGGATTCAGCAGCTAGAGGTTAAGAAGTATCCGGTTTATCGGCTGTCGGAGGAGGCCAAAAAGCTCTCCCAAGTATTCGACGCCGTGGAGACAATAGCTCAGAGGCTTAAAGCTCTAGGGCTCGATGCCGCGACATTCGCGCGGGTGCGCGGAGTGAGCGGCATAACCTATAACGTGCCCATATATGTTAAGGGAGATCAACCTCTGGTAATAGAGATAGCTCCGGAGAAGATCGCTGACGAGCTGTATCCCATCATAATGTCGTTGAAGGCCGCTGATATTCCGAACTCGATGATGATAATAGTATTGCCATCGAGCTTCAGGCCGGAGCTGGAGATGATCTTCAACCCGGAGAAAATAAGGGTGATCAAGGTGGAAGAAATACGCGAATCCGTTGACAGAATAGTCAATGAGATAGCGAGGATCATCGGTGCAGCGGGTCATGCGGATCATTAAGCCGGCGGCATTCATAACACTCATACTCGCGATAATACTCCTGCTAGCGCTATATCCGAGGCAGGTGCTCCTGATAGTCGCATACGGCCTGACAATAATCTACATAGCTTGGGGGATCTATCACGTAGCCATACTAGCAGCCGGGGTGAAGAAGCCCCTCAACCCGGGGTCGACCCCGAGATCGTATCCGACAATCTCCCTCATAATCCCGGCCAGGGATGAGCCGATACTCTCGAGAACGATCGAAGTATGCGTGAATAACGTGGAATATCCCCTGGACCGTAAGGAGATAATAGTCGTGACCGAGGACCCGATCGGCGAGAGGATAGCGACGTGGTACGCTCAGGTTTACCCCGGAAGGGTTCTCCCGCTCATCAGGAGGGAGTATTTCCCGACTAAGCCGAGCGCGTTAAACGACTCGCTAGCGCTCTGCAAGGGAGACGTGATAGGAATAGTCGATGTCGAGGATGTGCCGGATGCCGATACATTCCTGAAGGTCGCGTCGGCGATCGAGAACCACGCCCTCGATTCCGTCCAAGCAATACTTAGGATAATCAACGAGTCGGATAACTGGATAACTAGAATCTTCTCGATGGAATATGCCGGGTGGTTCAGGGTTATGCTGAACGGCAGGTCGAGGCTGGGCTTCTTCACGCCTCTCGGCGGCACGGGAAACTACATTAGAAGATCCGCGATAAGCGAGGTCGGAAGATGGGATCCGCTCAACCTCGCCGAGGACGCGGAGATAACGGTGAGATTCTATCTATCCGGCAGGAAGGTGGTGGTCATAGATGCGAGGCACTGGGAGGAAGCTCCAACAACTTTCAGAGCATGGCTGAGGCAGAGGACGAGGTGGTTTAGAGGATGGACCCAGAGCCTGGAAAAATACGCGAGAATCCTGCTGAGGCCGTCTATAATCAGGAGACTCGGCCTGATAAAATCCATGTCCATAATATCGATGCTAATTGCGCCCATCATGGTCGTCCTAAACTGGGTGGCATACTCGCTAACAATCCTCTGGCTCTTGGAATACCTCGGGATAGCATCCACGAGCCTCACAGCCAACCTGTTTCCATGGTGGGCGATACTCCCCCTAGCATTCAACGCAATCTACTATTATACGTGGATAAAGGGGGCGATGCTCGAGGGGATGGGAGCAGCAAAAGCGCTCATCAAATACCTGCCGCACATGATATTCTACATGAACTTCATGATGCCCCTAGCCGCGATAAGAGCATTCTACCAAGAGATATTCAAGGAAGTCTTCTGGGAGAAGACGAAACACGTCGGAAGAGGAGTAAAATGGACAACAACCGAGAAACCAAGCTAAACCGATCCACTAACTATATATTCCCCCAGAAAAGCTGAGCAGCTAGTGGGCCCGTAGCTCAGCCAGGATAGAGCACCGGGCTTTTAACGGTTTTCTGGAAGAGACCCGGGGGTCGCGGGTTCAAAGCCCGCCGGGCCCGCAGACGTATTCTATACGTGAAAGGGTTACGTAGAAATATGGGGCTGCTCATTCTCTACATGACGATGATTTGAGTCCGGCTTCTGATCTGGTGATGAGGCTTGAAAGGGATGAGTCCGCGCTGATCATGATTCTACCTGAAAATTAGAGTGATGCGATCGCCTCCCATATCAGCTTCTCGGGGCTCTTCCCGAGGAGGCTCGACTTCATTCTTATGAATCTCGCCAACTCTCCCCTTAACACGATCACATCCTCGGCGGGCCTCGCGTAGTTCAATAGCTTTCTCGAGACATCTTTTAGCGCCACTCCATCAAATCCGACATCATCTATGACCTCTATTCCCTCCGACTCCAGCTCCCTTTTCACCTCATCGGGCGCCGCGCATCTGGAGATCAGGAGCATCTCCCTCGGCCTATAGAGCTTCATATAGATCTTCACGAGCTCCGGCTCTCTCAGCCGAATCCTTTCATTCGGGCCCATCTCAATCTCCTCCGGTCTCGTCCTCGCGCCGAGCTCCCTGCCGAGCCCCCTCCATAATCCCCTCAACCACATCCATCTCCACTCCTCCGCGGAGAGCGGCTTATCGTCCCCCTTCAGCTCCCTAATCCTCTTATGCCAATCCTCCAGCTCCTTGCACTCTATGATCACGTCGGGTCTCATTATTGGCGGATCATTTCTCTCATCCAGTATGTTCAGGACTTTTCCGCCGTAGATGAGTATATCCGGTCTCATGGCCTTGTAAAGCCTCCAAGCTCTCCTTAAATCACCAGTATCCTCCCATGTTATTGGTCTCGGAGCCTCCAGGAAGAAGCTTAGCGCGCCGCATTCAGTCTCAATCACCGCATTGGGCGGTATTGACGCGAGCCTTTGCCTCCCGCTTCTCTCCAGGCTCAAGCAGCCGTGCTCCGGGTATAGTAGGCAGCCGCCGTAATTCGCGAGCTCCCTTAGAATCACGAGAAATATCCAGGATTGATAAATGCTTCTCATATTCGTTTGAAGTGATGTTTGGATCGCGCGCTGAGCCCTCTCCTCGAAGGACCTCAAGGTCATTCTTCTCCTAACGAGATCCATGGCGTATATGAACAGCTTCTTTCGCAGATGCGCTTCTGGATCCTCTAGGAAGCTCCTTAGCTCCCGCGGAAACACTATCTCGAATAACCTGAGCTCCCTCCTAATATCCTCGGAGATCTCCCTCAACTTCATGCACCATTCATTGGCCTCGTCGAGCTCATTTCCAACGACGCTCCTAACAAACAGCTTCTTCAGCTCATCGAGCTTCTCGGCGACGATCTCCGCCTGATCCCTGCTTATCCTCGCCCTACCGCGCCCGAGAAGGCCGCTGACCTCCCTGTAAATGCTCCTCCAATCGCCCTGCTCCATCCAGAGGAAAATAGTGGCTCATAATCGGATTTAATTTTATGGCCAAAGGAACGCCAGTCTAATAATGTACGATGCGGTCTCCGGGCCCTATGTGCCCGATACCCGTCTGGACTATGACCGTTTTCAAGCCCCTCTCCTCGAGAACTTTCTTGACCTCGAGCATCATGCTAGCTGTGGGCCTCCTGATATCCCTCCTCCTAAAAGCCGGGAAGTAGTCGAGCACCGTCACCTGAAGATCTGGATCTATTGAAGCGATCCTGTCGCCTATCTCCGCGACCTCCTCAAGCGTCATCCAGGCGGGATTATATGCGAACCCCGCTCCAATGTAAACCCTATCGGAGTAGCTGGAGACGAGGTACTCGAGGATGCTCCAGGAGCTCTCGAGGAGCCGCTTCGCCAGCTCCTCATCCCTTATCCCGGTTATCTTCATGTATGTCTCCGGCTTGCAGGCCTTCGGCTCGATTCCAATATTATTGCATCCGGCCTCGACAAGCTCATCAACGTAATCCCTCGTCAATATCGTCCCATTGCTGTCCAAGTGGAGCCGCGCTTCCGGCATCATTCTCCTGAGGCTTCTGAAGAGCTCTATGAGCCATCTCCGGTTAAGGGTGGGCTCGCCGCCGCTCACAGCGAGCCCCGATGTTCCATAGATGCGCCTGCACTCGGCCAATCTTTTAGCCGCCTCCCGCGGCGTCATCGGAACACTGGAGTTATCGTAGGTTACGTGATAGTTTTGGCACTGGGGGCATCTTAGATCGCATCCAGCTAGCCAGATGGCCGCCTCCACATAGCGTAATCCATCTACCTCCCACCATGGCGTGGCCTTTCCGCCGACCCTATGGGGCTGAGGGCCATGGACTATTCTAAGCGGCTCCAGCCCCTCGACATCGAGCTCTATTCTCATGCCATCCCTAATCGGGGTTATACATGATCTCTCGAGACCGCCATTTATGAGGACCGCGCATGCCCAACATCCCCCGAGGCCGCATGGAGCTGTTAAGCCCCTCGACCCCGGCTCCCCGAACATTATGCCGATGCTCTCCAGGGCCTCCTTAACGCTGACTCCTTCAGGGGCCATGTGCTCGACGCCATCGATGAATAATCTGACCGGTCTGCACTCCACCTCCTCAAACCTTAGAACCCTGGCCTCATAGGGGCATGCATGATAGCAGGCTAGGCAGCCGATGCACCTCCCCCTAGCATGGCACACGCTAACGCTCCTGCAGAAGCCGCAGCCAACGCACTTACTACGATCGACTGAGACGATTTTCCTGAGAATCCTCATCGCGCGGCCCACCGTGGTGGAGAAGCTCTTCGCATGATTGTTGCCGGGATGGCTTAATTGAGCTTTTCTCCCCTATAACCTGGACTCACACTTATTAGTAGGTGGCTGAGCATAGTTTATGTCTTGTCTCCTGAAGAGTCCTCTCGCGGGAAGATGTCCAAGAAGAAGGATTCTCCTCCCTCAGAGGAGTTCTCGATATTGGAGCACTTCCTGGTTCCGAAGCACAGGGTGCTGTCCCCTGAGGAAGCCGAGCAGGTTCTGAAAAAATATGGCATTAAGCCCCATCAACTTCCAAGCATACTGGCCTCGGACCCGGTCGTTAAGGCGATCGGCGCCAAGCCCGGCGACATAATCGAGATCATACGGGACTCGCCCACAGCGGGCAAAGCGGTCTACTACAGGCACGTCGTGCCCGCCGAGGAGTGAGCTTATGGGAAAAAGAGGGTGGTGTCGGGGGAGGGGCATCTGGATAGCCCTTCACCTGCGCCAACTCTTTCATTACTCCCATACTATCTGGAGTATCTAAAGCCAGATCACAGGCTTCATAAGGGCTTTTATCCTGCCCCTCCACCAGCAATAGTCTCATTATTGTGGGTCTTCAGAATTCCTAGCAGCCTCCTCAGCACCTCCTTCTCATCCCTGGCCCTCGGCCTAAGGATTCCCTTCTTCTTGATCAATATAGCAGCCGTCATCAAATTCAAGCACCTCCTAGCATACCCGCTATATCGCTTCCTGTATTTCTCCCCGTATCTTTCCTCGAACTTCCTAATGTTTTCCTTGGCCGGCTTATATAATCCGAGGTATCTTATCGCCTTATGCATTGACATGACCTCATAAGGCCACCTCAGGTAGATTAGTAGCCCTGCTAATGCCGACAGCGCATTGACATCCTCATTATCTAGTCCTAGCTTTTCGGCGACCTCCATGAATCCCGGGATCTTCTCCACAGCATTCTCGACTATCTCGCCGCGAACCTCCATTAACCGCTCCTCACAATCCCTGATCTCATCCTCGACATCTATGCCTAGCTCCAGCATCCGTCGTAGCCTCATCAGTTGCCTGGCTGGCGTCCTCTCCTTCATCAATAATGGCTTGAACTCCACGTCGAGAGGCGTGATCCCCTTAAAAAGCCTCGGCTTATACTCATGGATCCTCGACAAGATATAGGCATCACCGAAATCGGTCTTCTCCCTGCCGAACCTCTTCCTCAGCTCCTTAACATATTTCTCGCGTAGCCTCTTCCACTTCCAAGGCCACGCGAAGTAGAAGACCCTCGCGCCATCGTTTATCAGCGCCTTCAGCTGAGGCCACATATTCGGGAAAAGCGCGCAATCAATGTAAACCTCATCATATCTTCCGGCGAGCTCAGCGAGATCCTCGACCTCAAAGAACATGTCCTCGGCAGGGTCATAGCATGTATGGGGCTTCGAGTTCCAAGCCGTATCAACGAAAACCCTCCTCACCATCACTTCCTCCCCTCCTCAGCCCATGGCCCCCCGCCACGCGGGGACATGAGCGTCCCAAAAAATCGCGGGGCGGGATGGCCGGTAACTCCGCTCCCCGGGCATCAGGGGCGGGTCCGACCGAAGGGTGGACGCCATCGCACCACCCCCATTCTATGGGCGGGGGCGCCGGGGACCCTTCCCCGGATCCGTGCGATGGCGTCACCCCCGGCCCCGCGAGCGGGTGGCAGGGGGCCGGGCCGTGGAGGGGCTGGCCGCCGCTATGGGTGAGCATGATCCCCGCTGATGCTCCCGGACTCCGCGGCGCCTCCCGGGTTAGCTGCGCGCCGTCCGCCTTCCCCGTGCGCCTCCGGCCTATTGGGCCTCGGGCGCCACCCCTTGCCCCACCCCTCCTGGGGCGTGGTGCCTGGGAGGCCGCTCCCCCATCATCGGGCCAGGGCTCCCGGCTTCCGGGGAGCGGCCCGGATCCGGTTCCGCAATCGGCACCCCTCTTCGGCGCGGAGCCTTCGGCCCAGCACCGCCCCCGCTTGGCGAGCGCAGAGCGGCGCCCCCACATCGACCCCCCCACATCGGAGCCGAGCCACATCCGGAAGCCAGCGCCGGCGGGCGGGAGGCGCCCCTCGAGCCCGACGGGATAGCGCCCTGCAGCCGGTCGCCCCCGAGGCCCTCGCGGGCTGGAAGGCGCCCCGGAGCCAGCCGGCCCAGGCCCCCTCCTCCCACCCTTCCCGGGCGGAAAGGCCTGAGCCGGCCTCCAGGATGGCCGGAGAGCAGCCAGCCGGCATCAGCGCAATCATCCCCCCTCCCCCCACCCCGCCCGGGAGCTCCAGGAACATTCCCCGGGCGCGGCCGCGTCGAGGGCCGAGCATCATCAAGAACTCCCCGAGCAGGGGAGGGAGGATCGTGATCGTCGATCGCGCTCGCTCACCCACCCCTTCTCCTCTCCCGCTCCCGGGCTCCCGGGGATGGGCTTTGAGGAGCCCTGGAGCGCCGGCACGTCTACCCCTCGACCCCTCCACCCCCCGGCATGGAGGGCTTGATGGGGCTATGGGCCGCCGGCCGCCCGCCCGGGCTCCCAGCAGCTGGGAGCCGAGTCTCACGCGTGAGACTGTATTTAAGCTTATCGCGTGAGGCCCCCAGGGGAGGCTCCTGCATCACCCCGCCCAACCCCCCAGGCCCCTCCCGTCGCCGGGAGGCGGCTCCGCCGGGGAAGCGGATTTCCCAGGGGCTCTCCTCAGGCGGGGCTCATGCCCCTGGAAAGGAACCTCTACGGGTCCCATGAGCACTTAAGCAATTTATCTTGATTTCCGCGGACATATTCGTGGAATTATCGCATGATAACAGCATTATGTCTTCAAGATTATTTGAGATCTGTTTTCGCTGGAAGCATTTGACATAATACCTAAATGCTTCAATTATTGAAGTGTCTGCTTGATCTCTCATTTTACTACCTCGGTGGATACCAGCACCGGTTCCTACATATACATTGCAAGGTTAGTAGATTTGCAAGTTAATGCTGTAATTTCGCGCATATGATCAAAATCAGGTTAACGAGACTATGGACATATGTGAGTAAAGGTGTAAGTATATTTACTCATCAGAATGGTTATAAGAGCATGTTTGTGGCGAGGAAAATGGATATCAGCACATAAGTAAAGATAATAGGAGAGGTACAATCAGATATAATATCAAGCAGGAAAGTGGTATGATAATCTTGGTTTCGGCATCACCAGAACTAGATAGCAACTTAGCAAGCCGCTCAAATTCCTCTCTAAACATAATGAAAAATTCCTCAAAAATCCTTTCAAAGGCTTCGGTTCCGAGCCTCTCGCGTACTTCTAAGAGAATGCATAATCCCATAATGATTTTCCCGAATTCTGTGAGCCTGTATTGAGTTCTACCCCTATTTTCTCGCTTCTCAACAAGTTTCTCATTTATGCACTTATTTAAGGATCTGTAGATCTGGGGGCGATCGCCCCTCCTGAAACTTTCCACATCACTTCTTCCACTCCTCTTCAGAGTTCTTAGTGGGCGATAAAGTCTCTCAAGCTCCTTCGCTCTAACCCATTCAACACCTAGCGAATGTTGATCATACATTATCTTTAACAGCTGAAACTTTGACTTTGATTTTTGCTTCCAGAGCGAAAATACGGCGTTAGTTAAACCCCGAATTCCCTCACCCAATATCTTAATCAGCTTGAGGTTTTCCTTCCGAAATTCTTCAGAATTGTACACGTCAAATATATTAAGCCAAAACTATAATACCTTTTCGCTTACTAAGCTATGCTCTGGTCACGTTCTTTCTAGAATGTTGTGATGAAATAAGAATAATGTGCCGCGAATATACTTCTAACTCTACCTACTTTGAGGCAGAGTCAATCTTGCTTTTACTAACACATGTTGCCCACATCTCACATACCCATGGCTCTATTTATTATCTCATCACGCATCTTCCAATTGTTAATCGTTATGAAGTTGCATGATTCCTTCAAATTTCTAAGGATATTTTGGAAAGAATTTTAAGTAACCCGGTTGATAAGTGTTATCAAATTCTTTACTAAAGTTTTAGCTCATCTAGAACTCTTTAGCGATCTCTTAATTCCAGCCAACTTACCCACCTTTATCTATGAATAGATGAAGAGTTTACCCATCAATTCATTCCTTCCATAAGGATTCTCAAATAAATCGAGTTCATTCATCGTATCCTGTTTCCAACGATTAATGTCGCCAGCGCCATCGCCAGCCGTGCGTAAGTAGTATTTCTCAGGCTCAACGGAATCAGTAGCATCTCTGATATAGTTAATATTTGTTCATTTTCTTCGCTGCAAGGAAAACGTTCTAGGCTTTCTTTCAATCTACGGAAGCCTATCTCCTCCAACATAAGAATATGAAAACTGTAAAATCTTGCTGAAGATGTTTATGAGAAGGAGACGCTGTCAATATCATATAGTCTAAAGAATCCAGAGTATTCATTACGTCATAAACACTCAAGCATTTCGAGATTAAGTATTTTGATGAAGGGTAAGAGGGTCTCCTCAAAAGGAGGTTTGGTTTTATAGCTTTATTTACCTTTTTTTGGGAAACTTTAGCGGTTATGGTGGTTATTAGGAGGGGGTCATAAATAAATGTGAGGCTGATTAAAATTATAGCAAAGCTTAAAGCCAGGGGCTGGAGAAAGGGGGTTAGGGAAGTGGTAATCTCGAGTATAATATTTATGGAGAAAAGCTTGGAGCCTGGAGGGATGTTGGATGCTTAAGCAAGTTGAGTTTACCCAGGAGGACTTATGGAGCGTAATTCGCGCATACCTAGAGGATGAGGGGCTGGTACAGCATCATCTAAAATCCTATAATTGGTTCATTAAGGAGGGCTTGAACGAGCTGATAAAATCTCTCGGAGATCTGGAGATTCAGACGAAATATGGCACGCTGGTGCTTAAGATGAGGAATCCCGAGGTCGGAAAGCCGATCTTCGAAGAGGTCGATGGGACGGTTAGGGAGAATGTAACTCCCATGGAGTGCAGGCTTCGAAATCTCACCTACGCCGCGCCGCTGTACGTTGAGATGATGCTTTACTTGGATGGCAAGCCTGTTACCCCGAAGCCGGAGAAGGTTAAGGTGGGCATAATCCCGATAATGGTGAAGTCCGACATCTGCCCGCTCTCCAAGATGAGCGATGAGGAGCTGATGGAGATAGGCGAGGATCCGAAGGATCCCGGAGGATACTTCATAATAAATGGATCAGAACGAGTCATAGTCGCGATAGAGGATCTAACACCAAACAGGATCCTAGTTACCGAGAGGGAGACAGATAGCGGGCAATTGAGCGCGATCGTCATCTCGGTTGCTCACGGCAGGCAGGCGAGGACCGAGGTGACATATAAGCCGGGCGGCCCGGTCAAGGTCTTCTTCTCCAGGATCTATAAGGGTATACCGGCGATAATACTGCTCAGAGCGCTTGGGATGACGAATGACCGGGAGATTCTCAGTATGATATCCAGGTTGGAGGAGGTTCGAGATCTCCTCCAGCCCTCATTCGAGGAGGCAGCAGGCATAGACACGGAACAGGAGGCCCTCAGATATATTGGTAATAGGATAGCCTTCGGCTACGCGGAGGAATATAGGATTCAGCGCGCAGAGCAGCTCATAGATAGCGTTCTCCTACCGCATATTGGCACGAATAAGGCAGCGAGGTACCAGAAGGCGATTTTCCTTTGCGAGATGATAGGTAGGCTCTTGGAAACCAGCATCGGGATCCGGAAGCTCACGGATCGAGACCATTACGCTAATAAGAGGCTTAAGCTCGCTGGCCCACTCCTAATGGAGCTCTACAGGATGGCTTTCATGAAGCTCCTGAGGGACATAAGATACCAGATCGAGCGGGCGGCGGCCTCCAGATACCCGATAAAGATCTCCACATTCGTGAGGCCCGGCATAATAACGGACTTCGTGAAGCATGCTCTGGCAACGGGAAACTGGCCCGGGGGAAGAGTAGGGGTAACACAGCTGCTAAACAGGACGAATCACCTCGCGACCATAAGCCATTTGCGCAGAGTCCAGTCTCCCCTCAGCAGGAGCCAGCCGCACTTTGAGGCGAGAGATCTTCATGGAACTCATTGGGGGAGGATATGTCCGGCCGAGACTCCTGAGGGAAGCAACTGCGGCCTCGTCAAGAACCTCGCCCTCATGGCCGAGATAACGCATCCCATGAGGAAGCGCGAGCTCCTCGAGAAGCTATACTCGCTCGGCGTCATACCGCTCTCCGAGGCTATAACGAGAAAAAGAACATACCCAACGAAGGTCTTCGTGGACGGCCTCCTAATAGGCTATCATGCTGATGGCGCGAAGCTCGTGAAATCGGTGAGGGAGTTGAGGCGGAGGGGCGAGATAAGTCATCTTGTGAACGTCACGCTATACGAATACCCACACTTAACGGAGGTTTGGATAAATACTGATGAGGGCCGCGTGAGAAGGCCACTCATAATCGTCGAGAATGGTAGGCCTTTACTGACCGCAGAGCACATTAAGGGATTGAAGGAGGGCACGCTGAGATTCAGAGATCTGGTCTCGATGGGGATCATAGAGTTCTTGGACGCGGAGGAGGAAGAGAATGCGATGGTCGCGCTCCGGCCTGAGGAACTGTCTGAGGAGCACACCC
This sequence comes from Candidatus Wolframiiraptor sinensis, assembly GCA_023268255.1. GTDB lineage: Archaea > Thermoproteota > Nitrososphaeria_A > Caldarchaeales > Wolframiiraptoraceae > Wolframiiraptor > Wolframiiraptor sinensis. Next base: position 72,857 of record JALNJX010000001.1, read on the forward strand.
ACCTCGAGATATGCCCATACACGATACTGGGCGCTGTCGTCTCGATAATCCCCTATGCCGAGCACAATCAGTCTCCGAGAAACATCTATGAGGGCGCCATGGGCAAGCAGGCGCTCGGAGTATACGCGATAAACAATCATCTCAGAGTGGACTCCAGGTCCCACATCCTCGTCTATCCCCAAAAGCCCATAGTCATAACGAAAGCGATGGAGCTTCTGGACGTGTACACTAGGCCCATAGGTCAGAACATGGTCGTTGCGATCCTGACAGGGCAGGGATACAACATGGAGGACGCGGTCGTCCTCAACAAGTCGGCAGTCGAGAGGGGGCTAGCTCTCTCTCTAAGCTACAGGGTTTACGAGGTGGAGGCGAGAACCTACATAGGAGGGGAGAAAGACGTTATTAGGATACCGGAGCCGACTGTGAGGGGCTATAGGGGAGAGCACGCTTACAGGGTTTTGGACGCAGATGGCCTAGCGTACGTCGAGGCAGATGTGACGGGCGGCATGGTGATAGTCGGAGTCCAGAGCCCACCCAGATTCCTAGAAGAATATCAGCGCGCGCCAGCCAGGGAGCTCGTCTGGAGAGATGCCTCCGAAACCGTTAGACCATCCGAAGCCGGCGTCGTCGACACAATATTCATAACGAAGAACGAGGAGGGCAATAAGCTGATCAAGGCTAAGGTCAGGTCTTTCTGCGTCGCGGAGATAGGCGACAAGTTCGCGTCAAGGCATGGGCAGAAGGGAGTTGTCGGGATGGTCCTGCCCCAGGAAGATATGCCTTACACTGCGAGCGGCATAGTGCCCGACTTGATAATCAACCCGCACGCCTTCCCGAGCAGGATGACTATAGGCCAGCTTCTCGAGAGCATTGCTGGAAAGGTCGGAGCATTAAAGGGAGAATTCATCGATGGAACACCATTCATGGGCAAGCCGATAGATGAGCTCAGGAGAGAGCTAGAGGCGCTCGGATTCAAGAGCTCCGGCAAGGAGGTGATGTATGACGGCTTAACCGGGAAGAGGTATGAGGCCGAGATATTCATAGGAATTGTCTACTACCAGAAGCTCCATCACCTCGTTAGGGATAAGATTCACGCGAGGGCCAGGGGCCGGGTCCAGATGTTGACAAGACAGCCCACCGAGGGCCGGAGCAGGGGAGGAGGGCTCAAGTTCGGGGAGATGGAGAGAGACTGCCTGATAGCTCACGGCGCGAGCTTCCTCCTGCTCGACAGGCTACTCGAGCAGAGCGACAAGCATACGGCATACTTCTGCAAAATCTGTGGGCTCCCGGCCTACCACGACCTGAAGCAAGAGCGCTTCATATGCCCGGTTCACGGGAAGGATGCTGACATCTCGGTCGTAACCCTGCCATACGCGTTCTACCTCCTCTTGGAGGAGATGATGAGCATGTGCATCCATCCCAAGCTCCTATTCGGGGAGGAGGTGTGAGCTGGATGGCGGCATCGCTCGAGACGCTTATCGGCGTTAAGTTCGGCATCCTGAGCCCCGAGATGATAAGGAAGATGTCGGTCGCCGAGATCTCGAACCCCGACACCTATGACGAGGATGGCATGCCCATTCCGACGGGAGTCATGGATCCGAGGCTGGGAACGCTTGAGCCAGGCCAGCGATGTAAGACCTGCGGAAACACGTACCTCGGATGCCCCGGCCACTTCGGCCACATAGAGCTGCCGGTCCCGGTAATCCACGTAGGCTTCGTGAAGCACATACATCTTCTCCTTAGAGCTACCTGCCGATCGTGTGGAAGGCTTCGAATACCAGAGAGCGAGATGGAGAAGCTCAGGGAGGAGCTCGAGGAGCTGAGGAAGCTTGGAAAAGTCCCAGAGGAATTCTACTATAGGGTGGCACAGAGGGCAATATCAAATCAGACATGCCCATACTGCGATGAGAAGCAGTATCGGATAGAGCTCGAGAAGCCCGTAACATTCATAGAGGTCATGAACTCTGAGAGGAGGAGATTAACGCCTCAAATGGTTAGGGCGAGGCTCGAGAGGATCCGAGATGATGATCTAAGGCTTCTGGGCTTCGACCCAGAGGTGGCTAGGCCCGAGTGGATGGTTCTAACAGTGCTCCCGGTTCCACCGGTCTACGTGAGGCCGTCAATAACCCTCGAGTCGGGATTCAGGTCCGAGGACGACCTAACCCACAAGCTCGTCGACATACTCAGGGTGGTTCAGAGGCTCAGGGAGAACATTAACGCCGGCTCGCCATCTCCAGTAATAGCTGAGCTAGCGGACCTCCTCCAATATCACGTGACGACCTACATCAATAACGAGGCTCCGGGGATAGCTCCGGCGACGCATAGGAGTGGGAGGCCCCTCAAGACCCTGGTTCAGAGGCTGAAGGGCAAGGAAGGGAGGTTCAGGCTGAATCTGAGCGGTAAGAGGGTGGACTTCTCCGCGAGAACGGTCATATCGCCGGATCCGAATATCAGCATAAATGAGGTCGGGGTTCCGCTGGAGGTCGCGATGCAGCTCACGGTGCCGGAGAAGGTCACGGAGTGGAATATCGAGAGGCTCAGGCAGCTCGTGAGAAATGGGCCGAATAAGTATCCCGGAGCGAAATACGTGATAAGGCCGGATGGGAGGAGGATCAGGCTCTCCTACGTCCAGGATCTGGAGGAGGTGGCGAATGCTCTCGCGCCCGGCTTCATAGTTGAGAGGCACTTGATGGACGGGGATATAGTTCTCTTCAACAGGCAGCCGAGCCTCCACAGGATATCCATCATGGCTCACGTCGTCAAGGTCCTGCCATATAAGACGTTCAGGCTGAACCTCTGCGTCTGCACGCCCTACAACGCCGACTTCGATGGGGATGAGATGAATCTCCATGTGCCGCAGAGCGAGGAGGCCCAGACTGAGGCCAGAATACTCCTCTTGGTGCAGAACAACGTGCTGTCCCCGCGCTATGGTGCGCCGATAATCGGGGCGATAAGGGACTTTCTCACGGCAGCATACCTCCTCACCCGCGACGACACCTACCTGACTAAGAAGGAGATGTCCTACCTGCTGGCGGCGATAGGGTATGATGGCGAGCTCCCGGAGCCGGAGATAAAGGAGCCTGAGCCGAGGTGGAGCGGCAAGCAGCTCTTCAGCCTGCTCCTTCCAAGAGGCTTCAATCACAGGTTCAAGGCGGCATTCTCGCCGGAGATAGAGGTCGTGATAGAGAACGGGAAGCTGGTAAGGGGTGTAATAGACAAGAGCGCGATAGGCGTTGAGAAGGCAAACAGCATCCTCCACAGGCTGATGGTCGAGTACGGCCCGGACGCGACGAAGGAGTTCATGGATAAGCTCGTCAAGCTCCTCAATACATACCTCAACATAAGGGGATTCAGCTTCGGCGTGGATGATCTCGAGATACCGAAGGAGGCCCGCGACGAGCTCGAGAAGATATTCGAGAAGATGAATAAGCTTTTTGAGAAGCTTAAAGCCGACTACGAGAAGGGCAGGATAGAGGTTAGGCCTGGAGAGACGCCTGAGCAGGCATTCGAGTCGAACATACTGCAGCTGGTCTCCGAGACCAGAGAGGAAGCCGGGAAGATAGCGAGAAAATACATCTCGAAGGATAGCTCGGCGGTGATAATGGCGAGGACGGGCGCCAGGGGATCGCCGCTGAATATAGATCAGATGGTCGCGGTCGTCGGCCAGCAGGCCGTCAGAAGGGAGAGGATCAAGAGAGGATTCACGGATAGGGTCCTAACATTCTTCAAACCGGGAGATGTCTCGCCGAAGGCCAGGGGATTCGTCTACGCCTCATTCACTAAGGGCCTCGACCCGATAGAGTTCTTCTTCCACATGGCAGGCGGAAGAGATGGTCTCGTGGATACAGCAGTGAGAACGCAGCAGAGCGGATACATGCAGAGGAGGCTCATAAATGCCTTGGAGGCGCTCTACATCGAGTATGATGGAAGCGTTAGGAGCATGGACGATGGGAGGATAGTCCAGTTCCTGTACGGCGAGGATGGAATAGACCCGATGAAAAGCTATCATGGAGAAGCGGTGAACGTGGATATCCTAATCAATAGGCTCGGAATCTCCGCGGCGAGCACACCTGCCTCCGAATCGGATTTAATGAGGCTCGCAAAGCAGTATGAGGGAAAGATGCCTCCAAAAGTGATAGAGACGCTCGTGAGGGAGGCTTCTGGGCGCGGCCTATCCGCAGGTGACGCCGAGCTGCTCTTCAAGGAAGCATACAGAGAGTACTTGAGGAACAGGATAGAGCCCGGCGAGGCGATAGGGATAGTCACGGCGCAGTCAATAGGCGAGCCGAGCACTCAGCTCACCCTGAGGACATTCCACTTCGCCGGAGTGCATGAGGCATCAATCCTGAGGGGGCTGCCGAGGCTGATAGAGATAGTGGATGCTAGGAGAACGCCATCAACGCCGATGATGAGGATACCGCTGGTCAAAGAGATAGCCCAGGATATTAGGGAGGCTCAGCGGATAGCCAAGCAGATCAAGTGCACTTATCTCGAGGACATAACCTCGAACGTCGGCCTTGATCTCCGGAGGAACGCGGTTATAATAGTCCTCGATGAGGCCGCAATGAGGGATGAAGGCGTATCCGTGAAGGATATAGATCAAGCCCTGAAGTCGCTCAAGCTAAACTTCGAGAGATCCGAGAAGACCATAACGGTCTACGCCGATGAGAAGGAGAAAGACTTGGAGAAGCTGAAGACGCGGCTGATGTCCATCAAGGTCAAAGGCATAGAGAGGATCATGAAGGCGATAGTAAGGTATGAAGATGGAGAGTACGTCATCTTGACTGAGGGATCAAACCTCAAGAAGGTGATGCAGATTCCAGGAGTCGATTATAGGCGGGTTTGGACGAACAATATAAGGGAGATAGCCTCTGTGCTGGGAATAGAGGCTGCTAGGACAGCTATAGTCAGGGAGCTGAAGCACGTGCTCGATGAGCAGGGCCTCGACGTGGATATACGCCACCTCATGATAGTGGCGGACATGATGACGATAAGCGGATCGGTCAAGCAAATTGGGAGGCACGGCGTCGTCAGGCTTAAGGAGAGCCCGCTGGCCAGGGCGGCATTCGAGATAAGCGTCCAGACGCTGATAGACGCGGCGGTGAGGGGTGAGATAGACAAGCTCAGGGGGAACGTCGAGAGGATAATAGTCGGGAAGGAGGTCAAGGTTGGAACGGGAATAGTATCCCTGCTGATGAGCTATCCTGGCATCGCCGACGGATCGGGGTCGAGGAAGGCCGGTGAAGCTAAAATTGGGGGAGGCGGGGAGGGAGGCTAAATGTCCAAGCAGGAGATACCGGCCACGGAGGTCAAGGATCTAAGAAGGCATCTAGAAGTAATTTTGAGAACCGGGAAGATGATCTTCGGGTTCAGGCAATCCCTGCTCTCGGTGCTACATAGAAAGTCAAAGCTGATAATTTTGGCGGGAAACTGCCCGCCGAACCTCGAACGAGAGATAGTTGTGGCATGCAAGATGACGGGGACGCCATACTTGAAGGTGAAGCTGCCTGGAAATGAGCTAGGGTATCTCGCTGGAAAGCCCTTCCCCGCGGCAGTCATCTCTGTAACGGATCTCGGAAGCTCAGCGATACTTGAGGAGCTCGCATTAAAAGCCGGGGAGGAGGTAATAACATAGCTTCCCGGAGGGGATAAGAGGGGGGCTCGCGCGTTGAGCGAGGGGATAAAGCTGACGGAGAAGGAGATGCGCTACATCTCCCTCCTCGAGGCGGCCACGGGCGCGAACATAATCGACTGCGTGGAGCATGGTGATATAGTGGTCTTCGTGATCGGAGAGGGAGAGCTTCAAAGAATCTTCTCCAGCAAAGAGTTCAGGATACAGGACTTCGCGAGGCTCATCAGGAGGAGGGTGAAGATGGTCGAGTACTCAAGCGATCCGGCGAAGTTCATCGAGAACGCCCTCCAGCCGGCGAAGCTCCTAGAGCCCGTTAGAATGGCGGAGAGGCCTGATGGAAGGAGGATAGCCGTCGCCTCCGTGGACCCCAAATATAAGGCCATGGCCATCGGAAAGGCCGGCAGAATGATCGAGCTCGTCCGCCTCCTAGCAAAGAGGCACCACAACGTGGATCACGTCATAATACGCTGAGCAGCCTCTCCTCCAAGGAATATTCATTAGCTGGTTTTTCAGGCTGAAAGCCGGAGGGAGGTGTGCCTAGGTTGGCTAAGGATAAGTCCCAGGCCTTAATACTCTGGTTTGAGGAGCTCGGCAAGGAGGATGTCCCGCTAGTGGGCGGAAAATGCGCAAACCTCGGCGAGATGATAAATGCCGGGATACCTGTGCCGCCCGGATTCGCGATAACGGCCTACGCCTATAAGAGGTTCATAGAAGAGGCCGGGATAGCTCAGAAGATCTACGACATACTGGATGAGACGATAACGGATCCGAGGAACCCAGCCCAGTATGAGGAGGCCTCGAAGAAGATCAGGAAGCTCATAGAATCCACGCCCATACCGAAGGAGATCCGAGACGCCATAGTAGAGGCTTATCGAGAGCTATCGAAGAAGATCGGCGTGAAGGACGTTTACGTGGCCGTGAGGTCCTCGGCGACCGCGGAGGATCTCCCCGGAGCATCATTCGCGGGCCAGCAGGAGACATATCTGAATGTCAGAGGCGAGGATGACCTCCTCGAATCGGTCAGAAAATGCTGGTCAAGCCTCTTCACCCCGAGAGCCATCTTCTATCGAACGGAGAAGGGCTTCAGGCATGAGAAGGTGCTTATCAGCGTCGCCGTCCAGAAGATGGTTAACAGCAGATCTGCCGGCGTCATGTTCACGATACATCCCGTGACCGGAGATAGGAACATCATAGTCATCGAGTCGGTCTGGGGTCTCGGTGAAGCGATAGTCTCGGGAGCAGTTACGCCTGACCACTTCGAGGTCGATAAGAATACTCTGAGGATCCTTGCGAAGAACATCGTGAAAAAGGAGGTTGAGTACGTCAGGGACCCGAAGACCGGCAAAACGATCCACGCGAAGGTTCCTCCGGAGAGGCAGGATGCCCCCAGCCTGACAGATGAGGAGGTCGTGGAGCTCGCGAGGATAGCGAAGCTGATCGAGCAGCACTACGGTACGCCTCAGGACATAGAGTTCGCGGTCGATCGAGACCTAGCATTCCCGCAGAGCATATTCATTGTTCAGTCAAGGCCTGAGACGGTCTGGAGCATGAAGGAGGCTGAGGCGACCGCGTCATCCTCGGGCTCATCCGCGATCTCGGTCGCCGAGGCCAAGATAGTCGTCAAGGGGCTGCCCGCAAGCCCCGGCGTCCACATAGGGAAAGCCAAGATAGTATTCTCGCCCGATGAGGCCGCTAAGAAGATCCAGAAGGGAGATATTCTGGTAACGAAGATGACCAACCCGGACTGGGTTCCATACATGAGGCTAGCCGGCGCGATCGTGACCGATGAGGGCGGGATGACGTGCCACGCCGCAATAGTCTCGAGGGAGCTCGGAATACCCTGCATAGTCGGAGCAAAGGATGCCACGAAGATCTTGATGGATAATGGGACCTACACTGTTGATGCGAGGTCAGGCGTCATCTATGAGGGCGAGGTCGCGGAGCTGGTTAAGCCGGCCGAGGTGAAGGCAGCCGAGGTGGCCGTGGCCGCCCGAGCGCCTGTAATCACCGGAACGAAGATCTATGTTAACATAAGCATCCCGGAGATCGCTGATAAGGTCGCGAGGGAGACTCAGGCGGATGGCGTCGGCCTCCTGAGAGCGGAGCACATGATGGTGAGCATCGGGAAGCACCCGAGGCTCCTCATCGAGGAGGGCGGAGAGCAGAAGATGATCGATGCATTCGCTGAGGGGATAAGAAAAGTGGCCCAAGCATTCTACCCGAGGCCAGTCGTTTACAGGTTCCTGGACTTCAAGCCCGACGAGTTCCTAGCGTTGCCCGGCGGGGAGAAGTATGAGAAGGAAGCTGGGCACGTCGGCCCCAACCCGCTGATAGGCTACAGGGGCGCCTTCAGGTATATCAAGGAGCCGGATATCTTCAGGCTCGAGTGCAGGGCGATCAAGAAGGTCAGGGAGGAGTATGGGCTGAAGAATGTCTGGGTCATGGTGCCATTCGTCAGGAGGATTGAGGAGTTCGTCCAGGCGAAGAGGATCATGGAGGAGGAGGGCCTGGTGAGGGGCCCGGACTTCAAGATCTGGATAATGGTCGAAGTCCCGAGCACGGTCCTGCTCATCGACAAGTTCATCGAGGCCGGAATAGACGGCGTCAGCTTCGGCACGAACGATCTGACGATGCTCATCCTCGGAATAGATAGGGACGACGCGTCTGTGCAGGAGATATATGATGAGAGGAATCTCGCGGTGAAGAGGGCGCTAAGCCACGTGATCAGAGTGTGCAGGAAACACGGCGTGACAACGAGCGTCTGCGGCCAGGCGCCATCCAATTATCCGGACATAGTTGAGTTCCTCGTGAGAGAGGGCGTCACCAGTATATCCGTCAACCCCGACAAGGTCATCGAGACAAGGGAGATGGTGGCCTCGATCGAAAGAAAGATAATGCTCGAGAGGATGATGGAGCTCGAGGAGAGGCTCAATAACCTTGAGCGGAGAGCGCGAGACCGCGGGAAGATCTTCGACTGGTCCCCCGAACTCGACTAAATCACCCACATATTTTTCTAAGATAGCCCAACTCATATCAAAACTTTACCTGAGAGCTAGGAAGATAGTCGAGGTCGGGGTTGGCAGATCGCCCTACGCTCTACTGCAGCTGAGATTTCTCTTGATGGAAGCGGAGATTGTGGCGACGGACATAGATCCGGAAGTCGTAAAAGAGCTCAATCAAATGGGCATAAAAGCGTTCATCGATGACGTATTCAAGCCCAATGAGGAGGTCTATGAGGGCGCTGACCTGATATACTTCATTCGCCCGCCCTCTGAGCTTATACCTAAGCTGGCCGAGCTGGGAAGAAAAGTCGGCGCAGACGTCCTAATAATACCATTATCCGAGGATGAATACCTCTCAGATCTCTCTGGGTGGGAGAGATTAGAGGAGGATGGGATAATCGCCTATCTCTTGAGAGGATCTAGCCCGCGAATCAGAAGCGGGCTTTAATGGTCTACGCGCAATGCTCGACAAAGTTATAAATTATGGCCCTAAAACGCTTGGGATGAGTTAAAAATGCAGCCTTCTAAAAGGCTGTGGAGGCTGCTTGAGATCGAGCGGCCCGAGGATCCTTATTATAATTTGGCTGTTGAGGAGGCTGTCGCTAGGGCGGTTGGCGAGGGCATAGTCCCGACAACACTGAGATTCTGGAGAAATGATAATGCCATAGTCATAGGCGCCTTCCAGTGCGTGAGCTTGGAGATAAGGCTGGAGGAGTGCATCAAATATGGGATTAAGGTGGTTAGGAGATTTACTGGAGGTGGAGCGGTGTATCACGATATACGCAACCTCAACTATGCGGTCTCGTTCAGGAGACCGAGCCCGATACCCGGAGACGACGTCCTGAGCGGATACCGCGCGGTGGGTGAGGCGGTGATAGCGGGCCTAGAGAAGCTCGGTGCAAGAGCGGAATTCATCCCGGTAAACGATATACAGGTAGGAGGCAGGAAGATCTCAGGTATGGCCGGAACCTTGACCAAGGACTTGCTGTTCATTCACGGGTGCTTGCTAGTGGGCTCAAACATCGAGATACTCTCAAGGGTCCTGAATGTTCCGAGGGAGAAGCTCGAGGCAAAGGGCGCGGGGAGCGTCAGGGCGAGGGTCACTACGCTGAGAGACGAGCTCAACCGCGAGATCACGATGGATGAGGTCAAGAAAGCCCTCCTAAAGGGATTCGAGGAGGTATTCGGCGCGGAGTTTGCTCTCGGAGAGCTGACGAGCTGGGAGAAGAATAAAGCAGAGGAGCTCTACAGGAACAAATACCTGACGATCGAATGGAATCTGGGGCCCTGTAGAGGTTGCCCCGATAGGGGTAAGGATGAGGCCATTCTCAGGAGGGTTGGGCTTGCCGGCGGAGATTAGGAGAAGCATAGTCTACAGGTCTGAGCGGGGTAAGACGATAAGGCTATGCATGACGATACGCGGCAATGAGATAACACATGTAACCTTCACGGGAGACTTTTTCGGAGAGCCGGCGGAGGAGCTCAGCAAGCTCGGAGAAATACTCATCGGCTTAAACGCAGGCGATGTAAACGAACTATTCAGGAGGATAGATGAATTCTTCAATGAAAGAATTGAATGGATCGCGGGCGCATCTCCTAATGACTTCAAGCAAGCGCTAGTGAAGCTCCTCGAAAGCTTCTCCGATAATGATTAGGCTTCACGCCGGCTAAACGGTCTCGAGAAGGCTCTTGAAAACTTTTATATACGAGGCGACCAGGATTAGCGCGTGGCCCTTCTGGATCAAGCCAGGCTTTTAGGGGGAATCGGCTCTATCCTTATGCTCTTGACGCTCGTCCCATATGCCGGCCCTATTCTAAGCATCATCGGCTTCATCCTGGTCCTCATAGCCGTTAAGTACATCTCCGATCACGCTGGAGACCGCTCAATCTTCAACAATTACTTAATCGCCGTGATACTTGGCATAATCGCCGCGATCGTTGGAGCAGCGGTAGGAATCGTGGGCGTGCTGGGAAGCATGGGCCTCATGGGCATGAGAGGCCCTGTGGCCGCGTTCACTGGAATGATCCTAACGCTCATAGTCGCGCTCGTCGCGGTCTGGATCATCTGGATCATAGCGGCGATATTCATTCGAAAGAGCTTCAACGCGATAGCATCGGCCCTGAACATCAGAATGTTCTCCACAGCGGCCCTCCTATACTTTATCGGCGCAATACTGATAATAGCGCTCGGAGTCGGCTACATAATAATACTAGTCGCCATAATTCTCCAGATAATAGCATTCTTCCAGATACCGGTTGAGAAAGCTCCGCCAACTCCACCCCCAACTTGAAATTGAGATAAAATCTACCTTTTTTTATCATGGTCAAGCTCAGGATAGCTACTCCTAAAAATCGCGCAAAATTTAATCGGTACAAGATTCTGGATTTTTATGTGATCCACTTATGGAGGAATGTGTTGTAGGAATTGATATAGGGACCTCTGCTTGCAAGGTTCTAGCGATATCGCGCGACCTAGAAATCCTGAGCGAAAAAAGGGGAAGTATCCGATATATGTGCCTAAGCCGGGTTGGACCGAGCAAAATCCCGAGGACTGGTGGGCGGCCGTTAGAGATCTATTGACCGGCATGTCTAAAGAGCTGCGTAAAAAGGGCTATGAGATCGCTGGAATAGGGCTTACCGGCCAAATGCACGGTCTCGTTTTACTCGATGAGGATGGCAACGTTTTAAGACCATGCATAATGTGGAATGATCAGAGGAATTATAAGCAGTGCCCTTACGCAATTGAGAAGCTAGGTGGGCTCGAAAACGTTGTAAGGCTGATAAACAACGGGATAATGCCTGGATTTACTATCGGGAAGATACTATGGGTTATGGAGAACGAGCCGGAGATATTCGCCAAGTCGAAGAAGTTTCTCAACCCCAAGGATTACATAAGATTCAAGCTAACAGGCGATTATATCACCGACGTGAGTGACGCATCGGGGACGCACATGTTCGACGTCAAGAACCGCAAGTGGTGCGACGAGATACTAGAGGCGCTGAACATCCCCAAGCATACACTACCCGACAAGGTGATGGAGTCTAGCGAGATAACGGGCTACGTTAGCGATCAGGTTTCAAGAGATGTTGGGCTGAGTGGTGAGGTGGCGGTGGTGGGCGGTGGCGGCGACGCGGTCCTACAGCTTGCTGCATCGGGATCAATAGATCCAAGCAAGCTTTGCATACTGATAGGCACATCTGGGGTTGTCGGGCTAACAGTCGATAAATATTTTGAAAACAGCGGAGGGATACTGCAGTTCTATTGCAATGTGATACGGGGAAGATGGATGGTCTTCGGATGCACGCTCGCGGCGGGAGGATCGCTCGAATGGTTCAGGCAGGTATTCGCCGACTCGGAGGAGGCAGTGGCAAAATGGTGCAATAAATCTGTTTTCGACATACTGTCTGAGGAGGCTGAAAAGGCTCCAATAGGCTCCGGGGGCGTATTCTTCCTAATCATATCTAACGGGAGAGAGCACCGCATACTGATCCAAATGCTAGAGGAGTTTTCATAGGACTTAACCTGATGACGAGAAAGCCCGAGGTCGTCAGAAGTGTGCTTGAGGGTGTGGCTTACAGCTTAAGAAGCGTTGGAGAGTTGTTGAAGGAAAAGTCGGGCGGAGAAATAAAGGAGGTATACCTCTCCGGTGGCGGGGCCGCGAGCAATGTCTGGAGGCAGATATTCGCGGACATTTTCGGGGTAAAAGTGAGAACGTTGAAGCACAGTGAAAAGGGTGGCTCCTTGGGGGCAGCAATGCTAGCAGGCGTCGGAATTAAATTCTGGAAGAAACTCGAGGATGCTGTAGAAAGCTTGGAAGTGGTTTATGAGAACGAGCATAATCCAGAAAGCCATGAAAAATATGAAAGGCTCTTCAGAATATACGAAAAGCTCTACCCAATACTGAAGCCCGCCTTCGACCTGACCTCATGAAGAAATCCAGCGGTAATGAGCGGCGGCAATCTCTAAAAATTATTGGAGGTTATGAGCTATCGGACGTACCCGCGCGGGGGATCATGCTATCATGGCTGATGCCGTGTGTGGAGCATTGTTCAAGGATTAAAACATGCTGGAGCAAATCATCTTCCGGAGAACTAAGGGGATGAATCTTGGCGCCTTTCGTAGGCAGCCGAATCCTTTTAGGGCAAAATAAAGTAGCTTTATTGGAAGAGGTTGATACTCGATGGGCGTTGGGCCGGTGAGGTCTAAGGCGTGGATTATACCGGCCTTGATGCTTGCTGCCCTGATATCTTTCACATTCTCCTATTCGCTCTCTCAGCCTAAAGTAATAACTCAGACGATAACTGTAACCGGGAGTATCGAGGTTCCCTCCGTAACCCCGGATAAAGCATACGAGGAAAATGCTCGAGCACTGCTGCAGCACGTGAAGGAGTGGGTGGAGTCGCATCGAGGATTGCGCTTTAAGGAGGATGTGGGACTCGTGGTTCTCACGAGGGAGTGGGTTATGGAGCACTGGGGGGTGGGCGGGCTAAACGCCACGCAAGTCATGATCGAGGAGATCATCCTGAAGTCCCTATTCATGGTGCCGGAGAACTTCAACTTGACGGATTTCAAGGTTCGGGTAAGCGGCCACATGATCGCCGGCGCGGCCGACCACACGATATACGTCGTGAAGGAATTTTTTGATCCATCAGATAGGGTTGCATCCGGCGCGATTCTCGCGCACGAGCTGATGCACATCCTCCAAGGGGAATATTTCAGCCCGCCGGCACCCGGCCTCACGGATGAGAGAAACGCTTTAGCAGCCTTTGTCGAGGGCGAGGCGGGACTAGTCGGCTCCCAGTATCTGATAGAGCATGGGGGCAGGCCGCGGGACACCCTTCCTGAATCAATTCTCGACCCTCTTGAAGCTCTCTGGCTCTTCCCATACATCTACGGCGAGCCATTCGTGAGGTACTTTTATGAGTGGGGCGGCTGGAGCATGATCGACTTCCTCTATCTCGATCCACCGAGATCCACAGCCCAGATTCTTCATCCGGAGAAGTACTTGGAGGGGTGGAGTCCGATCCCAGTTGATCCGCCGCCGCATCCGGGCGATGGCTGGAGGCTCCTATACCAGGATACTATGGGCGAGTTCTTCATCCGTCAGGTTCTCAGAGCGCATCTCGATGGCTTATTCGCGAACAAGTCGGCTGAGGGCTGGCGGGGCGACATGCTCCAGCTCTATGAGAGAGATGGCGGCTACATGCTCAGGTGGAAGATTCTCTGGGAGAACGATGATGAGGCGGTGGAGTTCGCGGGCGCCTTCATGGAGCTGCTTGAGAGGGCTGGCGCCGGAAAGGTCGGCGAAAGTACATGGATCGCTGGGCATAGGCTCGTCGAGATTCGTATGGAGGATCGAGCAGTTCTGATAACCGTGATTTACGCTTCTCGGTAGCATGTCGCCCTGAAGGTTTAAAAGCTGGAGACCACGCGTTGGACTGGGATGGGTAACGGCGAGCTTGCTGCGAGAAAGCTCAGGCTGAATAGGAAGAAGTTCAGGTGGAGTCAACGGCAGTACAGGGTTAGGATGCTGAGGCTGAAGGAGAGGGTTGACCCGCTCGAGGGCGCGCCGATGGCAAGGGGAATAGTGATCCAGAAGGTTGGGATAGAGTCTAGGCAGCCGAACTCGGCGGTCAGGAAGTGCGTGAGAGTTCAGCTGATAAAGAATGGCAAGGTCGTGACGGCCTTCTGCCCAGGTGATGGAGCCCTTAACGTGATAGATGAACATGATGAGGTGATAATCTGCGGAATAGGTGGAACCCTAGGCCGATCGATGGGCGATCTACCGGGCGTGAGATACAAGGTCGAGCTCGTAAACGGCGTCCCGCTGAAACTCCTAGTGCAGGGCAAGGTTCGGAAGCCGAAGAGGTAGATGCGCTATAGAGCAGGAAGCTCCGCGCCTCCTAAAACCCCATTACGGAATGCCCTCGTTAGTGGAGACCCGGCGGGAAGAGGCTTAATGGATCACGTTAAAATGCTTTTTCTCGCGCTATCTTCTCGAGCATCTCCATTATTACTCTTCTGGCGGCATTCTCATCCCTCATCAGGAGATCATAGAACTCGTCAGGCGTCAGATCCTCAGAGCCGCTGAGGACGATAAGCCTGCCGCATATTATCTTGAAGGTCACCATGGCTCCATTCTCGCCGAAAAAGGCGGCTAATGCTTTGTAAAAGTCCTTGGGCCTTTTAAGGAATGCCGCGAGCGGATCCTCGCCCAATGACCTTCTAAGATGATAGCTCAGGGCCGTGAAGCAGCTTCTTCCCAGAATCGACTCGAAAATCGCCCTGATGATTCCCCGAACATCACTCGCTTCCCATGACGCCCCGCCATCCCGCATGCACAAAAATATACAATTTTCAAATTTAATATATTTTATAGCCTTAGCCTTATATCCATTCTCAGGATATCGGTTAAATATTATACAGGTCCGACATAAGCGAACATTTTGAGGTGGTTTGGCGCTTAAGGTAAACTTTTTGTTCATCAAAGTTTATATTTGTGCGTTATGGCATATCTTGCATGAACGGTGGCTGTCTTTGGCTCGGAATCCCATGCTGAGAGGCGGTTTAAGCTCATAAGGCTCGATCTGGAGCTTAGCCCCCTCCAAGTTTTCGGGGCCATAAAAGGAGCCTGGCGGGATGCCTTCTTCTTGGAGTCACTAACCGGCCCCAGAAAGCTCGCAGAATACAGCTTCATAGGCTTTGATCCAAGGCTGACAATCGAGTGCTATGACGGGTTCTCGAGAGTCTATGAAGGCGGGTCCATAGTCCATGAGGAGGATGGTGATCCCCTGGATCTTCTGAGCAGCCTGGCTCGGCCGATAGCGGGCGCATCATTATCGCCCAGGCTCATTGGCGGCCTAGTCGGCTATGTCTCCTATGAGGCCTCCTACCTCTGGGAGGATATTCAGGTACGTGAGAAGCCGGGCAACGGCTTTCCATTCATGAAGTTCGGCTTATTTGATGATGCGCTGATCTACGATCACAGGAGGAGGATCTACTACTACTCGTGCGTGGGTAATGATCGGCTGAGTGAGGTCAAGAGGGTTTTGAGGGATGTCGGGCCCCAGCTGGCCGACCGCGGCCCCAAGTACACCTGCCCGAGAAGCAACATGAGCATGCGCGAGTTCATGGACATCGTTGAGACCGGAAAAGAGTATATCGGCCGCGGCGACATCTTCCAAGTAGTCCTCTCGAGGAGGCTCGAGTTCGAGTTAGCGGGAGATCTACTTCCATTCTATCTCAGGCTTAGGGATCTTAATCCATCGCCCTACATGTACTATCTCAGGCTTGGTGATGATGAGCTTGTTGGAGCGAGCCCCGAGATGCTGATTAGGGTTGAGGGCGGAAGGATGGCGACATTCCCAATAGCTGGGACCAGGCCGAGGATGGGCGACGCGTTGCTCGAGGAGGAGTCGGATCGCGAGCTCCTCTCCGATGAGAAGGAGAGAGCCGAGCATGTGATGCTCGTAGATCTCGCAAGGAATGATCTCGCGAAGGTCGCCGAGCCGGGATCTGTCGAGGTGAAGGACTTTATGATTTTGGTAAAGTATAGCCACGTGAAGCACATAGTCTCGAGGGTTGAGGCTAGGCTGAGAAGCGGCGCGACGATGTATGACGCGTTTAAGGCGGTCTTCCCAGCGGGCACGGTCTCAGGGGCGCCGAAGCCCAGGGCCATGGAGATAATTGAAGAGCTTGAGCCAGTTCGGAGAGGCCCTTACGCTGGAGCTCTCGGATACTTCTCTATGAACGGTTGCTGCGACTTCGCAATCACGATAAGAACGCTGATCAGGAGGTCGCGCACCGCCTACATACAGGCCGGCGCAGGGATAGTCTGGGACTCGATCCCTGAGCGCGAGTGGAATGAGACTCAGCACAAGATGATGGCTCTCGTGAAAGCTCTCGAGGAGGCTGGTGAGATATGCGAGTTCTAATACTCGACAACTTCGACTCATTTGTCTACATTCTCGCGGACTACGTGGGCAAGCTGGGAGCCAAGGCCATAGTGGCGCGAAGCAACAGAATCTCCCTAGATGAGGTGGAGGAGATCGATCCCCACAAAATCATAATCTCGCCCGGCCCAGGCCACCCATCGGAGAAGCAGTACACCGGGGTCTGCGAGGATGTTATCAGGAGGTTCTCGAGGGATACGCCGATACTGGGGGTCTGCCTAGGTCATCAGCTGATAGTTCACGCCTTCGGAGGCCGGGTCATAAGAGCTAAGAGGATAGTTCACGGAAAGCCGAGCAGGATAAGCCATGATGGAAGAGGCGTGTTCAGGGGGCTTGAGAACCCGCTCATAGCCGGAAGATATCACTCGCTCGTCGCCGAGGAGGAGAGCCTGCCGAGGTGCCTCGAGATATCCGCGAGATCGATTGAGGAGAACGAGATCATGGGCGTTAGGCATCGAGGCTTGCCGATCGCGGGCCTCCAATTCCACCCCGAATCCATCCTCACCGCCAGCGGCATCAAGATTCTCAGAAACTTCTTGGAGGGTGAGGTATGAGCATAATGGATGCGATAAAATTGCTCGTAGAGCATGGCAGGATCGAGCCGGATCTCGCGGCGAGGTGCATGGAGGAGCTGATGAGGGGCGAGGCGACGCAGGCTCAGGCCGCTGCCTTCCTCACGGCTCTACGCATACGCGGCGAAGACCCGGCCGTGATAGCCGCCATGTCCAGCGTCATGAGGAGATTCGCGACGCCGATACGCGTGGATCCCGGGAAGAATAGGCTCATAGATACGTGCGGGACGGGCGGCGACGCGATCAAGACGATTAACGTTAGCACGGCGTCGGGGCTCGTGGCCGCGGCGTCGGGAGGCCGGGTTGCCAAGCACGGCAATAGGTCGTTCACGGGGTACTGTGGCAGCGCCGACTTCCTCGAGGAGCTGGGTGTGAAGATAGACTTGGACCCGGACACGGTCTCGAGGTGCATCGAATCACTCGGCTTCGGCTTCATCTACGCCCCAAGATATCATCAATCCATGAAGAACGTTATGCCCGTGAGAAGGGAGATCGGGATAAGAACGATCTTCAATATACTCGGCCCCCTGACGAATCCAGCTCCGGTGAATGCTCAGGTTCTAGGAGTCTTCTCCCGCGAGTTCATGGGCCGCGTCGCGGAGGCTCTCGGGCTTCTCGGGAGGGAGGAGGCGGCGATAATCCATGGGATCGGCGGGCTGGACGAGGTATCAATATTCTCGGAGACCGAGGTTATCTGGATAAGGAATGGTGAGGCAGAGCCGATGATCATTAGGCCTGAGAGCTTTGGCCTCGAGAAAGCGAGGGTCGAGGAGGTGATCGTGAGTAGCAGGGAGGAGTGCGTCAAGAAGACGCTGGGCGCCCTCGCGGGAGCTCTCGGAAGATCTCATCCATTAACGAGGCTTCTCCTCGCGAACTCGTCATTGTCCCTAATGGTCGCGGGCTTAGCCGATGACCTAAAGGAGGGCGCGGAGCTGGCCTGGCGCGTGATAGAGTCGGGGAAACCGATCGAGCTATTGAGCAGGCTCGTGAAGATGACCGGCGGCGATGAGAGCAGATTCGAGTCATGGATGAGGGTGATAGAATGAACTTCCTAGAGAAAGCATGCCTCCAGGCGAGAAGAAGGATTTCCGAGGGATACTACAACTTAGATTTCTATGAGGCCCCGGCTAGCAGGCCGAGCATGCTAGAGGCCCTGAACAAGCCGGGGGTCTCGCTGATATGCGAGCTAAAGCTCCGATCACCCGCGATGGGGGTCATAAGGGATGCGCGGAACCCGTTAAACCTCATTGAGGAGATGGAGGCCGCTGGGGCTGACGCGATCTCGATCATAACCGATCCGGACAACTTCTCTGGGTCAATACATTACCTCGCGGAGGCCTCGAAGATCACGAGGCTTCCAACGCTGATGAAGGATTTCATAGTGTCCGATGTGCAGATAGAGGCGGCTCGCAGGGCCGGCGCATCCGCGATCCTCCTAATCTACCCAGCATTCTCGAGGGGCTACGCACTGCTCGGGCTGAGAGAAGCGATAGACCTCGCCCACAGCATGGGGCTCGAAGTCATCCTCGAATCCTACGACATGGAGGATCTCAGGGCCTCGCTCAGCTATGACGCGGATCTCCTGGGCGTGAACTCCAGGAACCTAGATACGCTCGAGCTCAGCCTTGACCGCGCATATGAGTTGATCGCATCGCTCAGTGACCCCGATGAGCGGGTAATCTTGGAGAGCGGGATCAGCTCCGCATCCCAGATAAGGCGATTCGCAGAGTTGGGGGTGAATAAATTCCTGGTCGGCACATCGATAATGGCCTCGAATAGCATAGCGTTGAAGATAAGGGAGCTCAAGGGGGCGTTGCGTAATGGTTAGAGTGAAGATATGCGGGATAACGCGGGAGGAAGATCTCGCTGCTGCAGCAGCCCACGGCGCTGATGCAATAGGGCTTGTAGTCGGCTTCCCGAGATCCCCGAGAAACCTCTCAATCGAGAGGGCGAGAGCGCTCAGGAGGATGGCGCCGCCATTCCTCGACGTCGTCCTAGTGGTTGATGGGGCGGATCGCGATATGCTCATCAGGGCGGTCCGCGAGATAAGGCCGGACGCGGTCCAAGTATACGGCGAAGTGAACCCGAATATGCTGAGGGACCTCGGCGCCGGGTGGATAATCAAGCCTGTCCGCGTGGAGCCTGGCATCGAGTTAGATTACGACGGCTTTGACGCAATCCTCTTGGACAGTAGCATGGGCAGGGGGCTAATGCCGGACTGGAGGCTTTGCAGGGAGATGAGGGAAAGATCCAGGCTCCCAGTGATTCTGGCTGGAGGCCTCAACCCCCAAAACGTTCTCGATGCGATCAGAATTGTCAAGCCTTACGGCGTTGATGTCTCGAGCGGCGTCGAGCTCTCACCCGGTATAAAGGACGCGCACATGATAAGAGAGTTCATTAGGAGGGTTAGGGAGGCGGAGCTGGATGAAGTATAATCTTCCGACTAGTGATGGGAGGTTCGGTAGGTTTGGCGGCCGATATGTGCCGGAGACGCTGATGGAGGCTCTGAGCGAGCTCGAGGAAAGCTACATCAAGCTAAAGAACGACCCGGATTTCAGGCGAGAGCTCGACTACATGCTGCGCGAATACGCCGGCAGGCCGACACCGCTCTACTACGCCGAGAACCTGACTAAAATTATCGGCGGCGCGAAGATTTACCTGAAGCGCGAGGACCTGCTGCACGGAGGAGCCCATAAGATAAACAACACGCTCGGCCAGGGGCTGCTGGCAAAGCGGATGGGGAAGAAGAGGGTGATAGCTGAGACGGGAGCCGGTCAGCATGGCGTCGCGACGGCGATGGCCTGCGCGGTCCTAGGGCTGAAATGCGAGATCTACATGGGCGAGATAGACATGGAGAGGCAGAGGATGAACGTGCAGCGCATGAGGCTCCTCGGAGCCGAGGTCCACCCGGTATCATCGGGATCTAAGACACTGAAGGACGCGATAAATGAGGCGATAAGAGATTGGGTGACGAACGTGGAGACGACATACTATCTCCTGGGATCGTGCGTGGGCCCGCACCCATATCCAATGATAGTCAGGGACTTCCAGTCAGTGATAGGCGCCGAGGCGAGAAGCCAGATCCTCGAGAAGGAGGGAAGGCTCCCGGATTACGTCGTGGCATGCGTCGGAGGCGGAAGCAACGCGATAGGAATCTTCCACCCATTCATCGAGGATAAGGAGGTTAAGCTGATCGGCGTTGAGGCGGGCGGAGAGGGCACCGAGCTCGGAAAGCACTCGGCATCACTCGTGAGGGGTCTCGAGGGAGTCCTGCACGGCGCGCTAACATATGTGCTCCAAGATGAGGATGGGCAGATAGCTGGGACGCACAGCATAGCGGCCGGCCTAGATTACCCTGCGGTCGGGCCGGAGCACGCCTACCTGAAGGAGACGGGGAGAGCAGAGTATACCACTGTGACGGATGATGAAGCTCTCCAAGCATTCTTAACACTCTCGAGGACTGAGGGGATCCTGCCGGCCCTCGAATCAGCTCACGCCCTGGCATACGCCATCAAACTCGCCGAGAACCTCAGCAGAGATGAGATAATAATCGTGAACCTCTCGGGCAGGGGGGACAAGGATCTCGAGACCGTTCTGAGGAGGCTTGGAAGATGAATGGGCTCGAGGAGAGGTTTAGGCGGGCGAGGAGGAGGGGCTGCTCCCTCTTCATACCATACATCACGGGCGGCTACCCGGACATGAAGTCCTGCAGAAGGATAATCGAGGCGATGATTCAAGCCGGAGCAGAGGTGATAGAGCTCGGGATACCATTCTCGGACCCGATAGCGGATGGGGTCACGATCCAGGAATCCACGTTCAGGGCGCTTCAAGCTGGAGCAACCCCGAAGGGGGTTTTGGAGCTTGCAGGCGAGATCTCGGCCTCACACGACATCTCCATAGCCATCCTGACATATCTCAACCCTGTTTATCGCATGGGGTTGAGGAGGTTCATGGAGGAGGCTTCGAGACGCGGCGTGGATGGAATCATAATACCGGATCTGCCGCTTGAGGAGGCCGGCCCAGTAAAGAGGATCGCCATGGAATATGGCGTCTCGCTGATACTTCTCGCAGCGCCCACGACGAGCGACGAGAGGCTCGCGAGAATACTCGATGAGACCATGGGATTCGCCTACCTCGTATCGCTCACGGGAACCACGGGCGAGAGGGATGCTCTTCCGCCAACCGCGATCCAGCTGCTTCAGAGAAGCAAGAGGCTGAACCCCGTGAAGCCCGTGGCCGTAGGCTTCGGGGTCTCGAGGCCGAGTCAAGCGGTCGAGCTCGCAAGGCTCGGAGCAGATGGAGTGATAGCCGGAAGCAGGATAATCTCGGAGATAAGGAGGAGCATGGAGAATCCGGAGAAGGCTGTCGGGAGGCTCGTGAGGGAGTTCGTGAAAGCCCTCAGCAGCCCTGGCCAATAACCGGGCACACCTCCAGAAAGCCAGATCATGCGCCGGCTCATGGAGAGATGGGCTGGAGCAATCTTTATAGCGAGATCGGAGTCTTTAGGGTAAGGGCTTCGTGGCCCAAGCTCCGCATAATAGAGCTCCGGAAAAGCTTTGGAAGATTTCCGAGGATAGGCGGAGTAGGCTCATAATCGCCCTCGATCTCCACGGCAGCCCGGATGACAAGCGATTACTCCTCGGAAGATGCTTAAGCCTACTCGATGAGCTCCGCGATCTCATAGTCGGCGTGAAGATCGGGCTACCCCTAAGCGTCTCGATAGGCTTCGACGGCGTATCAGAGATCATAGAGCGATTCGGTGGGGAGCTCTACATGATCGCGGACTTCAAGCTCTCAGATATACCCGAGATAATCCAGGTAGCGCTCGAGGGCTTCGGGAGGATGGGGTTCGACGCGGCGATAGCCCACCTATTCCAGGGAGGGATCGGAGAAGTTAAGCGCGCGATAGACCTCTTCGGCGTCGTCGCCATGAGCCATCCACAGGCCCAGCTCCTTCAGCAAAGCTTCCATAGGCTATTGCATGAAGCGGAGGCGGCGGAGGTCGAAGGCGTAGTCATCGGCGCTACGAGGGGGGACCTAATTGCTGAGGCCAGGAGAGTTCTTCCTAGAAAGACTATCCTCTCGCCGGGGGTAATTGTTCAGGGAGCGAGCCCGGCTCATGCTCTCCGGATGGGAGGGGACTTCGAGATAGTCGGCAGGGCGATAACGATGGCCGAGAACCCCATTGAGGCCGCTAGAATGATAGTGGAGGCTGAAAGAGATGTCCTACGCGCGTGAGGTCGCGGAGATCCTCGGCAGAGTGGGCTGCGTGAAGATTGGAAAATTCATCCTCAGCTCGGGCCGCGAGAGCACGATCTACATAGACCTCAGAGCAGTTCCCTCTCACCCGAGGGAGTTCAGGGCTCTGGCTGAGCTATGCGCTCGGAGAATTAGTGAGTTGGACTTCGAGATTCTGGCCGGCATCGAGTCGAGCGGGATACCCCTAGCAACAGCCCTAACCCTGATCATGGATAAGCCCATGGTATATGTTAGGAAGGAAGCGAAATCTCATGGAATGCGGAGGCTGATCGAGGGAGACTTCTCGCCTGGACTGAAGGCGCTCATAGTAGATGACGTCGCGACGACGGGATCATCGCTCGAAAGAGCAGCCTCTGCTCTGAGATCTGAGGGCCTTGTAGTCGAGAGCGCATTCGTCATCGTTGATCGCGAGGAGGGAGCGCGGGAGAGGCTGGAGCACCTCGGCATAAAACTGCTCTCCATGACAACCTTGAGCCAACTAACCTCAATGATGAGCGGCCTAAGGGAGGCTGGTGCCGGATGCTGAGGGGAAGAGACATAATATCGGTGAATGAGCTGAGCAGGCAGGACTTCGAGCGGATATTCGATGCGGCTGATGAGATTCTCGAGGCGCCCGGGAAGTGGTCCTCCGTCCTCAGGGGCAAGATAATGGCGACGGCGTTCTTCGAGCCGAGCACGAGAACAAGGCTGAGCTTCCACACCGCCATGCTAAGGCTTGGAGGAGAGGTGGTGGACCTTGGCGAAGTTGAGAAGAGCTCGATGGCTAAGGGCGAGAACCTCTCGGACACGATAAGAATGCTCGACTCATACTCTGACGTGATCGTGATGAGGCATAGGCTGGAGGGGGCGGCGAAGCTCGCGGCGGAGATCGCGGAGAAGCCGGTGATAAATGCCGGCGATGGGAGCAGAAATCACCCAACCCAGGCCATGATAGACCTCTACGCGATAAGAAGATTCCATGGGAGAATAGATGGATTGACGATAGGAGTTCTAGGAGACCTGAAGTACGGGAGGGCGACGAACTCATTCATAGCCGCCCTGGCGAAGTTCCGGGTGGAGAGGATCTACCTGATCTCGCCACCTCAGCTGAGGGTTAGGGATGATACTCGCGAGCTGTTATCCGAGGCGGGCATAGAATTCAAGGAGGTCGAGAGGCTCGAGGACGTGATAGGGGAGCTCGACGTGCTATACGCGAGCAGGATCCAGAAGGAAAGATTCCCGGATCCAAGCGAATACGAACTGGTCAGGGGAAGCTATGTGATAACGGCCGAGACGCTCAAGGGAGCCAGGAGTAGCCTGACGATACTCCACCCGCTTCCGAGAGTGGATGAGATAAGCTTCGAGGTGGACTCGACGCCGCACGCCAAGTACTTCGAGCAGGCGGCTCTCGGCGTTCCGGTGAGGATGGCCCTGCTCAAGCTCATTCTGGTGGGGTGAGGTGGCGTGGCGGAGAAGCCCCTGCTCGTGGCGAAGATAAGGAATGGGACTATCATAGATCATATTCCAGCGGGTAGAGCTCTCAGCATCCTGAAGCTAATGGGGATAACCGGGAAGGAAGGATTCACGGTCGCGCTTGTGATGAATGTGGAGAGCAGAAAGCTCGGGAGAAAGGACATAATCAAGGTCGAGGGTCTCGAGCTGAAGCCCGAGGACACGGATAAGATCGCACTCCTAGCGCCCATGGCCACGATAAACGTCGTCAAGGAATATGCTGTGGTCGAGAAGAGGAAGGCTGTCCCGCCGAGGATCGTCGAGGGATTCTTAAAGTGCAAGAACCCGAGCTGCATCACTAATCAGAGGAATGAGCCCGTGAGGCCGAGGTTCAGGACCGCGAGCTACGACCCACTCAAACTCGTCTGCGACTACTGCGGCCTCGCCCTAACATTCGAGGATATCGCGCGGCAACTGGAGTCAAGAGCATGAACTACAGAATTGGTAAGATCGAGGGCATAAGAACGCTGACCAAGAGCATAAAGGAGTACGAGATAGTCTTGGATGAGCCCATCAATCCGGAGCCAGGTCAATTCGCGATGCTCTGGATACCCGGCGTCGGCGAGATACCATTGAGCTTCGCAGACGCGGAAACTAAGCGCATCAAGTTCATAGTTGCGAGGGTTGGAAAGGTCACAGGCCACATGCACGATAAGCTCAGGGCTGGGGATAAAGTCTTCATTCGAGGCCCGTTAGGAAGAGGGTTCACTCGGATTCGAGGTGGCCGCGCGCTGCTAGTCGCCGGAGGCTATGGCCTCGCGCCATTATACTTCCTGTCGAGAAAGCTAAGATCAATGGAATGCGGCGTGAAAGCCCTCTTGGGCTTTAAATCCGATGATGAGATCTTCTACGTGAAGGAGTTCGAGGAGCTCGTGGAGACGGAGATCTCGGTCGAACACGGCTCATCGGGACACCGAGGAACGGTTCTCGATCTCTTCAAGGATGTGATCCGGGTTGAGCGATTCAATATGGTCTACGCGTGCGGGAGGGAGGAGCTGAACCTAGCCCTGATCAGGAAGTGCCTGAGAATGGGCGTGCCAGTCGAGGCGTCTTTCGAGAGGATCATGAGATGCGGCGCCGGAATATGTGGATCATGCTCAATAGAGCCCCTGGGGATCAGGGTCTGCAGAGATGGCCCGGTCATAGATGGAAGCATGATCGCGCCGATGCTGGAGGCTCCATGAACCTTGAGAGCGGACCTAGTAATTGAGGGAAGAGCTTACGTGGATGGCAGGCTGATCGAGGCGGCGATAGCGATAGATGACGGCGTGATAGCATCGGTCTCGAGCCCAGCTCTAGCGCCCAGCGCCGATGAAAGGCTCGTGCTCGGGCCGGGCCAGATCATGCTACCAGGGATGGTGGACATGCACGTTCACCTGAGAGACTTCAATCAAGCATACAAGGAGGATTGGTATACCGGCACGCTCGCGGCCCTGAGAGGAGGCGTAACGCTGGTTGCTGATATGCCGAATAACGATCCGCCGGTAAACTCTCTGGCGAGGCTGAGGGAGAAGCTCGAGATCGCTGGGAGCAGAGCGCTCGTGGACTTCGCCCTCTACTGCGGAGCGCCGATGGATCCCGGCGAGATATCCGAGATCAGGAAGATCGCATGCGGGTTCAAGATCTATCCCGAGGACTACAGTAGGCTGCCCAGTCTCCTAGACCAGCTTGAAGAAAGCCTTGTCGTGATCCATCCAGAGGATCCAGAGACGATAATGCTTGAGAGGAGCAGGATCATAAGTCCGAGGATCGAGGATCATGGGAGGATCAGGCCGAAGCTGGCTGAGATAAGGGCCGTGGATAGGGTTCTCGAGATTGCCGGGAGCAGGCGATTAAGATTGCACTTCACGCACTTGACGACCGGCGACTCGATACTGAGAGTGATCTCCTCGAAACTCCGCGGAGGAGGCATCTCATGCGATGCGACGCTTCATCATGCTCTTCTATCATCGGATGCTGTGAAGGTGCTCGGCGGCATAGCTAAGGTGAATCCGCCACTCAGGAGCAGGGAGGACTCCGAGGCGGTGCTGAGCGCGATGAGATCCGGGCTAGTGGACGCGATAACATCGGATCACGCGCCGCATCTTCTCGAGGAGAAGCTACGCGACGACTATGATGAGGTTCCGCCCGGCTTCCCAGGCCTGGAAATCTACCTGCCGATAATTCTGACAGAGGTGCTGGAGGGCCGCGTGCCGCTTAGAGTCTTGGATCTTTACTCACGCAAGCCGGCTGAGATCCTCGGCGCTCGGAAGGGCTCGCTGACTCCGGGAATGGATGGCGACGTGGTGGTAGTCGAGCTAGGAAGGAAGCGGGTGATAAGCCCATCAGACTTCGCGTCCAAGGCTAAGTATACGCCGTTCGAGGGCTGGAAGATTAAGGCCGAGGTGAGGATGGTGTTTCTGCGGGGAACTTTGGCGCTGAGAGATGGCGAGTCCTGCGTGAGAATGGGGTTTGGGAGGCATGTCGCCGGATCTTGAGGTCGAGCTTGCTGGCCTCCGGCTGAGAAACCCGACGATCCTGGCATCGGGGATACTCGGATCCTTCTACGGCCTGATGAAGCGGGTTGAGGATGCTGGCGCCGGCGCGATAACCACCAAGACCGTTACTCGAGAGCCGAGGGAGGGATACCCGAATCCCGTCTTCGTGGATCTCGGATTCGGCTACCTCAACGCTATGGGGCTTCCGAACCCCGGGATAAGAGAATTTAGCGTGGAGCTGAGGAGAGCAGCGCGCGAGATCAGAATACCGTTGATCGCTAGCATAGGCGGGAGAAATGAGGAAGAGTTCATGGATGTCGCGGGGCGGGCTCTGGACGCCGGATGTAGCGGCATAGAGCTCAACCTCTCATGCCCCCACGTCAGCGGATATGGCCTAGAAATAGGATCCGACCTCCAGCTAGCATGCAGCATAATCAAGGCCGTCAAGAGCATATCATCCAAGCCCGTCTTCACGAAAATCTCGATCCATCAGGCCAGGCCCGATATCGTATCCCGTTATCTGGGTTCGGGCGCTGATGGCGTGACGGCGATAAACACGATCCGCGCGGCGGCGATATGCGTAGAATCAATGACCCCAATATTATCAAATATCATCGGGGGGCTCTCAGGGCCGTGCATCAGGCCGATAGCAGTCGCCGCGATCTACGAGATTAGGAGGGAGCTTCCTGGCGTGCCGATAATAGGCGTCGGAGGAGTGGATGGCTGGAGAGCTGCCTTGGAGCTAATCCTAGCTGGAGCCAACGCCGTTGGAGTGGGCTCGGCTATAGCTAGGAAAGATCTCCAGATATTCGGGGAGATCATCGAGGGATTAAGGAGATTCCTCGCCGAGAGAGGCTTCAAATCAATCAAGGAGCTGGTGGGATATGCGCACAGATCATGAGAGGTTTCCATGCCGCGCGAAGGGGGCGATCGCGCGATGAATGAGTCGAACACGAGGTTCATCTTCGTCACGGGCGGGGTTTTAAGCGGCCTCGGAAAAGGCGTCGTAGCCGCTTCGATAGGAAAGCTCCTCCAGTTCAGGGGCTACACCGTTGATGCCGTGAAAATAGACCCATACCTGAACGTTGATCCGGGGACACTCAACCCCGTGGAGCATGGCGAGGTCTTCGTATGCGAGGATGTCTGGGAGTTCGAGGCGGCGCCGGGCTACAGGTTCAGGATAGCCGAGATAGATCAGGATTTCGGGACGTATGAGCGCTTCCTCGAGATCAACATGCACCCCTCGAATAACATAACCTCTGGCCAGATCTACCTGAGCGTGATCCTGAAGGAGAGGGTTGGAGAATTCCTGGGCAAAACGATTCAAGTCATACCGCACATAACTGACGAGATAAAGCGGAGGATCCTGAGGGCATCGCAGAGGCTTGGGCCGGATATCCTGCTCGTCGAGATCGGCGGAACTGTCGGAGACATCGAGGTCATGCCATTCCTCGAGGCGCTGAGGCAGCTCATCCTCGAGCTCGGGAAGGAGAGGATAATCCTCGTCCACGTGACCCTCATACCATTCCTCGAAACAGTTGGGCAGCTCAAGACGAAGCCGACTCAGCATAGCGTGAAGCTCCTCCAGAGCATGGGCCTCCAGCCTGACATCATAATAGGCAGGAGCAAGGTCGAGCTCCCTGATGACGTAAAGGAGAAGATAAGCCTATTCTGCAACGTGCCGGGGCGCGCGGTGATCTCCGACCCGGATCTCGAGACGCCCTATGAGCTCCCCATGATATTCGAGCGGCAGGGGCTCGGAGACTTGATATGCGATCTCCTGAGGCTTCCGCGTAGGAGGCTGGATGATCGGAGGGTGAGCGAGTGGAGTGAGCTTGTTAGGAGGTTTAAGGAGCCCGCGGATTGCGTCAGGATAGCGATGCCCGGGAAATACTGCATGATCTCTGATAGCTATATTAGCATAATCGAGGCACTCAGAGCTTCGGCCGCATACCTCGGCCTAAGAGCGGAGCCCATCCTCATAGAGACCGAGGAGTTCGAGCGCGATCCCGGAAATCTGAAGATCCTGGACAACGTTGATGGAATACTCCTTACTCCTGGATTCGGCGCGAGGGGCGTCGAGGGGATGATAATGGCCGCGGAGCACGCGATAAGAAAGAGGATGCCGCTTCTCGGGATATGCTTCGGCGCCCAGTTGCTCTTCGTCGCGTTCTCGAGGCTCGTGCTGGGATTGAGAGGCGCGAACTCAACCGAGGTCGATCCGAATACACCGCACCCGGTCGTGGATCTTCTGAGCGAGCAGCGGGAGGTGAATCTCAAGGGAGGAACGATGAAGCTCGGCGGGAGGCCCGTGAGAATAATCAGGGGAACGAAGCTCCATGAGGCGTACAGATCCGAGAGGGTCATCGAGAGGTTCAGGCACAGGTATCACATAAGCCCGAGATACGCTGAGCTCGCGGCCGAAAAGGGGCTCGTCATCTCGGCATACGATGAGCTCGATGAAACGATATGCGGAATAGAGCTCGAGGGCTCTTGGATAGTCGGAGTCCAGTTTCACCCGGAGTTCAAGAGCAGGCCGAGAACGCCATCACCAATCTTCCTAGAATTCGTGAGGAAATCATATGAGAATCGGAAAAAGAGGGGGTAAGTGGGCTCGGATCATCTTTCCCCAGGGCGGTTCTCGGATTTGCCTGGCGGGATTATCGGCGGCCTCGCCTCCTCCTTGCCTTTCGGCGGAGCTATCGGCGCTTTCGCCTCTCCCATCTTCCTAGCCGCTTTCTCGATCAGGTTCTCGGCGCGCTTGATCAACCCTTTGGCCGAGGCGGCTGCGCCAGCCAGCTCGCTTAGGCTCCAGTTGCCCGAGGCAATCTTCTCCCTCAGCATCTCGAGGCCCACAATTTCCTCATCTAGCTCCCTCGCTAGATCCGTTAGATTCAGCTCTCTCGCCTTATCCCTAAGCTCCTGTAGTCTGCCGAGATACTCCTCGATAGTCTCATTAAGCTTCTCGGCCTTCTCCCTCAGGATTGATCTGAGCTCCTCTCTAGCCCTCTCACGCGTGGCGTTTCCGGGCGGATATCCTGCGGACAGTCTTTCCATCAGCTGCTTCAAGACCTCTCTCGCCGTGGCTATCCTCTCCATCGCGTGCTCCACGGCCTCAATGGCGTTCTCGGATGCATTGACCTCCATGAGTCTCTCCCTAACCCTCTCGAGAACCGCGAGGACCTTGCTCGACGCGTTCAAAGCGTTCATCAAGCCGAATAGCGCCCCGGACCTCGCCGCCCTCTCCGTATAGTTCATGGCCTCCTCGGAGATCCTCGCGGCCCACATGTGCCTCAGCATTTCCCTAATTATTTTCATGAGGTGGGCGACATCCCCGACCGTCAGGTTCTCGCCAGCCCTCTCCCTTATCCACTCCCTAATCCTCTCCCTCACCTGCTCCGCCTCGCCCGCGGTCAGGTTCATCTTTGCGAGGGTTAGGTTAAGCCTCTCCCTAACCCTCTCGAGAATCCTCATGGCGACGCGATCCTGGCTCAGAGTAGCATTGCGCGCCAAGCATCCCCTGATCTCCGCCAGAAGCGCCTCGGCCCTAGCAATGAATTCTCTGAGCTCATCCTCGGAGAGCGCCGAGATGTTAATGGATACTAGGGCCTCTACATCGCTTCTCAGGGCATCAGAGGTGTTTGCGGCATTAGCCGCCCTCTCCAGCATCTTCTGCAATATGAAGGCGCGCAGCCTCAGCTTCTGAAGCTCCTTGCTTGAGGCCTGATCAGTGTAGCCGGCAGCCTGACCATATGCCGCCATGATCGGTGATACCGCTAGCAGGAGGAGAAGCACGACGGCGATCGCCTGAAAGCTAAGTCTCGCTCCCATGCCGCGCATTCACCGAACATTATGAGATGATGGTGCTGATATTAGGGAATCTTAGGAATCCGGGTTTCAAATGGTTTCAGGGCTAGGAACCCGGCGAAACCTCAGCTCGGCCTCCTGACGAGTATGAGCCTATTCAGAGACCCCTCCTTCACGATCTCCAAATATCCGAGCTTCCCGAGCTTCCTGACATGCCTCCACAGCGTGGTCTTCGGCAATCCCAGGGCCGCCTGAAGATCTCCCTGGAGAATCGAGCCGCCCGCATTCTCGATGGCCTCCAAGATCATTCTATCGAGCTTGGTCAGGCTCCAGTCCTCGGCGAAGCCCTCCCTCCTCCTAGACCTTGAGTAAATTATGGCGGCCAAGACAGCGATGGCTGGCAGCGCGATGGCGCCGATGATTATCGCTTGATCAATGAGCTGGGCTCCAGGCCTCTCGGCTACCTCGAATGTCTGCGTGCCGGTTGCTTGAGTAGTAGTCCTGAGGAGCGTCTCCGCACCCGTGGTAGTGGTCGCTTCCTCGGTGGTCAAAGTGGCCGTGATGGTGGGTCTCGCGATCGCTCCAGTTTTCACAGCATACTCTATCACCTCAGGGCCGTAGAACTCTATCACTAGATCGCCCTCAGCATACTCCATTCTCTCGATATTCCTCGGAACTGCTAGCAGGACTATCTGCGGCGGCACCCTCAACCTCGTCAAATTCTCATAGACTATGCTGAAGCTGAAGATGCTATCCCTCGCCGACACGTTGACGAGATATGTGATCTCCGCCTCACCCGCGATCGGCGAGAAAAAGTAGATGGATTGATTCTCGTAAATCGCGACCGCGTATTCTCCTCTAACCTTGACCTCAATTGTCTCCGGAATCGGCTCGGCCGGAAGCCTTACCTCATTCAGCCCCTCAACCACATTTAATCTCAAATGAGCCTCGACGACCCCGCTGGAATCTATCGTGATGAGCACGGTGGCGGGCTGAGAAGCCAGTAGCAGGATCGCGAGCATCATGAAGGTCTTCAAAGCAACTTTCAGAAAGTTGCCGAGCGCCCGCAGGTATTAAGCTTAATGCTCCTCGAGTCGGGGAAATGCTCATTAAGCTTGTTCACGCAGATTGCATCGAATGCAGGTTGCCTGCCCGAGCTGCGGCGCATTCACGGCGATAGAGAAGGCCTTTTGCATCAGATGCGGCGAGAGGATAGTCCCGCTAACCAGATATGATCTCGGGGCGGCCGACTTCATCTATCCGCCTGACCGCGATGCGATGGAGAGTTTGAGGGGTTTCGAGGCCCTCTCCCCCATACTTGACGAGCTGGTGGTTAAGCGCTATATCCGGTCGGCCTTATCCAGGCTGGAGAAGAGCTCGAGGCACATTGACTTCTCATCTATGCTCGGCTCCATGGTGAGGGAGTGCGGGATAATGCTCGGCCTCCAGAGGCTTCCAAAGATTTACCTGCTGGAAGAAGACTTGCCGACGGCGTTCACTTTCGGTACGAGGAGCCGGCAATTCCTCGTATTGAGCTCCGGGCTTCTCGAGATCCTCGATGATGATGAGGTTAAAGCGGTGATAGGCCATGAGTGCGGCCACATCAAATGCCATCACATAAAATATCACACGCTAGCCGAGATGCTCGTCATGGGCGCTGAGCTCTCCCTCGAGCTCGTTGGAGGAATATTAAATATGGTCTCGCCGCTTCTCCGGCTAATGCTTCTATCATGGCACAGGGAGTCTGAGATCTCGGCCGATAGGGCTGCGCTAATAGTCTCGGGAGATCCCGCGAAGCCGGTAAGCCTGCTCAAGAAGCTTGCGAGAATAGCCCCCATATCGGAGGATAGGGCCGTGGAACCGCTCAGCACTCACCCAACGCATGAGGAGCGGATTAATCGCCTGATAGAGTATTATCGGAGCCAGGAATACGCGGCTGTTAGGAGGAAGGTCGAGTGGAGGCTAGAGATCTCGAAAGCCCTCACACCATCCTGCAGATTCTGCGGCGGGGCTAAGCCCATCGTGAGCCTCTTCTGCCCCCGCTGCGGCAAAAGCCAGATTTGATTTAGAATGATAAAAATTGCAGCCTTGATCTGATAGTCTTTCGGAGAGATGGATGAGGTACGTGGTGGTCGCTGAAAAGCCGAGCGTTGCGAGAAGGATAAGAGAGGCCTTGGGGAGGAGCGATGTAATCGTTACCTCAGTGAGAGGGCATATACTTGACTCCGAGTTTCCGGAGGGATTCGGTTGGGGAAGATGCGACCCGCTCAAGCTCTTCGACATCCGCGAGTTCAGGGATGAGGTGAGGGATGCCAAGGCGATCAGGGAGCTCAAGAGGATCTTCAGGCAGGCCGATGTGCTCGTAATAGCGACCGACAACGACTCCGAGGGCGAGTTGATAGGCGCTGAGATACTGAAGATCTGGAGAAGTGTTAGGGGCGATGCGCCATATAAACGGATGAGATTCAATAGCACGGATCTAGGCGAGCTTCGAAGAGCATGGCGGAGTCTCGAGGATGATCTTAGATGGAGCTGGGTTATGAAAGCCCTATTCAGGCAGAGGTTCGACCTAATCGCCGGAGCAGCCTTCACCAGGCTACTAACCTCATCTGCTAGGAGATATTATAGGAATGTGAGGCTGATAAGCTGGGGAAGCTGCCAGGCGCCGACGCTCTGGTTCATAGTCAAGCGCGAGCTCGAGCGGATGAGCTTCAAGCCCAAGCTCTTCTGGACGATTAGGGCGACGCTGGAGACTGGTCTTGGGGAGAGGCTCGAGGCCGAGAGCGACAGGTTCTGGGATCGCGCAGAGGCCCAGAGAGCATATGAAAAGGCATCATCGGCGGGATACGCGGTGGTTGATAAGTTCGATGAGAGGCTTGCCGAGATCTCGAGACCGACTCCGATACGGACGGATGACATGCTCAGAGACTTGTCGAGGATAACCGGCCAGCCGGCTGCCAAGATACTCCAAGTAGCCGAGAGCCTCTATGCCGAGGGATATATCTCATACCCGCGGACGGATACCAACAAGTATAGGCCTGAATTCGACTTTGATCAGCCTCTCCGCGCTGCGGCTCAAGGATTGGGCATAAAGCCTCCGCAGGCTCGGCCAAACCCGAGGCAGGGAAGGCTCGATGATGGCGCTCACACGCCAATCTACCCGATCGCGCCTTACGTCGGATCAGGTCTCGGCCTAGAGATCTGGAGATACATCGCGAGAAGATTTCTCGCCAACGCATTTTACGCCGACGCCGTGAAGAGGCTGAGATCCGCCGAGCTGAGCATCGCCGGCATAAAGCTAAGATCCTCCGGATCCGAGCTCATTGATCCGGGCTTCTTCGAGGTGTACAGGTATTTCAAGCCCGAGGACAGCCCAATGCCCGAGCTGGTGGCCGGCGAGAAGCTGAGAATAGTATCATTGAGGCTTCATGAGGGTAGGACAAAGCCTCCCGATAGGCTGACGGAGGCCGAGCTCCTAAAGCTGATGGAGGAGCACGGTATAGGGACGGATGCGACGAGAGCGGGCTTCCCGCAGCTCATCAGGGAAAGGGGATACGCGGTCAAGGAGAAGGGCGCATTTAAGCCAACACCGCTTGGGATGAAGCTGATAGAGGTTCTCGAGTCCATAGACCCGAAGCTCGTGACGCCGGAGACCAGGAAGAGGGTTGAGGAGCTGATGAACGGGATCGAGAGGGGCGAGATAACTTATGAGGAGGCCCTCGAGAAGGCGGCCATCGAGTATAAGGGATTATTCAAGAAGCTCGTTGAGAGGATAGATGAGAAGGCCGCGGAGCTGGCTTCAGCGATAGCATCCCCCTCATGAAAGGCGTGCGGGAAAGAGGATATATCCGCCTCGAGCATCCTGATTCGCCGGAATGTCGGAGCTGGACGAGCTGAGGAGAATGATAGATGAGATTGATGCGGAGATACTCCGCCTCATCGCGAGGAGGGTTGAGCTGGCTCGGAGAATAGGAGGGCTAAAATGGGCTAGCGGGTTACCCGTGGCGGATCTCGAGCGCGAGGAGGAGGTGCTGAAGCGCGGTAGAGAGCTCGCTGACAGCCTTAAAATAGATAGGGAGCTGACGCTAATCGCGCTCAGAGCCCTTATCGGCATATGCAGGAGAGCGCAGAGCCCTGGAAGAGCATCGTATCTCGGTCCCAGGGGGTCATTTAGTGAGGAAGCTGCTCTCAAGGCTCTATTGAGTAGGGGATTTGAGCCGTATCCTATGCCGACGATAAGGGATGTATTCAGGGCGGTGGAGTCCGGCGACGCGGAGTATGGCGTGGTACCGGTCGAGAACTCGATCGAGGGCGGCGTGAGGGAGACCCTAGACCTCCTGCTCGAGACGCCGCTGAGGGTCTGCGGCGAGGTTCAGGTGCGGATAAGCCTGAACCTGATAGCTAGGCCCGGCACAAAGCTCGAGGATGTGAAGCTGGTCCTAAGCCATCCCACGGCGCTCGCTCAATGCAGGGAGTTCCTTGGCAGGGCTTTGAAGAATGTTAGGATCGAGGATTGCCCGAGCACTGCCGATGCTGTGAGAAGGGCTTTGGAGCTCGATGGGGCGGCGGCGATAGCCTCCAAGATGGCGGCCGCTATATACGGTGGCGAGATCCTGGCGAGCGACATACAGGATGTGAAGGATGATATGACGAGGTTTTTCGTGATCGGGCGGAGGAAGCTAGCGGGCTCGGGCAGGCGGAAGACATCCATAATCTTCAGGCTCCAGCATAGGCCCGGGTCGCTCCATGAGGCTCTCTCGATCTTCGCATCGAAGAGGATAAACTTGACGAGGATAGAGTCGAGGCCCGTTAAGGAGAGGCCGTGGGAATATCTCTTCCACGCGGACTTCGAGGGTGATGGGGAGGAGGATGAGGTGTGCATCGAGGCGCTGAAGGAGCTGGGGGAGAAGGCTCTCTTCCTCAAGATCCTTGGATCATATGAGGAGCTCGGGTGAGATCTTGGAGAAGCTCGCAGATCTGAGGCTCGCGATAGTTGGAGCTGGCGGGATGGCGAGAGTCCTAGCTAGGATATTCAGGGGTAGGATCTCGGAGATCGCGATAATATCTAGGAGCCCCGAGAAGGCTAGAAGGCTTTCGAGGATGCTGGGGGTAAGCTACTCGACAATGGAGTCCATCGGAGAATATGATGCCGTTATCTTGACCACGCCATCCCAATATCTTGCCGAGGCTGTTGAGAGGATCGCACCGCACCTCAGGGAGGGCGCGCTGCTCATGGACATATCATCCGTCAAGCTCGGGGTAGTCGAGAAGGTTCTGAGCCTCATTCCGAGCGGCGTGGATTATCTGAGCATTCACCCGCTCTTCGGGCCGGCGGCCAGGAAGCTCGCGGGCAACCGTGTGATACTTATACCCGTGAGAGGCTCATCCCGCATCGAGACCATTAAGATGATATTCGAGGATGCCGGACTGAGGGTCGTATTCTCGACGCCGGAGAAGCACGATGAGATCATGGCATACGTGCAGGTCGCCCATCACCTCTCATATCTCGCTCTAGCCCTCACGCTTTACGGCGCCGGGCCCGATATCTTGGAAGACTATGCGACTAGGTCTCTTAGAAAAACCATGAGCATGCTAAAGATGCTCCATGGAAACCTGAGAGTGATAAGGGAGATAGCGGAGTCGAATCGCTATGCCGGGAGGGCTGCCGAGGCGCTGAAAACATCGATAGACGAGCTCGCTCGAGGTGGAGACGATGTTTGGCGCAGGGTCGAGGAGGCGCTGAGAATCCTGCCAGCGAAGGCGACTTAATTTCTCTGCCTCGTAAGGACGGGTGGAATTAATCCTGCTCGCATCGCGTGATCCGCCAATACTATCGCCATCATGGCCTCCACCACCACGACGGCTCTGGGAACTATGCATGGATCATGCCTACCCCGAATCCTCAGCCTCGCCTCCTTGAGATCCCTGAGATCAACGGTCTTCTGCTCGAGCGCTATCGAGCTCGGCGGCTTGAAGGCGACCCTGATAACTATGGGCATCCCGGTCGAGATCCCGCCGATAACGCCGCCAGCATCATTCTTCTCCGAGATTATTCTCCCATCCCTGATGATCAGCGGATCGTTGTGCTGTGAGCCGGTCATCCTAGCGGCCGCGAAGCCCGCCCCGAACTCAACCCCCCTGGCGCCGGGAATAGCCATCATCGCCTTCGCTAAGTCGGCGTCAAGCGCGTCGAATACGGGCTCCCCGAGGCCTATCGGGACATTCACCGCGATGCACTCCACCACTCCGCCAACGCTATCTCCCCTCTCCCTAGCTTCCATTATCCTCTCCCTCATCCTCTCAGCGGCCTCCGGAGTCGGAGCCCTGACATCATTCCCGTACCTGTTTCTCTCAGCATCATCTAGAGTAAAGTCTTCAGCTCTCACGCCGCCGATCTCGAGCGAGTAGCCGATGATCTTGATCCCGAGCGCTTCTCGCAGAAGCTTCTTCGCGACCGCTCCCGCCATGACGAATCCCGCCGTTATTCTTCCGGAAAACCTCCCGCCGCCGCGATAATCGTTGAACCCCCCATACTTGACGTGGGCGTAGTAATCGGCGTGGCCCGGTCTCGGCATATACCTGATCTCAGCGTAATCCTCGCTCCTCACATCCTTATTCCAGGCGAGCATGCATATCGGTGCGCCGGTCGTATATCCCTCGAAGACGCCCGAGAGTATCTCGACCACATCCTCCTCCCTCCTCTCAGTCGAGATGATCGCGTTCGAGGGCCTACGGAGATCGAGCTCGCGCTGAATATCCTCTTCCCGGAGGCTTAGCCCGGCGGGGCAGCCATCCACCACGGCTCCGACGCATCTTCCATGGCTCTCGCCGAAGCTCAAGACCATGAATCTCTCGCCGATGATATTGCCCCTCAGCCTTTCATCACCTCCGCATTCAGCCCTAGGCTCCTCGCGTGCTCGAGGAACTGCGGGTAAGATACCTCGGCGACCTCCGGGTCCATTATTGCGCATCCTTTTTCCGTGGAGGCAGCGAGCATCGCCAGCGCCATGAATATCCTGTGATCGCCGTGGGGGTCGAGAATGCATCCGCCCTCAATCCTGCTCCTACCGCGGATTCTCAGGCCATCTGGAAGCGGCTCCACATCGACGCCGAGCTTGGCGAGCTCGCGGGCCATAACAGTGATCCTATCGCTCTCCTTGAACCTTGCATGCGCCACGCCCTTCAAAACCACCTCCTCGGAGCACTTGGCGCCCATGCAGGCCATTACCGGGAGGAGATCCGGCGAGTCCCTCAAATCGAATTCTCCGCCGCATATTCCTCCGCCATCAACTCTGACCGCGTCCTCCGAGATCTCGACGCGGCATCCAAGCTCTCTCAGGAAGGCGATTATCGCGGCATCAGCCTGAGGCAAATCCAGGCTCAGATTCCTCACGATTATGCTTCCGCCGGTCAAGCATGCTCCGGCCATGAGGAAGGCTGCTGAGCCGAAGTCTCCCGGAACCTTGAACTCGCATGGCCTGCCGCGCTGCCCCCCCTCGACCTCGAAAAGGCGATAATCCTCCCGCTCAACCCTAAACCCGAACCTCGCGAGAACCTCTAGGCTCGCGTCAATATATGGCCTCGACACGGGCTCGCCCTCAACCATTATCCTCGCGCCCCTCCTAGATCTCGTAGATGCGTAGATTAAGGCTGAGATGAACTGGGATGAGACCTCGCCCATTATCCTCGCCTCGCCTCCCTCCATCCCGCCGCCCCTAACTATAATCGGAGCCGTTCCATCGAGCTTGCTCGACCAGCACTCGACGCCGAGCATCCTAAGCGCCCTCAAAAGAGGCTCCATAGGCCTCCTTCTAATCGAGTCGTCTCCCGTCAGTATCGTGTAGCCCGCGGGAGCATGGGCCGAGATCGCCGTGAAAAGCCGGAGAGTCGTCCCGGAGTTCTCGACATCGATGACGTTATCCGGGGTCCTGAATGCTCCGCCCTTGACCGAGACCTGGCCTTCACGTTCCTCGATCTCCGCGCCTAGGAGAATGCAGGCCCTCTTAGTCGCGTTCGTGTCGCGGGACTCGAGGGGGTTGATTATCCTGCTCGCGCCATCTGAGAGGAGGGCGGCCGCGTAGGCCCTATGAGTATATGGCTTGCTCGGAGGGGCCTCGACCTCGCCTCTAAGCATCGATGGCCTCACAAGAATAATTCTGCTCATTCGAGCGCCTCCCAGCCCGCCTCAGAATTATTAACCCCGCATACAAGAATATCCCCATAATCCCTCAAAGCATTTCGAACGCTCTCGGCTCTCCCTGGCCTAGTGATCGCGGCGATCGCGGGTCCGGTTCCGGATACCCCGGCAGCGAGGGCTCCAGCTCTAACAGCATCGAGGATCGGCGATGGATCAAGATCTAGGGCGGAAGCTATTGCCAGCCCATTCACGATCATCGCGTCCCAGAATTTTTCCTGAAGCGCGAGCTTGGCCGCCTTGAGGCAGACATCCTTGACAGCGCGGAGTTTCTCAACATCCACGGACCCGGTGTAGATCTTCCTCTCCGGCACAGCGATTAACACCATCACATCCTCCGGGGCCATCTTTCTCAGTAGAACTTTCTTGGAGGCGTTATCCGTGATATTTATCCCGCCGAAAAAGCATGTGTAAGCATCATCATATGCGCCCGTGATCGTTACGCCGGCCCTGATCGAGGCCTCGACGGCGAGCCGCACAACTTCATCGCCATCGCAATCCAATCCAAGAAGCCTCGCGACCGCCAGGGCCACGGCATCCGACGCGGCGCTCGAGCTCTTAAGCCCCCGGCCTATCGGAATATTTGACCTAGTCCTTACCCGGAGGCCGATATCGCTTCTTCCAGCTTTCTGGAGAACTGTTCTCGCGGTCTCTATTACCAGCCTTGGATCCTCCCCGCCCGGTATCTCCGCCTCAATTCTCCCGGGCTCATCACTGATCAGCGCCTCGGCCTCGGTCCATAGATCTACTCCGATAGCACCGCCGATCCATGTTGGGATGGCATTCAGGATGCTCACCGCGCCGTGAACTATGGCTCTAGCGCCCCTCATCCTCCACGTATCCCTCCAGCGCCTCGATAGCCGCCCTCCTCATCACCTCGATCGGCGGATCTACTCCGGTCCATAGCCTGAACGCCTCAGCCCCCTGATAAACTAGGACATCAACCCCGGATACGATAATCGCTCCAGCTCTCTCCGCCTCTTCGAGAAGCCTAGTCTTAGGGGGATTATACACGAGGTCCAAGACTATCGTGCCCCTGCGCATCTCCTCCGATGTAAGCGGCGTGGCGCCCGTATCTGGATGCATGCCAATTGACGTCGCGTTTATTATGATGCCGCATTCAACTGCCTTACACCTACCCTCCTCGAGACTTATAGCATCCGCCGATACCCCGAGCGGGCGAGCCCAATCCGCCAAGGCCATGCCCCTCTCGAGAGTCCTATTCGCTATCAGGATTCTCCTGAAACCCAGGTCCATGAGCGCGGCAACCGCGGCTCTAGCCGCACCTCCGGCGCCGATCACGAGAGCAGGCTTATTGATGGGGAGTTCCCGGCCCCCCAACGCCCGCCTAATACCATAAACGTCCGTGTTGTAACCCCTTAGAAGGCCGCGATCATTAACGACGGTATTGACGGCGCCCGCCCTCTCAGCCGAATGATCAAGCTCATCGAGCAGTTTCATGACAGCAACCTTGTGGGGTATCGTAACATTGAAGCCCGCGGCGCCGAGAGCCCTAAGCCCCGAAACAGCTTCATCAAGCTTCTCCGGAGGGACATCGAACGCGACGTAGACGTAGTTTAGGCCCAGGGCTCTGAAAGCGGCATTATGCATCTGCGGCGAGACAGAGTGTCCGATCGGGTGGCCTATGAGGCAGCAGAGCCTAGTCAAGGCGTTGATCAACGCGGCATCACCAGATCTAAGATCCGCTTGAAGTGCGTAATGTTCAGCTGGCCCGGAGCAACCTCCTCCCCGGGAAGGCACGCGTAGGCTATCGGCGATCCCAGCATCGGCGCGAGTATTCTCGTAACCGCGCCAGCCTCACCCATGGCAAACGCTATTAGCCTTTCGGCGGGCAGATCTCCTCTCCGATAAAGCCCGAGTATCCTGAGATTATCATCTATGCTTCGCGACGTTGGCACGATCTTCACCAGATCGCCGTATCTCAGGGATTCGAGAGCTCTCGAGGTGAGCTCATCCTCGCTTGGAGTTCCGGAGAAATCGTGAGATGATATTATCAGCTTTGAGCGCCTCCTGAGCTCGGCGGAGACTTCCACGATGCTCCCGGTTCTGAGCTCGAGATCCACGTATGCGGGCCTCGACTCGGATAACCTTCTCAGGATCTCGATCCTGCGCTGCTCGCCTCCTCCATATCTGCCCCCCTCCCAACTGGGCCTAAGAGTTATAACGATCCTGTCGGCGAAGCTCGAGATGAGATCCTCTAGGCGGCTCGCATTAAGCTCGCGCAGGAAGTCGAGCCTAAGCTCGACCAAATCTCCCCCTAGGCTAAGCGCCCGCTCAATCTTTTCCTCGAGCTCAGCCTCATCCCTACCCATTACGCTGACGCATATCAGCGGCTTCAATGACCCCGTCACCTCTCGATTATGAACTCGTCCACGGCTCTCCCAAAGTGCCTTGCCCTAGCCCTGGGCACGTGCGCGAGGATCCTATCACCCGGCTTGATCTCGGTCACCGAGATCGGCGCCTCATCGGGAGAGAGAAGAGCTATGGTCTCCGCGTTCTGGACTATCACGGAGCCCTCGATATCATTAAGCCTGATCCTCACGAGGCGTAATGGCCTCCTCTCTATCTTCACCCTGCCTATCGACGCGATCCTAACGCCCCTCTTCGAGACTACTAGGACCCTGTCGCCGGCCCTCAGCTCCGAGAGGTATCTCGTGGAGCCGTCGGGCGCGAGAGTGTATGAGTGGATAGCGCCTGCATTAACCCTGAAAGGCCTCGGCGCGGTGAGAGCAGACCCGAGGCTCTCATTATGGATGAGGGTGAGCAGGCTCGATGTGCTTCCAACAAGCATTCCCTCGCCGACGCTGAGAATCGACGTCGTGTCTATGCAGGCTCTCTCGCCAAGCCCGATGTCCCTCACCTCGACTACCTCAGCTTCATCGAGCTCGAGCCTGCTGGGAGCCGAGACCTGATCTATGACTAGGTCGACCTCATCCGGGCTGCTGACCGCGACGAGGAGGCCATCAACGCCCTTCTCCAAGATTCCTGAGAGCGTTTCGACCTCATGGGGCGATGCAGCGGCTATGATCCTCGTTCCATATGGCGCTAGGTCGGCTATCAGGTTCTCGAGCGCTATTATCTTCAAGTCCTCAGCCCTCACTATGATGCTTCTCACACCCATCCTCGCCGCGGCGATCATCCTCTCATAGTCCTCCGGCCCCCTCAGCACCATCTCCGGAATCGTTTTCTCAGAGATGCTCGATGGATCCCTGACG
Source organism: Candidatus Wolframiiraptor sinensis (assembly GCA_023268255.1). Lineage (GTDB taxonomy): Archaea > Thermoproteota > Nitrososphaeria_A > Caldarchaeales > Wolframiiraptoraceae > Wolframiiraptor > Wolframiiraptor sinensis. The sequence goes on from JALNJX010000001.1 coordinate 114,480, forward strand.
ATCCTCCAGTCCGCAGACTCAGACTCGTGATAAATCTCGATCTTGCCTCGAAGCTTCTCCGGGAGCTTCTCGGGATCGATGTAGAACGCTCTAATGCCCCTCGCGACCGCCCTCTCGAGTATCCTCTCATCCGGCTTGATCGGCGCGATGATTATCTCCTTCCTCATCGATTCTCCCTCAATATCCTCATCGCTTCCTCGATGCTTCTGCCCTCGATCACGACGGCTCTAAGAGCTCTCGCGATCGCATCGGGCTTCTCATGCTGGAAGACGTTTCTCCCAAATGTGACACCAGCCCCGCCGGCCTCCACAACTGCCTTCGCGAGCTCCAAGACCTTCCGATCATCATCCATCTTCGGCCCTCCCGCGGCGACAACCGGAACCGGACAGCTCTCTGTTATCACCCGTATATCATCTGGGTTGAAGGATGGCATCGGGACCTTTACTATGTCTGCGCCGAGCTCCGCGCCAACCCTCGCGACATGAGCAATAACCTGCGGGTCATTCGGGTCCTTGATGTTCTCGCCGCGCGGATACATCATCGCTATCAATGGAACTCCCCACGCATCGCACTCATCAGCTATCGCGCCGAGCTTCCTTAACATATCCTGCTCATCCTTGTTCCCGATGTTTATGTGGACGGAGACGGCGTCGGCTCCAAGCCTTATGGCCTCCTCGACCGAGGCAACCCAGACCTTCCAGTTCGGCGAAGTGGAGAGGCTGGTGCTGGCCGAGGCATGCATTATCAGCCCTGTTCTCGGAGGCTTATCCAAGCTCTTGATGATCCCCTTATGAACCAGTATGGCCGTCACGCCAGCGGACTCCAGCCTCATTATCGTCTCCCGTATCCTGTCAATGCCCTTCATCGGCCCGGAGCTAACCCCATGATCCATCGGCACGCACAGCATTCTACCGGACTCCATCATCCTGCTCAACCTAACCTGCTTACCCCAAACCATGCCCATCACCTCCCAAACCATACACTATGGACGCGTCAAGCCCAGGCCAATACTTCGGGAAATCTAGAGAATGGACCCCCAACATGCAAAACACCCTCCAAAGAAGAGAAATCTTGCGCGGGGCCCTGGCTCATGCCAGGGCAAAATAGCAAAAGCCAAAATACCAGTAGCTCCAGAGGCCGCCGAAGCCGCTTAAGCGAGCACGTCCACCGCCGTTCATCACGATCGCCTCTGGAGCGCTTGGATAATCGTCTCGCGGACTGTATATAAGATTTGCTCTAAATGCTCCCGGGCATGCTAAGCTTATTTTTCGGCTTCCACCTAATGTTGAAAGGCTATGAGGCTCAGCGCGATCACGATCACCTTATGTCTCCTGATAGTGGTCTCTTCTCTCTCAGCTCTCCAGCTCATGATAACTTCCTCAAGCGCTCAGCCAACATGGAGCTTCTCGATCACGCTTTTCCCGGCGGAGCTTTACATGGGCGAGTGGGGGAGGCTGAAGGCGAACATAACGAACACGGACTGCTCCGCGAGGCTGCCTAAACCCTATGAGGCGAAGTTCGACGACATCCCGGAGCGAACTCTCAAATCAATCCTAGCGAGAGCGAGAGATGAATGAGAGCGGCTGGATAACGGATTACGATCTCAGGATAGAGGGTGCGCACGGCTTCGGGGGCCAAGTTTACTTCGACGCGAAGCTGAAGATAATTGGAGCCTGCTCTGGGAAATCCATAAAGCTGTATTATGCTCAGCTCTGGTTTCCGTGGAAGAAGTATCCCGGGAGAGACTGGGCTTTCAGGGCAGACGCTAACGTGGAGCTCAAGGCGTTCAACCCTATAGACTACATCCTTAAGGGGTTTAGCCCCGGATCATCGATAGTGCTCGAGTTCGAGCTCTTCATCCCGCCCGACATATACCCGGAGGAGCGCTTTCTCAAGCCCTTCATGGACTTGAGGGTCCACTACCCGGGATGGATAGATTACACTCTCGAGGCTTATCCAACTCGTGGGCCCTTCGAGATCCAGCCTTACAGGAGCTTCAACCTCACCGTGACGGATTATGATGGTATGAACCCCCCATCGCCGGCGCGAGAGTCGTGATCAGGAGGCTCATCCACCGTTATGATGTCCGCGGGTACGTCACGCCGGAAAATGGAACGATAAGAATACACAGGCTTAAGGAGGATGATTACGAGGTGAGAGTATACTGGAATAACAGCATCTTCCTGCAGGAGTCGCCGCTCGTGCACATGGAGCATCACACCGCCTACGATCTCGCGTCCGAGGGCATCAGGACTCTTCTCTTCAACGTCGAGGTTAGGGCGCTGGATCTGAAAGAGAGGGCTCTAAATGGCGCGAGAATCGCTTTGGACGGCGTCGAGGTCATCGCGGAGAACGGCTACGCGCTATACCAGCTCGTCCCAAACGGCAATCACTCCCTCCAAGCATACTGGATGGGAATCAAGCTGCTGGATGAGTGGGTGTGGATCGGATATCATCCGACAATCCCCCCTGAGATCAAGGAACCGAAGCTAGTGCTAAAAACTTCCTGTGGATGATCTGCTGGTTCAGGCGATTGATAGCGGCGGAATGCCGCTCGCTGCTAACTTCACGGTATCAGATCCCCAGGGAGTGCTGCCGGATCTACTATACTGTAGCTCAGGCCTCCTGAACATAACCCAGCTGGTTGTGGGCGATTATCGGGTGCGAGCATTAAACTGCTCTCAAGCCTTCAAGACGTGCGCGGAGGCATCGGGCATCTTCCAGCCCGGCCAGCTCATGAAGCTTCAGCTACCGCTTCACTCGATAACCCTCCACCTCTACTCTAGGGGCGGCGTGGAGCTCGGAAACGCCTTGGTGATATTGGGCGGCGTCGAGGCGAGAGCTGACCAGTGGGGATACGCGATCTTCCCGGGGATCCCGGAGGGAGAGTACGAGGTCAGGATACTGTGGAATAACGTCGAGGTATATGATGGCCGAATAATGGTTTCGGAATCGGGCTCATGGGATATCATCGCGGACGTGTACGATGTCGGGCTGGAGCTCAGGACGACTGATGGAAGGCCCTTCTCAGCCTACTGGATCCTCGTGGACCCATCAGGTCATAGGCATGAGATGAGGCGCCCATCTAGCATAATCTCAGCCAGGCTTATCCCACGCGGCCCATGCAATCTCACGGTTATCGACGAGCGGAACCTGACGCTGATCTCCTCGGTCATGAGCGTTGAGGAGCTCGCGAGCATGCGAGAGCTCAAGCTACCAATAGGAGACATGGTGATCAGGGTGCTCTGGAGCGATGATGCGCCCATTGCTAATGCTAGGATCGTGCTAGTGGGCCCGCAAGCCTGAGGAGCGAGGGACTCACTGATGCTCAGGGCATGATATCCCTGGGCCTAGCCCCATTAGCTAATTACAGCCTGAGAGTCTATTATCCGAGAACATCGCTCGTCTTATTCGCTGGAAATGTGACGTTCGTGGGCGACGTGGTCGAGGTCAGGGCTGGGCGGACGGGCATCATGGTCAAGGTCGTTGATGCGCTCGGGAACCCGCTTCCAGGCGCGGCGGTAAGGCTCCATGTCTCGGACATCATTTTGGGTGAGGAGAGATCCGGCTTGGATGGGGTTGTGGCCTTCTCGGGGATACCACATCTCGGCGCATATCAGCTCGAGGTCAAGCATGGGCCGCTGATCGTCAATAGGATAATCCGCCCAGGAGAGAACGCGATCATAGAGCTGGAGGCCATAAACCTACTCGGGCTGACCATGTACATTCAAGATCTCATGGCGCTTCTGCCGGCCATAGCCGTGGTGATAGCGATCACGATAATTATAATTGTCTTGAGGAGAAGGTTCAGAGCCTCCGCGAGGGCGGAGATCCGCTAGCCTCAGCGGCTTCTATTATCTCTATCCCGAGACTTCTCGCGAACTCCATCTCGGTGGCGGTAGGCTTATCGCTCGTCACGAGCATCACCCTGCTAAGCTTAAGGTCGCTTCTCGCGACGCCGAGCCTAACCAAGACCTGAGTTAACGGCTCGCCGAAGGATGATGTTATCGCTATTATCTCATCCCCCTTCTTGGCGGCGGCGTCGAACCTGTGGATGACGCCGGACTCGCCGACCAGGCTTGCCGGCCTCTCGACCTCATATCCACGTTGCCTCAAGATCTCTATCTCCCTATTGACAGCGCTGATCACTTTTTCATACTCGGCAAGCATTTCTTTCGACGACTCGATTCTCTTGAACGGCTTAATTTCCATGGTCTGCTCATCGTAGAGGGAGCCGCATGACCCGCACTTGAACGCGATGTTCGGTTCCTCGAACTCCGTGCCGCAGTCCGGGCACCTATACCTCCTGTGGTAAACCTCTATGTTCTCCGATCCCCCGCATCGGGGGCAAGCTAGCCCAAGCGCCGTTCTGAAGCTCGACTCCGCACCGATATATCCGCATGTATGCCTATAATATCTCGTCTCCTTAACCCTAAAGGAGCCGCAATTCCTGCATGACGTTAATGCTACTTGGATGCATGATCCGCAGATTGGGCAGGCGACCGCGGAGAACTCCCTCTCAGTCTCTAAGATGAGCCTCTTATCAATGAGCCTCCTGAGCACGCGCTGAGCATCCTTCTCCGAGACGCCCGCGAATTCCGGATAATAGCCCCCCTCCTTGCTTCCCGGCATCATAAGGGGCCTAAGAGCCCCCTTAATCATCAATGATTCTATGACTCTCGCCTCAAGCTTCGCTAGCTCCTCATCAGAAAGCTCTCCCACGCCTTTTTCCGGAGGCGCCAGCCTCCCTTCCTCAGTGGCTTCCTCAAGCTCTGAGATCACCCTTATTGAATCCAGCTCCTCCTTCGAGATATTCCCGGCCTTCCTTCTCTTCTCCCTCTTCCTCAGAGCCAGTATGAAGGCCGCCGCGATACAAGCAGCTATTATCGCCAGGACCTCGAGCCTTTGCAGGATCTGGAGTATATCGGCTGGGCTCATCCTCTTCTACAGCTCACCAATAGGGCTCTAGAGCTAAGTATATCAACGTAGCGGCGATCACGCCGACCCCAGCCCTCCAAGTGCTGGCCACAGTGTGATCGCAGAGCTTCGAGACCGCTAGCCCGAGGATCAGGGAGAGGATGATGCTTATCGGGAGTAGGAGCGCTCCAACCCCCTCGAGGGTGACCCCGCCGAAGAGGGGGGCCGGCTGAATGAGCATCCCACCTCCAGCCATCGAGGTGGCATATCTCGCTGAGAACTCCTTGAGGGGCCTGGTTATCGCGAAGCTCATTATCAGGATCAGGGAGCCGGCTGTGATGCTGATTACCTCGTAGAACCTGAGCCTGCTTCTGAGATCCCGGTAAGCGTGATAGAGCCTTTGAGCAGTCCTGGCCACAATCTCGAGGGCTTTCCCGCCTGCGCCGCTCTCCCTCACGACCTTGATCGTCGAGAGGACGAGGTGGAGCTGCCTGCTCCTTGGATTCGCCTCGATCCCCAGCGAGACCCTCCTAACCTGCTCCACGACCCTACCATCCCTAACGAGCTGGAATGATCTCTCGACGGGGTAGCCGAGCTGGAGCTTCGTGGCCAGGCCCTGGGCCAATAGGTGCCCGCCCTCCATCTCCGAGATCGCCTTCCTAACCTCGTGGCTCGCCGGGATCGAGAGAGCTACCAGCCCAGCTCCTATGCCCAAGTATATCATCGGATTGGCGAGCGAGAACCCCCTCACCGGGATCGAGATGGCGATTGCAGCGGCTATCAGTGCGAGCTGTGCTGGAAGTATTCGCATAACCCTAGGCGAGAGGATTACTATCGGGACCCCCTGAAGCGCCACTGATGCTGTGTATGTTGTGATCGAAGATAGTAGGGCTATGGGGAAGATGAGCTCCAGGCTGCCTCCGAAGAATGCTGTGAACGAGATAAAGAGGGGGATAAGTATCATGATCATTAGGCTTGCCTCCGCCAGGTTCTCAGCGCTCTCAGCCTTCTTCCTAGCGCGCTCGGCGGCATATTCCTCCTCATCCCAGAGGAGGACCTGGACCCTCGTGGCTGGGTCGAAGCCCGTGAAAGCCTCCTCGCCGATAGACCTGAGCACGCTCGTAACCCTCGCGCTCGGAGTCCTATAATCGAGCAGTGCCCCCGATAGATCGCCCCTCCTCTCAGCCTCCCTAATTATTCTCCCGGCTTCCTGGTGGAATGCTGGCATGAGCGCTTTCTCGGCCGCAGCGGCCTCGAGGGCCTTCCTTAAGCTCCATCCGGCCTCAAGCCTCGCATAAAGATAGCTCAGGAATATCGGTAGCTCCTCCTCGAGCCTAGCAGCCCTCTCCTTTCTCAGCGCTACCGGGAGCAGGGCCAGGAGAACTATCAGCGCTATTATCATCAGCGTGTTTATGTTGAGGAGGAAGCTCACGAGCTGATCAAGCAGTGGCCACCACCTCCTCCCTCCTAGCCTGAGCTCTCAACTGCTCAGCCCTCCTCCTGACCTCGAGAGCAGCCAGCTCGTAGGGCTCAAGGCCGCGGTAGGATATGGCGAGCTTCTGGCCGATCTTCTCAGGAAGCTTAAACTTCCCGCTCTCATAATCATAGATGAGCTCCCACTTTCCCGAGATGTTCTCGTAGACCTCCTTTACCCGCCGCCTGCCATCCGGCATTCTGACTATGAAGACGGCATAATCTATCAAGGCAACCTGATCTTGTCTCAGGTTCATTGGATGGCTCGTGAGCCTCTTCACCATGTGATCTAGGTCGTCCGTGTGCAGCGTCGTAGCGGTCCCATGTCCGACCGATGCCGCCGTTATCATATCCTGAACCTCCTCCGCCCTAGCCTCCCCCACCGCGATTATCGTGGGCCTATGCCTCAGCGCGGCCTTAAGGAGCTGGGTCAAGGGTATGGCGGTCTGCCTCGCGGCCGGGCTCGTTGGAAGCCTGGCGTAGAGGGGCAACCATCCCGGGTGATCCTTGAGATTTATCTCCGGATGCTCTTCGATTGTCACGATCTTGTAGTTTTTAGGAAGCTGGAGTAGGAGGGAGTTGAGGAGAGTGGTCTTGCCGCTTCCAGTCAGCCCAGCGATGATTACGTTGCACTTGAGTTCCACGGCGAGCCAGAGCGCCGCCGCAACCTCGGACCTCAGGGTCCCAAGCTTAACCAGCCTCGCGAGGCTATAGGGGCTCCTCGGAAACTTCCTAACAGTTATGCTCGAGTGGAGGGAGACCTCCCCCCTCAAAACTCCCGCAACTCGATCGAAGCTCGGCGTGAGTATCTCGACGACGGGGCTCGCGGGCGTTATAGATCCACCAGATCTCTCGATCACAAGCTTGACCAGCTTATCGAGCTCTTCATCCGACTCCACGACGACGTTGCTCTCGATCCACTCATAGTGAGGCGCGAGTCTATGAATCAGCCTGACGGGGCCCGGCATCGTTATCGTGAAATCCTCTATCTGATCATCGTACATGAAGACTTGAAGCTTCGAGAATCCCCTAAGCTCCCTGAGAAGATAATATCGGAGGGCAACGACCTCGGAGGAGCTGAGCCTCCTCGAATACTTCTTGACAAGCTCTTCGGGATTGGTTCCCCTCTTCACGTACTCGTCCATGGCCTGGTCGAGAGACTTTTTGACGCCATCCGTCAGGGCGGGCTCCTCAACCTCGTAGAGCAGGCCATTATCCCGCTGCCTGAGCCTAACAACAGCATCCCCAACATGATATTCCGCGAAGATTCTTGAGACACCTTTCTCGCCCCTCAACTCAGCCATTCAAGACACCTCCTAGGGAAAAGTAAGATAAGAAAGCGCGTATAATTGAGTAATGGGCATACAGCAGCTCCAATATACCCGCAAATTCCCCAGATATCAACCAAGCCTTACCTCCATCCAAGCACCAGTATCAAATCTCAGTAGAATGGACTGCGCCGATCCGGAAACCCTTACAACCTCGTAGGTTCTCGGTTCTATCCTGCATTCAGGGTCCTTCTGCCCATTTTCGTTGAAGCAGCTGCATCCAGCTCCATCGGGGCATTTAAGGTGATTTCCTCCGACCCAGGCCTCGAGCACGATTATGTGATCCGAGTGAGGATTGTAGAGGTATATCTCGGCAGTGCCGGAGCTGCTAAACGCGGCTATTAACGTCGGCCTCAACCATGGTCTAACGCTGGGCGGCGATACTACCGGAAGATAATACACCATGATGAACGCCACGGCGACAGATATGCTAAGAAGGATGAGTGCCGAGAGAAGTTCACTTAAGCCGCAGCGACCCCGCCTCACACCAACCCTGAGAATATCTCTCTCTACTTATTGTTATTTAACTCATCGCTGAGCCATCCCAAGATGATCCATGCCCACATTCCGGCGCATGAGGAAGGTTCTTAGAAGGGTTACGAGCTTATAGGGGTGGCATTCCGGTGATCGGGAGCATGGGCGCCTATAGCGTCGGAGTGCATGGGAGGGGCGATGTAAGCCTGGAGGAGATTCTGAGGAGAGTTAGGGAAAACCCGGAGCTGAGCGAGGCGGGAGCGATCGCCTGCTTCATAGGGATAGTCAGGGGCAGGAGCTCGAGAGGCGAGGCCGTCAGAAAGCTGGTCCTCGAGGCATATAGGGAGGAGGCCGAGAGAAGCCTTGAAAAGATCGCGAAAGAGCTGCTAGAAAGGCCCGGAATCGTGGACGTCAGAATACACCACATAGTAGGCGAGCTTGAGGTTGGGGAGGACATAGTATACATAATCGTGGCGGGAGATCACAGGGAAGAGGTCTTCAGGGCACTAAAAGATGCCGTCGAGAGAATGAAAAAAGAGGCAGCGATCTGGAAGAAGGAGATAACGGATCGAGGGGAATACTGGGTTTCCGGGAAATAGCTTTAGCCGCCTCCAACGGGTGGAAGAATTGCCACCACATCGCCATCCTTGAGCTCCTGGTCTAGCCTAGCCCTATCACCATTCACGATGACGATGTAGCTCGCCTCCTCGCCCTTCATGAACTGCATCACCTTATCCCTCCAAGCATCGGCGGCATGCGCATGTCTATCCGGAATATGGTTGAGCAGCAGATCAGTGAGCTTAACCCCCCTTTCAACCTCATACTCCTCCTCGCTAACCCCGAAAAGCTCCCTGATCGAAGCGAAATACCTAACCTTAACCCTCATCCGTATTGAAACCTTCAGCTCGAAGTATTAAATTTAACTAGCTGGCGCAAGATCCCCAAGCGTTCTACCGAGCTCCCTCCAATCCTCGATTAGCTTATCCCTAAGCCCGGGATTCCTGAGGGCTGAGGCGGGATGATACATGGGAACTATGCGAAGGCTCAGCATCAGGCTCGAGACATCATAGGCCCTGCCATGAATCTTCTCCATGGGCTCGCACCTCAAGCCGAACTTTCCAAGCAGATAGCATGCCGCAATATTCCCTAAAGCGATTATGAGCTTAGGCCGAATGACTTCGATCTGTTGATCTAAGTAGGGGGTGCATGCCTTAACATGCTCCTCAGTCGCCCTATTCCCGGGCAGAAAGCACTTAATAACATTCGTTATGTAAATGCGGTCCCTGCTCAAGCCGGCCTCGGAGAGAAGCTGGTCCAAGAACTTGCCGGCGGCGCCGACGAAGGGTCTTCCCTGAAGATCCTCCTGCCTCCCAGGGCCCAGTCCAACAATCATCACTTCCGCGTCAGCAGGCCCCTCACCGAACACGATCCTATTCCTAGTCCTCCATAGATCACACTTCCTGCATCCTTCAACCTTCTTCCTCAAGTCCTCGAGAATAGCCTCTCTAGACAAGCAACACGCCGTATCTTGACAGGCTGAAGGAGTAAAATATTTTTCCAGCTTCTCCATTTAGTGCGTGCCCATGAACAAAAGCACATGGTCTGTTAAGCGGGTTGCAAGAGCGATAGATCACACGATGCTACATGCTTATGCGAGGGAAGATGATATTCGGAGACTATGCATGGAGGCTGTCGAATACGGGTTTGCGGCCGTATGCATTAACCCCATCTATGTTCCGCTAGCTTACGAGCTCCTAAGAAACACGGATGTCAAGGTATGCGCGGCGATAGGCTTTCCGCTTGGCTCGACGTTTAAGGAGGTTAAGGTGGAGGAGGCGAGGCGGGCTATAGAAAGAGGCGCGGCCGAGCTGGACATGGTGATAAACTTGCCGATGCTGAAGTCGGGGAAATACGATTACGTGGAGGAAGAGATAAGGGAGGTTAAACGATCTACAGGCGATGGAATCCTGAAGGTGATTATAGAATGTTGCTACCTAACTGACGAAGAGAAGGTAATAGCAGCTAAGATCGCGGAGAGAGCCGGGGCAGATTACGTTAAAACCTCAACGGGATTCGGCCCATCTGGAGCGAAGATAGAAGATGTAAAGCTTCTAAGAAGCGTCTTATCACCCCATGTCAAGATAAAGGCGGCCGGAGGGATAAGGACCGGAGAGCAGGTCATCGGCTTCCTAGAGGCTGGAGCGGATAGACTTGGAACGAGTTCCGGCGTGCGGATAATCAAGGAACTGAAGAAAATGTTGCCGGAAGAGTAGGAGAGCGAGATGTATTTAAGCGAGGCGAAGTCCGGTATTTTGATCGAGCATGCCCTACCTAGTTACACTAGAATTTGAGAGCGGTGTAAAGGTGATCTGTGAGCTTATGGAGCACCCTGAGCTGGAAAAGCTTCTCGCGCATTCTCCATTCAGCTCGGAAGTGGAACGATGGGGCGACGAGGTATACTTCGAGCTACCGGTAAGGCTTGAATTTGACGGCGAGAGAATGCTCATGGAGGTAGGGGAGGTTGCATATTGGCCCGAAGGAAACTCCATCTGCATATTCTTTGGGCCAACCCCGGTAAGCAGGGATGAGAAGCCCGTCGCCTACAGCAAGGTAAAGCCTCTGGGCAGAGTCATCAAGGGAATGGAACATCTCAGAAAAGTGAAGAACGGTGAGTATGTTGAGGTCAGGATAGAGAAAAAGTAAATGATCATTCACACGTGCTTGGAACACTTTATAGCATCAAATCATGTTGTGAAATCTCCGCAAAGATAACCGTTGAAATAACATTTTTAAATAGGTGCTCAATTGAGGGGAGCAGGGTGAATCGGGACTGAAAAAGGTTAGAGTTTGTATTGCTGGAGCGGGAAGAACTGGTCAAGTGCATGGAACCAATTTGGCCTTCAGAATTCCTATGGCAGAGGTCGTGGCCGTAGTCGATTCGAATGTGGAGGCCGCGAGAAATCTCGCAAGCCTTCTAGGCGGCGCAGGCTACTATGAAAGTCTCACCGAGGCTATAAGGAAGGTGGATTTTGATGCCGTTTTCATAACTACTCCGACCTTCACGCATCATCCCCTAACAGTTGAGGCCGCTGAGGCGGGGAAACATGTTTTCTGCGAAAAGCCCATGGCCCTAACATTAAGAGAGGCCGATGACATGATCTCGGTCGCCAGAAGAAATAACGTGAAGCTTCAAATAGGCTTCATGAGAAGATTTGACCCGGAATTCAGGAAAGCCAAATCATTAATAGATGAGGGGGCGATAGGCAAGCCCGTTTTGGTAAAGTCTGTCGGAAGAGGCCCTGGGCTGCCGCCGAGGTGGGCACTCGATCCAAAAACTGGTTTGGGCATGGTTGCGGAAGTCAATAGCCATGATTTCGACACGTTGAGGTGGTTCATGAACGATGAGTTCAAGACAATCTACGCTGATGCTGCAGCGCTATTAAGGCCCGATGTGGCGGAAGAGTTTCCTGGATTCCATGATGTCGTCGTGGTCGCGGTTAGATTCCAGAAAGGTGGTCTTGGGTTGATCGACGGCGGTTGCCCAGTCAATTATGCTTATGATGCCAGGGTCGAAGTACTTGGAACAGAAGGCTTACTCACGGTAGGAGAAATTCAGGGAACAAGCTTGATTATCTGCCATAAAGATCAGAAGATGACGACCGAGCCATTTCATAGCTGGAGGGATAGATTTAGAGAAGCCTACATCGCTGAGGCTGAAAGCTTCATAAGATCGATAATAGAGGATCGAGAACCTGAGGTTACCGGAGAAGATGGAAGAAAAGCCTTAGAAGCAACGCTCGCCGCAATAAGATCCATAAAAGAGCATGAACCGGTAAACCTACCCGTAAAATGAGATCTCCGATCTCTCGGCAAGCTTCATCTATCACATGATCAAGATCAACTCTTCAATTTTTAGGATTATTTCTAGTAAAAACCTGCTTAAGTTAAGCAGTTGCGATGAAAGTCATAAAGCAAAGATTTAAGTTATTCCATCTCGCATGTTGGGAAATATGAGGCTGAAGGATAAAGTTGCCATAGTGACTGGCGGAGCGAGCGGCATAGGTTTCGCGATAGCCGCGAAGTTTGCTAGCGAAGGGGCCAAGGTAGTGATAATAGATATTACTGGTGACAAGGCAGAAGAAGCGGCTGAAAGGATTCGGAAAAGCGGGGGAGAGGCTATAGCATTTCAGGGAGATGTATCCTCACGAGGAAGGGTCGAGGAAATAATCTCCGAGGTTCTCAGGAGATATGGGAAAATAGATATCTTAGTGAATAATGTGGGAATCTACCGTGGAAAATCTTTTTGGGAGGAGCCATTAGAGTTTTGGGAGCTCCTCTTCAAGGTCAATGTTCTCGGCATCGTGATTCCATCACAAGTAGTTGTAAAACATATGATGGAGAGGAGAAGCGGCGTTATAATAAACATCTCATCCAAGGCGGCTGTAGTGGGTGAGCCTGGTCACGCAGCCTATAGTGCCTCTAAAGGTGCTGTTCTATCCCTTACAAGGGCGATGGCCGTTGAGCTGGCACCATACAACATTAGGGTGAACGCGATATGCCCCGGGCCGACAGAGACACCGCTCCTATTCGCCGTAACAGATGAGGATGAGCGTAAGAGGATGGCATCAAGATGTATTCTTGGAAGGCTTGCAAAGCCCGAGGACATAGCCGGCGCGGCCCTTTACCTAGCAAGCGATGAAGCAAGCTACGTCACTGGACAGGCATTGATCGTTGACGGAGGAATGACTATAACCGCTGTCGAGAGATTCTGAAAACCTTGCAACGCCTTAGTAGTGGTTCTCCCCTAAATTTTTCTCTGATGCTGGGAATTTCAGCGAACTAGTAGAGTAGCTTGTGCTGAGCGGTCTAGATTAAGGCTTTACATTATCTCGATCTTCTTGGCAATTGCTTCCGTCATCTCCATCGTGGAGGCGCTTCCTCCCAGATCATAGGTTACATGCCTGCCCTCGGCCACGACCTCCTCGACAGCTCTGAATATCGCATTCATCTTATCTTTCTCTCCGAGATATCCTATCATCCACGCGTATGAGAGTATGGTGGCGGTCGGGTTTACCTTGTTCATTCCCTTGTATTTCGGCGCGCTGCCATGCGCTGGCTCGAACATGGCGTAGTCGTCGCCCATGTTTGCGGAGTAAACCATTCCTATGCTCGCGACGAGCGCCGCTGCTGCCTCGCTTATTATGTCCATGAAGAGATTTGTCCCGAGGATCACCGTCTGATTGAATCTTTCATGGTTCTTGATCAGCTGTTGAGCCATGTTATCGATGAAGTACTCTTCCCAGCTTATTTCCGGATAATTTTTTGCGACCTCTTGAATGGCCTCAATAAAGAGTCCATCGGTCTCCTTCAAGATGTTTCTCTTCGTAACTACAACAACCTTCTTCCAGCCATTCTCTCTCGCTATCTCAAATGCTTTTCTGGCGACTCTCGTAGACTGCCTCCTGCTTATCTTTCTGATTGCTATGGCCGTGTCCGGCGTCAGCCTCACATCGATCCCGCTGTAAAGGCCCTCGGTCGCCTCTCGGACGCATATCAGGTCGACTGGGCCGAGCCTGCCCCTGATCCCGCCGATCGTCTTGATGGGCCTGATGTTGGCGTATAAGTCGAATCTCTGCCTTATGCTTACCGCCACGCTCCTCAAATGCTTTATCTCTGGAGGGGTCGTGGTCGGGCACTTAAGAACAGCGTTAGTTTGCTCGAGGATCTCCCAGGTTTCCTTCGGGATCATCGAGTCCCCCCCATGCTTTAACCACCACTCGTAACCGGCCTCCACGGGTATAATCTCGATCTTGCTGCCGACGGCTTCATGAATTCTCATGACTGCATCGGCCAGCTCAGGTCCAACGCCATCTCCGCGGATCAGGGCTGCCCTCTTGACCATAAGCGATCACCGAATCGGGCTTATGCGCCCAATTTTAACCTTAATCCTCATTATACCTCGAATCCTGCCCTCTTCGCGAATAGCTTAAACTCCTGCTCTCCTATCGGGTATCTCCTCTCCCGCATTGAGAACTCGTTGGTTATCATCTCGACTAGGTTCATGAGCCTGGGATCATCTTCATCCACCTTTACTCCTAGGATTTCCTCGAGCTTGAGCTTTATTCCATGCTTCCCGGATCTTCTCCCGATGACTATGGATCTTCTCTGACCCACCAGCTCCGGCGGGAACGGCTCATATGTCAGGGGCAACTTCGAGATTCCATGGAGGTGTATGCCGGATTCATGGGCGAATACTCCGTCTCCGACTATAGCCTTGTTTATCGGGAGATGATATCCGAGCGACGAGGCTATGTAGATTGCGAGCTCCCTGAGGGGCTTTAGATTCCATTTTCTTACGTCATAGTGCATGTAACAGTTCATTATCACCTTCTCGGTCTCGGCGTTTCCAGCCCTATCCCCCAGCCCAAGGAAGGTCGTGCTGACATACACCTTATCGTAGAGCCCATCAGCCGCTCTGATCGTCGCCATGGTATTCTCAACAGCATTCCCAAGATCATCATGCGCGTGTATCTCGATGTATGGTATCTTCGTCTCCGCTCTAATCCTCCTAACCTTCTCAGGTATACCTTTCGGCAGGGGCGCCCGCGGATCCGAGAGCCCACATCCGATGGTATCGCAGATCCTATAAACCTCGGCGCCAGCCTCTGCCACAGCATTTATGAAGATTTTCTCGAACCTCCAGTCAGCCCTAGTGCTATCCTCGCCGTGGACGAAAACCCTAAGGCCGTGCTCCCTCGCGTAGGCGACGGCGTCAACAACCCTGTTCACCAGATCCTCCAGCGAGAGGTTGGGCCACTTGCTGAAGTGTATGTAGGAGACCGGATGCGAGATTCCTACCTGCTGGAGATCGAGCTCTAATGCCACGTCTATATCGGCTTTATTCGCCCTGCACCATCCCGCGAGGAGGGGGGTGAGCCCCTCATCCTTCATGAGCTTGATCGCCTCCCTATCTGTCTTGGTGTACATCATCACCTCAAGCCTCTCTATCCCGATCTCCCTCAGCATCATCGCTATCCTCAGATACTCCTCGGGCCTCGGGTTCAATAGGCTGGCCATCTGAAAGCCCTCCCTCAGCGTTGTATCATCCACGATCACGTCCACTTTCAGCGGCAGGGGCTCATAAACGAACCTCTTAAGCTCCTCCCACTTATCTGGGTCAAACGCATTGACCATCGAGAGAGACATTATCTTCTCCAAGATCCTCCTTCTCTCCTCGTCGAGGGCTTTTAGCTCCTCTCTCCACACGTTCCAGCTGGAATACGCGGGCATCCTAATTAATGTTTTAACGAAAACCGCAAAAAGCCGAGCACTTTCGCGAGGCGCCATAGGGGGATTTAGGCCGCCTTATTGAGATCGCCGTGAGCGAGTTGAACGCTACCAGCCCATCGAACCCTCCTAGGCACTATGAATACCTTTACCGCCTCGCGTATGATAAATGTCGAGATGCAGATGAGTAATATCATCGCGATATCTTGCGGCGTTGGAAGGACTATTTGAAGGGCCTCGCGCGTGGCGGGAATAAGCATTAGAACAGTTATCAGCAATGTTTCCCAGAGCACCGCGAGCACTAGCAGTTTATGGGGAGGAGCCTTGAGCGTCGTGAACCTAAGCGATCTACAGTTCACAGCGACGAAGAGCTCCAAGAAAACAAACGTCAAGAAAACAATGCTCATGGCCCTCACGTGACCCGCGACCAAATACTCGAAGAAGTAGATCGCGAGGAGTATTGGCGTATTTATAAGTGGTATCATTATCAGAAACGGCATGACTTCCCCGCTAAAGATTGATTCTTTCGGATCTCTTGGAGGCCTCCTCATCACATCCGGATCCGGCGGAGCTAACCCTAGTGCGAGCGCCGGCAGCCCATCCGTCGCCAGATTTATATACAGTATGTGAACCGGGAGAAGCGGTAACAAGAGTTCCCCAAACATGTACGTGCCCACTATAGCTGCGATCGTAAGCATAGCTATCTCGACTATATTACTCTCTAGAAGATAGACGAGGTATTTTTTGACATTATCATATATCCATCTACCCATCTCTATCGCCTTTATTATTGTGGCGAAGTTGTCATCGAGCAGAATCATGTCGGAGGCTTCCTTGGTCACCTCCGTCCCCGTTATGCCCATGGCGATGCCTATGTCGGCCTGCTTCACCGCCGGCGCATCGTTCACGCCATCACCCGTCATCGCGACTATCTCTCCCCTCCTCTTCCAAGCCCTGACTATCTTGAGCTTATGCATCGGAGAGACCCTAGCATAGACCGTGACCCTGTCAACGATCTTATCGAGCTCCTCCTCGCTCATCTTCTCGAGCTCCTCGCCGGTCAAGACCAGGTCTCCATCCTCATAGATCCCCATCTCGCGGGCTATCGCGATTGCCGTGAGCTTGTGATCGCCCGTAATCATCACGGGCTTTATCCCGACTTTCTTGCAGATCTTCACGGCTTCTATCGCCTCCTCCCTCGGCGGATCGATCATCCCCATGATCCCGAGGAAAACCATATCCCGCTCCACATCATCGGGCGAGCTCGAGACCGATCCATCGAGACGCTTATAGGCGAAGGCCAGATTCCTCAGGGCACTCGAGGCAAGCTCCTCATTGATCCTCAGAATCCTCCTTTTCATCTCATCATCGAGATCTCTTACTTCATCACCCATTTGAACATGCTTGCATCTTTCGAGAACGATCTCGACTGCGCCCTTCATGAATGCGACCCGCCCCAGATCCCCCAGCTCGTGAATGGTCGTCATCCTCTTGCGCTCCGAGCTGAATGGAATCTCATCCATCTTGGGATACTTGGATCGGATCTCATCGTACTTGAAGCCGGCTTTCTCGGCCACGACGAGTAGAGCCGCCTCCGTTGGATCGCCCTCCACGCTCCACCCGCCTTCACCTTTAACAAGCCTGGCATCATTGCATAGAATCGCGCCGAGCACGAGGAGCTCGAAAGCCCTGCTCCTTGGATCGCCCACAATCTCCCCCTTCGGCTCATAGCCAGCTCCAGTCACATCGTAGATCGCGTCATCGACGTAGATCTTCTTGACGGTCATCTCGCCCTTCGTGAGCGTCCCAGTTTTATCGGAGCAGATCACGGTTACGCAGCCGAGGGTCTCGACCGCCGGCATTCTTCGAACTAGCGCATTCCTCTTCGCCATCTCCCTCATTCCTATCGCCAGGGTTCCGGTTACTATCGCGGGCAGGGCCTCCGGGATCACAGCAACGGCCAGCGCGATCGAGAATAGCATCACCTCGATTATGGTTCCAGGGGATATCTGGCCAGCAACCAGTAGGTCTTCGAGGAGAAGGGCTAAGGCGATCGCGACGCAGATCGCTATCACGAGCTTGCCCAGTACGCTCCCCAGCTCCCTCATTCTCCTCTCAAGCGGTGTTTCGGATGCTTCGATGACGGCGACCTCGCCCGCGATCTTGCCGAGCTCGGTCCTCATGCCCGTGGCGACCACGATAGCCTTGCCCTTCCCATAGGTTACGGTGGTTCCAGCGTAGAGCATGTTAACTCGATCTGGTAGTGATGCATCTCTCGGGACGGGCTCGACGCGCTTGGAAACGGGGGTTGATTCGCCGGTGAGGGGGGCCTCATCGACCTGCAAATCATGGCACTCAACGATCCTACAGTCTGCGACGATTCTATCTCCCGCTGAGATGACCAGCAGATCTCCCGGAACAACCTCCCTCGCGGGAATGGTCTTCTCCACGCCGTCCCTGATGACCCTGGCCATGGGTATCAGCATTTTCCTGAGCGCTTCTATCGCTCTTTCAGCCCTATACTCTTGGATGAAGCCGAGGGTCGAGGCTGCGATCACTATCGCGAATATCAATATACTATCGACAGGAAACTCCCCTTCAATCACGGAGATCACGTAGGAGATCGCGGTCGCGGCGATGAGTATCAAGATGAGGGGGCTCTTAAATTGCTTCAACCAGATGGATAAAGCAGAGACGCGTTTCTCGACTGTCAGCTCGTTATAACCATAGATCTCGAGCCTCCTTCGAGCCTCCTCCTCGCTCAGGCCATTAGGCCCCGTCGCAAGCCTCCTGTAAACCTCCTCCGCTGGAAGCACGTGAAAATCATTAAACTCCAAGATGCCCTCATCTCGGATGAGCCAGCAACCTTAAAACCTTAAACTTAGGAGCAGAAAAATCAGAAAAATAATGGATAAGAGGACATGCGGGTTTAAAGATGAAAGGCTTGTTAGCTTTCCCTGAAAACGTTGACGTATTCGAAGAGCTCCTCGGGAACGTATCTGGTCTGTCCGACAACTTCCTCGAGTTTAACCGGAACAATCTCGGTTCCCCTGAGGACGACGGCGTAGCCGAACTTCCTCTCCTTTACCAAGTCAACCGCCTTGTAGCCGAGCCTCACCCCAAGAACCCTATCAAAAGCATTCGGAGAACCGCCCCTCTGAATGTATCCTAGAATCGTCGATCTAACCTCTCTCCCGGTCCTTCTCTTAATCTCCTCCTCCAGGAACTTGGCTATTCCGCCGAGCCTCGCGTGGCCGAACTCATCCTTCTCGGCGGCCGCGATCGCCAACTCGCCGGTCTCAGGAATCTTAACACCCTCAGCTACAGCTATCAAGGTATAGCCCTCGCCCCTCTCATCCCTTTCCTTAATGATCCTGCAGACTTCATCTATGTCGAGGGGTTTCTCGGGTATCAGTATTACATGCGCGCCTCCGGCGAGCCCGCCCATGAGTGTGAGCCAGCCCGCATACCTGCCCATGATCTCCGCTATGATCACCCGCTTATGGGACTTGGCGGTCGTATGAAGTTTCTCCAGCGCGTCTGCGATGGTTTCGACGGCGGTCCAGAAGCCTATCGAGTAATCCGTCGCCGAGAGATCATTGTCTATGGTCTTTGGCACGCCGACTACCGGGAGACCCCGCTGATAAAGCTTGAGAGCAGCCCCTAAAGTATCATCGCCGCCAATCGCTAGCAAGGCATCGATTCCGAGCTTTTTCACATTCTCCATAACCTTCTTCATATCTTCCTCGGACTTCGCCGGATTCTTCCTCGAGGATCCCAGAATTGTGCCGCCGACAAAATGTATCCCCTTCACATCCTCCTTCTTCAGCGGCCTAGCCCTTCCCTCAATTAACCCCTTATAGCCATCCTCAATCCCCCAGACCTCGAACCCGTAATAAGCTGCTCTGAGAACTATTGACTGAATAACGGAGTTAAGCCCGGGGCAATCTCCTCCACCAGTCAGAACGCCTACCTTCAAAAAAACCTCCCCAATCCTAAAATTCGATAGATGTGACTATATATACGTTAAGCTTTTATAATCCTAAGACTTCCATATTGGCTCGTAATGTATCAGACAAGTAACTAAGGGGTTATAATTGCATGAGTGCATGTTAAAGTATTAAAGTCCTTGTAGACGAGCTTTATTATACTTGACGTTTATATATAACCTTATCCAAGAAGATTTGAGGGGGCTGATTATTAGCTGGCGTAAGGGTTATTGGGTTGCGCAAGAAATTTGACAAAACTGTTGCTGTGGATAATGTTAGCTTTGAGGTGAAAGATGGCGAGTTCGTGATTTTGCTGGGCCCATCGGGTTGCGGGAAGACGACGACTCTCAGATGCATCGCGGGGCTTGAGACCCCTGATGAAGGTGAGATATACATCGGGGATAAGCTTGTGAAGGATCTTCCTCCGAAGGATAGAGATGTGACCATGGTATTCCAGAGCTACGCCCTCTACCCGCACATGAGCGTGTACGATAACCTGGCTTTCCCGCTTAAAATGAGAAAGTATCCGAAGGATGAAATAGATAAGCGGGTTAGGGAGGTTGACAGGCTCCTCAGGATCGAAGATCTATTGGATAGGAGACCGCGGCAGCTCAGCGGCGGCCAGCAGCAGCGAGTAGCACTGGGAAGAGCTCTCGTGAGGAATCCTCAGGTATAATCCTCAGGTATGGTTGATGGATGAGCCTCTCAGTAACTTGGATGCCAAGCTGAGAGTCTATATGAGGGCCGAGCTCAAGAAGCTCCAGAAAGATCTGGGGATCACCACGATATACGTGACGCATGATCAGGCTGAGGCGATGGCCATGGGAGATAGGATCGCCGTAATGGATAAGGGGAAGATACTCCAGTACGATGAGCCTCATGCGGTCTACGACAACCCCGCGAACATATTCGTTGCAGGATTCCTTGGAAGCCCACCAATGAACTTCATTGATGCAACGGTTATCGAGAGGGACGCACGGATGGTGCTTGATGCCGGAATATTCCAGTATCAGTTACCGGATGATCTGGCAAAGCTTCTGAGGGAAAGGCTGACGGGAGATAAGGTCGTGATAGGATTTAGGCCGGAGCACATGATATTATCAATCGAGAGGACGCCGGAATCCGTGTTCCAGGCCGATGTATACGTGGTTGAGCCCATGGGCTCTAGCTACGTCGTTGACTTGAAAGCGGGAGACTACCTTCTCAAGGCAATCTCGCCAATAACCGTAAAGCTTCCACCGATCGGGGAGAAAGTCTGGGTAGGATTCCCACCCGAGAAGATGCATCTCTTCGACGCGAAGACCGAGAAGACCGTATTCTGAGGTATTAAATTACCTCATACTTTTATCCTTTCTAACTTCGGTTGCGGCGAGCAAACAGCTATTATTAGCTTTTATATTAGCTTTTAAATGCTACATAATGAGCTTGAGCCGTAATGCCTCCTACATCCCTCCCCCAAAAATAGTCCCATCAATCCTCTCCGCCGATTTCAGGAGGCTTGAAGAGGAGGTGAGGGAAGCTGAGAAAGCTGGAGCGGATATGCTGCACTTCGATATAATGGATGGGCGCTTTGTCCCCAACATAAGCTTCGGCCCAATGGTGATAAGCGCTCTAAGACGCGTGTCAAGCCTACCCTTTATCGCGCACCTAATGGTCGAGAAGCCTGAAAGCTTCATCGATCCTGTAATCAGCGCGGGCGGAGATCTTATAATATTCCACGTGGAGGCGTGCCCTCACCCATTTCGGCTAATTGATTCCATCAAGGATAGGGGCGTTAAGGTTGGCGTGGCATTAAACCCCGCGACGCCTCTCTCCGCCATAAAATACGTTGTGAAGCGCGTGGACATGATTTTGTTGATGACCGTGGAGCCCGGATTCGGGGGCCAGGAATTCATCCCCGAGATAATGGAGAAGATTAGGAAGCTGAGAAGAATCATGGCTATGGCCGAGTTGCGGAAAGATATAGCCGTTGATGGTGGGGTGGATTTCGCGAATGCCTCCTCCATAATACGCGCCGGTGCGAATGTGCTCATCGCTGGGACGAGCATCTTCGGCCAGAGTAGCATTGAAGAATCCATTAAAAAGTTGAAGAGAATCGCTTTGGAGACCTATAATGAGCTCTGCAAATCGGGTTCTAATCAGCGGTCATGACCCTCTCTCCAAATAAATAGCATCACTAAAAATTTATTTAAGCCACGCCTTACAAAGATGCTTTTGATGAAGGTTGTTAAGCTCGGCTTTGTTCCGCTTCATAGATATCCTTTTGACGAGAAGTGTGGTGTCGAGGTAAGGAGGCGGGTTATAGAAAGCGTCTCGAAGATTCCGGGTATCCAGCTTATCTATCCCGGCGAGGATCTGACTAATCTAGGCCTCGTTTTGGAATGATGAGGATGCTGAGAAAGTGATAGACCTCTTCAAGCGCGAGAAAGTTGATGGATTACTCTTAGGCACCATGACTTTCGGGGACGAGCTCGCTGGAGCCAGAGTGGCTGAGGAGTTTAAGGGCTTCCCAATCGCGGTCTTCGGGACGAAGGAGCCCGAACTGCTTCCGGGAGGCTTCAGGAGATCGGACTCATTTTGCGGGACCCTATCCCTAGCATCCGGCCTTTATCGAAGAGAGATACCTTTCACATTTCTAGGACTATTCTTTCCAGAAGAGGATGCTTTCAGGAGGAGGGTGGAGAGCTTCGCTAGGACTGTCGCGATAATGAACAGGTTTATAGGGGCTAGGATAGGATTGATAGGTCCGAGACCCGAGAGATTTGAGACCGTCACTTTTAATGAGGCGGAGATGGTTAGGAGGTTTAAGCAGAGGGTTATTCACGAGCCGCTTCTGTCAGTTGTTGAGGAAGCGAGAGCGCTGAGCGACAATGATCCCGAGGTAAGAAGAATAGTTGAGGAGATGAAGCTCATGATAGATGTTTCTCAGGTCTCAGCCGAAGCCTTGCTCAAGATGGCGAAGCTCGAGCTGATTTTAAGGAGATTGGCCGAGAAGAAGAGGCTCTCGGCAATGGGCATCAGATGCTGGACGGAGATTCAGAGATATTATGGAATAAGCCCGTGCTTCGTAATGGGTAGGCTCACGCAATCCGGCATACCGTGCTCGTGCGAGGTCGACATATATGGCGCGCTGACGATGCTAATGCAGTATGAGGCATCCTTGGAAACCGTTCCGCCCCACTTCATAGACTGGACCATACAGCATCCCAAGGACCCGAACGTTTTCCTGGCATGGCATTGTGGAAATGCTCCCCCGAGCCTAGTATGCCCCGGGTGCACGGCAGCCTTAAGATATCATAGTATAATATACAGGGATGTTGGGGTTGAGAGATCTTACGGGACTGCGGAGTTTAGGCTCAAGCCGGGGCCAGCAACGATCTGCAGGCTTGTCGAGTATCGGGGAGAGTTCAAGATGCTCATAACTCGTGGAGAAGTCCTCGAAGAAGAGGCGGAGTTCAGGGGGAGCTGGGCCTGGGTGAGAGTGAAGGATCTCGAAAAGCTTTATAGAACTCTCGTCGAGGAGGGCTTCGTCCATCACGCGAGCCTGATCCATGGAGACTACGTCGAGCCGATAGCCGAGGCCTGCAGACTGCTCAACATAAGAACCGTGATCGTGTAGCTTGAGAGCCTACATAACACCCTCCCCATTTTTATCACGTACGAGCGGTACGCTCGGGTTGTAGCGGCCCTGTATGGAGCGATTTATTACGTGCTTCTTAGATGATATTACGCGGGGAGTATGAGAATTTACAGGGCGGCTTGGGCGGCCTGCTTAGCTGCTCTCTTAGCCGCGCTCATCATGGCATCATGTGCTCAAGGCTTCTCGGCAGTCGAGAATGACTTAGAGTATAGGCTCGACTACCCGGTCGAGATCAAGACAGGCACCTGCTCGGCGATAAACTTTTGGATGAAGGTCTCGAAAACTCTAACCGACGTTACGGTCTCGCTTTCCGTGTTCTATCATCGGGACTCGAGGGTTGATACGCTATACAGTGAAGCGATCTTGAGTGAGAGCACGCTGGCCGCGGGCTCGACGAGGTCGAAATCCATATCGATCTGCGTTCCGAGAGGAGTTCCGGCAGACCCATACCTAAGAGCCAAGATTCAGTTCTATTACAATGGGAGCGAGAAGCTTTCACAAGAATGGTATATGTCGATCGTGAGAGATGAAACTTACGATGAACTCAGGAGTGAGGTGAATAAGTTAAGAGGCACAGTATCCAGCTTAGAAAATGAGCTCAAGAAAAGAG
The DNA here is from genome assembly GCA_023268255.1 of Candidatus Wolframiiraptor sinensis. GTDB lineage: Archaea > Thermoproteota > Nitrososphaeria_A > Caldarchaeales > Wolframiiraptoraceae > Wolframiiraptor > Wolframiiraptor sinensis. Next base: position 138,198 of record JALNJX010000001.1, read on the forward strand.
ATGAGAAGCTCAGTCAGCTCCAAGACGATTATAATACCCTGCTCGCCAGCTACATATCCCTCAAGGAGTCCTACCGGAAATTGAAGGAGGATCTCGCGAAACTGGAGGATGATTACCGGAATCTGCAGAAAGATTACTCGAGTTTGCAGAATAGCTACGAGTCTTTGAGGGACAGGCATCAATCAACTCTGCTGAACCTTGAGAGGATTAATGCGCTTTACGAGTCGCTCTCAAGGCAGTTCGAGAGCTTGGAGGAGAAGTACAGGTCCTTGCTCACGGATTACAAGTCCACATTAGCCGAGCTCCGAACCTACAAAAGCATGTACGAGGACCTCAAGTTAAGGCACGATGATCTCAGATCCAGGCATGATGCGCTGATCGCCGAAGCGGCCCAGTTAAGGCAGAGGCTCGCGGAGCTGGAGAGCGACTACAGCTACCTCAACAGGATTTATGAGGCGACGCTCGGCGAAAGCTCGCTAACAAAGAACATCCTCTTCGCTCAGACTGCGGCGGTCGCGACGGGCCTAGGAATCTATGCTGTGCTATCGAGAAGGATCGCCAGGAAGCCTAGAACGCCGGAAACGGCTGAGGAGGGTAATGGTGAGAAGAAGGTGCAGAAGATACTATCCGGGAGGAGGATTACTATACCCAGCGAGGCGGCTGCAAAGCTGGGGCTCAAGGAAGGCGACTTAGTAGAGGTGGATTATGGTAATGGCTCAATAATCATAAGGCCTGCCGATAGGGAGAAGCCCAAGCAGAAGCCAGAAGAATCGGAAAAGGCAGAGAATAACAGCGGTGCGTGATAATTGGCGTGGCGCGACCGGAGTAGCGGAGGCGGCTTCCAGTAAGCTTAGCTCAACCCCCCTCAGCATAAATAATGATTTTTCGCGTGCTAACTCATGCCTATGCGCGGGCAATATGGATCAGGCCCATCAAAAGTTCCATATGCGAGATATGATCTCGCATAGCATCCGCCCATGCATATCTCCACCAGCTTGCAGGACTTGCACGGCTCCCTAAGCCTCGGGCTCATTACCTTCTTTACCTCACGGCTTTTCAAATACTCGCTGAGAGCATTCCTAAACCCCTTCTTCACGTTGCTGAGTCTTATGTCGAGGATGTCGCAGAGGAGCAGGTTTCCGGCGGGATCTATGTCTAAAACCTTGCACCTTCTACAATCCGACCATGTTGAGATGAACTTAGGATCTATCACGAGCTTGCCTGGGACATAGCACCAGACGGCAATCCAGTACCCGAGATTTTTCGCGGCAGATTCGGCGGCTCTCAAGGCTGAGATCAGCTGATCAGGGCTTGGGGCGATATCTGGGCCTGCCCTGCCAACGGGCATCGTCGGAATCATGCACGCGCAATCAGCCCCGGATTTCTCGGCGAGCTCCGTGTATCCAGCAGCATCCATGTAGTTCAGCTTATTTACCGCCATGACGGTCGAGAGCTCGAGCCCAGTTCTCCTAGCGATCTCCAGCCCCCTCAAGAGCCTATCCCAGCTTCCCGGCCCCCTTATCAGCTCATATGTTCTCCTGCAGGCTCCATCCAAGCTCACAAACAGGTGGACATCATGCTTGCCGATAATCCTGGCCTTCTCCTCATCCAGCAGCTGCGCATTCGTGTTGATGCTGCACTCGATGCCATGTTCCCGTATTCTCTCGAGACAGGGCTCGAGATCCCTATTGATAAGCGGCTCGCCTCCGGTTATCCCAATATAGGATACACCGCACTCGGCGAGCTCGTCTATGAGCTTGAGCTTCTCTCCGAGCGGCAGCTCCTTAACCTCAATAAATCTGCTAGCATAGCAGTGTACGCACTTCAGATTGCATGTTCCATTCATTATCCATATAACAGCTTGTGGGATTATATCATTACTCAAGATCCCACCGCTAGCGCGTGGAGACGGAGATTCTGACGACCTTATTCGTCTAGGATTATTTATACTTAAAGCATGAGGGGCGATAAAAGCTATGGCTCACCTATTTAGCTAGATTTGTTCAGGGATTTTCCCACATTGATGCGCGGAAATGCGGGAACGCGCGTGATAAAGCCGTTCGATCCTTGGAGAGGTAGGCTTTGTACTTGCCCGCGGAAGTTCTCCTTCGATCCTTATACAGGCTGCGAACATGGGTGCTTATATTGCTACGCGTCATTCTATATCAGGAGGTTTCATGAGTGCAGGCCTAAGAAGAATCTTCTAGAGCTTGTTGAAGGCGATGTTCTCCGCCTGCCCGAGAATGCTCTCATCTCGATGTCCAATAGCTCCGACCCATATCCTCCCATGGAATACGGGCTGGAGCTCACGAGGCGATGCTTAAATGAGTTTCGGAGGAGGAACTTGAGAATTCTGGTTATAACGAAAAGCGACCTCGTTCTCAGGGATCTAGATATCCTCAGAGCGCTTAGGTGCGCGGTGACATTGACGATAACTACTCTTGATGATCAGCTTGCGGGCAGGCTTGAGCCCGGCGCGCCGCCACCCTCGAGGAGGCTACACGCCGTTGAGAGACTCAGCTCCGAGGGAATAAGGGTAGGTGTGAGGGTCGACCCGATAATCCCCTACATCAATGATGAGGGCATTGATGATCTTCTGAGGGAGGTGAGAGATGCCGGCGCGATCCACGTCACATCCAGCACGTTTAAGCCCAGGCCGGATTCGTGGGCCAGGATCGAGGCGGCATTCCCTGATGTCGCCGAGAAGCTGAGACCTCTCTACTTCGAGGAGGGCGAGCGGATCGCGAGAAGCCGTTACCTCCCAAAGCCCATGAGATTCAAGCTGATGAAGATGATCGCGGATGGGTGCCGGAAGCTCGGCCTAACATTCGCATGCTGCAGGGAGGGGTTTATCGAGCTCAACACGGGGGCTAGCTGTGATGGAAGCCACCTTATACCATCGAGGCCATACTCACCCGAGGATTGAGAGTAGAACCGCCTTCGCCGTGTGAAGCCTATTCTCCGCCTGATCCCATACGGCTGATCTATCCCCATCTATTACCTCGGCTGATACCTCCTCGCCCCTCTTGGCCGGAAGCGGGTGCATGAAGATAGCGCTTGGCTTTGCGAGCTCCATGAGCCTCCCGGTAACCTGGTATCTTGGCAGGAAATCTCGCAGCCTCTTCTCCCTCTCGGCCTCCATGCCCATGCTCACGAAGACGTCGGTCATCAAGACATCAGCGCCCCTCGCAGCCCTCTCCGGGTCCTCGGTAACCTCGATCATTGAACCACTGACCTTCGCATTTTCCTGAGCCCACTCGAGGTATCTTCTATCGGGCTCATAACCTCTCGGGCATGCTATCGCGATGTGGGCGCCGAGCTTGGTCGCTCCTATCAGCGTCGAGTTGCAGACATTATTTCCATCGCCGATCCACGCTATCTTGATTCCCCTTATCTTGCCAAACCTCTCCCATATCGTGAGGAGATCCGCGAGCGTTTGGAGCGGGTGATCTAGGTCGGATAAGGCGTTCACGACCGGCTTATCGGCCCACTCCGCCAGCTCGGCGAGATCCGCGTGCCTCCTAACCCTGGCGGTTATGAGATCCACATATCTTGACAGCACCCTAGCCGTATCGGCTATAGTCTCCCCCCTCCCAAGCTGCAGCTCATCGAATCTCAGATAGATCGGTTTTCCGCCGAGCTCGCTCACGGCGACATCGAGCGAGACCCTAGTCCTCGTCGAGGGCTTCTCGAATATCATGGCGATATTTCTGCCCGAGAGCCTTCCGGAGAAAAGCCTTCTATCGCGCTTGAGCTCCGCCGAGAGCTTTATGAGCCCCATTATCTCCTCAGATGTCAGATCTTGGAGTGTTAGAAGATCTCTCCCACGAAGAGATTCAACGATCATCTCAATCGCAGATTAGCCAGCTAATATATCTCACGCTCGCCGAGAATAAGCACTACCTCCTTCTCATAGGTCTTCTGGGCTTTTTGGGCCTCTCGGGCTTCTCTCTCGGCATTGGCTTCTTCGCCGGCGGCGCCTTATACTTCTCCCTTATCTCCTGAAGTCTCTTCTCGAGCTTTTCACGGAGCTCCGCGCCCCTATCCTCCCTCGTGAAGTAATCGATCTTCGCGGCGATCGCTATGGCGGCCGCGAGGGCTCTCGCGATCTTCCCCCTAAGATGCTTTGGGGAGCCGTGGATCAGGGGGCTCTGGAAGATTATGCCGTGCTTCGGCGCACCCCTTCCGGTCCTGAAGAACCTGAAAAGGGCCTTCTCCGCGCCGAGAACCTGGATAGTGCTGGCCGGAAGCCTCGCGAGCTTCTCGAGACCGCCGGCCATCGAGATGAGCTTCGCGCCGAGTATTGGGCCAGCGACCGCGGAGAGGTTTGGGGCCTCAGCCGACATGAGCTCCTCGATATACCTCTCCTGCTCCTTTCTGAGCTGTATCAGCCTAAGCCCCTCCCTCGCCACATCCTTCACCATCTCCTCATCCTCCGGGCTCAGATCCGCTCCAACAGAGCTTCTAGTCCTCTCAATTATCTCATCGGCGAGCTTCGAGCCGACGATTCTTCCAAGCTTTCCCTCATCGAAGTTTCTCCTCGCGCCCATCTCAGCGACTATCTTCATGTAGTCCTCTAAGTCGTCCACGACTTCTGCGAGCTCGGGGAAGTGGAGGCCATACCACTCCCTGCACCTAGTATAGATCATGTTTATCTGCTTATCCAGGTCCTCCAGCACGTGGATCGCGTGAACGATCATCATGTCTCTTCTCGCGACGGCCTCTTTCAGCTCCTCCTCCACCAGCCTGTCTAGAACCCTCTTCACCTCCACCCTATACTCTTCGATGCTATCGACGACTCCGCTCCTGACGAGCACTTTCTCGAGGTCCACGGGTCTATCGAGCTCGCCGAGCTCGAGGCCTGCGAACTCCCTGGCGAGCGCTATCAGAAGGCTTGATGGGGAGACTAGAATCCTCTTATAACCGTTTGATGCGAGCTCGGAGACTACCTCCCTAACCTCGCTTATCACCTCTCCCCTCTTCACACTCATGAAGGCTTTGACCCTCGCCTCGAGATCATCGGGATAAGGCCTCGCAACCAGCACCTCATCATCTGATAAGCCGACCGCGGCAAGAGGGCCCGCAATTAAGATAGCTGATTTCGCGCTCATTGACGTTATTTGAGTGCATTCTGACCTAATTAGAGTTTCGCTGGGCTCTGAGCCGATGCCGAAGAATGCGAAACCGGCCATCGCATAACTCTCCCGATGATCTCCATTCATCGCTGTGACACATCTTAGTCCTCTCTAAGAGTCATGAGTAATCTTAATCAAGGTGATCGAAAATACTGCGTGCCATGGCGTCATGCGCTCAGAAACTTCTAGAGATAATCTACAATCGGAGGAGCATAAGGAAATATCATAGGAAGCCAATACCTGATGATGTTCTCAAGGCGATTCTCGAGGCTGGAAGGCAAGCGCCAAGCGCTCGAAACCTTCAGCCATACTGTTTCATAATCGTCCGAGATCAGGAGCTGAAGAAAAGGCTCATCTTCTCGGAGTGGAATAGATTCATCGAAGAAGCTCCAGTCGTGATTGTAGGGTGCGGCGACTCACGGGCGAAGTGGGCGGTCGTGGACGTCGCAATAGCCCTTCAGAACATGGTGATAGCCGCCGAGGCTCTCGGCCTTGGAACATGCTGGATAGGCCACTTCATCGAGGAAGAGGTGAAGAAGCTCCTTAGAATACCGGAGCACATAAAGGTCGTGGCCATGATAACCCTCGGATACCCAGCTGAGAAGCCGGGCCCGCGGCCAAAGAAGAGCCTCGAGGAGCTGATACGATACGAGACATACGAGTAACCAGCATGCTTGGAGTAAATAACATTAAGCAGAAAGCAAGGAAAATCATCTCCTAAAGGGATGAGGAGGAAGTGTCGAAGAGGCTGCTAGAAATTTTGAAGACTTATAATGAGGACGGCCCCTCAAGGATTGGTAGCCGCCCTACGATGAGGCCGCTAGGAGGGTGGAGGAGCAGGATAAAAGCCCTGATGAAACCTGTGATCCTGCATTTGATGCTCCCGTAGAGGAGTGGTTTAAACCTTGATGCAGGCGAAGGGCTGTCCAAATGCCCCTCCCCCCGACACCACTCTCTTTTCCCCTTTTAGACGGTGTTAAGGTTTAAGCTGGACTGGCGAGCCGCTTAATCTCTCGGGGCTTTTCCGGAGCTCGGCTCCACGGGCTTGCTCTCAGCGGAAAAGCATTCCTCATAGTCAAGTCGAGAAAAGACCTAGTGATAGAGTATCCATGCGAGGTTAGGATGGAGGATGGTACCATAATAGTGATTGACAGGGAGAGGGCTGAAAGAGTGGCTGAGGAGAAATGATGCTAAGCGATCTAATATTATTGCTGGTTGGGAAGATCGAGGCTGATCTAGTGGATTGACGTTCTGTTGAAAAATGTTTAAATGTTATAGTGTTAGGAGGGCTTTCACGCCTATTATTCTGCCCTCGGAGTCCCTGACCGCCGATGATGGGCTTGTGTCAGGCGCCAGTATGTCCGGGCGGGATACTCCGGTAAATACATTCGACGAAGACCAATAACAATAAAGCCGAAGCCGCACGGCAAAACATGTTAAAAATATATTTAAATGCAGGGCTCTCAAAGGTTCTCAGCGGACATGCCGAGCCACGGCTCGATCACGAAGGCGGGTAAGGTCAGGTCCCAGACGCCGAAGATAGAGGCTAAGCCGAAGAGGAGCTTGGTGCCGAGAATCAGGAATCGCTTCAACTTCGAGAAGAGGCTCGTGGCCGTCAGCCAGCAGACGGTCTAAGCTCTCACGGGATACTTAAATAGACGGAGCGGCACGAGGCATCAAGACCTTGATGAGCCGCGGGCAAGCGCTGTATCGGGTGATCTCTCATGGCTAGAAGATCTTATCAGCCGAGGAAGCAGAGGAAGCTACTCTTCAACGCGCCGATGCATAGGCTTCCAAAGCTCATGTCAGCCCACCTCTCCCCAGAGCTCAGGGAGAAGTATAATCGCAGATCCTTCCCGATAAGAGTTGGGGATAAGGTGAGGATATTGAGGGGCGAGTTCAAGGGAATTGAGGGCAAGGTAACGAGCGTTGATAGGGAGAGGCAAGTGATTTACGTGGAGAACGTGACGATCAAGAAGGCTGATGGAACATCCGTCTCGAGGCCGATACACATATCGAATGTCATGATAACTGAGCTTAACCTCGATGATGAGTATCGCAAGAAGGCGCTGGCTAGGGGAAAGGAGGTTGAGGCCTAATGGGGCATCTCAAGAGGCTCGCAGCCCCACCGCATCTCAAGATCTCGGTTAAGGAGGCAGTCTTCACAGTCTGCCCATCCCCGGGCCCGCATCCGAAATACGAGTGTATACCGCTACTCTTGATAGTCAGAGATTACCTGAAGTATGCAGAAAGATATGAGGAGGCTAGGAAGATAATACGCGCCGGCAAGATTCTCGTGGACGGGAAACCGGTTAAGGATCACAAGTTCCCGGTGGGCTTGATGGACGTGCTCTCGATACCTGAAACCGGCGAGAACTATAGAGTGCTGCCGATCTATAGGCGGGGCCTGGATCTCGTCGAGATAACGCGGGAGGAGTCGGGCTTCAAGCTCGGGAAGATAATTAGGAAGATGCACGTCCCCAGAGGCCACCTGCAGATAACGCTTCATGACGGCAGGAACATAAGATTCAAGGATGTGACCAACGAGATAAGGCAATACAGCACAAGGGATACCCTGAAGATAACGGTTCCGAGCCAGGTCATCGCGGGATACCTGAGGCTTGAGGAAGGCAAATACGGCCTGCTAGTCAAGGGGCCGAAGCAGGGCCTACATGGCGAGATAATCGAGATTAGGCGGGATGTAACTTACCCGGCCAAGCCGATCGTAAAGCTAAAATCGGGCATGGGCGAGGTGAGCTCGCTGCTCGACTACGTTATGGTTGTCGGGGAGGAGGAGCCATGGATCAAGCTGCCGTGATCGAGGCGCGCCCGAAGAAGGAGAACCCCATGAGGAGGATCAGGATCGAAAAGGTCGTCGTGAACTCTTGCATAGGCTCGAGCGCGCCGAGGCTCGAGAAGGCCGCGAAGATAATCGAGATGCTGACGGGTCAGAGGCCGGAGCTCCGGAAGGCGAGGAAGACGATCAAGGGCTTCGGGATTTACAAGGGGCAGCCGATAGCCGTTAGAGTAACCTTGAGGAAGCAGAGGGCGGTCGAGTTTCTCAGGAAGGCGCTTCAAGCCGTGAACAACACTCTGAAAGCCTCCAGCTTTGATGAGCAAGGCGGCTTCTCATTCGGAATTAAGGAGCACTTGGACATCCCGGGCACGAAATACGACCCAGAGCTCGGGATAATCGGCATGGATGTCTGCGTCCACCTCTCCAGGCCCGGGCTGCGAATCTCCCTCAGGAGAAGGGCTAGAAGAAGGATACCTAGAGGCCATAGGGTTACAAAGGAAGAGGCCATGGAGTTCATGAGAAGCGAATTCGGCGTGAGAATAATCGAGGAGTAATAGCGCTCTTAAACAATCTTAAAATTATCCCGCGGAGAAGTGCGCTCCGAGGAATGGGATGGCGAAGCAGAAGCCGCCGAAGGAGAGGAAGTTCGGGAAGGGCGTGGTCAAGTGCAGGAGATGTGGGACCACGGATGGCGTCATCAGGAAGTACAAGCTATACATTTGCAGAAGATGCATTAACGAGGTCGCCCCCCTCTTAGGGTTCAAGGTGTACGAGTAGCCGCCGGCGAAAACACTTATTAACGGATTATCCCAACCCGCTTCGCCGGAGGAGATGAGCAGGGATCTGGTCTCAGGCCTTTTCACGACGCTCCAGAACAACGAGATGGTCAGGAATAGGGAGTGTGTTTACTACGCCTCAAAGCTGATAGGCGAGATACTGAAGACGCTTCAGAGGCACGGCTACATCGGCGCGATAGAGTATATCGAGGATGGAAGAGGGGGGAAGTTTAGGATACAGCTTCTCGGCAGGATCAATAGGGCGGCTCCCATAAGGCCGAGATTCAGCGTGAAGAAGAATGAATACGAGAAGTGGGAGAGACTATATTTGCCCAGCAAGGATATCGGGATACTCATAGTCACCACGAGCCAGGGGGTAATGTCCCACAAAGAGGCGAAGGCGAAGAACCTCGGAGGAAAGCTACTGGGATACGTTTGCTGAAGAAGTGGCCTTTCATGGCACTCAAGTTGCTCGAGGCCAACATCTCCTCCAGAGCCTACACCTATCATCTTGCTAACTCTGATGCTCTGAGCTGCTAGAGTTTTCTAGGTAGGAAGGATGATGTAGAGGCCCTAAGTGTATTAGGAGGGGATGGGCGACCATTTTCCGCGCTTTTCGAGTGCAAAATACTTTAAATAGCGATATGGCGGCGGGTGAGTCGGATCTACGGAAGATCGGGGTTAAAGGACATGATACTCGTGGCGGGTGAGTGGGGGGCCATGCCCCTGCAGGAGTATGTCGAGGAGATAGAGGTTCCGGAGGGCGTCGAGGTCAGGATAGAGGGTTCCAGCAGGATCAGCGTAAAGGGGAGGCTTGGCCAGGTCACGAAGGACCTATCTCATGCTAATGTGAGGCTCGAGGTCACATCGAACAAGATTCTCGTGAAGCTGGTGGGAAGAGGTAGGAAGGCTGATGCCCTCCTAGGAACCATAAAATCCATAATCAAGAACATGATCATCGGCGTTACTCAGGGCTTCACGTATAAGATGAAGATCATCGCATCGCACTTCCCGATAACGGTCAGGGTTCAGGGCGATACTGTTTACATCGAGAACTTCATCGGCGAGAGATCTCCAAGGATAGCGAAGATAGTCGGCGAGGGCACGAGGGTGGAGGTAAGGGGCGAAGATGTGATAGTAAAGGGGGTGGACAAGGAGGCGGTCGGCCAAACAGCGGCGAATATAGAGCAGGCGACGAAGGTTAAGAGAAAGGATCCCCGAAAATTCCTCGACGGAATATATGTTTACGAGAAGAAAGTGGGGATGGAGTAGATGAGCCCGATAAAAATCCCGAGATGGGTTAGGAGGCTGAAGCTCAAGAGGCCGGAGTTCGTCAGGCAGGAAAGCTGGAGGTATGTGAGGCTTAAGCCGAACTGGAGAAGGCCGAGGGGAAAGGATAGCAAGATGAGGCTCCAGCTCAAGGGATGGCCGCCGCTCGTCAAGGTAGGGTATAGGACTCCGAGGCAATATAGGAATCTTCATCCCAGCGGCTATAAGGAGGTCCTTGTTTACAGGCCTGAGGATCTCCAAGGCCTTGACCCCGAGATTCACGTCATCAGGATAGCCGGCTCCGTCGGAACTAGGAAGAGACTGTTGATAGCGGAGGAGGCGAAGAGGCTTGGGCTGAAAGTCCTCAATCCGCCGAGGACCGTGGAGAAAGTGGAGGAGGTTGAGATTGTGAGGCCGGAGGAGGTGGGAGAGGTTGGGTCTTAAGCTCACGCTCCAGAGAAGGTTGGCCGCGGATCTTTTAAAGTGCGGGATTCACAGGGTCAAGCTTGATCCCGAGAAGCTCGAGGAAGTATCCGAGGCGATAACGCGAGAGGATATTAGGCGCCTAATAAAAGACGGCATAATCTGGAAGGAGCAGAAAAAGGGCGTGAGCCGGGCGCGGGTAAGAGCTAGAAGGCGAAAGAAGAGGAGCAGGGGCCCTGGCAGCAAGGAGGGGGGAAAGCATAGCAGGGTCTCGAGGAAGGAGCAGTGGATGATGAGGGTTAGAGCTCAGAGGAAGAGGCTTAAGGAGCTGAGGGATCGAGATCTAATAACTAGGGCAACTTACAGGAGGGTTTACATGATGGTTAAGGCGGGCGCATTCAAGTCCGTTGCAGCGATGATGGAATACCTTGCTCAGAATAACCTGATCAGGAGGCCGCTGCTATGAGCCTGCTCAAACGAATGCCGCCGAAGCGGAGAAGGCTTGGCCTCACCGATTACCGGAAGAGGCTCAAGCTCGTTAAATCCGGATTGCCAAGGCTAGTCGTCAGGAAGACGAATAGCCAGATAATCGTGCAGGTAATCATGCCGAGGCTGGGCGGAGATGAGACACTCATAACAGTCACCTCGAAGAAGCTGAGAGATTATGGGTGGAGGGCGAGCCTGAAGAATACGCCGGCGGCGTATTTGACGGGCTTACTGGCGGGGCTCCTAGCCAGGGGCAAGATCGAGAAGGCGGTTCTGGATATAGGGCTCCAGACGCCCAGTAGGGGGTCAAAGGTCTTCGCGGCGGCGCTCGGCTTCAGGGACGCCGGGATCGAGATACCGCTCGGAGAGGAGATACTGCCCGACGAGGATAGAATTTCCGGAAAACACATATCCGAGTATTATAGGATGATCCGCGAGTCGAGCTTGCAGACAACCCAGTTCTCGAAAAGCGATGAATCAATCTACATGAGCTTAGAGAAGCATTTCGAGGAAGTTAAGAATAGGATTCTGGAGGAGTTGAGTAGATCATGAGCGCTGAGGAATGGGCTCCGAGAACAAAGGTTGGCAGAATGGTGAAGGAGGGCAAGATAACCTCGATAGCCGAGCTCTTCTCCCAGCACCTCAAGATCACGGAGCCCGAGATCGTGGACTACCTGCTGCCGAACCTGGAGCAGGAGGTCTTGGATATCAACCTCGTCCAAAAGCAGACCGCCGCGGGAGAGCGCTCAAGATTCAGGGCGATAGTAATCGTGGGCAACAGGGATGGCTATGTCGGGCTAGGAACGGGCAAAGCCGTCCACGTCGTCTCGGCGATAGAGAAGGCCGTCAAAAACGCGAAGATGAACATAATCCCCGTCAGGAGGGGTTGCGGTAGCTGGGAGTGCGCGTGCGGCCAACCTCACAGCCTCTTAACGAAGGTCGAGGGCAAGCGAGGCAGCGTGAGGATCGAGCTCATACCCGGGCCAAGAGGCCTGGGAATAGTCGCTGGCGAGGCCGCCAGAATAGTGCTCGAGCTAGCTGGCGTGGAAGATGTCTGGACGAGGACATATGGCGAGACTAGGACAACCCTTTCGTTCGCCGGAGCCGCGGTTGAGGCTCTTAGGAACACGAACAAGATAGTCCTTCCGAGCATGTGGTGATGAGCCTTGGCGGAGGAGGCCCAATGCTATCTCGTGATAAGGATTAAGGGAAGCGTTAAGGCGAGGAAGGATCACCTCGACACTTTGAGAATGCTCAATCTAGGGAGGGCGAACTGGGCGACGATAATCCCCAAGACCCCGAGCTATGAGGGAATGCTGAAGAAGGTTGAGCACATGATAACCTGGGGCGAACCGAACCTCAAAACTATCAAGACATTCCTCAAGAAGGTGGAAGTGATTGGAAATGGGAAATTGAATGATGAGTATGCGAGGAAGCTCGGCTTCGAGTCCCTCGATGATCTGGCGAAGAAGATTTACAGGGCCGAGATAACCTTGAGCTCCTTGAAAGAGAAGGGCGTGAAGCCCTATGCGAGGCTTCATCCGCCCAGTGGAGGATTCAGGGGCACGATTAAGAAGCATGTCTCCGCCGGCGGGGAATATGGTTACCGTGGCGAGAAAATAAATGAGCTATTCGTCAAGATGGCTTGAGAATAGTTGCGGAAAAAGTATATTAAGGCAGGGAAGCCGGCTGTATCCAGAAAACCCTCAACTAAGGGGCGCGTGAAGAGTATGGGGACGCGGCATCGCAAAAGCAGAAAGCGCAGGGGCAGTAGAACATGTGGCTGGGGCCAGATAGGCCAGCATAGGAAATCGGGGTCAAGAGGAGGACATGGCCACGCCGGGATGCATAAGCACAAGTGGACGTGGGTTCTCAAATATGATCCGGACTACTTCGGGAAGCACGGCTTCTATAGGCCGAACAAGCGCGAGATCAAGGCCATGAACCTGACGCAGCTCTCAACGCTCGTTGAGAACTTGGAGCGGAGAGGAGAACTCAAGCTCATGAATGGGGTGCCGGTCATTGACTTGTCAGCGCTCGGGGTCGGCAAGCTCGTAGGCGGAGGAAGAGTGGATAGGAGGCTCATGGTGGTCGTGGATAGCTGGACCGAGAAAGCGGAGAAGGCGATAAGAGAGGCCGGTGGAAAGTTGGTCAAGCCCAAGGAGATCGAGGGTGTGGCCGCTTGAGCCTGAGGCAAGCGGTCGAGAATATCGCGCGATATCTCCCCGAGATCAAGAGACCTGTTAGGAGGCCTAGCCTTGGTGAGAGGCTGATCTGGACTGCTCTAGTCCTCGTCATATACACGCTCATGGGCCATACGACGCTCTACGGTGTCTCCCAGGCGGCTGGGCTCGCGGGCCAAAGCCCCCTAATCATGAGCATAATCTTCGCTCAGAAAATCGGTACGCTAACGACCCTGGGCATAGGCCCGATCGTGACTGCCGGGCTGACCCTCCAGCTACTCGTCGGGGCCCAGATCATAAAGCTCGATCTCTCAAAGCCCGAGGACAGGACGACTTTCACCGCGCTCAGCAAGCTCTTCACGATCGTCGTGATAATCGTGGAGGCCGCAATCTACACGGTCTCAGGAATGCTCGGGCACCTAGAGCCAGTAGTCCAGGCAATAGTCTTCGCTCAGCTCGTGGCCGCCACGATGCTAATAGTATTCATGGATGAGCTGATACAGAAAGGCTGGGGTCTTGGGAGCGGAGTGAGCCTATTCATAGCGGCCGGCGTCGCCGAGACGATATTCATGAACCTCTTCTCGCCGATAATTCTTCCCGACGGCTATTACCAGGGAGTAATCCTCGCGCTGGTGCAGGCGGCCGCTGGAGGCGGCTCCATCGGGAATCTAATCTACAGAGGACAATTTCCGGATGTAATGGGCCTAGTAGCGACGATAGCATTGCTGCTTCTCATAATCTACCTGGAAGCTCTCAGGATAGAGGTGCCGATACAGCATGCCCGCGTCTCGGGCTACGTTGCCAGATACCCGATAAAGTTCCTCTACGTCTCCAACATCCCCGTGATCTTCACCTCGGTGATCTTCACGAACATCTACTTCTTCTCCACGATAATCTGGAGCAGGTTCAACCCGGCGAACCAGGATCCTATCCTCAACTTAATCGGATCATTTAACGCGACAGAGTATGGCCCAGTCCCGCTCGGAGGCCTAGCTTACTACGTGACACCTCCCGATAGCATAGCGGCCGCGGTGGCGGATCCGATCAGGCTTCTCGTATACGCCGCTCTGATGCTCGGCTTCTGCGTGCTCTTCGCGAAGTTCTGGGTTGAGGTCGGAGGCCTGTCGCCGGAGAGGATCGCCGGTCAGCTCATCAAGGCGGGCATGCAAGTTCCGGGGTTCAGGAGGGCGCCGGCCGTAATCGCTAGAATGCTCGAGAAGTATATCCGGACGCTGACGATCTTGAGCGCCATCATAGTGGGCCTCATCGCCGTCTTCGGAGACTACTTCAATGTCTACGGAGGCGGGATAGGAATACTTCTGATGACGGGCATCTTAATGCAGTACTACGAGCTCCTGGTGAGAGAAAGGCTCGAGGAGATGAGCCCGATATTCAGGAGGCTGCTCGGAGAGTAGCGCGGGAAAAACATATTATCTCGCGGGGCCTCTGGATCATCGAGGGGGCTTATGGCGCAGGCGATGCTCGAGATATTCATCATAACAGTTGCCGTGAGCTTAGCGACAAGCCTGCTGAGGAGAAAGATTATGACGCCCGAGGACATGGCTAAGATGGCCGAGTCCCAGAGCTTTAAGAAGATGCTTCTCGAGGCGCAGAGGAAAGGGGATAAGAAGACGTTGCAGAAGCTCATGCGCAAGCAGGACTATTATCGGAAGATCGACGCGGAGGTGGGCAAGAAGAATATGATAATCCTCGTCGCGAGCATAGCGATATTCTATGTGGTCTTCCTGGGCGTATTAACTCCGCTATATGGCGGGGTGGGCGTTGTAGCAATTCTGCCCGGGGATATGATGTTCCCCTTCATCGGGAATAAGCTGGACTACATCAGCTGGTATGTTCTAAGCCTGTTCGCCGTCAGCTTTCCCATCAATAAGCTGCTCCAGGTCAGCCCGAAGCGCGCCCTCTCGAGAGGAGATTAGTCCGGGGAAACGTTATTATGAGGCCCTCCCTCAGCAAGTATCCATGGCTAGAGTATACCTTGATGCCGACGCCGACCTCTCGATACTCAGGGATGAGATCATAGCAATCATGGGATATGGTAGCCAGGGAAGAAATCAGGCGCTGAATCTGAGAGACTCCGGCTTGAAGGTGATAATCGGCTGCAGGCCGGGCAGGTCCAAGCAGCTCGCCGAGAAGGAGGGCTTCGAGGTCTACGATATGGATGAGGCCGCGAGAAGGGGGACGATAATCTACATGCTCATCCCCGATATGGCTCACAAGGAGGTATACGAGAGATACATCAAGGATAATCTCTCCGAGGGGAAGGCCCTCTGCTTCTCCCACGGCTTCAGCATACACTACAAGCAGGTTATCCCGCCGCCATACGTCGACGTGATAATGGTTGCGCCGAAGGGACCTGGCCCAATAGTCAGAGAGAATTATCTAAGGGGCAGCGGCGTCCCGGCGCTGATAGCGGTCGAGCAGGATTACACGGGAAAGGCCAAGCAGAGAGCTCTCGCGATAGCCAAGGGTATAGGGGCGACGAGAATCGGAGCACTCGAGACGACGTTCAGGGATGAGACCGAGAGCGACCTGATAGGTGAGCAGACGGTCCTAGTCGGAGGCTTGATGGAGCTGATAAAGAAGGGCTTCGAGGTCTTGGTCGAGGAGGGCTACCCGCCCGAGCTAGCATACTTCGAGGCGTGCAATGAGGCCAAGCTGATCATGGACCTGATATATGCCGGGGGATTAACCGGCATGCTGAAAGCGGTCTCGGATACGGCGAAGTATGGGGGGCTAACCGTCGGCCCAAAGATAATTGATGAGCACGTGAAGGAGAATATGAGGGCGGCTGCGAGGCGCGTCAAGGATGGAAGCTTCGCCAGAGAGTGGATCCGAGAGCATGAGAGCGGCGGAAAGACCCTCAAGCAGCTCATGGAGCAGCTGGAGAACCATCCGCTGGAGATCGTCGGGAGAAGGCTCAGGAGAATGGCGGGCCTAGAGAAATAACTAGAAATAACGCCATTATATTGGGGGAGCGGAGGCGGTCGGGAAGTTGAATATCGTCGAGAAGATCTTGGCAAGAGCGTCCGGCGAGAGGGAGGTTTCACCTGGCCAGATTGTTGACGCGAAAGTGGATAAGGCGATGATGCACGACCTCACCGGGCCGAGGGTGATAGACTCTTTCAGGGAGATAGGCGTCAAGCGCGTCTGGGATCCGGAGAGAATAATCGTCGTATTCGATCACGATGTCCCGCCATCGACCATAAAGGCCGCGGAGCTCCAGAAGAAGGTGAGAAACTTCGTCAAGGAGCAGGGGATAAGGTACTTCTACGATATAGGGCGCGGAGGAATCTGCCACGTCGTCATGCTCGAGAAGGGCCATGTCAAGCCTGGGGAGCTGATAGTCGGAGCGGACTCTCATACGGTGACGTATGGAGCGCTCGGCGCGTTCGCCACTGGGGTCGGCGCGACCGACATGGCGGCCGTCCTCGCGACGGGCTCAATATGGCTCAGGGTTCCGGAGACGCTCAAGTTCGAAGTCGATGGAAAGCTCCAGAAACGAGTCTACGCGAAGGACATAATACTACACATTATCGGGATGATCGGGAGCGAGGGCGCGAACTATAAAGCCATGCTCTTCTCCGGCCGAGCGATAAGGGATCTCGGGATAGATGGTAGAGCGACGATATGCAACATGAGCATAGAGGCTGGAGCGAAGGCCGGGATAGTGGAGCCGGACGAGAAGACGATGAAATACGTGAGGGAGAGGGTCGGGGAGCCTATAAGCCCCATCAGGAGCGATAAGGACGCCGAGTTCGCGAAGGTCTATGAGGTAGATGCATCTCGGCTGGAGCCCCAGATCGCGATCCCGCCATCCGTCGATAACGTGAAGCCGGTGAGCGAGGTCGGCGACGTGGAGATAAATCAGGGCTTCATAGGAACATGCACGAATGGCAGGCTGGATGATCTCAGGGCCGCCGCAGAGATCTTGAGGGGCAAGAGAGTGAAGGATGGCGTCAGGCTCGTTATAATCCCTGGATCGCAGGAGGTCTATCACCAAGCTCTCAAGGAGGGTTTGATCGACGTATTCGTCAAGGCCGGCGCGATAGTCTGCGGCCCGGGATGCGGCCCATGCATCGGGATAAGCAGAGGAGTCTTGGCCGATGACGAAGTCTGCATAAGCTCCGCAAACAGGAACTTCGTTGGAAGAATGGGGAGCCCGAGGTCGAAGGTCTACCTCGCCTCGCCGGCCACAGTGGCCGCGTCAGCCATAAGAGGAAAGATAACAGATCCACGGGAGGTGGGTTAGGGGGATGAAGATCGAGGGAAGAGTAGTGGTCTATGGAGATAACATTGACACGGACGTGATTATTCCAGGCAGGTATCTGGTTCTCCAGGAGCCGTCGGAGCTCGCTAAGCATGCGATGGAGGGCATTGATCCGAGCTTTCCCGAGAAGGCCAGGGAGGGGGTGATAATTGTGGCCGGGAGAAACTTCGGATGCGGGTCGAGCAGGGAGGAGGCTCCTGTGGCCCTGAAGCACGCCAACACGAGGTGCGTGATAGCAGAGTCCTTCGCGAGAATATTCTACAGGAACGCGATAAACATCGGCCTCCCGATAATCGAGGCGAGCCTGAGGGATAAGGTGAGCGAGGGAGACCTGCTCTCGGTAGACCTCGTCAGCGGAATAATAGAGAATAAGACCAAGGGGGTCAGGATTCAGGCGAAACCCCTGCCGCCGCTCGCGATCGAGATAATAAATGCAGGCGGACTCACGAAGTACGTGCGGAGGAAGCTGGGACTCGAGTAGTGGCGACCCCACATGAGGTATCGAATAGCCCTGATACGCGGTGATGGGATAGGGCCGGAGCAGGCTGAGGCAACGCTTCTCGTCCTCTCTAGGCTTGAGGAGATCCTGGGCCTGGATCTGGAGATCGTGGATGCCAAGGCCGGCGACGAGTGCATGAGGAAGACCGGGACGCCGCTCCCAGAGGAGACGATAAGGATACTGAAAAGCACCCACGCGTGCTTGAAGGGGCCTGTCGGCGAGACGGCCGCGGACGTGATCGTGAGGCTTAGGCAGATGTTCGACCTTTACGCGAATGTTAGGCCTGCGAGATCACTCCCAAACGTCCCATCCCTCAAGCCAAACATAGACCTCGTCATAGTCCGAGAGAACACTGAGGACCTCTATAAGGGATATGAGTGGGAGCTCGATGGCGCCGCGATCGGCATCAGGCTGATAACCCGTAGGGGTTGCGAGCGCATAGCCAGATATGCTTTCGAGCTCGCTAGGAGGCGGCGGCGGAAGGTCATAGCGGTCCATAAGGCAAACGTCATGAGAATCACCTGCGGCCTCTTCGCAAGAACATGCAGGGAGGTGGCGAAGGAGTATCCAGACATCATCTACTCCGAGATGTATGTCGACGCGGCCGCCATGGACCTGATAAGAAGGCCGGAGCAATTCGACGTAATAGTCACGACGAATGTTTTCGGGGACATATTATCGGATGAGGCCGCGCAGGTCGTTGGGGGCCTCGGCCTAGCGCCAGCCGCAAACATAGGGGATGAATACGCGATCTTCGAGCCCGTTCACGGATGCGCCCCGGACATCGCTGGAAAGGGAATAGCGAACCCGATCTCGATGATACTCTCGGCCGCATTGATGTTCGAGTGGCTGTCGGCTAAGCACGGGGACGAGAAATGCCTCGAAGCGTCTAGGCTGATAAGCGATGCTGTAGTGGGGGCTTTGGAGGAGGGAAGGGCGCTTACGCCGGATCTCGGCGGCAACGCCAAGACGATCGAGCTCGGCGCGAGGATAGCGGGCTTCATCGAGAAGATTAAGCGGCCCTAGGTGCGTGAAGCCCGGCTAAGCGTAAAGGTTTAATTACTCTCTCACTCGGCAGTCTCCAGAATTGAGCGAGGTTATCAGGATTTTCGACACGACGCTGAGGGATGGCGAGCAGGCTCCAGGAGTGAGCTTAACGCCCGAGCAGAAACTGGAGATAGCTATACAGCTTGATAGGCTCGGTGTTGACGTTATCGAGGTGGGATTCCCGGTCGCGTCGGAGGGCGAGAGAAAAGCATTCGAGCTGATAAGGGATGCGGGGCTCAAGGCTGAGATATGCGCGCTGGCCAGGGCTGATCAGAGGGATGTGGATGCCGCTATCGAGGTCGAGCCGGATTCCATCCACGTATTCTACTCGACCAGCGACATACACCTGAAAAATGTTCTCGGAGTGAGCAGGAATGAGGCTCTGGAGAGGATCTCGAGATACGTCTCCTACGTCAAGGATCACGGCTTCATATGCGAGTTCTCGCCGATGGATGCGACTAGGACGGATCTCGAGTTTCTCAAGCAAGCCTGCTGGGCCGCCGAGGAAGCTGGAGCCGACCGGATCAACATCCCTGACACGGTCGGCGTGATGACTCCCAGGCGCATGTATGACTTGATCAAGGAGATAAGGAACGTTGTTAGGATACCGATAAGCGTTCACTGCCATAATGACTTCGGGCTGGCCGTAGCCAATACCCTCGCGGGAATAGAGGCTGGAGCTGTTCAAGCCCACGTCACGGTCAACGGCATAGGCGAGAGGGCTGGAAACGCCGCCCTAGAGGAGGTGGTCATGGCTCTCAGCCTGCTATATGGCAAGAAGACCAACATTGATGCGAGGCAGATATACGCGACATCCCAGCTCGTCAGGAGGCTAACCGGGATACAGCTTCAGCCCCATAAGCCGATAGTGGGCGATAACGCGTTCGCGCATGAGTCTGGGATACACGTCAAGGGAGTTATCGTTGATCCATGCGCCTTCGAGCCCTTCAACCCGGAGCTCGTCGGGAGGGTTAGGAAGATCGTGGCGGGGAAGCATGCGGGCAAGCACGGGATAAAGACGATGCTGGAGGAAAGCGGGTTGAAGCCAACGGAGAGCCAGCTAGAGGAGATTGTTAGGAGGGTTAAGGAGCTGGGAGATAAGGGTAAAGCGGTCACGGACACGGATGTTCTCGCGATAGCTAGATCCGTGATAGAGGCGCCGATGGAGGAAATGAAAGCGGTAAAGCTTGAGGAGCTCGTGGTTGTTACCGGGACCGGCGTAATACCGACCTCATCCGTCAAGCTGAACGTGCTCGGTAAGGAATACGTCTCGGCGGAGACCGGGGTGGGCCCTGTCGATGCCTCGCTAAAGGCGATACAGAGGGTTCTCCAGAACCTCGCCAAGATAAGCTTGCGGGAGTTCAGAATTGAGGCCGTCACGGGAGGCTCCGACGCGATCGCCGAGGTGATTATCAAGGTCGAGGATGAGACTGGAAACATAGTCTCCGCCAGGGGAGCAAGGGAGGACATAGTGATGGCGAGCGTCGAGGCGATGATGAACGCGATCAACAAGCTCCTAGCGAAGAAGATGCGGTAAGCCGATCCCCTGCTATCAGCTCTCCTGTGCGGCCTGATCCTCGATAAGCTGATCTCTGATAATCTTCCCCACCTCCTCAAGCCCGTGAACGAGGAAGCCATAGCACTCGCCGGGTTTCTCTGGTGATGAGTAGAGGACCAGCAGCCTCTCGAAGTCCGCGGAGATGAAGCTGAGGGGAACGAGCGCCGTGAAGGTGCTGCCCCCAAACTCCCTCAGAAACTCCTCCAATAATTCCAGCGGCACTTCTCTTCTCAGAACGCGTGCATCGGCGTAGAAGTATACTCGGCCACCTCTCCGCTTAAACTCCCTGAGCTTCTCCGCGAAATCCATTAGCACGCGCGATGGAAGATAGAATATTCTCGCCAGTAGATCTTTTCTCGCCCTCTCAATCATGTCTAAGCTTGCCTCATAGGCACTCTCACCCTTCAGAAGAATCATGTTGAACTTCGGGATAGTCCTCGTCGAGGCATGCATCAGCCTCAGCCTCTCCACCGCCCCCGAGATCTCATCAAACAGCCTCCTCCTTAGGGGCTCTAGAGCCCTCTCGGGCGGCACGGCGGAATAGATCGCCGGCCTAGAGCTGAGCACTCTCTGAACGATGCCCGCCTCCTCAAGCTTGCCCAGAACATCGTAGATCCTCGTCCTGGGAACTCCAGACCTCCTCGAGATCTCGCTCGCGTCAGCCTCCCCAAGCTCCACGAGAGCTATGTATGCTCTCGCCTCATACTCGCTCAGCCCGAGCTTCTTGAGGGCGTGGACCAGCTTCTCATGCTCGCTCACGGCGGGACCTGAAATAATACTCCGCGAGTTACAAAAAATACTTATCGCGCCTCGGGAGCCCTCCGCTGGGTGATAGGCTTTGGAGCAGCCCGCGATAAAATTCGAGAACGTCTGGAAGATCTATAGGCTGGGTAAAGTCGAGGTTCCAGCGCTCAGGGGCCTTAGCCTGGAGATCAAGCGGGGTGAGCACGTGGCGATCATGGGCCCCTCCGGAAGCGGCAAATCCACTTTCCTTCACTTGGCGGGCGCGCTCGATAGGCCGACGAGGGGCAGAGTCCTGATAGAGGGCAGGGATCCGAGCAGGATGAGTGATGAGGAGCTTAGCAGGCTGAGGAACGGGTTGATAGGCTTCGTCTTCCAGACATTCAACCTGATCCCGAGGCTCACGGCGCTCGAGAATGTGATGCTCCCCCTAGCGATAAAGGGTGTTAATGGGGAGGAGAGGGTTAGGAGGGCGAGGGAGGCGTTGGAGAAGGTGGGCTTAGCGCATAGAATCAATCATAGGCCGATGGAGCTTAGCGGTGGAGAGCAGCAGAGGGTCGCGATTGCGAGGGCCATAGTGACGAACCCGAGGATAATATTGGCAGATGAGCCGACTGGAAACTTGGATTCGGCCTCCGCCGCGGAGGTGGTGGAACTTCTCACCAGGCTAAATAGGGATCTCGGGATAACGCTAGTGGTCGTCACGCATAATCCTGAAACGGCCTCACCTGCGGGAAGAATAGTCAGGATGAGGGATGGTGTCGTCCATGAGGAGAATTAGCCTTATCTTGATCTGCCTGCTACTGGCCGCCGTCGCCGCGCCTCTCGCAGCCTACGCGGGCGCCGTCCCCGACATAGTGTTCTCGGATGCGTGGTTCGGCGAAGTCGGCAGGAAGATGGAGGTAGCTCCAGGAGATAAGAATGCGCAACTAGTCGTCGAACTTGTAAACACGATGGATAAGGATATCAGGTATGCTCAGGGAACTCTCTACCTGCCCGAGGGATTCAGGGATTCTAGGAGCGGCGAGCGCATAACCACCCCATCAATGAGCGGCCACATCAGATCTGGTGAGCGCTTCCACTTAACTTTCCTCCTAGACATAGGCGAGGGGGTGAAGGTTGGAGAGTATGAGGCGAGCCTCGCCCTGAGATACGTCGAGTGGGATAAGGATGTGATAACCCTGAGCATGCTTAAGATCAGATTCAGGATCACGGGCAAAGCCGATCTCAGAATATCCGTGAGCCCGAGCACCATTGAGCCCGGTTCTCAAGCCGACCTCGAGCTGACGCTGGAAAACATAGGATCCGCCCACGCATCGTCAGCCGAGATCTGGGTGAAGTCAGCCTCGGCCGGCCTAGCGCTCCTCGAGGGAAGCGGCAAGCGTGTCATCGGAAACATCGCGCCGGGCGCGTTCGTGATCATTCCCGTGAAAGTCTTCGTGAGCAGGGCGCTGGCCGATGGCTCGGCGAGCCTAATCGTCGATGTGAGGTATCGGAACTCCTATGGGGAAGCCGTCGCGGAGACGCATGAGCTCATGCTCAGAGTTAAGCCACTAGGCGGGGTCGGAGTCCTCTTAGACGTGCTGCTCGAGGACCCGGTCTTGGAGCCGGCGCACTCCAGAACCCTGAACATCATCGTGAAGAATGGCGGAAGTGCGGTCGCCGGAGATGTCAATCTCGAGATAGGATTGAATAGGCTCGCCAACCCGCCCATAACGGTTCTGAGCGGCCCGCTCTCGATCAAACTCGGAGACCTCACTCCCGGATCGGAGAAGAAGATATCGATAGATGTTCTCGTGAACGAGAGGGCTGCCGGCGGCTCATACTCTATACCGATCCTCATAACCTATGCCGATGAGGAGGGGAGGCACGTGATCGAGAAGGGCCTCACGATAACGATCTTGGAGGAAAGCAGGAGGAACAGGCTGAGGATTTACTCGAGCGAATACGTGAGAGGCGGAGTGATAGAGCCCGTGAACATAACGATCGAGAACATCTCGGGCGAGAAGCTCAAAGACATAACGCTGACGATAGCGCCGACAGCTGGATGGGTAACGCTCATCGGGCCGACGACCTGGAACGTACCGGAGCTGGAGGAGAATGGGAGTATGATCATAAGTCTCAAGATCTACGCGCCCTCGGAGACCGCCTCCGGATCAACGATTGGCGAGCCCTTCAACCTGAGGGTAATGGCCAGCTTCAAGGAGCTCGGAGGCTGGATCAGGGACGAGGAGCACCTCATCGGGATGTACGTCAAGGGCATGATAGACATCAAGTTACAGGAACTATCGCTTAAGAGAATGGGCAGGGACCTGCTCCTAGTTGGAAGAATACTGAATGAGGGGACTGAGAAGGCCTCATACACGAGAATAGAGATAGTGGGCGGCGACATCTCCTCGACCCAGATAAGCTACTTGGGAGACGTCGAGCCGAATGCCCCAATACTCTTCAACATACCGGTGGAGCGCGTGGAGACTCAGGGAAGCGAGGCGAAAGTAGTCCTCAGAGTAAGCTACCTAGACTCTCTGAGGAATAGGGGGGAGGTGAGGCTCGAGGGCCTAGTCGAGGTGCCGCAGCCCGCTGAGGCGGCGAGGGAGCAGGCTCCACAGATCCCGGTAAACCAGCTGATACCGGTAATCGTGATAATAGCCCTGCTGATCGCCGTAGTATATCTTGCTAGGAGGTCGAGAAAGGTTGAGACCGGGTGACATCTTATGGTATGCGTTTAAGGGCTTGAAGGATAGAAAGACGAGGAGCATCCTGACGATACTCGGGATCATGATAGGCATAACCGCGATTATAACCCTCATATCTAACACCAGCGGCTTCGACAATTTTCTCACGGATGCTCTCTCCAGGATCGGAAGCAATAACATCTGGATAATCCCGGTTGAGGGAGCCGTCAAGTTCACGGATACGGATGTGATGATGGTTTCGAGGCTTCCTGGGGTGAAGGCCGCGGCTCCATTCTACCTCACGAGAGTAATGCTGAAGTCCGGGCCAATAGAGAAGCAGGTAAACTTCCTCGCGACCGATCCCAGGATAATCAAGCTCATACTCCCGGATTTGGAGCTTCTCGAGGGCGAGCCCCTCCAGCCTGCCGACGTCGCCGTGGTGTCCCTCGGCTATAAGGTCGCTCACCCGCCTGAGGACCCTAGCAAGAGCATAAGGCTGTACTCCTCGATCTCCCTCCTCTTCCAGAGCGGTAAATCCGTTAAGGCTCGGAGCTTCATGGTGGGCGCGATATACAACGAGTTCGGCTCAACTCCATATCTTGACGTTGATAATAGCGTCCTCGCGACGGTCGAGGCCGCGAGAAACATCTTTGGCTCAAAGTATTATCCCGCGATAGTGCTGGTCGCGAGCTCCCCCGACGCCGTCGAGCCCCTGATATCGATGCTGAAAAGAATCTATGGGGATGACATCCAGGTAATAAGCCCCCTGACCATAGTCAGGAATGTCAGGGCGATAATCTCGAACTTCTCGATATTCATGCTCATCGTGGCGAGCATATCGCTCATAGTCGCTGGAATAGGGATAATGAACACGATGATAATGTCGGTCATGGAGCGGACTAGGGAGATCGGGGTACTTAGGGCGCTGGGCTTCACGCAGAAGCACGTCGCGGCAGTCTTCTTGGCAGAAGCAGCGCTAATAGGCGCTATAGGAGGGATCCTCGGAATAACGCTCGGAGTCTCGGCATCCCTCTTCATGGGAGACGTCTTCGCGAAGATGTTCCAGGTGAGGGAGGCGAGCACACTAGTTGGCCAAGCCCTCCAGATATCATATACGCCGGTAATTACGCCGGATCTGTTAATAAAGAGCTTCTTCTTCGCGATCCTCGTCGGAGTATTCTCGGGCCTCTATCCAGCAATAAAGGCCGCTAGAATGGACCCGGTCCAAGCCCTAAGAGCCGAGTAGCTCTCCGGAATGAGGTGATGGAGGATGGCCGCGAGGATAGGGTCTTGGGAGGATGCCGGGAAGCGGGCCCTATTAGAGGCCGAGAAAAGGCTTGGAGCAAAGGTCGAGAAACACTGGATTAGCTCGATCGCGCTCGAGCCGAGCACGCATGGCGGCTTATGGAGCGTCAACCTCGATTTAAGGGTCAGGGAGGGGCGGAGGAAGAAGCTGGTCAAGCTCTCGATGAAGCTTAACCCGGAGACTGGTGAGCCCATAGATCTCAGGATCGAGGAGTAGGGGGAAGCCGGCTCGGCGAGGGCCATTTTACTTCACCGCTCCGAACTCGGCAAACTCATCATCGCCGGCAATAACGAGATGGAAAATCCTAGATATGATCCTTACCCTATGGTTATCTGGCCATGGGCGGCGAACCAACCTATGATGTTCCGGCTAAGGGCTATGACGAGCTCTACGGCGAGGAGCAGGCCGCGAAATACGCTGCAGCTTTCAGGAGTCTCCAAAGGCTACTTGAGGAACCCTGTGTCGTGCTCGATGTCGGCTGCGCAACAGGCCTCCTCGCAGAATTCCTTGAGCATCTCGGCCTCAACCACATCTACATCGGGATAGATCTGGATGCCGATAGGCTAAGGATCGCGAAGAGCAGGTCTCCCAGCATAATGGTCGTTCAAGCTGATGCCCATGCCCTGCCGGTGAGATCCGGCGCAGCCGACCTGACGGCATGCTTCACGGTGATACACCTCTTGAATCTCGAGCGCGCGATAAGGGAGCTCGCAAGGGCCTCCCGCAGCACCATAATCATAACGCTCCTGAGGAAGAAGCTCGAACTCAAGCCCATGCTGCTGAGGCTTCTCAAAGAAAATCTTCGGGGCTGGAATCTCGAGTCCCCATCGGTAGCCGAGGATGTCAAGGACGAGCTCTACATCCTCGTAAGGCGTGATGGGGAGCGAGCTCTCAGGGCAGCAGCCTCTCAGGAGTCCTCGGGAACGGAGTCGCCTCCCTGATATTCTCGAGCCCGAGGATCACCATGGTCAGCCTCTCAATCCCGATCGCGAAGCCGCCATGGGGAGGCGCGCCATATCTAAAGTGCTCCACGAACCATTTGAAGTCCTCTAAGTTCAGCCCCTTCTCCCTGATCTGCTGAACTATCCTCTCATAGCGGTGCTCCCTCTGGCCCCCGGAGCTCAACTCGAGGCCGCCGCCTATCAGATCCGTGCTCCTGGCCCACTCCGTCCCATCCTCCCTCATCACGTAGAAGGGCTTAACCTTGTATGGGAACTTATTGACGAAGAAGAAGTCGTGGTTATGGTTTTCCTTCACGTATTCCGCGAGAAGCTTCTCCGCCTCCCGGTCAAGGTCCTCGCCCCATGGAACCTTCTTGCCCAGATCCTCGAGGATCTCGTAGACCTTGGGAAACTCGAGGACCGGGAAAGGCCTTCTCGGAGCCTCCAGCTCAACCCCGAGTAATCTGAGCTCGCTCTCGCACATTTCAATTACCTCCCTTATCCCGGCGGCCACGAGCTCCTCCTCAACCCTCATCACATCCCTCTCATCCTCTATGAATGATAGCTCGACAGCACATGACCGATACTCGCAAAGGTGCCTCGGCGTGTGGCTCGGCTCAGCCCTCCAGCTTGGCCCGAGATCATAGATCTTATCGAGGCCGGCAACCATGAGGAGCTGCCTGTGAAGCTGCGGATCCTGCCTGAGATATGCCCTCCTCCCGAAGTAGTCCACCTCGAAGAGCTCAGCGCCGCCCTCGGAGCCGGCTCCGATCAAGCACGGCGTGAAGACTTGGATGAAGCCGCTGGAATCCAGATACTTCTGCATCCCCCTAACTAGAGCCGCCTGGATCTTGAGAACCGCCATGTTCTTGGGATCCCTGAGATCTATCGGTCTCCAATCTAAGCGCGTGGCCAAGCCGGACTTCACGAGTCCGCTAACATCCAGGGGTAGCGGAGACTCGGATTTGCTGAGAATAGTTATTCTCGTCGGCTTGATCTCGACGCCCACCTTGGCGATGGGCTTCTCGAGAACAGTCCCGCTGATGGCCACGAAATCATGTATCCCGAGGCTCGACGCCACGTCATAGACATCCCCTTGGCCTCTTTCCACAGTTATCTGGCATATTCCGCTCCTATCTCTCAGCCAGATGAACCTGAATCTGCCTACATCCTTTACCCTATCAACCCAGCCGGCTATCCTGACCTCTCCGCTCATGCCGGGCTTAAGATCGCCGATGTAATGGCTTCTCAGCATACCTGCTCCTCCATGAGAATCCGTTAGATCCCTCCTAAAAAGGACTGAATCCATACTAGGTGGAGCTCACCCTCTAGTCACAGCTCCCCTCGGAGCCCTCTCCTCTTTCTGAGGCCTCCACAAGCGCCTTCTCTCGAAATCTATCATCAACCTCATCCCCTTAACCTCCTCTAACAACTTCTTCAAGGACTCCTCGCCGACCTTTAGATTCCTCTCGTGGTCGAAGATCACCCTGGTCTCCTCGGAGCCATCGGGCAGCCAGATCTTGTTGACAGCGACTATCCTAGCCGGGGCTGCGACGCCCTCCAGAAACTTCAGCGGATCGGGGTGGTCCTCGATCAGCCTAATGTGCTTCCCGAGCTCATCGCCGAGAATCTTCCGGAGCTGAGCAACCTCCCTTATCTCGAATTTCCCCAGATCACCATTTCGGAAGATTATGAAGATCGTGTCTCCGCCATCAACGGACTTAACATAACCGGTTTTCTGGAGCTTAGTTATCCTCTTCTCAAGCTCGAGAAGAATCTTCATCACCCTGACGTCGAGATCCGTGTAGAGCCCCTTCTTCAGCTTCTCCGAGCATCGGGGGCAGAACATGCCAGTCCTAAGATCGAAGGAGCATAATGGAAGCTCCACCTACCCACCTCTCCCTCTACCAGCTAAGCCCACGGAGAAATTTAATCCTAATGGGGAAGAGGAAGAAAATTTGTGGAGGGGGTTTCAGGACTCCCGCTTTAGCAGTATCTCGATCGTGCTGATGCTTATGGGCTGATTGTTGGGGCCCATGACCTCCTGCGTTCCCAGCTTTATGTCGGCGACCTTCAAGTCCTTGTAAAATCTCCTCTGAAGAATTTGAACGACGTCAACGGCTCTGCTGATGGCCCTGCCCCTAGCCTTGACCATCAGCTGCTTGGCTCCTCCTTGGAAAGTCGTCAGGCAGGCGAAGACATAGTTCATCAGTGGTTTCTTGCCGATTAAAACGGTTGGAATCTCGCTCTGGGACATTTCTTCATCCCCCGTGAGCTATGCTTTTTAATGATCGCCCTCCACATAAATCTATTTCCAGCGCCGGATGGCGCAACCAAGGCCCCAGCAGCAATGATCAAGAGATAATGGCTAAATTATTCCGCTTTTAAGGAACTTTTCGAGATGCCGATAAGGGATGTTGCGCTCCTCCAGCTGGCTCAGAGGCGCAGGCTCTACTACAAGATCTGCATGAAATGCGGGGCAAGAAACGCGCCCACGGCGGAGAAGTGCAGAAGATGCAGAAGCTATGACCTGAGATGGAAGCGGAGAGAAATAAAGAGGTAAGGCTGCCGAAACAGATTTATCTAAAACCTCGAATTATGTTAAGGTGCTGCGGGCCGGTAGTCTAGAGGCTATGACGCCGCCCTGACGCGGCGGAGGTCGTGGGTTCGAATCCCACCCGGCCCACACTCTCCGGCTTTCCCCGAGCGTTAAAGCCCGCTTATACGCTTGACATAATCTTTTCAAATTCCTTCTAGCGCTTGTTGCTACTGGGGGAATTGGCTCGGAAGAAGGTTTTGAGGTGTCCGGCGTGCGGCTTTGAATTTGAAGTCAGCTATGCCAGGGCCTTCGCCTGCGGCGGATGTCCTTCATCAATCTCATGCGATTACGTCAGGTGCCCGAGGTGCGGCGAGGAATTTCCGGAGGCATCAGCTTTAGCGCATCAACTCTACTGAGGGTAAAATTTATCTGCGGAGGCGGGCTTCTGCATGAAGCACTATGAGGTATATCGAGGCGACTCCATTTTCTAGGGCCAGGTTCGAGGAGGCGCGAAAACATCTCCCGGGAGGGGTATCATACTCGATAAGGCACTTCGAGCCGTATCCGATCTACGTGTCGGCCGCGCGCGATCGCAGGATTTGGGACCTCGATGGAAACGAGTACACGGATTACTGGATGGGTCATGGAGCCCTGCTGATGGGACATGGTTATCGGCCGGTGATCGAGGCGGCGATGAGCCAGCTTCGGGAATACGCTCACGTGGGGCTTCCTCATGAGTGGGAGGTTAAGTTGGCGAGGCAGGTCTCGAGGATGGTGGAGAGCGTGGAGATGATCAGGTTCACGAATAGCGGGACCGAGGCGGCGATGTACGTGTGCAGGCTGGCGAGAGCTTACACGGGGAAGAAGGCGATCGCGAAGTTCGAGGGAGGTTGGCACGGCGGATACGATTGTCTCCACATCGGGGTTCAACCGCCATACGAGGCTCCTGGAAGCCTTGGGATCCTAGAGGATTCGCTCAAGCACACGATACTACTGCCATTTAATGATCTCGAGGGTGTTGAGAGGCGAGTGAAAGGGCTCGAGCTCGCCGCGATAATAATCGAGCCCGTTCTAGGTGCTGGTGGAGCGATACCGGCTGACCCCGACTTCCTGAAGGGACTGCGGGAGATCTGCGACTCGCTCGGAGCGCTGCTGATATTCGATGAGGTGATCACAGGGTTCAGATTATCGCCTGGCGGCGCGCAGAAGATCTACGGCGTCAAGCCTGATCTAACGATCTTCGGAAAGATTCTCGGCGGTGGAATCTTCCCGTCGGGCGGCTTCGGCGGAAGAGCGGATATAATGGAGCTCCTAGATCAGGTGAAGCATCCGAGGCCGCATGAGCGGGCATTTCAGGGCGGGACATATGCCGCGAACCCGCTAACCACGAGAGCGGGCTACACGCTCCTCAGAGAGCTCGAGGCGAAACCGGAGATCTATCAGGAGCTCAATACGCTTGGAGAGCATGCCAGGAATGAATTAGAGAATGTCTTCTCCAGATATGGACTTGAGGCCCATGTTACAGGGATCGGCTCGATGATTGGGCTGCATTTCACCCGCGAGAAGCCCAGAAGCGCGGCGATGGCCCAGCGGGAAAAGAGGCTGGAGTTGGCCAAAGCGTTCTTCATCCACGCGCTGGAGAGCGGGATAATCTACCTGACGCCCGAGAGCCCACTCCTCTTCATCTCCGCGGCGCACACCCGGGAGGACCTGGATAGGCTGATAGAGGTCGCGGAGTATTTCGCCAAGAAAAAGGGCTACTCCCTGAAGTAGGGCTGGAGGAATGCTCTGGGAGCTCTGGCCTTCTTGCCTAGGGCCGCTGATATCGCGACCGTGAGCAGATATGGTATTGACTGGAAGAACTGGTATGGTAGCTGGACTATTGTGACGAGCCAAGCTTGAAGAGCGTTCAGGAACCCGAAGAAGATGCATGCTAGCCATATCCATGCCGGGTTCCAGTTTCCGAGGACCACGAGAGCCATGGCTATCCAGCTCCACTCTCCGCCGACGTTCAGGTTGAATGATCTCAGGTCTATGAGCGAGTAAAATGCCCCGCCGACCGCCATGAGTGCGGAGCCGGCGAGTACCGCGTAATACCTCACGGCGTGAACCCTGATTAGGGACGAGTCCGCGGCCCTCGGGTTCTCGCCGACAGCCCTCAGCACGAGCCCCCACCTAGTCCTCGCGAGAATGAACATTAGAATGAGAGGCAGGAGGTATGCGCCTGCATAAACGTATGGGCTTTGGCTGAATGCTGATCCTATGATGGGCAGATCTCCGAGGGGCCCGAGCTTGAGTGTCGGCGTCGCCGGGACTGTCGGCTCGACGAGGGGAGATCCGATCAACACGCGGTGGGCGAAGTATGTCAGGTTCATGGCGTAGAATGTTATGGCTATTCCGGAGATGTGCTGCTGGCACCCGAGGCTCACGACGAGGAGCGCGTGGAGAAGGCCGAGAAGCATCCCGACCGCGGCGGCCGCGAGAACACCGAGCAGTAAATTGCCCGAGAAGTATGCTGCCATGAAGCCCCATCCAGCGCCCGCGATCATTATCCCGAGTATTCCCAAGTTCAGGACTCCAGTTTTTTCAATAAGCATCTCGCCGAGCGATGCGAAGATTATGGGCGTCGCCGAGACGAGCGTTAACCCAACGATGCTCGAGATCATATTCTCCAAGTAGCTCCCCCTCGTGATCGCGCCGAAGATCGCGAGTGCCGCGAGCGCAATGATCGCATACAGCATGACTCCCAGCATTCTCCGGTTAAACATCATCCGGGGGAAGGGGCGGTTGCCTCCGGAATCCTTCACGCCGGCCGGCGGCCTCTCAAGCCTGGCAGGCCTCCTGAGCCTAACTCGGATCCTATATGTGCCGAGAGCTCCCAGTATCAGGAAGAATATGAGCGTCTGCGCCTGTATTATGTCCGAGAGGAATGAGGGGACGCCGGTGCTCCAGCTCATTGCGTTCGTGCCATTTATCAGTATGCTGAAGAATATTCCGGCGATAGCCGCTCCAACCGGATCGAGGCCGCCGAGCATCGCTATCGCCAGGGCTATGAGGCCATAGTTAGGGCCCACGAATGGAGTCATGTAGTAAAGTATTCCTGTTACCTCACATGCTCCGGCGAGCCCCGCAAGGCCGCCGCTGATGAAGGCCACCCAGAAGTAGATCTTCGGTAAGCTGAATCCCTCGAGCTCCGCAACCCTCGGCGAGGTCGCGGCTATGATCCAGTTCCTGAAAATAGTCCTGTTCATCAGTAGCCAGAGGAGAGCGAGGAGCATGAATGGCATCAGCACGCCGAGATGAAGCCTCGTGCCCGGGAGGAGTATCGGGAGCTTTGCATTGGCGCCTATCTCGGCCGACTGCGGATACGTGGTGTAGGGAGCCCTCATGGGGCCCGTGAGAAGCCCCGCGCATATCTGTAGGATCGCGCTCCAGATCAGGAGCGTCGTCAAGACCTCATCTTGGTTGCGGCGAACTTTCAGCCACCAGCTAACGAGACACACAGCCGCGCCGCCAAGCCAGCTTAGCGCGAAGATCAGCGGTACCAAGAGCTGGGGCATCAAGTGCTTCAGCTGGACGCCGAGGTAGGCCGCTATCAGGCCCCCGACGATGAACTGGCCATGCGCTCCTAGATTCCAGAACCTGGCCCTAAACGCCACGAGGATCGAGAATGCTAGAAGTATCAGCGGCGACGCGGTGACGAGTATCTCGGCTGGGTTCTCGAAAGGCCACGTGAGGAGGTAGTAGTATACTGCTCCGAGATCTCCGCCAGCCACCACGACGTATATCGCCGAGGTTAGAAGCGAGAGGGCGATGGCTAAGATTGGAAGGCTCAGCCTCTTGATCGGAGATGGGGCTTCCCTCTTCTCGAGGCTAAGCTCTAGCAACCTCCATCAACCCGCTTATCATCATCCCGAGTTTCTCGACAGTTATCTCCGATGGCCTGTACGTCCCGAGTATCCTCCTATTCGCGAATGCCGAGACCCTATCGCAGACTTCAAGCAGCTCCCTGAGATTCGGCGAGAATATTATCGTCGTCAAGCCCCTCCGCCTCCTCTCCAAAACCATGTCGAAGAATAGCTTGACCCCGCGGGGATCCAGGCCGACTGTCGGGTGAAGGGCTATCAGAAGCTTATCCCATCTTCCCAGCACCCTTCCTATGTAGGTTCTCTGCATGTTCCCGCCCGAGAGCGTCTCAACCTGATCTCTCAAATTCCTCAAGATTATCTGGAAATCGCCCGCAAGCCTTTCGGCGATCCTCCTCCTCTTATCCGGGTCGAGGAATATGCCGCGCGAGAAGAGGTGCTCGCTCCCTATCGTGAGATTATCCTCTATGCTTGCCCCGAGGATTAGTCCGTCGCGTATTCTATCATCCGAGAGGAACCCCGCGCCGCGCCTCCTGAGCTCAGCCGCGCAGAGGCCGGTAACATTCTCTCCGAACAATATTACCCTCCCACGGGCGGGCTTCCTGATACCGTAAATGCACTCCGCCAGCTCCTTCTCCCCGGTTCCGGGCACAGCTGCTATCCCGTGAATCTCGCCCTCGAACACCTCGAGCTCGAGGCCCTCGACAACAATCTCGCCCCTATCATTCACGACTGTGAGATCCTCGAGCTTCAGGGCGCTCCTCCCGATACATGGCATCGGCCTCTCAATTTCACTGGACGGCTTGAAGTATTCCACCTCCTCGAACATGCTTCTGATCAGGTCCTCGAGCTCGGCGCTCCTCGAATCAAATCTCGAGACTATCCTTCCTTTAACCATGACGAGAATCTCATCAACGGCCTCGATCAGGTCGGAGAGATCATGGGAGATCATTATCACGGTGTAGCCGCGCTCCGTCAGCGCCTTTAGGTGCTCGCTCAGCCTCCTCTTCTGCGGAGCCGGAAGATACGCCATGCTCTCATCCAGGATTAAGACCGGCCTCCTACCAGCCTCGCGGAGGATCTCGCAAAGCATCAGTGCTCGAATGATCTCGAATATCCTCAGCTGACCTATTGGAAGCCTTTCCGCGGGCTGATCCAGATCAAGCTTGATCTCGAGCTCCCCGGCTATCCTCTTCGCCCTTCTCCCAACCTCCTCTAAATCCGGTATTAGGCGTGGGTAGAGGAGTGCGAGCTGCTCCAAGAGAGTTAAAGCCGGAACAAGGTTCGGGTGCTGCTCAACCTTCACGACACCGGCCTCAACGACCGCCTGATGATATTCCTCGATCCTCACGCCATTGACAAAAACATCCCCGCGATCAGGCCTCAAGTACCCGGAGATGATGTTCGTTAATGTCGATTTTCCAGCTCCATTGGGTCCAACGAGGCCATATGCTCTCCCGCCATCGAGCTCTAGGCTGATGTCATTTAATGCTATGGCGCCTCCGACGAAGGTTTTGCTCACGTTCTTCAGCCTGATCGCGGGGTTCATGGATCTCTACACCCGGCTTTCACTACTTCTTGAGCTTTCCAGCTCTCCGCGCCAATACGACTATCGCTGCCGCCTCGATCACGGCGACGGCCGCTAGTATGTATGCCGCTATCTCGAGGACCTGGGCTGGCTGCTGGGGGGCCGCTCCGCCGGCTTGCTGAAGCTCGGGCCAAACCTGCTCCGGCGGCAGCTCTATTATCGGGACCCAGGTCATGCCGCTCCTAATCTTATCCTCCCACTCCTTAACCAGGCTCAGGATCTCATCATTGAGCGGCGGGCTCGGCTCCCCGAAGTGGTGGAAGGGCGCGAGATAAGAGCCGTCAAAGCTCATCCACGAGTATGTTCCGAGGTTGTCGGCGGTAAATGATCCGGATAAGACTCTCTCGAAGACGACCCTGACGGTTGGCCTCATATCCCATACCAGGCTCGTTATCGTTACCTCGGGCGCTCTCTCATACTGGTCGGCTATGTTCCCGATAACCCAGACCTCCTTGCCCCCGGCGTAAGCCTCCCTCGCAGCTTCCTCCGCGCCAACCCTCTCTGCGAAGATCACGTCGACGCCGCTGTCTATCAGGGTCTTCGCAAGCCTCTTAGCCGTCGCCGGATGATACCACGGCGACTCGCCGGGCGGTATATTGCCGAGCAAATAGACGACCTTGACCTCGACATTCGGGTTAACAGTCTTGGCGCCGTGAATGAAGGCATTCACGATCCTATTCACTTCGTTTATAGGCATCGCGGCAACCACGCCTATCTTGTTCGTCTTTGTTATCTTCCCAGCTATTATCCCGGCGAGGAACGCGGGCTGATGAAGCCAGTTATCGAAGACGGCGAAGTTCGGCGGGGTCGGGGAGTACTCGCTTCCAGCGGCGAAGGCCACGTGCGGGAAGTCCTTGGCGACCCTCCTAGCGATATCCTCCTTCAGGAAAGCGTCGAGAAAGACTACGTCAGCGACCTTAGCCGCATCCCTAAGCGCCAGCTCATACTCCTTAGGATCTTGCTTCCTGTCCACAAACCGGTAATCAACCTCTATGCCCTTAGCCCTATACTCCTCAGCGACAGCCAAGATCGCTTGGTGAATAGCGCCATCCCAAGGCTCGCTCACAGGCGTCTGGAAGACAGCCCTGACAACGAGCTTTCCGCGAGCTTTCTGACACTCGGCAGCGGTCAGCGATAATCCCGCGAGAGCGATGCAGAGCGAAAGAATCAAGGCGAGAAACACGAAGGCTCTCGCCGCAAAACTCCTACTTGCTCGGGGCATATTGGATGATGTTCAAGGCCTCATTTAACTATTCCCGAGCATTAGGGCCGAAGATATATTGCTCGAAAACACCCGGATATGAACCGCGCGGAGAATCCTCCAGAAAGAAGATTTTTAAGAAGCCGGTAGAATAATGAAGAAACGGCCCCGGTAGCTCAGCGGGAGAGCGCCCGGCTGAAGACCGGGTTGTCGTGGGTTCAAATCCCACCCGGGGCACTATCTATATTTTGCGCAATTTGTCAATGCTTCTGGCATTATCTCGTGTTTTGCCGGCGAGTTGAGAGGAAAAGGAGGTAGGGATTAGGGAAGCGTCTTCTTTTCTTCAGCGCTTCCTCGGGCTCTCATGCTTGTAGATTATGGTAAATACAATTCTTCGATAGAATTCGAGTTGGCTTCTCGCTCTGGCGCGGATGTAATAGATTTCGTTTCCTTTGGTATATTCGCCTTGTCCTCAGGCACACTTCTGGGCGTTCCCTTCTTTGCGAGGGGATGTGGACGGCATCTCTATTCCCGGATCAGGTCTCGCTTATTACATCCTACTTCGCTCATCAGCTGACGGCATCCTTATCAATTGATAGACTTCGGTTTTCGTCGCTCTCTTAAAAGTCCACATGATTCAGAAAGAATTTAGAGGGGTTACTGGCTCAAGCTTCTATCGCGAGAATTATCCTTGGTAATAGAGTTCTAAACTGGCGGGCGGCCAGCATCAAATATCGTTGCCTATTGGGTGCCTGAGGCTAAATAATCGTAAAATGTTTGTGGATCATGTTTAAAACAGGAGCTCATGGAAATTGAGGTGGATCTGCCGTGCGCCTAGGGCTCAGGATCATCGTATTGATAAAACAGGTTCCCGATATTGAGAAAGTTAGGTTTGACGTGGAGACCGGGAGAATTGATAGAAGCTCAGCGCCCGCCGAGACGAATCCATTCGATCTCCACGCCTTGGAAGCTGGGCTGCAGATCAAGGAAAAGCTCGGCGGCTCGGTCACGGTCATCAGCATGAGCCCAAGGCAAGCGGAATCATCGCTTAAAGATGCTTTGGCCAGAGGCGCTGATAGAGCAATCTTGCTGACTGATACGAGGCTGGCTGGAGCTGATACAATAGCCACCGCGAAGGCCCTCGCCGCGGCCATCAGAAAGCTCGGAGAATTCGACTTGATCCTATGCGGCGAGAAGACAGTTGACGGGGATACGGGGCAAGTTGGCCCAGAGGTGGCTGAGCTCCTCGGAATACCTCATGCGGCCTACGTCTGCGAGATCAGGGAAATCACCCATGAATGGATCAAAGTGGTCTCAGATATGGGTGACAAGTACCTTTATGAGCTTAAGCTTCCAGCCCTCTTGACTGTTACTAGAGAGCTCAACTCGCCGAGGCTACCAACACTGAAAGATCTTCTCAGGGCTAAGCGCTCTCAAGTGGAGGTTTGGACCGCCGACGACCTCTCCGAATATGTTCCACTGGATCAGCTGGGCTTCCAGGGATCCAAGACCAGGGTCGTTAAAGTCGTGATACCGAGCACAGAGCATAGAAGGGGTATTATGCTGAGAGGCGATGAGGCGGTCGAGAAAATCGGGATGATAATCCTGAGCGAGGTGCTTGGAAAATGAGCAGGAGGGGAATACTGGTTTACGCGGAGACTATTGGCTCGGAAATCCACCCCGTAACCTTTGAGCTCATCGGAAAGGCGAGAGAACTGGCCGAAAAACTCGATCTAGAGGTCTGGAGCACCATTCTGGGTTATGGGATCGCGGATAAGGCGGCTGAGCTGATATATCATGGCGCCGATAAGGTATACGTCTATGATGATGAGCGCCTGCGTGATCTAAATGTGATAGCGCACAAGAGCGTGCTCGTGGAGCTGGCTAAAGAGATTGAGCCCGAGATATTCCTGCTGGGCGCCACGCCGTGGGGGCGAAGCCTAGCTCCAAGAATCGCCGCAGCACTGGATACGGGCCTAACGGCCGACTGCATAGACCTGCAAATCGACAAGGATGGCGAGCTCTTACAGATAAGGCCGGCATTCACCGGAAACATCCTAGCTCACATAAAGACATCCAGCAGGCCGATAATGGCCACAATAAGATATAGAGTTATGAAAATGCCTCAACGCGACCCAAGCAGAAAAGGAGAAATAATAATTCGAAAATTCAATGATGTAGATTGCGACGGCATAAAATGCTTGGGGAAAGTATCTGAGAGAAGAATAAACCTTGCCGACGCGGAGGTAGTGGTCGCCGGGGGAAGAGGATTGAAAAAGAAGGAGGATCTAGTGCTTCTAGAGGAGCTCGCGAATCTGCTCGGCGGCGTCGTCGGAGTCAGCAGGCCTCTCGTGGAGGAAGGCTGGATCTCCAAGGATCATCAAGTAGGATTCAGCGGAAACGTGGTAAAGCCAAAACTATACATAGCCTGCGGAATATCCGGCTCGCCACAGCACCTAGCAGGCATGAGGGACTCAGGCATGATAATAGCAGTAAACAGCGATCCATCAGCGCCAATATTCAGGCATGCGGACTATGGAGTGGTCGCTGACCTTTACGAATTCATCCCAAAACTAATCCTCTTATTGAAGAATCGGAAGGAAATGTGAGAGAAGCGTGCAAAATATCACGCTCATGCCACGCATTATCGGTGAAACAAACTCATAGTCTCAGGAAGGCCGAGCGGAGCATAGCTTTGATCTTTGCAGTATAAGGAGGTTCGGCGAGAAATATTTGAGCGGCACTCTCTTTCCTTTCAATAGAATCTGGCAATAAGTTCGCTGAGGATCGGCTCTAGAATAAATTAAGGATTAAAGCAGGATGCCGGAGAGCGCAAACTTGGCACAGCCAAGATTTTTATGAAACCTCTCCTTAACTTAGCCGAATCTAGATCATGAGAGAAAAGATTGTGAGGGAGCTCGAGTCCATAGTTGGAGCTGAATGGGTTGTATCCGCTGAAGAGGCCGTTGAGGGATACCTGTATGATGAGACCCCCATACCTGTCAGGCCGGAGGCGAGTAGTGATGTCATCGTGGTTAAGCCGGGGAGCGCGGAGGAAGTATCGAGAATACTTGTTCTGGCGAATAAGCATGGTGTTCCAGTGTTCCCTAGAGGCGGTGGAACGGGCCTTGCTGGAGCATGCATCCCGACGGTGAGCGGAATAATTTTATCGCTTGAGCGCATGAACAAGATAATAGTTGACGTTGATAACTTAATGGCCGAGGCGGAGGCCGGGGCGACACTCAGGGATCTTATAGACGCGGCGGATAAGGCTGGCTTATCATTCCCGCTTCACCCCGGGGATGAGGGCGCCCAGATCGGCGGGCTGATAGCGTGCAATGCCGGCGGTGCCAGAGCGATAAAAACGGGCGTAATGAGGAGCTGCATTAAGGGCCTGGAGCTAGTTCTACCAACCGGAGAGATAATTAGACTCGGTGGAAAAGTCTTGAAAAATAATGTTGGCTATGATCTAATGCATCTGGTGATCGGGAGCGAGGGGACGCTGGGGATAATAACTAGGGCATGGATAAGATTGCAGCCTAGGAGTGCTGCATCAGCTACCATAGTAATTCCTTTTGAGAGGCGGGAGGATGCCTTGAAGATTGTTCCAGAAATATTTCGCCGGGGGATAATCCCCTTAGCGGTGGAGTATGTTGAGAGGGTTCTCGTTGAGAGGGTTGGAAGTAACCTTGGGCTAAAATGGCCGTGCACATCAGCCGAGTATCAGCTGATAGTGATACTATCCGAGAATTCGGAGGATGCTCTCTTGGGCGCTTTGGAGAGTCTTCTTGAGCTTTGCAATTCATCCGGAGCCCTTGAGCCCGTTGTCGCGGAAACCAGAAAGGAGCAGGATGAAATCCTTAGGATTAGGAGCGAGATATACTCCATTTTGAAGCCCGATATGGTCGATATACTCGATGTGTCCGTCCCGCCCGCAAGCCTGATAGATCTTATAAGGACCGTAAATGAGCTGGAGATTAGATATCGCGTCTATATGCCTGTTTATGGGCATGCGGGGGATGGGAACCTCCATATACACTTGATGAAATGGGATGGATGGACTAAGGAGAAATACGATGAGCTTAGGGACGCGATTTACGCCAAGGCCATAGAGCTCGGGGGAACTATAACCGGCGAGCATGGAATAGGATTCATCAGGAGAAAGTACCTTGAAAGGGTGCTGGACCGGAGGACCATCGAGCTGATGAGGGCCATTAAGCGGATCTTCGATCCAAACAATATCATTAATCCCGACAAGGTTTTCCCCTAACTTATCAGCGTTCAAGAAGCTTGTCAAAGTATTCTAGTGCTCTCTCGAAATATCTCCTATCGATTCTGCCGATCGGCGTCTCGGTGTTGTAGAGGCGTTCTGGAACCCTGATTTTCGCGGCCGAGAAGCCTTCATTCTTCTTAATCCTCTGCTTCTCAAGGTAGATTTCTCTTCCGAGGCTCATCAATTGATGCTCGGATAAATCGTATCCCAAGCTGCTCAGCGCTGAAGCGACCAGGTCCGGCGTGTAGAGCCCCCTAGAGAAGAAGCAGAGCACCATGGATGAGAGGATCTGCCTCCAAGATTCCTCCTTGATTATCTCCTGAACCGCTTCTTGGGGGTCCGGTAAGTCCTTGCCGGATGTGAATATTTTCTGGTCTAGGGAGTATGCGCCCGCGTCTAGGTGTGAGTGCCTGGATCCTATCGCGAGGGAGATGAAGAAGAGTGGGCCTGTCAAGTAGCCGGCTGGCTCGACTCTATTGAATGCCATGGCAAATTCCTCTCCACCATATCTCTTGGCCGCCTCCTCAACGCCCATCGCGAGTACTCTGTAGAATTCGTTGGGCTGCCTTACGATATTCTCTATCGCCATCATGTAGCTCCTCCAATCGCCCCACTTGAGGTCGATGATCGTCTCAGCTCTGCTGATTAATCCCCGCTCAAGAGCCTCGGTGGCCCAGCCGAGGACGACGCCGGTCGAGATCGCGTCGAGACCCCAATCCTCAACCGCCTTGAACAGCTTGAGCATCCCGAACCTGTCCCTGACGCAGAGATTCGTGCCGAGAGCATATATGGGCTCATGGTCGTATGATATGAACTCGGTCTTATACATGAATCTGCTATCCTCGTATTCTTCCCTTATGGCCGCCAGGTGTATGCATGCGACTGGGCAGGCTGAGCAGGCCACTCTGCGCGCTAATACGGTCTCAAGCAGTTTCTCGCCGCTAATCTCCTCCGCTCCATCGAATCTACCCAGGCTAAAGTTCTTTGTTGGTAGGGCTCCTATCGCGTTGAGCACGAGCACGTTCTCGGAGGTGCCAAGCTCATAATACTTCCTTGTCTTAGGGCCTCTGGCGAGCTCGAAGATATTCTGGTAAACCTCCCTGTAGCGCTTCATATCAGGAAGCTTGTACGTCTTTCCCGAAGTTATGACTATAGCCTTAAGCTTTTTGGATCCGAAGACCGCGCCGAGCCCCATTCTCCCGAAATGTCTGAATGTTTCCACCATTACCATCGCGTATCTCACGAGCTTTTCTCCTGCTCCACCTATCCTGAGTATGCTCCTCACGCCGGGAGCCGGCGTGATCTCCCTGAGTATCCTCCCAACGGTCTCGGCGCTTCTGATCCCCCATAGCGCGCTTCCATCCCTGAACCTCACGCGATCGTGCTCTATCACGAGGTACACCGGCCTCTCGCTCGCATTTCTTATCACTATCGCGCCATATCCCGCGAACCTCATCGCTAGAGCCGATCTTCCACCCGCATGAGATTCGGCAAAATAGCCGTTTAGAGGAGACTTGAAGACGGCCACGGTCTTGGATGCCATCGGGAATACTCCCGTCAATGGACCGACCGCGAAGATTATCGCGTTCTCCGGGCCTAGCGGGTCGGCGCTTCTAGAAACCTCCTCCTTGTAAAGCTGCGTTGCGACGCCGATTCCACCAAGCCACTTCCCAAATAGGTCTTCTCGATCCTCGACCCAATACCTCTCCCTCGCCAAATCTATGTATAGAACTCTCGAGAGGGTTTTCGCCCAATCGCTCATGCGCCCTCCACCTCCCGGAGCATTATCACCTTATGGGGGCAGAACTGCGCGCAATAACCGCAGTAAACGCAGATTATCGGCTTCTGAACCTCCTCATCCATCCATATGGCCCTAATATCGCATGCTTCAACGCAGTGGCCGCATCCATTACATCGCTCGGGCTTCAGGATGACGCCTCCCCCGGTTCTAGGGATCAGAGCATTCTCTGGGCACGCCCTGGCGCACGGCGGATCCTTGCACGCTCTGCAGACTATGACCGTGAACCCTCTCTCAACCCCCCCCGCGCTGCGAACCCTGATCGCCGACTTCTCGTAACCCGCAAATCCGAGCCTCCTAGAGCAGGCGAGCATGCAAAGCTGGCATCCGACGCACCTATTCGCATCCAGAATTACTATTCTTTTAGCCAAGAAAGATAACCCCTTTATTGATAAGAAGATGCCACCTTTAAAATATTTTTGCACATTATTGGGGCGAAAATGCGACTTTTTCTCAGCCGTCCGCGCTGGTGTGTTAGATTAAAATGAGTGATTCGCTATGCTAAACGCGGCGTGAGAGAGATAGAGCTGATCGCCGAGATCGCGCGAAGGCTCGAGGAGGCTGCTAGATCAGATCATCGAGTCCTGATATACTTGGCAAACGAATGTGTTCAGCGCGGCATCTTCAAGTCCATCCTAGATCATTTCGCCGCGATTAGGCGTAACCCCAGGATCCTGCTAGCATACAGGGAGAGAGAGGATCCGATGACGAGGATGATGATCGGAGAGATGCGGGATATATCGTTCAGCGAGGTGAATTATGATGATGTCGAGAAGTTCCTGGGAACCACGTGGGATGCAGTGATAATGGACGTTAACCGGCAGATGAG
Organism: Candidatus Wolframiiraptor sinensis; assembly: GCA_023268255.1. Lineage (GTDB taxonomy): Archaea > Thermoproteota > Nitrososphaeria_A > Caldarchaeales > Wolframiiraptoraceae > Wolframiiraptor > Wolframiiraptor sinensis. The sequence continues at coordinate 180,416 of JALNJX010000001.1, forward strand.
GCCGAATGATCTCGGAATACTCGTTGAGGTCGTTAGGGGCGGCGGAATCGTCATGATGGTCGGGCCGTCAGCGAGCGAGATAGACTCATGGATAACGGACTTTCATCTGAAGTGCGTGACTCCCCCCTTCAACGTCAAGGACCTCGTGAAGAGATTCGAGAGGAGAATGTTCTCGAAGACCATTGGGAGAACTGGCGTCATCTACATGGATCCTGACGGCGAGGTTGCTTTCGGCGACATGCCGCCGCCTCAGCCCAGGCTGATCACGGAGCCCTTCGGCGTCATCTTCCCGCGAGAGATCTACGAGCTCTGCGTTACGAACGACCAGATTCTAGCCCTCAAGGCCGTGGAGAAGCTTCTGCCTAAGAGGAGGTGGGCCCTCATTCTCAAGGCTAATCGGGGGAGGGGTAAGTCGGCGGCTCTAGGCCTCATAGCTGCATGCCTGATACTGAGCAGGAGGAAGAGGAGGTTCAAGGATATGCTCGTGACATCGCCGGAGCCCGAGAACTCCCAGACGATCTTCGAGTTCGCTTGCAGGGGATTGGATAGGGTTGGCGTGGAGTATGATTTAAGGGAGCGGCAGGGCCTGCCAGTGGAGCTCGCGTGCAAGTTTGCGAGAATGTTCTATAGAAGGCCTCTCCCCGCGTTGAACGCAAAGGCCGGGATAGCGCTGATAGATGAGGCGGCGGGCATACCTGTACCAATACTCCTAGGATTCAAGAAGAGGTTCTGGAGGGCAGTATACTCATCGACTATTCACGGCTATGAGGGGGCCGGCAGGGGGTTCATGGTCAGGCTCCTCACGAGGCTCAGGAGCGAGTTCCGCCAAGACTTCATGGAGCTTGAGATGAGGGAGCCGATAAGATACGGCGATGGAGACCCTGTTGAGTCTTGGCTCTATGACGTCCTGCTCCTCGACTCGGAGCCGGCGATCCTAGATCGCGAGGAGCTGAATCTGAAGCCCGGGGACTGCGAATACGCCGAGCTCGACAAGGATAAGTTGTTCGCGGAGGATGAGCACATCCTTAGGCAGCTTATAGGGCTCTACGTCCTAACGCACTACAGGAATAGGCCGAATGACGTCGCCATGCTCGCGAATGCTCCGCACCACATGATAAGAGCGCTGCTATCGCCCAGCGGAAAGGTCCTCGCCGCGCTGCACCTCTGCCTTGAGGGAGATCTCTCAGACGAGCTGCTACGCGAGATAGAGGAGCTGCCGAAAGGCCACATGATCCCCTCCGTGATAAGCCGCTATTACCCCTACATGAGGAGCTTCGGTAGGCTCAGAGGCCTCAGGGTCGTCAGGATAGCTGTTCATCCATCGCTCTGGGGCAGGGGCTTCGGCTCGCATATTCTCCAAAAGCTGTGCGAGGAGCTTGAAGCGAAGGGCTTTGACTGGGTTGGAGCCGGATTCGGCGCTAGCCCACAGCTTCTCAGATTCTGGTTCAAAAACGAATTCTATCCCGTGGCCATAGGGCCTCTGAGAAACAAGGTCTCCGGCGAGTTCAGCGTGATGGTCGTGAGGCCATTAACCCAGAAGGCCGAGAGGTTCATCGAGGAGCTCGGAAGAGAGTTTAGGCTCAGGCTGATAAGCGGCCTCTCGGACCCATACTTCGACATGGATCTCGAGACCGCCTGGCTACTCCTATCAAAGACCCACGGAAGCTATAGGCCCAAGCCGTATTTCAGGGGATCTCAGCGGATGAGGCTCGAATCCTACCTGAGGGGGTACGTGAACTATGAGGGCGCATCCGACGCGATCAGGTGCTTGGTCGAAGCACATTTCCTATCAACTGGGAATGAGCGGGCCGGGCTTCCGGAGAAGGCTGAAAAGCTCTTGATAGCTAAGACGCTTCAGGGGAGGAGATGGGATCAGGTGGCCAAGATTCTTAGGGAGAAGCCGGAGGAGCTCATAGGTGTGATGAAGGAGGCGGTCATAAAGCTATCAGAGCACTACTTATGAGCTAGAGCCGCTCATCCGCTCAAAAATATCAAGACAAGAAAATCAAGAGCTGAGAAACCCTCAGTGCCCCGTGATCTCAATAGTTTATGTATGTGACCATAGATTATGTAGGGATGATATTTATCGTGATTATACCTCTCATTCATCGACTTTGGATTTAGCTATAATCGCCATCGGGATCGGCTATTTTCTTACATTCCTGATGGGATTGCTCTCGGCGGGAATGATGCCGCGACTCCATGCGATACATCCGTGGGCGCTAGGGTCATTTCCATAAGGAACGCGCTCATACTCTTCGCGGTTTTCACGAGCCTCGGAGCGCTAACTCAGGGATACATGGTCATGAAGACCATCGGGAGGGGCGTGGTGCCGGCCATAGACCTGCTCGGAGTCCTGATAACGGTCTCGGTGGCATTCGCCTGGATAATGTTCTGCAATTACTATGGACTCGAGATCTCCGTCACGCACTCGATAATAGGCGCCGTCCTGGGCTATGGAATCGCCGCATACAGGCTCGAGCGAGTCAACTGGAGCCTCATGTACAACATAATCGCGAGCTGGATAGCATCCCCCCTTCTAGCGCTGCTCATGGCCTACCTCGTCTACAAGCTTATCGCACGCGCGGTTAAGGGATATAGCTTGATGGCAACAAGGCTTATGCCAGCTCTACTCATAGCGACTCTCTGCTACTCCGCATACGCCTTCGGCACCAACGACATAGCGAACGCGACGGACGTCTATGTGACGGTCAGCCAGATAGTCTTCGGGGGGATGCCGGAGCAGAATGTAATGCTCATCCTCGCTGCGCTGGGAAGCATCGGGGTGGCAGCTGGAGGATTCCTCCTAGGAGCTAGGGTCATAGGAACCGTGGCCTTCAAGATAACCAGGCTGGACCGATCTCGGGCTTCGCGGCCGAGCTCTCAAACGCTTTCATAGTTCACATGTTCACGACGATACCATATTTCCTACTCGGATACGGGATACCGATCTCGACGTCGCTCGCGGGGGTTGGCGCGGTGATAGGAGTTGGCCTCGCGATGTACAGGTCCGCCGGCGTGAACAAGAGAACTGTTCTAAAGCTCTTCATGGCCTGGATAGGAACCGTCACGGTGACAGCGCTCGCGAGCTACATTCTCTACACGCTAATCGCTCCAATTACAGGCCCCATACTCAAACCAAAAGTTTAATTATAGTCTATGACGGAGGGTTTCAGAGGAGGTGGTTTTGGCGTTTAAAAGGCCATCCGATGATCTGGATTGGCAGAAAAAGGGAGCGGGAGATGCTGAAGCTCTCCAAGCTACACTTCAACAAGGTCATGGAGCTCACGAAAACATTCAAGGAATATATCGCCCTATACTCCGATTGCAGGCCCGAGGAATATTCCAGCAAGTATCAGCTGATCTTCAAGCTCGAGAGGGAGGCGGATGAGGAGAAGGAGAAAATACTCTCGGAGGTCTCGAGGGGGCCGTTCCACCCGATAGACCGCGAAGACATAATAGGCCTAGTCCTAGCGATCGACGATATAGCGGCTGACCTGAAATCGGCTTCCCGGAAGCTCCTATACACGGACTCGAGGAATGTGCCCGAGCCCGTTAGAAGGAAGCTCAATGGCCTCGCGAATCTCATGATGGAGATCGTCGAGAGGCTGGAAGATGCTCTCAGCGCGCTGATAGACGGGTCAAAGGACGCGCTGGGTCTCGCAGACCTAGTCGAGCGAAAGGAGGAGATAGATGAGTTCAGACACGACCTGATAAGCGATGTGCTGATTTGGGGCGGCTCATCGGGGAAGCTCAGCGACGTCCTGATGGTGAAGGAGGCTGTGGAGAGTATCGAGAACGCGTCGGATAGGGCTGAGGATGTCGCCGACCTCATAAGAAGAATAACGATTACTAGGACCTTGTAGCCTCGCCCATGGCTTCCTGCTCCTCCCTGAGCTTAAGAGCCTCCTCCACGGCTTTCTTAACAACGCCCTCCCCTATCTCCCTGAAAGCCCTAACTCTGAGGCTCGAGTAGTCCCAGATTATCCTTCCCTCTGATACGGTATATGGGGCCTCTATTCTGACCAGATCGCCCTTAGATAGAGCGAGGTATTTGACGAAGGCCTCGTAGAGCACCGTGTTGAGCTCGCCCGCCGCCCTCGCGACCTCCTTAACATCAACCTCGCCGGACTTTACTTTCTGGGAGAGCTGGGCGAAGAGAACCCTCCTAACCCTATTCGCGTATGCGCCTGTAAGGACTATCCCCGTTCTCATAATCTGCTTTTCTTCGGGTTTGCCAGCCCCCTCCATAACCAAGTATATGATAATGTTAGCAGGCTTATAAGCGATCGAGACCCGGTAATCGGAAGACTTACATTATGCGCGTATACTGCTTATTTCATGGCCATCCTCGGCGAGAGGGAGAGAAGGTACCTCAAATCCAAGTTCGAGAAGGAGCTCTCGGGCAGGGTTAGGCTCATCGTCTTCACGCAGGAGTTCGAGTGCGAGTACTGCGCTGAAGTCAGGGGTCTCGCAGAGGAGATAGCGGAGCTAGATGATAGGATAAGCGTCGAGGTCCACGACTTCCAGTCGGACAGGAGCCTAGCCGAGAGGCTTAAAGTGGATAAGATACCTGCCCTGCTGCTCTTCGGCGAGAAAGAATATGGTGTCAGGTTCTTCGGTATCCCGAGCGGATACGAGTTCACCACGCTCATCGATGACATCATCCAGGTCTCGAGGGGCTCTTCAAGCCTTCCTGCAAGCCTCAGGGAGAAAATTAGGCAGATAGATCGCCCCATTCACATACAGGTCTTCGTTACGCCGACTTGCCCCTACTGCCCAATAGCCGTTAAAACAGCTCATCAAATGGCCATAGAGAACGCGAACATCACCTCGGACATGATCGAGATCCTCGAGTTCCCCCACCTCGCCCACAAATACCAGGTCATGGCAGTGCCGAAGATCGTGATCAACGATAGGGTCAGCTTCGAGGGAGCATTACCCGAGCCGATATTCGTCGAGTACGTCCTAGCCGCGGTGAAAAGCTAAGCTTAAGCCAGGCCAGCATTACGGGTCTAATGAAAGATGTCTCTCGCGAGAATCCCCATAAAGATCGAGATAGAGGGGCTTGGAGAGCTCGATGGAGAGCTGATCAGGTTTCACGCTCCGCTAACAGTAAACGCCCTCGTCAGGATGCTTCCGATAAGTGGCGCGATCGCCAAATGGGATTACGCGATATACTTTCAGGCTCCGCTTGAGAGGGGGGCTGAGAAGCCGGTGAGCCGCGTGAGCGCGGGCGACATCCTCTACTGGCCTCCGGGAAGCTGCGTGGCGCTAGCCTTCGCCGAGGCCACTCCACCGGCTCAAATGACTAGGATAGGCAGATATCAAGCCGACTATGAGAGGCTCAGGGATATCCGAGTGGGAGCGAGAATAATGATTAGGAAGGCCTAGAGCTCACTTCTTTTTAGGCTTCTTCACCTTGACCTCGGCGAGCGCCTCCTTCACCGGCGCGTAGATCTTAAGCCTCCTATCCCCTACGATCAGCTTAACATAGCCTTTTCCGGCGAGATCGCGGAGAACCTGCCTGGCGATCGAGATCCTTACCCCAAACTTCTCAGCAAGAAGATTAGGTGTCACGTATGGTTGATCCCTCAGGAATTCTAGAACCTCATCGGTCGGCGGTGGGATCACGCTGGCAACAGCCTTCTCCTTAACCTTGGAGCCGGCGGCTGCTCCGCCCTCCCGCGCTCTCGCGGCCTTCTTCTCAAGCTGGCTCAAGCTCGGCTTCTTCGGCGGCATGACCGCACCTCCCCGCTGGAAGAAGCCAATACTCTTCATAAATATTTTCCAAGGAGGCGGTAATAGTCTAATCCAGCCAAATATGTAATAGGCCTTGGCGTGAGGCTGAGGGATTACTTGGCAGAGAGCATTCGGGAGGCTCCCATCGAGCACCTCCCATCCCATGCGAAGTTAATCGATAAGGTGGCCCTCGTCAGGCTGAGGGAGGAGATTGAGGGGCTGAAGCACGAGATAGGCGAGCTCATCCTCAGATTCTATAATGCTCGAGCCGTGTATCTTGTGCGGGGCGTTGAGGGTGTTGAAAGAAGGCCCCGCCTCGAGCTGATAGCAGGCGACCCCATCCGAGAGATAACGCACCGCGAATATGGCTGCATCTTCAAGCTAGATCTCACGCAGCTGATGTTCTGCCTCGGCAACAGCTTCGAGAGATTGAGGGTGGCTGGATTGACGGGCGAGGGCGAGGTCGTTGTGGACATGTTCGCTGGCGTGGGGCAATTCGCGATACCGGTAGCGGTTCTCGGAGAGCCCGAAAAGATCTATGCCATCGAGATAAACCCGCTCGCGCATAGATATCTCCTGGAGAACGTGCGCCTGAATGATGTGGGCGATAGGGTTGAGGCGATTCTGGGTGATTGCAGGGAGATCGCGCCGAGAATGCTTAGCGGCGCCGCCGATAGGGTCATTATGGGGTATTTCGGGGGCACGATCGAGGCGCTCCGCGCGGCGCTATCAGCTCTGAAGCCGGAGGGCGGAATAATTCACTTCCACGAGCTCGCTAGAAGAGGCGGCGAAGAGAACCTCGTGAAAGAGTTGCTGGAAACCGCCGCGAGCCACGGGTTTCACGCGCGATTGCTATTGTGGAGGAAGGTCAAGAGCTACTCGAGGACGAGGAACCACATCGTGATAGACTTTTTCGCGGCCAGAGCTTAGACCGCCAAACCGCGCTAGCGGTAGAGCGGAGCCGGGAACATCGTCCTTGCGCGGAGGTATTCTCGTGAAACTACCGAGGAGGTAATGGGCTTGAAGATGAAGCATCGCGGCAGCGTGTTCCACAATCTTTATTAATGGTGGCCATGACTTCGGATTGGTAATGCGGCTTAATCTTTCCAGGAGGATTTTCATCAAGCTAGCGGGAGGATTGGCTTTAGCATCTCTGGGCTTGGGAGCGCTGGGGTATTCGCTTGGATGGTTTAGTCCTTGGGAGCAAGCAGTCTTCGAGAAAGAGAGTAGAAACACTTTGCGCGCCGATGGCGAGAGGTCTCTAGTATCCTTTGTCAGGGGTCGAGATGCTCGTGAGATGGTGAGGGCCGCGGTAGAGATCATAGGTGGCATCGAGGGGGTCGTGAAGCCGGGATCTAGGGTCCTAATCAAGCCTAATGTCGGGTTTAACAGGGTGGAGGCGGTAACATCGCCCGAGATATTGGGCGCGGTGATAGAGCTGGTTAAAGAGGCCGACCCGGCGGACATAATCGTAGCCGAGAGCGCCGTTCGCGGCTACGATACATCGAGCAACTTTGATAGAGTTGGGGTAAGAGAGGTTGCCAGGGAGCTGGGCGTCCGCCTGATAGATCTAGATAAGGAGGATAGGGCTGTCAAGACTAAGATTAGGGGGAGGGTTCTTCAGGAGGTTTCAGTCTTCAAGCAAGCGCTCGATGCCGACGTCATAATAAGCGTGCCAAAGCTCAAGAGGCATTCGCAAGCAGTAGTCACGATCTCGCTGAAGAACATGATGGGCATAATGCCGGATGATCAGAAGGGAATGTTTCACGTTCTCGGATTGGATCAGTGCATAGCCGACCTCAACACAGCGTTCAAGCCGGATCTGGCGATAGTGGACGCGATCGAGGTCATGACGGTCAGCGGCCCCGGGATGGGCAAGATGGTCCCGGGAAACGCGGTATTGGCGAGCAGGGATCCAGTGGCATTGGATCTCGTGGCCGCGGAGTACCTATTCAAGCTCGAGGGGCACGCGGATCCACTCAGAGCCGCGATGAATGTTCCGCACATAAGGCTGGCGGCGGAGCTCGGCGTGGGCACGAACGACATATCGAGAATAGAACTGATTAGAAGGGAGCCGGGTTGATCAGCCGGAGGAGCCTTCTCAGGGCGATGCTGGGAGCTCTCCTCGTGCCCCTCGCAGGGGTATCAATAGCAGCCTTGCCGAGCAGGAGGGTTGTGCGGCCCCCGGGCGCAATCGAGGAGGAGCGCTTCCTAGAGATCTGCGTTCGATGTGGAGCATGCATCGAGGCCTGCTTCAGGGATGGGCGAGGGACGCTGGAGCCATGCGGGCTTCCAGATGGCCCGCCGCTAATAGGAACCCCTAAAGTCAATCCGCTTAGAGCTCCATGTGAGGCTCTTTATGGAAAATGCGAGAATAAGTTGCCATGTATCAGGTCCTGCCCCACGGGCGCCCTGAAGTGGGTCGAGCCGGATGAGATAAAGCTCGGGTCCGTAAAATGGAGTCCAAGGCTCTGCATCGCCTTCCTCGGAGGAACATGCCTCGTCTGCGCCGAGGTATGCCCAGTGCCAGGCGCAATAACTCCGGAGGGTAGAATCCCGATCTTCCACCTCGATAGATGCGTGGGATGTGGGCGGTGCGTATACGCGTGTCCAGCTGATCCAAAGGCTCTAGTCCTCGTGCCGGATGGGGAGGTGAGGTATCGCTGGCGAAGAGGCTCATCAAGATAAACCTGCTCATAATCGCGATTGCAATCGCCATTTATCTAGCGCTGAACCTATCGGGCATAGCGAGAGGAGCATATTGCTCGCTATCAGCCGGGGGCGTAACTTTCCTGTGCCCGCTCGGCTTTCTCCAGCGCCCCGGGCTCGCTGGGGCATCATCCTGCGCGATAATCATAGGCGTGGCCGCGGTATTGATGGCAATACTGCTCTTAGGGAGATTCTTCTGCGGCTGGATCTGCCCCATGAGCATAGTGCTCCGCCTCCTGGGCAGTAAAGGTGCGGGGGGTAACGGCCGCCTATACATCCCCGCATTCTCGGTGAGCCTAGCCCTCATCCTACTCGCATCATGGATCATGGGATTCCCCGTATTCTGCATCATATGCCCCATCGGCATCGTAAGCAGGCTCATAATCTCGGCGCTAAGCGGGATATTGGATATATGGGGCATACTGTGGGGGGCAGCTATCTTCACGGCCACCATTACGCTGATCAAGGCGCGCGCATGGTGCAATGGCCTATGCCCATTGGGCGCGCTCCAAACGCTTCTAAGCCCTCTCAAATTAACGAGAATAAAGGCATCCCATGAATGTAAAAAGTGCAATGCTTGTGTCGAAGCCTGCCCGCTGAAGCTCGAGATTCATGAGGATCGCAGAGCTGATCAGATGAGCTGCACCACGTGCTTGGAATGTGTTAAAACATGCCCATTTAACGCACTTAAGCTAGTCGTGATCCGCCCCCTCTCATCAGACAAATCTGGCGCGAAGAAGGAGTAATCAGCTGTTGCAAAAGTTTTTTGGGGAGCACTTCGCAAAAATTAAAACAGCATCCTGTTGCAATAATACTTCAAATTTTCACGCGAAATTGAGGCGCGTATCTAGATTATTATGCTTGCGGCGTTGGCTATTCTGGGCCAGCGCTCCGCAGCCTCCCTCGCCACGGGCCCCTTGATCTCCGTCGCCTTGAGATCGCCCTCGGGCGTGACTAAAACCGCCGCGGTATCCTCAAACATTATCCAAGTTCCATCGGGTCTCCTGTAGGGCTTCTTCTGCCTTATTATCACGGCATGCATTGGCTTCTTCCTCAGATCTATCGGCCCCTTCTTCACGGTAACGGATACCAAGTCTCCAACGGCCGCGCATGGATGCCTTCTCCTCCTAGTCTTGATGCCATGCACCTGTATTATCTTGAGAAGCTGGGCGCCGGAGTTATCGGCGCATGGGATGAGCGAGCCCACGTTAATGGTTCTAGGTATGTCGGGCCTTCTCTCGAGAATCCCCACGGCTGCTACGGCCCTGCTCCTCTTTGACATGCCGCACCTCCTCCTCCAAGATCTCGGGGGCTTTTAAGGATCACTTTCCCTCGAGCTTCTCGATTACCACGAAATGGACGGTCTTGCTGAGCGGCCTGCACTCCGCGATTCTCACCCTATCCCCTTCCTTAACGTCCATGCACGGCGGGAGATGGGCTGGTATATTGCTCCTCCGCCGCTCATAGCGCTTATACTTCCTAACATAGTGAAGATATTCCCTCCTGACTATCACGGTCTTCGCCATCCTCTTCTTGTGGATGACCCCCGTGAGAATGATTCCCCTAATCTTAAGGTGGCCGTGGAATGGGCATTTCGGGTCATCGCACTCCCTCTCCGGGGGCTTAACCGGTATCCCTATGTTCCTCGCGGGCATGCTCGTATCACCCTATCCTCCATAGCGCCGGTGCTGGGGCTGACTCGGAGCAGCCTCCTAAATAACGTTTCCAGACTCCTACCACCTCCTCAGCCTCCTCTTCAACCTCTCCTCCGGCCTGCCGACCAGAATCCTTCCATCTACCAGAACTTTCTCCCCCGAGGGTAACTCGAATATAAACCTGTAAGCGTTCTTCGGCAGGCTCACGATCCTGCCATCATCTCTCAGCATTCTCAGCATATTCCTGGTCTCCCCGATGATCTCGCCGGCGTGCGCGAGGCCCACCCTCAGGGGCATAGCTTTGGCCCTGAGGCCCAGAAGCTCATGCCTCGGCAGATTTCTCGGGGTCAGCGTCCTAATCTTCATCGCGGAGAGTATGCTCAGGCAGCTTAAATCTCGATCGCGAGATCGGGGTTTAGGAGGATTATCGAGGAGCTCTCAGGCTCATAGGCCATCTGAACTCCTCTGACCTCGAGCCCGGCCGCATGTGCTCTCGCTATTAGACTGCATAACGCTGGATCCGCCTCGTAGTTGAGCTTGAAGCCCCTGATATTAGGTATGGCCGCGATGAAGGCGATGATAGCCCGTGCGCCGCGCTCGACCAGCCCCATCATCTCCCCCACCTGTTTTACCGCTCTCGTGGATGGGCAGTCGGGATAAGAGGCGTAATCGCCAAGCCTGAGAGCCGCGCTCTTGAGCTCCAGGATCAAGTCCGCGCCCTCGCGTGACATCAAGTAGTCTATTCTCGCCCCAGCGAGTGGGATATTTCTTCTCGAGATCTGATAGCCCTCGAGCCATGGGATGAGACCTCGATTAACCGCCTCCTCGAAAGCTCTCGACTGGAGGTACGTATCTACTACAGCGGCGAGCCCGTCCTCGGGGATCGCGAAGAGCCTTCTCCGAAGCTTCTCCGGCCTCGCGGTCGGCGCGCAGAACCCCCTCCTCCCTCGCACGATGTACTCCAGAAGTCTCCCGGTATTCTGCAGGAATACGAGATCCTCCTGATCATCAATCTTCACCCTGATCGTAAACCTGTTCAATCTCTCGAGTATCAGGCACTCCTCTACGCCCCGTAAAACCAGTAGCCTAGAGTATTCGCGGGCGGGGCACAAAGCCTAGCCCTCAAGATGATTCGAGAAGCATTTTCACCCCTTCTCTAATTCTCCGGATATCCTCCTCGCTCGCGGAGCCTTGGAATTCTATCTTGTCGATGATCTTGAAGCCGGCGCTCGCAAGCTTCTCAGAGATCTTTCTCGCGGCGGCGGGGCCCCAGCCATACGACCCTATCACGAGCACGGGCTTTTGCGGAATCTTCCTAGAGATTAGATCCACCAGGTGCTCAAGCGGCGGATAAACTCCAGCCTCATACGTCGTCGCGGCGATGATTATTGCCCTCGAGTCCATAGCGTCGCTCAGTATCTCCGAGAACGGCGGCTGGCTCGAGTCGTTGAACCGGTAGAAGATCGCTCTGCCTCCCAGCCTCTCAACCTCATCCGCCGCGATTGCCGCGGCCTTCTCCAGCAAGCGATACATGGAGCCGGAGATGATAAGGATCTTATTGCCATCGGGGCGGCCCTCAGCCAAGCTCCTGTAGTAATCGATGATCAGCTGCGGATTCCTTCTCCAGATGAGCCCATGAGCTGGCGCGAGTATCCCTATGCTCAGATTGAGGCTCTGAATTTTCTCTATGTTCCGGGTTATGTGCTGCCTGTAAAACCCTATTATGTTCGCGACGTATTTCCTGACGCTGGGCAGGTACTCCTTCACGACCCCTTCATCATCATCGAATATCGCTCTAGGGGTAGAATATCCTCCAAAGGCATCACACGTTATCAGCGCCCTCCGGTCTGGGAGGTAGCTCATTATGGTCTCGGGCCAGTGGAGCCATGGCGTATAAATTATCTTGATCTTCTCGCCCGCCAACGCGAGCTCCTCCCCATCCTTCACGAGCCTAAATCTCGGAGCTATCCTGTAGAATGCCTCGATCATGGGCTTGGCCATGGGATGGGCCACGACCTCCGCCCTAAACCCGTTTGCCTCGAGAACTTTCGAGAGGGAGCCTGAGTGATCCGGCTCAGCGTGATGAACTATCACATGCGTTATATCTTTCAGGTCCACGATCCCCCTAATCACCTCAATCAGGTCGTCGGCGTAGATGCCCTTCCAGCCGTCGAAGAGAACCGCGCCGCCATCCCCCACGAGCAGATACGCGTTATAGGTCACCTTCTCCGGTATGCTCCAGATGCCCTCGAAATACTCGACATCCACATCATCAACTCTCAGCAGGTGAAATCCGGGCTCAATCTCCTGAGATAAGACTCTCGAAGCCATTTTTCAAACACTCTCCAATCGCAGAATCTCGCATAAAATGGGGAAGAATTGGCGTGGGGAAAGAATAGGGGGTTGCCGGCTCCTCAGAGCCCACACAAGCTGCAGTATTCTCCTGCCGGAACCTTTTCAGCCTTAACATCGAGTTCAACCTCTGAGGCGTTGCCATTAGATTTCCTCGAGGAGGCTTGTGAAGAAATCGTGGTGCTCCTCCTCATCCGCGAGTATCTTCTCGAAGAGCGTTGCAGTTGTCATGTCGCTAAGTCCCGGGCTTTCTGAATTATCTGCTTATAGAGCTTTATCGCCTTCTCCTCATCCTTAACGTCCTGCTCGATCATCTCCTTGAGGGTCTCCCCGACGTTTATGGGATCGGGCTGGGTCGTCGGGGTGCCTCCGAGGTAGTTCAGCCTCTCAGCTATCATCTCGGCGTGCTTCATCTCGGTTATCGCGATCTTTTTCAGCTCATCGCTCACCGCGAATCCCTTGACTCCTTTCCACTGGACGTGCTGCCACATGTATTGTATCGAGACTTGGAGCTCCCTGGCGATGGCCGCATTCAGCAAATCGAGAAGCTCCTTGGACGACATAGCCGATCACCGGCTTCGATGAGATTTAAAGCTTCTTGTAGCAGAACCACCAGTCATAGCACTCGATCTCCTTGGCCCTCGCTTTTTCGAGCCTCTCCTTGGCGGTCTTCTCGTCGCGCGGCGGCGGGATTATCACCTTATCCCCGATCAGCTCGTTATTCGGCCAGTTGGCCGGCATGGCGACCTTCTTCTCATCCGAGATCTGGAGTGCCTTGACGATCCTCAGTATCTCGTCCATGTTTCGGCCTATCTCCTGCGGATAATATAGTATCGCCCTCACGATGCCCTCGGGATCGATTACGAATACAGCTCTAACGGTGTTGGTTCCCTTCCCAGGATGTATCATACCCAGCATGCAGGCTATCTTCCCCTGATCGTCGGCGATTATCGGGAACTTGATCTCGACGCCGAGCTTCTCCCCGATCCACTCGACCCATTTGATATGAGAGAATACTTGGTCTATGCTGAGGCCTATGAGCTCGCAGTTTAGCCTCTTGAACTCTTCATATCTCTTCTGGAACGCAACGAATTCCGTCGTGCAAACAGGCGTGAAATCGGCTGGATGCGAGAACAATACTACCCACTTGCCCTTATAGTCGTCCGGGAATCTTATCACGCCATGAGTCGTCTGAGCTTCGAAGCTCGGAACCTTTTCACCCAATAACGGAATGCTTGGACGCTCCATTTTTCACCACCTCATTCCACGTTGCGTATATATTATGGCCGAAATCATAAATTTTATGGTTCGAATATCGGACCAGGAACTCCTAAAGATGTTGATGGAAAATGCAAGGATGTCCTACGTCGAGATCGCGAGGGCGCTGAATGTATCGGAGGCGGCGGTGAGGAAGAGGGTTAAGCGTCTCGAGAATCTTGGAATCATTAGTAGATACACGATAGAGGTGGATCCTAGGAAGCTGGGCTACGAGGTTGTGGCGATCATAGGCTTGGACGTGGATCCGGAGCACCTACTCTCGGTAATGGATGAATTAAAGAAGCGGGAGGAGGCAGTGAGGCTCTATCTGACGAGCGGAGATCACATGCTCGTGGCGGAGTGCTGGTTTAAGAGCTCCCAAGAGCTCTCGAGCTTCATCAGGAGGCTCGAGTCCAGGGAGGGTGTCAAGAGAGTCTGCCCAGCAATAGTCTTGGAGAGGCTCAAGTAAAATGATTGGGGTCCTAGAGCTTTATCCCCCTCTCCCTGAGCATCGTCAATATTCTCGCGATTCTCCTCCTCACGTTTCTTATCTGGGCTGTTTTCTCCAATCCGCCGCCAGCGGTCGTTTTGCTCCTGATTAGCGCGAGCTCCGCCCGGAGCCTATCGAGCTCGCTTATCAGCTCCTCGCTACTCTTTTCCCTCAGCTCCCTCACCTCTCTCACCAAACTCGACCACCTCCATCTCGCCCGGCTCCCGCGCCACCACCCTTATCTCCTCGGGCATCGGCGCATCAGGCGGATAGATCTTCACCTTTATCCCATATATTCCCGGCTTCAGTAGTATCGTCGCCTTACCAACCTTGATGTACTTGAGCGCTGGGTCGCCGGACTTCGGCATTATCCCGGCCGTGTACTTCTCAGTTCTATGTCTGGCCGAGGTCAGCTTACCGCTTATCTCGATCTCAACTCCCCGGGCTCCGGCCTCCATGATCCTCCTCAAAGCCCAGAAGGCCACTCTCCTATGCCTTACACCTCTCTCCATCGCCTGGGCAATCCTGTAGGCCATGACCTGCGGATTCAGCTCCGGAACCTCTATCTCGGCGACCGTGACATTCGGGTTCTCAACGCCGAACCTCTTCTCGAGCTCCTCGGTTATCTCCCTAATCGTCCTCCCCCTAGGCCCGATAACCCTGCCCGGCCTCATAGCGTAGATCGTGACCCTAGTTCCCATCGGCGTGAATGTTATATCGACCCCCCCGAAGCCGGCATCTTTCAGCTTCTCAGCCAGATACTCGTGGATCTCGGCCTTCTTTATCTTGCTGGATAAGATATTCTTGATCGCCGACATCTCAGCGCCTCACCTCTCCTATCACCTCAATATGAACTAGCTGCTTATCGTAGGGCGTGGCCCTCCCGAAAGCCCTGGGCATGAACTTGCTAATCCTCCTAGCCTTATGAGCGGCCGCGTGGACTATGACGACCTCATCCGGGTCAAGGCCCTTGAAGTCGGCATTAGCCTCCAAGCTCTCCAGAAGTTTGAGCATGTGCTTGGCGACCTTCACGGGGTATCCTCCAGCCCCCCTGGTCTCGCTATGATGAGCTCTATTCTTCTTGTACCTGCGGTAGGGTATCATCCTCCTCATAGCTATAACATCCTCCATTAGCTTCCTAGCCTCTGGTATCGTCAATCCTATGATCGCCCTACAAACCTCCCTAGACCACTTAGGAGATACATCAATCTCCCTCAAGCTAGCCTTGACCGTTCTCGCCTCATCCAGCTCCTTAACCGAGTAGCCCCAATGAGGCATCCCGAGCACCCTTAGCCTCCCTTCCGACCCCTTTTCCGCAAGCCATTCTTGAGACCTCTATTTAAAGCGTGACCTAGTTTGGTCATAGCAGAACGAGCAGAATTTTCAATCTAGCTAGTAAGGTTATAAGATTGAAGGGGGAAAAGAGGGTGGTGAGGGGCATCTGGACAGTCCTTATTAATCTTTGAATGAGCCCGGCGAGAGGAGATGCTAGTGCTTCCTAATCTTTTCGGCAGGAATTTTGGGAAAAGAAATTTAGGAAGATCTTTAGGAAAAAAGCCTTGGCAAGGCGCGCTATGAAGCTCTCGGAGCTACTCTTTCTCGAGGGCCCACCTCCATTCTTAGAATCTCGTGGTAAGCTTGAAGAGATTCTTCGGAGGGCTGAGCTTCCTCTCGACCTTGAGCTCCGAGCTCTTACGAGAGAGAATCTTGAGGCACTTGCGAGCATCTCGATCGAGGTGCTCAGGCCCGATGAGCGTAAGCAATTCTTTGAGATTCTGGTCAAGCTCTTGAGAGAGGAGGGCAATGAGCTTCACGGAGTTTTCGAGCCTAAAATAATCGTTGAAAGAGCGGAGAATCGGAGAGGCTTCCATGAAGTTATCTCGGCGATCGATTTGAGAAGCGCTGAGCTCGAGGCGGACAGGTGTCTTAGGTGCAGAATCCCCAGATGCGTTAACGCGTGCCCCGTGAAGTTTCCGGTTCCAGCATTTTTGAAGGCTGCGGCAAGCGGCAAGCATGATGTGGCGTATAAGATATCCCTGACCATATATCCGACTCTCGGAATCTGCGGTAGAATATGTATTGGCTTCTGCGAGACTGCCTGCACTCTTAATCAAGTATTCGGGAACCCCGTTAGGATTAGGATGGTTAAGCGCGCAGTCGCAGACGCGGTGTCAATGGGGGATAACCTACCTAAGCCTAGGCCGCGCTCCGGGTTTAAGGTTGCGATAATAGGCTCCGGCCCCGCGGGGATTACCGCGGCATATCACCTGAGGCTCATGGGCCACGATGTTACGATCTTCGAGGCCGGGAAGAAGCCTGGGGGCAGGCTCATTGACGCGATACCAGAGTTTAGATTACCCTCACACATCGTTGAGAAAGAGGTTGGGATATTGAGCATGCTTGGGGTGGAGTTTGGGCTGGAAGTAAAGCTCGGCCGAGACATGACCATTGATGATCTTTTCAAGGAAGGGTATGAGGCGGTTTTTATAGCGGTGGGCGCGGGCGAGTCCAATGTTCCTCGGATAAAGGGGAGCGAGCTGGATGGTGTTCACGCTGCGTTGGAGTTCCTGAAGCTTGTCAAGGCGGGCGTCATCAATTCCATCTCGGGCAAAGTCTGGGTTATCGGCGGAGGTAATGTGGCGATGGATGCGGCTCGAACAGCGTTGAGGCTGGGAGCAGACTCGGTCAAGATAATGTATCGGAGAAGCGCGGAGGAGATGCCCGCTAGGAAGGAGGAGGTCGAGGAGGCAATTAACGAGGGAATAGAGATAATGTTTCTCACGCAGCCCATAGAGCTGATAGGCGATAGGCGGCTCCGAAAAATAAGATGCATCAGGATGATGCTTGGGGAGCCGGGGCCGGATGGCAGGAGAATGCCCATACCGGTAGAGGGCTCCGAGTTCGAGGTCGAGGCCGATCACGCGATATTCGCGACAGGTGAAGCTCCCTCAACAAGATGGCTCTTGGAAAAAGATGGAATAGAGGTTATGGAGGATGGAAGGATAAAGGTTAATGAGAGATTAGAGACTAGCAGGCGCGGGGTATTCGCGGGCGGAGACGCCGTTAGAGGCCCCTCGCTTTACAGCATAGCATCAGCTGATGGAATAAAGGCTGCCAGGGAGATTGACCGGTATCTGAGGAGCCTTTCTTCCTAGCGGTACTCTAGGACTACCATGACGTGGTCGCGCTCATACGGCTCGAGGGAGATCACCTCGATGGGCTTGAGCCCGTTTTTCTCGAGCACCTCGACCTCCCTCTTGTAGATCACCTCGGGCTCCTGGACGCTGTCTATGCTTCTCGCCTTGACGGCTAGGTAGCCGTGGCCGCCGCTCCTGAGCATCAACCTCGCATTGTCTGAGAATAGCTTCGCCTGCTCCGGCTGCGCCACGTCGCAGTAGATGACATCCACCTCTCCAACGATCGGCGCGTAGGCCTCCGGTTTTCTAGCATCTCCGAAGATAGGGGTGACGTTCATCCTCTTATCTGAGACGTTTCGCTTAAACTGTATCATGACCCTGGCGGCGAACTCAACTCCATATAGCACACCTCTCTCGCCTATTATGTCAGAGACGTGGCTCGACGTCGTCCCGGTGGCCGTTCCGAGGTATAGAACTCTCGAGCCGGGCTTGATGAACATGTTCTCCATGCCCTTCATTATGGCCGCGGCCAGCTTGCTCCGATATGGTATCCAGCTCCGATACTCCTCGCCCCTTATCCTGTAAAGCTTCTCGCCATAGACCTGAACTCCTGGAACAAGGTTCCTCGTGGCGAGCACTTTCTCCTCATCTTTTATCCAGTAGACCCCCTCGAACTTCTCATGAGGTATGAGTTCCACCATGCTTCCTAACCACCTCTACGTAATGGCAAGCATCATAATTATCTTTCGTCTCCGGTGTTAGAGCACCGTCACGCTTTTAGCGAGGTTTCGGGGCTTGTCGGGATCCAGCCCCCTCTCCAACGCCAAGTAATATGCTAAGAACTGGAATGGGATGACGTATATTATCGGGCTCAGGATCTCGTGCACCCTCGGGAGGCCGAGCCACCAATCCGAGTTCTCCTTCAGCTCATTATCGCCCTCCGTTCCGACACAGTATATCCTCGCGCCTCTAGCCTTCATCTCCATGATGTTTCCGAGTATGTGCTTTCGGGTGGAGTCATGTGGGGCGATGAAGAATACCGGGTAGCCATTCTCGATCACGCTTATCGGCCCATGCTTGCTCTCCCCGGCGGGATATGCTATGCATGGTATGTAGCTGAGCTCCATGACCTTGAGCCTCGCCTCAAGCGCGGTCGCGTAGCTTATCCCCCTTCCGAGGAAGAATATGCTCCGCGCGCTCGCGAGCTCCTTTGCCAGTTCCCTCACCGGCTCATCCGAGATCTTTAAGGTCTTCTCGACGAGGTCTGGAAGCTTTCTAAGCTCATCATTAAGCTCATCTATCTCGTATTGAGCGAGCTTCCCCCTTCTCCTAGCTAGGCGGAGGGCCAGCTGCGCCAGGACTGTTAGCTGAGCCGTGAAGGTCTTTGTGGCGGCGACCCCGATCTCCGGGCCGGAGTTCTGGAGCACGTATGCTCTCGATATTCTCGTCAGGGTGGAGCCAACGACGTTCGTGACGGCGAGTATGGTCGCGGCGGTCATCCTCGCGTAATCCACAGCTGTCAAGACGTCCGCGGTCTCCCCAGACTGGCTCACCGCCAATATTATGGCGTCAATGCTGATTGATTTCCCATAATTCTCGATGAACTCTGATGCTATTACGGGGATCGTGGTGAGCCTGGCAATCTTCGAGAACATGTAAGACGCGGCCACGCATGCGTTATACGAGGTCCCGGCGGCGAGGAGGAATACATCCTTACCCTTATCTAGGAACTCCGTTAGGAGCTCCAGGTACTTCTCCTGCGCCTTAAGAGCCTCCCTTATTGTCTGAGGCTGCTCATATATCTCCTTCAAGGTGAAGTGAGGATACCCGGACTTCTCCGCCTCTTCTATCGTCCAGCTCAGCTCAATTATCCTCTTCTCGACCTCAACGCCGGAGTCGATCTTGAATACCCTGGCCTCGGAGGGCGTTATGTACCCGGCCTCGCCATTATCTAGGAATATCGCTCTACGAGTATGCTCTATAAAGGCCGCGACATCGCTCGCGATGAAGTTCACGCCATCTCCGAGTCCGATTACGAGCGGCGACTCATTTCTTGCGAAAACTATCTTGTCAGGTTCCTTGGGCGATATAATCGCGAGGGCGTAGCTCCCTTTAAGCCTCCTAACGGCGGCCATAGTCGCCTCAAGCAAGCTCTTGCCGAGCTTCAAGTTCTCCTCTATGAGGTGCGCGATAACCTCGGTGTCGGTCTTGGATCTGAAAACGTGCCTCCTGTCAATTAGCTCCTCCTTGAGCTCGAGGAAGTTCTCTATCACGCCATTATGGACGATGGCCACAATGCCGTTGCAGTCGAGATGAGGGTGAGCATTAACCTGGCTCGGCGCTCCATGAGTCGCCCACCTAGTATGAGCTACCCCGATCGATCCGGGTAGATCATCGAGGTTCAGCCTAGCATGTATTTCATCGATTTTCCCGGAGTCCTTCTTGAGGTGGATCGCCCCTTCATGGATTGTTGCGATTCCAGCCGAGTCGTATCCCCTATACTCGAGTCTTTTCAGCCCCCTGTGGAGCATGGGCGCGGCTTTTCCAGCGCTCAGCGCGCACCCTATGATCCCGCACATCGCTCCCGATTTGTTGGAGGCTATCCGCCTTAAGGCTTTAACTATTCTAGAGCTTCAGTGAGTCAGCTCTCTAATGAGTAGAATCTTAGTCAGCCTCCAGATATCCGGCGGCATAAACTTGACCAACGGCGGTTCCACCATCTCCAGGTGGAATCGCCTCATTCGCTCGGATCCTGAGCCCCGAGGCGCGCTCTATCGCCGATAATATTATGCGGTTGACCGCGGCCCCACCTGAGATGCATATAGTTTTAACACCCAGCTCGCGTGCTTTCTCGGCCGCGGCGAGCCCGAGGCATTCTCCCAGCACGTATTGCGCCGTGTAGGCTAGATCATGTCTTGAGTTGTTGTCAAGATTCTCCACAAGGGCTCTCATGATCTCGCCGGTCATTATGATGAGCGCGCCGCCCTTATCGGAGATGAAGTTATCTAAGCTCTCAATTATCGGCTCTCCGCCATGGGACGCCTCCTCCAGCATTATCGCCGGCTCACCCTCATATGTTCTCTCGAAGCAGAGGTTTAGGAGGGCTGAAACGCTGTCCAAGAACCTGCCGGTGCTGGATGTCATGGGCCCCCTTCTCTGCCTGATCTGGGATAGAACAGCATTGAGCTCCTTGGCCCCATGCTTGAGCCCTCTTAGGAGGCCGCGCTTCCGAATGAACAATTCAACTTCATCTAAATCCATGAACTTGGAGAGAATTGATGCGAGCATTCTGACGGGTCTGATAGCTGCCAGGTCTCCGCCGGGCATAAGCGAGTATTCTAGGAATCCGGCGCGCTTGAATGCTCCATCAGCCCATGTCAAGATCTCGCCTCCCCAGATTGCTCCATCAAGCCCGTAGCCCGCGCCGTCGATCATTATGCCCACAGCAGGCTCCTCTGGGTCGTGGCCCATCTCAGCCATGACGGAGGCGAAGTGAGCTAAATGATGTTGAACCAGCCTCAGCTCGAGCCCATTGCCGGACGCGTATTTCTCCGCGGCCTTCCTTGAATGATAGGCTGGATGAAGATCAGCTGCGATTATGGACTTCCTCTCCTTCAGGCCATAGCACTCCGCGAGGAACTCTAGGTTGCTGATATGCTCCTCGAGCACCTTGGGGTTATCCATATCCCCGGAGTATGGGGCTAAAATTATCTTGTCGTCGAATCCAACAGCGCCATTAGTCTCGAGATCTCCTCCAAATGCTATTACGGGCTTCCTGAGATTATGCCTGAGCTTGAGAATTCTCGGAGCATAACCTCTCCCATATCGTAGGATCACGAGGCCGCCGTGTGTCGGCCTAACAACAGAGTCGTCAACTCTGTGAACTATCCTCCTATTATGGGTTAAGATGTAGTCAGCTATGCTCGTGAGCTCCCTTAGCCTCGAGTCATCGCTTATCATCGGGTCGCCGTGAACATTCCCGCTGGTCATCACGAGGAACTTATCCCTGGTCTCCATGAGGAGCAGGTAATGGAGCGGAGTATATGCGAGCATTATTCCGAGGCTACGAAGCGATGGGGCCACGTAGTCGGAGACAGGGCAGCCCTCCCTCCTCGGGAGGATTATTATGGGCTTGATGAATCCGGAGAGCAGCTCGATCAAGTCATCGGGTATCTCGACTAGCTTACTCGCGACCTCCAGGTTGAGCGCCATTATCGCGAAAGGTCTCCTAGGCCTTCTCTTCCTCCTCCTGAGCTCCGACACGACATCATCATCGCTCGCGAGGCAGGCTATATGGTAACCGCCAATTCCCTTAACCGCGACGATCATCCCCTCATCGATGAGCCTCGCCGCCTCACTCAGCGGATCTTCGACCTCAACTCTCTCCAGATTCCTATCTAGGAGGAATAGCTTGGGGCCGCATCTAGGGCAGCTTATCCCCTGAGCATGATATCTCCTCTCATTCCAGAGATCATTATACTCGCTTAAGCACTCGCCGCATAATGGGAAGTCCCTCATCGCGGTATTCTCCCGATCATAGGGCGGCCTGTAGATCATCGAGTACCTGGGCCCGCACCAGGCGCAGCTGTTGAATGGGTACCTATACCACCTGCTCGCGGGGTTCACTACCTCCTCCAAGCAGTGATTGCATGCCGCAATGTCCTGCGGAATCTCCGAGGCCATAACTCTCTCACTGCCGCTATCGAGAATCATGAAGTCTTGGAAGCCCGCTGGCTCCAGCTCCTCGATCCTCACGACCTCGAGCTTGGCCGGCGGAGGATGCTTACTCCGAAGCAGCCTGAGGAACTCATTAACGCGATCATCCTCCGACTCGATGACAATCTCGACCTCGCCGCCGCCGAGATTTCTCACATATCCCCTCACGCCCGCGATCTTCGCTATTCTCTTGACGAAGGGCCTGAATCCCACGCCCTGAACCATCCCAGTAACGTAGATCCTCAAAGCTCTCATGAGGTGCCCGGTGGAGAATGGTATCGGGGAGAATAAAAACTAGATCGGAGACCCCTCATTCATTGATTATCCTCAGCTTGATAACGTGGACTGAGCACGAGATGCATGGATCATAGTTCCTTATCGTCATCTCCACAATCCGCTGCGCAGTCTCCGGCGGCCCTTTCACGATCAGATCCCCAACCTTGAATATGTCCTCCTCCATCGCCATGTAGTTCTGGGTTGTCGGCGGGATGATGTTCGCGTAAACTATTCTGCCCAGCTCATCTATCCTGTAGCGGCGATAAAGCATCCCCCTTGGAGCCTCGACTATCGCCGCCGCCTCACCAGCCCTCACCCTCGCATCAACGTATGGCGTCTGCGGCTCGGAGTACTCCTCAACGAGCCTCCCAACCTCGATTATCGAGTGAAGATTCTCGGCGGCCCTCGCAACGATGCTCTGATAAGTATTCTTGAGCGGAGCCCTATAGCCCGCCGCCTCGAGAACATCTCTAACCTCGGGTGCTAGGAGGTCATAGTTTAGGTTGAATCTCGCGATGGGGCCCGTGATGTAGGGCTTGCCGTTCCTCAGCCTGTAATGGAGCCCATTCGAGTACATCTTTTGCTCGACGGTGATGTTCTCCTCGAAGGAGTCCTCGGGAAACTCCCAGCCAAGATTATTCGCGACCAATCCCTCAAGTATCGGATATTCCTTTCTGCCTTTCAGGGACATTAGTGTCATGTCGTACTGGATGTCAGGCAGATCCATGTTGAGCACGAATTCCAAGAGCTCTTCCCCCTTCCTCCTGATCTCCTCATAGTTGCGTGATAATGGCTCAAGCTCCTCCTTTCTGATGATCCTATAGAGCCCTCCAATCCTGAAGCCTATCGGATGGATTGCTCTGCCGCCGATTATCTCTATTGCTCTATTGCCCCAGTCCCTTACGGCGATCGCGTTCCTGACGAGGTTGGGGTAATCCTTCGCCATCTCGAGCGCCGAGTGATATCCGAGGAAGTCCGGCGCATGGAGGAAGGCGAAGTGCAGGACATGACTCTCAATCCACTCGCCGTAAAAGGCTATTTTTCTCAGCACCTGTATCTCCTCCGGGACATTTATCTCGAGTATCTTCTCCATGGCCCTGCAAGCAGCGAAGATATAGGCCAGCGGGCATATCCCGCAGATCCTCGCCGTTATATCAGGCGCCTCAAGATATGATCTTCCACGGAGAAATGCCTCGAAGAATCTGGGAGGCTCGAATATATTGACCTCGACGTAGTCTATCTTGCCGTTCTTCACTCTTACCCAGACTCCTCCTTCGCCCTCGACCCTCGCCAGCTGGCTGACTTTTATCTCGAAGCTCTTATCCCCGCTCATACCTCTCTAGGAACCTCCTTAAGGGCTCAGACCAGCTACTAAAATTCCTCAACTTGAGGATGACCTCCTCCCTTGGAAGCCCGATCTCCTCGAATCCCCTAGCGAGCGCCTCGGGCTTCGGGTCGATCATCGGGCCAAAGCACCCATAGCATCCGCGAGCATAACTTGGGCAGAGGGCGCCGCATCCCTCAACCATTATCGGCCCGAGGCATGGTGTGCCTCGTGACACCATCACGCAGACATTTCCCCTGCGCTTGCATTCTTGGCATAGGCTCTCGAGCCTGTGATAGGGCCTCTTCCCGACAAGCACCTGCTTCAAGACGCTCAGGAGCTGGAGCCTATTAACTGGGCAGCCGCTGACCTGATAATCCACCTTAATGTGCTCGGATATCGGGGTGGTCTTATCAAGGCTGTTAATCCACTCGGGCCTGGGGTAAACTTGTCTGACGACATCCCCATGATCCATCCAGTTTCTCAGCGACTGAGGCCCGCCATGGACTGCGCAGGTGCCTATCGGGATCACGATCTTCGAGTTTCTCCTGATGCTCTTTACAACCTCCATCTCGTGGGGCGTTGGGATCGATCCCTCGATTAAAGCGACATCATAGGGCCCTGGATCAATCCTGCTGCTGGCCTCGAGGAAATACGCGATCTCGACCTTCTCAATTATCGAGAGCAGGTCTTCTCCTAGGTTTATCAGCTCATCTTGGCATCCGCTGCATGAAGAGAATTTGAAGACCGCCAGCCTCAGCTTTCCACCATTCCTGCTCATATCTCATCCACCCAGAAGTATTTTTTTAATGAGCCAGTACGGGAACACGGGTCCATTCTTGCGAACGAAGTAGGGGCCCACCTGGCAGTGGCCGCATAGACCGACTCCGCATTTCATCCTCCTCTCCAGGGAGAGGTAGATTTGATTCTCCTTAAACCCGACTTCCTCGAGGGCCTTGACCGTGAAACGCATCATTATCTCGGGGCCGCAAACGAGCGCAATAGTCTTTTCAATATTTATCCTAGCCATGGGTATGAGCTCGGTGACGACGCCGACGTTATCCCTCCAAGTTTCATCGGGGTGATCAACCGTTAGCAGGAACTCTGTGTTCGGTATCTCCCTATATCGGTCGAACTCATAGCGGTAGAGAAGGAGGTTAGGCGTCCTCGCACCATAAAGTATGGTGAGCTTACCATATTTTTCTCGGTTTTTCTCGATCTCCAAAATGACCCCCCGGAGTGGAGCTAGCCCAATCCCGCCGGCCACTATGAGAACATCCTTTCCCACAAGCCTCTCAAGAGGCCAGCCCTTGCCATAAGGCCCCCTTAGGCCCACAATACTTCCCTCGCTCAGCTTAAACAGGTAATCTGTTAGGGCGCCCACGGACCTCACCGTCTGGACTATGATCCCGCCCTCTTCGCAGCCGCAGATGGAGACCGGTGTCTCGCCTACGCCGGGAACATAAATCTCCGTGAATTGTCCGGGTTTAGGCTGCTCCACGAGCCCCCCATGAACTCTGAAGTAAAAGGTCTTGGTATCCGGCGTCTCCGGCACAACCTTAACTATCTCGGCTCTGCCAGGCGCCATGAGGGTTCTAACTATCTCTTGCACCTCGTCTCCACCTCCTTAACCACATCTCTCACAACCTGCCTGACATCTATTCCCGCGGGGCACCACGTTATACATCTGCCGCACCCCACGCAGCCGAACGTTCCAAATTGCCTAAGCCAGTACACGAACTTGTGAAGAACCCAGTGCCTATACCTAGCATAGAGACTTTTCCTGAAATGTCCTCCCGCAACCTGCGCGTAGCTGTAGCTGTGGCATCCATCTCAGATTCTAATACGTTTCGCCGATCCATCGAGCTCCGGCTCATCGAGCACGTCGAAGCAGAAGCACGTGGGGCAGACCATGTTGCAGTTCGCGCAGCCGAAGCATTTCTCAGCAGTCTTCCTGTAAACCTCAGAATTCATCCCTATCTCAAGGGTTTCAGGGAGGTTTTCCAGCGTGAACTCAACTCGAGCTCTCTTGGACGCCTCCAGCATGAGTTCCTTAAACCGGTCAACCTGCTCATCCTCAGCCGGCCTGAGATTAAGCTCGCTGAGAACATCCACGCCAAGATCGCTTCCCGGCTGAAAGATGACGACGCCATCGCCAATTCTGGTGTAGGCTATGTCAAATCCCTTGAACGCGAAGGGGCCGGTGCCCATGGTCGCGCAAAAACAAGTCCCGCCGGGCTCTACGCAGTTCTCAACTATGAGGAGCAGGTCCTTCCTAACTTTTCTGTAATACTCGTCTCCCAGCTCGCCTTGAACACCATCCATAATGCTTATCGCGGCGAGATCGCAGGGCTTTATGCCGAAGAAAGCCGTCTTAACAAACTCTAAGCTCGGGTACTCCACGCTCAGATCAGGCTTGATGACGAATAGGAGAAGCTCGGGGGGATATAGGAATCTCTTCGGCGAGTCCGGGCCGTTCCTGAACCTGCCACCATTATTGGCGACGCGATAATATCCGGGAGCCTGCTCATCCCCATAGCCGTAAGTAATCTCGTCAATGTCTCGAGCCTAATAGCTGAATCCACGAGCTTAGGCCCTATAACCCGATAACCCCTAGAAGTCACAGCCTTAAATAGCGCCCTAAGCTCATACTCTATTCCAGAGTAAATCGGCCCACGAAACAACACTTGTCCCGGAAAGGTATAAAAGGTATAAAGTTGTTATGATTTTAACTTTTCTTTTCTCAACGATTCTAGGACTTCAAAATTGTTGCGAATTTGATAAGGTGGTGGCAGGAGGTCGTCCATAAACTGTGGCCACGACCCGCTCGACACTGTGGATGTGATTAAGAGATCTTTACCATCCTATGATTGGGCCATCATCAGCCCCTTCAAGTTCGCACTTTCCACACTCACCATGTCACGGCTCAATTTGACGTTCATGTCTATTATTATCTCCGCGATCTCAGCTGAGAGCTCGGCCTGCCTCTTCATGCTCCATATAAACTGCGTGAAGTTCGGGCAAAGCACGTTCACATCACACTTAATCGACTTATACCTTAGTTGGTCTACGAGCTCGCTCTCCCCGAATTCCAGGTCCTCGAAATACTTCCTTATGGCCTCATTGGCCAGCTTAACATCCCTCGAGAATAGGGCTTTCATGACTTTTTCGCGAATATCTCTGCACCGCTCATAATATTTCGTCAATTTTGAAGCGTTTCTTGATCCAGCTCAACCTCGCAAGTTAGTATCTTTAGGACGCTTCTGGCGCCTAGTTTGGATAAATCTGCCATCCTCTCGAGACAGTATCCCACTATCGCGAGGAAGGATATCTCTGAGGACCGCGTAACCCCGAGCTTCTCGGCAAAGCCTTTCTTCTTATGAGCTATCGAAAGCGCCCTGGAAAACAGGTAGTAGAGCCTATTGACCTCCTCATCCCTGATCATTACCGTTTTGGCCAGCTCCCGGTTTCCCTCGATGAACGCCCTGAAATACTCCTCTTGCATAGATGAGGCCAAATTACATATTCTCTCCAGAATCGAGTATATTGGAGACTTAAGGACATCCAGCATGCATTGTAGAATGACATGCTGCTCATTTTCATCCATTATGGAAACCCCGGTCAATAGTTTCGCCGCCTCGCGAATTTCCTTAATATGCCTATAATTCAAGCGGGTCTCCGAGGAGACCTCAATCAAATCGACACCGGCAATATAGCTTCCAACAATCAGCCTATGCAGGAGGCCGGGCTGATCGCATAAATCCGCGTTTATCCTGCATGCTTCAAGAACGTAATCCGAGCCAGCCTGGGCGGGCCAAAGAATGAGCGAGCCATCATGAGCCTCCTCAACCACGAGGATATCCCCCCGCTGAAGGTTATGCTCCCTAACCCACCAATAAGGTAAAGATATCGCTTAGAGTCCCCTTACCGACACGCTGTATTTTGCGCTGCTCCATCATATCCATTAGATATATGATATATATCGAGTCCTCTTGATACTTATCCGATGTTCTCGGATAAGTATCAAGAGGAACGGGGAAAGGAATTCGGCGAATCTTATCGAGTCTTTGCAAAAGCTGCAGGAGAGATATGGGTTCTTGCCGAAGGACGCTCTAATGAAGCTTTCCAAGGATGTGGGAGCTCCTTTGAGCAGGATATTCGGCGTCGCGACTTTCTATCACCAGTTTAAGCTGGAGTCGCCTGGAAAAGTCCTGATCTCGGTTTGCATGGGAACAGCATGCCATCTTAGGGGCGATGCCAACAACTACGAGTTCCTGAGGAGGTTTTTAAGAATAGCACCAGGCAAATCCGTCAGCGATGATGGCCTATTCTCCTTAGAGAAGGCTAGGTGCTTCGGCTGCTGTAGCCTGGCCCCAGTAGTGAGAGTTGGCGATAAGCTCATCGGCAAGGCCACGCCCAGGAGCTTCAGAGAATAATCTCCCAGGTAAGGGAGTCGATCTTGAGGGAGGAGACTGTTCGCGGAGCTGGAGGCGATAAAACATGATGAGACAGGAGTATTGGACGCTAATGGATCCATGCTGCGATTACTGCCTTCATTCGGCGAGCAATCCTTGCGTGAAGTATGTTGTCTGCCGGGTGCGCGGGCCATTCTGTCACAAGAGCGTGATGTGCAGGAATAGGAGGCAGCAGAGGATCAAGAAGGTGCTCTATGGTCCGCAGGGCGTTAGAATCAATGTCGGCGCGTCGAGTTGCGGCTTGGCCGCTGGGGCTGAGAAGGTTCTCGAAGCGGTGAAGGATAATCTCAGGTCTATGGGTGTGGAGGCGGAAGCCTCTGCAGTGGGCTACCTGGGATTATGCTTCATGGAGCCCTTCATCGAGATACGCAGCGAGGATGGCCCCTCCCCGATTTACGGCCATGTATCCCCGGATAATGTTGGTGAAATATTTGCAAAGTATTTTGAGGAGGGTAGCGTGGATGGCGCATTTGAGATCAGAAGGCGCACAGGCAGATTCAAGGACGAGGATAAGGTTCCATTACTTGATGAGCTCGATGTATGGAGGAAGCAGGTAAAATGGGTTTCTAGGAACTGCGGAGTGATTAACCCGGAGTCGATTGAGGAGTACATCGTCTCGGGCGGATATGAGGGGCGCTCGAGAGCGCTAATGATGAAACCCGAGGAGGTTATAGAGGAGATCAGGTTATCGGGGCTTAGAGGCAGGGGCGGAGCCGGATTCCCAACCTGGCTCAAGTGGAAGGTGTGCCGAGAGCAGCCATCTAAGGAGAAGTACATCATCTGTAATGCCGATGAAGGGGATCCGGGAGCTTTCATGAATAGGCTGCTCGCGGAGTCCGATCCACATAGAGTTCTGGAGGGCCTCATAATTGCCGGCTACGCGATAGGAGCCTCTCATGGCGTGATATTCGTTAGGGCTGAGAAACCCCTCATGGCCGCCAGACTCGAGAAGGCCGTGGAAGATGCTCGCAGATGGGGCCTCTTGGGTGAGAACATTCTAGGGACTGGATTCAATTTCGACGTGAGGGTGATGAGGAGCGCCGGCGCATTCGTATGTGGAGAGGAGACGGCGATGATAGCGGCCATAGAGGGGAGGCGGGCGATGCCTAGGCAGAGGCCTCCCTACCCGGCTTCGAAGGGTCTCTGGGATAAGCCGACGGTAGTCAATAATGTCGAGACGCTGGCACACGTCGCGACGATAATGGCTCATGGATGGCAGGAGTTCGCGAAGTACGGCACCGAGCGGAGTAGGGGGACGAAGATGTTCTGCGTAACCGGTGGCGTGAAGAGAACTGGTGCATTCGAGGTCCCCATAGGAACCACCATCAGAACCCTCGTGTGCGATATAGCTGGAGGGCCGCATGAGGGCAGGAAGATAAAGGCGGTCCAGATAGGCGGCCCATCAGGCGGCTGCCTCCCGGAGAGGCTATTCGATCTGCCCATCGATTATGAGAGCCTCCAAGAGGCCGGCGCGATAATGGGCTCCGGGGGATTGGTCGTGATAGACGACTCCAATTGCATGGTTGATGTCGCCAGATACTTCACGTCATTCACGCTGGCGGAGTCATGCGGCAAATGCGTGCCATGTAGAACAGGCACGAAGACCCTGTATGATCGCTTATCAGCCATAGTTGAGGGGCTGGGCGATCCAGATGATCTGCGGCTGCTGGAAGAGGTTGGAACGATGATGAAGGATGCGGCCCTATGCGCACTGGGCGGAACAGCGCCCAATCCGATACTATCCTCGCTCAAGTACTTCAAAGACGAGTATGAGGAGCATATAGTGGGGAAGAGGTGCCCGGCGAAGGTTTGCAGCAAGCTCGTGACATACAATATAAACAGAGAGCTTTGCGTCAAGTGCGGGTTATGCGCTAAATCATGCCCAGCAAACGCGATAATTAAAACCGACGATGGATTCTTCGCGGTTGATCAGCATAAGTGCATCAAGTGCGGCACATGCTTCATCACATGCCCGAGGGACGCTGTTGAGAAGAGGTGATGTTGGATGAAGATCAAGATAAACGGATTGGAGGTTGAGGCCAAGGAGGGCGAGAGAATACTCGATGTAGCTGATCGCCTAGGAATCAGGATACCAACCTTATGTTATCTCAGGGGCATATATGAGGGTGCCTCCTGCAGGATATGCGTCGTCGAGCTGAATAATGGGAAGCTCATACCTGCATGCGCATACGAAGTATCCGACGGCCTCGTGCTCAGCACGGATACTCCTAGGATTAGAGAGAGCAGGCGCCTAACCCTGGAGCTGCTGCTCTCCGCCCATAGAATCTCATGCCAAGATTGCCCCAAGAAGGGAGAATGCGCCCTAGTAGAGTTATGCTCAGAGTACGGCGTCGAGGGGATACCGGTCTGCGCCGAATGCTCCCTCCACGAAGAGGACTGCTTCCTCGGGAGAGGCGAGATCTGCTTGGGCCCGATCACAATCAGCGGCTGCAAAGCTGAATGTATTCGTGATGGAAAGCCGTGCGAGGGATGTAGGGGCCCCGTCACTAGGAGAGACGTGTTAGAGCGGGGTCGAGCAATATACCTCGAGCATGGCATACCGCTTGAAATGTTCTCGAGAAGCTCAAGATCTACTGCGCCTCCTCACGCGAATTCGATCTAATTCGTGAACGCCTCATGGTGAGTGAGGTGATCGAGAAATGATGAGCATCTCGGGTATTGATAGGATAGTGGGCCACGCCACCCTGGACGTGGATATCGATGGAGGAGCGCTGAATGCGCGTTTCAAGGTACTGAATGATCCGCGTTTCATAGAGGCCATAGTGATCGGCAAGAAGTACCATGAAATTCCGTCAATCGTTTCGAGGATATGCGGGCCTTGCAGCGTCAGCCACACGATAACCGCCATAATGGCCGTGGAGAAAGCTCTCGGGATAAGCGTCCCCGAGCCCGTGAAGATCCTCAGGAAGATAGCCGTGCTCGGAGAGGTGGCAGAAAATCACCTACTGCATCTCACGCTCGTCGTCATGCCGGAATACTTTGGATACGATGATCTTCTCGAGGTCGCGAAGTACAAGCCCGAATCCCTCAGGAAGATACTGCTCATCAGATCCCAGCTTTCCAAGGTGATGGAAATGATATCAGGGAGGCTCGTCCACCCAAGCGCGCTATCAATAGGCGGGTTCACGAGAATGCCTGGAGAAGCGAGGCTCGAGGATGCAAAGAGCATCTTGAAGGAGATCAAAAGCAGGATAAGCGAGATCGTAGAGCTATTCCTCGAGACGGAGTTCCCCGAGTTTGAGGTATTAATGGAGGCCTGTGCATCCCTCAAGGACGGCTACCTCTACATCGGCGATGAGATCATCACCTCAGATGAGCGCGAGGTTAGAGCCGAGGACTATAAGAGAATATTCATAGAGGATGTACAGCCTTACACAACTTCAAAGAGCGTAACGCTCGAGGGAATGCCAGTATACGTTGGGCCTAGGGCCAAGGTAAACTTGAAAGCGGACCTGCTTTCAGATCAGGCTAAGTCTTATCTCAAAATGAGGAGCTTCCCCCTGAGAAGCCCGTTCGATAATCTCCGGGCGCAAGCCATCGAGCTAATTCACTGCATAGATGCCATGCAGATGTTGATCGAGGATGTGGCGAGCATTTCCAGCATAGGATCCGAGCAGAGAGAATCTAGGATCATGGCCAGAGAGGGGGCTGGAGTTGGCGTGTCCGAAGCTCCACGCGGCCTACTAATACACCATTACGAGTTTAATCGATGGGGGAATGTCATCTACGCAAATGTGATAACGCCGACGACGATAAACTCCAGGCACGTGGAGGTCGCCGCCCTAGAATTAATCAGGCACTACTTCTACGAGGACATGCCGGTCAAAGAGATAGAGCGCTATCTAAGAAAGCTCGTGCAAGCGTTTGACCCGTGCCTAGGCTGCGCAACCCACTCCGTCAAGATAAACATCAGGGGGCTCAAGCCATGAGAATCGGGATTTACTCGTTCGGCGGATGTGAGGGCTGCAGATACTGGCTAATAGACTCCCTTCTGAGGATATGCGGGGAGCTGGGCGCCGAGATAGCCTACGAGCCGCTCATAGGCCTCTCCAAGGAAAGCCCGGAATACGATGCGGTGGTAATCGAAGGGGCTGTTTGCACGGAGGAGGATCTCGAGAAGATTCGAGGTCTGAGATCGCGGGCGAAATACGTCATAGCCCTGGGGTCATGCGCCCTTCTAGGCGGGGTGCCGGGCAATAAGAGGTTCGCGGACCAGCATGCTGTTGAAAGAGTTTACCTCGGCAAACCTCTGCCGAAAAAGCCCCTCGACGTGAAGCCCGCAATCGCTCATGTGCGAGTGGACTACTGGATTAGAGGCTGCCCCCCGAACCGGGAAAACTTTGAGAAAGTCTTTCGAGCGATAATCTCCGGTATAGCCTCCGGAGAGCCGTTCAAGCTCCATGAGAGGCGCATAGAGTTCTGCAGGGATGAGTTCGCCAAGATCGAGGGAAGCGTGCTCAGGCTCGATGGAGACAAGTGCATAGTCTGCGGGAGATGCGTGGGCGTATGCGAGAAAATGGGAGTCTACGCGATAGACTTCGCCTACAGGAGCGTGAGCACGATGGTGACAACGCCCTTCGAGCTGCCATTCGATGAGAGCGCGTGCGTGCTATGCGGCCAGTGCGCGCTGGTCTGCCCGGTCGGCGCCATGCGCGAGAGAAGCGACTTGGAGAAGGTTCAGAGAATGCTGGCCAAGCCCACGGCGTTGAAGGCGTACATCGAGCCGGAGAGCCTGGCGGCCATGTCCAGCTACTTCAACCGCGAGGTTGAGGTAATAGTCGGAGCATTACTCGCGAGGGGCTTCGAGAGCGTCGCGATGTACGTGCCGGAGCCCCGCGCCGATGCCGATAAGCCGCTGATCCCCATGAGCGAAGCTGAGCGGAGGTTCGTCAACCTGCTTCATCCCGGGTTGGCTGAGAAGCTCTCGGATCCCCCAGCTCTGCCAATCGGCTCATCAGTCCTGATAACACCATGTCTGGCCAAGAAGGCGCAGGCACGCGAGGGGGTGGTCTTAACGACGCGGGAGGCGATCAAGCTCATCTCCAGCGTGGACTTGGATGAGGTTGATGAGGTCTCGCCGATAACGCCCGCCAAGATGGGCGGAGCCTACGGGGAAGTTCATGGACCGGATGCCGTGATCAGGTTCTTGGATGAATGCGCCGAGGGGCTGAGCGTCAGGGAGCCGACAGTGCTGAAAATATGTCCCGGCGGATGCATCAGAGGTGGTGGGCAGCCATATTACAGCGAGGACCTGTATCGGAGGATGAGCAAGGCGGCGGCGAAGATATCCTCCGCGCTCATGGCCGTCGGCTAAGAGGGCCGCGAAAAGTTCGATGGATTGCGCTTGAGGAATCGGGATACTTCCTCCAAAATTTTTGGGATTGCTTTCTCCACCTCAACGCTCAATTTTATTCCCGGGCTTATGTCCTTGACCCCCACGCCGATCAAGAAGATCCTTCGGGGCATTTTCTCCCCGAATAGCTCATAGCCCAGCTTTATGGCCGAGACCACATCGATGTCATGCAGCGATTGGATCTCATCCATGGATCCTTGAGTGAGTTCCCCTAGATCGATCACGACAACCTCTCCGGGGGCTAGTCCCGATTTTATGGAATCTATTATCACCACTTCATCGAACTCCATGATCTCATCGAGTAGCGCGAAGACGTTTGAGCCGCTCTCGAAGATTCTCACCTCGGCGGGCATCTCGCGCTCGAGCAGGATCTCGCCCACGATTAAGCCGACAGCATCATCGCCCATCAGCCTGCTGCCAACGCATAGGATTAAAGTCCTTTGAGCCCCCATTCTGAGCAGCTAAATCCAATCGAGCGATATAGCTGTTTAGCGAGCGATCTCTGCAGAGGCTAGCAGATTCTCGGAATCGGGTCTCCAATGGGCATCGGCAGATACCTTAATCCGCCTATCTCGGTCTCGACCACGACGCCCTCATGCTCGCCCGAGAACCACCCTATGATCTCGGCCTCGCGGCCCATCGGGTGGGATCGAAGAGCTTCCAGAACATCTTCCGCGAACTTCTCGGAGACCGCTAAGACCACTCTTCCCTCGCATGCCAGTTCAAGGGGGTCTATGCCGAGTATCTCGCAGCCGGTTCTCACCTCATCGCGGATCGGTATGAGTGCCTCTTTAACCAAGATGCCGAAGCCCGTGGCCTCGCTCCACTCGTTTAGAAGCGCCGCCAACCCTCCTCTCGTTGGATCCTTCGCCGCTAGGACTCCTCCAGCCTCGAGAGCCCTCTCCATTAGGTGGTTTAATGGCGCGGTGTCGGATCTTAGGCCCGGCGCCTCGAAGCCAAGCTCACCCCTCGCGGCTATTATCGTCATTGCGTGATCTCCGATGGGCCCTGAAACTATCAGCCTATCTCCCGGTTTTATATTTCGTGGATCAAGCCACCTCGATCTCAGGGACCTGCCATCAGATGCCGCCTTCTCCAAGTTCTTGTCCAGATGCGGGCTTCTCCTCCCGATGCCGGCCGTATTGATTATCATCTCATCGAGCTTTCCCCTCTCGACGACCTTCGTGTCTCCTGTCACGATCTCGACTCCCGCCTCCTCGGCAGCCTCCTCCATGCTCGATAATATTCTATCGAGCTTCTCGATCTCGAATCCTTCCTCGATCACGAGGGCGCATGAGATCGCCAGCGGCTCGCTCCCGATCACGGAGAGGTCGTTCACGGTCCCTGAGATGCTCAGCCTCCCGATATCCCCTCCGGGGAAGAAGAGGGGCTTAACCGTGTATGAGTCTGTCGTGAAGGCTATTCCGTTGACCACGGCTGAGTCCGTGAGAAGCGTAAGAGGGATTTCAACGCTTCTCCTCTGCTTGAACCTCGGTAGAATGTGCTCCTTGATGAGCTTGTGCATGTATAGGCCGCCAGCACCATGCGCTATGCTTATCTTCTCATCCGCCTTCACCAGCGAAGCCCACCCCCAAACCTCATAACCTCCTTACATATTTTGTTCCATGATTTATCCTGCATGCTTCACTCATACACCTGAAATCCTTGACGAGAATCCTGTTCTGCGCCCAGATCCTGCATGTTCCCTCAAGCCCCACCATCGGTGGGCCGATCGGGGTTGATGGCGTGCACGCCTTCATGTATAACGGGCAGTCCGGTGGATTTATTATCCCCTTTATTATCTCGGCGCATCTGGCCTCTTGCGGGAAGTAGTCTCCCCCACCGCGCTCTAGCCCGTAAACCCGCCTCGCGTCGTCCTGGGAGAACTTCTCCTTGAGATTCATCGCGCTCGCGGGTATGATCGCGACCCCCCTCCAGTAGCCATCCTCGAAATCGAAGACCTCTTGTAGCGCTTTCTGCGCCTTCAGGTTTCCTTCCCACGTCACGGATCTCACGTACTCGTTTTCCATTCTCGGAACATTCTCCCTCAACTGCTTGAGGATCATGTATATGGCTACAAGGACATCTATGGGCTCGAATCCCGCGAAGACCATGGGCTTCCCGCACTTATCGAAGTACGGCTTATACGCCCTCATGCCGCTCACGGTCGAGGCATGGCCTGGGTTTATGAAAGCATCTATCTCGAGATCCTCAGATTCGGCTAGAAACCCCACCGCCGGCGGAACATACCTATGAGCCGAGAGAACCTTAAGATTTCTCGGAAGGCCTTTCAGAATATAGTACGCTACTGTGGGCGCAGTCGTCTCGAATCCAGCTCCCAAGAAGACGTACTCGCTATCAGGATTGCTGCTGGCGATCCTAACGGCGTCCATGAAGCTGTACACGACCCCGACCTTCCCTCCATCGGCCGCGCAGTCCTCGAGCGAGATCATCCTCGAGCCCTTTGCCCTCGACACGTCGCCGTATGTGAGGACGTTGATTCCATCTAGTGCGAGCTTCACCGCCACGTCTATATCAGATGCGGGGGTTATGCAGACGGGGCACCCGGGTCCACCCCTAACCTCGATATTATCCGGGAGGAGAGCCCTAATACCCCAGTGAGTTATAGTCCATTCATGAGTTCCGCACACGTGCATTATCCTTATCTTTGGAAGATCCCTCGCGAGATCCCAAATCCTCGCGACTAACTTTCTAGCTAGAGCCGGGTCCCTATATCTCGAGAGAACGGCTTTCATGGGATCGGCGGAATCCACCATTCCTAATCACGCAGTCATACTAACTTGGGCGCAGCGATAATAAAGGTTTAACCCTCAGCTTTCTCATGATTTAGCGGGCTCCTAGATGAGCTGGAGGGAGAGGCTCGAGCAGATCCTCAACAGCGTATCGGTGAGCGGCGGAGACCTGGTTATCGTCGGGATAGGAAACACGCTTCGCGGAGATGATGGAGTTGGAGTCGAGCTCGCAAGAATCCTGAAAGAGTCCATGAAGAGCGAGCGCGCAAAAGTATTCATCGTGGAGGATAAAGTTGACCTAATTCCGAAAATGCTGAGGGATGTGAATCCCGGGATCATTCTGCTCTTGGATGCGGCGGACTTCGGAGGCAGGCCAGGAGAGATCAGAATCATGAAGCTTGAGGAAGCCTCGAGAAAAGCCATCTCGACGCATGAACTGCCCCTAGACCTTATCATGAAAGCAGCCGGAATAAGCGCACCGGCATACGTCCTAGGAATACAAGTTGAAAACCTAGAATTTGGAAAGGAAGTGAGCCCCCAAGTTAAGGCAGCGGCGAATGAGGTTGCGAGCCTCCTATTAAAGCTCGTGGTGAGCTTGTGATATTACTGCGTTATAAACTCCGCATGCGCCGAGACTAAACTTAAATTTGGGTTACCGGACTGTAGTGTTGACCTTTCATGGAGGAGCTCATCATCGCGCTTACCGTAACATTTCTTGTGATCCTCCTCATTTATCTCTTAGGCGGCAGGTTATCCGTTAAGGCTCCTAAAAGCAGGATGAAGCTCGAGCCCTATGCTTGCGGGGAGAGCCTTCCCCCGGCTAGAAGTCCGATAAGGCTACTCTTTTTCAACTTTGCCGCGCTATTCCTAGTATTCGATGTCATCGCCCTCTTCCTGGCATTCACGATAAATATTCCGCCAGCATATAAGCCCGGAGTAATCAGCCTTCTCATGCTTTACATGCTCGTGCTCGGGATCGCGATCCAGCTCCTGGGAAGAAGGAGGTGAATGCCATTTGGGCCTTGTCGAGAAGCTCGTGAGAAAATGTAGGGCGAGAAGCCCTTGGATACTCCTATTCGATACCGGAGCATGCAATGCATGCGATATAGAGATCGCCGCTTGCCTCACACCGCGCTATGATGTCGAGAGATTCGGGGTTCTCGCGAAAGGCAGCCCTAGGCACGCGGACATACTCGTCATTACCGGGCCCGTTACCAGGCAGGTCAGGGATAGGCTCATTAGGATCTATGAGCAAATGCCGGAGCCGAAGTACGTGGTCGCCGCAGGCACCTGCGCTACAAGCGGCGGGGTATACTGGGGGTGCTACAATACGTATCCGAGCCTTGACTCCGTCATTCCGGTTCATGCGTATGTCTCGGGTTGCCCAGTGAAGCCTGAGGCGATTCTGAGGGCGATCAGCGTGCTCGTCGAGAAGATCGAGAAGGGGGAGGCTTAAGTTGAGCGAGGAGGGTCTTCTCAGAAAGATTACCGAGAGATTTGGAGATAAGATAATTGAAGCTAAGGTTCTCGGGAAGAGAAGGGTCTCCATCCTAGTTTCTCCTGATGCTTACAAGGATGTCGTGAGATATGCCGCCCAAGATCTCGGCTTGGAGTTTCTCAGCTGCCTGAGTGGGGTTGATCGGGGAGATAGCCTTGAGGTCGTGGTGCACTTGGGATACTCGATGCACGTGCTCATCAAAACCCGCGTCTCTAAGGATGATCCAGCCGTGGACTCGATAACCGATATTCTCCCAGCCGCGAGCCTCTACGAACGGGAAATACATGATCTGCTGGGCATCGCATTCAAGGGCCACCCGAATCTCAAGAGGATCTTCTTGCCCGAGGATTGGCCCGAAGGAGTTTACCCGCTTAGGAAGGATTACTCTCCAGAGCATCCAAAGCCATTGAGGGGTGGTGAGGCCGTGTGAACTTCGAGGTTCCGATAGGCCCCCAGCACCCAATACACGTCGAGCCCCTGATGCTCAGGCTGAAGGTCGAGGGGGAGCTGATAGTAGACGCCGACGTAGATGTCAGCTATATTCATAGGGGCATCGAGAAGGCTCTCGAGCTCAGGCCATATATTCAGGGACTCTACCTCGTTGAAAGAATATGCGGCATATGCAATGCCGCTCAATCGCTCTGCTACTGCCTCAATGTCGAGCAGCTTCTCGGCAAGGAGGCTCCCCCTAGGGCGAGGTATCTCAGGATCGTGGTGGAGGAGCTTAGCAGGATTCACAGCCACCTCCTCTGGCTCGGCCACTACCTCCACACGCTGGGATTTGAGACCCTCTTCATGTACTTCTGGAGGGATAGGGAGAGGGTAATGGACATGCTGGAGCTCATCACGGGTAATAGAGTCACCACGGCCTATAACACGATAGGCGGAGTGAGGAGGGATCTGCCTCCGGGTGCGGAGCAGAAGCTCAGGAGAACATTGGATTACATCGAGGAGAGAGTGCGCTACTATGAGAAGGTGATAGACTCGGAGCCGACCATCCTCGCGAGAACTCAGCGGGTTGGGATCCTCAAGCCGGGAGATGCGGTGAGAATGGGCGTCACGGGCCCGCACCTAAGAGCCTCAGGAATAAAGCACGATGTCAGGCTCGATGACCCGTATAGCGGGCATGATGAAATCCCGTTCAACGTCATCACGTGGGACACGTGCGATTGCTACGCCAGAGTGAAGGTTAGGCTCAGGGAAACCAGCGAATGCGTGAACATGATACGCTATGCTCTCGATCACATGCCATCCGGCGACTATAGGCTGAAGATCCCGCCGTTCTTCAAAGCCCCTCCCGGGGAGTCGTTATCGAGGGTTGAGGCGCCGAGGGGCGAGCTCGTCCATTACTCGATCTCGGATGGCGGTGATAGGCCATACAGGTATAGGGTTAGGACGCCGACGCTCGCGAACCTCCTATCCGTAGTAGAGATGCTCAGGAGCAGGGGCGACTACGAGGTCTACATAGCCGATGTCCCGGCGATCCTCGGCGGAATAGATCCATGCATATGCTGCAGCGCGAGGATCTTGATCACCGACGAGGCCAAGAAAAGGAGGATGATCACGACGCTCGACGACATCATAAGATTCTCGCGCGGAAGGAGGGTTGAGAGAAGATGATCGAGAAGATCCTTGCCACGGTATTCTTCCCCGGAGCAATCTTCATACTGGCGGTCTCGCTCTTTTACGAGTGGGTTGATAGAAAGCTGTATGCGAGGTTCCAGAACAGGGTTGGCCCCCATCTGGCGGGCCCCTTTGGGCTCTTCCAGCCGATCGCGGACCTCATCAAGCTACTCTCGAAGGAAGATATCGTTCCAATGGCCACCGATAGGTTCCTCTTCACGCTGACGCCGATTCTAGCTCCAGCCCTGATCCTCTTCGCCTGCATGTTCCTGCCAGTGGCCGGGCCATCCGGCATAATCTCGTTTGAGGGAGACCTGATAGCAGTGATAGCACTTCTCTCGATCTATACGATAACGGTGTATCTCGCCGGCGAGGGCTCGAATAACAGGTTCGCCTCTGTGGGCGCTGTCAGGGCCGCTGTCCAGCTGCTGGGCTACGAGATACCGCTGACGCTCAGCCTCCTGAGCGTGGCCTTAGCCGCGGGCTCGCTGAGTATTCGCGGAATAGTTGAGGCTCAGGCAGAGAGAGGTCTCTGGTTCATCGCCGGAATACAGGCAATAGGTTTCGCAATCTTCATCATTGCATCGCAGGCCGAGATGGAGAGGATACCATTCGATATACCGGAGGCCGAACAAGAGATAGTCGCCGGGTGGGAGGTCGAGTACTCCGGGAAAAGGCTTGCATTATTCAGGCTCTCAAAGGATCTCGAGCTATTCCTCCTCTCGGGGCTCGGCGCCGCGGTATTCCTGGGAGGCCCAATAGGCCCGGTGATACCGGGGCTCGAGCCGATGCTCTACACAATCTACTTCATCCTGAAGTCCATAATAGTCCTCGCGATATTCACTTTGGTCAGGGCCCTTTTCGCGAGGCTCAGGATCGATCAAATGGTCTCCTTCTCATGGAGGTATCTCATGCCCCCGGCCATGATTCTCATAATCCTGACGGAGGTGATCATGTAGGGATGAAGGTTCCCGGGCGCCTAGTGGCGGAGGCCCTGAAAAGCTTGTTCAGGAGAAGGGCCACGATTCTCTACCCATACAGGGAGCTCGACAAAGTTCATCTACCCGAGGGATTCAGGGGAAGAATAGAGTTCGATCGCTCGAAGTGCATCGGGTGCCAGCTCTGCTTCAGGGTCTGTCCCGCGAAGGCCATCGAGATCGTAGATGATGAGAAGGGAAAGAGGCCGATCTTCTACATCTACAGGTGCATATACTGCGCTCAGTGCGCCGAGGTCTGCCCGACCAAGGCGATAAGCATGAGCAAGATCTTCGAGAACATCGCCCTAAGAAAGGAGGACATGGTGGTGAGATGATGGAAGCAGTTCTCCACATAGCGATGATAGCGCTCACACTCGTCTTCGCGATAATGGCCGCCGAGCTGAAGGACATGATGAAAGCCGTGCTCGCGTTCATGTGCGCGAACATAACCATGGCCGCGATATTCTACCTCCTTGGAGCGCCATACCTCAGTGTTTTCCAGCTGCTAGTGTACGCGGGCGCGGTCACGATACTCCTTCTAGCAACGATACATGCTGGCGAGGAGAGGGGTGACTGAGATGGAGATTACGAGAATAGC
Source organism: Candidatus Wolframiiraptor sinensis (assembly GCA_023268255.1). Taxonomy (GTDB): domain Archaea; phylum Thermoproteota; class Nitrososphaeria_A; order Caldarchaeales; family Wolframiiraptoraceae; genus Wolframiiraptor; species Wolframiiraptor sinensis. The sequence continues at coordinate 221,372 of JALNJX010000001.1, forward strand.
CGCCGCGATACTCGCGATACTCCTAGCAGCAACTTTACTGGCCTACTCGCCTAAAATAATCCAGAACATCCGGGCGCCGAGCCTCGAGCCCACGAGGATCGAGGAGAACCCGCAGTTCCTCTGGGCTAATCGCTGGCTCGACCTCCTAGTCCAGGCATTCATGCTCTTTGCGGTCATCGCGGCGGTCTCCGCCCAGCTTAGGAGGGATATGGGCTCCCGGAGGGCGGAAGGAGAATGAGCCTCCACGAGATCTATTTCGCGGGCTCCCTTCTCCTGATAGTCGCCGGTCTCTACGCGATCGCATCGAAGAGGCATCTGGTCAAGATCGTGATAGGTCTCGAGGTCGTGACTCTGGGAGTGAACTTGGCGATAGCATCCATGGGTGTGAGGATAGTGGATGGCGCCCTTGTGATGGATGCTCTGGCCCAGAGCATGATCGCGATCTCGATAGCGGTGGCCGCGGCGATAACCGCATTAGCCCTATCAATAGCCCTAAACATCTACAGGCATTATGGGACATTCGACATCAGGAAGCTTAGGAGGCTGAGATGGTGATAATCGTGAATCCTCTTAACATAATCTTGATCCTGATCGGAGCCGCGTTCCTCATCGTAATCCTCGACCCGATCTTCAGGAGGGCGAGGTTAATAGAGTTCGGGGGCGTGATCGCGAGCCTCGCGTTCACCGCGACGCTGATAATCTTGGCGATTGAGGCGGCAGCCGGGGCCACAGCTAGAACGGTGATATTCGGTCCGGATTCCCCTTTAACAGCCTCGCTCAAACTCGACGCACTAAGCATCTACCTCTCGATGATCTTCTCCGGCCTCGGCCTCATGGCCTCAATATACTCGATCAGATACATGCTCTTCGATGTCGAGCATCTGCCCCTCGATGACCTCCTCTGGACCAGGAGAAGAGAGCTGGGCTTTGACAGATACTATGCCCTCCTCCTGACACTGGTCGCGGGGATGATCGGCGTCACCATGGCAAACGATTTCTTCACGCTCTACGTATTCTGGGAGCTCATGGCGATCTCATCATATTCGCTCGTCGCTTTCAGGAAGTGGTCTTGGGAGGCGGTCGAGGCGGGCTTCAAGTATCTCGTAATGAGCACCCTCGGATCGCTCGCAGCGCTCCTCGGGATAGCCCTGCTCTATGGGCTCGCTGGCTCGCTCCGATTCGACGCCGTAAGGGCCGCGGTCTTCGGCGGAAACATTGCGGCCACATTCTCCCTCGCGATGATCGTGATAGGCTTCGGCGTAACGGCCGCGATCGTCCCATTCCACTCCTGGCTCCCCGACGCGCACTCCGCAGCGCCAACCCCCATCGTAGTCCTATCCGGGGTCGTGATCAAAACCGGCGTCTACGCGATACTCTGGTCCATGTTCAGGGTATTTGGCCCGGCAACATACGGCTTCGGCCCAATCCTGATAGGCCTCGGCATCCTTACGATGAGCTTCGCCAACATCGCCGCCCTGATGCAGACGGATATCAAGAGATTTCTAGCATACTCGAGCATAGCCAACATAGGTTACATAGTCATGGGGCTGGGGCTCGCAGCCCACATCCTGAAAGCACATCCATCCGAGATCGGGCCAGCGGCTCTCGCGCTAGCCGGAGTACTCCTCCACGTGCTCAACCACGCGCTCGGAAAGGGCCTCTCATTCCTCTCAGCAGGATGTTACATAATCAGGACGGGATCCAGAGAGATAGGAAGCCTCGAGGGAGTCGGGCCCAGAATGCCCATAACAACGGCATCGCTCGGAGTTGGGCTACTGAACCTCGCCGGAGTCCCGCCGCTGAGCGGATTCTGGAGCAAGCTCCTCATAATCTCGGCCGGCCTCGGTGTTCCCTCGGACAACCTGATGCTCGCGGCGACGATAATCTTCATACTGAACAGCATCTTAGCGGCCGGCGGCTACCTCTGGCTCCTCCAAAGGCTGGCCTTCAAGAGACCGGGATCGAGCGGGGCTTACGGGGAGATTAAGGAGGCGCCCCCGCTCATGCTAGCGCCCCTAATAATCCTCGCGGCCGCCTGCATAATGGTCACGCTCATGCTGAACCCGATCCTCCAGTTCATACAAAATATCCTGGAGGTGATCATGTGATGAGCCTCGAGCTCTGGGCTATGCAGGCCTGGGCTAGCTGGATTATACCGCTGGTCGGCGCACTGCTGACGCCACTTCTCGCCAGGATCGGCGGCAGGGCGAGGGATTATGGAGCCGTGGCATTCTCATTCCTCGCGATGCTGATGACCTTGAGCCTGATACCGCTATTGTTCGAGGATGTTAGCTGGCCTTTGAGGAGCCAGGTTTCATGGGTGCTTCTGCCGGAAGCGCCGGCGCTCTCGGAGATAAAGGCCGGGATTATGCTCGACCCGCTCAGCATAATAATGGCTAACATCGTCTCGGCGGTCAGCTTCCTGATAAAGGTCTACTCTCTCGGATACATGCACGGGGACCCGGGCCTCACGAGATACTGGTTCTTCATGAACTTCTTCATCGCGAACATGCTCCTCCTAGTGCTCGCCGACAACCTCATTCTCATGCTGGTCGGCTGGGAGGGCGTGGGCCTCTGCAGCTACGCGCTCATAGGCTACTGGTATCAGGACTCGAGGGGGGGCTGGCTGCACTACTGGGTCGGCGAGCCGCCAGAAACTTACCCGCCATCACACTGCGGCATGAAGGCCTTCATGGTAACTAGGCTCGGAGATCTCTTCATGATCGCGGGGATACTGATCCTAGCGGCCGCCGTCAAGACCGTGAGCTTCCCAGAGCTCATACACGCCGACTCGCTAGCCCCAGCGGACCTTAGATGGCTCCTCCCGATCTCCCTCATACTGATCCTCGGCGGGGCCGTGGGCAAGTCGGCTCAGCTGCCGCTAATGGAGTGGCTCCCGGACGCGATGGCCGGCCCATCATCCGTCAGCGCGCTGATCCACGCTGCCACGATGGTTAAGGCCGGGGTATACCTCGTCGCGAGGCTCTTCCCCATAGCTGTCAGCTGGAGCGCGAGCCTGCCGGCGACGATGAGCTTCTTCTATACGGTCATGTGGATCGGGGCTTTAACGGCATTCATCGCCGCTAGCCAGGCAATAGTCTCCACCGAGCTCAAGAAGGTTCTAGCATACTCGACCGTCAGTCAGATAGGATACATGATGATGGCCCTCGGCGCCGCCGGCCTCTCGGCCGAGATAATAAGCGGATATATGGCCTCGATATTCCACATGATGAATCACGCTGTCTTTAAGGCTGCACTCTTCCTCGCGGCCGGCTCGATAATTCACGCATCAGGATCGAGGTTCCTGAGGGATATGGGCGGCCTCCGGAAAAGCATGCCGATAACGTTCTACAGCACGCTTCTCGCGACCCTAGCTCTCATGGGCCTACCCCCCTTCGGCGGATTCTGGAGCAAAGACCTAGTCCTCTCAGCAGCATTATCCTCCGGAGAATATGCGGTCTTCATTCTCGGCTTAGCCACGGCGATCCTAACAGCATTCTACAGCATCAGGATGATAGGGCTGGCCTTCTACGGCGGGAAGCGCGAGAAGGCACATGAGGCGCCGAGGATCATGTGGGCGCCATACTTGATTCTAGCGGCTCTCAGCCTCGCGCTGGGCCTGATCGCCCCTATGCTCGAGGGATTCCTCGAGGAATCCCTATCACGCATCCTACCCATCCACGCGCATAAGGTGGGCGAGACTCATGGAGCGCAGTTCATCATCCCGCTGGCATCGATTATCGCCATCATCGTTGGAGCGGCTCCAGCCTACCTGATCTACGTGAGGAGGGTTAAGAGCTCGGAGGAGATAGTCGAGAGGCGCGGCTACATGAGGGTGCTCAGGACACTACTGGTTAGAAGATACTACATCAATGCCTTCTACTACAGGGCCATCGCCTATCCCTCAATAAGGCTCGGTTGCGCGATCCAGAGAGCATTCGAGTCCAGGGTGATAGAGGGAATGAATGAAGCGCTATCCATCGGAGCGAGAAGATTCTCTGACATCATTAGGAGGGTGCACACGGGCTTATTGAACCACTATGTTATTGGGCTCATCCTCGGTGCCCTAATACTCATAATCCTAATCCTGGCTGGAGGTGCCTGAAAAATGATGGACGCGCATCACCTGCTCCTCCAATCCATAATCGCCCCTCTCATAGCCTCGCCGATAATCCTGGCACTCGGCGGCAGGTTCGGGAGAAAGGTTGGCTGGGTCGCGCTGATCCCGCTAGTCTATTCCGTGTTATGCCTAATCACCGCGGGATACGTGGTCCATGAATCCGGCTCGCCACTCCAGGCATCCTATCCATGGGTTCAGCTCCTCGGAGACTTCATACTCCTCTTCGACGGCTTGAGCGGCCCAATCGCCATGACGATCGCTGTGGTCGGGCTCCTAGCATGCATCTACTCGATCGCCTACATGGATCTCCGCGATGGATGGGGAGGCTACTTCTCCTTATACCTCCTCTTCGACGCTGGCATGCTAGGTGCAGCTCTCTCCGCGAACCTTGCAGCCTTCTTCATCTTCATCGAGCTCATGCTGATAGCATCATGGCTCCTGATAGCATTATGGGGCGGTGAGGATAGATGGCGCGCGGCCCTCAAATACTTCCTCTACACTAAGGCGGGAGCCTTGATCCTCTTGGCAGGCATAGGGCTAACATACTCCATCGTGGGAACGCTGAACATCCTCGAGCTCGCCTCGAAGGCCGCCGGCCTGAGCTCTTCCATGATCTCCCTAATAGCCTCGCTGATGATAGTAGGCTTCCTCGTTAAGATGGCGATCTTCCCGCTCCACTCCTGGCTTCCCGACGCCTACGTCCAGTCTCCAGCCCCCGTTACGGCGATATTCTCGGCTGGGACCGGCATAGGGGGCTACGCTGCTCTTAGGATAATCTACACCGCCTTCCCGCAAATGATCTCGCAGAGGGGCTTCATGCTCGCGCTGCTCGCCCTCGCCCTGATAACGATGATCTACGGCGGATACCTGGCCCTCGCGCAGAACAATCTGAAGAGGCTTCTAGCGTATTCCAGCATAAGCCAGATGGGCTACATGCTTCTCGGCGTAGCCTCGGCTTCAATCATAGGGCTGGCCGGAGCCGCGCTGATATACGTGGCCCACAGCCTCTCGAAGGCTATACTTTTCATGATCTCGGGAATGCTCTCTAGGACCATTGGCACAGATAACTTGGACGAGCTCGGCGGCCTAGCCGGAAGAATGCGAGCCATGAGCATAGCCTTCATGGTGGGATTCCTGAGCCTGATGGGCTATCCGCCGCTCCTCGGATTCTGGGGGGAGCTCCTCATCTTCGCCGGATCGATATACTCAGCGCTCCACCCCCCATTCGATGCGCTGAGGCTCGTGCTAACGATGATCGCGATAATCTTCTCGCTGATCACCGCGGGATACGGGCTCTGGGCAATAAGAAGAAGCTTATTTGGGGAGGAGTCCGAGGCCGTGAGAAGAAGCGGGCCCGAGCCGCGGCTCATGCTAGCGCCCATAATCGCCTCCGCAATACTCTTGGCGGCTCTGGGAATCTACCCGACCATGTTGACGAAGCTCCTTGAAACCTTGGCCTTAATCCTCGGCTAGGCTCATGGCCTCCTCGATCGCTCTCAGCATCTCGAGAGCGCTCTTCTCATCTAGGACCCTTATCGCATATCCCGCGTGGACTAGGACGTAGTCGCCCACTCCGGCGTCAACCATCGCCAAGATAACCTCCCTCCTAACACCATTGCCGAAGTCCACGACCCCGATATCCCCCTTTACCTCGACGACCTTGCCGGGAACTGCGTAGCACATCCAGGATAATGGGGATCCAGCCGCCTATTAAGGAACTCTAATGGATGGGCATAATCATGTAGGTCAGCTGCTTTATCCTCCCAATACCCCTCAGCCTTCTAACAAGCTCCTTGATCTCGGAGGCCCTACCCCGGACGGCCACGACGAGCAGGCAATCCTCTTCCGAGAGATGAATGTGGAGGCTCGATGGTATGAGCTTCAGGAACTCGTGCTGGGCATCGGTCAGCTTCTCCTCGATGCCATGCTCCTCGTGAGAGTAGTGGATGAGAATCGCGCCGGCAACCTCCTCATCAGCAATCCTCCAGGAGTTCATCGCGATGAAGCCCCTCACAGCTTCTTGAATCGCCTGAGATCTAGACGCTATCCCAAGATCCCCGATAATCCTATCGAATGTCTTCAGGAGGTCCTCGGGAAAGGAGACGCCCGTCCTAATAATCCTCCCCATAATGCTGGGTTATGGTGCTCGGCTCTTATAACGATATTCCAGCCGCCCCCTCAGGGACCCTCGACGAGCTCCTCCTCGAAGAGCTCCGCCAAGCTCATTCTCATGATCCTCCTCGCGTCCTCTTCTGCCGAGTTCAGCGATCTCTCAAGCTCGGATAAAATGCTCCTCCTAGCTCTGAGCTCAAGCCTTCTAAGGCCCAGCGCGAACACCGCTTTCAGATCTGGCCCCTCAACGATCTCTATATTCAGCTTTCCGAGCGTGCACCCGGTGATGTACTGGATGCCGTCCGCGAAGCACGTGTACGGCGTGGAGATCTTTGGGACGATTATCCTCGCCCTCATCTTGAAGGGATCGTATCCCAGCGCCTCGATCGCCCTGAGCCCAGCCCTGACGCCTAGAGCTAGGAATGGGCCGATGTGGCAGTGGAGCATTGACGCTTCCTCCAGAATCCTATCGAGAATGTTCGATGGCTTCATGCACGCCTCCCCGCTGCCAAGCTCGCCCTCAGCCTAGAGTAGGCTGACGCGGCCAGCAAAATAATCAGGGCAGCGATCGTTATACATGAACCCGCCGGCAGATCATATAGGAAACTCATTAAGAGGCCCATGGAGGCCGATGCGGATCCAAAGATCCATGAGGCGGCGATAATGCCCTTCATGTTAGCCTGTAGCTGGAGCGAGGCCGCGGCCGGCACGTAGAGAAGCGAGAAGACGAGAAATCCCCCCGTCATCCTGAGGGCCAGGGTCACCGTCATCCCCGCTATCACGAGCATCGCGTACTTGTATGCCTTGACGTTAACTCCCTCAGCCTCGGCCAGCCTGATGTCGAATAATATCGAGCTTATCTTCCCCCAGAAGATGATTAGGAGGGACAGGACGATCATCGATGCGAGGAGGAGGTAAGCTATGTACGTCGGCCTGATCGCGAGGATGCTGCCCCAGAGGAGCTGGCCCACGCTCTCGATCATCAGCGCGGGCCCCGGCGCCGAGATTATGAATATGAAGGCCAGGGCATTATACAGGGAGAAGAGGGTCATCGAGGCAAGGTCGATGGGTATTCTGAGGTGGTCTGCCAGCGGCCCAAGTATCATCGCGGTCACTATTGCGAGGAGCATCGCAAGAGAGATTATGTCGGCGCCGAGGGCGAGGGCTAGAGCTGATCCGGCTAGAGCCGCGTGAGCCATCGAAAAAGCCATGGTTGTGAGCTTGAGCCTGTTGCATATGGCCCCCACCACGCCGCATAATCCTCCGGCCAGCACGCCGCCGATTATCGAGCTAATGAGTAGCATGAGCATCCCTCATGATCACCTGACTCACTCGCCCATCCACCACCCGGATAACCAAGTCGGCGTCCATAGAGGAGTAGTCCAAGTCATGGCTGACGAGCAGTATAGTGCAGCCGCCTCTCAGGAGGCCCGGGAAGATCTCGCCGACTATGTATGAGCGTGTTTCTAGGTCTATCGCGCTGAAAGGCTCATCCAGCAATAGCAGCTTGGGCTCCCGGACGATGGCCCTCGCGAGCAACACCTTCTGCTGCTGGCCGCCGCTGAGCTTACCAAATGGCTTATCAGCGTGATCCATCATCCCGAGCAGCTCAAGTGCTCGATCGACCTTCTTCCAGCCGCTCTCCAAGAGCCTGCCAGAGAAGCTGCTTGACGCCAGCCCCATCGCGACAACTTCCCTGGCCGTGAAGGGCTCTATTGGGGGCTTCATGAAGTCCTGGGGGAGATATGATGATAGGGCCCTAGCCTTCGAGGCCTCTGCGGGGATATTGTACCCGAGGACCTTTATCCTCCCGCTACGCGGCTTCAATAATCCGAGAATAGTCTCGAGGAGCGTGGTCTTGCCGGCGCCATTCGGCCCGACGATCAGCGCCAGAGACCCGACGGGTATCCTCAGCGTGACATCCCTTAGAGCGGGCCTCTTCTCGCCATAATAGTATGTTGAGACCGAGTCCAATTCCACGGCATTTTGTTCTAAGCCTTTCTCCATCTCCTCACCACCAGGACATATGCCAGGATTATGGATTCGGCCGCAGCCACGGCCGCGAGGCAGTAGCTCAGAGCACGGTAGAACTCGGCCTCCGCCCTAGCCCTCGATAAATCCCTCCTAACCTCGAGCACGTCAAGCGAGCTGAGGAGCTTTTCCGCATTCCTCCTCATCAAGTCTATCAGGGTCTTGGTCTCAGGCTCGACTCCCGGGAAATTGGATAGGACCACGTGGACCGCGCCGATCATTCCCGCGAGGTTTTCTCCGAGCTCGATGCCGCTCTGTAGATTGCTTACCACCACGGCGACATCATTCTCTCTCCCGATTTTTACTAGTTTCTCGACGTCTGCGGATGATACCTTCTCGGGCGGGCCGAAGGATCCCGCGATCTTGAAGCCGAGCCACTCGACGAAATCCCTTTGCCACTCCATCACGATGACGTTAATCGAGGAGGCGCCCCTATTCCCAGCCTCATTCATTATCCTCCGCGCCGCCTCATCGAGCTCCATAAGCCTCTGCTCGAGCCTAGCGGACACATCTAGCCCCAGCCTAGAGCTAAGCGCGCCCGCAACCTCCTCATAGTATCTTCTCACTCCATTGGGCGTGGACCAGCCGCCCGAGATCTTGATTAGCTCCGCGCTCGATCCGGAGGCCTCGTAGAGCTGGCTAAGCCATCCTTCCATGCCGTGATAAAAGATCAGCTTGGCCCTCGAGATCGCGTAGACGTCACTCGGCTTCACGTCATAATGTGCCGGGCAGATCGTCGGGCTGACCAGGATGATGACCTCGACATCATCCCCGGCCAGGTCCTCGATTACGCTGCCGAGAACGCTGGTTGTCGCAACCACTAAGGGCTTTTCGCCGGCAACCGGCTGGATAGCGGGGAGCCAGCTGGCGAGCACCAGCAGGATCAGGATTATGATCGGGGGAGCCGCCCCTCTTAGTAACACCATGATGGGATAATGGTAACATGCTGTATTTAACCATCGACGCGCGAGGATCACGTAATCTCATAGAGGTATATTTTGTGGGGTCTCCCGTTAATGCTCGATCTCATGATCGTGATCTCGGAGGGTTTTAGGGATGGAATGGGGAAGTCGTGGCAGATTATTCTCGAGCCCCTTCTGAGCGAGAGGAGCTTCGGCTTGAGGTCTTTCAGCGTCTCCGGGAGCAGGTAAAGCGTGATGACATCGGCGGCGGAGAAATCGAATTCGTAGAGGTTTCCATGGATTATTCTCGCCTTATCGTGGAGAAGCCTATCGCGTATGATGCTCATGGATTTCCTGAAGAGATTCTCATCAAGCTCGACGCCGATTGCCCTGCAGCGATAATCCTCGGCCGCGGACACCACTATCCTGCCATCGCCGGATCCAAGATCGATGAGAAGCTCGTCGGGCCTCGGGTCCGCGATCGCCAGCATCCTCCTAACCACGTCAAGAGGTGAAGGGACGAAGGGGATTCTTCCCCCACCCCTTCTCATGCCAGCAAATCCTGAGGCCCGCCCTCACTATAAACCTTGTTCAACGCAAGCTTTTCATAGCTTATTCATGTGGCGAGAGAAGAGCGGCGCCGACTGTTATCAATATTATCCCGAGTATGGTCTCGAGTCCAGGCCTCTCCCTCAGCCTGACCGCGGCGATGATCCCGGCGAAGACGGGCGTGGTGGCCGACAGCGGGCCAACGATATTCGCTCTCGAGAGGTCTAGGCCTATCAGGTAGAGCATGTCTCCGAGGCCGACCCCGAGAATGCCGCCGATCGACGCGAAGATCATCTCCCTTCCCCTCATGCCGAGTATCGAGGCCCTGGTGTTGCTCGAGAGCATGCTGTAAAGGCCGAGGAATGGGAGGAGGACCAGCATCCTGAAGAAGGCCAGGAAGATCGGGTCCACCATCGGTATTACGCGCTTGAAAAGAGCGATTCCAATTGCCCAGAAGAGGGAGGTTAGGAGTGAGGCGGCGAGGCCTATTCTCTCATCTCCGCTAGCGCCCCCAGGCTCTAGAGATCTCGAGATCAGCCATATCGCCGCGACGATCATCAGGGTTCCGAGGATGACTTCGAGGCTGAATGGCTCTCCAAGAAACCATGCGCTCATCGGTAGGAGGAAGATTGGATAGGAGTAGGCTATGGGCACAGCTCGCGAGACCCCTATATTCCTCAATCCGAGGAAGTAAAGCGTGTCGCCGATAAGCCATGAAATTATCGAGGCCACGATGATCTGGCCCGCGATCACGGTGTCGAGCATTAAGAGCGAGTTCGGGCTTCCAAGGAGAAGCACCATCAGAAATAGGAATATCGTGGCCGGGATGCTGCGGATGAAGTTTAGGCCTATGGGATTCACACTCTTCATGCTGCTCTTGTAGAAGCCGGCTCCAGCCGCCCAGCAGAAGGCTGCTAAAAGCGCGAGCGCCTCTCCGAGCATCCTCGAAAATTTCATGAAGCCATAATATTGACTGGCCAGCCTGCACGCGCGTAGATTCACTTAAGAGCTCGAAAGACGTCATGTGGCCCGTGGTGCGGGTCGGCGCGGGGTGAATTCGCGTGGAGGTTTATGTTGGGACCTCGGGCTGGATGTATGACTGGAACTCCGGCGGGACGCTGGACTGGTATCTCGAGAACTCGGGGCTCAACGCGGTGGAGCTCAACGCATCCTTTTACAGGTTTCCATTCCCATCCCAGGTTTTGGGATGGGCTAGGAGGAGGGCCGGAGTCAGGTGGGCGGTCAAGGTCCACAGATCCATAACGCATCTGAGGAAGCTCTCGGATAATGCTCTCGAGACGTGGAGAAAGTTTCACAGGATTTTCCAGCCGCTGGATGATCGCGTGGACTTCTACCTCTTCCAGATGCCGCCCAACTTCTCGGCTTCGGAGGCGAGCATCGCTAGGGTGAGGAGGTTTATCGCGGAGTCCGGGCTTGGAGGAAGATTCGCGATAGAGTTCAGGCATGAGAGCTGGTTCAGCCGCGAGCTCGCGGAGATGATATCCGGCATGGGAGCCACTTACGTCTCCGTGGACTCGCCCATGGGATCCTTCATACACTCGAGCGGCAGCGTGATCTACCTGAGGATGCATGGGAGGTCGAGCTGGTATGCTCACGATTACTCGGTCGAGGAGCTCTCCGAGATCGCGGAGACGATACTCTCGCTCAAGCCCAGCAAGGTTTACATATTCTTCAACAACGATCACTGGATGCTCGAGAACGCGAGGCTAATGCTGGGGCTCCTGAGGCATGGCCTCGGCTAAACGAATATTACCCCCATCCGCCGATTACTCAGCGTGGTCAAGGTAGTTAAGAGGGATGGGAGCGAGGAGGAGTTCGTCCCGGAGAAGATAGTCGTGAGCTGCCTAAAGTCCGGAGCAACCCCCGAGGCCGCGAGAAAAATCGCTAAGATAATCGAGGGCAGGATTCTCGAGAGGGGACTGGAAAAGGTAAACGCTTTCGATCTGACCAAGTGGATACTGGAGCTCCTCAGGAAGGAGAATGAGGAGTGGTATAGGAACTGGATAATATTCGATAAGGCGGTTAAGAGGCGGGACACCGAGAAGGAGCTGAAGAAGTAGAGCATCGCTAAGAATACTCCAAGGGCCGGAGCCCCAGCCGCGCGATTAGTTACACTTATATCTCGGGCTCCATAACAATATTATACGAATATGGGAAGGAAGGCTCGAGAAATAGTTGAGAAGGCTGGAGTAAAGGTCGATGAGCTCATCGAGATGCTGAAAAAGGCTTATGCCGATGAGTGGATAGCCTTCTACTATTACAATCTCTTGGCTAAGCTGGCCAAGGGCATCGGCTCCACGGAGATCGCGGATCAGATAAAGAAGATAGCGGATGAGGAGCTCGAGCACCAGTCGGAGCTTGCCGATAGGATCATCCAGCTCGGCGGAGAGCCTCCGAGAAGATTCGAGGATTTAGTTAAGATCGCGAACTGCCCATACGTCGAGGTTCCGAAGAACACTGGCGACTTAAAAGCAGTGGTCAGGGCGATAATCGAGGCGGAGGGATGCGCGATCGAGGCCTACGATAAGATACTGAAATGGCTGAAGGATGTTGGCCCCGACCCTGTAACCTTCCACGTCATCAGGCACATACTGCAGGAAGAGGTCGAGCACGAGGACTTATTCGAGACAATCCTGGGAGAGTAGGCGCATTCTCCAAAACCCCAATTCTTTTTCATATTCCTATCCTCTCAGTATCTTTAGCCTCGAGAGCTCATCGGCGAGTATCGGTAGAAATGCTCCCACATCTGATATGACGCCGATTGATTGGGCCGTCCCCCTATCCACGAGCTTGAGGACGACCGAGGGGTTGATGTCCACGCACACGACCTTGGCGGTTGATGGGAGCATGTTCCCGACGGCGATTGAGTGGAGCATCGAGGCCAGCATGAGCACCATGCTAGCGTCCTTCAAGTGCCTCCTATACTCCCTCTGCGACTCGACCACGTCTGTTATCACGTCTGGTATCGGGCCATCATCGCGAATCGAACCAGCGAGCACATAAGGAATGCCATGGACGATGCACTCATAGAATATCCCCTTCTTTAAGACGCCCTTCTCTACGGCGCCCCTAAGACCGCCGCATTTCATGATCTCGTTTATGGCGGCCAGGTGATTCCTGCTCCCGCCGGGCATCCTCACGCCCTCATCGACCTTGAATCCCAGAGATGTTCCGAAGAGAGCGTACTCCACGTCATGGACCGCGAGCGCGTTACCGGAGAGCAACGCATCAACGAAGCCCATTCTTATTATCCTCGCGAGGTGCTCCGCGGCTCCTGTGTGGACGATGGCCGGCCCAGCGACCACGACTATCTTCCCGCCCAACTCCTTAACCCTAACCATCTCAAGAGCTATCTTCTTGACTATCGTGGGCGTCGGCTTCTCGGAAGAAGCCCTGCTACTCATGAACTCGAAGATGCCCGCGCCGGCCCTAGGGTACTCGGGGGGCTTGACGCGAACCCCCTCCTCTCCGACCACTATCAAATCTCCCTTCTTGACCTCCCTGATCGACTTGCAGTAAGCCCTCTCTTCCAGCGGATCCACGACTATCACCTTATCCATGCAGATGTTCTCGACCTCGATCCACCTGCCCTTATAGCGTATCCAAGTCGGGTGATTTGTCGTCGCGTAGAACCCGTCTGGGAGGACCATGTCGCGGGGCGCGGGCTCCAGCTTGACGTCAGAGATCTTTTCCGTCACCGCTCCGAGGGATCTCAGCTCTCTAAGGATTAGCTCGAGGTGCGCCGCGCTCTTCCCGATAATCAGCATCCTCGCGTAGCTAGGTTCATCCTTCCTTTTTCCAATCCTGAAGTCGAGGACCTCGAATTCCCCGCCGAGATCCATGATCCTGTCAAAGATCTTCGGGAGTATGTGGGAGTCTATTAGATGACCTTCAAGCTCTATGATCTCCGAATACTTTTCTTCCGAGTCGTGGAAGGTGGTCACCTCTCACGCGCACCAGCCTCCCTCGCGGGACGATAAACAATTTCACACGATATTTTAATCCTTCTCTCGTCATCGCCTTTAACGCCTGATGCGCCCCTCCTCCAGCACTATCACCTCATCCGGCTCCAACTCATCCGGCAGCTCTCCGCCCCCATGAGATGCTATCACGATTCCAGCGCCGTTTCTCCTCCTCTCTTGAAGGGCTGCGGCCACAAGCCTGGATCTCTCACTATCTAGGTGGGCGAACGGCTCATCGAGGAGTATTAGCTCGGGCTCAACCGCTAGGGCGCGGGCGATCGCGACTAGCTGTGACTGGCCCGTCGAAAGCTCCTTAGCATTCTTATCCGCCAGCTCCATGAGCTCGAGCTCCTTCATGATTATCTCCGCTCTCTCGGCAACATTTCTCGAGTCGAGCCCTCTGATCCTGAGAGGATAAGCGATGTTCTCGAGAACGCTTCCGCGGATCAAGATGGGCTTCTCATGAACGTACGTGATCTTCCTCCTAGCCGCGATCTTCTCGGCCTCACTCATTTCCCAGAAGCTTTGACCATCCACGATGACATCGCCGCGCAGGGGTCTATAAAGCAGGGCCGCTATCTTAAGGAGCGTAGTCTTGCCGCTGCCATTATGGCCCGAGACGAGAATAACTCTTCCCGATGTGAGCTCAGCCGAGATGTTTTCCAGCGCCCACGCCGCCATGCCGGGGTACTTGTGCCAAATGCCCCTCAGCTCGATGACCATCACTGCGCTCTCACCCCCATCAAGATCTTAACGGATATCGCGGTCATGATCATGAGCACTAGGAGTATGATGCCGAGTATTATGGCGCTTTCGAATTCGCCTCGAGCCACGTCGAGCGCTATCGCCGTCGTCATAACCCTCGTGAAGCCCCTGATGTTCCCGCCCACCATCATGGCGATGCCGAGCTCTCCAACAGCCCTCGAGAACCCCATTATCGTCGAGGCCGCGACTCCGGGCGCCGACTCCCGGAGAACGAGCATCATGGCTTGAGACCTGCCCGCTCCAAGGCTTAGCGCGAGCTCGAGATAAGATGTTGCGATGCCCCTAAGAGCCCTATAACACGTCGAGATTATAAGGGGTGTTATGAGAATTGCTTGGCCGATTATGATCGCCTGGGGCGTATAGAGGAGCTTGAGGAAGCCGAGGGGACCCGAGCTACTGAGAAGAAGGAAGAGCAGCAGGCCGAGGAGAACAGTCGGCATCCCTACCAGCGACTCGATGAGCGCCTCGAGAACAACAACTCTCCTCCTAAGTGAGAGGAGGTATGCGGCTGGAATGCTCCAAGAGGCGGATAAAAGAGTCGCGAAGCCGGAAACGTAAATCGACCTAAGGGACACATCTAGGATCTCGGAGAATACTTGGCTCATGGGAAGCCCACCTCCATGCCAGATGCAAACTCGCTCCACAAATCCCCGAGTTTCTCAATATTCTCATCGGCCGGGCGGAATAGCGGCTGCCCATACTCTCTCTCGCCGAACACTCTTATCTGATCCTGATTCTCTTGAAGAAACTTTAGGAAGAGCAGGGCATACCTCTTCTCGTCTCCGGAGCAGGCTTTAGCAACATAGGCCGAGTATATGTTGATCATATCCGGATCATCCGGGCTCGCGTAGAGGATGACGAGGCTTGGGAGCTTCCCCTCGCTTTTCAGCCTAAGATATGAGCCGATATCTGCCAGAGAGTAGGCTGAGAGCTCATTCGCGATTATCAGGGTCTGCTCCATCCCTGCAGCGGCCTCCCTGTACCATCCTCCGCCGGCGGGATTTAGTCCAGCCCTACCCCAAATCCCCAGCTCCCTGAGATGCGTTCCCGATAAATCGCCTCTACTGATGAAGATTATTTTGCCCGATTCGCCGGCCGAGTAGATCCTCCTGAAGGCCTCGATGACGCTTCTCGATCCCCTGACCTCCGCCGGATCCCCTTCGGGCCCCACTATGATAAAGTAATTATATGCGAATATCACGCCCGCCTCGAGCACGCCCCTCTCCACGTACTGCTTTTCGAGACTCGGCGCATGGGCGAGCACGGCGCAGGCATCGCCGCGCTCAGCGTATTTAAGTGCGGCACCAGTTCCAGCCGCTATGAACTCGATCCTAACCCCGGGATACTTTTCCTCGAATTTTCTTTTGAGCTCGTCGAGGAGCCCAGTGGCGTATAGCGATGTGGTGGTCGCTATCCTGATCCTCACCTCGCTGGATAGGAGCACGTGAGCGGATCCCGCCACGATCGCCGCAGCCAAGATCATGGCAAGCGCGATGAGCCTCCGGGAGATCATGCAAGTTTGCCGCGACACCTCGCCACCGAAGGCTTATTGAGCATTTTGACCGTTATCCGAAAACCAATAACGCTTATAGCGCCCATCGCGCCCGATGTGGTTGATGGCGAGGATCACGATTAGATTCGAGTGCATGGTTGAGCTTGGTGGAAGGCCTGTTCTCGACCGGCTCTCCGCGCAGGTTCTCAGGGCCATAGATGAGCGGCTCTCGATAATCGCGGCATCCAGGGCTCTCGGAATACCATACACGAGCATATGGGAGATAATCTCGAGGATCGAGAGGCTTGCCGGCGGCCGTATAGTTATCGCTAGAAGAGGTGGGCTGGGCGGTGGAGGCGCCAGATTAACCGCCCTCGGGAGAAGGCTTCTCAACGCATATGAGGAGGGGGTTAGGATGCTCGCGACCGCCGGACTCCACGCGCCGCTGCACCCTTCATCGAGCCCGCAGCTTCTCATGGCCCATAGCAGCGACCCGCTTCTTGACATGATTCTAGAGAGGCTTTCGCATGAGGGCTGCTCGGCGAGATGCTTCTGCGTGGGCTCCGGCTTATCGCTCGCCATGCTCTCCCTCGAGGAGGCCGATGTCGCGGGAATACACCTCTACGACCCCCAAACTGGGTCATATAATGAGCCGTATCTCGAGAGATTCTGGCTCCGGGATAAGGTTGCGAGGCTCGGCGGATATGAGAGGCAGCTCGTCATGGCGTATGGCGAGCGGGTGAGAGCGAGAAGCCTAGACGAGATCTTGAAGGCCCTTCTCTCGGGGGAGCTGAGACTCGCGAACCGGAATCGGGGCTCCGGGACGAGGATCCTTATCGACCACCTCCTCGAGCAGGCTGGAAAAAATGTCGGCGCTGACCCGAGGCGCGTTAGGGGATATGAGAAGGAGCATTACACGCATGAGGAGGTTGCGAGGAGTATTGCGTCCGGAGACGCTGACGCCGGGTTGCTGCTGAGATGCGTGGCGGACGAGCATGATCTCCCATGGATGCACGTCGCGTGGGAGCGCTACGAGTACTATGCCCTGAGGTCCCGAGCTGGAGGAGAGGGGGTTCAGAGGCTGAAGCAGATCCTTGAGTCGAGCTGGCTCGACGACGCGCTTTCATCAAAACCCGGATACAGAAAAATTGATTGAAGGTGGAGAGGGCCCTAGTAGAGTCTCGGCTTAGGTATTCTCAGGAATCTCCTGATTCCAGCGAGCACCTCGCTCTTCCCGCCGATGAGTGCTATCAGGTCGTATGCGGCTTTAGCGATGATCTTGCCGGAAATGCTTATGCTCGGCGCCAGCTGGAGCTCTATCTCGCCGAACCTTATGTCGGGGAAAGCCTCAGGCCCTGAGTTATATGATTGAATTGCGGCTCTAGGCAGGTTTGGATCCCGCTTCGGCACATCAAGGCAATCATCCTGGCTTGAGGGGATATCGCGGCTTCTGAGAATGAGCGCTGACCACTCCCTTTTCCCGATCCTCGCAACGTAGGCTATGGCGCCCAGCTCGGGATCCCTGAGATCCTCCGGCTTAACCCCGAGCTTCGAGACATACTGCCCATCTATCTTGAATGAGATGTGATCGCTCGAAACCCTCAGCCTATCTCTGGGGATCTCGACGAAGTAGTGTATCGGCTCAGCCCTCCTCTTCACGGGAACTAGAGCTGTTCCTGTGCCCACCCCGCTCACCGGAACCTGGGCCAAAACCCATGGATTCACCCTAACAGGATACTCGCCGACCAAGGCATCAATGATTCTAAGCCTCATGAATCCCTTCCTCGACTCGAGGAGCCTGATCTCTCGGCGGACCTGAGCCTCAAGCCGCGCTCCGAGAAGATTATCATCGGCGCGAATCCGCCCCTCTAGCACAGCCCTCCCAGAATCCACCTCGATAATCCTGTGCTCTCCGGGATCTATTCCCTCGGGGCAGAACCATTCCTCAAAGGTCTCAGGCTTCTTGTAGAAGAAGTTCCTCTCAGGGGAGATCCAGAGTCTGAGCCCGCCAGTGTTCCACTCATTCCTCGATAGCACGCTCTCCAACTTGGGATTAACCCATAGTAGATTGGGCGATGAATCGAGGAAGATGCCCAGCACCCTAGCTCCCCTCTCGCATACGACGATCCTACAATTCTTATCATGGAGAACAGCGCTCTTGGAGAACCGATCGATTACCCCGACGAGCTCCTCCAAGCTAATCGACTCGCTCATACCTACACTGGCTGGAGCTATAGCTCATAAATTAATTTTAATTTCATCATGAGCGTCATCCACAGCGCTAATTGATGCTGCCTAATACCCCGAAATCCATTAAACGCATAAGTTTTTAAACAATCACCTCAAAGGTCTTGATGAGAGGGCGTGAGCATCTTCCAGAAATTTGCGAAAAAGTATTTCGATGAATCTTTGAGGGATCTCGAGAGAGCTAAAAGAGCGTTCATGATCGAAGACTACCCTCAAGCAGTCTTCTACGCTCAGCAATCGCTGGAGAAGGGCGTCAAGGCGATGCTGGAGGTGAGGAGGCGCATCGTATACAATCATGGCCCCGAGCTGATAGGGGTATTCGCTGAGGTATTCGAGAGCGAGTGGCGACGGGAATTCGATCACATTATGGAGGCTCTCGAGTATCTCATGGAGTATTATACTAGGGCTAGATATCCATTCTTGATGAGGGGTGAGGTGCTGGGGCCGGATGATATCGTGACGAGGAGTGTGGCCGAGAGGGGAATCGCGCTGGCGGAGAGGGCGCTGGAGGTGGTGCGAGATTATCTCGCGAGAAGAGGCATTATCGGCGGTTGAGAGGGTGCTGGAGGCGAGAGGCAAGCGCTTAAAATCTCTCGTGATATTTGGAAGTAGCATCTACAGTCCATTGAAAGCGAGAGACGTGGATTTGCTCGTGGTCACCGATAGAATAGCTGATGCCGACGAGAAATGTGCTCTCGAGTTTGAGATTGCTAGAGCGCTGAGAGCGGTACATCCTAAAATGCCGATTGACATAATAGTATTTGATGAGTGCTCCTTCAGGGAAAATTTGGAGCCAGGCACCTTGCTATCAGGCCTAATAGCCGGCTATGAGATCATTTATGACGAGCTGGGATTGAATGACTTAATCGTCGAGCTCGCGAAGAGCATTGCCAGCAGCGAGTACATAGTGCAGAAGAGCGGGAAAAGAATAAACTTATCAGCTCTTGCTAGAGCGAGACTCAGAGCGTTGGGCGCGGGATTCGCAGAAAAGCGCGAGCAGGATGAGATTCATCAAGACTGATTTCGCTAAATCTGGTCGGGGGGAACCTTGTCCGGCGCGTGAGCGACCCTATACTTCAGGCCGTACTTCTTTAGTCTCTCGACGACATGCGGGTAGAGTATGAGCTCCTCTATCTCCGCCTCCTCCGCCAGCTTCTCATCTATCTCGGCGAGCCTGATCATAAGCTCCTTTAAGCTCTCCTCTGTCGAGAATGATGTCATTATTGATGGGTGGCAGCTCACTCCAGCCTTAAGCAGGTTTTTCAGAGAATTCAGCTGAAGATCGAATCCTCTCGGATCCGCTCCCGTGAGCATGTGGAACTCGTTCTCATTGCATCCCTTTAGGGATACCCTGACATGGAGAAAGTCATAGCCGGATAACCGGGACGCATAGCCCTCGTCATGGCCTATCAGGATGCCGTTGGTTTCGAGTATGAATAACAACCCTTTTCCGGAAAGCTGGTCTAGAACTCTCAGCAGGTGCTCCCTGCCTATCGTCGGCTCGCCGCCGCTGATCCTGGCCTGGCTGACACCCCTGCTCCTAGAGAGGCTGAGAAGCCTAGTAGCAACATCCTCGGGCTCATGGAATGCTCCAACCTTGAGCGGCCTCAATCTAACATTATCTGATACCCAGCAGAATTTGCAGAAGAGTCCGCATCCGACGCAGTCCGCGGTCACTATGCCGCCATACCATCTATCGACGCGAAACCTGTAGTATTTTCTCTCATAGCCCCTCGCGACGTGCTTCTCGAGCATTAGATGGGTTTTCACGGGATCATAGCCCACGGGGAAACTTGATAAGCATGCATGCTATTTATCTTTCTCCAACGCGGGATCAATAATGAGCAGCGCATGAAACTCTCAAAAGCTCCCTAACGAGCTCATCATTAATGGAGCGGCGTTGGAGCTGATCATCGATTGCGGCGATTACAGCCTGAAGAACTCGCTCACACCATCATTCATCTCGAGCCTATATGAGAGCATCAGACCCGATGCGTGGATTAAGGTTGCTGGCAGGCTCGGCGGCAAGCTGAAGATTGAGCAGAGAGGGAGAAGGCTCATAATAACATCAACGGCCGAGATCTCCAGGGATGAGCTGGAAAGATTGGCTCTATTCGAGTCCGGATTATGGCGCGAGGAGTTCGAGAGCGGCATCAGCAAGTTTCCCCCGAGCTTCAGGGATGCTGTGGAGGCTCTGGCGAAGACTTACCCCGGCGTAAGAATACCGATAGCTCCATGGGATTTCGACTACATCCTAGTGGCGGTCCTACTCTCCAAGAGGGCGAACTACGAGATGGTCAGGAGATGGTGCAGAAAGCTCTGGAAAGCATTTGGAGATAATTTGCACAACTTATCCTCAGCAGGATCATCAATCTTGAGGAGGATTACTCGTAGCTATCAGCTCGAGGATGCGGCGAGGTCCCTGAGGGACTTGATGAGATTGATGAAGGAGCCCAGGAGAATTCACAGCGAGATCATCCGGAGATTCGGCGCTCCGCGGGAGCCCCTTTCCGAATACCTGCTGAGCCTGCCACCCGAGATCGCGAGGATTATTCTGCTCTCGGCCTGGGGCATCGGGCCGAAGGTTGCTGACTCGACGATACTCTCGACATTCAAAGCCCCACACTTCATACCATGTGATGTTCATCTGAGAATTTTCGTCGAGAGGTTGTCGCTGGTAGAGGATTTCAAGATGCCCGAGAAGGCTCTTTGCAGGAGATTCCTGTGCGGCGATGAGGGCGCTTGGGGTCTCGCTCCATGCTCCAGCCGGAGATGCCTACGAGCAATTCTCAGGCCTCTTGGCGACCTCGGAGGATGGATTCAAACACTTATTTACCTCCATGGGAAGGAGTATTGTAGATCTGTGAAGCCGCGGTGCGGCGAGTGCCCCTTGAGAAGATTGTGCTCGAGTTCTAGTAGGGCCCCCTAGTTCATGGCAGGGATACTTGGAGGAACTCATCCTTCGCGGAATGCTTTCTCAGGATCTCGGCCATTTTCACAGCCGCTGCTAGGAGCATCTCATATAGTTCTCCGGCGCTTATCCCAGCATCCTCGCACCTCTCCTCATCCAATGAGTATGGAGCTCTAACCCATATCGTTAAGATCTCACCAATGATTGCCACTCTGAGATGCGGGAGGCCCATGACGGCCATCTCGCGCGATGGCATTAGAGCATAGCCCTCAGCCCTCTTCTCGGGATTCAGGCCGGCGGATCTTCCCGCCTCCAGAATTTCCTCGGTGATTTCCTCGACGCGCTCCGGCGAGGCTTTCAGCGTTATGTGAATCCTCGCCAGCCCATCCCTCATCTCCTCAATTCCGCTCATCTCGCAGACGTCCTCCAGAGCATTTTAGCCCTGCTGCATCTGAAATCTGAACTTATTGAGGTCGGGGTCTCCGCTAAACACCCTCATCAAAGCATACAGGTGATCTGTTGAGATGAATTTCTCCAGGCTTGCCTCGCTTTTTCCGAGATCCGCCTTGTATCTCGTCTCCACCCTTATCAATCCTCTTTCGGCGAGCAGCTTCTCAGCGGCGGGCAAGGCTGATGCGGCCTTGCCCATCTCCTCCAAGCTCATACCTCTAATGCCCCATAAGCAGGTTAGAGTATCCATTAGATCGCTCTCCCACGCGGATCCATAGAGCAGTAAAAGGGCTCTTAGATATCCGCGGCCGTGCGCTCAACAACACCTCTGCCCTCAGATCCCAGAACCTCTCTTATAGCACGCTCCATCTCTCCGCTCATGCCTCTTCTCCCAGATTACCGGGATCTAAGCCCTTTTAAGTGTTTGGATGTCTCTAAGTCGTTAGGATGCATCGGTGTAATCCGTGAAGGTCCATGAGGCTCGATCCAGCAGTATCTCTCTGAGTATCCTTTTCGAGTATTCTGGCTCGAGCTGGAGCATTAGCGCAGCGAGGTGCTTGCAGAAGCTCAGCGCGTCCTTCATCCTCGCCCAGTCGGCGCAATCATGGATAATCATCTTCCTCTCCAGGTCTATGAAGACCTTGTATTCCTTGACTCTCGCTGATAAGATGTTCGCGGTCTTCTCCAGAACCTCTATCTCCCCTCCGCCCATCTCTCTAGCCCTCCTGAGCCTAGCCTCATTCGTCAGGAGCTTCAGCATCTCCTCGACGCTGTCCGGGATCCTCTCAGGCGGGAGCATTTGAGAGAGCTTGGGATGCTCCGCGGCGCCGCGCCTCAGATTCTCCTCCACTTTCTCGAGAACCCTCCTCTGAGCCGGAGTTATTATCCCGAGTATCTCGAGCACCTGCAGGGCATCATGAACAGCATATCCCTTGAAATGATTATTGAAGTAGCCGTAGACGCTCTTCACCCTCACAGATACCTCGATTATCCTGGGCTTCCAGGCCTCAAGCTCCTCCCTGCTATAATGGTAATAGTACCACGGTCTCTTCCCCCTGCCATGCCATCTCATGTAGGCGAAGTCGGCGGTGATGTGTATCTCCGGCGGGAGAAGCGGCTCATCAACAATCGTGTAAGCGACATTATACCTAGACAGGATGCTCATCACATCGCTCCTCAACCACGACTCATCCCTGAATTCTATGGCGAACTGGTATTCTCCTGGCAGCTCCGCGAGAAACTTCTCGAGAACATCAGCGCCCTCCTCGTACTCGAATTTCGGGGGCAGCTGGATGAGCAGGGGGCCGAGCTTCCCCGAATTCCTCAGGGGCCTCAGCAGATCAAGAAACCTGGCCAAGTCCTTCAGAGCGCCCTTCCCCGGATCAAGCTTCTTCTCATGCGTTATGATGGAAGGTATCTTCGCCGCAAATATGAATCCTCTTGGGGTGTGCCGCGCGAGCCCCTCAACGACCTTGAGATCCGGATAGGAGTAGAAGGTCGAATCCATCTCAGCGGTATCGAAGACGCTGCAGTATTTCTGGAGCTTACTCTCCTCCCGCTCGTAGAATACTCCCTCCCAGTCCCTGTAGCTCCAGCCGCTCGTCCCTATTCTGATCAAGCCTGGTATCACGGGTTGGAATCCGAATCCACGAGATATAAATTTCCGGGATGACCCTTGAGATGTTAGAGCCTGCGGGATGCGCGAGGCATGGCAGAGATAATAATCGGATGTGGGGGATGGAGCTACTTCCAGGCGTTGGGCGTGGATCCGCTGAAGCTCTATTCGCTGGCATTCAGGTTCGTCGAGGTGAACTCCACGTTCTACAATCTACCGGACGTGGGGACAGTGGCCGCTTGGAGGAGAAGGGTTCCAAGCAGCTTCGAGTTCTCGGTGAAGGCCAATAGACTCATCACGCACAAGTGGAGGCTGACTCCATCGAGCCAGCTCATAGAGCTGCTGCAAAGGCATCTCGAGCTGTGCGGAATCCTGAGATCTAGGATAATAGTGCTGGAGGTTCCGAGAAGAGTGCACTTGAAGGAGATAGCGGTCAATCTCTCGAAGATACTTGATCAGGTGGATCTGGGGAATGTCAGGCTGGCGGTCGAGCCGAGATGCGGGTGGGCGGCAGGATCCGCCGAGACGATACGCGCGCTCAGGGATATGGGCATAATACCCGTGGCAGACTACTCCAAGGAGGACCCACCATACGATGATGATGAAATAGCTTATAGCAGGCTATTCGGGAGGGGAGAGCACAACATATACCAGCTGACGGACGAAGATCTAATGGCAATCAGGGAGAGGGCCTTGAAGAGGAGGTCGAAGAGAATCTACCTGAGCTTCCATGGGATAGCCATGTACCTGGATGCGGCGAGGATGGAGAAGTTCCTGAAGAGCGGGGAGCTTCCCCCAGCCACATCCAAGTTTGGGATAGACTCGCTTGAGGAGGTTTTGAGGGATGCGAGGTTCCCGGCGGCGAAACAAGAGCTTGTTAGAAAGCATGGCTGGAAGCTCGTGGACGTGGATCCGAGGACGAGGGTTCCGGCGAGCGTGATCTTGAAGCAGCTGAGAAGAGACATGTACAACAGCTTAGAAGAAGTGATCGAGGAGCTGAGAAGAAGATTTGAGAAAGCATAGGATACGCGGCGTGCGATATTGGGAAAATTTTATATGAGTGCCTTATGGGGCAAAGGCAAAACTTTGGAGGCTGAATTATAAGCGGAAATGTTCATGTGAGGAAAGCCGCTGGAGGGTTATTCATCGCCAGACGGAAGCTGGGATCGGGAAGCTATGACCGGAGAGCTTCTCGAAGATCCACTGAATTATGTGCTCAGTGTGCGCCGGTCAGTAGGGCAGCAACCGCCAGATAATCTCCGCTGACTTGTTCATGAAAGCTTATATGCTGTGGGCGGGTTAGTGCTAGCGAGATAATGGGCGAAGAATTGACCCTCGAGGAGTTTAAGGAGGCCTTAAAGGAGCTTAGGGTGAGCAGAGCTAGAAGGGACTTCCTAAGCCACTTAATATCATACATAATCGTGAACGCCTTCCTGATATTCATCAACTTGTGGACTAGCCCGGGCGCCATATGGTTCCCATGGGTTCTAGCGGCATGGGGCATAGGCCTGGCCTTCCACTACTTCGGGAGCAGGCCGAGCTCGGTCATCGAGGAAGCGGAGAAGGAGATAGCCATGATCGAGTATCGGGCCAGAAGAAGGAAGAAGAGCGCGGAGCAGTAGCCAGCAAATCCCGATGCCATTTTTATGAGGGGAGCGTGGCTCAGTAGAGATTCTCTCATTTCCGGCAAGGTTTATAGGGTGACATGCTCACCGCGATTTCCAACAGCGCGCGTGTAGGGTGAGTGGGAGACGAATGAGCTCGATCGCGGGCGAATCCTATCAATCCTATCAGTCACGACCCTAGCCTCATTTCTAACGGGCTTAAACGTTAGGCTCGCGCTCGTCGGCTTCCCCATAATCGCGCATGAGCTCGGATCAAGCTTCGACGAAGCCCTATGGATTATTCAGGGCTTCCTAATAGGATCAACAACGATACAGCTGATAGTCGGGGATCTCGCCGACCTATTCGGAAGAGTGAGGCTATTTAACATCGGCCTACTAATCTTCACCCTCGGCGGCCTAGCCTCCGGCCTAGCACTGAGCCCCGACATGCTGATAATCTCGCGGATAATGCAGGGGATAGGCTCGGCCTTCCTGATAACGCTCAGCGTGACGATCCTGACGGACAATCTCCCGCGCAGCGTCCTGGGAACATGGCTCGGAATAAATCAAATCGCCTGGAGAATTGGAGCGCTATTAGGGCTAACATTAAGCGGGATAATCATAGACTTACTGGGATGGAGATGGGTCTACCTATTTCATGCGCCTGTGGGCTTCGCGGCTCTCATATGGAGCCTGAGAACTCTGAGAGAGGCATATAGGCCTCCGCGCGAGGCGTGCATCGACATCCCAGGATTCGCGCTATTCACGCTATTCCTCTTCTCCACAGCTATAGGCTTGACGTTGATGCTGAACGCAGCTAAGTGGATCAGTGAGATAATGCTGCTGATGATCCTCGCATCCATCCTCCTCTCGCTCTTCATAATTCATGAGAGAAGGGGGAGATGCAGGGCGCTGGACTTATCGATATTCAGGAACCTCCAGTTTACGGGAAGCATAATAGCTCAGCTCCTCTACGCCATGGGCTTCGGAGGCTCCATGACCCTACTGGTGATCTTCTTTGAAATCTTAGAAAGCTATTCAGCATCATTAACGGGACTACTGATAACGCCGTTCGAGCTCTCATTCCTCATATTCGGAATACTGGGCGGCAGAATATCGGATAAACGGGGATTCGAGATGCCAACCATAGCCGGGTTATCCCTCGCCGCCGCAGGCCTACTCACGCTATCGAGGATAAGCGCCTCAACGAGCCCATCCTCCATAATCGCAGCAATAATACTTCTTGGAGCAGGCGCAGGGCTCTTCGTAGCCCCGAATACCAGTTCTATAATGACATCCGTGCCCCCGGACAAGAGAGGGGTAGCATCAGCGATAAGGACGCTCTCATTCAACATAGGCTTCCTCCTGAGCCTGAACATCGCAGTCATATCGCTCGTGCAGGTAACATCATACGATGTCGCCTCGCGGCTGATAATTGCGGAGGGGATGATGAACGCTGAAGCGAGCATCACGGCGAGCAGCCTCGCAAAAGCCATATTAGGAGCATTTCAGGCACAGGCGGCAATAATGCTGGCGGGAATACCATTCTCACTATTAAGAATGATCCTCGGCAAAAACCTTAGGAAACCGCAACGCCCCAAGCGCACCTTGCCCTAACAAGCATGATGGAAAAGAGGGGGCAGAAGAATATATGGCCACCAAGACCTCGAAAAAGTTAAATATATATAGTGCCTCCTTTATCGAAAAGCATCATGTTAACATTTTTGCAAAAATTTTTCTTATTTTTTTGCAAAAATTATTATACCGGCAAGGACCACAATCCATCGTGGAAAATGGAAGGGAGGAGGAACGTGGCGGAAACCATGTGCGGGGTGAAATGCGCGGCCATGTTCAAGGGTGTTATTAGGGATCTTATGGGTGAGAGCGCGCTAATAGTCCTAGAGCGTCAGCTCTCGAGGAAGCTGACCGAGGCAGAGCCCTTCGAATACATGCTGATAGATCCTAGAAGATTCTATGATGCGCTGGCCTCCATTATCGGGCCCAACGCCGCACGCACTCTTCTAAAGCTCATCTTCAAACAAATAGCCGAAAAACACAAGTTAACGTGGCTTCGCGCCGATGAACTCATAGCAATGATGATCAAGGGTGGAGAAGGAGCAAAGGAGCAAATCTCAAAGCTCTTCCAAGAAATATGCAAATCCGAAAACTCCGAAAATTACTAAAATATCTCTCAAGAAAAATGATTCTGAAAAGAATCTTGAAGGTGATGCGAAATGGATGAAACGAGGAGAGTTATAGAAGCGCTTATGCAAGTGGGACCCCGATTCACTGACATATCTCAAGTATCTGGAATTCCAGTTTCTACTGTAAGGTATATATTGCTTAAGAAATTACCAAAGTTCGGCTTTCATGTTCAAATTTCTGTAGACTACGCAGCACTCGGTCTACAGAGGTACCTAGTGGAGTTCAGGAGTAAGTACCCCGTCTATCATATTTCAAAGATACTTGATCTTCTTGGGGAATGTACATATTTAGACTATTACGTTTACTCTATGAACGAGAGAAGATTTCTATCAATCTTTGCGCTTCCTCCAGCATATGAAGGAGATTTCTTGGAGTTCTTGAACCTCATGCAGGTTTCTGGTCTTATCGAAAATATCAAAGTATGCAAGCTTGTTTATTTGAGAGCTTTACCCTTAATGACAGATTTTTTTGATTTTTCAAGAGGTGTATGGGAACAGGATTGGTTTACTAAACTTGGGATGAGAGAAATACCAGAATCGCCCGAACACGTCCATTCCAATCCGAAAGTCGATAAAATAGATCTAATAATTCTTTCTGAATTACAAAAGAGAGTAACTAGAATCAAGTATGGCGAACTTGCTCAAAAGTTTAGGTTAACGCGTCAAACAATCAGCAAGCACTACAAACATGCTAGGAACTTTATCAAACTTTTTGCAGTTTATTGGTTTCCACCAATGAATCCTGAGCTCATTGCAATACCATTACTGATAAGAGTCCCTGCCGAAAGCAGGTATAGAAAGATACTCATTAATATACCATTCACCTTCTCTGAATTCAGAAGTGAGTCAGGGGAATATTTTGCGATGCTTCTCGTTCCAAGTATGGGTTTTTACAAAACTCTCGAGGTATTAACGAGTAATATAGAATCCCTTAGAATGAATTTTTTAGATATGCGATACACCGGAAAATTTACAATCCAATATAATCTCTTTCAAAAAGGTCTCTGGATAAATCCGTTTGAAACTGCTATTGAAAAACTCATACAGGTAGTGAAAGGCAATATGAAAACAGGAGAAAAAGGATAAGTAAACAAAAATAAAGAGAGAAGGGCGATATTAGCGCCTGCTTCCTTTAGAGTGGAACTTTAGATACTTTCTCTGCAGGCACGCCTATCAAAGCTGATACTGCTAATATGGCTGCTTCAACGGCTATTATGATTAACATCTCCTTGGATAGGCCTAATCTTAGGGCTACATCCTCAAAGTTGTTCATGGTTTATTAATGGTTAAGGAGAATATTAACATTTTTACAAAGAATTCAGAAATTTTTGTAATTTTGATGATTCTATGAGCAATACTTATATACTATTGCGTCAGCGGGATGAGATTGAGCCTGTTTATGCGGCTGCGAGCCGGCCCCCTCCTACTGCTCTTGTTTACGATAATGCTGATAGTTTTTCTCGCGTATCGCGGCTTGTTCGAAAATTTTGAGTTATTTCCTCCTAGCCCTGACGCGGTTTATCCGAGACCTGTTGTTGAGCTATTTTCAAGACAAGATTATGAAGTTGTGTCAGGGGGGAATGCTCCGGGCGTCATCAAACTTACCATCAGATTGAGTAATAATAGTAGTGAGCCCGGTATTCGGGGGGCTTTTGCGGCTGGCGTTCTTGTGGTGTTGAAGGGGGCTAGAGTTGATGGTTATGATCTCGGGGAATTTTCGGGCATTATAGGTGTGAGTGAGGATGGTAGCATAATTAATCCCGTGAATTCTAGCATTGTGGAGCTTTTCGCGGATAAAATCGGCCCATGGCAGTCGATAAGCGCCGTGCTCCACGTGGTAGCTCAGCGGAGGGATGAAGCAGAGGGTTTGCATAGCGATGGCCCTGATAACCAAGCCCAAGATAGTGATCCTCGATGAGCCGACCTCGGCTCTGGACATAATAACCCAGGCGAACATAATCAATCTCCTGAAGCAATTGAAGAGGGAGCGCGGCCTATCATACATCTTCATAACGCACGACCTCGCATTGAGCAGCGAACTGGCGGACTACGTGGCGGTAATGTATGGTGGAAAGATCGTTGAACGCGGACCAGCGGACGAGGTTTATGTCTCACCCGCGCATCCCTACATGAAGCTGTTATTAAATAGTATTCCGAGGTTAAGGCAGGACATTCCTCCATCATTCATCCCGGGTGCGCCGCCTGACTTGAGGAATCCGCCCGCGGGGTGCAGATTCCACCCCAGATGCCCGTTTATGATAAGGGGCAAGTGTGAGGTGGAGGAGCCGCCGGCCTTTAATGTTGGAGTGGGACATTATGCTGCTTGCTGGCTATATGGGGAGTGAGAGGGGATGAGCGAGCCCCTGATAAGATCGGTTGATCTTAAGACCTATTTCCCGGTTAGGAGAGGACTGTTCAGGATAGCTGGATACGTTAGGGCAGTCGATGGAGTTAGCTTGGAGATTTATCCCGGCGAGACGTTAGCGTTAGTCGGCGAGAGCGGATGCGGTAAAACCACTCTGGGCAAGACGCTGCTGAGAATAATAGAGCCAACAGGAGGAAAGATCTTCTTCAAGGGGCAGGAGATTACGAGCCTAGATGATGATGAGATGAAGCGTCTCAGAAGACGCATGGCCATGATTTTCCAGGATCCATACGCGAGCATAAACCCCAGCTATAGCGTCTTCAAGGTGATAGAGGAGCCTCTGGAGATACACGATATCGGGACGAGAGAGGAGCGAGCAGAGCTCGTCATGAAGGCATTGGATGACGTGAAGCTCACGCCGCCCGAGGAGTTTGCGAAAAAGTATCCGCATATGCTGAGCGGCGGCCAAAGACAAAGGGTCGCGATCGCCAGAGCGCTGGTTCTCAGGCCCGACTTTATAGTGGCCGACGAGCCCGTCTCAATGCTCGACGCATCCGTTAGGGTGGAGATACTTCTCCTGCTGAGGGAGCTCCAGAAGAAGCATAACATATCATACCTGTGCATAACACATGACATCGCCACCTCGAAGTACTTCTCCGAGAAGATCGCGGTGATGTATGCCGGGAGGATAGTGGAGTTCGGGGCCTCTTCAACAGTGCTGAAGGATCCACTGCACCCATATACGCGGGCTTTGATAGAAGCCATCCCGGATCCCGATCCATCGAACAGACTCAGTATTAGGAGGGTGATTAGGGGTGAGCCGCCCGACCTATCCAACCCGCCAAAAGGCTGCAGATTTCATCCCCGATGCCCCTACGTTATGGATGTCTGCAGGCATGATGATCCAGATCTCGTCCAGATTCGATCGGGACATCATGTTGCATGCCACTTATATGATTGAAAACCCATTGGAGGCTAGGAGATTTTTAACCGAGGTGAAAAGACCTCCTAAACGACACATTTCACTTTCACCTAAATAGCGTTGAAAATAATCCATTATAAGCCTCCGAAGCAATCGTATATCCATGGAGTCGTGCAAGATTCTTGCCTCATCAGTATTATTGATCTGCCTTGCTGTTCTGATGGTGGGTCAAGCTTCAGCAGCCGCTCTCTCTATACCAGTCTTTCCTCTTAGTGAGGAGATGCGCGATTTGCCGATCAGGGTTTACTGGATGGATGGAGTCTGCGCGCCGGAGCAGAGGAAGATCATCAAAGATGGCGTCAATATTGCTCTCGGCGTGCTTGCCGGCGGAGCGAGCGTGCTCGCGGGAGAGTATCCCGAGGGCTTCGCAGGCTTCGAATTCTTCAGATTCATGATGATCTCAACGGCCGAATCAGCTCAAATCATAGTGACGGATGCGAATATAGGCACGACCGGCAAGACCACCCTACTTAGCCTTGGAGGCAGAATCGTTCCCCCGGTTAGGGTGGAGCTCGGATGCGATCTAGCCTCAATAGGGATTGACGCGGTTGTGACGATCGCCCTGCACGAGCTCGGGCATGCCTTGGGCTTAGGCCACGCGGACTTCGAGGAATACAATGGAGTGAAGGAGCTCATGTATCCCGTGGCGCGGCAGTTCATGTACCCATCAACACTAGACCTCTACGCGATTTACCTGCTAGTGATTAAGGGATATAGCGGCTCATCCATAAGCCTGCCTGAATGGCTGCCATACGCGCAGGTATCGCCGCAGAGCCTCGTGTATCCCGAGATAGCTAAGGAGAGGGTGGCCGAGGAGGAAGCTGTTGCTGTCGCGGAGCTGGAGAAAAGGCTCAACGAGCTATCGAATAAGCTATCCTCGCTCGAGAATAAGGTGATTAGTCTCGAAGACGACATACAGGTAATCGAGAGGAGGATTGGTGAGCTTGAGGAAAGGGTGGGCGCTCTGGAGAACAGCACGCTCGATTTGATAAGGTGGGCGAATGAGACGGAAGCCGCCTTGGAGATGTGCTTCAAAGATCTCAGCCGCTTAAACGAGTCGATTTTGCAGCTCTCGGAGGCGCTAACCGGCCAATCGAGATATTTTGATGAGAAGATCACCGAGCTTATCATGAGCTTGGAGAATCTCAGGGGCAGCTTGAATGAGGCTCACGCGAAATGGTCCGAGAACTTCAAGACCATCACGGAGAGACAAAATGCTCTGGAGGAGAAGTTGAGGAGCCAGGAGGAACGCATCCAAGTATTATATGAAAGATCGAGGCAGATGAGCAGCAGGATGGAAGAGCTGAGGCTGAGAATATCGGAGCTTGAGGAATCTCTTGAAGAGCGAGATCTGCAAATAGCTCGGCTTCAGAGCTTCGGCATGATCCTATCGATAATGCTGGCCGCGACATTAGCCATCGCGATAGCAGGCCTGATCCAAGCGTCAAGGGCTAGGAAGATCGGCATTGCGGGCGGCTCGGGAAATGATCAGCAGGGCGTGACGTGAGGCTCAGCTCCATCCTTCCAAGCTCCTCGGCGATTTCCTTATATACTGTGGGAGAGGCTTGTTTGGCGAGCTCATGCCAAATTTTCGCATTAGGCTTGGATCGGCGTTGATGATCGTGATCGTTGCTGTCATCGTGCTTCTTTACCTGATGCTGCCGTATGTTAGAGAGGCATATCCTTCATCAACTACCACGACTTCCACCGAGGCATCTACAGCGCCAACCACGACCACGCCATTGATGAACCCACAAACCCTAAGCATCGAGCTCGATATATCGGATAAGGAGGGCGTGAGAGATTTCGGGGAGATCGCGGTAATCGAGGTGGATGAGCCGGATGCGCTAAGATTCAAGCTGATCAACTGGAGCGCGGAAGGCTTGCGGGCTCTCTCCTTGAACGGGAGAGTGGATCTTGTGTCAGAGGGCACGAGCTACAAAGTCGATATGCCCTGCATGCTCTACTTCAATGCTTCATGTGCTAGGATCATGCTCCTCATACCGGGCTATGATGGGCCATTGAGAATAGAGCCCGGAAGATACTCGGTGAGGCTGGAAATGCGCTGGAGTAACGCTGAAGGCTCCGGAAAAGTAAAACTACACATCTCCACGAGAGCGTATAAGGCGTCCATAATAGATCTCGGATACAGGATTCCCGAAGACACGGCATCATGGGTTATGGCGGAGGGATCCACAAGGTCCCATGCCCTGCTCATCAACAGAGTGGAAGCCGCCGCCGAAGATTCGGGGTACGGCGAGTTCACGGCCTATCTATGGGTTTTCGCGCCCGTTGAAGAGGAAGCAGTCAAGGCCTTCAAATTCGAGATAAAATCACTTGAGACCGGAAAGGTGGAGCATCATCTTGAGATACCAGTTGAGAAGAGGAATGCCACCTACCGCGTAATGCTTCTGATCAAAGCAGCTCCCGGAGAATATCGCCTCAGCATACTCCAGCCCATCAACCTCTCAGTAGATCTCAGAGTCAAGTGATTAGGATGAGCATGCTAGGCGGCGGATATGCGTCGCGTCCTCGAATACGCTTTTCGTCAGATTCCCTTGAGTTCTCCTAAGATTATCTCGGCGATTCTTTTGCCGCTGAGCAGCATGCCGCCGAATATCGGCCCCATTCTCGGGAGCCCGTATACGCTCGCAACCGCCATCCCGGTTACATAGAGCCCTGGCGCAACCCTCCCAGCATACTCCGAGACGAGCTTCTCCGAGAGATCAGCGTAGGCCGATCTCTCGCCCCTGATCGCCACCCCGAGCTCGGGTATCTTCCTGCACGCGATGGATACCACCTCCGCGCCGTGCCCGGTCGCGTCTACAACCGCCTTAGCCTCCGTGAAGAGCGGATCGACGTGATAGCCTCCCTCGTGAACGGGCGTCCAGACCCATACAACGCCGCACACCCTTAATGGATCCACTCTGTAGATGAGGTCTTGGACATGCGCTCCGAGCAGCACGCTCGCGCCCGCGTCAACAGCCTTCGCGGCCAGCTTCGCGATTATCTCCGGCGGGCTCGCGACATAGAGCCCATAATCTGTTGCGGAGTATCTTATGCCGAATTCCTCCAATAGCGGTAAAACATCCTTCTGGAATGCTGCCTTGGGTAGCAGGTTTCCACCAGGGCCTGTCCCGCCGCCGAGGCTAAACCTCCTCTCGAGAATCAGCACCTTGAAGCCTCCTTTCGCGAGATAGTATGCCGCCGTTAATCCCGACGGCCCGGCCCCAACGATGGCGACGTCAACCTCGCTGAGCTCCTTCAGCTCCCTGAGAGCGTGCTCGACGATAGCCCTAGTAATATTCGCCTCCCTGATCACGGCTTCAAATCTCCGCATCCGAGAATATCAAGTTAAATCAAGGAGACGTGAGAAGATTCTCTCAAGAATTCGGTAAATCCTCTTCGGGGAAAGCGAGGTGCTCGCGCCGACAAAGTTTATATAAGGGACCCCAACACGCTTAACGCGGTGCAGGAGCTTGCCGGGTGATCGCGTTCACCTCGCCTAATGAGACTCTTTCCTCATCTAGGAAACACGCTTCAAGCCTTTTCCCGGGAGCTCCCCCGAGCATCCTAATTGAACTCCTGTTGAATGGTGATGCGCATGGCCAAGATTAGTTTTGTTCTTCCGAAGGGCCACCTCTTCGATGGAGCGATCAAGCTCCTAGAGCAGGCTGGCTACGCGATCTCTGACGCCGAGAAGTCCTATAGGCCGATGATAAATGATCCGAGGATTGAGCTGAAGATCCTTAGGCCGCAGGAGATACCGATGTTCGTGGCGGATGGATTGCATGATATAGGAATAACTGGGCTCGACTGGATCAGGGAGACGCGCGCTGACGTGGAGGTTCTCCTGAACCTCGAGTACGGAGCGGTCAAGCTCGTTCTAGCGATCCCAAAGTCGTGGACGGGCGTGAATGATCTCTCAAGCCTCCTCGAAAAATTCCACCAAGAGAATAGAGTCCTGAGAATCTCCACTGAGTACCTGAATATCTCGGCCGAGTGCATCATGAGTAACCCCGTCTATAGGGAGCTCTACGGCTCAAAGGAGCCGCTGATCGTTACGCCGTGGTGGAGGAAAGGCGAGAATAGCAGGGTCGTGTTATACCTGTCCTTTGGTGCGACGGAGGCTAAGCCTCCCAAGGAGGCTGACGCGATAATCGACGTCATGCAGACGGGTGAAACGCTCGAGCGGAATAACCTCAAGCCGATTGAGGTTTTGATGGAGTCATCCGCGATTCTGATAGCGAACAGGAGCTCCCTAAAAGACCCGGAAAAGCGCGAGAAGATCTACGATATCCTGATGCTGCTCAAAGGGGTGATAGATGGGAGAAGGAAGCTGCACATTTTCGTTAACGTGCACAAGGATAATCTCCCGGCCTTACTGGAGAATTTGCCGGCCCTCAAAAGGCCCACGATCTCGCCGCTGGCCGACGAAAACTGGTACTCGGTGAATACCGTGATAGATAGAGACCAGTTCCTGGAGATTCTCCCGGTGTTGAGGAAGCTAACGCAGGGATTAGTCATTTACGAGCCGAGGCAAGTTCTCCTCATTGAGGAGATGATGGGCAATAGGATGTCGAGGAGGGATGAAGATTGTCGTCGCCAATAGGCGCGGTGAAGCCGAGCAGTATGCGAAAGTTATTGAAGAACTTCTGATGATGCGCCATGATGATAGCTATACTAGATCTCGGGATAGGAAATCTATTCAGCATTAAACGCTCCTTCGAGAGGATCGGCCGCGAGGCGAAGATATGCGCGGGCATCAGCGAGTTGAGGAGATCAGATGCGCTGGTGCTCCCGGGGGTTGGCAACTTCTCTTGGAGCCTGCGAAAGCTCGAGAGCATCAGAGGAGCTATAAGCGAGCTCATCCTCGACGACCATGTTCCCGTCCTCGGGATATGCCTCGGAATGCAGCTGCTCTTTTCCGCCAGCGAGGAGGGGCCTGGAGATGGGCTAAACGCGATCCCCGGAATCGTGAAAAGGTTTCCAAGAAATCTTAGGGTGCCGCACATGGGATGGAATAACCTGATAATTGTCGGATGGTCGCCGATAATGGATGGGATAACTGAGCGAGACTACTTCTACTTCGCGCACAGCTATTATGCCGCGCCGGAGGATGAGAGAGTGGTCGTGGCGAAAACGGAATACGGCGTAATATTCCCATCGATAATCTCGAGCGGGAACATCTTTGGAGTGCAGTTCCATCCGGAGAAGTCTTGGAAGCCCGGCGAGCGGATAATAAGAAACTTCGTGAAAATAATTAGGCGATGACGTTGGTGGCTCACCTTGCTCGTAATCCCATCGATAGACTTGATGGATGGCAAGGTTGTCAGGCTCCTGAGGGGCGATCCAAGGCAGGCGAGGTTTTACGATAACATCGGCGATCCGGTAACAATCGCCAAGACGTGGGAATCAATGGGTGCGCAACTTATTCATGTCGTCGACCTAGATGCGGCCCTCGGGAGAGGCGACAATGTGCGGATCATGAGGGAGATCATCAGCGCGGTGAAGATTCCGATACAGGTTGGCGGCGGGATAAGAAGCATTGAGCGGGCGCGTCAATTAATCAGCCTCGGAGCGGGCCGGATCGTGATAGGCTCGCTGGCCTTCAAGGACGTGAACGCTCTTGAAGCTCTCCTGGATGAGGTTGGCCCCGAGAGAATAGTCGTCGCGCTAGATCACTCGATGGGGATTGTGGTGATTGATGGTTGGAGGGAGAATACGGGAATGAGGCTTCGAGAAGCCGCTAAAATGTTCATCGACATGGGCGTGAGCTTTCTCCTAATAACATCGATCCAGAGAGATGGCTCCCTAACAGGGCCCGATATCGAGAATCTGCGCAAGGTTCTCGACCTAAACGCGAGGGTAATGGCATCCGGAGGCATAAGATGCCTAGAAGACATCATGGCCCTAAAGGAGCTCGGGGTATACGGCGTTATCGTGGGGCGCGCGCTATACGAGGGCCGCCTCGATTTAAGAGAAGCTTTAAGAATCGCGTGAGACGCCGTGCCTACGGTGCTGCATAAATGCCATTAGTCAAGCGCATAATACCATGCTTAGACGTGGATCACGGAAGAGTCGTTAAAGGCATAAACTTCATTGGATTGAGGGATGCCGGAGATCCCGTCGAGCTTGCCAGGAGATATTGCGATGACGGAGCGGATGAGCTGGTCTTCTTGGACATAACGGCGTCGGCTGAGAAGAGGCGCATATTGAGAGATGTTGTCAAGGCGGTCGCATCGGAGATAGATATACCGTTCACTGTGGGCGGCGGGATAAGGAGCATAGAGGACGCTAGCATGGTCCTATCCAGTGGAGCCGACAAAATCTCGGTAAACACGGCGGCAGTGGAGAGGCCCGAGCTCATAAGCGAGCTGGCAAAAGCATTCGGATCACAATGCGTTGTCCTAGCAATAGATGCTAAGAGGAGATATGAGCGGAGAGATGATAGGATCGTAGTGGAGACGCCGGAGGGCCCATGCTGGTTCGAGGTCTACATCTATGGGGGCAGAAAGCCAACCGGCTTGGACGCGATTGAATGGGCCGTCAGGGGAGAAGAGCTCGGAGCCGGCGAGATACTCCTAACATCAATGGATAGAGATGGAACGGAGCTGGGATACGATATCGAGCTGACCAAGAGCATCTCTGAGCGCGTGAGCATACCAGTAATAGCGAGCGGCGGCGCCGGAAAGCCCGAGCACTTTCTAGAAGTTTTCATAGACGGTAAAGCGGATGCAGCCTTAGCAGCATCAGTCTTCCACTACAGCAAATACCCTGTACCCGTCATCAAGAAGTTCCTCGGCGAGAGGGGGGTTCCCGTAAGGCTATGAGAAGCCGGAGAGCCGTGAGAATCGATGAGCTGAATTTTGAGAAATGCGGAGGCATACTCCCAGTAGTAGTCCAGGAGTATGGAACCGGGAGGGTGCTGACGCTGGCCTACGCGAATAAGGAGGCGATTCAGAAAACCGTTGAAACAGGTTACGCCCACTATTACAGGCGCTCCCATGGAAGAGTCATGATGAAGGGCGAGACGTCCGGAAACATCCAGGAAGTGGTCGACATTCTCGTCGACTGCGATCTGGACGCAATACTATACATCGTCAAGCCGAAAGGCCCAGCATGCCACCTCGGAGAAAACACGTGCTTCCATAACAGATTAAAGGAATGGAAAACAATCAATACAAAAGATTGTGGGGAAAGCCATCAACTATAGCCCCGCGATTCGGGGCGCATGACATCTTCCGGAAATCCGGGAAGCTCTCGACTAATGTGGCCCCATAAATCCAAAAATACGATAAAATTCTACGCTTAACATCGTTAAATCTAAACACAAATTAATCTGAGGGTCTTTCTTAACATGCGAATGCATAAAATGTCTCGAGAAAAATAAGGAGTGTTTTTTAAGATTTGTTTCTAACGGTGCGTGTCTCACTGAAGAGTTAGTAATGGATTTTTATGTGCTTCGGCTCCATGTATTGCATCAAACCACTTCTCCCAAGGTCATGACCTAATCCGCTTTCTTTTCGAGCAGGATATGGGGCCTCGACGGAGGTGACGTCAACGTTGTTGATTCCTATGCTTCCAAACTCGAGTCTGCGAGCGGCTTCTTTCGCGGTCCTAAGGCTGGTGGTGTAAACATAAGCGACGAGCCCGTACTCCGTCTGATTGGCCCATTCTACAGCTTGTTCGAATGATTCGAAGGCCATCACGCCGACAACCGGGCCGAAGGTCTCCTCTCTCATGACTTTCATGTCATGGGTTACATTGGCGAGTATTGTGGGCTCATACCAATAGCCTTTACGGAATAGCTCGCCCTCAGGTCTTTTACCGCCATAAAGCACCTTGGCCCCCTTGCTAATGGCATCATTAACGTGCTCCAATACCTTGTTTAGTACCTCTTTATTGGACATCGGGCCCAGATCGGTGTTGGGGTCAAATGGGTCGCCGATCCTGAGCTTCCTCGTTTCTTCAACGAATTTGTCCAAGAAATCATCGTACATGCTCTTTTCCACGTAGATTCTGTTCACGGAATTACATATCTGGCCCATGTTCCTGAATGATCTTCTGACAGCTCCTCTGACGGCCAGGTCTAGGTCCGCGTCGGCGAACACGATCATCGGCGTCTGATTTCCCAGCTCAAGCGTGAGCCTCTTCAAGCCCTGAGCCGCAAGCTCATAATCCTTTTGCCTACTTCAGTTGACCCCGTGAAGGTTATCTTTCGAACGAGCGGATGAGTTACGAGAGCCTCGCCCACACTCCTCCCAGACCCGGTAACTACATTCACTATCCCCTTTGGCGCTCCTGCATCGGCCAAACATTCCACGAATTTTATCGGCGAAATGGGTGTATATGATGGGGGTTTTGCGACGATTGTGCAACCTGCGGCCAGCGCGGCTCCGACCTTCCAAGATAAGAGTTGGACGGGATAATTCCAAGGAGTTATCGAGGCGACAACACCTACGGGCTCCCAGACTACTATGCTGTCATGTGTTTTGTCGGGTAACGGAATAACGTGCCCATAAATTCTGAAAATTTCTTCAGAGAAGTATCTGAGAGCATAAGCCGCGTTCATCACCTCGTTAACCGCCTGCTTGAATGGCTTGCCTTGCTCCAGCGTAAGATACCTTGCTATCTCCTCAGCACGTTTCTCGACCATGTCAGCGGCTCTGCGAAGAAGACTTCTACGATCATCCAATGAGATCTCAGACCAGCCCTTGAACGCTCTATAAGCAGCTTGAACCGCTCGATCAACATCCCTTGCCCCAGCGGATGGAGCCTCGGCGAAAACTTCCTCCGTTGCGGGATTTTCAACGCTAAAATACTCGCCACTACTCGCCTCAACCCATTCCCCATCAATGTACATGAGATATTTCTCCAACACTATTCCCCATCTTATAACACTGATATAACACGTTAATAAAGATATAAGGGGGTCAACATGCTACTGCGCCCCCATTGCCTTTAAAATGGGAAATGCTAAGCCGAGGCTGAACTAACTAGCGGGGATAGGCATGTTCTTCGACCATTTTATGTAATACTTATTAGATAGCAGCGTATTACAAACCATGTGAGCGTTGTAAGTTTTCGCGTCGATAAGCGGCTTAAAGCTAGAATGGATAGACTTCGGCACATAAACTGGAGCGAGCTATTGAGGAGGTACGTCGAGTCCGTCGTGGAGCAGGAGGAGCGGAAGTTAAGGTCCGCTAAAGACCCCTTAGCCATTAAGCGCGCAGTCGAGGAGATGGATAGGCTGGCAAAGATCTCCGAGGGATCCGGCTGGATAGCCGAGGAAGAGGTGATCAGATGGAGGAGGAGAAGATTCTCGTACTCGACGCAAGCGTAGCGGTGAAATGGTTTAATGTCGAGCCACTACGCGAGAAAGCCCTAATCATAAGAGATAGATATGTTAATGGCGAGATAGAGCTCATAGCACCAGACCTCTTATACTATGAAGTGGCAAACGCTCTCAGATACAATCCCAGATTTGGCATAGAAGAGGTGAAGTCCGCGCTCAAAGCCCTAGAAGATCTGAGCATAATAACGTATGATTTCGAGGGAGAGCTGCGGGAAAAAGCAGTGGAGCTAGCATATAGATTCGGAATAACAATCTACGATGCAGCATACGTCGCCCTGGCGGTGATACGGGATGCATCCCTGTACACGGCCAATAAAGAAGTCGCAGCGAAGGCTCAATTAACAAATGTAAAATATCTATCCGAAATAGCCCCATAAGCTGAAAGAGGAAGACCATCCATAAGCATCACCAGCTACGAGTTGAGGGGCAAGTGGTCGTCAACGATTAATGGACTAGATATTAGTGATTGCCACGAATCATCATGCCAGAATACTGCCATATTTTCCTCGAGACCTCTCCCGGCCACCAACATTTCTATTGTTACCCTTCCGGGCTAAAAGCAGTAAACGTTTATCGGGCACCTACTGTCCTCAACAACCCGATTAAAAGCTTATTTCTCTTATCAAGGCTTTCTCGCCAACTTTTAGCCGGAATTCTTCCCCCAAAAAGCACCACAACTGCTAGGACTAAGATGAGTATTTTTCGCGCTAAATTTCCGAGAAAAACTCAGGCGAATTTAATAGAATATGATGGAAGCTCATTCGGAAATGAGGTTTTTGAAACTTTAGACGGTTTAAGTCTCTTGGAAAGCCGTCTAAGGTCAGGCGGATAAGGTAATAGGGCAGGATGCTGAGATGATAAACCTGACGATACCAGGGTCCGAAAAAAGAGAGCTAGACGGCTACATCATCATGCTACTCGGCGTCGAGCCTCAAAGAGAGTACCCCGACAAGGTAGAAATCCCCCAATCTAGCTACGAGATCACTCTGAAGGTCTCACAGAGACTACGCTAAAATGTTGCTGGAATGATCAGATCAAGAGGAGGTTAGGAGACTTATAGAGGGTTATAGAGCAATAATGCGGCATCGTGAGCACTTTTATCCTGAAAAACGGTTATATGTCCTTCGCAAAACTATGGTTAATGGAGGTGCTTAATGGTTTTTGAGCGGCTTCAGGAAGGAGGCCAAGGACTGGTTTGATGGCGCCATGGTGGATCTTGAAGAAGCACGCTCAGCTTTATTAAATAACAGAGTTAATTGGGCATTATTTGCAGCCCATCAAGCCGTTGAGAAAGCTCTAAAATCGGCCTTCATGATCCTTAAAAGGGAGAGGCCTCCCAGAACGCATGATTTGGTTAGATTGCTTGGCGAATTAGGCTTAGAGCTTCCTGAAAACTTGAGAACTGGAATTTCAGAGCTCTCCCCATATTACGTTTTAGCTAGGTATCCGAATGCTGGATTGGAGAGACCTTGGGAAAGCATTGATAGAACCCTAGCTGAAAAGCTCATAAACGTGGCCGAGGAAGTGGTGAGAAGCATTGGCAGAGTTACGGGACTTGGATAAACTGGAGATTCCAGAGGAAATCAAGAAAATTCTCAAAGACTTCATTGTAAAGGCCAAGGAGAATCTAGGCGACGTGGAAATATATCTCTTCGGAAGCTATGCTAAAGGTAATTGGCTATATGACAGCGACTTAGACCTAATACTCGTCTCACCAGCATTCAAGAATATCGACATGAGCAGGAGATATAGGATCGTGAGAGAGCTCCTACCCGCGAAAATATCCGTGGAACTACTTATTTATACACCAGAAGAATTTGAAAGACTAAAGAAGAAAAGCATAATCCTGCAGGATGCAATGGAGTATTGGGTCAAGCTATTATAAAAA
Source organism: Candidatus Wolframiiraptor sinensis (assembly GCA_023268255.1). Classification (GTDB taxonomy): domain Archaea; phylum Thermoproteota; class Nitrososphaeria_A; order Caldarchaeales; family Wolframiiraptoraceae; genus Wolframiiraptor; species Wolframiiraptor sinensis. Next base: position 262,950 of record JALNJX010000001.1, read on the forward strand.
ATGGCTTTTGAAGTAAGAGATCTCTTGAAGAGAAGGAGCCCATGGGCCCTTACCTGATTTAGAAGCTTGTTACGTTTTTCTCAGCTCCCTTCAAGCTATATTCTGGGAAGTATCATCAAACTATATAATTCTTAATTCTTTTTAAATGGTGTGGAGGTTTAATTATCGTATCTCCTAACCAATGGTTTACAATGATTGGCGCTAATTTCTCAGTTTTAGCATCGATTAAACCATGTAGATGTTCTAAGATAACTATTTTTCTATCAGTTTATGAGTAGAAGCTATTACTTTCTTCGGAGAACATCAATGAATTTTTCAACGAAGTCCATGGTCTTTATGATATTCTTTGAAAATCCATAATCCCTTAGCTTATCTGCAAGAAGGGTTACGTGAAGAGGCGTTAATCCAGCCTCTGTTAAAAGTTCCTCGTTAACAAGTACCTTCTCGGGTGGGCCGTCTGCGATTTTTATTCCGTCTTTTAATATTATCACCCTATTGGCAAATTCGGCTGCCAGGTATAGATCATGAGTTATCATCATGATTGATCCACCATTTTCCCTATACTTCAAAAGGATGCGCATCAATTGGAGACTTCTCTTGAAATCTATTCCCGTTGTTGGTTCATCAAGTATGAGGAACTCGGGCTTCATAGCTATAACTGATGCTATTGCAACTCTGTGTTTCTCACCAACGCTAAGAAGATGTGGAAAAGCATTAAGCGGTTTATCTAAGTCTACGATTTTAAGAGCTTCCTCAACCCGCCTTTTAACCTCTTCTTCCGGTAATCCTAAGTTCCTAGGACCAAATGCGATTTCATCGTAAAGAGTTGAAGCAAATATTTGATGTTCTGGATTCTGAAAGACATATCCAACAATGCTGGCGCGCTCTGAGACTGTTAGATCTTTAATATCTTTCCCCTTTATTAAGACCATTCCTTCATCAGGCTTGAGTAATCCGCTCATAAGCTTCGCGAGTGTTGTCTTTCCAGATCCATTTTGCCCTAGTAGCGCGATGAATTCACCTTGCTCTACGGTCATGGTGATACCATTTATCGCCTTTATTCCTCCAGGATATGTGTAACTTACATTAATTACTTCTACAAGTGGATTTGCCATCTTCGAGAACCCTCCTAAAAATTTCATACGCATCTTTGAGCGAAATGGGTATACTCGGTAGGATTATCCCTCTTTCTAGAAGTTTATAAGCTATTTCAGAAACTTGCGGAGGTCTAAATCCATATCTCTCAACATCAATCTTCTTTGAAAATATTTCTGCAGGCCTCCCCTGCATCTTTATCATCCCATTATCCATGACTATCATTCTGTCAATATGATTCACAGCCCATTCAACTTTGTGTTCTACGGCCAGAATTGAGACTTTGAAATCCTTCTTAAGTTTAAGGATAAGATCCGTTATTCTTCGGGTACCTTGAGGATCAAGCTGGGAAGTCGGCTCGTCCAGTATTATTATCTTGGGCCTTAGAGCTAGGACAGAGGCTATAGCGAGGGCCTGCTTTTGGCCTCCGGATAAGCTAGCTGGCGACCTATCTTCCAGACCTTTTAATCCAACTATATCCAATACCTCTCTTATTCTTCTTCTTATCTCTTCAGGTGGAAAGCCTAAATTTTCCAATGGGAAGGCAACTTCATCATAAACTGATGATGTGACGAGCTGCATTTCTGGGTTCTGAAAAACTATTCCAATATACTGTGAAAGCTCTGCTGGAGAAGTTTTAAAGGAATCAAGACCGAAGACACTGACACTTCCTTTAACTTCAGCTTTAATTACTCTTGGAACAATTCCCACTATGGTATAGCATAAGGTTGTTTTACCACATCCGCTCGGTCCCGTCAATAGTACGAACTCGCCCTCTTTTATTTCGAGCGAAACATCTCTGAGTGCGTAATCCTCCTCACCTCTATATCTCACCCATAAGTTCTTAATTTCTATCGCAGCGGTCATAATTATCACCTCACAAATGGCATAATACAGAAGATCAGGCCTAACACGTAAATCAGCCCGCCGAATATTAGAAATAAAGTATCCCTAAACTCCCATCTCAGATTTTTCGAGAATGTTCTTTGAAGCGAGAGCCCAAATCCCTTGCTATCCAGCGCGACGCCGAGTTCAATGGCACTCTTCATCATTCGTATCATTAATGGCGTGAATATGGTGACATATTTCCTTAACCTGCTCGGGAGATTTCCTTTCCTCAAATTAAGAGCTCTGGACTCTTGTGCATCAATTATCAGCTTCACTTCATTGATTATAGTTGGTAAGAACCTTAATGCTAGAATCGGAATATACGCTATCTTGTATGGAACCCCACATCTGACTAAGGCTTGGAAGAGGTCTCCTGGTTTTGACGTAGTAAGCATCGTGATGACCGCAATGATGGGACTTAAAACTAGGAAAGCCTTACTTAACGCCAAATTTAATACTAGATCTGTATAACTCCAGCCCAAAATCGGGATTGTAAGAATGGGTACCCCTCCTCGAGGAGCTGATGCGGGCCAAAAAATTAAGCTGAAGAAGAGGATGACAACAGTTAATATTCCCACGAGCTTAAGCCAGAATGCTGGCGGTCTAGATATAATTAAAGCGATGATTACTGAGGCATAGATTACCGCGCCGTAAATGGGACTTAAAAGATAATTTCCATTATATATGGAAAAAGCGAGCACCACAACAGCCCATATAATCTTAGCTCGTGGGTCAAGTTTATGCATAATGCTTTTGCCAGGTGAATATAAACCATATTCGAAAGACAATTTCCATCACCAAAAAGAATGAAGGTTTAAAGAACGCTCGGCATCATTCAGCGAAAGTCACGCGATCGGACCAGTGGAGCCCCCATTTCTTCACAACAGGATACAACACATAGCCTAGAGCTGGTCCAACTATTGCGGTTACTATCGCGTTGTTAATGAATACGAATGGTGCAAACCAGCCCCAGATGAATAGTGGCGGTAGGCCTACGAGTGGTTGAGCAACGTCAAGCCACCAGGAGATATATAGAGCGCACCATAGTGAGCTCACCAAAACACCCCATAGGTAGAAATCGAAGATCGATTTGCTGGACCTCAACGAATGGTCTCTCATGAACTTGTAGGGAATGTAACCTAGTAGGAAGTTCCCGATGAAACCTCCTATGCTTCCAAATCCTAAGTAGCCTCCTAAAGCATCGGCAATCAAGTTCCCGAAAGCCAGGCCAATGCATCCAGGTATCCCGAAAAGTATCCCGAAGACCGGTGCCAACATATTGGCCGGCCGAATCCATGTAAACCCTGGAATAACTATTAATCCTGCAGTAACTACCAGTCCCCCACCATATATCGCGGCAGCCAGCGCTGCTATGGCTATATCAATTGAATCCCATTTTATCGTTTGTTTTACGAGCTTTTTTCCTTTGATTGTTCTTCCAGAGAGCTCCATGATGAATAATACAGTACCAATTATCCATAATATTCCCGCAACAATTCTCCAGAAATCAAAGCCTAGGCTAAGAAAGGCTGCTCCCCAGCTCCAGACTTGCGGCCCTCTCTCCCAGATGATGCCACTTGCAGCAGCGAAAGTTACGCCTCCCCAAATGGCTATCGCTATAACTATTATCGCTAGGATTATTGCGAGGGGTGTGTAGTACCTACCATCCATTATACTCATCCGGACTTCACCCCCTTCTTAGGGATCTTAATCCAAACGCCAATGCCCAGGGCTACTAGTATCAAGCCTATAATATTCGGTATATAGCTGGCCTCCGCTGCAACCTTTCCATAAATCCCTGCTTGGAGAAGGGCTAAGTATATGCCAAAGCTTATCAGCCACCCTAGGCCGACGAAAAGTGCCAGCAAACCGCCTCTCTTCTTCATTAAAGCCATCGCAAGTCCCATCAATGTGATGATTACTCCCAAGATCACGATAATATCCCATCCTAAGAAAAGTTCCATTTTCATGATACTGAAAAACTTGATTTCCTCTTAATTAAGTTTTATTGAAATTTTGGTAGCAAAATAACATGATTCAGCAAACCGGTAACTCGGAATACAAAGTTCCGGAAAAGCCCTGAAAAGCATGAATAAATTCGGAGAAAACCTGAGTTTGGCCATCGAGAATCAAACTTAGTTAATTGATGGCTGGTGTAATTTAACTTGTGCCACCATCTTTTTCACGTATCTTCGGGATTAATATTGAGATGCCTGAGCTTAAGCTCGTTGGCGATCAAGAGGTCTTTTTTGAATCAAAGTCTTATCATAATGTGAAGACATTGAAAATCAATGTTTAGTGTTTGTTAAATGTTTGGTAACTGCTGACCTAATGCTTTACGCTTTTAAGAATTTTGAGTCTAGTTATTCGAGGCGCTTTGGTGCTACTTCAAAAGCATTCTGAACTTCGAATCTTCTGAAAAAGATTTTCATCATTCTTTCAGACGCGTATAGAATCTCACCTTCTTCTAGAATCTTTAGAATGAATCTATTCTCTTTCTTGAGCATCTCAGAGAATTCTTCTATAGTGTACCCCACGGGCTCCAATGGCAGCTTTAATTCATCATTGAGCTCCAGTAGAAGTTTGATTCTATCGAGGAAATTTTCCCTGAAATCCGCGACGACCAGTAGGTCTACGTCAGATCCTTCATTGAAATCTCTTCTAGCAAATGAGCCGAAGAGCATTATTAAGTCCGGTCTAAGTTTTTGAATTATTATTTCCTTATATCGCTCTATCTTTGAAAAAATTTCCTGACTTCTCTCAATATCGACTCTGCGTAGTTTATACACGTGGAAGCCACCTCCTTAGTATAATACTTGTATGGAGCCCCTGATGGATAAAAATTCGGATATCGTGAGGCGATATAATGTCTATCCAGCTCTCTACCATAATCGATGAGTTCCTTGAAAACTTCACTAAACTTTGAAGCCTCCTCAAGCAACTCCATAACGGAATGTGTGATGATCGCTCTATAACCCTTCAAGTATAGAAGACCCTTAAGAGCTTTCTCAGCAGATTGTTGCGCGAAGAATGAGGAGGCATAATAATTTCCACTTTCCAAGCAATCTCTAGCCGTCTTCAGATCGGCCTCAGCTTGGTCAAGCCATCTTAAGCCTTCCTCAAAATTCCCCATAGAGATCATCCTCCGATTCTAAAAACATAAACAGGTGGTGAATTATATTGCTTTTCTTCTTCCCGCATGCGCCGAGTCCAACATTCAATAGCGGCATTGTTGATCGTTCGGGAAAATAAAAAGTTAGTTAAATTATGGAATCTCCTGTTTTACTGATCTTCCGCATTTGCCGCAGAATTTGTCGTCTGGTTTGAGCGGGTTTCCGCAGTATCCGCAGAATAGATTTGGCTGCGCGGTTGCGAGTTGAGGTGTAGATATGATTGCGGCTGATTCTTATACATTTGCGGTCGATCTGCCGATGAAGACCATGAAAATCGGGGATATTATGAGAGTTATGATCCATCCAATGTATGGTATGAATGATATTCCGCTCAGCACCAGACTTATCGCGAATAATATGATGATCCATAACATGTAGTTTCCCCAGCCTACGGCTTTGATTTTAGACAATATCGCGTTGAAATCGAACGCGCTTCCCAGCTTTCCCACTTTAACCATATGTGCTATCGCCATAATCGCTATTATCGTTATGATGAACGCGAGTATTATCCCGGCAACCATTAGTATGCTTCCCATTATGCCGAGCCCGATCATGGGCATGAAAATGCCGGCCATAATCATCGAGGCTGCTCCAATCGCTATCAGTATTATTGGCACTATCATGTAGACTATCGTGACGGCGAATACTTTTGCACCATCTATCCAGAGCTCTCCATATTTCTCAAGGCGCGGCGGATCGGTGCTTCCTGGCGACTCCTTGATAACTTTTGCAAAATAACCCGTTACGATGAAATTGACTATCGGTATTATGTTCAGTATTATGAGCGCCACGAGCCTCCCAATGCTCTTGAACAACTTAATAGTGTATTCATAGGAGTCTCTAAGATTCTCTTCAAGTTTCATTTTCATGATTCCTCCAGCCTTGAGCCGCATCCACTGCAGTATAGATAGTCAGACGGATTTGCTCTTCCGCATTTGGAGCATATCTTCGTGGAAGGCGCAGCAATTTGTGTAGCTTTTTCTTGGACAGCTGATTTAACTAGAACTACATCTCCGAGAGCGAGTATTTGAGATGATGGGATTGCCTCTTCCTCTCCCTCTCCCAACTTATCGTATATCAGGACGATCTTTCCCTCTTGGTCGTATCCTATGTCTTTGACCTTGCCGAGGCGCACAGCATTATCAGAGATAATGTCTTTACCAACGATCTCATCCCTTCTGAAAAACTTTTTACTCAAAAAATCATCACCACTTATTTGCGGTGATTATGCTCTTCTGATGTTTATAAGTTTTAAAATTGTCCTATAAGAAAATCATGGTTTAGAGAATTAATAATGGATAGAGCATTTCATGATCATGCAGTCCTAAAACAGGACATTGATTGGTAGGCGGATCCTGCATTAACCAGAGCTATCCCTTTTTGATCGAAGCTGGGCACACTTGTAACCTACATGCCAAGCTCGCTAGTGATCTTATGATTCCACTTGATTTCCTTGGGAGTTGGAATAATCCATCCCGAGCATGCATTCTCAGCGCTAGGTTCCTCATTCTAATCAAAAATTCGCGGGATCATGATGCTTTAGCGGATACATTTTTCGCGGTCATTCCTGTCCTAGCCACGATCGCGGTGTTAAGAGGGAAGAGCAAAGAAAGCTTAGAACTCAAGATGAGGATGCAGGGCTTGCTAACGGTATTAATGATGAGTGCTGCTCTCCTTGACTTGGCTCACCATTTCTCTGAACTTTTTTATTTGCTCGTTATGATCTACTATGGGCTCGTAGTAACCTCTTATCCTGTGTCTTATCGGGTCATGAATCCTCTCACATTCATGGTCCGTCAGCTCAGGGATGTACCTCTTTACATACAGGCATAATGGATCATATTTTTCTGCTTGCCTCACGGGATTGAATATCCTAATCGGCAGAGGGTCTACGCCCACCGAGGCGGACCACTGCCAGTTGCCCACATTAAGGACCTCATCATAATCTATGAGGTGCTCTTTGAAAAATTCTTCTCCAATCCTCCAATCCACGAGGAGGTCTTTGACCAAGAAGTTGGCCACTATTAACCTAACCCTATTGTGAATCCATTTTTCAGCCTTCAGTTGCTTAATGCCGGCATCCACGATGGGATAGCCGGTCTTTCCCTCCTTAAAGGCGCTAATCAGATACTTGTCATTCTCCCACATGATTCCTCTTCTACGAGGATTGAGCTCCAAATCTCTCATGTAAGGGTATCTGCGCTTTAGGTGGTAGTAGAACTCTCTCCAAGCTAACTGCCTCACAAACTCCTCGGAGAATCTCACAGCCCGGTTGAATACCTCCCTCACGGAGACTATGCCGAGGCTTATGTATGGAGACAGCTTTGAGGTGCCATCCAAGTAAGGGTAATCCTTGGTTGCGGCATATTTTTTGTAGCTGAATGATTGAAGTCTATGAGAATACCAGTCGGCTCTCCATATCCGCTCTTCAGGAATCCTCCAACCATTTCTCTTGCACAGCTCATTCAGGTCCGGTTCGTCTATCTCGACGAAATTATCGGGTGGGACTTCTCCAGCAGTTTCGGCATTGACGAGCCTTCTCCACTTTCTATAGAACATCGTGAAATTTATCGGGGAGCCCAGGGAGGATTGGTCGGCCAGCAGGTTGTCGATTATCTCGATGAGCCTTACGCCACTTCTTCTACAGACATCCTTGATCTCCTGAACCAATGCGTCTTCATGCCATGATAAGGGTGATGCCGTGTAGATCGCGTCAAACCTATATCTCCCCAATAAGTGCTCGAATGCTTCACGCGTTTTATCATAGAGCACATGTAGCCTCATTTTAGAACCTAAATTTCTCAGGGCGTCCAGAAGAAATATGAAGCGCGGGTCGTCGAAATTCATCTTTCGATCCCTCAGGACTTCAGGATCTATTACAAAGACTGCCGCCACTTTATCGGCCTTAGATGCCGCCTCGATTAGCGCCTTGTTATCTCTTATCCTCAGATCACGCCTGAACCAGTAGAGAACCCTCATCACCCGACCTCCCTAGGGTTATTAAGCGCATTACCTCATCACCCCTAAGCTCTTCGAGTAGCCTTGAAATAGCTTTCTCCTTTTTCTTCGCCTCCACGATTATGTCTATCGCCCGCTCCCCGAGAAATAAGGAGATCAGATTTTTGAAATCTCTTACTTCCACGTAATCTCCGTGCTCGCCAAAGCGGTGAGCTCGTTGTGGTGCTGATGACAGGTGAGTCTCGGGGACGATGTTCCTCCAAGTGGAGACCAGCCTATCCATGCTGAACTTCGACGGGTTTAGCGTATGATGGTAATAATCGAGGACCGCTGGGAGGCCGAGCGATTCAGATATCTCTATCACCTCGGACATCGTGTAATGTCTCTCATCATTTTCCAGCGCGAGCCTTCTTGTAAGCCACTTATTGTTTTCTATCGTTTCCTCAAACCTCTTGAGGGCTCTCATTTTATCACCGTAAACTCCCCCGACATGTACCACTACGAGGCTCTCATCCCCCAGACCTAAAGTGTCTAGCACCCAGAAGTGATACCTCAACTCCGCTAAAGACCTCATTATGACGTTCTCGTTTGGACTATTGAGCACCACATATTGCCCCGGATGCATAGTTATCCTGATGCCGTAGTCTCTCACTCTATCTGCCGCTTCCCTCAAGATTCTCTCGATCGCCTTAAACCACCCTCGATTGAAGCGCGTGTGAGATGCGAATGGAATGAAATTGGAGCCCAGTCTAAATATCGTCAAGCCCATTCTCCTAGATAGATCTAAGAGCTTCATAAGATCATCCAAATTCCTCTTAAAGACTTCTAGTAACCTATCCTCGCTCAGGCTGCGGAGCTTTATCCTATGATTCGTGGACAGCCTGTTATCGCTCGTCGAGCAGAAGAATCCAAGCCCTACTCTCAGCTTGACGACCACGTTCTCTGTGCGTGAGAAGCAATCTTAAAAGTTGAGCGCTTAAATTCATTGGGAATGGGTAAGAAGTGGTGAGGCATCCCAGGCCCAGAGTGGTCGTGAGCGAGTGTCTTGGCTTCAGGCCCACCAGATACGATGGTAACATTATCTACGATGAGATCGTTGAAGTCCTGAAAAAATTCGCTGATTTGATCCCAGTGTGCCCTGAGGTCGGAATAGGGTTGGGAATTCCCAGGAACCCCCTAGTGCTTACGAGAAACGGGGATGATGTCTGCCTAGTGGATACTAAGACTGGGGAGGATTTTTCACGCCGCATGAATGAGTTCGCCCATTCATTCATAGCCGACCTTAAGGATGTTGATGGCTTTCTCATGAAATCCAAGAGCCCATCTTGTGGGGTCGGCGACGCGAAGGTCTATGGAAAGGGTTGGGCTGTTGTCGGCAGGTCAGACGGCATTTTCACAAAGCTCATGCGAGAGACCTTCCCACTCTTGCCGATTGAAAGCGAGAAGCGTCTGCTGAAATACGAGATAAGGAGGAACTTCTTCACAAAGATCTTCTCGATAGCCGACCTCAGAGAGACCCTTTCGGGGGCCAGGATGGGGGAACTCGTAGAATTCCATCGGAGGAACAAGTACGTATTAATGCTGTATAACCCGCATCTTTTCAAGAAGCTTGGCAGGCTGATGGCTGAGAGGGATCAGAAGGAGCCGCAGGAGTTGAAGAGAGAGTACGGTAGAGCTTTCCTAGAGGCCCTTTCCAGAAATCCGGGAAGAGGCTCATACGCAAACGTCTTCATGCATCTCTATAGCCACGTCAAGGAGAATTTGGTTGAAAAGGAGAGGAAGTACATATTAGCCCTCATAGAAGGGTATAGGATGCGGAGAGTTCTCCTGAAGACGCTCATAGCGTACTTCAGGGGATTCATATACAGGCTGGGAAATGAGTATCTGGCAGAGCAGAGATTCATAGACCCGTATCCCGAGGAGCTGGAGCAAATGCGCGAGGACGAGTAAATGCATTTTGAAAACCCCGGCGCCCCGGAGCCTTAACTCCAGCCTTTTCCAAAACTCATCTTTGGCAATTCTCGCAGACGAAAGTTTTCCTGTTTATGGGCTTCTGCCTGTAGAATTTAATGGGGTATCCGCAGATCATGCAGAAACCGCTGAACCTATTATATACGTATAGCATGTCCTTTATACTCCTTCCCCGAATCTTAAGCTCTAGAAATTGCCTGCTCAACTCCCTCGTAAAGTGAATTATCTTGCGCACCTCTTCTCGAGATAGATCTCCCACCCTCCTTTCGGGATCAACGCCCGCTCTGAAAAGGATCTCATTTCTCAGAATATTTCCTATCCCTGCTACAACCGATTGATTGAGCAACACGATTCCAATCTTCTCATCCTGAAATCTAATAATGTTCTCGTATGCACGCTCTTCATCCCATTCATCACTCAGCGGATCAGGGCCCAAGTCGAGCTTCAACCGCTCCAGAATGTGGTCTCGTGGACCGACCTCCACTATCGGTGCATTATAGACGGCAATCTTCCTGTTATTCCCGATGAGCATCAATCTAATCCTGTTCATGGGCTTGAGAAGCGACTCGCCCGCCTCGTATACGTGTATCGTGCCATACATCATTAAATGAACTCTAATGACCACATCGCAGTCGAAGAAGAATAAGATGTTCTTGCCAAGCGAATCCGATTTAACGAACCTCCTTCCAACGATCTCTTCAACGGGGACTAAAACCTTCCTAGATCTCACAAAAACCTCCCTGATGCTTTCGCCGGAGAACTTGTTGCTAATCTCAATGGCATATGCTTTAGCCGTTGGCCCCTCAACCACGCTGGAAATCGGGATCACCCTAAACTTAAATCTAAAAACACAGAGCCGAAAAGAAACGTGGAGACGGTAGAAGTGGAGCTCGCATGTAATAATTCAATGCTGAATCAAGGCTTTATTTCTCGATGTGGTCCTTTAGAAGAATCCGAATATTTAAATAAGGCTAACCATAAAATGTCGCTCGCATGATATCAATCAACTCAAGTTTCTTGAGATTTCTGAACATTTTAACTTATGCTCTCATGATCATTGTAAACAGACTTGCTGGCGGAACCACGATTATTGGCGGTAAAACTACTGCCCAGATTTCTGATACAAACCCGACGCTGATAACTCCGGCTGGATGCACCTTCTCCATATGGGGTGTCATATACATTTTACTCGGAGTGTTCGTTCTTTATCAAGCATTGCCAACTCAGCAGTCAAGAGAATACGTGGACAGGATCGGCTACCTATTCTCAATCAGCAACTCGCTGAATGTCCTCTGGATCTTTCTATGGCAGTTCGAGCACCTCGCTCTCTCTGTCATAGTCATCTTCTTGCTGCTCGCCACTCTGATCATGATTTACCTCCGACTAGAAATTGGAAAGTCTCGCGCGCCGTTGCGCGAAAGAATCGCCTTTCATGTTCCTTTCAGCGTCTATTTGGGGTGGATAACCATAGCCTCCATAGCAAATGTGGCCATAGCTTTGGTTTCAGCCGGCTGGAGCGGCTTCGGAATAGGCCCGGAAATCTGAGCAGTGACGGCGTTGGTGGCCGCCTTGCTGATCGCACTGAGGGTTGTGATGGCGAGGAGGGATCTCGCATATGGATTCGTGGTGATGTGGGCCTTAATAGGGATAGCCGTTAATCATGGCGCAAATCAAGCCATCGTAGCCGTAACGATGATAAGCGTCACCATACTCGCCATAATCTCAGCCATCGTAACTCTCTTAAAAGTAAGACACATCAATAAAGTCGCCTCATTCTGAAGAAACTGCCCACTTTAAAATATCTTGAGCAGTCTGCACGGTAAGGAAGTTCTTCGGGGGCTCGCGGCTAAAGATGGATGCTAAGGATGGTAAGTTTGTGATCGAGGTTATTAGAGATCCATTCTTGCCGGCTTTAGAAGAGGCCCAAGTTCGGCTCAACAGCATTCAAGCAATTCTAGGAAGAATCCGAGAAGATGCAAGAGGAGATGTTTCATGAAGAAGATATTCGCTGAACTCAACATATCTCCTCCCAATATTGGGCATTTCAGTCAATGGTGTCGATAAGATTTTACAAGTGTTAGGGGGTCTTTATAGATCAAATGTCATCGAAATATACTACTTGAGATAATGGGTAAGCTGAGTAAAATGAAGCATGATCTGGGCATTGTGGAGGATGGGCATTGGCGAGGAACCAGAGATAAAAGCGCTGGTCAAGTTCTTGGAAAGAGTCGGCGAGAGGGCGAGTGCAGCAATTTTAAAGGATGAGTTTTCTGAAAACTCAGAATGGACGAAGATCTTGACTGCCAATGAATGCAGAATGCCAATTAACTGCTTCCAGCTCTAGCAACCAGATCCTGCAATCTCATACTTTCGTCAATTACCTTTAATTCTTTCTGAGGAATCGAGGTGATTTTCGAACTTTCCCTGATGGACAAAAACTCGCGTATGGGTCTTGAGTTTGCTGAAGGCAATCTAGCAGCTAGTCTGTTTCTTCTTCGAAATCTCCATTTTCATTACCACACGGACCTGCAATATTGCCGTCATCCACCATTATCTCTCTTCAGACCATTACTCTAAGTACCATTAATTGGTTATCTACGTAGCCTAGAATTGAGAATTAGGATGCGAAAGTATTGTTATTCCTATCTTCTCTAGATAATTCTTTAGCTTGAACTGATTTTTATCTAGAGTAAGTAGGGCTGAACCGGGTTTCCCTGAAACCGCTATTAATAAGTCGATGTCGTAAACGGTCTCTCCGCTTAGCAACACCTCTGCTTTTATCTCAGATGCGAGTCTTATTACCTCTTTGTCGACTTCATATATTGTTAACCACTTTAAAGCTTCATCAAGCCATGCAAGCTCTCTTGCGTCTCCATACTTCTTCCATAAATAAAATGCTCCAATCATTAGCTCGTATTCTGTTAATCTACTTATCCCTATATCTTCTATCCTATCTTTTAGAGATTCTAAAGTTCTGCGTGCCTCCGGCTCTCCTTTCCTAAGTGCTATTAGAAAGCTCGTGTCGAGGAGAAGTCTCATGGGTCCTCGCCCTAAACTCAGCTTTTACTTTCTTTATCACCTCTAGCATTTCATTTTCGTGCCCTGTGAGGTAACTCGAGAGGGACAGAAGCCTCTCGATCCTCAGCGATACATTAGATGTGATAAGATAATTTATGATCTCCGAAAAGGATCGTTTACCCTTTATCCTTTCTAACTTCTCATACACTTCATCGGAAATCGTTATCGTTTTCATGTAAAATACACTATACACAAGAATATATAAGATTTTCTACTTCCCCAGCTGAATTCTCTCAGAAGCATGGAGCTGCTAGAGGACTATAAGCGAGACTCTGACGCGTATATTAAAGATTATGTTTTGATCATCCGTTGCTTGCATTATATTTAGCGTTAGCGCGATCAGAGGAGACCTCTATTAAATTAACGTTATTTGATTCTCATCAAGAGGCTGCCGAGAAGCTTGATATTCCCACATTTGTATCAACTATCGATTCGCATAAGTAGTCTAAACATCTGCCTTTCATTCAGGTCGTCTTAAATTCTAAATTAAATCATCTCGAATTTTGAGATCATTCATTTTCGCTAAAGTCATAAGTCTCGGGTCCTAGTACACTTTGAAGCGACATAAAGAGACTAAAAACTGAAAGAAGGGACAAGCGAATTAGAGTATATAGGAGCTATTAAGATGAAAAGGACTGAAATATCATGAAAGGCTTTGTGAAATAATAAAAAAAGCTGAAAAGGGTAACAGTACGAATTGCAGGAGCTTAAATGTTATTACGAGTTCTTGGCTCCTATTCTCATTAATTGTTGGAGATTTGATGGGTGGCTATGTAACTCATAAAACAATGCACACCCCTATAGAAAAATCTCTGAATTCACAATGAGCTGGATTGCTGGCGTAACAATAACATGGTTACCCGTCATCAGAAGATTACAAAGGTGCATCGAGGAATTAAAAAGATTGAAAGATAAGATGCCGCTCTTGGAAGGGAAAGGCTGAATGTTAAAGTTTTTCTTAAAGAGATGCAACCTATCTTGAGAACCTCTTGCACAGGTTGGAATCTTGAGAGCGTATGATCCCGGAATTTGAAAACTTTATTATTCGCTATTCAATTATTCTGGCTGTCAGCAAGCTATGGTTATAACTGCTTTGGTTAATGTTTTGAACTTTCATCATCCGCATGTTCAATCGATATTTAATGAGGGGTTGTGGGGTTTCCCTGAGGATAAGCTAGGGATCAATAAGAGGAAATGGGCGCTATTGGAAGTTGGTGGAGAGGTATTACTTTATGGCGAATATAAGGGAGTTAAGGGTATTTGGTTTCTTTGCAAGATTATCGATAAAGGCCTTGGAGAGAGCACCTCTTCTAAAGCCGTACTTCTCGGCAACGTACCTCCGGAACTTTTCAGCTAACCATTTTGGAAGCTCAACCTTTATCACCTCAACATTCTCTTCGCTCAATTTTGATCCCAAAAGTACTTTAGTACTAAAGACCATATAAACTTGCTGGAACCCCTTGAAGCAAAAAGGAAATAGTCTTCACGCAATGGATTCTCGAGATTCATAAAAGCCGTATTATTACAGGCAATAGGGAATAAGCATGAACCTCTAGTAAGTAATAGCTGGATCCAAAGCTTTCTAGATGTATGAAGCAAGGAATGAATATTCTCGACCGGTCTTATTTCAAAAATTCTCTAGCATCACATCATGATCTTGAAACTCACCCCTTTCTTGTCCTCTGACCATACAAGAGCCCCGCAAATTATCTCAAAGCTTTAAGTGCAAGATTTTTCCTCGAAGTAGTCAAGAATACTAAATGCTGAAAGGTAAGCTGACCGCACCTCAAACTAGCTTGAGCTTTGTTTCAAGCTCCTTGATCCTTCGCTTCTCCTCATAGTATTCCTTTATTTCCTTCCAAGAGATTATCCTGAAAATGTCTTTCAGCTCATGGAAAGAGCCTTCTATCCATTTCTTCACTTCAGCAATCTGATTGTCGTCAGTTACTAGAACTGGTATTGAGTTCCAAAAGATCAAAGGCATGCTTGAGCTTGCTTAAGGATTCGAAAAGATTTCCTCCAAGCTGAATTTCAAACACCACTGAGGGAACACTCTTGGGAGTTCTCTTCCAGACCACGTCGAGCCTTTTATTCTCCAACGGGTATTCTTTCTGAGGAAATCTATTCTGAATTAAGCCGACTTGATAGATTATCTCTTTGATCTTTTCATGATCGGGTTTATCAACGATTATTCCAGTATTTCTGATGTTCAATTCTTCTTTCATCCGCTCAAAGATTCTATAGTCATATGATACATAGTGTCTTCTTTCGTCACCAAAGAGTATTAATGACCACCTGTCGGTTTTCGCTTTGAAGATTCTAACACCGAATAATGGCACGAGCTCCTCTCTTCGCAGCGGCTTTATCTTATCAAGTAGCTCCAGATCAAGCTTTTCGTAAGGCGAAACAGCTCTGAGCTTTACCTGCCAGGGATAACCGGTTGGATTTTTAATCCAATAATTCACCGGAGAACGAGATCCGAATTAGCAGATATTATCGAGAGAGAGCTCGGAACTGGATGGAGCTCAGGTTCCGGTAATGTGAACGCAATAGTAGGTCTAGGCTTATTATCTGATTATGAATGGTGGGGTGAAGATCTCGTTGAAGCGCTCAGAAGGAAATACAGTTTACCTGATAGATGCTAATGTACTCCTCGAGGTCCTTTACAAGAGGAGCCGTTGGGAGGAATCATATAAGTTATTGAACAAAGTCAAAGAGGGCTCGATAAAAGCATTGATGCTGCATTTCGTGATTCACGGGATCTCAGCGATACTTGGAAAACCTGATTTAGCGGCTAAGCCATTAGCCGAAATTCTCTCATGGCGTGGTCTAACAATTGTAGATCTATCCGTAAGCGATGAACTTACTGCATGTGAAATAGCAAGCAGGCTAGGTCTCGATTTTGATGATGGATTGCATTACCACTTCGCGAAGACCAGGAATTTATCCATCATAAGTTTTGATAAAGATTTTGATAACCTTGATATTAGAAGAATTGAACCACATGAGATCACAGTTTGAAAAGCGTAGTTTGGCACCATAGTTCTGTAGTTAATGCTGCATTACAGGGGCTGCTGATCTGGTGCTTTTTAAATGATTATAGCCTCTATGTCCAGATATTTTGCTACTTTTTCAAAGTCCCTATCCTTTGTAATTATTTTATCGATTCCGTTATGAAGCATTATTCCAAGGATCATTATATCGAATTCGTTTATCTTTTCACCGATTTTCTCGAGTTTTTCATGGATCATCGCGGCCTTCTCCGCGGAATACGAGTCGAGAGGTAAGACGTCGAAGCTCCTGAAGAAACGCGTGAATGCCATTTCCTCGGATTTGCTCATCCTCGATCTCCTCCTGAAGATTTCGTATACCGTTATCGCCGTCGTCTTCGCGCCTTCACGATCGATCTCCGGTAAGAATCTTTCCACGGTGCTTGGTCGTCGAAGTAGCTCTATCACGAACGACGTATCTATGAGGAACATTGGGAACTACCCCTCACTTTTATCGACCTTCTTGATTCCAAAATCTCCTTATCTAACTCGTCTAACCACTCTGAGTCCTTTAAAATACCAGCAAAATCCCTCAAGCTTGGGCGTCTCTCCTCCAGAATCCTTTCCAGCAAATCGGAGAAGCTTTCGCCTTCCTTCTTCAACTTCACGAGTTTTTCATAAACTTCCTCTCTTATCGTTAATGTTTTCATGTATTAATACATTTATAAACTAACTAATAAATATCTCTACCCACTATGAATGTGGCGTCGAGGAGGAGCATTTAAACGGCCCCTCACTTGCATCAAATCTAGTACACTCCTCTATGGGAGCATCAAGTTTTGGGATTACAGGCTTCATCAGGGTCTTTATCTGCCCCTCCGCCCGTAGCGCCATTATTAGAGCGTGAATCACTTCATCCATCCCAGCAATGACCTCGTGAACAGTCTCTCGACAGCTTTTCAGTAATCCCTAGCATTCACGTTGATCTCAACGGGATGAAATATTAAAAAGCATCTGATAAATAAACAAAACCAAAAGTTATGGGCTTCCGTAGGGATTATAGAAATTTTGTTGCTGTGCTCCTTATATACTCCATGCTTCTAGGATAGCTACTCATAAGATTAACAATTTCCCCCAGCCATAAACAATGTCAACCACCGCCTCAAATTCGTCGTACTTCATTCTCGCGAAAGATGCCTGGTGTTCAATGTCTCTCCTCCGACGATCTTGGACTTTTATTCCTCGTTGACTCCATCTCGATCTCCTCGGGACCTCATCCATTTACTGGGGGTTGTGCTTGATAGCATTGGAGAGCTGATTATGGATGGTTGTAATTCTAAAGCAGATAGCCTCCTTCAGGGCCTACTACTTCGAGTTTTCCCGTCAGAAGGTTCGGTCTCAGGCCTAGTGTTTCCAATGCGAAGATCCCTAATAGGGGTGTTGGGACATCGAGTTCAGCAACGAAGACTGGGCCCTTTCTCCCCTCGACTTCGGCCTCGGCCACAAATAGTCTAGCCTTTAGCCTTCTCCTATCAGCCAATGTGAGCTCCACCTCATAGCCGGTCGAGGTTAATTCGAGCTCCGAAATGGTCTTGGGATCCAACACTATGTAGGATGCACCGGCATCCACTAAAGCCCTGACAACCTTTTCCCTCCTCCCCCTGATTATGATATCGCAGTACACGTAACCCACAAGATAGTACGCTGTCCACGCGAATTTAAGCATTGAAAGCAAGTTTTTCAGAGAGTTGTCAAATAATCTCAATTTTTTAGCTAACCTGATTGCTTTCTTTTTGCTAATCACTTTCTCATTCTAGCGAGCTCTTCATCGTCTGTTCTTTAATAACTCGAAAATCAACGCGTTTTGAGCCAAAGCAGGTAAATGTGAATTTAGGAGGAATACTGCTTTAATTCACTATCCCTTCTCCTCATGAGATTTTTATTTTTCATTTTTCAAAATCACGCTCAGAATTGTTTCGCTCGCTCTTTTCAATAACTTAATATATTCACTGCTATCGTAAATTCCGGGATTTAATATTAGCGGAATTGTTCTTAAGGGTTCCGGCCCAGCAATTATGTATGCCACTTCTTGACCAGGTCTTACTCTAAGACCAGCTTTTTCAAGTTTCTTGATGGTGATCGCTCCTCTCGACTTGACTAGGTACTCATCTGGATATTTGGTGACGACTCGCCTTACTGCCAAGTCTCCGATGTTGACTTCGCCCAATATTATTTTCCTCACATACTCGTTGTAAATTTCTAGGCATTCTAGGGCCTTGATCCTCAGCTCTTCGGGAGAGTTTGCCTCAGCCAACTTTTTCAACATCCTTAACTGCATATCCTTGACTATCTTCGGACAATCTCTTCTCCTAGCTTCGATGCCGCGATACTTTAATCTGCCATCTTGGAAAACCCCGAAATATCTGCTGTTTACGGGCTTATTGGGATTTGCTCTTGAAGGCAGGAAAGCAATCCACTTGTAGATGCCCTCATAGCTCAATGGTAATCCTAGTTCTCCTTCGATTTTCTTGACAAGCTTAAGGTAATCTACCTCCGAAGCATCTTCCTTCTTAACCCATAGGGAATCGACTATTCCGTGAATCACTTTGAAGCCCATTTTCTCAGCGATCTTGACAGCTTTCAGGAGGGTGGCCCTGGCTAAGGCGCAGACCGCTAGGTGAGCCTCCCTCGAGCCAAATTTCGCCTTCTTAAATCCGAGATATCCGAAGGACGTGACTAGAATCCATTTTAGAGCATCCGACCTTTTCTCGTAGATCTTCTTAAGCTCCAGGTCATTGACTTCTCTGGAAAGCAGCTTATAGCTTAGTCTCTTTTTGAGAGGAAGCTCAATGGTCCTAGGAACGACCCCCCTCCACCGCTTGCAAATGTGAAACCCTAAATCGGGAACTTCGTATCCATTATTTCTGCAGCATTCACAGTTTACTGTCTCGCCAGAGATGTTATATCTTAGCATGAGCAAGGGATAAAGACTCTTGAAGTCTATCTCGGCAACATTCCAGTGGATTCCGATTCTTGCATCTAGGATCAAGCCACCTCTATCAGCTCTAATAAGAGTACGCCCATCCATGTAAACCGGTTTGCTGGGGATTCGCGGAAGAAGCACTCCAAGCTTGTATGCCTGATAGTATTGGAGGGAGGACATGCATGATCCTATAGTGCGTCGAGCTGCATCCTGTATCGGGATTCTGGTAATTCTGGCCACCTCGATGACACCCTCTAATCCCGTCTCCTCGTAAAGCATTGAGTTGGAGGAATCTAAATGAAGTCTCCCCCTGAGCTTTATCCCTTTGAACCTATGATAGATCCTGCCATAACTAAAGTACGAGGATGATCTTATCCGGATCCTTCTCGGGTCGCTTAATCTACCGAGTCGAAATCTAACGCGGTTCAACTTGGCGCGATAGTGAAGGTATGGGATGAGGAAGGAATCTCCGCGATCCGTTATGATAATGTCCAGATCAAGCTCGTCTAATAATTTGGTGAGCGTCTCTAAGATCCGGTCCTCCGGTCCATCCAATGCTATCTCCTCGTTCTCGTGCTTCACTATGATCTTCTTGAGGCGATCTTTGAAAGATGGTGTTATGCCGCCCGCCTCGAGCTCGGCTTCTAGGAAGCCCATTTTCAGCCAGCTCAAATCATAATCTAAATCCTCGACCGAGTCCAAAGCCCTGATCTCTCCATCTCTTATTTCGACATAGGCAGTTGGGTAAAGATCATGTTCGTAGAGGAATTCCTGCATTGAAGGCAAATCAACATTGTAAACTTGGAATTGACCATGATTTCCCATATCTAGAATCAGCTTAGCAGTCCGCCTCTTCCCCCCTATCGGAACATTGACCTCTAGGACGGTCTCGAGAGGCGCTCCGGGTCTAGGCGACCTTTCCACAAAATTCACTCCATATATTCGTGAGAGGATTCCTGCTAGTTCGATCAATCTCTCTAATGATCCTCTAATGTAGACTTTTGGAGACCATTTTAGCTCATGGAGGTGAACGCTTCTTCTGAGATCCTTTATCCATAAACCGATGCTGCTGTTTCCAATTGGGTGGAGGTCAAGGAGCCAGCCTCGCGTCAAGCTTCATCCCCATCTTAAGCTCTCTCTCAAGAATCCTCAATCTCTCCTCATGCGACAGTAATCCTGACATGGTAAGCAGGTCGAAGGTATCCCGTTCTGGGTACATAGAGGCGGCGTGAGCATAGCGGTAAACTTGGCCCACCAAGCTCTCGAACGCCTCGCGCTCCTCCCTGAACAAAGCCCTCCTGAAATTCTTCCATCGGCAAAGCTCAAGCTCGAGCCTCTGCCGATATGTCAGCGTATTTCTTCCCATTTCTGTTCATGCGTATCGTAAGTGGAGATTAAAAGGATGGAGGAGGTAGGTGAAAGTGCGAGCAAATAGGCTTCATTTGAGGGGAGTATTGATGGCCAGTTTGGCCAGAGTCTGGAGGACAACATAACTCGCATCAGGAAGAGCATTTAACATATGAAGTCACCTTAATACGATTCGACTTACTTTAACCGATAAACTTCACTTGAATGAATTCCTCAGCAACTGACGAGCCCCTCATCTCGCTTAGAGCTTTCGCTCAAAGGTCGCGAGATCCAACCTAACTTCTACTAAAGCTCATGGTTGATTATGGGAGGAGAAACTTATCCGGGGATGTGTGTATCGCTGGAATGACAATTGCTCTACATTTACTAGATAATTTTATATACTAGTTACCTTGTCATTCTACTATGGAATCAGAAGGAGAGATCGTCAAGGTTACGAGAAATTTTCAGGTTACGATACCAAGCCGGATAAGATCTAGAGCCGATATCAGGGAGGGTAGTTTTGTAAGAGTAATTTACGATGAGGTTGAGGGCGTGATTAAGATAATTCCGCTGAAGAGAAAGAGATTGACAGTGACCCTTGGCAGGCAGATCATGGTAGAGGAAATAGAGAAGACCGTTGAGGAGATGCTCGATGAGACTACTTCCTGATACTAATGTCCTGGTCTATGATACTATAGAGGATAGTCGTCATCATAAGGAGGCAGCGAAGATCATAGATTCTGCAGGCGAGATCTTCATGCCGCTGATAGTCATCCATGAATACATTTGGGTTATGCTGAAGCTATCCATAAGCCCTGCCATAATATCCGCAAAGATTCATGAATATCTTGAGGATGTAAGAGTGAGACCTATTCATGAATCCATTAAGGTGATGGATGATGCGCTCAGAATGCTCGAGGAAGAAAAGGCCCCTACAAAGGACATCAACGATTATGTCATCCTCTCCCTAGCACTAAACAATGACCTGACACTTGCAACCTTCGACAAAGAACTAAAAACAATAGCCTTAAGAAAAGGCGCGGCTGTCATTCCATAACGCGCAGTCCCATGCTCACTCGTGACAATGCTCACACCATATTAAAGATTTGAAAACATATTGCATGATTTTTACACCTCTTTATGGTTAAAAATTCTCTGGCTTTAGTCTTCGGGATAATGTATCAAGCTGGATGTTAGAATCAAGGAATCGATATAAGGAATAGTGGTGAGCATAAGGGAAGCACTGCCTTAGCGACTTTGAAAGCCTACGTTATGATTTTAATTCCTTAATAACCACTATCCTGGTAAACGAGAACAATCACGCCCATTTTTATGGATCTGATAACCATCACAGTCCCTCAACATCGTCATTCTTGATTGGCTTGAGGACTTCTTCTTTCCAACCACTCCACGATATATTTAATGAAGGCATTGAGGTCTGAGAGCTTTGCCTGGAGAAGGATGTATGGTATGTCTTTGTAGCGTTCTGGCCTTTGAAGCTGGAGGGAAGAAATGATCTCATTTCCAACATCTATCATGCACTCAATGGAAACTTGAAGATATCTTTCAACGGCTCCTCTTATCTTGAAGTCGTTTACGAGATCCTCCATGGAAACCGTCTGCAGTTCTTTCAGGAACCCTATGTATTCCCTCAGCTTGCTAAGCTTCGCTATAACTAGGCTTTTCTCTACGCTAGGACCATTTTCGTGAAACATTCTTCATACCTCTCCATGGCTCTTTTGAAATCGAGATATTCATCC
The DNA here is from genome assembly GCA_023268255.1 of Candidatus Wolframiiraptor sinensis. GTDB lineage: Archaea > Thermoproteota > Nitrososphaeria_A > Caldarchaeales > Wolframiiraptoraceae > Wolframiiraptor > Wolframiiraptor sinensis. The sequence goes on from JALNJX010000001.1 coordinate 285,196, forward strand.
TCAGCTTTTGCCTCAAATTCTATCCTGGCTCTCTCATCGCTACAATGAATCACTATACCATGTTTTATTACCTGATGCTTGAGTAATGGGGGAGCCGTGTTTAGAATTATCAAATCTACTTCGCCACTCGATGCCTGTGATAATTTATTAACTAAGTGTAAATAATATTCGAGTATTTTATGGGGTGGAGTGGATAAAAGAACAGCTACGTCTACGTCGCTTTTGACGGTTTGATTGCCCCTCGCATATGACCCAAATAGATAAGCAACTAATACTTCACGCTCTCTTTCGAAGAGGGCCCTTAAATTTCTAATTACTTGGTCTTCCAACTCTCCCCCTTCCCCCAACTGAATCTCCATGGAATGATTTAACTGTTGACCAGTCGCTAGATGCATCACGACCGATAAAGACATACCTCATGATCCATTATTTACTTGATTGTTAGCGATGTGAATGTTAAAGATAGTTCTGGAAAAATTCAAATCGCAACGTTTCTAAGAAATTAGCACCTATTACGTTTTTTCTCCCTATTCATGCTTATATTGCTGGTATTGCATGGAATTTTCAGCTCAGAGCATCTATATCTATTGATGGTATTGCCGTTGATAGCTTCATTCATCGTTCTTGTTGCATTAATTAGGGCGAAAGAGATGGGCAGAAAAACTTTAACTTTCATTAAAGTAGCTTCTATCCTCTCACTAGCATCCGGAATCGCCTTCTGTTGCGCCACTAAATTATCAGCATTCAACATCATTTTGGTTCTCGCGTTTATCTTACCAGTCACAATAATTGGTCTCCGTTTAAGATACATAATCCAGCCATTAATTGAATATCATTCGTCAGAAAGTGTGTTGAAGGGCGCTCCCATTAGCAAAATTACATATGCAAAGATAGAATATCATCATGGGCCATTAAATGGACAATGTACTATTTCACCAATAGATATAGTCGCAGAGCCGCTTATCTCAGGAAACGATATTTCCACAACTCTAACATGTAGATTGAATTGCAAAATGGTTAGATTGCATGAAGGATGCGGACTCTTGTTAACTTTGAAGTTGATAGTTCCGTCAAGTTATTTAGGAGAAGATATTGAAGAGGAGCTCGCGTTTCATGGCATCAACATCTACATAGATAGCACTCATTACTCTTCGATAACATTCTATGAGGGCTCTGAAGGCGCTCCAGTAAGACCGACCTCAGTAACGATAATGAAGCCTGCGAAAATCAGCTTTCTATACTTCAACCTTTGGTTACCGGCATTTCGGAAGGATCACATATGCTTGCGGCGATTTTAATAGATCGCTCTGGAGGAACATTATTTGCAGATGTAACATCATTCGAGATATTTGAATGGATGCAGGAGGGAGAGGTTTGGCGCCCGTCCCGATAAAAATAATTTCTCATAAACTTGACCAAGTTATGAGGGATTTAATGCATTATCATTATAAGATGGGGAAGCTGGACTCCGTGCAAGAAGTTACCCGTACTGTTTTCGACAACTTTATCAACAATAGAAATAATGGAGGTTGATTCTGAAGAATATTTCATAATGGCGATCGAATTTAGCTTGAGTGTGTTAGATTACAACAACCTATATTCGATTAAAATTTATGTTGATGGTGAAGAATTTTATAAAATCCTTTTAATGGAAGCTTTACATCTACTCAAGGATCATAGATACATTGTAAAGATACCACATTTGCCACCATTAACACCAAGGAAAGGGAAACATTCAATCCTATTAAAGTTGCTTAAGCAAGACTTTCTTTTAAAGAGAGAGCAAACGCTCTCCACGCGCATAATCCAGTTCACATATCCCCCTGCCAAAAAACATGAAGTAAAAAGACGAAAGCGAAAAAGGAAATTGAGGAAGAAGTCTCCTAAAGAGGTCATTAAGTAAACATCCCCTTTACACTTAAACTTTCTTAAAATATTCTTGGAAAAATTAGCCCCAGCTCAAGAGTTCAGCCAATATACTTTTCGGTATTACCATAATCAAGATCACCTTCCGACATTTTATCCATATTCCGCCGTTCCCTTCAACGGAATCTTTTTATTGAGACAGCTTCGCGCTTCACCTGATTTCCCGAATTTTCTCTGGGCTCCATTATCTCGCGTATCTGCCGACTTATACTAGCTGAATTCTTCTTAAGAGCGAGCAATAAATGGAGGATGATAATCAAGATTCTAACGTACAAGCCAAGAGTGATGGTGCTTGATTTAGGGGGTGGGTGGGGGCTACAGATGTGGAATATTGCATTGGGTGCTTGATGAGGCTGATGAACCTCAGGGGCTACGTAGTCTCTTGATAGGTTTGCACATTCCGGAACCCAATGCTTATAAAAGGCGTGGAGAGATTAATAAGGGTAGAATGGCAGTAGATGTGAAGAGGGAGGTCCTGAGGCTCTTAAGGGAGGATGAGGAATTTAGGTATGCCGTAGCTGGGCTCCTCGGATTAGAGGAGGTGTTGAGGAGGCTTGATAGGCATGGAGAGGAACTGGTAAAGCTAAGAGAAGAGCTGGTAAATTTGAGAGAAGACATGAACCGTTTGAGAGAGGACACGAACCGTTTAAGGGAGGACATGAATAAGTTGAGAGAGGATATGATGAGGGGCTTTGAGACAATGGAGCGCCACATATCTGCCATAGGTGCTAGGTGGGGATTAATGGCTGAGTCCGTTTTCAGGGAAGGTCTTAGAGGGATCTTAGAGAATGAGCTGGGCCTAAAGGTTGAGAGGTGGAGGGAGTATGACGATGCTGGAGAAGTCTACGGTTATCCAAGCTATGTTGAGGTGGATATCTCGTTAAAAGATGAGAAAACCATACTGGTGGAGGTGAAGTCTCATGTCAGCTCATCCGATATCTTCGAGCTCTCGAGGAAAGCTAAATTCTATGAGAAGAGAACTGGAAGATCTCCAAGCAGAATATTGATAGTAACACCATTCGCTGATGAGAGAGCATTAGAGGCAGCAATACATTTGGGAGTAGAGATATACACGAAGATTTGAGGAAAATTGTTATAATTATGGTCACAGTTCAGGTGAACTCTATTAATGATCGGAATAATAGCTGTAGCGGCAATGATTGCAGCTGCTGCGACATTGTTAACGATGAGGCGAAAGTAAAAGCACCATTTTATTACAGCTTAATCCAGTTTCACGCGTGAGACTACTTTCAAGTATTTCTACGAGGATCTGGCGGGTTTTTCGAGGTTATTAGAAATTAATATACAGTTTTTGGTATGACAGTATGGTAATTCTTTTATAGCGTTTATGGTAATACCATATGGTATGTCCAAGGTCATTACTCTCAAGGTTAGCCCGGAGATAAGGGAGCGGATGAAGAAATTTAGAGGTAAGGTGAATTGGAGCGCGGAGATAAGGAGGTTTATACAGCAAAGGCTTGAGGAGCTTGAGAGGGAGGAGAGGCTTAAGTCTCTTGCCGAGGAGCTTAAGAATGCTTCTTGGAGTGTTCCACAAGGATTTTCCAAGAGGTCGGTGAGGGAGGATCGTGACGGTCGTTGATGCCTCGGTAATAACAGCCATAATCCTAAGGGAGGATAACTATGAGAAGTTACTACAGCATCTAAAGAATTCCATAACCCTAGATCAAGCCTTTAAAGAAGCCTCCAATGCGATCTGGAAAGCAGTGATGAGAGATCATCTAAGCGGAGAAGAGGCCGTAAAAGCCTTCAGCCTCTTAAAAATGATGAAGGGGATCCTCGAGATAAGAAATGAAGACGAATACCTGGACGAATCATTTAAAATCGCCCTGGAGACCGGATTAACCATCTACGACTCCCTATACTTGGCATTAGCACGATCCGAGAAAAGGCCACTATTAACACTAGATGAAAATCAAAGAGAAGCCGCTAAGAAGCTCGATATACCCATCTTCTATTGATTCTCGGCAACCGAGTTTTGTTTAGACTAGCGATTTTATGAGCCCTCCATCAACTTGTATGACTGCTCCGGTTATGTAGCTGGCTTTCTCTGATGCTAGGAAGACCACTAAATTGGGTTCTGAGTTAAGTAGGAATATATAGTGAATTGTTACTTTCATTCCTACTTAACCCTTCCCTCTCGATTAGCTCATCGAGGGCTTTTGGGGAGAACCCGATTCCCCACATCCTGAGGATGTTGATGCAAGCTACAAAATGTCTGTCTGCCATAAATCCGCAACCTTCGCATTTAAAGACCTGCCCATTTGTCTTGGACAAACGCCCGCATCTTGGACAGGTCTTGCTCGTGTTCTTAGCTGAAACATAGTGTGTTTTGTAGCCATGCCACGCCATTTTGTACTCAATGAAGTCTTGGATTTTCCTATAGGGTAGGAAGGAGACTTTTCTATTCCTACGCTTAGCGTATTTATTCCTCGTCGCGTTGTAGCTTAACCCCTTTAGTTTCTCGAGGATCGGGGTAACGCCGTTTTTAACGAATTCTCTAACGATTGACGTGGTTATTTCATGAAGGATGTCGTTGACCCTTCTTTTCTCACGCTTAGAGTATTTCTCCATAAGCATCTTCGAAGTCTTGGGCTTGAATTTGGACAAAGCTTGGATTTTTCTACGCTTCTCAAAATAATGAACCCTTACGCTGTACAGTTTCTTAAGGTCGATTTTCCGATACCCTAACCCATCCTTTGCTTCAAGTATGTCTAAGCTCATTAGGTTGACGTCTACTGAAGCGTAGCCACAGGGCTTTTTCTCTTCAACCTCTTTCCTGAAGGTTACAATCGCTCTATTGTTGAGTAACGTGATTTCCCCCACCTTTAACTTTCCCTCTCTCCATCCCTCAACAAATTGTCTTTGATAGGAGCTTATGACCAGCGGAACTTCGATCCAGCTGTAAGGTTTTGTTGTAACGGCTATTTTATCTCCTCTGAAACGCATAAGCTCCTTCTGGAGTCTCATGGCTGAGGCCTTGAAGGTCGGAGGCTTATCGGGGTCAGCTCTCCCCTTCTTCACGAGTCTCTTCCAGGAACGTATTATTCCGCACGCCACCCTGCAAGCCGATATGCAGTAGTGGGTTGCAAATCCGTACTTTTGCTTGAAGTGGTTGTAGAGCGCCTCTCAAGCTTCATTGGAGAGCTGATCTTGTTCTTTAAGGCATAAGCTATACATTCGTTAACCATTTGATTAAAGGTCTCAAGCAGAGGCTTGACATCGGCATTATGCTTGAAAATCACTGCTTTAACCACTTCCATCCCTGCGCCCGCCTCTCAGGATCTTCTCTATGTCGCTTTTGTAATAGCGCAGTCTTCCGCTTGGAAGGCGAACCGCTCTTATGAGCCCCTTCTTATACCATAGCCATAGAGTCTTGTTGCTGACTTTAAGGATGGTTCTGGCTTCCTTCGGTGTAACGAGTTCTTCGTATGACATCAAAGAAATATTAGAAACGAGCTAATATTTAAGTTCTATCTATTCTGAAACTGCTGCATAGGCGGTTATTAAGCTGCTTAGAGAAAAGGTCATCGTTTGAACCATGAGGAGTGCTCCATAACCTTCTCTTAGGGCTTTAACGCGGCCACACATCTCGATGTAGGTTCTGATGAGCATCAGCTTAATGCTGAACGAATCGATCTAAACATTTATATATGATCCAAGTATTGATGCTTGGGTGCTTAGATGCCTAAGCGTACAACCATACTGCTTGATGAAGACGTGTACAGGAAGATCGTGGAGGAGAGCTTGAGAAGATACGGTACCACGAAGGCCTTATCCGAGGTCGTAAACCAATTAATTAGAAAGGCTCTTAGAAATGAGTCTGAACTTCTGAGCCTCATATTCTCCGACAAGATTGCTAAAACCACCTCAAAGGAGTTCGAGGCATTCCGCAGGAAGCTCTCTGAGAGGCTGGAGGCTTGATCATCGATACCATCTATCTCCTGCCTCTGGCCAGGATAGCTATCGACACGGATCTACTGGAAGCAATCGCTAAAGGAAGAGCTAGCTTGAAGTTTGAGGAGATAGCCATCAACTCGATCTCGATCTTCGAGCTTCAAGCCAAAGCCGCAAGACTCTCGGTGCCCGCTGAGTTCGTTATTAAGGCGGTTGAGGTAATAACCAGCTCATTTAGGATAATACCATTTCACAGGAGTGACATAATTGAGCTCAGCTATCAGCTAAAAACAATCATCCCAGACTACCTCGACTGCGTGATAATAGCGACCGCAGTAGCGGAGAAAGAAGACCTAGTCACCGAGGATTCTCTAATACTTGCCCAGGCAGACAGGCTGGAGAAAGAATATGGCATAAGAGTGATGAGCTATAGAGAAATCGTAAGACAATAGATTATTAACGTTAGGAACCAGATCCGCTCAAAAGCTAATTGTTGAAGGAAATCGGAAGGGATGTCAGAAAACTTAACTTATCTGAGGCTTAGTTAAGTATAAATAGTAGTCTCAAATAGGATTACCAAATGGTGATCTGCATGGGTAAGCTTGTGAACGTCTCTGTAAAAGTCCCAAAGGAGCTTAGAGACCTCATGAGGAAAGTTGATGTTAACTGGAGTGTGTATCTGAGGGAGGCCATAGAAATGAAGGTGAGCATAGAGCTGAGTAAGATGGCGCTCAATACTCTCGATGAGATACGGAGGAGGGTTCAGGAGATACCGATGGAGGAGCTGGTTAAATGGATCAGGGAAGACAGGGAGATAAGCTGAAGATCGTTGTTGATGCGAGCATCGTGGCTAAATGGATTATCCCCGGAGAAAAATGGGAGAGAAATGCGAGAGCCCTGGCCGAGGATATAGCTTATAGGCGGGTCGAGGCGCATGCCCCTTCATTAATACTGTACGAGCTAGCCTCCGTGATAAGCAAGGCGATACGCGCTGGAAAGATGAACTCGGCTGATGGGGCTAAAGCTCTTCAGGCCATAGGCTCCATAGGTTTAATCATCGATGATATATGTTGGGATGATCTGAGCGAAATATTGAAGATAGCTGAATCAACGAAGCTAACAGTATACGATTCAGTATATGTATACTTGGCTAGGAAAATGGGTTGCAAACTATTGACAGCTGATACCGAAGTTAAAAATAAAGGCGGATCCATAACCGAGATAATCACGTTTGATGAATTTTAATCATCCAAGACGATTATGAGCAATATATGCCGAAAGAACCTTTTTCGCTAAATTGCTCTATTTTCAGTAGCAGAAGGGGAGGACTTGGCTACTTAAGGCCCTCTAATACTTGCTCAAGCAGATAAATTGGAAAAGGAATACGGTGTAAAAGTAATGAACTATAGAGAAATTGTAAGATAGGTTACTAATTTTCAAGAGCTGGAGAGTTCTGCTCAAAGTTTTCAGCCCTTAAATTCGATTCGTCATATAACCTTCATGGACGAGTTTATAAGAATTCATTCCTTAGCATTCTTATGTTTGGCTTCTTTTTATCAACTTTTCCAGCGACCCGGCTTGATCTCTAGTATGTTGATATTTTGTTTGCAACTTCTCTTAGGATTTTCATGGTTTCGTTGAGCATCTCTCTCGTCTCAACAGAATCCCTGTGAATAACTTCTAGCATCTCTCTAGTCTTCCTAGATTCTTCCATCAACATGTCTACGATCTTTGTGAGTTTTTCGGAAACATCCTTATACATTTCTATAAGAGCCCTGAGGTTATTGTCTGTTCTTTTAGCGAAGTCTCTAAATTCTTCTTCGAAGTCTCTGAATTCCTCTTCGAAGTTTCTAAATTCCTGCCTATAATCTTTAAATTCTTGCCTGTAATCTCTAAATTCTTGTCTATAATCTCTAAATTCCTGCCTATAATTTTTAAATTCCTGCCTATAATCTCTGAATTCCGACCAATAGTCCATGAATATTGACTGCATCGCTCCGAAACCTTCCTGAAGCTCATCTACAAGTCTACCATAACGTATCTCGAAGAATTTCATTTTAGATCTAGGCTTGGCTTCTTTCTCTTCCATTGTTTTTATGAATGCTGGAGGTGGGGGAGATTTAACAATCTCGATAAACTTAGCTACGGCTTCATCATCTCCTTGAACGAAGACTGTAACACTTCCATCCTTCTCATTCTTAACATATCCGGATAGACCTAAATCTTGAGCAGACTCCTGGACAAACCTCCTAAACCCAACCCTCTGCACTCTCCCATAAAATCTGAGCAAGAATGCTTTCATAATCTAGAACCTAATCAAGTAACCAACATAAAAACTTTTAAAAATTAATAATCAGTGACACTACCCCATTTTTGAAAATGAGTCAACATATTGCCGGGTGAGTCAGGTGTTGAAATCCCATCTACGTCTCCTTGCTGAGCGTCGGCTCCCATTCAGTTAAGGTTACTCTAATAAATGATGAAGGAAAAGAAGTGACAACTGCCGAAGGTACGGTCATCTTTCCATAATGATAACATGGTAATCAATAATTCAAGAATACCGTAGATTATTTGACTTGGAGAAATTTCTATAGAGCAAAGTGCTAATCAACACCAGCCTGTCACAGGTGTAGCGCATGGGCTAATTCTATTAACTGCTTCCTTGATAACTTCAAGATTTTCCTCATCATTTCCCGGCTATTGTCAGCTCTAGGATTTGGTAGGCTAGGAGGCCTGCTATGAATAGGCCTATGCCTATGAACATCATGCTCACGGGAATGAGGGCTATGATTTCTAGGCCTTGTGGAAGCTTTATGGAGTATGTTGATATGCCGTAAAGAATGAGTCCTCCTATGAGCGCTATCATTGCTCCGGCTATTGCCAGGCCGATATTTCTCACGGCCATTATCTTACATCCGGCTATCTGGCTGAGGTTGTATACCTCGATCTCCTCTCTCGTTATGCCTTGAGCGGCAGAATATCAGCCTCCTATCCGTTACCACTATCTCGCTCTTCTGATAATAGTCGTAAGCGGAGAACCTGACAGCATCGCCTTCTAAGAGCCAGTCATCTAAAGCCATGGACATCACAGGCATAGCGATCCACTTTCAATTTTTCGGGCACCTTTCCTCCGATAGCTTATAAGCAGAGGCCCCATTCTCGCCATTTTTGGCCACGGCATGAAATCCATTTTCAGGAGGGTCTTGTAGGCATTTATCTGTGGCGGGTCTCAATAGGGGAGAGGAGGTCTTTAGAGGGCTCTATCCAGCCTTATTAGTTTTTGTGGCCAGCTTCTGTCCGCTAGAAGTTCATGCTTATCCTTTATCGCTTGTAGGATGGCTTTTACGAATCTCCAGAAGCTCGTGGGCGTGAAGCACAGCTCATCCACACCATGTCTGTGGAATATCTGGACACTCATATACCGGTACACGTGTCTCGTAACAGATCTTGATGGAGTGTATCCATATATTCCATAACCATGCATCCCGTATCCCATGACTGGCCCGCCCTCAACCTCAAGGTCTACGCGGGTTTCGGTCAAGAACTTCATGTCATCTATCTCGTTCCATCGAACGAATCTTTCATTGCCCAACAGGAGCCCGTCCTCGCGCACCTCAACCCTGGACGCCTCCCTATGCTTGAGGGAGGATATACGATAGATCATTAAAAAGCCGATTAATGCGCTAAGGGAGCCCAGGAGTGGCTTTATATCTATAAAATCGGAGGACATCAGCATAAGTCCCACAATTAATGTGAATATCCCAAGGAATATGACCATTATTAAAGCCATAACCCTCATTATGTAAAATGACATTGCTTCGCGGGTTCTCAAGCAATCACTTTCCCTAAAGAGTATCCTAGTCATTTGCTATTCAGTTACGATATCCTCGGTCATGAAGATAAGCCTTTTCTTAAGTAAGGGATCCCTAACATCCATCTCACCAATAGCGAGGAGAGAAAACGTGAGTTCAGGAGCCTGCTGAGTAGGGGTGCTATCGACAATCTTTCAGAGCTAGATTTCAGGCGTATAATTTCTTCGCTATGGGCTTATGTGGGGTGGATTAACAAAGATTATGTTGCAGATAGAATCTTAAAAAGCACCGATTTCAATACTCTGAGATCGGAGCTTAAGAAACTGCTTTATGGTCACGACCCCCTAGCTGAACGCTATGATAGGTTTTTCGAGATAGTCAGGGGTATAGGTCCTGCAGGCATTACGGAGATTCTCGCCTTCGCTGATCCATCACAGTATGGTATTTGGAATGATAAGAGTAGGAAAGCTCTCGATGTTCTGGGTCTTGGAGAGGTATTGCCGACTAAGAAGTATAGGATAAGCGGCTCGGAATATGAGGAGGTTGTCGAAGCATTAAAATCCATTTTTAGACTCATTGAGCCGGGTAGAACTGAGCCGGACCTGCTTTATGTGGACTTGTTCTTGTTCTTCATAGCCACTAAGGGGACGAAAAGAGAAGAGGTTGCTATTGAGGAAGAGGACTATGATTTTGACCATGACGAGATCGTTGAGAAGCTCGTCGAGTTAGGTAGCGGGCTTGGCTTCGAAGCCAGCAGCGAAGTACAGGTGGCTAAAGGAGCCAGGGTCGATGTTCTTTGGCAGGCTAAAATAGCCAATCTCGGAGTGGTCAGCTACGTTTTCGAGGTTCAGAGAGGTGGAAGCATTGATTCCCTCATACTCAACCTGCAAAGGGCCAAAAATAATCCCACAGTCCAGAAGCTCGTAGTAGTGGCCAATACAAGGGATTTAAAGAGGATAAAAGATGAGGTGGAGTCTTTGAGTGAAGAATTCAGGAAATCCATAGCATACATGGAGGCTAAAGATGTGTTGAGGGCCTCGGAACTGCTAAGCGAGCTAAATGGGATAATAAGCAAGCTCGAATTAGTAAAAAGCTTCTAAATAGCATGTCGATTTTGTGGTTACGATCGTAGTGTGATTACTTGAGCAGGCTTCGCGAATTCTTTAGTAAAGACGGCCCGCTACAGAAGGCTGTGAGGAGAAGGGCTGCGTTACTCATCGAGGAATATGCCAGACAGCTTCTCCAGGAGTTCAACTTCCTATTCTTCGACCTGGAAATAAATGAAGATTTTGATGTTATTGTGTATGGGCGGGGATGGTGAACAAACAATTGAAACACTAAGCGGTGGTGAAAGAGTTGCCATATCCCTGGTATTAAGGCTAAGTATGGCTGCCGCTCTTGCAGGAGAAGCGCTTGGGCTCATGGTTATGGATGAGCCAACAATTCATTTAGATTCTGAAAGAGGAAGAGATCTCGTAAATATTCTTAAGAATTTTAAGGGAAGTGCAAGCATGCTTGCGCAGTTAATAGTCGTCTTGCATGACCGTGAGCTGGAAGAGGCAGCGGATCAAATATACGAGGTCGTGAGATCAGAAGGTGTTTCAAAGATTAAACGGCACATCACCTAACTTATTGCAATAACAATTTCTGTAACATAAAGAGGTTCGGAAATGAGGGTTACGATTAAGTAAGTTGAATCATCAAAGATGAGGCTACGAACTACCATGTTTTCATTGTGGGAAGATGATTCACAAGTATATATTTGGACGATGCAGTTATTCAAGGCGTTCGGCGTTGATCCCTTTACAGTCCCAGAAGTCAGCAAAGTTTTACAAAAAGCCAAGAATCACACACGAGAGAAGCTAATAGAGTTACAAAAGAAAGGTTACCTAACGTCCATTAAAACGAAAATTATCGCAAATGGAGCAGGAACACCGATGCGTAGAATATTTAAACTAACCAGTAAGGCGCTCAAAATAGTAAAGCTTCTTTGCCTCCTCCTCTAATCCCCCTCCTTTCCCTCACCTCCACTAATTCAGTCATTTTTACTTGAAAAGAGCGTGATAGACCATTCCTTCTTTCATCACAACTTAATAATTTCAGGAGTCTTTCCCAGTTCTTCTATTGCCTTAATTGCGGATTGAGGCATTATTGGAACCTCAGCAGTACTCGGATCCTGAACGATAACCCTCCCGCCTCGCAAAGCTATCAACTTGCCTCCTAAAATGCCATCATTTCCATAACCGGATAAGATTACTCCTGTGCATCTTTCGCGGAAAATGGCGGAGAAATTTTCCATGATCAAGTTGATTGATGGTCGATATTTAAGCGCTAGTTGAGTTTTAAAAGTCCTAAAGTATAGATCCCCATTCCTGAGCACAAGTTGGTAATTTCTCCCACTTCTAAGTACGTATACTTCACCCAGCTCAAACTTCTCTAAATTCTTCACATCTGCAACGTGTGAGCCACATATACGGTTAATTTTCTCAATGATATTCCTAGACTTGATCGTGTGAAGAGCTATCACCGTGGATGAACTGTCACAGGGTTTAAACATATCTAAAATCTCGTATAGATGTGCAAGCGCTCCAGTAGATCCTCCTATAATGGTTATGAATCCATTAACACCAGAGATCTTCTTCACGTTCAAGATATATGATCTTTTGGGGAGAAATACCTCATTTCCACCTCCAGTTAATTTTTCAGTGATTGCTTTTGAAAGCAGTTCCATCTCACACTTTGTCGAGGGGGCAGGGGACATTAACACGGGATTAAATCTCTTTAATTCCTCGAATAGCATATGTGAAGAATATCTTAAAAGCTTACTCACTATAACAATTTTCACGTTCTTTTTATTCTTCAGGAGCTCTAGACACCGCATACCATCGCTTTGCGGCGTTTCTAACTCGGTGAAAACATAATACAACCGCTCATCATCAAGCGAAGAAGCAACCAAAGTAGGGTCCTGAAATTTTCCAACGATCTTAAAATTACCAATACCCCGTAGCATATTTTCCAAAATAACCCCATTCCATGGAGGGGCGATAATTAATGCAAATACTTCTGATTTCATACTAATTCTACACTTTTGATTCTCCTACATTTACTTATACTTATAGACTTTGAAAAAGCCTGGTGTTTTAGTAACAGAATAGTAGTTCATGGAAAGTTCTAAAGTTCTCCTAAAGCATTTCCTAGAAAATATCGTTATTGCTACAAAAAATGATCTCTGTTAGCATCCAACGCGCTTGATGAATATTTTTGACGCTTGGCTAGGGTGAGCCATGAAAATGGGTTAGCAGGTATGTGATGGCCCCTACTGCTTAATAGGGTTACTTATTTAGCTTTTAGGATTTTATACACCCCGAAGCCTGCGGTTCTATTCACTCCGACTTGCGTTTCCTGACCAATTCTTAAAAGGACATTAACTACTTTCGCATTCTCTTCAGAAAACGTGTCTTCTGGTAGGCTGAATCTAACTCTTCCTGTGAATCCGACGAAGAATCTCTTTCTGGCTTTGTCTATGAGTCTATGGGTTTTGATTTGAGAAACTCCTGCTATTGCGATTCCGCCTTCCTCAAGCCATCGATTAAACCGCTTACCCATTAAGCTTACCCCGGCATATTGATCCCACTGTCTCTTGAGATTCCTGAGCATGAGAGTGGGGTCCGGAAGCGGGTGGAACCTGTAGCGGGATTTGGGCCTGCCCATAGCTCTCATGATCTTGGCTAGAAGCCCGAACGCATGCATGGGGATGTATGGGGATGGCTTCCTGAAGCAGGTTGGCGTGATAAATTCGATCTCATATCTTCTGAAAGGCTTAGACTCCTTGATGAGACCATCTAAATCAATCCTCTTGCACGAGATCTCGATTATGCGATATGTATTATTTGCGAGCTTTATACAATCCACTTTACTGAAAGACCTCAATAATGCGTCGCTCAACCTCGTTAGATACGAGGTGACCCTGAAAAAGTAGATATCCGGATGGATCTCCATTAAAGGTGAAATCGAGAATGGGGCTAAGCCTCTATAGTCATGGAGTTGTGTGGCCATGTAGGGGTCATAAGACCTTAAAGTCCTATAAAATACTCCTCTGAGGTGAAAGCCAGATGAATATCCTAGTTTCGGCGAAGAGTTGCATGTCAGTAAGAATCCAATAACATCAATGGGCAAGTGCTCACTACCGATTTTCATAGGGTGAAGCAGCTAAGATAAAACCTTAATTTCGAACTTGCATTGGCAAGTTGAATGTAGCTTAATGCTGACATTGCTACTTACCATGAGTTAAGATTATAGAAAGGAAGTTGCCAAGTTGCGTCAATGAAGCATAAAGCATTTTTCCTTTCCTCTCTAGCAATATCAAGCCCAGCGAATTCAATTCTTTCAAATGTTTATGCATCGTTGACCTTGGGATCTTGAGTTCTTTCAAAAGGTCTGTGGTGCTCATGCTCCTAACGCTCAGAAGTTTTAAGATCCTTTCATCAATCCTACCAAGTCTTATTAACGTCCTTAATGAGAGACTCGGAAGCATGTAACACTTTGAACGATCCTCCGTCTCGAGCTCTATCGTCAAGTTTTTGGGAGATATGAGTTGAAGCGCAGTATACGTTGCCAAGATTAAAGCCCTCATTCCACCGCTCAAATTCACTATTATCTGCTCAGGATTTACTGATAAAATTTCCAGAATAACTTCTGAAACCTCCTTAACAGCCCTTTCAAAGCTCTCAAGACTAATCTTCTTCACATGAAGCTTGACCCCCTCACCATATCTCTTAAGAAATGATTCAAAATCTCGTAGAATTATTTCGGTTCTTTCATCTTTCCTATCCGGGACAAGTAATACTATCTCATCATGGGGCGAGATGCCGTATTTTAAGATTGATGAAAGGACAAACTGCTCTGTCCAACCAAACGTTGCAATTAGGCATTTTAGCATGGGCCCCCTTAAATAAATCTTTATTAGCATCTTAAAAATTCTACTCTTTAGGAAAAACACTCTTTATTTTACATGAATTTTTGAAAGGTGTATATTTCGTTAAAAGATTTATACCTCTGCTGCGAAACATTATCTTTTGAGGAGGTGAGTATTTTGTCAGAACCCATAACAGAAATACTTTTAGAACCATGCATTGAAACATACATACGATATCTCGGCGCATTTAAGGTCGTCGAATCAGACTATGGATTATTCGATAAGTTGGCAAGGCCCAGAGATTTTAACGACTTTGTAAGGGTGGTATACGAAAGCATTAGGGTTCAAGAGCGCGTACTAATGAAGCTGGAAGATGGAATCTCCAAAAAAGAGTACGAGCTTGCCGAAGCGATAAAAAATGTCGAAATTAACAAATTTTTCCGCATTGGAAAAGATTGCTTAGTGAGAATAATGGAGCTCGCCAAAGAAAATCCAAGACTTGTGGGAAGCATAATATCATCCTTAGCCCTCGCATATGATGGTGTGAGGGAGATAAAAGAAAAAGGAAAAAAGAAGGAAGGTGAGTGATAATGGTTCATATAAGAATTGCAGGTAGAGCTTTCATAAATGTTCACTCAGCAAACGCGGAAGGCGCTGTCGGAAATTATATGGCTCTATCAAAGATGTTCATTCTACGCAGAACAGGAAACGGTTACGAGATTTCAGAGGAACCAGTCATTTCAGGGAACATGCTAAAGCACTGGCACGCGGTGCACATGGTCGATCTTCTAAAATCCTCAGGATATAATAAGATTTGCCCATATTGTAGCAGGCACATCATGTATCGATCTCCGGATAAAAATAAAAAAGATGAAGCTGACTTTGTTAAAGATTGCGCGATAGAGGATGTTCATGGATTTCTCCAGCCAGATGTCCAGATTAGGCGAGATAGCATAATCAAATTCTCATTTATGCTACCCGTAGAGGAAACGAGAACAGAATATGGAGCAATAACACATAACCGTGTAGTGATAGAGGAAACCGGTAAAATTTCAGGTGATGAAAAAGCAATGATGGTATTTAAACGAGAGCATGCCAGCGGGATTTACGGGTTTTCGATTAGTGGGGATTTATCATACATAGGCAAGCCGTTATCTGATCCGGAGAATCGTAACAAATGGCTTGCTCTGGAAGAAAGGAAAATAAGGGTTGAGGCCACAATGTTGGCTTTGATTAGCTTGCTTTCCGGAAGGTTTGGAGCAGCGATCTCCAGGGCAATGCCAGTATTTAGGCTCTCCGAGATAATCCTAGCAATCAGTAAACAACCCATACCAAACTTAGTTCACGGCTTCTACTACGATTACGCTGAGGAAAGCACAAAGATACTCGAAGCAGCTTTAAGATCTGGTCTTACTAAAGATCTCAAAGTGTTTGTATCTGGAGAAAAACCGATCAAGATTATGGAGAGCGGGCTCCTTTCGAAGATAACTGAGCGAGTTGCCTCGCCAATTGAAGCTCTAAATAGAGGAGTGGAGGTAATCAGGGATTGGCTAAGCTAAAAGGGGTCTTTGCGCGCGTACGCCTTCCTATTTTTTCGGTGAAACATCCAGAAACTTTTCAAGTAATGTCTTGTCTTCCGATACCGCAACCATCAACCCTCGTGGGTGCATTAGCATATTGTATAGGGGCTCATCACGGATCTGGTGTTAAGGCATTTTATCGGCTTAAGGAAGTTATTGAGAGAAATGAGGTAAAGCTGATAGCTCGAGCAAAATTAATGGGCATTACCATTATTTCTCCATTAGTTTTGCGGAGGTTTAGGATAGCTGATGAATTTCATAAGAGAATGCAATTCTATGACATTCTTTCGAGAGGAGATTATTATGAAGGGAAAATTTTTCTCGAAAGAGCACTTATTGACGCATTCTATAGAAGCTATGCAATGAGTCATGAAATTTTATGCGCATGGATTATTGATGGAAAATTTGAAATAAGCGATAGCATGTTCTACCTCCTACAAAGGCTCGGGGACACGGAATCTTTGATAACTGTTTGTGAAGTTTGGCTTGAAGATGTTGAGATTAATGAAGCACCCGAGATTAGGACATCGTTTCCATTTCCATTAGGAAACGCGACTATTAGAGGGGGCAATTTTGCGATCATGAAAATGTGCGATGAAAAACGCTTAGTGAAACAATTTGTTATTCCAATTAAGCATGAGTTTAGGCCTACAGATATCGGGAAAGTGATGATCATTGAGCCAACAGAAGTTGAAGTAGTATTCCCATACTCCACTATCTACTGTGAGACGAGTCATGGGGCGATAATATTGCCAGAAGTCGGTGGTGCTCATGGTTAGCGAGCTAATTTTATACACACCGGGTCACTCTTTATATACGGATACACTCATTACTTATGGAATAACCCGACCGTTAGTCAAGATTCTTGACGAGTCAGAAGAGTTAGAGGTACTAGGAACGGGATCAAATTACGTAATAAGGGTGAGGGGGCTCGATTTAGAGCGTTTATCCGAAGCCGTAACAGAGCAGATGAAGAAAGACTCGGCTAGATTTAGAAGGGAACTCATATTCGTGACGAAAAGCGAGGCGGAGACCTATTTAGATGGGCGGATTGGGTTACTCAGTGAGAAGGATGTTTCAAATTTCATAAGTAAGTTCGAGGATGAAGCCGGTCTAAAAAGCTTCCTAGAAAGCTTGCAATCCCCCTTACATGCGCAGAGTGAGGGCAAGATCGTTGCTGGAAAAATTGCTAAGTCCAAGCTGAAGCTCCCTCTGATGCCGACTTCGGGAAAATATCTGGCACAGGACATGACGATGGTGAATAAATTCTCAGACGATAAGTATTATCGCGTCTGCGATTATTGCGCTGCTTTCGCGGCTGCAGGGCTTTGCTATGGAGCTTTAACAGCTAAATTGGAAAAATGGGTCATAATAATTACCCTCGGCTTCGAGGGGAAAGTTGATGGCGCGGTCATTAAATATACTCTTAGCTTGATTGAGGATGAAGTCAACGCTCTTGCAGGGATTAGAAGAGGAACAAAGATCTCCGATATCGGCGGTCCCGCTCCTCTTAGCCTGGAGTTAAGCTTGGCCACAGACTCGATTCCACTTAGAACTCTCTTACAATCCATGCTTTGCCTATTCACTGATACCGCGATTAGGGGGTTTAGCGAATCAAATGCATCTTGGAAGGCGTTGTCTGTAAAATTTGATGCCAGTAGGGCGAAAAGTGGAAACTTGCAGGTAAGAGGATATGATGAGGTTCTATTAGATCCGGTCATAAGTGCCCTAGCCGATCTAATGCGCAAATCCATGATGCCAGACCTTCGGGAGAGGATTAAGAAACTCCTTAGGGCGTCAAGAAGCAAAGGTCCGGAGTCCGGTGACGCTATAACGGCTTTGGAGAGCCTCTTCACATTCTTTCAGACAAGGAGGATTTCAGATTTGTATTCATTTGTTAGGAGCTACGAAGTTTCTATGGACAGGCTCTACAAGTCGATGAAATATAAGCACAGCTTATCAAAGAAGGTCTGCTCGGAGCTCATTTCCCTCTCGAGAAGGCTATGAAGACCGAATACAAAAACAACAGTGATGAATATTGGCAAATAGTGGAGGAGGTAGTTAAGTCCAGAGGTAGAAAACTCCAACGATATTCTTTCTTTGAAGACGTTTGGAGAGCAATAGATGAAGGCTGCAGACTCATAGTTATAAAAGCACCAACTGGTGGTGGAAAAACCGAAGCAACCACAACCCCGTTCTTAAGAGATTTGAAATTCGGTAACAGGCGCTGGCTCTCACTAATACATGTGTTTCCTACAAGAGCTCTTGTTAATTCAATGCGATGGAGGTACGCTGAGGCATTTGCGGCCCTAAAAATCAGAAATGCTGTGGTTGCCTATGAGTACGGTCAATTGTCGAGAGTGAAGCCGTATCTGGATGGAGATGTTGTAGTAACGACATATGATACCCTGCTTTACAGATTCTATGGAGTTGATCTTAAAGCGCCACACATACTAGGTCAAGTCAGCAAACTCATAAACTCGCTATTGATAATGGATGAGGCTCAATTGTTGCAGGATGATCACTGGTATGCCATGAGCTTGCTACCTTACCACATTGCGGCATTGATTGAATTTGGTGCACAAGTAATTCTAATGACTGCCACTTTACCAACAGTCCTTTTAAGGAGAATTGAAGATTCCGCGCGTGAGAGCTTGCGTGATGCCGATTCGAGTGAAATTTCTATAATAACTTCATCAAGTAAGCCGGCTAGAGGGGGGGTCTCGTTAGAGCTTAAAAATGATAAGCTTCCATGTTCCAAGAACCAATTGGTTAATATAATTTGCGACTTTTATTCCGGTATCGGATCCGTGCTTATAGTGGTTAACACAGTTGAAAAAGCCGCCGCCATTTATAAGTCTCTCATGGAATCGTATCTGGAGAGGAACATACGTCTGAAACCAATACTTTTGCATTCAAGACTTAAACAGGGCATTAGAAAAGAAATCGAAGAATTATTGGAATTGAAGAAAAGTGAAGAATTTATCTTGGTGGCGACTCAAGTCGTCGAGGCGGGGTTAGATTTAGATTCAACCCTACTTATTACTGAGATTTCGCCGATAGATTCCATCATTCAGAGAGTTGGTAGATGTGGCAGGAGGAGAGATGGATTCGCGATAATCTATACGGAGTCAGAAGGAGCTTTAAAGGTGTATCCAAAGGTTTTGATAGAGAAAACAAAGCAGGTCATAATTGAGGGTCAAGACCTATTGGTGGAAAGTCTCAAAGATGTTAATGCCGCTCAAATTTTATTGGACCAAGTCTTCGACCAAGAATCGATTAACCTTTTGATGAGAAACGTGGAGCAAGCCCACGTAGTTGCTGAGTGGATTAAAAGATACTGGATGTACGAGGTCAATATACATTCGTGGATCGCGCATTTCCCTCCTGGTCAGCTCCTGAGGTTGGGGATAGAATTACCATCTTATAAACCAGGATCTCCCGAGGAGTACGCTTCCGTCCTTATGGGAAATGAGCTAAGAATGGAGCTGGAGAGCTTGGAGGAGAACATTGTAAAATTGACGATCAAGAACCCAAGCGAAGAAAACATCGCCATGCCTGCCGCCATTATCCACAAAATTGGTGATGAGCGCTACTACGTACAGTTGGAGCTTATGGCTGATGAATGGTCTGATGAAGTGCGGCTTAAGCCGTTAAGAATACCGGTCGAGAGAATGCGTAAAGTGGATCCAATGGAGATTATAGAGAGCAGGAAGATATTTCTCTTAAACCCATCATATTACGAATCAATAGAGCTAGATGAGTTAAAGTTGGATATAGGGGTGGTTAATCCTTGGATGAGGATCTAGGTGAGTGTTTAATCCTGAAAACGTTCCTTAAGAAAGATCCGCCCTGCTCACGAAGCTGCACACACAAAAGTTTTCCATCATATCACGACGTAAGCGGTGGCAGGGGTTGCTGGGTAGCTCATACAGCACTATGCATTCTCGAAGCTACCCGAGTTAAGGACGACATCATAGCAGTTCTTAATAAGAGAGGCATCGAATGGAAAACGCTCATCCTTGCCCTTTTACTGCACGATTCCGGGAAACTTTCGAAAGATTACACTTCAATGAATAAGCCTAGAATACATCACAATGAAGTCTCAGCTCAAATAGCGTACGACGTTCTTACAGCCTTACAAAAAAGTGGATACATTGCCGATTATGAGAAAAACGTAGTGAGCAGGTCTTGCTTTCTGCACATGGAATATTACTTGTGGCGGAATATGGTTAAGGGAGGATTTACGACTATAAATCAGATAACGATCCCTGGCAAAATAATAGAGTTAGCGGATGATGTACAGAAACCCTTGGAAAATCTAGAGCTTATCTTGAAGGAAATTGGAGAATTCGATAGGCTCATATGTCTAACAATTTCTGAGATTTCTAAAATGAGCCAAATCAAGCTTAGACCAAGCACGTATACGATTAGTAGCGGCACATCGCATGAAACATTATTGAAGATATTGTCTCTTCAATGGTTTATGTTGCTTTTCGACAATAGGGCGAGCAGTGCTCGTAGAAATGTAAACTTTTACTGGAGCGAAATTCTCAAGGAGGTAACAAGATCAAGTCTCGAAGCAAATTCATGCGTGGATGGGGTAATAAGGTTTTCAGACCGCCTCCTGAGCAGGCTTAGAGGGAAGCTCACCCCGCTTCCGAGAACCCGAGGAGATACCGGACGACCTGTTCAAGTACGTGATAGGTCACGACGACGTGAAGGACATCC
>JALNJX010000002.1 GCA_023268255.1 Candidatus Wolframiiraptor sinensis
CGATAAGCGAAGTGGAGGAATTGATGAAGCCATTTGGAAAATGCTTTCAATTCTCTTTTTGAGATTCTTATACGCGAAGCACGTGGGGAAGATAAGCAGGGGAATCATCTTTCAATTCTCTTTTTGAGATTCTTGAAGGGCTCGGCGATCGTCTCGAGCAACCAGTTCAGAATACTTTCAATTCTCTTTTTGAGATTCCGTGGTGGCCACGTCGGATGCATTTTTCAGCTTCACCTTTCAATTCTCTTTTTGAGATTCATCACTGAGGATCTCCAGCGTCAGGAGCTGAGGGAAATCTTTCAATTCTCTTTTTGAGATTCATTAGAACTGGGGAATCGAAGAATAGCGCATCGCTCGACTTTCAATTCTCTTTTTGAGATTCTGCTCAACGATCCGAAAACGCCGGTAACAATCCTAACTTTATACTTTCAATTCTCTTTTTGAGATTCCGACCTATTTTTCCGCGTTTTGAGCCCTATTTTTAGGATTCTAATTCGAGACTGCTGTATTAGCCCCTATCCGGGGATTCATATATAAGTGATCAAGGGCTTTATATAAATTTTTGGTAATACCATTATTCTGTCCAATATCCGGCTAAAAAATCTTATCTATCACCGGAGATATTCTCCAATAAGTAATGTTCTTTTTTGAGATGCTTGAGATCGATAGGATCCTGCGCCAGTTAAGGAGCATGTATGGTTCTGTTAGCGAGGAGTTAAGAGGCTGGAATTGGTCGAATGATATTCTTTCGCCGCCTCTCGACGGTATCTGTCTAGGAGTCTCCGAGATAGCGAATAGGTACTGCTCGACTTATAAGGACATATACTTGAGGAGGGTCCTATCTGTGCCGGCTCCATACAGCTATAAGACTGTTAGGGGTTGGATTTATCACGCCATCTGCAAAGGTGTTGTCGAGAGGGCTAAGTCGAGACTTTATGGGCATGGCTTGATGAGTGGCTCAAAACTTTACTCGATGCTTCTCGCGGACATGCATGATTTGGTGAGTAAGGTATTCGACGAGCATGGAGTGTCGAGACATGTTAATGAGCAGGATCTCAGGAAGCTCAAGTGGGAGGCTGAGTCGCTGTATAGCTTCCTAGCATTACAGGCAGCTGCCAAGCTCGATAGGACTTTGTCAAAGATGCAGAAGCTGGATCTAGAAAGCGCTATCTCGAGAATAATTCCCGTGGATGTCGAGAGAACGGTCAATGGGCAGCTTCTAGGACTATCAGGCGATTTGAGGGTGGACATGCTCGCGGATAAAAGGATAGTTGTGGAGATAAAGACGGGAGATTTGAGGGATTTCCACAAGTACTCTGTCGTCGGCTATGCACTAGCGGTGGAAGCTGACCTAGAAATCCCCATAGACTACGGGATAGTATCATACATACACGTTGACGAAAATGGCTATGTTAAGATCAGAAACAAGATATACTTCATCGGAGACGAATTAAGAAGAGAGTTTATCGAGATACGTGATGAGGCTTTTAACGTGATCATGAGAGGAGTTGATCCCGGAAAACCACCGCAATGCCCCGAGTATTGCATATACTATGGGGTGTGTAATTGATGCCGCT
This sequence comes from Candidatus Wolframiiraptor sinensis, assembly GCA_023268255.1. Lineage (GTDB taxonomy): Archaea > Thermoproteota > Nitrososphaeria_A > Caldarchaeales > Wolframiiraptoraceae > Wolframiiraptor > Wolframiiraptor sinensis. The sequence continues at coordinate 1,578 of JALNJX010000002.1, forward strand.
CAAAATAATCTTATCAGAACATGGATATAAAATCTCAAAAAGAGATGGAATGCTGGTAATCTATAAGCCAGATGGCTCTAAGAAGGAGGTGAGCGTTGGTAACGTCTCCATGATCATGGCAAATCTGAAGGGCTTGAGCATCAGTGGGGATGCTTTAAGGCTCATGCTCAAGCACGGCATCCAACTCATATTATTGTCACGCGATAAGCCCGTAGGAAGAATACAGCCTATGATGCTTAGAACGCATGTGAAGCTCCGTAAAGAGCAGATTAAAGCTCAGAGCGACCAGCGCGGCATTAGTATCGCGCGTACAATAGTTCTAAACAAGATTCAAAACCAGATAAGGACTCTGAAAAGGCTCCTGAAACTTAGGCGAGGGCTAGATTTTTCGAGCATGATTATTGTCGAGGAGCTTATACAGAAGATGATTGCTGTTTACAAGGAGGTCTCGGAGGAAGGCGTCGAGTTCAGGGGTTGGCTGATCTCCAAGGAGGCTGAGGCCTCGAAATATTACTGGGACGCTGTGGCTAAAATAGTTCCAAAGGAGATAGAGTTTACTGGAAGGAGAAAGAAATACGAAAGACCGGAGGATCCATTGAACCTCTCCCTCAACTACTTATACACGCTGCTAATGTATCAGGTGTGGTACGCCATTGAGCTGTCCGGGCTAGATCCGTTCATCGGATATCTTCATGAGGATAGTAATAGGCGCCCAAGCCTGGTAATGGACTTGATGGAGGAGTTTAGGCAGCCTATCGTGGATCTCCCGCTGATAGCACGCTTTATAAAACAGCCAAGGAACGTCCAGATGGTTGATGAGGAAGGAAAACTTACGAAGCCTTTTAGAGACGAGCTCCTCAAAATCTTCTTCAATGTTCTAGAGAAAAATGTCACTTTCATGAATAGAACCGCTCCAATAAAGGCGCACATCAGGCTCCAACCAATCAGGCTCGCAAAGTACCTACTCGGCTACACGGATGGATACAAATGTTTTAATGCAGTGATCTAGGAAGATGTATACACTAGTAATATACGATATCACAGACAACGATATCAGGATGAAGATAGCGCAAGCATGCAAGGAGGCCGGCTTGACCAGGATTCAGAAAAGTGCTTTCCTCGGCGTGATCGATTCACAAACGAGAAAGAACTTAGAGATAAAATTAAAGAACATCCTGGGCTCCAATAGGGGAAACGTACAAATATTCATCATATGCGAAGCGGACATCTCTAGCAGGAAGATAATCGGTCAACTAATAGAATACGAAGAAGGCGAAGAAATAGTATTCCTGTAGGTGTGGGAAATGGAGGAGGAAGAACGCTACATTACCCTAATGCACGTAAAAGATTATATCTTCTGTCCATCGACATTTTACTACAAGTATATACTTGGAATAAGGGAGCCGGTAACAGAGTTAATGCAAGATGGTATAAGGGAATTTACTAAGGACTCGGATAGGTATGAGGAGAGAAAGACCCTGCTTGCCCGTAAGAGAATACGCGTCGATAAAATGCTCTTCGGGGTAGAGGTCTCATCCAAAAAGTACATGATTTCAGGGGTTGTGGACACAATCTACTGGTCCAACAATAAGCTGCATGTTCTGGAAATAAAGGCGGCGGAATCTAGGAAACTTTTTCCGAATCATCTGTATCAAACATCAATCTATGCGTTAGCCGTTGAGGATGTATTCAATCAACCAGTATACAAGATAGCGGTGTTCTATAAGAAATCGAATACGTGGTTTGAGAGGAGATTTACCAGCCAGCTAAGAAGATACTCAATAAACTTGGTCCAGCGAATACATAGAGCATTAGAGCTAAGAGAACCTCCTGAACCGGTGATGGATAAGAAGTGCAGAAGCTGCTTTTATAGGAAATTCTGTCATGGCTAAAACCACATTTGTCAATAAAATTATAAAAGCTTTGATGATGCTGAAAAACTTACATCCTGACCACTTAAGGGGATAAAATGACGGATGAGATCTGAAAATTAGGAAAACAGAAGACTCCGAAAAAGAGAGTTAAAAAGTGTTAGCTACATCTAATAGATGTAAGATTATTACGAGCCGCACGATACTACTTGGAAGCGGCGTAGGTGATCAGATCGTTTTCCTCCAAAATTTTCTTCAACTTGTAAACCGCTTCATATACTTCTCTCTCCGTTTTGGCCCCGGTGCACACGAGCTTACCGCTAGCAAACATCAAGATCACAACTTTCGGCTCCATCATCCTGTATATTAACCCGGGGAATTGTTCGGGTTGGTACATTGTTCCTTCTAGTTTTAGGGCTGCTTGTTCGAGGTTGATTTTTCCGTGTAGGTCGATTGATGCGACTATGTTTTGTATTTCGATTATTGGTTCGTGTTTGATTATGAATCCTTCTTTTTCGAGTAGTTTGATTACTGTTTGTACTGCTCTTATTGATTCTTTTTCGCTTTTTGCTCCTGTGCATACCATTTTTCCTGATGAGAAGATTAGTGTTGCTGTTTTTGGTGTTGCTAGTCTGAATACTAGGCCTGGGAATTGTGCTGGCTTGTATTCTGTTTCTGGGAATGCTTTTTGTATTTGTGCTAGGTCTAGTTTTTGGTTTATTGTTACTGAGGCTACGACGTTTTGTATTTCGATGGTTGGTTCGGGTGTTTTGCTCATGTTCTTCATCTCCTTGTTGGGCTTCCTTTTAAGGTGGTTTTGCGGGGTTTATAAATCTTTTAAATACGATGGTTGGGCTGGGCTATCTGGTTTGGGCGTTTATTGGGAGCTGTTTTAGGCCGTTTTTGTGGGGGTTTGAGCGGGCTTTTGGGCTTTTCGGTTTTGTCGTGTGGGGTGCTTGGGAGCCTGGTTTTGGATTTTTGCTGTTAGAGTTTGGTGAGGGTTTGTGCGGGTGTGCTGTCTTGGGGTTTATTGGGCGCCTTTTTAGTTTTGAGCTGTTTGAGGATGATCGGCTATCGCCTGGGAGCAGGTATTAATTTCTTTACGGCTTCGCCGAGCATTTTTCTAAGCGCTCTTTTGAAGGGTGTTCGGTTGTTCATCCTTTCTCATGGGAAAGCTTGGATGATCTTTTATCCCGGAGGAGCTTTATACATGAATTATTCTCGTGAACTTTCCATTTTTATCGCTTCCTCAGTGTATGTGTTATAGATTGTGAGGGGTTTGAAGATGTCTTACATATGTGTATTGATCTGTCTTCTTTTGATTTATGATTAATGCTTGCGGGCCATGCGCCTCCCATATTTTCCGTGGTTTATGAACGTCCTGCCGCACCTCTGGCACCTGAAGATCCGGGCGCATACTTCAAGCCAACCCGGAAAAATGATTTTGGAGGAATAGGTTGAGGCTGAGAGGGCTGAAATGCGAAGAGGTTAGGCGGATTCACGAGCTTTAGGCCGAGCTTGCGGCCCTGAAGGGACTTCACAGTAGATCTTTTCAATCCTCTCTAATAATCTCGCATGAATTGCACATCGTGAGGCTTGGCGTGGAGAATGTTATTGTCCTGAAAATTGGCTCCTTCGTGGAAATTTATTATATGCACGCTGCATGAGTGGTGGTTGGATGGGTAAAAGGGATTCGAAAGAGGTGGTGAAGAGTCTTCGAGAGTCCGTTGAGCTTATTCAGAAGTGTCTCGCGGAAAGGAGGAATGAGAAGGGGAAAGATAATCCGGGCAATTTTGAGGAAATGTTATTGAATGGCGTGATGAAGGCGAATGGGGCATTAGCCATATTAGTCGAGAGGACGGAGGCCATAGACTTGATAAGTAAAGATGTGGCCTTATTGGTTGAGAGGATGAAGGTCATGGGCTCTATAAGTAAGGCCGTGTGGATAATGACCGCGGAAACTTCCATCATATTCACAATTATGCTCTCGCTGATCTTCAAGCTACTGATAATCTAAATTCATCCTTATCAGGCTCGGCTTTCCACCTTTAGTAACCTCTTCTAGATCTTTCTATTTTGTGATGCTAGCATGCTCATTGCTCTGCATTTTCCTCCAGTTATAAGTGTGGGGGGTTTATAAGGGGTTGTTCTTATTTGATGTTTGATGGTTGGTAGTATATACTTAAGTAATGCCGTATTTATGTTATTTTTGTATGGTCGATAAGGTTACGAGTATTAAGATTGATTCGGAGTTGTGGCGGAGGGCTAAGTTGTTGGCGGTTAAGCGTGGGGTGACTTTGAGGTCTATTTTGGAGGATTTGCTGCTTGGGGAGGTGAGGGCTGATGAGTTTTTGGGGGATGTTGTGGGGGTTAGGTCTTCGGGGTTGATGGAGGTGCTTGAGGGGCGTAGGCGTTCTGGTCTGGTGCCGTTTACCATTACTTCTTCTAGGAGGGCTGTGGATATTGTTAGGGAGCAGAGGGATGGATAGTGGTTGTTACGTTGATACTAGTGTGATTATAGCCAGGTATAAGCCTGATGATGAGCTGTATGAGCATTCGGAGAGACTGTTTAGTCGGGATGATGTTAAGTTCTATGCGTCACCGTTAACTCTAGTGGAACTTTATGCAGTTTTGTCTAGGCTTCTGGATGAGCTGTTGATTCCGCAGGGGTTTGAGAAGGACTTGGATGCGCTGGTGGGTTTCATAGTCAAGGACTGTAAGCTTAACGTTGTGCCGCACCTATACACTCTAACACTTGATTTTCATGCGCGGAAAATTAGGATGCCGCTCGAGTATTATTTGGCATTTAGATACGCAGGAAGATTGAAGTTGAGAGCATTAGATCTCATTCACATATGCTATGCCAAAATATTAAACGAATTTTACGATGTCGGGTTTTTCGTGACGGGTGATGAGGAACTGCTCTCAAAAGCGGAGATAGCAAGCGAGCTGCTTAAGCTCCGCATCTCTCATCCACGGGATATTTTATAGCTTGAGTGATTCTGGGAGAGTAAGTTTATTCCTATGCTCTCAAATTGTTCTTCACGTGCGTATCTTTTTATTCAATCTACGGCGTCAAAATCTTTATCACAATAGACTATTACCATAGACTATTACCTGTGTGGATTTGGTCTAAAGGCTTTCAAGCAAATAATAGTAAGCAGCCATCTTCCGTCCTCCGCCATATGATATCTTTTCCTTCTTCGAGGGAGGTTGCCGTGGTTGGCGCCGAAGAATAGTGTAATTATTGCCCCTAAGGTTGGCGGCAAAATTTTCTTTCCCATCCTCTTTTAAGTTATTAAGTCGCGTTCCTTTACATGTTCTTAACTTTGCTTTTTTGTGATGATGCTCTTATGAATAATTCGCCGGAAAATATGGATTAGATTATGGTGATGCCGTTGCAATTCGAGTTCTAAAAATCATCATAAATAATGTACAAAAGTATATGCCTGAGGAGCTGATTCAAAAGAATTTCGTAAATTGAATTTCTTTTAAAAGCACTCTATAGGTAATCTTAGGCCCGCTGATAGCCAAATTTGCTGAGATATCAAGCTTGACTACTATTATCCCGACGTCAATTACTCCCTCCGGATATGCCAAGCTTTCTCTTAGCATACTCATTGTTCATCCACTTCCAGCTTTCTTCGGTATTCTCTGTGTATGGTTGCAGGTTTATGCTTAGGGCTTTCTCGATCCATTCATTGATTGCTCTTTCGAGGTCTGTCGACGCGGGTTCGATTATTATTCTATTTCCGTCGACCCTGATTATGGCCTCGACCTCGCCGGAGATCCCGAGAGCTTTTCTTATGCTTGCAGGTATGACGAGTCTACCCTGCTTGTCTATCTTAATTGTTTCCACGTTAATCACCATAAGGTATTGATTGAACAACACCATAGGATATAAGCCTTTGAAGCTCGGATGGGATCTAAGCTAGGATTCGGGGAGTCTTGTAAGGGCCGAAGTAATCTAAAAGTTTATTTTCTGGTATACCTATTGGTTTACCATGAGCGAAGTGATTAGCTTCAAGGTTTCGAGGGAGTTGAAGAGGAAGGTAGATAGGCTTAAGGATGTTGTTGACTGGCCGTCGGAGCTTAGGGCTTTCGTTGAGAGAAGGGTTAGGGAGGTCGAGAGGTCCGAGGTTGTTCGGAGGATTTTGGAGAAGAAGCCTTCTAGAATTCTTCCGGCGGGCTCGGTTGTTAGGGCTATTAGGGAGGATAGGGATGGTGCTTGACGCATCCGTTATAGCCAAGCTGATAATGCGCGAGGAGAACTACGAGGAGGCTGGTAGGAAAATCCTGGAGGATGGTGAGACGCTCGATCTGGCTATGATAGAGGTGGCGAACACTGTATTGAAGTACTTTATGAGAGGGGAGATTAAGCTTGCGGAGGCTGAGGAGAGATATGGGGAATTGGTGGATCTTTTCAACGTATTGGACGTGAAGAGAGCCACCAACTTTCTCGGCCAGGCGTTTGAGGCATCGTTAAAGCTGCAGATAACGATATACGATTCACTGTATATTGTTAGCTCGGATAGGCTGATAACTGCCGATAGTGAGCAGGCCAAAGCGGCGATGAGCTTGGGAAAATCGGTTACGATGGTATGAGCTTTCGCGATGATGGCTGGCGTCGGCTCGTGAAGCTCCACATTCTCATTATCGAGGCTCTCGAGGTATTCAACTCGCCGTAAGTGGTTTGTACGTTTGGCGAATTGTTATCCCAGCTTGATTCGATGAAGCGCTTATGAGTCTGCTGAGTCAGACTTTCGTCTTCGATTTTCGTGAAAAAACTATTAAGGTATGGCTATAAGCGATGTTAAGTGGAATGACGAAGCGGTTATAGGCTATGTTTGGGGGCCCGGGCGGTGAGTAGGAGGGGGCTTTTTGTTAGGACTCATGTGCCGGGTCTTGATGATATTATTCCGGGTTTTCCGGAAGGCGGGCTAATCCTTGTCGCCGGGCTCCCTGGAACCGGTAAGACTGTTTTTGGGATGACTTTCATTTATCGCGGCGCTTCGGTTGGCGGTGAGCCCGGGGTTTACGTTTCCACCTGCGAGAGTAGGGAGAGGTTTCTCCAGCTCGCCTCGAGGTTCGGCATGGATTTTGAGAGGCTGATGATGGAGGGGCTTGCTGAGCACTTGTGGATTCCCTTGACGGCTGAGGAGGGTGTTTCGATGTCCGTGAACACGGTGCTCGAGCGCGTGGAATCCCTCGGCGCTAGGAGGCTTGTTATAGACTCCTTCACGGCTCTTAAGCAGCAGTTTAAGAGCCCCGGCGAGGCGAGAATCTTCCTGCAGACTCTGCTCTCCAAGATTCTCGAGAAGCTCAGGTGCACGACTTTATTGATTAAGGAGGGCGAGCCTCTTGCCGAGGCGCCGGATTTCGAGGAGTATGTCGCGGATGGCGTTCTATGCTTGAGGAGGAGATATTTTGAGAGGAGGCCTATTCGGCGGTTGGAGATACTGAAGCTTAGGGGGGCTGAGCTTCGAAACCCCCGCTTGATCTGCACTATTAAGGATGGCTTTAGGGTTATTCCTCCAACTAGAATACCCGCGCCTGCGAAGACTCCTGAGCACGGGTCATCCGAGCTTTGGCCGCCGCCAGATCCGCCGGGAGCCTATACGACCGGCATACTCGACCTGGATCGCGAGCTTGGAGGCTATCAGCCCGGGTCAACCGTGCTTGTGGAGATTGATCCGAGGCTCACCTTCAGAGAGTATAATGTGATCGTCGGCCCGATGATGGCCAGCTTCGTTCTCAAGGGTAGGCATCAGCTGGTCATCCCCAGCGGCGGGGTGAGCCCAGACTTGTTAAGGGAGGCACTTCGCGTCTATGAAGTGGATGAGCAAGCATTCTTTGAGCGCCACCACATATTCTATGAAAGGGGCGCGGTGATCGAGAAGATGCCCAATGTCATAGAGGTCGATCTTAGATTCGCCGATGACGTCGGCAGAAGGATTACGGAACTAATGTTAAGGCTGGTGAAGGAGACCGGAGAGCCAACTATCGCGGCCATGGGCGTTGATAGGATTGCCCACTCAGCTGGCGAGGAGGGTTTGAAGCTGCTCTTAACAGCCCAGGACCTCGTAAGGGCTCTCCGCTGCCTCATGCTCTGGATCGTTAAGCCGACGATGCCATGGCTCATCGAGAGGCTTGCGCCCATAGCGGATGTGCACCTCAAGATAACCCGCCGGCACGGCTGCATGCTGATCCACGGGGTAAAGCCGAGGACGCCGCTCTACGCGATCCAGCTCGATCCTAGAAAGAGCCCACCAATCCCGGAGCTCGTATTAATAGTCTAGGAACTTTCATACTTTGAGAGCGCCGGCATTTCATCCCAACTTTTTCTCAGGGCTATTATGAATGCCTGGTTCTCGGCGCGCGCATCGAATTTTATGATCGCCTCGAAGCCGTTGTCTCTTAGGAGCTGGTCGAGCTCCGGGATCGAGCATGAATCAAGATGAACCTCGACGGCAATTCTCTTGATGCGGCCTAGCACGTCGGTTGAGCTCCTTAGAACATCGTATTCGAGGCCCTCTATATCCAGCTTGAGGAGATCGATCTCCCGGCTACCGAGCATGCTCAGAAGCGTTCTCAGGCTCACACACTCCACCTCATGCTCCTCCACGACTTCTCCGCAGAAGTACTCGGCGTGCTCCCTCCTCAGCGATGCCAGAGCCCTATATCTCGGGGAGTAGAGCTTGCCTCTACCCTCGTGAATCGAGAGAGCGTATGGCAGAACCCTGACATTCCTCAGGCCATTGAACATTATCGTTCTCTGGAGCAGCTCCCTGCTTCTCGGATGCGGCTCCAGCGCCACCACCTCCCCGCCCGGCTCAACCCTCCGCGCCGACCACATCGTATAAGCCCCGAGATATGCTCCAGCATCAACTATCTTCCAGCCGGGCCTAGGAATCGCCTCCGAGGTGAAAGAGTAATCCTCGTGATAATAGATGTGCAGTATGTTGTATAGTGCGCCGGGAACTTGGTTAAGGTCCATGATGATCCGCATGCCGTCGGGTAGCCTCAAAACCGCCTCCTCGAAGCCCACCGCCTTGAGGAGACCGATTTTCATGATCTGCGATAGGCCGAGCAGCCGAGCCGCCTCCATCCAAGACATGCTATCCGGGTCTTAGCCGACTTAGATCGGGAAAAACATTAGCCCTTCGAGTCATCATTTTTACGTGGACTTAACGGCGGATAAGCGGCATGCAGTCGCCAGGGTGCCCTGATGATGATCGACTTGATTGATGCTTGGGAGAGGAAGCTCGAGCTAGTCTCGAGGTTGGAAAGCACGCTCGATGAGCGTGAGCTCGAGTCTGCTAGGCGAGATCCTCATGCTAGGCGTCTTCCAAGGCCATGCGGCTTAACAGTGCATACGGGGCTCGGATGCAAGTTCGGCTGCCTCTACTGCTACATATACGACATGGGCTTCTCCAGGGCTCCGAGGCCGTATCCATTATCCGGGCTTCAGCTCGCCTACGCGCTCGCGCTGAATCCCTCCGTGGCCCCTGGGGGCGACGGAACGCTCATGGCCTTCGGATCCGTGACCGAGCCCTTCATGGAGGAGACAGCGGATAAGGCCCTCGAGTATCTCGATGCCGTTGCTCGGCTCCTCGGGAATCCGATCCAGTTCTCGACGAAGGCTTGGATTGATGAGATGCTCGCCGCAAGGCTCGGATCGGTGCCAGATCGCTTGAGCGCTCTCGTGACGATCGTGACCACGAGCCTTCATGGCGTGCTCGAGCCCGGTGCCCCGGATCCTGAGAAGAGATTCCGATCCATTAGAATGCTATCCAGCCATGGCGTCCACGTTTGCCTATTTTTGAGACCGATGTTGCCGGGGCTCAGTGAGAGGGAGCTCGAGGATATTCTAGCCAGGGCCTTGGACTCTGGCGCCGCCGGCGTCGTGCTGGGCTCCATGAGGGTTACAAGGGGGATAATTGAGAGGCTTAGGGCTGCCAAGTATCCTCACATGGGCGAGATCATGAGAAGGATTCCTGGAGAGCTTAAGCCCGGGAAGCAGGTAACCCTCAAAATGGGCGACGTGAAGAGGAGGATCACGAGATTGGCGGAAGAGCTGGGCCTGAGGGCTTATCCATCCGCGTGCGCGGCGAGCGTCGAGGTGCATGGGCTCGGCTGCGCTGCCTGCGGGCTCGGGCCATGCGGCGACGTGAGCAGGATACCGGACATAGATGAGCGTGGCCTGCGAGAGCTCTCGGCAAAATATGACGTAAGCCTGGAGAATGTGGTGATCAGCGATTTCGAGATGCTTATGGCAGCGAGGGGGCCAAAAATGAGGATAACTCAGCTCCGCGAGTTTGTTAAAGGTGCGTGCAAGCGGAGGGTGATTATTAGGGGATGAGCGGCGTGGAGCTCTCGAATGAAATGCGCGAGAGGATCTCGATGATAGTGGATAGAGTTATCGAGATGTTTCGCCCCGATCCGGCACGCATGAAAATTGATGACCCATTTCACGCGCTCGTCGCGATAATATTATCCCAGAAGACAAGCACGAGGAATGTTCGAGCGGCCATGGAGAGGTTCAGGGCGAGATTCAGCGGCGCCGAGGCGGTTGCCTCAGCGAGCCTCAAGTCAATCCAGGACGCGATTAAGCCCGCCGGCCTCTGGAGGATGAAGGCTCCGAGGATTAAGCTGATCGCCCGCCAAATCGCCGATAAGAACATCGACTTGGAGAGAGTTCTCTCGATGCCCTACCCTGAGGCCAGGAGGATCCTCTCCTCTTTGAAGGGGGTTGGCCCCAAGACCGCCGACGTCTTCCTAATGTTCGCCAGAGATGAGCAGATACTCCCCATAGACACTCACATCTTCAGGGTTATGAGAAGGCTCGGGATAGCCGGCGAGAAGGAAGATTACGAGTCCCTGAAATTCAAGCTCGAGTCATCGGTTAAGCCTGAGAAGAGGATCTTAGCACACTTAGCCCTAATAGAATTTGGCAGAAGAATATGTGTTGCAAGAAATCCGAGATGCTCTCAATGTCCCTTCTTGGAAATCTGTCCATCGAGTAAATGGCGGTAAAGTTAATTACTCATGCACGACTTGTGTTTGCCTGGACATGGCCGGCAGGCTGAATGGTAAGGTGGCCGTAGTTACAGGTAGCTCGCGGGGGATAGGAAAAGCAATCGCGCTGGAGTTCGCGAGAGAGGGTGCAAAAGTGTGCGTGAATTACATTGCATCCGAGGATAGGGCACGAGAGGTCCTGAACGAGATAAGGGCCTATGGGAGCGAGGCGATAATGGTTAGAGCTGACATCTCTAAGCCCGATGATGCTAGAAGGCTTATAGAGGCGGCCGTGAATATATTTGGCACGATAGATGTTCTGGTGAACAACGCGGCAATCATGTATTATGGCTCGATCATGGATTTGAAGGATGAGGAATTCGACAGGATGATTGACGTGAATGTCAAGGGCACGATATACTGCTGCAGGGAGGCGGTAAAATATATGGTGATGAAGAGATACGGTAAGATAATTAACATCGCTAGTACGGCCGCTATTGGAACTGCCTCCCACGGGACGACTCTTTATGCCCTGACGAAGGCTGCGATCATCGCGCTGACGAAGAGACTAGCGTTTGAGCTCGGAGAATATGGGATAAACGTGAACGCCATAGCCCCAAGCTTCGTCCCAACGGATATGTTCGTGCAGGGGAAGAGCGAGGAAGAGTTGAGGGAAATTCTTGAGAAGAGAAAAGCAACAATCTCGCTGAGAAGGATCGCGTCCCCAGAGGATATAGCTAGAGTCGCTGTCTTCCTCGCGTCGGATGAATCCAGCTACATAACGGGACAGGTGATAGTTGTTGATGGAGGCAGAATTGACTACCTGACGCACTCCCTCTGAACTATAATGTGTATGGGTTTCCACAGCGCGGCCTCAGCCGCCTCCATCAGGGCTTCGCTGAGCGTTGGGTGAGGTCTCATGCACTTAGCGAACTGATCGAGCCTCATCCTATTCTGGATCGCTAGTACGGCTTCCGAGATCAGCTCGGTCACATGATGGCCAACCATCTGGCATCCGACGACCTCCTCCGTGGAGGAGTCCGCGATGATCTTCACGAACCCGTCCGCGGCTTCCTCGGCGACCGCTCTACCGGAGGCGGTGAACGGGAACTTGCCGACTCTAGGCTTTATGCCCCTCGCCTTGGCCTCCGCCTCCGTCAAGCCAGCGTAAGCTATCTCCGGGTCTGAGAATATCGCGGATGGGATCACGACATCCCTCATGCTCGCCTCCGCTCCAGCTATGTTGTCCGCGGCGATCATTCCGTGATACGATGCACGGTGAGCTAGGAATGGCGGCCCCGTAACATCGCCAACAGCATATACTCCCGGAACACTGGTCTCCATATGATCATCAACACGTATGAATCCCCTCTCGTCGAGCTTTATACCGATACTGCTCGCGCCAATGCTCTCGGATGCGGGTCTCTTGCCAACTGCGATCATCGCGTAATCTGCTCTCACCTCAAGGCTCTCGCCGCCCCGCGTCTCCACAATCGCCTCGACCCCACCATCTGACACCTTGGAAGACGTGATCTTCGAGCTCGTGTATATCTTGACGCCCAGCCTCCTCAGCCTCCTCTCGACAACGTCCACGAGATCCTTCTCCACGCCCGGGAGGATCTGATCCGTGATCTCCACGATCGTCACCTCTGTTCCGAGCTTCGCGTAGAATGTCCCTATCTCGACTCCCGAGACGCCTCCTCCTACTATCAGCAGGCTCCGCGGGATTTCCTGAAGCTCGAGTGCTTGAGAGGATGTTATGACCTTGACACCGTCAAATGGCATCTCCCTTAATGGAGCATGCTCCCCGCCGATCGCGATGATTATATTTCTCGCCCTGAATGACTTTAAGGATCCATCTCGCATCCTGACTTCCACTTCGTGGTCGGACTTCAGCCTCGCCTCTCCTTCGAGAACCTTCACGCCATTTCCTTCCAAAAGATATTTTACGCCGAGCCTCAGCCTCCTGATAATCCTCTCCCTGACCGCTTGGAGCTCCTTCCAATCAACCTCCAAGTCGCTGCTCCTAAGCCACTTCGCGTTCCTCGCGAGCCAGTATAAGTTCACCCTGCTTATGAGGACCTTTGAGGGAATGCATCCCCTATTCAGGCACTCTCCACCCAGCTCATCCTTCTCTATTAAGAGCGTTTTCAAGCCCCGCTGGCCGAGCCTAATCCCCGCAACATATCCTCCCGGCCCGCCGCCGATAACTATCGCATCAAACTCCTCGATCATGCCTCCATTAATCGCGCTCAGCGCCTCTTTAATTCTTCTACGCGCATCCAAGACGCATGCTAAATAGTAAATAGGTGCTGTTTAGCCCGTTAAGGTGCTGGTGATGCCTTCCATGGAGTTAATCGAGATAAGATGGCATGGAAGAGGAGGGCAAGGAGTCGTCACGGGAAGCAATCTTCTGGCTAGAGCCGCAATCATCGAGGGAAGGTATGCACAACATTTCCCAGAGTTCGGGCCCGAAAGAGCCGGCGCGCCCGTCAGGTCTTATACCAGGATCTCGGATGAGCCCATAGAGATTCACTGCGGAATCTATGAACCGGATATCGTCGTGATAATAGATCCCGTCATGTCCAAGGCTCCCGAGGATTACTCTTATGGGCTCAAGAAGGGCGGCGACATCCTGCTGAACTTGTCCCTCGATAACAGCGAGAAGGTGGCGAAGTGGGCCAGGGAGCGCGGCTACAGGCTCCACGTGGTTGATGCTAGGCGGATCTCGCTCGAGGAGGTCAGCCGGGAGATATACAATGTGCCCATGCTCTCAGCTCTCCTGAGGGTGAGAGGGCTGGCATCGCTCAAGACGCTCGAGGACGTTCTGGCCGAGAGATTCTCCGGGAAAGTCCTCGAGATGAATCTTAGGCTGAGCAGGAGGTGCTATGAGGAGGTGAAGACCATTGTCGGCTAAGAGGATAGTTGAGCCCGTCGTCAAGGGAGAGTTCACCTACAAAGATCTGCCAATCGCGGCCATGATACCGGTTCCCGCGACATCGCTCGAATACAAGACCGGGACCTGGAGGACGAGGCAGCCAAGAATAGATTACGGGAAGTGCATCAAGTGCCTTCTCTGCTGGACCTTCTGCCCCGATGCCGCCATCAAGAGGCTGGAGGACGACTCAGTCCAAGTAGACTACGATTATTGTAAGGGGTGCGGGGTATGCGAGACCGTGTGCCCCGTTAAGGCGATAAGCATGGAGGAGGTGTAGCGTGATGGCGAGGCAGGCTCAGGAGAGGATAGCGATAATGGGGGATGAGGCGGTCGCGCTAGCTGTCAAGCAGTCGAACGTGGACGTGATCGCGGCATACCCGATAACGCCGCAGACGATAATCGTCGAGAGGCTGAGCGAGTATGTCGCGAACGGGGAGCTGGATGCGGCCTTCATCCAGGCTGAGAGCGAGCACTCGGCACTCTCGATATGCGTTGGTGCGGCTCTCGCGGGCGCGAGAGTTTTCACCTCGACCGCGAGCCAGGGCTTAGCCCTCATGCACGAGATCGTTTACGCTGCTTCATCGATGAGAGTTCCAATGGTCATGGCTATAGCAAACAGGTCGTTGAACGCTCCCTTGAACATACATTGTGAGCATGGCGACGTGATGCCTGAGAGGGACTCTGGGTGGATCCACCTGTTCGCGACGAACGTCCAAGAAGCATACGATCTGACATTCATAGCGTTCAAGCTCTCGGAGCACCCAGATGTTCAGCTGCCGGCCTCCGTTAACCTCGATGCATTCATCCTAACTCACAGCGTCGAGCCTCTGACGCCTATCTCCGATGAAGATGCTTCCAAGTTCCTGCCGCCCAGGAACACAATATACTCGGTGGACTTCGATAGACCGGCGACCTTTGGCACCATGGCGCTTCCGGACACGTACATGGAGTTCAAGTACCAGCTCAAGGAGGCGGTGGAGAGGGCTGAGCGGGTCTACCCGCAGGTGGTCGAGGAGTACGCGAGGATAAGCGGCAGGAGGTACTGGTACTTCAACTCGCATATGGCTGATGATGCCGAGGCGGTCATCCTCGTCTTGGGATCGACTTATGGGACGCTTAAAGTAGCTGCGAGGAGGCTTAGGGAGAGCGGGCTCAAGGTCGGTGTCATCGGGCTGACGATGTTCAGGCCATTCCCGGAGAAGCAGCTGATAGAGCTTCTAAAGAACGCGAAAGCTCTCGTGGTGATGGATAGAGCCTACTCCTATGGGGGGCTCGGTGGGCCGCTCTACATGGAGGTTCTCGCGATGCTTTACAGGAATGGTTTGAGAATCCCGGCGATGAACGTGGTGTACGGGCTGGGCGGCAGGGACTTCAGGCTCGATGAGGCCGAGGCGGTCTTGAGGATGGCGATTGACGGCGCCAAGAGGGGCAGATTTGACGAGCACGTCATCTGGTGGGGGGTGAGGGCATGAGCAGCCAAGTAATTTTCTACAAGACGCCGAAGGATCTGCCCAGGGAGGAGTGGTTCGCGTCCGGCCACAGGCTTTGCGCCGGATGCGGCGCTGGCACAGCGGCAAGGCTGGTCTTCAAGGCTATAAGAGGGCCAACGGTCGTCGTGAACCCGACCGGCTGCGTCGAGGTCTCCACTTCATGCTACCCCTACACGGCCTGGAAGATACCATACGTTCATGTGGCATTCGAGAACGCGGCGGCGGTTGCTTCTGGGATAGTTGAGGCCATTAAGGTGCTGAATAGGAAGAGGGGAAAGAAGATGCACGACGTCATAGTCTTCGCGGGAGATGGTGGGACATTCGATATAGGTCTTCAAGCCCTCTCCGGAGCTCTTGAGAGAGGCCACAACATGCTCTACATATGCTATGATAATGAGGCATACATGAATACGGGGATCCAGCGGTCTGGCGCGACGCCCATCGGGGCTGCAACCACCACCAGCCCGGCCGGCAAGGTGATACCCGGGAAGCAGGAGAGGAAGAAGGACTTAATCGCGATAGCTGTCGCCCACAAGATCCCATACGCCGCCACGGCGAGCATCTCTCATCCAATAGATCTCGCGAACAAGGTTAGGAAGGCCTTGGAGATCGAGGGCCCGAAGGTCATCCACATCCTCGCACCATGCGTTCCGGGATGGAGATATCCGCCATCAGAAACGGTTAGGCTCGCGAGACTTGCCGTCGAAACCAGATACTTCCCAGTATACGAGGTGGAGTATGGCAAAGTGAAGATAAACGTGAAGGTGAAGGAGCCGAAGCCGCTCGAGGAGTTCCTGAAGCAGCAGGGAAGGTTCAGCCACCTCTTCAGGCCAGAGAATGCCCATATCCTAGATGCGCTGAAAAAGGTGGTTGAGGAGAACTGGGAGAGGCTGGTGAAGCTCGAGGAATCCGGAATAACCCTCTAGCGCATGATTTTTCTCAAACCTCTTCCCAATCTTTTTCGGGAGCTTGCCCAAGCCCCTGATAATTGTTTGGGAAGGCCTTGACGCGGTCGGCAAGACGACGCTCATAGCTAAGGTTAGATCGATCCTTGAGTCCAGGGGCTATAAGGTCTCTACGCACAAGACTCCCAGCAGCTCCAAGACCGGCGAGTTCGCCAAAACATATGGAAACGACCCGGACGTGGATCACCTGACGCGGATGCTCCTCTTCCTCGCGAACACGAGCGATGACTCAAAGATCCTAAAGCGCATCATCGAGGAGGAGGCGCCCGACCTCCTCTTCATAGACAGATACTATCTCTGCTCGATAGCCTATGGATTCGCGTTATCGAGGCTGAGAGGCGTTAGGGTCTCAAAGCAGGATTTCAAAATATTCGTAGAGCTCGTCGAGAAGCTCGGCGAGGGGGTTTTCGTGAAGCCCGACATATACTTGGTGATTGACGCGCCTGAGGAGGATAGAATCAAGAGGCTTAAGATGAAGGTTGGGCAGGGAGGGCTAGAGAGCGCGCTGGAGCGGGATCAGCTCATGCAGCAGCACGTCAAGGAGTTCTATATGGTCTTCAAGGAGATGAGACCCAATGAGGTGGCCTGGATAATGAATCCTCAAGGAGAGGCGGATGCGGTCGCGGATAGAATCGCGAAGATGCTTCTCGAGAAGCTCGCCGAGGGCGCGGCGCAAGATTAATCATGAGCCAGTTCATTATCTCGCGTGAATTGGTGTCATGGTCGAGCTGATAAGAACATTCATCGCCGTGGACTTCGACAACCCCCAGATAGTATCCAGGGCCCAGGAGATACAGGAGGAGCTGATGAGGATTGGCGTGGGGATGAAGCCCGTCGAGCCCTACAACCTCCACATAACCCTCTGGTTCTTCGGCGAGATAGATCCCGGCAGGCTGAACCTGATACTCGAGAATGCTGGGAAGGTGAGGTTCAAGCAGTTCAAGCTCGGCGTCCGCGGCGTCGGATACTTCCCGGGAGGAGGCAGGATAAACGTGATATGGCTCGGCATAGAGGACCCGGAGAATGGGCTGAAGCGCATCTTGGATCAGCTGATCGAGAGGCTGAGCAGGCTCGGGTTCAAGTACGATGAGCGGGGCTTCACACCTCATCTCACGATAGGGAGGGTCAAGTTCATTCGGGATAAGCAGCTGGCGATGCGGAGGCTCGAGGAGCTCAAGGACCTCCATTTCGGAGAGCAGCTAATAGACTCCTTCAAGGTCAAGAAGAGCACATTGACTTCGAGGGGGCCGATATACACAGATCTCCTCGTGGTTAAGGCGGAGGAGAAGTAATGAGCATGGAGGATGTTGTTGAGAGGGCTAGGAGGATCGTTAGGCCGACGAGGCTGGAGGAGCGCGCGCTGAGGAGGATCGTTGAGAAGGCGCTCTCGGCGGCGAGGAGGGAGATCTCAGGCGTTGCGGGAGCGCTTGACGTGAGCCTCGAGGGATCCGCCGCGAAGAACACTTGGATCAGGGGGAGAGCTGAAGCAGATATATTCATACACTTTGATCCCGGGATCTCGAGGGAAGAACTCGAGAAGATCATCGTGGACCTCGGATCCAGGATAGTCGAGAGTCTCGGCGGAGAGCCCATGATAATGTACGCCGACCATCCATATGTCGAGGGCATCGTGAATGGGGTTACCGTTGATGTCGTCGCATGCTATAGGGTTGAGCCGCCGAACTGGATGAGCGCAACGGATCGAACGCCATATCACACGAGATACGTGCTCAGCAAGCTTAAGCCGGACCAAGAGGATGAGGTCAGGCTTCTTAAGGGCTTCATGAAGGCATGTGGGGTCTATGGAGCAGAGATAAAGATCGAGGGCTTCAGCGGATACCTCACGGAGCTCCTAATACTATACTATGGAGACTTCCTCTCGGCGGTCAGGGAGATATCATGCTGGAAGCCACCCATCGTGATAGACCTAGAGAGATACTACGAGTCTGAGGAGAGGGCTTTGGAGGCCTTCCCAGATAGCCCCCTCATAGTTGTGGACCCGGTTGACAGGTCCAGGAATGCTGCGGCGGCGGTCTCCCTGACGAGGCTCTCAGAGCTTATATTGGCATCCAGGATCTTCCTCAAGAAGCCGTCAATCAGGTTCTTCAAGCCGATCGATCCGGCTCCGAGAATCAAGGAGCTGAAAGGTCTCATCAGAGATAGGAGCATCCTCTACGTCAGCTTCAAGCTTGATAGCCCGAGACCGAGGGATGTGCTCTGGGGAGAGCTTAAGCGGAGCGAGCAAGGAATTAGAAGAAGCCTCGAGAGCCTCGGCTTCACAGTCTATCGAAGTGGCTCATGGACAGATGAGCGAAGAGAATGCTTGATGATCTTCGAGCTCGATGGGGTGGAGCTGCCGCGACATCATCTCCACAAGGGGCCTCCAGTATACCTCAGGAGCGCGGACGAGTTTCTTGAGAAGTGGTCTAGGGCTGCGGTGGGCCCATGGATCGAGGGCGATAGGCTATATGTCTTGAGGAGGCGCGAGGAAACCGCAGCTCACAGGCTGCTGAGGGAGAGAGTCAGGAGCGGCCAAGTCTCCATTTCTAAGGGGCTTGTCGAGCCGATCAAGAGATCGAGGATAAGCGCTGATGCGAGAAGCCTGCTAAAGCTGGCCTCGAGAAATGATGATCTGAGGAGGTTTCTCGCGGAGTTCCTAGCGGCGAGGCCGCCGTTCCTCAGGAAATGATCCACGTAGATCTCGAGGAGATAGGCAGGAGAGAGTATCTCCTCATCCACCTATCATTTCCAAAGCGCAGCGTCGAGTACGCATTGAGGGCTCTCGATGATTTGAGGAAGCTAAGGGTCGAGAGCATCGCCTTCATGGATGTAGGCGGGAGGCTTGAGCCCATCATACTGGGCAAGGGCTATAGGGGCTTCGTCTTGAGGGGGAGGATCGGGGGAAGAGATGTCGCGCTGAAGATTCTGAGAACGGATTCGACGATGCAGAGCTTGAGGCGGGAGGCCGAGGCCACGTCCATGGCTAACAGCATCAGCGTCGGGCCAATGCTCCTAGGATTCACAGACATGGTATTAGCTCTGGAGCTCATCGAGGGAGAATCGCTGGAGAAGTGGCTGAGTAGCCTCGAAAATGATCGTCCGGATGATCTCCGAGTGGTTATGAGAGCTTGCTTTGAGGATGCGAGAAGGCTGGATGAAATAGGTTTGGATCACGGGGAGCTGAGCGATGTCAGGAGGCACGTGATCGTGAGGCGGGAGCTCAAGCCCGTCATAATAGACTTCGGGAAGGCGAGCACCATGAGGAGACCCTCGAACGTGACCTCCCTCTTCAACTACTTCCTCTACGGCCCGTTCTCGCGGAAGATCAAGAGGATGCTCGGAGTCGAGGAGCCGCCGCTCGACGTAGTGAGGGATTACAAGATGCGGCTTAGCGATGAGTGCTTCCATCACCTCATGAAAAGCTTAAACTTGCTGGAAAGGTGATTCGCCTGTGAAATGAGCGATGAGAAGCAGATGATAAGGGAGGAGATCTGGAGGCTTCTCGAGAGTAGGGGTGTCGCGAGATTCCCGAAGCCGATCTATGGGAGGATACCGAACTTCGCCGGAGCGGAGCGCGCAGCCGAGAGAATACTCGGGCTCGAGGAGTATCGCGCCGCAAGCGTCGTCAAGGTGAGCCCCGACTCGCCTCAGAAGCACGTGAGATACAGGTGTCTCCTAGATGGCAAGATCTTGGTCATGCCGACCCCGAGGCTTAAAGAGGGATTCCTAATCCTAGATCCATCGAGAATACCTCAAGAGATGCTCGAGCAGGCCTCGACGATAAGAGGAGCCCTCATCCTCGGCAGAAGAACCCATCCAAGAGATCTACCAAGGATAAATTTTATCGTCACGGGATCGGTCGCGGCGACAAGGGACGGCCTCAGGCTCGGGAAGGGAGGAGGATACAGCGAGCTCGAATACGCGATCCTGCTCGAATATGGCAAAATAGATCGAGACATAATGATAGCAACGAACATTCATGACCTCCAGCTCGTGAATAGGCTCCCAAGAGACCCATATGACCTGACGCTGGATATCATCGCCACGCCAACAAAACTCATCAGAGTTTCCACGAGAAAAGAGAGGCCCACGGGAATAATCTGGGAGCTACTCAATGGAAGGAAGATCAACGAGATCTCGATCCTGAAGGAGCTGGCCACCACGAGTAGAAATAAAAGTGATAATGCTTTAAATCGAAGACGACGGCATTAGAAGTCATGCGAATGATGTCGAGAAAGTTTCTATGACTATTGTGCTTCTCCTCGTATATATTATATGCGATAACGGCGACGGAGGTTGGGTCTGCCCTACTCGGGATCAGGAATGAGCTGGTGCTGAGCGAATCCATCATCGGCGTCGTAGTGAGCCTCCAATCTTTGGCGGGGGCCCTTGCAATACTCGGAGGAGTTTATCGGATCTGTTCGGCAAGATAAGGCTGGTATCCCTTTCCCTTCTCGTGATGGGGCTGGGCGCCCTGCTCCTCTCGAGCTCGCCCAACGCGCTAATTCTCGGAGCATAATTCTTCATCCTCGGAGCGGGCATAGGGTTCTTCGAGAGCTCGGTAAATGCATTCATTTCGGACGCTTTCGACGAGAAGCGCGGAATGGTGATAAATCTACTCCACATCGGCTGGAATATTGGATCGTCTTTGGGCCCCGATCATAGCCGCCTACGCCACCTTAGCCTATGGAAGTTGGAGAGTAGGATATCTTATGATGTTCCCCCTCCTCCTAGCCTCATCCCTGATAAGCTGGATCACGGCGGCGAAGTTGGCTAAGGCCAAAGATCATTCGAATATGATTCGCGAGAAGATGTATGCGAAGCCGGGCCAGGTCTTAGGTGCACTTCCACTAATGATTATCCCGTTCCTCATAGTTGCGAACCAGCTTAGCATAACAGCATGGCTTCCATCAATCTTAAGCGATCAAGGAGCATCGCTTATGGAGGCTGGCCTAGCTGTGGGATTATTTTGGGTATTAAGCGTCATGGGAAGGCTTCTCTAGGCGCCCTTCATAGATAGAATCGGGTACTGGAGGGTCTTAGTGATCGCCAGAGGATGCTCATGCTTTTTAATGCTTTTGGTATCACTTCCAATTCCAATTTACGCAAAAATCGGTCTATGGTCTTCCTCAGGTCTTCTTCTAGCCCCAGCATATTCGACAACAATTGCCTGGGCCATCTCGATGCATCCGGAGATCGGCGGGCATTATCGGGGATAGTATATACTTTCGCGACACTGGGGTCATTCACATCGACAGTAGTCACCGGCATGCTATTCGAGCTATTCGGCTCATCATATGCTCAGCTGATCTTCGCTCCATTAGCCCTCCTCATCGCCATAACATCTTATGTTATGCGCGGGGTCCGCGGACGACCATAGGAAATTTCGTGATCTAAGCTAGCGCAACACATAAATCCAATCCAGTATATTTCTCGATGTGTGGCGTAAGATAGCCGCGCGCTTCCAGGAGTTTCCCGCGCGATTAAGGGTTGTAAGGCTCATGATAGAAAACGGAATCGGAATTAATGAGCAGGGCAGAGTCGTTGTGGGTCCCGTTGAGATTCCTGATAGCTCGCTCGCCAAGGCTACCGGCGTCGATAGGCGCATAGTCAGGAAGACGGTTCAGCAGATACTCGAGGACGAGACTCTGAGAAAGATCTTCACGGGAATTAGGCCGGCTGGAGCTTTCATAGCGCCCGTAGCCAAGGAGCTTGGATTCTATGTCGTCGAGATAAGAGCAGATCCCACAGCCGCTGGCATAATAGCGAAGGCGACCGAGATAATAGCCAGGGAGAACATCAGTATAAGGCAGGCGGTGGCCGAGGACCCGGAGCTCTTCCCGGAGCCGAAGCTCATACTTGTCCTCGAGAAGCCCCTCTCCGGAGAGGGGTTAAACGAGCTCCTCAAAATACCCAAGATAAAAAGCGTCACCGCCTACTAGAGCGATGAAAAAGCGCCCAAATATTTACTGTCCAACCACGGATATTTTGACGTCCGTTCTGAGAAAGAAAAACTCTGAAAAGATTGAGGAATAGATTCGACAGAATGATGCGATCATTGATCGCGGCATGAGCTTAACTTCCATGCTGGTAATATTAACGAGCCCCTTAGCTTCCAAAATTTTGACGAGCTCGATCACCCCCTTCTTGATCTCATACCTATTCTCCTGTCTCGAGCCTCGCCGCATGCTAGTCGCAGGGCTCTCCCAGCGTGAAGAAGAGGGGAAAAGAGTAATTAGAACCCATAGGAGCAGGTGATGATGGTGGGGCCGTGGTCTAGCTTGGCTAGGACACCAGCCTGGGGAAGCAGAGAATAAGACCTCCAGAGCGCTGGAGGTCCCGGGTTCAAATCCCGGCGGCCCCACCACCCCAGAACACTCCGCCCTCGAAATCGCGAGCATGATGTTATTAGAAGTAGTAGAACATGAACCCGGTAGTGATTAGCAGGATTATGCTTAGGGCGAAGGATATTGCCCACTTTGATGGGCTCCATGCCAGAATCTTCCTGCCGTCGAGCTCGCCGAGGGGTATCAGGTTGAATAGGGCGATGAGGGCATTTAGCAGGCTTAGCGGCAGGAATATCCGGGCCAAAGTTGGTATCGCTAACCCAGCGATCGCGAAGATCGCTGAGAGCGCTATGTTCGAGAGCGGGCCGATGAGCGCCGTCATGCCGAGCACGTCGATCGGCGCCAACCCGAATATCACTACAGCTCCGGGAGCAATTATCTTGAACGGTATAAATGGTATGGAGGTCACGAGAGTCAGTATAGCTCCCATGGGGTCAAGCTTGAATTTCGCGTAAAGCCCCTTAGACCTCGCATAGCTCCTATGAGCCAGCTCATGTATTAGGAATGATGCGGCGAAGCCTGTTGCATAAGCCGCGAGAAAGATCGGCGGGATCCTGAAATTATACCCTATTATGGAGAAGCCGACTAGCACAACGAGCATCGTCCCGATGCTGAGATGAATGATCTCGTCCCGCGCGGATGGGCTGAGCCTGCTCACCGGTCTTGGCGGCATCCACTCCTCTATCTCAACCCGGCTCTTTCGCTCCTTCTCATAGGGTGAGGCTGCGGCGAATATTCCTGGGCAATAATGCTTTTCCGGAAGCCTGTGCTCAGCGCAGAAGTAGTCGCCGCAGTAGCTGCACTTAAATGGCATCAGGATCTCCTTTCCGCAGACCGAGCATCGCGCCATAAACGCGCCTCAAGCCCCCTTGAAAATGCTGGGCCATAACCTGCATCTCCCCAATATAAGCATTAGAAATGTTAAATCGCCCCGAGCATCATTATAACCTGATGGGGGAGGGGTTCTCACCCGAGGAGTTCGAGCGGGAGATAAGAAGAAGAGTTGAGCAGATGATGAGGGATCTTTCAAGGGAGTTGTCAAGGGTTGTTGACTCGGCGCTGAGAGCTACGGGGCCCGTGATCGGCCGCATTCGAGAGGCTGCGGACTACCTGGTGCCGGAGCATGAAGCATACTTAGATGGCGATGAGGTCGTCGTGGTCATCCAGCTTCCAGGCGCCTCGAAGGACTCGATAGACGTGAGCGTTAGGGGGAGGGATCTCATGGTTGAGGCCGGCTTCTCCGAGGAGCTCAGGGAGAAGGCCTCGAGAGCGAGGCTATTCAAAGCGAAGGGCTACAAGTGCTTCATAGAGCTTCCGAGAGAGACTGATCCATCGGCCGCGAAGGCATCATACAGGGACGGCGTCCTCATTCTAAGGCTCCCGGTCCAGAAGCCCAAGGGCATCGAGATCAAGATCGAGTAAAGATGTCCAGCACACCATATCTTAGGCTCGCGAGAGCATGCGAGTCGATTAAAGCTCTGAGCGGAAGAAAGGATAAGGTCGCGCAGATAGTTAGGCTTCTCCAGGAGCTTAAGCCCAATGAAGTTGCGCCGGCGATCTTGCTACTCATAGGGCGGGTTATGCCGGAGGGCGATGAGGATAAGCTCGACATCGGGGCCGCGGCGGTCTATCAGCTCCTCGAAGAGCTTGGGCAGACAACTCTGCTAGCAGCAGAGCCGCTGACAATACTCGAGGTATGGAATGGACTGCGCGAGATCTCGAGTCTCAGGGGGGCTGGCTCTAGGGAGAGAAAGCTGATGATTCTGCGAGGGCTAATCGCCAGGATGAGCGCTCTCGAGAAGCACTGGTTTCTCAAGCAACTAATGGGCGAGATGCAGCATGGCGTGAATGAGGGGCTCGTGCTGGAGGCCGTGGCCGAGCTGACGGGAGCATCGCTAGAAGATGTTCAGAGGGCATTCATGCTCGTGGGGAGGATCGGGGATCTCGTGGAGCTCGCGGTGAGGGGTGGGGGCGATGCGATCAGGTCAACGAGGCTTCAGGTCTTTCGGCCCGTGAGACCAATGCTCGCCGAAATGTGCCATGACTTGGAGCAGCTCTTAAAGGAGTCCGATAAGCCAATGGGCTTCGAGTATAAGTTTGATGGAGCCCGCGTTCAGATCCACGTAAAGGATAACGAGGTCAGGATCTTTTCGAGGAGGCTTAGCGACGTTACTAGGAGCCTCCCGGATATCGTGCAAGTGGTCAAGGAGTTCTCATCGAGATTCAGCGAGATTGTTCTCGACGGCGAGGTGGTGGCGGTTGATGAAGCCGGCAGGCCCATGCCCTTCCAAGAGCTACTGAGAAGATTTAGGAGGCTTAAGGGTGTCGAGGAGGAGGCTGAGAGGATCCCGCTCAAGCTCTGGATCTTCGACATACTCTACCTAGATGGTCAGGAGCTGCTCGACATGCCCTACCGGGAGAGGCGCGAGCTACTTGAGAAGCTGATACCTGAAGAGCACCTTGCACCGAGGATAATATCCTCGAGACTCGAGGAGGTTCAATCTTTCATGAGGAGGGCCGTGCAGGAAGGGCATGAAGGGATCATGGCGAAGAGCTTAGAGTCGCCTTATAGGCCTGGCAGGCGCGAGCGGCTCTGGTTCAAGATTAAGCCCGCCGACACGCTGGACCTCGTAATCGTGGCCGCTGACTGGGGCCATGGAAGAAGATCCGGCTGGCTCAGCAACTACCACCTCGCCGCCTACAATCCCGAGACCGGGGAATTCGAGGTCGTGGGAAAAACCTTCAAGGGGTTAACGGATGAGGAGTTCGAGTGGATGACGAAAAGGCTCCTAGAGCTCGCGATAAGCAATGATGGATACACGGTTGCCGTGAGGCCGAGAATAGTCGTCGAGGTCGCCTTCAACGAGATACAGAGAAGCCCTAAGTACAGGTCTGGATATGCCCTCAGATTTGCGAGAATAACCAGGATAAGAGCTGACAAGGCGCCGGAGGAGGCCGACACGATCCAGAGGATCAGGGAGCTATATGAGCAGCAGTTCGAGCGAAAGAGGCTGCCCAGAGAGCTCATGATCTGGAGGCTTAGGCGCGGCTGAGATCCTTATCACGGTAATCCGCGGATAACTATCTTGGTAATCGCCTGATAGGGATTAAAAACCCATGAGACGAGAAACTTTTTTGAACGCATGAACTATTCACGGCTTGGAAGATGACTAGAGCGCTCATAGGCTATGGACTGGGATTCGGTCTAATAACCCTCGCCGGCCTATTCCTGAGCGTAAATGAGCCCGTAGCACGCTCCTCGGGCCAGCTCGACATATTCGTAATACTCCTAAGAGCCTATACGCCCCTATTAGCCCCTATATCTTCGGCCTTTGGTCAGCCAATGATTGGAGGATATCCCCCGCTGGGCGCAGTACCGCTCACGCTATGGCTGGTCATAGGATGCGTGGTGGGCATCCTGCTCATGAGCCCTGAAGCCGCCGCGAAGGCGACATTTCTAACCTCCGCCACGATACTCATGCTCTGGATAGGCTCCCTATTCTTCTCGGCGCCAGCATGGCAGGATCAGCATGCCTGGCTCATGGCGGTGAGCAGGCTCGCCGGAGACCTAATCTCGAGACCAATAGACCTCACCTTCATCCTGATAGCACCCGCGGTACTCTCCGCTTTAACCGGCCAAATGCTCGAGACGATTAAAGAGCGGCCGATCAAGGAAAAGGAATTAGAGGATAGATACGCCCTATACTAATGCGATTTCGCGCATAAAAATGGGGGATCCGGGGCGGCTTAAATCTGCTCTATAGCCTCTTGAGGCGCTGGTGCAGCAGCCTTCTTAACCCTCTTTCTAGGCGCTTTTTTAGCCCTCTTCTTAGCAGCCTTCTTGGCGGCCTTCTTTCTGCCGCCCCTCCCTCTACCACCCTTTTTAGCTGAAGCCTTTTTAGCTACCCTCTTCCGCGCCATTTAGGTCTTCACCCATCGGTTTTAAATAGGTCTTACTCATATAAAAGAGTTTCGGATAATCTTATGCATCATTTTTGCTGAAAGTTTCTCGGAGAACAGTTTTTAAGCATACGCTGAGAATATTGGGCTGCGTGATAGCGGCATGCCCGAGGTCGATTTTTCCGAGTTTCAGAGGCTAGATATCCGGATTGGGCGGGTTATCTCCGCGGAGAGGGTCGAGGGGGCTGCCAGGCTACTTAAGCTCATCGTCGATTTCGGAGAGTTCAAGAGGCAATCCGTGGCGGGCCTTGGCCATATCTACGAGCCTGAAGACTTCATTGGCAGGGAATTCGCCTTCGTCGTGAACCTGAAGCCGAAGAAGATTAGGGGGGTCATGTCGGAGTGCATGCTGCTCGCCGCCGTCATCAGCGAGAACGATGTAGTGCCGCTAATACCGCAGAGAGAGGTTCCCGCAGGCTGCAAGGTCCTCTAGCGCCGAGCAATCCCCGGCGCCCCTCAGCGGGCAAAGGAAAAAAGGCGCCCCTTCCGGCTTTAACCCGGATCCAGGCGGCATGTTGAAGAAGATCTACGTCGAGGATGCGAAGGAGCTTCCCGATGGAAGCGAGGTAACGCTTCTCGGCTGGGTGAGGAGCAAGCGCTCTCACGGCGGCCTCCTCTTCCTAGATCTGAGAGATAGCACTGGGATAATTCAGGTCGCGATCAGGAGGGGTGATATGCCGGAGGACTCCTTCGAGCGCGCTGTTAAACTCCGCCGAGAAACCGCTGTGAAGATCTCCGGGATTGTGAAGTGCGATCCAAGAGCGCCCGGTGGAGTCGAGATAAGATGCAGATCGATCGAGGTCGTCGGCGAGAGCCTTGACGATTTCCCGATAAGGAAGGGCATCAAGCTGAAATTCCTCCTAGATAACAGGCACCTGCACATCAGGAGCCCGAGGGTCGCTGCGATAATGAAGATCAGAGCGGCGCTTCTAAGAGCGGCTAGGCGGTGGTTCTGGGAGAACGGCTTCATCGAGATAAATTGCCCCAGCTTCATAACAGCAGCGGTCGAGGGCGGCGCAACGCTCTTCAAGCTAGATTATTTCGGCAGAGAAGCATACCTGACGCAGAGCTCGCAGTTCTACCAAGAGGCGGCGATTTACAGCCTCGAGAAGGTTTACAGCATTCAACCCAGCTTCAGAGCCGAGCTCAGCAGGACTAGAAGGCATTTAACGGAGTTCTGGCATCTCGAGGCGGAGATAGCATACGCGGAGCTAGAAGACCTCCTAGAGATAATCGAGAACCTGTTCTACGCTATGGTGAGAGGGGTCTGCGAGCAGGCTGAGAAAGAGCTCGAGATGCTGGGCTTGAAGATAGATCCTGAGATCGCTAAGCCGCCATACCCGAGGATAACATACGCCGAGGCGCTCGAGATTCTCCGGAGAAAGGGGTTCGACGTTAAATGGGGCGACGACTTCGGGGCCGATGAAGAGCGGGAGCTATCAAGGGAATTCGAGAAGCCATTCTTCGTGACTCATTGGGCTAGGGAGGCGAAGGCATTCTACCACATGCCGGATCCATCCGACCCGAGAGTTTGCAGAAATGCTGATCTCCTGGCCCCGGGCGGATATGGCGAGGTCGTAGGCGGAGGCCAGAGGATACACGATTATCACCAGCTTCTCGAGAGGATTAGGGAGGCGGGGCTGAACCCGGAGGACTACAAGTGGTATCTCGACCTGAGAAAATATGGATCGGTGCCGCACAGCGGATTCGGGCTCGGAATCGAGCGAATGCTATGGTGGATGCTAAAGCTATCACATATAAGGGATGCATGCCTCTTCCCGAGAACTCCCGCCAGGGTATATCCATGAGATCCACCCTTTCTCAAGAAAAATAATAATAAAAATAGTCTTGATGAAGAAAAAGGAGAAAAAGAGGAGATTATTTTGGGCGGCTAAGTAACGCTTCTAGAATTCCTCCTCTTCCTCCTCCCACTCTTCCTCCTCGTCCCATTCTTCCTCCTCTTCTTCCCACTCTTCCTCGAACTCCGCCCAGATCATAACTCTCGGATGAAGGCTTCTCGTCCTAGATTTAAGCATTCTCTCGCAATTGAGATGAGATAAGCCTAAAAATGAAAAGCAAATGAGAGAATAGAGGGCTGTTTTAGCGAGTTCTCGGCCGAGATCCTTCTCGCAGCTTTCGCACGATCTGCTTCAGCGCAATATCTCTGGGAATCGCGACCCGCTCACTCCTGAGCTGGAAGAATGATCTCTCAGCATATTCGAGAGCTCCCCTGAGCTTGTCCAGCGACGCGAAGATGAATCCATCTATGATAGGCTTTGAGGGCCTGTAGAGCGAGAGCGTTACCGGGATGAGGTAAACAGTCTTCAGGTCTTCTCCGCGAAAAGTGCGCTCAATTACATTCCTGAGGAAAAGCATCCTCCTCTCCTGCCTCTCCATTATCCTCCTCTCCACCAATGGAGTCAGAGATCTATTCCAGCGCTTGCAGTCTATGATTAGGAGCATGCTGCCGCCATATGCTAGCACGTCGACCTGGATTCTCCCGCCCTCATGAGTTAGCTTCACATCCCATTCTGCCTCATATCCGGCTTCGCCGAGAAGGGCCGTGATGAGCTTCTCGAACTCTTTCCAATCGAGGTGCTTCGCGAGCAAGCTTGCGTCAACGCCGAGCCTCAGCGCGCTTAAGATAGCTCTCACCCTTTCATCCTCCTCCAGCCTATCCCCCTCCCCGACCTCGAGCAGGCTCAATATTCTCCGAGCCTCATCCTTGGAGATCAGGGATAGCCGGGAGATCTCCTCAACATTTATTGGAGCATTTGAGGCCGAGAGCTTTAGAACGACTTCCAAGACCTTTGAAGCGATATCCGGCCTGACCTGCATTCCTCAGCCTAGCTCGTTATCCCAAGATATAGGCTCGAGAATTTCGGGTGATTCAATAGCTCACGGCATTCTCCCTCGAAGACTAGTCTGCCGCCGACGAGAAGATATGCTTTATCGCCTATTTCAAGAGCCTTCCTTGCATTCTGCTCCACGAGAATTATCGTCATTCTCAGAGCATCCCGCAGCTCCACGATCTTCGAGAGTACCTCGCTCGCGATCTTCGGCGCCAGGCCGCCGGTCGGCTCATCAAATAGCATGACCTTCGGCTTTCTGAGGAGGGCCATCGCCATCGCGATCATCTGCCTCTCGCCGCCGCTCAGAAGCCTCGCCCTCCGCTTCCAATACCTCTTTATGACCGGGAACAGCTCCGCCATCTCCTCAACCCTCTCCTCGAGCTCATCTCTTTTCAGCACGTATCCAGCCATTCTCAAGTTCTCCTCGACGGTCAGGTTCTCGAAGATGTTTTCCGTCTGGGGCAGGTATGCCACGCCTATTCTCGCGATCTCGTGCGGAGTCCTTCCAACGAGCTCCATGCCATCAAGAGTTATCGATCCGGAGTATATCGTGGTGAGGCCGAATATTGATCTGAGAAGCGTGCTCTTGCCGCTGCCATTAGGGCCTATTATCACGTTGATCTTCTCCCGATCGAAGCTCGCGCTCACATCGAAGAGGACTTGAAGTTTCCTGTAGCCCGCATTTAGGTCACTAACTTTGATCATGCCTTCATTAGCCCCCGAGATAGGCATCTATGACCTGTGGATCCATCACGACATCCTCCGGCCTGCCCATCGAGATTATCTTGCCCGATGCCATGACGTATGCCTCATCCGTGTACTGGAGCGCTATGTCGAGCCTGTGCTCGACCATGAATATCGTTATGCCGAGCGCATCCCTGAGCCTCAACAGGGACTTGAAGATCTCATGGGCCAGCGTGGGGTTCACGCCTGCCACGGGCTCATCCATGACCAGGAGCCGCGCATTCGACATGAGCGCCCTCCCGATCTCGAGGAGCTTCATCTGGCCTCCGCTCAGCTTCCAAGACTCATGATCCCATAAATGATCCAGATTGAGGAGCTTCAGGAGCTTGAAGGCGCGTTCAACCTCCTCCTCCTCGAGCTTCATCCACCTTCTCCTTCTCATGGCGTTGAGAAAGCTTTCCCCGGGGTTATTGCAGCAGACGAGCAGGTTCTCAAGCACCGTGAGCTTCCTGAATGGCTGGGGAATCTGGAACGTCCTGGCAATCCCGAGCCTGAAGATCTCGTGAGGCGGGAGCCCCGTAATATCCCTACCATCGAACACTATGCTGCCGTGATCGGGCTTATAGATGCCTGTGATCAGGTTTATGAGCGTGGTCTTCCCGCTACCATTAGGCCCAATCAAGATCGTCAAGGTACGATCAAGAACATCCATACTAACCCCATCAACAGCCCTCAAGCCGCCGAAACTCTTCACCAGATCCCTGGCTTTCAAGATAATGGAGGGCATTCTTTTGCCGTTAAGGCTGAAGAAAAGCTAGGTAAAAATCTTTCTGAGCCAAATCCGGCATCCCCTACTGTTACTCAGAGACTTGAGTATTTCTAGAAGGAAGCAAAAAGAAAGGGGGTAACTTGTTAAAGATGCTCTTCCTTACAATAGTTCCATTTTATCAGCTATGCAATCGTAGATTGCTACAGGCTTCCAGTCATATCCTTCATCGGTTTTGACTAGGCTGACAGTCCAGTAACGCTCTCCAATTCTATCTCCATTCTCATCGAGCTTTATGTAACCGCTGACACCGTAGTAGACCTTGAGAACCTCCGGTATCGTAGATTTTATAGTCTCACCATCATATTTCCCAGTCATTAGTATTGATAACGCTATAACCCATATCGCGTCATAACTGTTATAGGAATATGGCTCTGGAGTCCTACCTATTCTATCTTTGACCCTCTTCAGCAGATTTATGTAGTTGTCGCCTATTGGTGCTGCTATCGGGCTTGAAAATCCAACGGTGGCCGCGAATTCTGCTGCTTTAGGATCTTCTTGCAGACCATATTCGAAAGCTGTTCCATCACTTCCGAACCACTTGACCCGCCAGAGCACATCATATTCCCTCGCTGAGTGGAAGAAAGTAACAGCCTCGCCGTAAGTTATCAGTACAACCATTATCTTTTCCGGTGAAATACCGCTTCCTACAAGTTTATTTACCTCGGATACTAGGCTTGCAACTTCAGCTGAATAATCGGGAGCCGCCTCAGGAATCCTAAGATCGGCAGCGATTTCTATGCCTCTCTTCTTAGCATTCTCTTTGATCTCTGCCGCTAGACCATCTCCCCATGGGTTGGCCAGGTAAACCAGAATGATGTGAGTGACGCCGAGGCGCTCAGCATATGCTGGTGCAATCTTGCCTTGGTAAACGTCCGTCGGAACAAATCTGTAGATATAGTCACCCGGCATGGCAACTCTCGGAGAGGTCGACGACTGACTAATCACTAGGATCTTGTTGGAATCAGCGAACTCCTTTATTTTGAGTATCTCGCCGCTCGCCATCGGGCCCACAATCGCTTTGACGCCCTTGGCATGCAGGCTTATGAGTTTCTCCAGTGCCACCTCAGGTTTTGTCTCTGTGTCCTCGATGTAGACTCGCAACCTCCAACCTGCTCCGATTTTTTCTAAGAATGAGTTTACATCGGCAACAGCTAGCTCAACCGCAACTTTATTATTTTCTCCAAACTTTCCAAGAGGACCGCTTAAGGGTAATAGTGCTCCGATTGGGATTTCTCCGGAGAGCCCTCCTGCCGCGGCTGCTGGAACCGTTGTGGTTATCGTAGCTGGTGGAGGCGACACGTACGGCGTCACCAATACTCCCACTCCTATGCCGATTATCAGCATCACGACCGCTAAGACCACAGCTATAGCCCTGCTAACACCGCGCGCCATTTTCCCCTCACCTCTTTTTGCTAACTCGGTTCATGGATGTTTATAAGATTTTAAGGTGTCAATGCTTTTGAGGAGACTTCGAGGGTTAGATCGCGACATCGTTAAAAGCCTGTTTAGAGCCGCTTAGAGGGGCGCGGTAGGGCATGAGTATCCCGCTATTGAGGGACGCGATCGTATTCGCCTCGATACTGACTATGCTGAGCACCGGCCTAACCCTGACCTACATGACCACGAAGGTTCCCAATTTCGCTCATGGAAACTTCGCCACCATAAACGCCTACTTCACTCTCATAATAGCCAAGCTCCTCAGCATCAATCCATATGTGGGAGTTGTGACGGGGTTCTTTCTGGGCGGCGCGATCTCCCTACTACTCTATCTCCTAGTTCTGAAGCCTCTTCTCGATAGGGGAGCGAGCTACATCATACTCATGATAGCAACGATAGCATACGACATGATGCTGATATCGACAATCAACATCATCGCCGATTACCTCAGCCGGGTCCACAAGATAACCTCTAGGCTCTTCCAGCTCAGGGAGTGGGGTCACGGCATCGAGATACTCGGCCAGCCATCGATCTTCATCGTGGCCCCGACGCTGGCGGCCTTTCTAGTCATATCCCTCTACCTGTTCATGAATAAGACCAAGTTCGGCATCGCGATGCGAGCGGCAATAGATAACCCATCGCTGGCCGAGACCATAGGGATAAACGTGAACTTGACGTACGCGGTCTCATGGTTCATATCCGGTGGGCTGGCCGGGGTTGGAGGCGCCCTGGCCCCGCTGCAGATGACCTGTAACACGGATACGGGCACGAGGCTCCTGATAAGTATCTTCGCGGCCAGCATAGTCGGGGGATTCACCAACATTTACGGCGCATTTCTGGGCGGCTTCCTGATAGGCTTGGCGGAGGTTCTCGGGACGGGCTTTCTCGCGATAAACTTCGGCTCCTGGGTCGTTCCCTATCGGCCCATAATACCACTAATACTCATGGCGCTAACTCTTCTCTTCGCGCCTCAGGGATTAACCGGCATCAGCTGGGCTAGGATATTCAGGGGGAGGGGGACGTGATGGAGTTATCCGCGATCTCGATCTTCCTAACAAACCTGATAACCCTGATTGGGTTATTCATCATAATCTCCCTAAGCCTGAATCTCGAGTACGGCTATGCTGGGATACCGAATTTCGGCAAGCTCCTCGCGGTGGCCGGCGGCGCCTATTTCGTAGGGGCGGTCTCAGGGAGGATTCTTGCCCTC
The DNA here is from genome assembly GCA_023268255.1 of Candidatus Wolframiiraptor sinensis. Taxonomy (GTDB): domain Archaea; phylum Thermoproteota; class Nitrososphaeria_A; order Caldarchaeales; family Wolframiiraptoraceae; genus Wolframiiraptor; species Wolframiiraptor sinensis. The sequence goes on from JALNJX010000002.1 coordinate 35,179, forward strand.
GCCTATGGGCAGCCCGCGGGCCTCGGCTACATAGAGAGGAACTTGGAGGTTGTCGGCCTCTTGAATAGCGCCATCTCATCCTCCCCACTCCAGTCCATAGGCTTCCTGATACTATCCATAGTGGGGGCGGCCTTCTTCGGCGGCTTACTGGGCTATGTGGCCTCCTACCCGGCGATAAGGCTTCGCGGGGATTATCTCGCGATAACCCTGCTGGCGATGGGCGAGATCTTCTGGGTTATAGGAGATAACTGGCAGCCCCTCATCGGAGGCTCGATGGGCGTCCGAATACCGGATCCATTTAGGTGGATTGGAAGCGAGTATAGGCCGCTGGCAATCCTGCTGACCGTGCTGATCACAGCAGTGATAATCTTCCTATACCTTGAATATCTGGGCAGATCCCCGCTCGGCAGGGTCTTGAAGGCCATGAGGGAGAATGAGCTCTCGGCAAGCGTTTACGGGAAGGATGTCGTCAAGCTGAGGACGAAGACCCTGATCGTGGGGTTCGCGATAGCGGCCATAAGCGGCGCGCTAAACTCCCTCTGGACCGTCAGCGTGTCGCCGAAGGACTTCGAGAGGGTCAGGCATACCTTCATGCCCTGGGTCATGGTCATAATCGGCGGCGCCGGAAACAATCTCGGAGCCGTGGTCGGGGCGATAATCTTCGTGACCCTCAGGGAGCTGATAGTATTCTACAAGTACTTCTTCGAGGCGATAATACCCTTCGACGTCGTCTGGCTGGAGTACCTCTTCATGGGCATAGCCCTGATAATAGTCCTGATGTACCGGCCGGAGGGCCTGATCCCCGAGAAGCCGACTAGAACCCTGAGCGAGAAGAAGATCCGGGAGATCGCGGCCAGGACGATCTCCGAGAAGCCTCATGCGAATTCTTGAAGCCGGCTCCTCCTAGGAAACTCCATGAGACCTCGAAGCGCCCAAGCATGGCCAAGACCGGCCGGCAACTCCCAGATCCGACCTCAGTGCGCTATGAGCCTCCATGTCCTCTTCTTACTCAATTAAGCGCTCTTCTAATACCTCCTTGCATGCCAGCTGCCCAGTAGTTGATGCTCTCATGTCAGAGTAATCATGGCCCGCGAGAGGGCTCCTCCTTAGATACGGCGACCCACCTCCATTGCTCAGATTTATATCCAGCTCGTGTATCGCCAATAATTGGCGAAAGAGGGTGGTGCCCCCTCCCCGGAACTCGAACGACTCCACCGCGAATAACAACAGAGATAACGATAATATGAGGAAGTGTGGAAAGGTGCGGCCTACATCGCTGGGCCCTTTGAACGAGCTGGAGAGCCATGTTCCAAAGGACTGGTGGAAGCATATCTTCGACTCATTCTACCTCAAGACGGATGGGGACGTGGTGGACGACCCGGATATAACGAGAAAGGAGGTTGATATGATAATCGAGCTGCTGGGCTTGAAGCCCGAGGATAGGATACTGGATTTATGCTGCGGGCACGGGAGGCATTCGCTGGAGCTCGCCAGGAGGGGGTTCCTGAACGTCGAGGGGCTCGATATCTCGCATTACCTCATCAGGAGAGCTAAGGCTCAGGCGAGGAAGGAGGGGCTGCGGGTCAAGTTCAGGGTCGGCGACGCGAGGAAGCTCCCCTACCCGCCGGACTCCTTCGACACCGTGATATTGATGGGCAATAGCTTCGGATACTTCGATACGCCGAGCGAGGATTTGAGGGTTTTGAAGGAGGTTATGCGGGTCTTAAAGCCATGGGGCAAGATACTCATAGATGTCTCGGACGGCGAGTATCTGAGGCAAACCTACCAGAAGAGGTCTTGGGAATGGATCGATAAAAAGCTCTTCGTGTGCAGGGAGAGGTCATTATCCTCCGATAAGCAGAGGCTGATAACCCGCGAGATAATAACCGATGTTAATAGGGGCGTCGTCACGGAGAGATTCTACGCGGTTAGACTGTATAATAGAGAGCTTCTCGAGGTTCTGCTGAGGAGCGCTGGATTCAGCGGTATAACCTTCCATGGAAGCCTGTCCCCGGAGTCCAAGAAGTCTCAGGATCTTGGGATGATGGAGAGGAGGATCGTGGTGACCGCGGTGGCTAAGAAGCCTTGGATCTCATCCCGTAAAAAGGTTGATGGCTCCAAGCTCGTGATCGCCGTTCTGCTGGGAGACCCCTCAAAGAGGGATCCCGTGAAGCCCGGTGGAGCCTTCGACGACGATGATATCTACACGATCAACGAGCTCATGAAGGCTCTCAGCAAGCTCGAGGAATACGAATTCATCTACCTATTCAATCACGATACCCTCATTCAAGACCTAATCAAGTTCAAGCCGAGAATAGACTTCGTCTTCAATCTCTGCGATGAGGGGTTTGAGAATGATCCTAGAAAGGAGCTCCACATACCCGCGCTTCTCGAGATGCTGAAAATACCATACACGGGCGCCGGCCCCCAGTGCTTGGCCTACTGCTATGATAAGTCGCTTGTCAGGGGCGTAGCGAGGGAGATGGGGATACCCGTCCCCCGAGCCGTATTCATTATGCCCGAGGATAAGTCCTTCAACATACCATTCGGCTTCCCCGCGATAGTTAAGCCGAACTATGGTGACAGCAGCTTTGGCGTAACCCAGAGGAGCGTCGTCTATAATGAGGAGCAGCTCATAGAAGCAGTATCAGAGCTGAGGGAGAAATTTGGATATGATAAGCCGATACTGGTGGAGGAGTTTCTGACGGGCAAGGACTTGACCGTGGGCATAATAGGTAATCCGCCGGAGGATTACATAGTGCTGCCGATAACGGAGGAAGATTACTCCGTCCTGCCCGAAGGGTTGCCGCCGATATGCGGCTATGAGGCCAAATGGCTTCCGGACTCGCCATACTGGAACATAAGATCCGTTCCAGCGGATCTCCCCGAGGAGATCAGGGAGTTCATAATCGAGAAGAGCCTCCAGCTCTTCGTGAGGCTCGAGTGCAGGGATTATGCGAGATTCGACTGGAGGCTTGATTCCGAGGGATGCCCAAGGCTTCTCGAGGTGAATCCGAATCCCGGCTGGTGCTGGGACGGCCACCTCGCGAAAATGGCGAAGCACGCTGGAATGGATTACGCTGATATGCTTCGCGCGATCCTGAAAGCCGCCGAGAAGAGGCTGGGAATACAGCCGAGGGCCAGGATCGAGGTTCCCGCGAGCAGCGTTCTCCAGAACCCAGATCCGGAGTCTCGATCCTTACCCGAATAGCTCCGAGATCGCCTTCTCGAACTCCTCCAAAGCCTTCTCCAAGTCAATTGTCTGGAGAGCTCCATCTCTGACTATTATCCTGCCGTCCACGATCACGTCTTTAACATCTGATCCGGAGCCGCAGTAGGCTAGGGCCGTATAAGGATCTCTTATCGGCTGATATCTCACCTTGCGAGTATTTATCACGACTATGTCAGCCCTCTTCCCAATCTCTATGCTACCGATGAGGTGATCTAGGTTCAGGGCCTCGGCGCCGCCCCTAGTCGCAATCCTGACAGCGCTCTTGGCCGGGAGGCTGCTCGGATCCATGTACTTGAGCTTCTGTAGAAGCGAGGCTATCTTCATATCCTGTATCATGTCGAGGGTGTTATTGCTTCCGGGGCCATCCGTTCCCAGGCCGACCCTTATTCCCATCCTCGTCATCTCCTCTATCCTGGCGGCGCCGGATGCGAGCTTCATGTTCGAGACAGGATTATACGCGATCGCGGCATCCCGCTCTCTAATTATCCTCAGATCCTCGTCATCGAGATGTATCGCGTGAGCTATCAAGACGTCTCTTTTCAGGAACCCTATCTCGTCTAGGGCCTTTATGGGCGTCTTGCCATGCTCCTTCACGAACTCGTCCACGGGCGGCTTCACCTCGGCCAGGTGGATGTGGATTCCCACCCCCAGCTTATCGGCCTCCTCCCTCACCCTGCGCAGGAACTCTAGGCTGCAGGAGTACTCGGCATGGGGCCCGAGCGCCGCCCAGATCATCCCCCTCCACCCATGATATCTTCTCGCGAACTCCGTGCCCCTTCTCAGGATCTCCTCCGAGGCTTTATCACTGAAGAGCTCCACCATGCCTTCCGAGAGAACCCCCCTTATCCCGACCTCGACCGCGGCCTCCGCGACCTGATCCATGTAAAAGTACATGTCATTGAAGCACGTTACTCCGTTAAGCGCCATCTCGGCCGCGGCGATCTTTGCCCCGATCTTGACGTGCTCAGGCTTAAGCCTCGCCTCAACCGGCCAGACATATTCCTTGAGCCACTTTTCGAGCGGCTGATCCTCGAAGGCGTTCCTGAAGAGGGTCATGGGCGAATGCGTGTGGCAGTTCACGAACCCCGGCGTAACGATGCACCCGCGAGCATCTATCTCCTCCTCGCCGCGAACCTCATCCTTGCCTACGTATCTTATCTCGCCGCCCTCCATCCCTATCGAGCCGGGGCTTAGGACGCGCATATCACCATCCATGGTCAAGACTATGCCGTTGATCACGGCGAGTTCATACTTCTCCATAGGCTTGTAGATGATATCGCGAGAACCAGGAGATAAATCTTGTGAAGATTGTCGAGAAGAGGATGTTGTGGTCAGCCTGCCCGTCGCGTATCACAGGTCAACTTGGACGTTGCTCATCATCCCATACTGATTCCGGGAAGCGGTTTATTAAATGGTTTCTCTAAGGTGGCTTGTGGTGGAGGTATGCCGGTCTCGATCATAATCAGCTGCGGATGCGGATTCAAGACGATGAAGCTCGAGGAGGCGGAGGAGCACGCGAAGCAGACGAGGCATGTTCTGAGGATCCAGGGCGTGGTGACGCCGTACTCGCGGTAGCTTTCCGGTGAAGCTCTTGGCGCTCGAGGAGCTGGCAGAAGACCTGAAAAAGCTGATGGCGAGGGAGGATGTGAGGCGCCTGGTCGAGGCTAGGATCAGGTCCTTCAAGGAGGTGCTTTCGAAGCCCGCCGAGGAGATTTTCAAGGAGGTGGCATTCTGCATACTTGCGGCGAACTTCACGGCATCCGGGAGCCTCAGGATAGTCGAGGAGCTCGGTGATAAGCTGCTGAGGCTCGGCGCCGATGGGCTTGCCCATGAGCTTAGGAGGCTGGGCCACAGGTATCCGGAAGCGCGGGCCAGGTATCTGGTGGAGGCGAGGGAGAGGCTTCCGGAGATTGTTGAGGTGTTAAGATCCGGGAGGGGTGAGCACGAGATCAGGGACTGGCTCGTGGAGAATGTTCGAGGCCTCGGGATGAAGGAGGCTAGCCATCTTCTCCGAAACATAGGCTACGAGAACATCGCGATAATAGATTTCCACGTGCTCAGGGTGCTGAGGAGATATGGCGTGATCGGCGAATTTAAGTCTCTTACGAGAAGGCGCTACCTCGAGATAGAGGGGATCTTGAGGGAGCTTGCGAGGAAGCTGGGAATAAGCTTGGCCGAGCTCGACCTCTACCTATGGTACATGGATGCTGGAAGGATCGTGAAATGAGCCCCATTATGGGAGCGCGCCCTCCAGCCTCAGCAGATGCTCCCTAATCTTCCTGCTGAAGCCGCTTCCAGCCACTCTTCCATCCTTTCTCACGATCCTGTGGCATGGTATTATTATCGCGATCGGGTTTCTCGCAAGAGCATTAGCGACGGCTCTCCAGGCTCTCGGCCTGCCAATCTCAGCGGCAACCCAACTATAGCTCCTAGTCTCGCCATATGGTATCTCCCTAACTTTAAGCAGGACCTTCCTCTCAAACTCGGGACGCTCGAGCCGGAAAGGGTAATTGAAGCTTACACGCCTGCCCGAGAGATACTTCTTCAGGTCTTGGATCAGGTCTTGGAACTTCTCGAGATCCAGCTTGGGGCGAGGGCTATATGAGCTGACCTCCTCCTCGAGGTGCCTCAGGCTTTCATAGAATCCAACTCTGACGAGCTCATCCCCTATCCTCATGAAGCCTATCGTGAAGAAGCCCGCCTCCAGATACCCGTAGTATGCTTCTGGCACAACCATTCCGGCGATGCAATCTTAATATCTGGTGGGCCTTCAGGGTTTCTCATGGTCTTGGGAGGCCCATACCACATCCTTGCCAAGCCGGGCGAGGTCGCTGAGAGGGTGATAGCGGTTGGCGATCCGGCGAGAGTTGATCAAATCTCAAGGCTCCTAGAGAATACGAGGCCCGTGAACCTCCACCGCGGATTCCCGGTCTACACGGGGGAATATGAGGGGGTTAGAGTATCGGTAGCCTGCCACGGCATCGGCGGCCCATCATCCGCAATAGCATTCGAGGAGCTGATAATGCTCGGCGCGAAGGTCATCGTGAGACTCGGGACCGCTGGAGGTCTCCTACCAGAAATGGAGCCGGGAGAGCTGGTTATACCCGATGCTGTTGCCACCTCATCATCATATGGCGTCTTAGCCACATATGCTCCGGGAGTCCACCTTCCACTGGCACCGAACTACGAGGTCTTGGAGGCGCTTGTTCAGGAGGCCAGGAGGAGCGGCGTGAGCTTCAGGATCGGCGCAGTGGTCTCGAATGACGCCTTCTATGCTGAGAGCCATGAGTTTGCTGAGGAGTGGGCTAGGAGGGGCGTCATAGCGATAGAGATGGAGTGCGCAGCGCTATTCGGGATCTCGAGAATTCGGGGGATAAAGTCCGGGGCCGCCCTGATCCTGAGCAATAATGTTGTCCGTGAAACGCCGATACTGACGGCTGATAAGCTGGAGGGCAGCGTCATGAGGGCCGCGAAGATAGTCCTAGAGGCGCTGAGAAGGATCGAGGTGAAGTAGTCCTAGCGCCTCACGATGTTATGCATCGCTATCAAGTCCCTCTCGAATGGCCTGAGCTCCTTCGGAATCTCGATCTCGATAGGGCTCTTCAGCGATAACCCCTTCTCCTTTTTCATCCTCCAGACCGCTGAGTTGAACTCTATTATCGCGCCCGTGTACTTGGCATATGCTCTGCTCCACCTCACCCTTGGGAATCTCTCGAGGTGAATGCTTCTCCTAGAATACAGCTTCCTCCAGATGTAGTCGGTGATGAAGGGGGTGATTGGTGCAAGCAGCAGGAGTATTGTCCTGAGGACCTCGTGGAGCGTGTACCAGGCGGCCCTCTGCTCCTTCTCGGAGAACCCCCTCCCATAAGCCCTCTGCTTCGACATCTCGATATAATGGTCCGCGAATATATTCCACGCGAAGTTTCTTATCGCCGTCGCTGGTATGAAGAAGTTGAAGTCCCGGTAGCCTTCATAGCACCTTCGAGCCGTCACCGCAAGCTCCGCTAGAATCCACCTATCAGTCGGCGTGAGCGCGGCTCTTCTGGGCCTCGGGAATAGCGAGACATATCTCGCGATGTTGAGTAGCTTCGTGATGAATTTGCCGGCATTAGCTATCCTCTCCTCCGAGATCCTGAAGTCCTCTCCGAGGCTCGACTCCTGAGCGCACCAGAACCTGAACCTGTCAGCGCCATATTTCTCGATAATCGGCGCCGGATCTATCACATTGCCCTTGCTCTTGCTCATCTTCTCCCCCCTTTCATCAAGCCCTGTCCCGCTTATCCAGACGTGCTTGAACGGCATCCTCCCCGTTAGCTGATAGCATCTGAGGATCGTGTAGTAAAGCCACGTTCTGACGATGTCCTTGCCCTGAGGCCTGAGGGCGACCGGATAAGCTCTTCTGAAGAACTTGCTATCGCGCCCATATCCCGTTATGAAGAGCGGGGAGATGCTCGAGTCCATCCAGGTATCGAATGTTCTGGCCTCGCCGATGAACTTATCATGCCCGCACTTCCTGCATCTCTTGAATGGCGGGTCCTCTGCCCATGGGCGATAATACCTGCCCGGCGGCGGCAGATTCGGCTCGCCGCACCTCTCGCAATACCAGACCGGTATCTCCGTCCCATAGTATCTTCGCCTGCTTATCGGCCAATCTATCCTAAGAGAGTCTATCCAGTCTATGAGGAGCCTTCTATGGCGCTCCGGGTGAAACTTCATCGCCGCCGACTTCTCCTTTAACGCCTCGGCGAACTCGAGCTGCTTCAAGTAGTAATCCTCCATGGGTATTATCTCGATCGGCGTCTTGCTTCTCTCGCAAACTGGGGTCCGATGCATTATCCTCTCCCTCTTCACTACAAGCCCCATCTCCTCCAGATCCCTGATTATTGCTTCCCTAGCCTCCTCTATCCTCATTCCAGCATACTTGCCAGCCGCCTCCGTCATCCTGCCATCCTGATTTATCGCTACTATCTCCTTGAGCCCGAGCTCCCTGAATAAGAGCACATCAGTGTAGTCGCCGTAGCTGCAGATCATGACAGCACCTGTCCCGAACTCCGGCCTAGCCGCGGGATGCGGGATTATCTCGACCCTTCTTCCATATATCGGGACTATGGCATGCTTCCAGTGGAGGTGTTTGTACCGCTCATCATCCGGGTTCACTATCACGGCTTGGCATGAGACCAGGAGCTCCGGCCTCGTGGTGGCGATTATCAAGTCGCTTCCATCCTCCTCGACCCTAAACTTGATGTAGACGAGTTCCGCCGGTCTCTCCTCATACTCTATCTCCGCGTCGGCTATCGTGGTCCTGCACTCCCAGCAGTAGTTATTGGGCCTAGTGGTCGAGTAGATTAAGCCGCGATTCCAGAGCTCGATGAATGTGGCCTGCGTGAGGGCCCTATACTCCTCGGAGTCGGTCCTATAGTAGTTGTCGAAGTCCCCGCTTAATCCCATCCGCTTCATCAGCTCGATCATCTCCGCTTCAAGCTGATCCAGCGTCTCGCGGCATAGCTCGAGGAACTTCTCCCTCGGCACATCCCTTATCGAGATACCTCTAACCCTCTCGGTGTAAATCTCCACGGGCAGGCCATTCCTATCTATCCCTATCGGAAAATAGACCTCGTATCCCATCATCCTCGCGGTCCTCGCGATCATATCTATCTGGGAATAATGTGCAGCCGCTCCAATATGCCACGGCCTCCCGGAGGGATAGGGCGGAGGAGTATCTATTACGAAGATCGGCCTTCTACTCCTGGGATTGAGCCTGTAAATCTTCTCATTTCTCCACAGCTCTAAAAGCTCCTCCTCGAGCTTAGCATCCCACTGCTTCTCCAGTTCGCTCGACATGAGCATCAGCTTCACCCATTCAGCCCTCGAAGGAGTATATTTTAACTTCTCTTAAGCCTCATCTCGAGGCACGGAATGAAAGAAAGGTCGCGGCTCCTCGGAGTTCTCTCGATATCCTCGGCCGCCATAATCTGGGGCTCCAACGGCGTGATAGTGAACCTCATACCGCTCGACGCGTTCACGATAGCGTTCTTCAGGGTGTTCTTGGCATCGCTCATCCTCCTCCCATTCATGATGATTTTCAGGGCGCGCGATCTGGCGAGGCTCAGGTTATGTTGGAAGCTCCTCGTACTGAACGGCCTACTCCTCTGCCTGGGCTGGGCATTCCTCTTCGCCTCGATGAAGCTCATCCCAATAGCCGAGGCAGTTCTCCTGAATTACCTCGGCCCCGTCTTCACCGCGGTCTTATCGCCCTTGATTCTGAGGGAGAGGCTTGCTAAGACCTCGATCGCGGCCCTGCTCCTCTCGCTTCTCGGAATATACCTCATCTCCCATGAGGAGCTTGTTCTCGGCGGCTCCCACGATGTCCTAGGGGTGGTCTACGGGCTTCTCGCGGGCCTAAGCTACGCGGGCTTCATAATCGTCTCGAAGAAGCTTAGGGCGGAGCAATCGAGCCTCACCACGGCATTCTACTCCTATGTTTTCGCGGCCATATTCTTGGCGGCCATATCACGGCCCATAACGCCGAGCCTCTCCGCACCTGAATGGGGCCTGCTGCTGATCCTCTCCGGCGTGAACACATGCTCGGCCGTAACGCTCTACCTCTATGGGCTTGTGATGATGGAGGCTCCTAAGGCTGTGGTGTTAGCTTACTTGGAGCCCCTGAGCGCGGCGATCATGGGCGCGCTATTCCTAGGACAGCTTCTCGGGCCCATCGACATCTTGGGGGGAGCGCTCATCGTGATCTCCGGCTACATCGTTGCCAGATCCTAGATCCCGAACTTGTCAAGCTTTTTCCTAACCCTCTCCGCGGTGCCTATCCTGAGCCCGGACTCGAGCATCTCCGGCTTCTCCTCTTCCTCTGTCCTCCTCTTGACGAAGAGAGCACATCTGCCATTCGGGAGAAGCTTCTTCTGAATGCAGAAGCCATAATTGCACCTATAGCCCGTGCAGTGAGAGTTTACCCAACCACACCATGGAGGATTCCGCTTGAAGTCCAGAGCCTTCCTTCCACATCTAAAGTACCTACAGAGCGGATTGCAGACCTCAGTCGGGTTTCTGCTCAGGGTCCAGCCGGGCTTATCCCCAACAGTCTCCCAGCCCTGAGTCAACTAATCTCATAGAATTCGCTGAAGTCTCACGTTATTAGCCTTTTCTCCTAGCCTTGACTATTAATGCGGTGGAGAACAGCGTGCAAGCTGCTATCAGGGCGAGCATTATCGCCGCGGCGATCGACTCAAGACTCATGAGGCCTCCGATGAAGACGTAGCTTCTCAGCTCCACGACAAGTTCCCCGGGCCCATATGCTCGGAGCATCTCTCTGTGCAGGAGCTTCCCATCATCTCCATAGATGTCGCAGCGTAGGTTGAGTGGATATGGCAGGTCGAGGCTTATGGGCTCTCCCCTCAGCTCCCCTCTAAACAGTATTTCATCCCCGGAGCTGAGCTCTATACGGCCCGATCCGATAGGCCTTCCCACAGAGTCGACAACCCTTATGCTTAGCGGGAAGTTGACCTCGTCGAGCTTGACCTCCAGGGATTCGCCGGCCAGCTGGATAAGCGATGATCTTATGAGCCTTTCATCTCTGTAGACCTCCATCGTGTAGGCGCCGTAGAAGAGCTTGAAGGCGGCCTCGCCGAGAGCATTCGTCGTGGCGTTGATCATCTCTCCGCCGACCTCGTCTATGAGCCTCACCATGTATCCAGCGAGGGGCTTGCCATGATAGTCCACGAGTTTGAGCCTCAGCTCTCCCCTCCTGGCCACGATCTCCAGCATGGCTCCCGGCTTCTCGAACTCGGCTCTCAGCTCCCCTATGATTCTGCCCGCCCTCATCGCTTGGACAACGTATGCTCCGGCGCCAACCCTGCCCCTGCTGAGCAAAATATTCTCGAAGGTCACCTCACCATTCTCGTTCGTCGCGCCCGATGTGAAGTTGGCCATGAGAGAGTTGCTCAAGCTCACGCTCACGCCCCTAATAGGCTTACCATCCTCATCAACAACTCTCACGGTGAGCCTTGCTAGATCCGCTATCAGCGAGATGTTCGCGCTTCTCGTTATCATCCTATCCTCGAAGTATATCGGCATGTCGCCTCCCCCAACCCTCATCGAGACATTTATCCTGTAGGCGCCGACCCCCCTCACCTCGGATGATGGCAGATTGCTGAAGGACGTGATACCACTCTCAGACCTGCTCTCGGCGGAATAGCCCTCAGAGGATAACCTAACGGTAATCTTGGGAACCGGCTCTCCCTCGAGATTCACAACCTTGAGCCTTAAGCTCGCGAGCGGCAAGGTCGCATTCACTCGGATCACCGGCTCGACGATATTCAGAGATGTATTGTAGAGCGTCAGCCTGCCCATGCTGATGACTAGGGAGTAGGCGCCGACGCCCTTCAAGTCGCTGTATGGAATTCTCGCAATCCTGATTAACCCCTTATCATCGGATTCTGCTGATCGGCTGTAGCCCCCGGCCCGCAGCTCCGCCACTAAGCCCTTAACGGGCTCATCATCCAAGTTTCGAAGCCTGAGCTCGACCTCGGCCAGCCTGGCCTCTACATTCACCATCCAATCATCCGGGATTTTCACAGTCTTCTCTCCAACGATCACGTTCTCGGTGACCACCTGCAAGGTGTATTCTCCGGGCTCGAGATGCCTGAACTCCGCGTAGCCCGTCGAGTTCGTCAGAAATCGCCTAGCCTCTCCACCCTTAATCAACCGAACCTCAATGCCGTCTAACGGCTTTCCGAGTGGATCATGGACGAAGACCATTAGCGATGCCTCTTGGCAGGAAACGGCAGCGAGGCTTGAGAGCAGAATTAATGCCATCATCAGCGCGGCGAGTAAGTCTTTCTGCCCGATCATCAGCTCCCACCTAGTAATCGTGGAGCCTTGGCTGGCGGAGTAGATGCATGTTCTTGAGCAGGTACTCATGGGCTTCATGAAGAGTCTCTTTAGCCGTCTTAAAAGTTAATCTCTTCGAGCTCTCCTCATACGGGAGCCAAGCATATCCTATGTGCTCATAGGATAGTGTAACATTCTTCGTGTAGGATCTCGCGAGATAGAAGATAACCGTCTTTCGAACAAGCTGGCCTGACTTCCGATACCAGTAGTGTATAACCTTCCTGAACCCTGGAACTATCTCTACCTCTCTTATCCCCGTCTCCTCCCAAACCTCCCTCTTGACCGTATCCAGCTCCGACTCGCCGGGCTCAATCGCTCCCTTGGGAAAATCCCAGTGACCAGCAGCATAATGCAGAAGCAGATACTCGATCTGAGAGCCTAAATGGAACACCGTGGCGCCGGCGGATACCTCACGAAGCATCAACCCCCTCCCCCAGGAAGCCATAATATCATTTGAGCCGAGAGCTTAAATATTATAGGCCGGATGAAGGAGCTCAAACCGGCTAGGATGAATCGTTGAATCGCCCGGTATTGTTGAGCCGGTAGAAAGGAATAAAAGCCGCAATAAACAGGCTCATCATGGGAATGATGACTCTGACCAGGCTGAGCGCGATGATCGGGATCTTGAGCGCTGACCCAAAACAATGATTAAGATCATGTAATTTTGAATACCCCTTCTCGGCCGCGGAGCATGAAATGAGCCGAGTTCACTAGCTCAGGGGAAGCTTTAGATGCCAGCCGCTAAGACCGCGCGAGAGTGCGAGATTACTCGCGAGCTGATTCCATGCTTTCCAGCTCTCCTTGTAACGCTTTAACGAATTCTTGGATCTTCTTGGTGTGCTCTTTCGCCGCGATCTCCCTATCTCTAACACATAGCTTGGCTATCGGCTTTCCGGAGAGCATCTCCATCTCCCTGAAGATCTTTCCCTCTCCGCCGATGCACGTGCAGAAGAAGGCTGCTTTCCTGATTTTGCCGCCATGGTGTGTCAAGTATGTTCTCATAGGGGATGAGAGCCTGCCGACCCAGACGGGGGAGCCGACCACCACCAAGTCGTATTCTTCCGGTTTCTTGCTCGCTGGCTGAATGCGCGCAAGCTTGCCGAGCACGGCCTCGTAGCCTGATCTCAGGAACCCCAGCAATCCTGATCTCCCATCATCCTCTTTTACCTCCTCGATGTCCGCCTTCAAGCTCCGCGCTATGGCCTCGGCGATGATCCTAGTCCTACCAGTCCTCGAGTAGAAGACGACTAGGGCTTTCATGAGCGCCGCCTCTAAATATGCTGCTCCGGAAAACTTTAAGTCTTCAGAGCCGCTCGAAGCTTCATGCGATATAGGCTCGCTGAGAACATACTCTTCATCAAGCTGGATGATGGAGAGGATTTCCTGGGAGGGCTCTGCGAGATCATGGAGGCGTCTGGAGCCGATTCCGGGATCATTCTAAGCTGCGTTGGCATGTTGAGGGATACTGTGCTCGCATACTTTAGGAGAGATTATCTGGAAAAGGCTCTTCCAAGCCCCATGGAGATAGTCTCGATTGAGGGAAATATCGCTCGCGATGATGATGGAAGACTTCAACCCCATGTTCACGCTACCCTGGCCGATGAGTCCTTAAATGTTCATGGCGGGCACCTTCGGAGAGCGACCGTGCACAATACCGCTGAGATCGCGATGATGATCCCGATAGGCGTAAAGCTCGTCAGGAAAAAGATTGATTCCAGGATCGAGCTATTCTTCGAGTGATGGGGGCTTGAAGCATGGAAGGCGTGATAAGCGTGAGCGTTGAAGCAGACGTCTATCCGACGGAGGATCCCGAGAAGGTCTTGAAGGCCGTTAAAGCGATATTCCCCGAGATAAGCTTCGAGGTCAAGTGGCTGGACTCCTATGCCCGGGTTGAGGGCTCAGCGGAGGGATATGGCGTGCTCGAGAACCTGAAGAGGCTTCTCAGGGAGCGGAGGATAAGGGCGGCGGCTAGAAGCATCCTGAAGTCCTCGATGCGCGATGATATCCTCGTCTTCTACCTGAATAAGCAGGCGGCTTACGCTGGAAAGGCCTCTTTCACAGAGCCCTTCATCGAGTCGCCGCTTCCGCCGATAAAGGTGATGATTAAAGCGCCGAACTTGGAGGAAGTGATAAGCTGGCTGACCGAATAGCCCTTAGTCCGGGAGAGGCACCTCGATGCTCAGCAGATCCTCGGCGAGATAGGCGTTGGGAAATATCTGCCTAGCCTCCCTTAAGAGCCTATCCTGATCATCCTCGTATCTCGGGCTTATGTGGAAAAGGTAGAGCCTCCGGACGCCGGCCCTCAGCGCGATCTCGGCGGCCTGCCTCGCCGTGGAGTGCCCCTCCCTCGCTGCATCCTCCTCGAACTCCGAGCCGAAGGTCGCGTCATGTATCAGCACATCCGCTCCCCTCGAGAACTCCACTATCTCATCTGATGGCCTGGTGTCGCCGGTGTATACGATGATTCTGCCGCGCCTCGGAGGCTCCATAACATCCTCAGGCCTTATGATCTTTCCCGAGAACTCTATTGTCTCGCCGCGCTGAAGCCTTCCCCAAAGGGGGCCCCTCGGCACGCCCAATCTCTCTAGAACATCGACCTTCATTCTCCCGGGCCTATCCCTCTCCCTAAGCCTATAGGCTAGGGATTCGACGGTGTGCGAGGCGCTTATCGCCTCCACAATGAAGTCCTTGGACTCGTATGCTATTCCACCATTGATTTCCTTTACCTCGACCTCGTAGCTCATCTTGCCGAATCTGATGGAGAGTATCGCCTCCACGAAGCCGCGGGTTCCCCTAGGGCCTATGATCCTGAGAGGATGCTTTCTATCGAGCATGGAAAGCGTGTAGAGTAGGCCTGGTAGGCCGAAGATGTGGTCGCCGTGAAGATGCGTTAGCAGGATAGTCAGCTTCTGCTTGAAGCCGGTTCCAGCCCTCATCATCTGCCTCTGCGCGCCCTCGCCGCAGTCGAATAATATGAGCTCGCCCGAGTAGCTCACGGCAACTGATGGGAGCGAGCGGCTTATGCTTGGAATTCCACCGCCCGTGCCGAGGAATGTGATCCTCATTATCGTCATCGCTCCAGCACCACCACCCTCCTAACAAGGCTCCCGTGAACTCTCACGATATGGGATTCTCTCAATCTGAGCCCATGCCTTTTAATTAGCGCCTCGAGATTGATCTCCACCGGGAGCGCCATGACTATTCTGCCGCCGTTTTTAAGAAGGCTCAAGCAGCTCTCGAGGAACTTGTCGAGGAGAGCTGTAACCGATTCATCGGGAACCGTGGTCGATCTCCCGTATGGGGGGTCCGTGATTATCGCGTCGAAGACGTGGTCCCTGAACATCGGCCTCCTCGCGTCTCCGACGATCATGCTCTCCTCCCCGGGAGCGTAATGGCTGAGATTTCTCAATGCTCCATCCGCTATCCACCTCTTGAGCTCGATGCCATAAACCCTGTACCCAAGCAGTATCCCCTCGATCATTATCCCTCCGGTGCCGGCGAATGGGTCGAGGATCCGCCCGCCGGGCCTAACGCCAGCGAGGTTCACCATTGCCCTGGATAGGTCAGGTTGCATCGCGGATGGCAGCGAGAACGGCCTCCTACCCGCGAGCCTATCATGGAAGAAGCGCCTCGGCTTGGATTCCACAAGAGATCCCAAGACCGTCTCTGAGGGGCTCGATATGAAGAGGATCGTGATGTCGGGTTTTCTCAAATCCACCTTCAGGCCTGGCTTGAGGTCGAGTATTCTCCCGCCGATCATCCTCTCGAGCCCGAGCTTATCGATTCGCGCTCCCATGATCCTCCTACCCCTCACGGCCACAGTGAGAGCGGTCGGCGGAATGATCCTCTCAACAGTCTCTCTGCTTATCATGCCGAGGATTGACTCGGGCCTCGTCTCGGCGACGCCGGCAAGCCTTCCACAAAGCTTCGTATAAGCCGTCCTCCTCACGGCCTCCCGCGCCGCATCCTCAAATGTCTCGGCGATGATTATCCTCTCCCCATTGAGCTCATGAATCCTAGCGCCCGGATCGAGAAGGCTCAAGATGGATCTTAGCTCCGATGCCGGGATCGTCTCATGCTCTCCCGATAAAAGGAAGAAGAATTTCTCCCTCAAGTTCTGCCCAGAATTTCCCTAGCGAGTATTCCGGCAACGGAGTATCTTGAGTAGCTGCTCGGCACAGTGTCGGAGGAGATTATAGTCTCGGCTCCAGACCTGATGATCTTCTCGGCCGCATCCCCGATCATCAAGCCGTGTATGCATGCGGCGATTATCCTCCGCGCTCCCATGCTCTTCAGCTTCTCGACGAGCTTGGCCATGGTGCCGCCCGTGCTAATGATATCATCGACGACGAGCGCGCATCTGCCTCCAACATCATCCTCGATCTCGACCGTGACCTCGCCCGTAAACTTGTCCCTAGTCGATTGAGCGACCAGGTACTCGGTTTCCAGGAGCTCGGCGACTCTCTCCGCCATGCATTTCCCCTTCTTCCCGACTGAGACGACTACAATGTCCTCGAGCCCCAGCGTCTTAATGTGCTCGGCGAGAGCCTCCTCCGCTAAAACATCCTTAACTGGAATCGGCGAGGACTCGATGGCCCAGGGCGAGTGCACGTTCACGGTATACGCCCGCTTGTATCCCGCGGCTTTGAGCAGCTTGAGCAGCGTGTTTAGGCTCAGCGCCTCGCCTTCCAGAAACCGCTTATCCTGCCTTGCGTAGGCGAGGTACGGAGCTATCAGGCTGACGGAATTCGCGCCTAGATCGAGGGCGGCGTCGGCCATTAAGCACGCTTGGAATACGTGCTTGTCCTGCGGCGGGTGAAATCCCTGGACTATCAGAAGATCCTCTCCAGCGATCTTCTCTGGGAAGCGTATGTAGCTCTCACCGTCTGGGAAGAGCTTATGCTCGATCTCGATCAGCTTATGGCCGGAGGCTTTCGACAGCTTCTCGGCAAGATATGCTGAAGCCGGCCCCCCGACGAGTATCATGCAATTCCTCTTGATCCCGTATATTTTTGGTTTGTTCTCATGCGGGGTTAAATATCGGGAGGAGATCAGCATAAGGAATGCTCAACTTGGGAGATGCCTACAGGAGGCTCTTAGCCTTGTTCATGGATAAGCCGTCCAACTTCAGCTGGGTTGATGAGCGCGTTGCGGCCTCAGGCAGGCCCATGACCATAAAGCAGCTTGAGTGGATCAAGTCTCAGGGAATCGACGCAATACTCTCGTTAACAGAGCATCCTCTCCCCGGGGAATGGGTTGAGCGCCTCGGCATCGAGTACATGCATTTCCCGATAGAGGATCATTCCGCCCCGGATCCGGAGACGCTGAAGGAGATAGTTGACAGGGTTCTCGCGCTGGTGTCCGGTGGGAGGAGGCTGCTCATCCACTGCGCCGCCGGCCTCGGCAGAACCGGAACCGTTCTAGCAGCATATCTCGTAGCCTCTAAGGGGGTTTCCGGCGAGGAGGCTATCAAGGCTATTAGGAAGCTGAGGCCCGGCTCTATAGAACGCGCTCAAGAGATCTCGATCATCGAGTTTCAGCGGAGATATTTTCCTAAAGCTGCTCCATGATCTGCTTGACTACCGCGGGGCCTATCCCGGGTATCCTCATGAGGTCCTGCGGCGACGCGGCCCTGAGCCTATCGAGCGAGGTGTACCCGTACTGGTATAGTAGCCTAGCCCTAACCCTGCCTATGCCCCGGAGTCTCGCAAGGGGTATCAGCTCCTCCCTCACGCCGTGCTTAATCCGCTCGCTCAGGACATCATATGGCTTGACGAATTCTCCGTATCCGGCGACCTTCGCTATCTGGGATGCGGCGTAGGCGATCCAGCTCGCGGCCTCCCTCAGGATAGCCAGGTCACCGGGCTGGACCCCGAACCTCTCATAGATTTCGGCTTCCGGAACCTCCTCCACCCAGGCCTCGAGGACTAAAGCGATCCTGAATGCGTCCAGGTATTCGTCGTAGATCTCTTCTCCCGGGTCCGGAGGCTGGATCATCAAGCCCTCTGCTCTCCGCTCGATCTCCTCCTCTATGAGCTTCGGCGAAAGCCTCTTCATCGGTATTCTCGGAACATCCGGGGTCAGCGCGATGGAGTGAAGGAGGCCGAAGGCCGATGCTCTACCAGCCTCCCTGAATGCCTCGAGAAGCCTTATGGCCGTCATGGGGTCTATATAGAGCTGCGAGACCCTTCTACCCAGGAGCGTCGCCCTGACCTCCAGGCCATATAACTCGAGGAGGCCGGCGGATTCAAGAAAGCCGAGCACTTCGGTGAGCTCCTCTTCGATCAGGTGAGCACCATAAGTGTGTGCGAGAAAGGTTTCATCGAGGAACTTGATTAGGCCCTTGATCGTCGCGATCTCCTCAGATGCTACGAGGGCGAGGACGTGGAATCTGAGATGCTTCTCGGACGCGAGCTCGCTCCTAATCCTCTCCGGCTCACCTTGCACATACCTCCTCATGAAATATTCCTTCTCGTCGCTTCTCCTCGCGATTATCGCCGAGTATCCCACCTCATCATAGCCGGGCCTCCCAGCCCTCCCGCAAAACTGCTTATACTCCAGCACAGGGATCAACTGGTAGCCGTATCCCGGCTGATACCTCCTAACCTCCGTTATGAGGACGAGCCTGGCCGGGAGATTCACTCCGGCGGCGAGGGTCGGCGTCGCGACGACCGCCTTCAGCCTCCTCGCCCTAAAAGCCTCCTCTATCAGCGATCTCTGAGCATGTGATAGGCCGGCGTGATGGAATGCCGCTCCCCTCAAGACGAGCTGGGCCAGATTCTCGGAGAACGAGCTCCTATCAGCCGCGAGGATCTTCTCTGCATATTCCTCGAGAGCCTCGCGATCATCTGGTGTTAGAAGGTCTATTTTCTCGCTAAGCTCCTTCGCGATCTTGGCCGCGTAGCTCTCAGCCCTGCTCCTGGTCAGGGCGAAGACGAGGGCTTGCCCGCCCTCAGCCACGACATTGAGGACGACATTCACTATCGCGTTATCCGACAGCTGCTTCAGCTCCCACACGCCTCCATCCGAAAACTCGATCCTCCTTCCGAGAAGCACTCCCTCCTTCAGGGGCACCGGTCTCCACTCCGAGATCACGGGTCTCGCGTTGAGCCAGCCTGCGATCTCCTCGGCATTGCTTATCGTGGCGCTCAGCCCTATGAGCTGGGCGCTGGGCAGCCTCCTCCTCAGCTTCGTTATCACCATCTCGAGCGTTGGCCCCCTATCCGGGTCTCCGAGCAGGTGGAGCTCATCGAGGACCACGAGGCTCACATCGTCGATCCACTGAGCTTTATGCCTGAGAAGGCTATCCGCTTTCTCGTTCGTCGCGACTATCACATCGTAGTCCGCGAGCCATGGATCTGATGAATCGTAGTCCCCGGTCGAGATCGCGGCCTTGAACGCTGTCCCCCTGCATAGCAGCCTCCTGCAATCCTCGAATTTCTCCGAGGCCAGTGCTCTCAGCGGCACGAGGTAGAGCACCTTACCGCCTTTCGCGAGGTGGATGGAGGCTGCCATGAGCGCCACGAGGGTCTTGCCGGAGGCCGTCGGGGTCGCCAAGACGATGTTCTCGCCATTCAGCACCCCGGCCTGAACAGCCTTAACCTGCGGCGGATAGAGCTCCATTATCCCGGAATCCCTTAGATTTCTCTTGAGAAACTCGGGCACCGGTAAATCCTCGACTAGCAACCCGTCCACCCGGCGCGAAGAGAATTCATGTTATCCTGTATATGCCTGTTCTCGGGCTGAAGATCTTGCCCTCGGATAGCAGCCTCCCGAGAATCTTGCTTATCTCGGCATCCGTGAATCCTTTCTCCCTGAGAGCTTCTCTCAGCTCCTCGTCCTCGGCGTGGCCCTTCTCCTCCTGGAGCTCCCTCAGCGTATCGAGGAAGACCGCGATCTTATCTCTCAGGCTCTTCGGCTTCCCGGTCAGTATCACGTCTATGTCAGGCCTGCCGGTCTCTATGTCTATTCCGACCTCCGAGAGGCTTCTCTTCATCAAGTCTATGACGTCGAGGACGTCCTCCTCCGTAACGTAGTCTCTTAGGGCTGCCCTGGCCCTCGCCTCAGCCAGCCTTATCAGAGACTCGAGCTGCCTCGCGGTAATCGTCACCGTGGACGTCTGCTGATACATTGACCTCATCTGGAGATAGAATTCCTTGATCAGCCTGGCGGCCGCCGGGGTAAGCTCGGGCTTAATCCTCCTAGCATAGGCGATGTATTTTCTCAGGATCTCGGGCTTGATGGGCGGCGAGGTCACCGCGACCGACCTAGACTGGAGCCCCAGAACGTGATCTGTTAGCTTTTCATCGAGATCGCGATTGGGCTCATCCCTGAGAACGAAGATCAGGTCGAATCTCGAGAGTATCGTTATCGGGAGATCAACATTATCCGTGAAGCTCCTGTAGGGGTCGTATCTGCCGAGCGTCGGGTTCGCGGCCGCCAGTATCGAGGTCCTGGCATTGAGCGTGGCAACGATCCCGCCCTTGGCTATGCTAATCGTCTGCTGGGCCATGGCCTCATGCAGCGCAACCCTATCCTCGGGCCTCATCTTATCGATCTCATCTATGCACGCAACGCCCATATCCGCCAACACCAGCGCACCCGCCTCGAGCATCATGCCCCCACTACTATCCCTTACGACCGCCGCAGTATTATGGACTATAAACTTGTTAGCTACGAACGCGTGTGAATCATTCACCGTTAAATCATAGACCTCATTCACCTCCTCCACCGTCACACTCTTGACCTTAACTAAGATGATCTCATCGCTCAGGCGCTTAAAGTTATTGTGACCCCCACTTCTCGCCTTAATTAAATCGAGTAGCTTCCGGAGCTTCTTCGGATTACTGAATCCTATCTCCCTTAAGAACACTCTTAGGGATTCTAGGTCGTATATTGACACCTCATACAATTGCTCTCTTCTCACGGGCTTGTTATTGATGCGGCTTTCACTCGGACTCCTTCTTCGGATCGATGATATTATCCCGAATTTTCCGAGGAGCATGTCAACCTGCTCGGCAAGCATTCTGCTCGACGTTGAGAGAGAGACGCATTTCCCACTAATAACCCCGCCATCATTGGTGAACAGCTGCCTGAGAAATCTACCAACAAGCCTTCTGGGCATAATGTGTATAATTGGGTGGATTGCTAGGTTTATCCCCTTATCCCCAACCGGGACTCCAAATGCTCTTAGAAGCCTTGCCACAATTTTGTTGGAGAATCGGACGATATAACACTCTTCGCGCGGATCTTTTTCAATTTTAGGATTAAGTCCGAAAAGCCTCCTAACCCTCTTGACGTAATTTCTCGCGTCATTAATAGAACCTGATGAATAGTGAATTACGTAGGACTCCTTCCTGCGCTGATCTCTAATGAGGCAGCCATCCGAGTATATGTCTCCTAGAAATTCCAAGAACTCCTCATTCGGATAGGGTGGTATCACCACCCTCTCAGTTCCTCTGTAGCTCTTGTAAGCTACGGATTTGATGTACGGTATTATTTCATCAAAACTCATTCCGAGCTCTTTGAGAATTGTCTTTAGGGCGCTTAGCCTCAGGCGCAGCAACCTCCTCCAGCGGTAATATAGGTAATCCTCCGGTATGCCTAAATACCATGCAGCAGTTCTTAGTGATCCGAATTTATTTGAGAGCTTATTCAGCAGCTCATTTAGCTTGTCCGGATCTATCTCAACAAAGACGTCATCTCCTACGAGATCATAGAAGCATTTCCTCCAATCACCTTCTAGATCCGGGAGCTTTGCAGCGAGGGCCACATATTCTCCAACCTTCACCTCGGAGGCCTTTTTCCATCTCAAATTCTTTCCATCTTCGGAGCATAAGATTGGAGTCTCATCCGTTAAAGCGATGGATTTACCCAGAACCGTGGTTATTCTGATTACTCTTTTAGCTTTCAGCTTGTAATACTGAACGGCATTATGGACGTCAATCTTCTTAAGTCCCTCCGAAGGAGCGATTATCTTTACTATTTTCGGATTTTTCGCAATGCTTATCCCCTCACGCAACTTCTGAGACCCCATCATCATATTTCTCTCGACAAGATCCCGTATCGGAGTTATGCCCTCATCAGTGTAAATTAAGGTGTCCCCCGAGACGCATAGGCCGGCTGCTGTCGATCCCCTTCCGGACGTGTATATTCCTCTGGGCGCCATCATTGCGACGTATTTTAGTAGCTGGCTTTTTCCTGTTCCTGGGTCTCCGACAAGTAGCAGGTGGATGTCGCCGCGTATCTTCGTGCCATCTGGATACTGCTTTGGCGTTCCGCCGAAGAGAAGTAGCATGACGGCCTTTTTCACGTGCTCAAGCCCGTATAGGCTGGGCGCGATGGATTCAACGAGCTTTTTATGGATTTCCGGGTCCCTCGCCATCTCCCTGAAGAGCTTCTCCTCTTCCGGGGTTATGATGAGGCTCTCGGGCTCCTTGCTCGCGGTCTCTATGCTGACTGCCTCGAGATACATCTTCGACGTTCTTCTAGGCGTGTTCGCGTCGCGCTCCGGCATGGTCCTCAAAATCCCGGTTACTATAACTCTATCACCGGGCCTCGCAAGATCGACGATATCGCCCTTAAGCTCGACGTCTATCACCCTCGGTATCTGGCCGGGCGGAAGGTCCTCGGGCTTCTCCTGGATGCCGACTAGCTGGAAGTCCATGTACTCGCTCTCTTCCGGGATCATCTCGAACTTCCTGCCCCTGCATCTCTCACACCTCTCCGGCGTCTTGAGCCTCGGCACTGAAGGGTCCTCCGATGAGAAGTATTTCGCGCCGCAGGTGGAGCAGGCGAAGACCGCGGTCTTGAGTATGGGGCGAACCGTGCTCGCCCTGACCATTATCCCGTCCACGGCTATCAGCTTGCCCAGGTGATGTGATCTTATCTCCCTGATCGGTACCCTGTCCGGCAGGTTGAAGACCCTGGCCTTGAACTCCTTAAGCGCCGCCGCGTAATCCGGATCCTCGACCTGGAGCTGCTTATACGCCGACCTATCGAGTATCGGGAGATACTTCAGCGGATCATTGACTATCAGGTGGCTCAGCTCCTCATCGAATGATATGAGGTCGCTGTGGTCCACGAGTATGGACTGCCTCCTCTGAGCCGCCGCCGTCGCGAGTAGCGATCTATACTTCTCCTGCTTGAAGAAGTTGAGCATCCTCTCCTCTATCTCGGGCTCAGCGGCCATCGCCCTCCACCTCCACGAACTCGTGCCACGCGTTCACGAGCTCCAGAAGCTGACCGTAGAATACCTCCTCCTCGGCCGTCAGGTTTCGCACCATGGAGACCGGGATCCTCTTCGCGGCGAAGCCCATTATCTTCGCGAGCCTGAGCGAGTAGATGTCCCTCAGATGCATCATTAGCTCCGATCCGCCCTCTGATGCGAGCTTCCTGGCCTTGAGATAGAAGTATCTTGGGAGAGGCTGGAGCTCCGCTGGATTGCTCTTCTCCCTCCACCTGAGCTGCAGGATGATCTTCACGTCTAGGAGGTCTTCAGCAGGCTTCGCGAGCTCCTTCTCGAGCAGCTTCTCCGCGACCCAGTGGTAGACCCTGAGGCTTGAGCCGGCCTTGAGGCCCTCGAGGGCGCCGGATGGCAGGATGAGCTTCTGAACATCCTTGAGCAGGATGACCTCTTCGAGCGAGTTCTCATACTCTATCTCTACGCCTCTCAGAGCTCGCCTAAGCTCCTCAGCGGCCATCAGGTCCAACCTGGGCCATAACAGGCTCCACTCCTTAATTTACCCTCGGGAGATGGGTGAAAGTGGATGAGTATCAGGGTAATAGCCCAAGCCTATTCCAATAATCACAAAAGCAAAAATATGGCCACGCCCTCGGATATGGCTGAGCGGCCGTCGTCTAGCCTGGTAGGACGCTGGCCCCCCGAGCGCGAAGATGCGCGGAGAGAGCCAGCGGTCCCGGGTTCAAATCCCGGCGGCCGCACCATTCTCGCAACTCGGCCTAAACTATGGGTATTATCTCCGGCAGCGGTGCCGTGGACTCCGGATCAGTCTGGATCGCGTATAGCGGCGTCCCGGGCTTTATTCCGTGAAGTATGACGCATCCGTATTTTCTCGTGATCTTGAGGTGGATGTCGGCTATGGGCGCGAGCCTCTCGATGATCCCCAGCTCTACGGGCTTCGCGAGCAGCACCATGAGTCCTCCGGAGTGCTTCACATGATCCTGCGCCATGGCTAGTAAATTGACCGCCGCATTTACCCCATATAATCTGATGAGCCTATCAACGCCTATGCCGATGAATGGAGGCTCCCGGAATTTCCTGCTCAATTCGATGACGTGGTTCATCACGTCGAGTAGTGCTTTATCGTGATCCCTCGAGCTAACTCTTATCACGTTCGGAAGCTCTTCCATCGGTGCCGTGGACTCTATGAAGAAAGCGGTCTGCTTGAGGAACTTCTCCTCGCTTACTCCATAAAGCTTCCCGGCCTTCATCAGCGCCACGACAGTTACTCCTCCGGATGGAATACCTATGACGAGCCTACCCTTATGGATGAAGCTCGCGACTGCTGGGAGGAGTATTAGATGGTAATGAGATGGGGTGAGCTTGGGGTCTATCTCCATAAGCACTGTGGCTCCCTTTGGGTATCCTCCTATCTCGTGGTCGAGGTCTGGGATTCCGGTCGTGTAGCCGTCGGGCGGATCCGGCGGCGGGGAGAAGCTCACCTGCTCCCTGAGCTTCAGGGTTCTCGTCGGAGATAGGGCCCTAAATCCCTTATGAAGGGTGAAGCATAGTTTCGGGTGCCTGATCTCTCCTCCCCTGAGCTTCTCGAAGCTCATTATCCTGATTATCCTATTCTCTAGGAGCGTGGCCTCGAGATGTATCACCGCGTCGGCCACATAATCCTCGAAGCCTATGTCCTCGCTTATGGATGCGCGCTCCTTGACGAGCATCGTCGTGCACTTTAGCCTCTCGAGAACTCTATGAAGCACGTTCTGAAGGAGGATCCTGGCCTCATGCGGGCTCCTGAACCCTTCCCTCAGCGCCGTGAAGGAGTCTATCACGAGCCTCTTAGCCCCAAGCGACTCCACGCGCTCTATCACAATGTTGAATGACTCGGCTATGCCTGCCTCCTTCAAGATCGGGAGCGAGATGAACTCGAATAAGCCTCTCTCCTCCAGCTGCCTGAAATCCATCCCAAATGAGCCAGCGTTCTCCAAGAATCTCTCCCTATTCTCGTATGTCGAGACGTATAGGCCCGGCTCGCCGGCGATCATAGCGCCATTATAGATGAAGCTCATTCCGAGGCTCGTCTTGCCCGATCCGGGTAGGCCCGAGACGACCACGAGCCCTCCCCGGGGAAAGCCGGGGATGACCTCATCGAGGCCGGGCACGAAGCTCTTAACAAACCGATTCTCCAAACTCATCTCCGTGACTCCGAGAAGCTCATCTAGATCATCTCCTTAAAAGCCTTAGGCGCCGAGGCTCTTGGGCCGAGAAAGCGTGATCCCGTGAGGAAAGGCTTAAAGATGATGCCCGGAATGATGCTTTCATGAGCCAGGGCTCCGGAGAGGGGGATGCCATCAACGCGATTATAGACTTTCTAGTGGGCATGTGGTTTCTCTTCTCCGAGATGGCCAGTCTTCTGAGAAGGTTCTCGATGAGCGCGGGCGGCGATTTAGGGCTTCACGCAGCGCTCGCATCCAACAGGCTATCACTCCTCGCGAAAAACCTCGAGGATGGATTATCATATCTCGGAGCCGACTTCCTGAGGATCCTGAACTTCGAGAGCCTCAAGAAGGAGTGCGGAGTTTATGTGGCTGGAATCATGGAGAAGCTGACCGAGATTCTCTCGGCGTTTAGCGACAGGCTCAAGGCTCCCAGAGCTGTGGACGTGAGAGCAGAGCTCCGGGAATTCGAGGACGCCATCAGCATAGCAATCAACGCATTCTCGAGAATGCTCGAGATGGTCTCTGAGCATCGCGAAGATGAAAGGGCGAAGCTCCTGACAATTCTCCTAAGCGATCTGGTGAGCGATCTCAAGATCATTGGCGTGAGGCTACAGCAGGCGAAGTCTCAGCTGAGGCTACTCTAACTTTTAATGGGGCTTCGCGCCGGATCAAAGTGAGGTCATGGTGAGGGTCTTCAAGGCCGAGGAGAAGCTTTCCCCAGACTATATTCCGAGCAGGCTCCCGCACAGGGATGCCGAGTTCAGGCTTCTCAAAACGTTTTTCAGCGGAGTGATATCCGGCTCCTCCACAATATCCACGAGGGTTATCGTGACCGGCTCCGTTGGAACCGGAAAGAGCGCGCTCGTCAAGCTATTCGGTGCCACGGCCGAGGAGGAGGCGAGGAGAAGCGGCGTAAACCTGAGGTTTCTTTACGTGAACTGCAGGATAAGCAGGAGCACGTTCCTGATACTTTCTAGGCTCATCGAGCAGCTCAGGGCCAGGATTGGGGCGCGGGGCTTCGCGAATGAGGAGCTTCTCCACAGAATCCTAAACTACCTCGAGCTGAAGGACATTTACGCGATCATCGCCTTAGACGAGGTGGATTTGCTGATAAGCAGGGGCGAGGACCTCCTATACCTGCTGAGCAGGATAGGTGAGGAGAGGGAGAGGCCTCCGAGAATCTCGACGATACTGATCACCAGGAACCCCGAGATCTTCGACCTGCTGGATGAGAGCACCAGAAGCTCCCTCCTAGGAAACATCATACACCTGAGCGAGTACGATAGCGGCCAGCTATACGATATCCTCAAGTTCAGGGCTGAGGAGGCGCTGATGCCCGGAGTCCTCCTAGAGGAGTCGCTGCGGCTCATCGCGGATCTGGCAGGCGAGAGGGGAGACGCGAGATACGCCCTCGATATATTATGGAGGGCTGGAAAATACGCTGAGGCCGAGAGCTCAAGAGTGATCGCTCCGGAGCACGTGAGAAAGGCTGCGGCGAGCATTTACCCGGCGATAAGAAGGGAGCACCTCGAGTTCCTCAGCCAGCATGAGCGGCTAATCCTACTGGCGCTCACGAGAGGGCTTCAAGGCGGGCAAGCATACGTCACGGCAGCGGACCTGTATCAGAACTATCAGCTCGTCTGCGAGGAATACTCGGCCGAGCCTAGAGCCTACACGAGCTTCTGGGAGCATCTCCAGAGGCTCGACGACCTGGGAATAATCAGGATAAACGTGAGAAGCGAGGGGGCTAAGGGGAGAAGATCATACGTCTCGCTCCCGGGAATCCCGGCGACGATACTCCAAGCCGAGCTCGAGTCAATACTGAGGAGAAGGCAGCTCTAGCTCTTCCTCGCCCTGCGGCTCACTCTTCTGCGCGCTCCAGCTTTCTCGACTTTTTCGACTTCTCCTCCTCGGAGATATGCCACCTCGGATGCCGTGAACTCGAAGTATCTCGCCATGGCGTCGCCCATCCCCCCATCATTAGCCATTATGAATGAGATGTATGGCAGCATCTGGCTCAACGCCTTGGACGTCGAGAGATGCAGCTTGGCCGCGATCTTCTGGGCTATGGATCTCCTCAGCTCCCTCTCCGCGCTCGTCGACTGGAGGAACCTGATTCTCGGTGGGAAAGTGAATTTCACGAAGCCCGAGGGCTTATGCCTTCTCGCGAGCGCAACGCCGCCGGTCATCACTGGAATGGCGTAGCGCATTAGCCTCCACTCCTGCCTCCTATTCACCCTCGCGAGCATCACGTCAGCTCTAGCCAGCGCCTCGAAGGCATCGGCCAGATCGGATGGATCTGGGATCTGATCGGGCGTGTTA
The DNA here is from genome assembly GCA_023268255.1 of Candidatus Wolframiiraptor sinensis. Classification (GTDB taxonomy): domain Archaea; phylum Thermoproteota; class Nitrososphaeria_A; order Caldarchaeales; family Wolframiiraptoraceae; genus Wolframiiraptor; species Wolframiiraptor sinensis. The sequence goes on from JALNJX010000002.1 coordinate 63,044, forward strand.
TCAAGTATCCAAGTGTAGATCATGTCGAGATCTACCTCGAGGCCCTCCAGCGCGGCTCTAGCAGCCCTTATCGACTTCGCGTTGAAGACCATTCTGAGGGCGTCGAATATCTCCTTAACCCTGTTTCTCGCTCCTAGCGCTTCCAGGGCCTTTTCATCAACGATTTTCCTGCCACCGGTTATGGCCTGGAAGTCGTTTATCGCCGACCTGAGATCTCCCTCACTCATCTCGGCGAGCTTCTCCAGAACCGCGTCAGGCACCTTGACTCCCTCCATCTCAGCGATCTCCCTAAGCCTCTTCACGACCTCGGCCTTTCTCAGCCTCCTGAACTCGAGCATCAAGCACTTCTCCCTAATAGGGGCAAGCTTCGGATCCCATGGATTATTTGCTATGAGAGCCAGCGGAACCCTCGTCTCGTCTATTATCCTGCTCAGCGCCGCTATCCCGCCGGCATCCTCCCTCCCGGCAACGCCATCCACCTCATCAACGACTATTATCTTCCTCGTGGAGCCATCCAGCGTGGCCTGGAGCGATGACTCCCCGACCACGGCCTTCATCCTGGCCTCATCCCTCCAATCGCTCGCATTAACCTCGATGACGTCGTAGCCGTGCTCCTTCCCATAGGCCAGGACTAGGCTCGTCTTCCCGACGCCCGCCGGACCGTAGAGCAGAACGGCCCTCTTCTCCGGCGGCCTCCCAAGCTCCCACTGCTTCATCCACTTCACGAAGGCGTCGACGGACTCCTTATTGCCGACTACATCGGCGACCCGCTTCGGCCTATACTTCTCAACCCAGAGTTCCGTCAAGGATCACACCCTCAAGTCCGCCTCCTCTTCGCCGCGAGCCTTGCGAGAAAAGCCATGAGCTGAACCTCGGGAGTGGCTCCCTCCGATATCCTGTAATCCACCTCGCCGAGCAGGTCCAGTAGCTCAAGCTTGTCGCCCTCATCCAAGTCGATGTAGAAGAGCTCGCGGTAGATCGCCGAGATTAAGTCGCTGGGCATGATTCCCTGCACGTAGAGGAGCCTCCTCACCTCATCTCTAGCATCCGTGAACTTTCCGGATAGCGCGAGCTCGAGTATTTTTCTTACCTCGCCCCTGCTCACGTATCCCATGACCTCGTAAACTGTCTTTTCCTCGATTCTCTTGGAGATGGATGCGCATGCCTGAAGGATGTTTATCGCCTTCCTCATATCGCCCTCCGAGAAGTCGTAGATCACCTCGTAAGCCTGATCATCGGCCTCGAGCCCCTCATTATTCGCTATCCGCTTGAGGTACTGGATTACGTGAGCCTTGTTCAGGGGCTTGAACCTGAAGACCGCGCACCTCGACTGTATCGGCTCGATTATCCTGTTGCTGTAGTTGGCGGCGAGTATGAACCTACACGTCGCCGAGAACTGCTCCATGACCCTCCTGAACGCGTGCTGGGCATCATCAGTCAGCTGATCGCTCTCATCCAGAAAGAGTATCTTGAAGCTGTACTCCCCCATGGGTATCTGCCTCGCGAACATCTTCACCTTCTCCCTGATAGTCTGGATCCCCCTCTCGTCGGAGGCATTTATCTCTAAGAAGTATCCATCGTCGATGTAACTCGGGCCAAAGAGGTCTCTTGCGAACGCGTGCGCCGTCGCCGTCTTCCCTACACCGGGCGGCCCCGCGAAGAGCATGTGCGGAACAGCCTTGGTCTGGAGTATGTTTTTCAGGCTGCTGACCACCTCCTCCTGATCCACTATCTCGTCGAGGGATTTCGGCCTATACTTCTCAACCCATGGTAGCATTGATACCTCTCTTAGGCTCAAAGAGCTCACCTAGGAGGTTAGAGGCCATGGCTGGTAATTAGATCTTTCTCGGATTCCTCGGGTCATACCCTTAATCCGAATAGCTCGAGAGCATTTTGAGTGGTCTTCTCCTCAACCTTATCCAGCGAGACCCCCTTGATCCTGCTTATCCACTCTGCCGAGATCCTCACGTTTTTCGGGCGATTCACCTCATCTCTCGAGGGCGCGAGGACCGGGGCATCGCTCTCCAAGAGAATGTTTTCCAGTGGAAGCTTCTCGACGAGCTTCTGCTTCTGCCTGCTCCTAGCGATCGATGGGGGTATGCTGAACATGTAACCCCTATGCGCGGCCCTGGCCGCGTGAGATGCATTGCCATCAAACGCGTGCATGATCACGCGCTCAGCCCTCTTGCGTGACAAAATCTCGAGAGCATACTTCCCCGCGCTCCTCGAGTGAACTATTATCGGCAAGTCAAGTGCCTTGGCTAGATCTATGAACTCCTCGAAGACCATCTGCTGGAGCGCTCTGCTCTCTCTGCCGCCGCGCCAGTAGTCAAGCCCGACCTCGCCGACAGCAACTATCCTCGATCTCTCCCTCTCGATAAGCCCGAGAACATCCTCGTAGCCCTCCAGATCGTATGGTGCCACGCCGATCGACGGATGAACCCTCGCGCCATCTGATATCTCCAGGGCTTTGAGAGCATCCCGGTAGCCCAGGCCGGAGGTTATAATCAGCATCACGCCGGCCTCAACAGCCTCCTCAACTACTTGGAGCACCCTGCCCTCAAACTCCCGTGCAGTAAGATGACAATGAACGTCCACGAGCAAAGCCAAGCATCCATAAGCGACCCAGCTAATTACGATTTTTCCGGGGGCTCGTCCATCAACTTGCAAAATAAAATGTGGGGAGTTGATCGATCACTGCTCCCTGGGCTTCAAGAGTATCTTTTCTCCTATTATCGCGTTATTGGGTATCAGAACCTTGATTCCATCCGCTTTACTCAGCATCGTGAATAGCGTTGTAATGTCTTCCACCACGCCCTCCTCGCCCGCTATGATCATCGAGTCGCCTATCTTAGATGGCCTAGCTATTAGAAGAAATAGCCCGGCCATCGTTTGCCCCAAAACCTGCTGGGATGCGAAGCCTATCACCATGCCGATGAAGCTGCCGAGAGTCACACCTGCTGCTCCGCCGGCTATGGCCGCGAGCATTCCTCCGATGCCCATGAATCTAACAACATTTCTAATGGCGGCTGCTGTCGAATGGCCATACTTCCCGATGGTGGACCAGTAAAAGAAGCCTGCCATGGCGCCGGCGATCATGAAGCCGAAGGCTAGGGCTAGGAGATCTGCGCGTAAACTTCATACTCCCCTACACTTACCCCGAGCTTTAGGAGATATCCGAGATCAAGTATTTCGTGAGCACCGACACCCGATGTACAGAACTATGTAGATGACCAATTTGGCTATCGACTTGGAGATATTCTTGGCGATCTCTGCAGGAGTTAGCTCATCTTGGGCTTGAAGAGTCATCGAAGACACCTCATAACGTCAATTAAGTGCCTAAGGGGCATAAAAGAATGCCGGGAGCCGTATTATCCGCCTCTTATGATGCAGTGGGCTAGAAACCGCGCTCATTATACCATAATTCGGGAAAAATAATTTGGGAAAGAGATTCATTTAGCTTATTAGGCGTAGTATTGCGGAGGCCAGCGGCTCCGAGAGCCAGGCCACGCCTTGGCTCGCGACTAGAGAGATCGCGACGAAGGTTCCAAACAATATTATCGCCGTCGCGATGTTTCCGTTCCTCAGCTCAGCCTCTATGTCGAATTCCTTTATGTCCGCTACTCCCGGCAGCTTCTCAGCAGCCTTCACGAGCCATCTATAGACCCTCGACTGAGCCCATACTATCAGCACTATTGCTAGCGGCAGGCCTATGAATAGCTGAATAAGGCCTGCTATTAGCGCGGCCAGGTTGAATTGCCCCGGTACGACTCCTCTGCTTATGCCGGTCACCGCCTGTCCGACGACGTTTCCAACGGCTATCAATATCCCGGCGATGTATATCGCCACCGCCATGTTTTTCTTGCGTATCTCCTCGAACTCGTTTATCGTCTTGGTGGTCCTATCCAAGATGTTAAGGGCTATGGTTATGCTGAATAGCGCCAAGGTCACGCCCAGAATCAGCTGTAATATCCCTATCGCGATATCCAGCAGGCTATACCACCAAGTCATATAGCCCGCAACAAATAAGAATTCAGCTTATGATATTTTTAAGCTTCACATATGGATTCTATGTAACCCCTATAAGCTCTTCCGCATGCTCCATATTCTGCGCTCCGGGTACTTGTTAATGGTGCTTCTCATCCGAGGCTCGGCTAAGGAAAATGTCCTCTCCGCGCGGGGAAATCTTTTAAGATTCCTCCCGAATGTATTAGCATGCCCTTCAAGTACGGTGAGGTTGAGATTATTTGGCTCGGCCACGCGGCGTTCATGATCTCCCACCGCGGAAATATCATTTACATGGACCCGTTCAATATACAGCCGAAGGGAAGAGCCGACATAATCCTAGTATCCCATGAGCACTTCGATCATCTGAGCCTAGAGGACATCAGAAAGGTGATTAAGCCTGAGACTTATCTCATAGCGCCGGAGAATTGCCGGGATAAGCTCAGGCTCCTGAAAACCGGCGTGATAAGGCTCGTGAAGCCGGGCGACATCGCGGAGGTCAAGGGCGTTAGGATCGAGGCTGTTCCAGCCTATAATGTGAACAAGTTCAGAGCACCCGGAGTCGTCTATCACCCGAAGGAGGAGGGCTCAGTGGGATACATTCTCGAGCTCGACGGCGTCAGGATATACCATGCTGGAGATACGGACTTCATCCCCGAGATGAGGAGCCTGAAGGTCGATATAGCGCTCGTTCCGGTTAGCGGGACATTCGTGATGACGGCTGAGGAGGCGGCCGAGGCAGTAAACGTCTTCAAGCCCAAGATAGCGATACCCATGCACTATGGCGCGATAGTCGGGTCGAGGGCCGACGCGGAGAGGTTCAAGGAGCTGGCTAAAGTCGAGGTAGTGATCCTGGAGAAAGAGTAGGGCTTGGCTAGGAGACGGGGCGAAAGACTATCCCGAGCTCCTCGGCGTAGCGGTAAGCTTCCTGCATCTCATCCCAGCTCGTCCTCCTAGCGATATCGGGATACTTCTCGGGATTTGTTAGGACCAGGTGCTCAGGCCTATACTGCTCCATGATATTCACTAGAACGCGGTCTCCAATGTTCTCGGCGATCCACTTCAGGATCGGCTTGGTATCGCATTCGAGGTGATTTGGTAGGACGAGGTGCCTAATAATCATGTCTCCATGTCTCGCAGCTATGAGATGATTTCTCGTGACAGCCTCCCTATAGCCCAGCTTACCGCGGACATTCGACAGCCTCGCGGCGCACTCATTACTCCAATACTTGAAGTCTGGAAGCCATATATCCACCAGGTCTAGCAGGAGCTTCATGGACTCCATGCTGAGGTACATGTTGCTATTCCAGAGTATGGGAGCATTCACGTCCAGATACTTCAGCGACTCTATTATGATCCAGGTATTGGGCGTCGGGTCTCCGCCGACGTAGTTTATGTTCGCGGCTCCTCCGAGCCTCAGGTTCTTCGCTATCAACGCCAGCCTCCGCGCATCAACCCTCACCCCAGCCACCTCAAACCCTCCCCTAGGATGCGAGATATCCCAGTTCTGGCAGAAGACGCAGTGAAAGTTGCATGAGACGAAGAATATCGTCCCGGATCCGCCTTGCCCCTCCGTCCCGATTAGCGGCGCCTCCTCGCCATGATGGTGGAAGAATGAGGCGACATACGCCTCATCCCTTAAGCCGCAGACCCCCCTCTGCCCCGAGAGCCTATCGACCTCGCACCTCCACTCGCAGAACCTGCATCTTCTCAGCATCCTTCTAGCGATCTCTATCTTCAGGTCGAGGTATGATGGGCTGGCCGGCTTAAGCCTATCCTCATCGACCCCGGAGCCGCGCATTTGCTTGAAGAGCTCCTCCGCGTCCTGCTGCAGCTCGTCGTGAATTTTCCAGAGCTCATCCTCGCTCAGCTCGGAGATGTTGCCCGGAGCCCTGATGGACCTGACGATCATGAACTTTGCCGGAGTCTCATCCAGCATGACGGAGCGGTACCAGCTGAGCCTCCTCCGTACCTCAGGATCATTCCAGACTAGGATCGCGTCGGGCCTGATCACCCTAACCCACAAGGGTATCCATGGGTGAGATCATGAATCGCTTTAAAAAGGATTCCCGCGGCTTAGTCCCTGAATGAGGGAAGCCTCACGCCCCTCTGGCCCTGATACTTGCCCGCATAGGGCTTCTCAACCGGGGATGAGAGCTTCGCGAAGACGACGTGAAGGAATCTATCGCCCGAGTAGAGCTTGACCGGGAATTCTCCTCCGACGAGCTCTATCGTCAGCTGGCCCTCGAAGTTCGCGTCAATTATCGTCGGCGGTATCGTTAAGCCTATCCTCGCATAGCTACTCCTCAGGTTCACGAACCCCATCAGGTCTAAAGGGAGCTTGATGTATTCTATCGTGTGGAGGAGGACGTGCTCCCTGGGCCTGATCACGAAGCTATCTCCCTCCTCGATCTCGTAGAACTCGGAGACATCGCTACCGTGGACATCCAAGATCTTATCTACGGGCTTGAGCCTAGCTATCTGCCTCCCGATTCTCAAGTCGAGCCCATTCTCCCTAACAACATCATCCCTGAAGGGCTCTATCACGAGCCTCCCGCTCCTGATGTAGTTCCAGAGATCGAAGTCGCTCAGGATCAAATGCCGTCACCAGCCCCATCAGGCTCGGATCAAAGGGATTAAAGAAATTTCCTCTCGATTGAGCATCCTGCGAGCACCCGGTAACATTCTCGAGGATTACCTAAGTCACACCTCGATCACGTCCAAATCCATTGGAGCGTAAACCCTTCCACCAAACTTTTCGCCGAGCTTTTCTAGGTAGCCTCGAAGCTCCTCCTCCATCTCCGGGTAGAGGTGCGTCAATATCAGGATCTCCGGGTTCACCTCGATCGCTATTCTCAGGAGGTCTTCCGCCGACGTATGCTTGCCCTTAAGCTTATCCGCCGGGAAGGAGCACTCGTGGATTAGGACTCTTGTTCCGCGGGCGAGCTCCACGAGCCTCGGATCAGGCACCGCATCTCCGGAATATGTTATCGATGCCGACGGCAGGTCTATCCTGTATGCAACCCCATTGAAGTGCTCCACGGGCTTGGATCTTAAGCTGATGCCGGGCTCGAGCTCCACCATATCATCCCAGATCTCGTGGATGTCTAGAAGATCATGGCAGCCCAAGTCCGATAAGTAGCCGAATAGGTCTCGATCGGAGATCATGAGGTTTAGCATCCTCGCGATGCCCGGGGGCCCGAAGACCCTGAATGGCTTCCTGCAGCATAGGGCTCTAAGCTTAATGAATGGAAGGAGATCTGAGACATGATCGAGATGCAGATGCGTTACCAAGATGATGTTGATGCTTCCGGGATCCACGCCAGCCCTCCTGAGCTTCTCCAAGATTCCCGGCCCTATATCGAGGAGGATTCTAGGCCCATCATCCACCTCGAGCAGTATTCCCGAGGAGAACCTCTGACTTGTGGGTATTATCGAGCCCGTTCCCAGAAAGGTCAGCCTCGGCAGCCGCTACTCCCTCCGCGACAGGATCTCAACCCATGGATTGTCTATGAGGTATGAAGGGAGGCTTCCCCGCGGCTTCACCTCCACACGCGGCCTGGCCTCGGCGCTCTCAACCCCTTTCCTCGCCGTGGGCGGCGTCAAGCCGCTTCTCTCGATTCTGCTCACTTTCTCGACGATCTCCTTGTGATCTTTCTCGAGCCTATCGAGCCTCGCCTCGAGCTCCTCGATTACTCGGAGTAGCTTGGAGATCTGCCTCTTCAGCTCGACGATCTCCTGAGCGCCGGCGAGCGCAGCCTGCTCGCGCACTTCCTGCTTCTCCGAGCCCTCTCTCCTTATCGCAAGCCTAGGCGGAATTATTTCCTCGGCTCCCATCTTGTCGTAGATTATCAGCCCGAAGCCATGCAGCATCATGACGTTCTCATCTATCATCTTGGCGTATTTTCGCGGTATGGCTATGCAGACTCCATCGAACTTGGACTTCATCTTCTCGGCGTGCAGGAGGGCATCTTGAAGAGCGCCCTTGCTCATTAAAGCATCCTCATCCAATATGCTCACGAACACCTCCCTGAATCCATCAGATAATATGAGCCTGCTCGAGTAGAGCGACTCGGGATCACTTCCTCTCTCGACCTCATAGAATCCCTCCTCCTCGTAGAATGCCGAAATAACATCCTCGGGCTTGAGGCGGTTACGCGACATACATCCACCCCTCCATCCTCTCCCATCTCCACTCGTAGTCGTGTGGAACCGCGTAGCCGTATACTATGCATCCCCTCCAGACAGAGTATTTCGGGTCCTCGACGATCGAGACACTTGCCCCCTCTATCTCCTTCTCCAGGAGGAGCTGCTTCAACTTCTCATCGGCTCTAACGGCCACGGTCTCGAGACCCTCGGGGATGTTCCAGCTGAAGTTGCCGCCCGATAGGAGTATTCTGGAGTATAGGTGGGGCTGAAGCTCGATAGAGCACTTCTCGATCGATGCTATTACCGCCTCCGCCATATCCATCATGCCATAAAAGTATGTGTCCCCGAGCTTTACATCGCTGGGCTTCGGCATTCCACGCGTGAAGTAACTCTGGAAGATCTCGTGGCCCGGATTGAAGACGAACTCGCCTATCAGGAACCTGGTCCACGCCATGTCATCTAAGACTAATTTTATCCTCGTCCCCGGGATCTTCAGCGAGACCTTGATCTTCTCTGGATTGCTCCTCGCGTATCTGATCGCCTCATCCAGGTTCCTCGGAATGAGCCCTATTTTCTCCTTGACGAGCCTCACGAAGCTCTCCTCCTTGGCTAGGTCGCCATAGCCCGCATCCTTTAGTATCTCCATCGTGAGCACGTTCGCGGCCGCTCCACCCCTATTCAAGGCTATAACAGCATTCCTCACGGGATACATGGAGATCGGGCATATCTGGGTGTTCCCGTGGCCGGACTCGACCACCGTGCATGTCGGGGTCTTTTGAGCGATCGCGACCGCCAGAGGCTGAGGAATTATGGTAGCGGCCTTAACCAGCACCCTCTCGCGATTGAGCTCTCGGAAGATCTCGAAGAGCCTCTCGTACATGTATCTCGGCGAGACGACTGAGATGCTCGCGACGACGTAGAAGCCCTCGAACTCCTCGTCGGGAGGGGCGAAGCTTTCTAAAGCGTACTTTGTGAGCTCCTTTATGACTTTCCACGCCCGCTCATCGTCCTTCGCTATGACGCCGTTCCGCATCGGGTAGACCATCCGCTCCACCAGGTCCTCGCGGGACTCTAGGAACCTCGGAATATCCCTGCCCACGACGATCTCCCTATTAACGCCCATTATCCTCGACATGAGGGAGCTTCTATCGATGAAGTAGCCCCTGTTCTCGACGATCTCAGGCGTCTCTCCCAGTACTATGGGCCCGAACTTGAAGTCGCTCGTCCCATAATCCAGCCCGAAGACGTGCTCCCGCTTATACTCCTCGCTCATTTAACCCACCCCATAAGCCTGCTGAATATGCTTCTCCCGCCCCCCGCTCCGAGAATTTTCTCATGAATTCTCGTGACAGCGCCCGAATTAACCTCCCTCCAGCCAGCTCTATAGGAGATCGTCAAAGCACCGTGCCCCGGGTAGGCATCAACCCTAAGCTCCACGCCTGAAAGCTTCACGCTCGACCTGTAAACGCCATCACCTGGAAGCTGCATCTTGAGGCTCTTAGCGGCCGCCCAAGCATCCCCACCCCTCAAGTGGTAGTAAACGTCAATGTACCAGCACTCCCTGGCGAGGAGGCTTAGGAGGTCCTTGAGATCATAGGCCTCCGCAGACTTAACGAGGATAATCGCCTCATCGCCCGAGAGGCTGGCCGCCTTAAACTCGGCTTTAAGCGAGCCCCTCAAAATGCTATTTCCCTCAATGGTGTAGCCGGCGGCCTCTAGAGCTCTCATGAGAGCATCTACTCTCCGGCTGCCTGGCTGAAGTTTGCAGATCAGCCTGATCTCGCGGCCACCGGGCGACCTCTCCAGCACCCCTTCTCCGGAGAATTTCTGCCGCGGCCTATAGGATATATTTTGGGGGGTTGGGTGAAAGTGCTTCTAGGACTATTCGACGAAGTCCGAGATCTCGGGGATCTTTGGAGGCAGGCCTTTCCTCTTCCTAATCTCCTGTATGATCTTGTCTTTTAGGGATGCTGGAACAGGCTTCCAAGCGTAGAACTCCGTCGCCCAGAAGGCCTTGCCCATGGTGGCGCTCCTCATCACCTCGCTCAGATCGAACGTCTCGGCGGCTGGCACCTCGCCCGTCACCACGGTTATGTATTCCTGCTGTGCGACATTCAATATCCTCCCCCTTTTGCTCGATATGACGGAGGTTACGGCTCCAAGCAGATCGGAGGTCGTCTTCACCTCTATCTTCAGGACCGGCTCTAGGAGAATCGGGTCCGCGCTCAGAATGCTGGCGTAAAGCGATCGCCTCGTGGCAGGAACTATCTGGGCATAACCCCTATGAACAGGGTCCTCGTGAAGCTCCGCGTTCACCAAGATCGCCTTGATGCCTCTCATCGGCTCCTCGGCCAGCGGACCCCGCTCCATCACGTCCTGAAAGCCGGCGATTATAAGGGCCTTGGACTCGTGCAAGTACTGGATTCCCTTAGTCATGTCCACGAGGATGTTGCCTCTGGGATCTATGCACCAGACGTTTCTAGCCATATCAGCATCCCAGCCATAATCTCTCAGGATCTTAGCCACCTGCTTTCGATCCATCTCATCGAAGATCTCGCCCTTTCTGATGAGCTCGATTATCTCGGGCTCCAGCGGCTCCACCTGTAGGTAGATCCTGTTATGCTTGTTGGGCGATTTGCCCTCAAAAGCTCTGCCCCTCTTCGAGACCGTCTCCCTGTAGAGTATTATGGGCTTGCTAGCGATCACCTCTATGCCCGCCTTAGCTATCCACGTGAGAGCTATCTCGAGGTGGAGAGTTCCCATGCCGCTTATTAGGTACTCCCCGGTCTCGGGCCTTACGGTCGTAACGAGCGTCGGATCCTCAATCGAGAGCTTATTCAGGAAGTCCACGAGCTTTGGCAAATCCCTGCTATTCTTCGGCTCAACAGAGATCGTAACAACAGGCTCGGATACATATCTCAGGGACTCGAATGGCACCATATCGACTATCGAGAGCGTCTCTCCCGCCCTCGCCTCATCTATTCCCAGGAGCGCCGGGATATTTCCAGCTGGCAAGCTTCCAACAATCTCCCTGTTCGGGCCCATGTAGACCGCTACCTGCTGGATCCTCTTCGCGATATTCCTGCCGACGATCTTGATCATATCGCCCTCCTTGACTGTCCCGCTGAAAAGCCTCCCGGTGGCGACTACGCCTGCCTGAGGATCCACCTTGACATCCGTGACGATCATCACAGGAGGACCATTCTCGTCGCAGTTGAGCATCGCCTGTCCAACATCGCTATCTATATCGCCCTTCCAGATCTTCGGGATCCTATATTTCTGCGCGACATGCGGCGGCGGATGATGATTGATGACCATCTCCAGTATCGCCTCGTGAAGTGGCGCGTTTTCCTGAAGCCATGCGATGTCGTTGTTCTGGAAGGCCTTCATGACGTCGCTGAACTTTATCCCCTTCTTCTGCGCCTGGGGGACCGTGAATCCCCACCTATCCTTAGCGCTCCCAATAGCAACAGTCCCATTCTGGAAGCTAACCTTCCACTTCTCCCGGTACTCCGGCTCGGCATACATCTCGATGAGCCTATTAACCTCGGTCACTATCCTCGCCAAGGTCTCCTGAATTTTCTCCGGCGTCAATCTAAGCTCCTTTATCAGCCTATCAATCTTATTTATGTAGAGGACTGGCCTGACCCTCTCCTCGAGAGCCTGCCTGACAACGGTCTCCGTCTGAGTCATGACGCCCTCAACGGCATCGACGACAACTATCGCGCCGTCAATAGCCCTGAGAGCCCGGGTAACCCTGCCGCTGAAATCAACGTGGCCCGGAGTATCGATCATGTTGATGATATACGGCTTGCCGTCCATCTCATAGTAGAGGGAGATGTTGGCAGCCTTGATGGTCATCTGCCTCTGCTGCTCCTCCTCCAAGTAATCGAGGGCGAGAGCCTTGCCGGCGAGCGTGGGCGAGAGAAGGCCGGCGGCAGCGAGCAGGCTATCCGTAGTCGTGGTCTTACCATGATCAACATGAGCAATAGTACCTATGTTCCGGATGCAATCCTTCTGTCTAAGGATCTCCAAGACCTCGCTAATCCTCTTAACCCTCGGCATAAGCGCCCTCTCCTAACGCACACCCACAAAAGCTCCTTAATATATTATGCCCAATAACCCCCTCCAAAGCCCAGAAAAACTCAACCCAGGCAAACCTCCACAGACCCCTCGCCAACCCCCCAGACATCGCATGCAAGACATAGTAAATTGAAGATGATGCAAAATTAGAAAAGGTTTACCGTTTAAGAAAAATCTTTAACCATAAATGGTAAACTTAATTCGATGAGCAAAATAGGCGCGCATAGCGCGACATCGGTTATAATCCCATTTAACCGGAATTACTGTTACAACCGTACGACCCCCAGCCGATTTGGAACCGATCCTCGTTGCGTGAATGCCTTCCTTTATAAGATGAAGTGGGGGGTTAGGCGTATTTTGTGGTTGGTTGTGGCGGCTAATCCCATTGTTATGGGATTGGTGTGGGCTGAATTATTTCCATTCATTTGGGATTGTATATTTTTCGGGATTAATGTTGTTTAAAGTAAAATTTTTATGTTAAATGTTTGATGGTAAATCTTATTGTGGTGAAAGGTTTTGAGTGTCGAGCGTGAGAGTGAGCGTGAGGAGGCTGGGAGAAAGGCTGGGGGGAGGAGGCGTTCAGGGAGGCTTGAGAAGGTTGATGAGAGGCTTTTCAGGGAGGCTGTGGAGAGGGCCATGGATCAGCCCAGGCTTGCTTTCTATTCCCCAGTTGCTAGCTGCGTCCTGAACTACTGGAAGAGCGCTGTGCCCAGGTTTAGTATAAGTGAATTTCTGGCTAGGGTTGTTGAAAGGGAGATTGCTAAGGCTTGGCCCAAGCTTTATGAGAGGTCTAGGAGGGCGTTAGAGAAAAAGGCGATTAGGAGGAGGTAGGGGGTGGTCAAATGCTCAGGATTAGGCTGGAGTGCCTTCCATGCACGCTTTCAACAGGAGTTAGAATGGTGAAGCTTGCGACGCAAAATCTCAGGCTTCAACGCTTAGCGGTGTGCGAGCTGGCTCGCAGGCTCAGCAACATTACTTGGGATGAAGCGCCCATTGACTTATCTTACATCGCCCAGCGGGTCATTGAGGAGGTAACCAGGGTCAAGGACCCATATGAGGAGATTAAGAGGAAGAGCAATTCGGCTGTTTTGAAGCATTATGCGGATTTGAAGGCGAGTGTGAGGAGCGCTGCTGATCCGCTGGAGGCTGCTGTGAGGCTCGCCATAGCAGGGAACCTCATAGACTTCGGCCCCTATGATAAGGTCGATCTAGAGCAACCATTTAGGAAGGCTTCCGAAGATCTCGTAATAAAAGATTACGAGATTTTTAGAAGGGCTGTTATGAAATCAAGCTCATTACTCTACTTTCTCGACAACGCTGGTGAAGCAGTATTTGATAGACTTCTAATCGAGACCATGATAGAGGTTAGGGGAATGCCATTTGAGGAAGTGAGATTAGTGGTTAAGGAAAAACCGCTCGTAAATGACGTCACTCTGAAGGACGCGAAGGAAATCGGCATCGATAATATCTGGAACTCCTCTTTCATGCTAATAGGTGATGGAAGCGGAAGCGCGCCAAGCTTCAGAAGCGATGAGGTTAAAGAGTGGATTGAGAAACATGATCTCGTGATCTTTAAGGGTCAGGCGAACTTCGAGATTTTCGAGGATGAGGCCGGGTCTTTCTTTTTACTGATCGTTAAATGCCCTGTTATTGCCGAGGTTTTAGGAGTTGGAGTGGGCGATATGGTCCTGAGACACTCTGGGCCTCGGTGAAAAATGCGAAATGTAGAAATAGCGGTATCAAAAATCCTGGGCCAGATTGATTCATGAATTTCTCCGGAGCATTTCCGAGAAAGCTACTCTTTGAAAGAGGAGGGATTGAGAAGATTCCGGAGATAATATCCGATCTGGGTTTAAGTGGCAGGTGTATGCTGATTACCGGTAAAAGATTCGCGAGAAGCTCGGGGTATCTGGATAAGCTCAAGGGACTTCTCGAATCCGCTGGCGTGAAAGAGGTTATAGTTTTCGATAGAGTTGAGCCCAATCCATCCGCGAGCATCGTGGATGAGGCTGGAAGAATCGCGGCAGAGCGTGAGGTGGATTTTGTGGTTGGATTTGGAGGTGGAAGCGCCTTGGATACCGCTAAAGGCGTAGCCGTCGTAGCGATGAGCGGTAAAAGCATAAGGGACTACTTTTATCCGGTTGAGGTCAAGCACGATGTCTCGCCCGTGATCGCTATTCCAACAACATGCGGCACAGGGAGTGAGGTAACGAAGTACGCCGTCATCAGTTATGAGTATAGGAAGAATGTAGTTTTGGGTGATAACTTGGTCCCCATCGCGGCCATACTCGATTCCGAGGTTCTGAGCTATCTACCGCGCGAGGTCCTAGCCCATACGGCCATGGACGCCCTTTCGCACGCCATTGAATCATATTTTCACATCAAGTCGAATGAGCCAACTTACATGTTCTCGGCGGAGGCGTTGAAAATGATACTCGAGAATTTTGCGCGAGCTTATGATGGTGATCCTCTTTGCAGGGAGAAGTTATTCTATGCTAGCATGGTCGCGGGTTTGGCGATAAACCTATCCGGAACAGTCGTGGTTCATGGGCTCGGATACTATCTAACCGAGAAATATGGCGTTCCCCATGGCCTAGCTAATGCTCTTTTCCTACCACAGCTCATAAGATACTCCGCGGAGAGGCTTCCCGAAAGATTGATCTCATTATGCCAAGGGCTTGGAATATCATCCGATGATGCGGCGAAGTGTTCAAGGGCTCTCGTGCGAAGGCTGGATGAGCTGCGCAACTATGCCGGGCTTCCAATGAATCTACTTGAAGCCGGGATCCCGGAATCGGAGCTGGAGAGAATCGTCGAAGAAGGATTATCCTATAGAAGGAATGTTGAGAACTACGCGGCCCCTCTGAGCAGAGAGGATGTGGAGCAAATGGTCAGGGACGCCTTTGGAGGAGCACGCTCATGAGCCCTCCGCGCTCAGTGCTTAAGAATATCATTCGAGAGGCACTTCTAAGGGGCCATGATGCTCTAATGAATTGCATCGCCAGAGGCTTAACCAGAGTGAAGGGGCGAGGGAGCTTCGGGGATCATTCACATCAATTTGATCTAATAACAGAGGAGGCGATTATAGGCCATCTGAAATCGTCTCTTGAAAATGCTTACATAATCTCCGAGGAAGTTGGAGAGATCCAGTGCCGCGATCCGGAGATTTATGCGCTGATCGATCCCGTTGATGGTAGCAATAATGTCGCTAATGGGCTTCCTTTTTGTGCATCCGCGATCCTGCTCGCCAAGGGGCCATACTTATCGGACGCCATCGTAGCTGGCGTGATAGACCATTTCTCCGAGAAAATTTATCTAGGAGATGAGGATGGGGTTAGCGTAAACGGTGAATCTCCACGCATCAGGAGAAGACTCGGACTCTCGGACGCGTTGGTATTCCTAGATCTAGCAAGCTTAACGAAGGATTCTGAGGATTCTTATGATCCGACGAAGCTGAGCATTAGGCTGATTAGGAGAGCTAAGAATACTAGGTTCTTCGCCGCGGCCAGCCTTGAGATAGCGTATATCTTGGAGGGAAGAGCTGATGCCTTCGCATGCTTCTCAAGGGATCTTAAGCTCATGGATTTCGCCGCGTCCGTGCACTTATTGAAGTGGGCTGGAGGCGCTTACAAGATCCTCGGCAAGGACAATCCATCATTACTGGATACCGGGAAATACGGCGTCATCGCGGCCTCGAGCAGGAAGATCCTCGAAGAAATTCTGGATCTCTGGGGTTAACGCTTATATCCGCGAGTTATTGAAGGTGGCATACAATGAGACCGAGGGTGTATATTACTCGCAGGATTCCGGAGATAGGGGTGAAGATTCTGAGGGAGTATTGCGAGGTCGTATATAGGGATGAGGCTCCTCCGCCGACTAGAGATGAGCTTCTCAAGATGATCGAAGATGCTGATGCCATCTATTGCACGCTGAGCGAGACCATTGATAGGGAGTTGATCGATAGGGCTGAAAAGCTCAGGGTAATCGGGACGATGAGCGTCGGCGTCGATCACATAGATGTCGATTACGCGACTGAGAAGGGGATATACGTCGTTTATACTCCCGGTGTTTTGACGGAGACCGTGGCGGATCACACGTGGGCGCTCCTACTCGCGGCTGCCAGAAGAATCGTTGAAGGGGATTCCTGCATAAGGAGGGGTGATTGGAAGATCCCGTGGGCGCCCACGATGATGCTCGGATATGATGTCTATGGGAAGGTTCTCGGGATAATAGGCCTCGGGAGAATTGGGCAGGCTGTAGCAAGAAGGGCTAAGGGCTTCAACATGAAGGTCCTCTATTATGATGTCGTCAGGATGAGGGAGGTTGAGGAGGAGCTCGGCGTGGAGTATGCTCCGCTAGAGAGACTCCTGAGGGAATCGGACTACGTTTCGATCCACGTTCCATTAACGCCTGAGACGAGGAGACTCATCGGCGAGAGGGAGCTCAGGCTCATGAAGAGGACCGCGATCCTCGTTAACACCTCTCGCGGCCCGGTGATCGATCAAAGGGCGCTTTTCAGGGCTTTGAAGGAGGGTTGGATCGCCGGCGCCGGGCTTGATGTCTTCGAGAAGGAGCCGATAGATCCCGATGACCCGCTCCTGAAGCTTGAGAACGTCGTCCTCACGCCGCACATCGGAAGCGCCTCTCATGAGACTAGGAGTAAGATGGCCGAGCTCACCGCAACCGGCATAATAAAGGTCCTTAGAGGGGAGAAGCCCGAGAACCTGTTCAACCCAGAGGTCATGAAAGTCAGGCCGCTGAGTGAGGTGAAGATTCTCTGAGGTGATCGATGTGGCCGAGTTGCTCTTTGATGGAGACCTGAGCTTGCTCAGGGATCTAACGATAGCCGTCATCGGGTATGGTAATCAGGGTAGCGTTCAGGCGAAAATCCTCAGAGAGAATGGCTTGAACGTTATAGTCGGCAATGTGAGGGATGAGTATTGGAGGAGAGCTGAGAGCGACGGCTTCAAGGTTT
The DNA here is from genome assembly GCA_023268255.1 of Candidatus Wolframiiraptor sinensis. Taxonomy (GTDB): domain Archaea; phylum Thermoproteota; class Nitrososphaeria_A; order Caldarchaeales; family Wolframiiraptoraceae; genus Wolframiiraptor; species Wolframiiraptor sinensis. The sequence goes on from JALNJX010000002.1 coordinate 80,256, forward strand.
ACGAGATAAGGGAGGCGGTTAGAAGAGCCGACGCCGCGCTGCTGCTGGTTCCGGATGAGGTTGCCCCCGAAGTCTATTACAGCGAGATCGATGAGGAGTTGAGGAGGAAGAGCTTCTTTATACTGGATTTCGCGAGCGGCTACAACATAGCATATGGGCTGATCAAGCCGGCGCCAAGCGCCGATGTCGTGATGGTGGCTCCGAGGATGTTCGCCTGGGGAATCCTCGAGAGGCACAGGCTGGGGCTCGGATACCCTGTCCTGCTTGGCGTCGCGCAAAATGCATCCGGGAGGGCATGGGATTATGCTCTGGCCCTCGCGAAGGGCATCGGGGCGATAGGGCTTCCTGGAGGAGCCGCGCTCAAGTCATCCTTCGAAGAGGAGGCGTTCTTGGATCTTCTGAGCGAGCACACGTATATCCCGCTTCTCATAGCCTCTATCATAGCCTACTTCGAGGTCGCGACTAAAATTTACGGGGCATCACCCGAGGCCACGATTCTAGAGCTTTACGCTTCGGGAGAGCTCGCCGAGCAGGCCAGGGCCATGGCCGAGGAGGGCTTAATAGAGCAGCTGAAGCATCATTCTAGGACCAGCCAATACGGCCAGCTAACTAGGATAAGGAGATATTATGACGTGATTAGGGAAATTGTTGAAAGCGAGGCTGATGAAATCTGGAGCGGCGAGTTCGCGAGAGAGTTTGCCGAGGAGAAATACTCTGGGATGATACTGATGAATAGGCTCAAGGAAATCTTCGGGTCAAGCGATTTAGTCAAGGTCGAGAGAAAATTGCTGAAGGCGATCAAGGAGGGGAAACTGGATTAAGGGGGCTGTCCGAGACTCAGTATCCGACTTTAACCTCCTCCTTCATCCTACCTAACATTGCGAGCGCGCTGGCGAGACTTCTTCTCATGAGCCCGAGATCGGACATTAATGCGACGAACCTGAAGCCCTGGGAGATGAATTCTTGAGCTTGCTCCGGGCTGAACGCGTGTATCCCGGGCGTAACGCCGTGCCTCTCGCAAGCATCCCTAACATTCTTCAGAGCATCCTGGAACCTCGCGTCGCTGAATCTCATGGGTATTCCGAGGCTGACCGATAGATCCATAGGGCCCACGTATGCCACGTCTATTCCCGGCGTCGAGAGGATCTCATCCAAGTTCTCCAGCGCTTTCCTAGTCTCTACCTGCACTATAATTATCCGCTCATTCTTCTCGAAGTTCTCGTAATAGTCTAGGAAACTTCTCTGGCCGTATCTCACGGCCCTCCTAGGCCCGACGCCCCTAAGCCCCCTCGGAGGGTAGGATGCGTAGCTGACAGCTTTCTCAGCCTCCTCCCGGCTATTGATCCACGGGACAAGTATTCCCTCGGCCCCTATGTCCAGTGCCCGTTTTATGATCACCATATCATTCCATGGAACCCTGATTATAGGCGAGATGTCTGATCCCCTGAGGGGCATGAGCAGAATCTCGGCATCCGATATCTCGAGGGGCGCGTGCTCCATATCGAAGACGAGCCAGTCTAGCGGGAGCTCTGATAAAGCATCAACGATATCCGGATGGTTTATCGTTATCCAAGTCCCGAGAGCTATCTCCCCGCTTCTGAGCTTCCTCTTCAGGCTGGACATAGCTCGCACATGGGGCTCGCCGCTCATATATTTTGCTCTCCAGCACGCCCGGATCACCGGCTCTGGAACATATTTATGAAGTTCTGAGCCTACTCGTGAATGCGGTGGCGGGATTACCGGGATCCATGCCCGCGGAGCCTGTTGAGATCGTGAAGGCTGAGCTCGCGAGGCTGAGGAGAGTAGGTTACAGGATCGTGGGAAGGCACTCAGCCGTCAAGATATGCCACTGGACGAGGAGCGTCTTAAGGGGTGGCAAGAACTGCTATAAGACGTGGTATGGCATTCGAAGCCATAGATGCCTTCAGATGACCCCAGCGCTCCAGTATTGCAACATGATGTGCATCTTCTGCTGGAGGCATCACACGATAAACCGCGTAACGGGCATTAGGGAGGAGTGGGATAGGCCGGAGGACATACTCGATGACTTGATTCGCGAGCAGAGGCAGCTCCTTTCCGGTTTCAAGGGTAATCCGATCGTTGATAGGAAGCTTTTCCAGGAGGCATTGGAGCCGCGGCACGTCGCGATCTCCCTCGACGGCGAGCCGACAATGTATCCTTATCTCGCCGACCTGATAAAGCTGATCAAATCCAGGAGTATGACCGCCTTCCTAGTTACGAATGGCACTAACCCCGAGAGGCTTAGAGAGCTCATGGAGCAGAGCGCCGAGCCAACAAACCTGTACATCAGCCTTTACGGACCTGATCCAGAGACTCATAGGAGGGTCTGCAGACCATTGATCGCGGATAGCTGGGAGAGGCTGATGAGGAGCCTTGAAGCCATGAATGAGTTTCAAGAATCCGTGAAGGTCGTGAGGCTCATAATGATCAACGGCTACACCATTGAACATCCCGAAAAATATGCGGAGCTCATTAGGATTGCTGAGCCAGATTTCATCGAGTGTAAAGGCTACATGCACGTCGGCGAGTCCCAGATGAGAATGGGGAGAGAGGCGATGCCATCTCTTGACGAAATTAGGCCTTTCGCCATGAAGCTCGCCGATGCTCTGGGATACGAGTATCTCGCGGAGGATAGGCCGAGCAGGGTCTCGCTCATAGCCAATCCATCCTCGCCCCACTATGACGCGGTCAGGATGAGGGCTTCAGGCTCCGAAACCGGTCTCTGAGCTTTCTCCAGCTCTCCTCCAGAGACTCGGGAACCACCTTCGTGTCTGCCAGAACGGGCATGAAGTTCGTGTCTCCAAACCATCTCGGTACAACGTGGAGGTGGATGTGCTCCTCGAGCCCGGCTCCCGCGGCCCTCCCCAGATTCAGCCCAACATTGAATCCATCGGGCTTATACTCCGCCTCCAATGCTGCAATAGAGAGCTTGAGGAGCTCAATGAGCTCGAGCAACTCATCATCCCCGAGATCCGAGATTTTCCCTGCATGCTTGCATGGCGCTATCATCAGGTGGCCATTATTGTAGGGGTACTTGTTGAGGATCACAAAGCATGAGCGGCCCCTGTAGACGATGAGGCTCCTCGCATCATCCTCCTCGCGTGAGGCATCGCAGAGAAAGCACTCTCTCTCCTTCTTAGAGAACCACTTTATGTAGGCGATTCTCCAAGGAGCGTAAAGTATCTTCATCGGATGAGGATCTACTAGATTCTTTAAGAGTATTTCCATCGCCTCTGCGCGGAAGGGTAATTAACCCGGCGCGGCCATCATCGCTCGGACCAGATATGGCGGAGATAAGGCAGGTGGACATATCGGGGAAGGATGTTGTTAGGAGAGAGGCGGTTGCAAGGGGGTTTATCAGGCTCAAGCCCGAGACGATTCGAAGAATCAGGTCCGGGGACTTGGAGAAGGGTGACCCGCTCCAGGTCGCGAGGCTCGCTGGGATAAATGCCGCGAAGCTCACCCCGCTTCTGCTCCCCCTATGCCACCCGCTAAAGCTGGAGCACGTTGACGTGAACCTTAACGTGATGGATGATGGCGTTGAGGTTGTTGTTAGGGTCCTCGCGCACGAGAAGACCGGCGTCGAGATGGAGGCCTTGACCGCCGCCTCAATAGCCCTCCTCAACATATGGGACGTCGTCAAGAGGTATGAAAAGGATGAGTCGGGGCAGTATCCATCCACCGAGATCTCGTCGATAAAGGTCGTGGAGAAGATTAAGGAGGGGTGAATCCTGGCCTCGCCTGTTCATGAGCACGAGAGCCGCGCGCCCAGAACTCTAAGATTCGCCCTAGTGACTGTCAGCAGCTCGAGATATGCCGCGATGCGCGAGGGCAAGCCTTACACGGATGAGTCGCAGGGCCTCGCGGCCGCAATGATAAGCGGGGTCGGCCACGTGGTCGCGGTCAGGGAGCTCGTGGACGACGATATCAGCGCCGTGAGGACAGTTCTAGAGAAGCTTTTGGAGAGCGAGGGCTTGGACGCGATAATCTTCATCGGCGGAACCGGCTTCTCGAGTAAAGATGTGACGATAGAGGCTGTTAAGCCGTTCTTCGAGAAGGAGGTGGAGGGCTTTGGCGAGCTCTTCCGCTGGCTCAGCTTCCAGGAGATAGGCGCGGCTGCTATCCTTAGCAGAGCCGTGATGGGAGTAGCTCGTGGAAAGGCCATAATGTGTCTGCCCGGATCACCGGCGGCGGTGAGGCTCGCGCTAGAGAACTTCCTCCAGGCTCTACCGCACCTGATCTACATTGCGAGGTCTTGAGCGAGGGTGGATGCTATCGCTCCTCACCTTTCTCTTGGCTCGCTTGCGCGGCTACTGGTAGAGCGACCCTGATAAGCCTCTCCTCGCCCCTCATCACATGGTAGCTGGGCGATCGCACCTTCCTGTCGCCAACATAGACGTGGCCGTGGACGATAAGCTGCCTCGCCTGGTAGATCGTCCTCGCGAACCCGAGCTTGTAGATCACTGTCTGAAGCCTTCTCTCAAGAATGTCTCTCACGGTCAGCTTTAGGACGTCGTCGGCCGTAGCATTCTCGTCGACGAGCCCCATCCTGTAAAGCCTTCCCATGAGGATGCGCTCTTCTTTGGCCCGCTCCTCGCCGGTTAAGCCGAATAGCCTCCTAGCATGGGCCCTGATCTTCCTCAATATCGTCTGAGCTCTCCATAGCTCTCTCTTATTTCTTAAGCCATATTCTCCGACGAGTTGTAGCTCGGCGGCCAGCCTATCTGCCTTCCAGGGATGACTCGGAGTCTCATACTGCTTCCTAGGTCTCTTCGGATCGCCCATCCTGCCCGAGACCCGCCACGACCTCCCTTATTAACATAATCCATTATTTGGGCTAGACTTATTAGCGAATCGATGACACCATAGCTTGAATATGGGGAGAGCTAGACGGCTCGGTGGATCTTTGCCAGGCGAGGACCTCGAGCTCGTCGAGAATTATGGTGAGCTTGTTAAGGAAGCTAGGTCTCGAATGGGCTTGACACAGGAGGAGCTGGCCAGCCAGATAGGCGAGAAGGCGACCGTGATAAAGAAGATCGAGCACGGCGAGCTCAGGCCATCAATAGAGCTCGCGAGAAAGCTCGAGAGGTTCCTGAAGATAAGGCTTCTGGTGCCGGCTGAAGAGGAGCCATCCTCGGAGCTCAGGAGGTATCTAGCTAAGCCCGGAGCCTCCGGCGGAGTGAGCCTCGGAGACCTCATCAAGAAGAGGCAGCGGGAGCTTTAGGAGGATCAAGGTTTTAAGGCCGGCTTGCGGGGATAATGCTTGAAGGCGGAGCTTTGAGGGTTGCAATAGTTCATCGAGTTGATAGAGGCGAGGATGATAATCTTAGCGAGCTTAAGGAGCTCTGTAGAACCGCGGGCTATGAGGTGGTTTATGAGCTGAAGCAGGTTAGGCCCCCTCACCCCGAGTACCACATCGGCCCGGGGAAGGTCGAGGAGCTGAAGAGAGCCGTCGAGATGCTTGGAATAGAGAAGGTGGTCTTCGAGAATGAGCTGAAGCCCGTCCAAGAATACAATCTCGCCAAGGAGCTCAAGGTCCCGATATTGACGAGAACAAAGCTGATCCTCGAGATATTCAGCCTTCACGCTAGCAGCCTTGAGGCCAAGCTCCAGATAAAGCTGGCGGAGCTGAAATATGAGCTCTCTAGGGCGAAGGAGAAGGTGAGGCTGGCGAAGAAGGGCGAGCAGCCTGGATTCCATGGACTAGGAGCATATGAGGCGGACATCTACTACGATGAGATTCACAGGAGGATGGTCTCGATAGCGAGGAAGCTCGAGAGCCTCAAGAAGCACATGGATCTCATCAGGTTGGAGAGGAGGAAGCGGGGCCTGCCGCTGATATCTCTCGCCGGCTACACGAATGCGGGGAAGTCCACGCTCTTTAACGCGCTTACGATGGAGAATGTTCTCGTGGATTCCAAGCTCTTCACAACGCTCACGCCCACCACGAGAATCGTCCGGATCGCGGGGAAGCCCGTCTTCCTCTCCGACACCGTCGGATTCATCAAGAACCTCCCAACCCTGCTCGTGGAAGCATTCTACGCGACCCTCAGGGAGATAGCACTCTCAGACCTGATACTGCTCGTTGCCGACGCATCGGACCCCGTGGAGAAGCTGAGGGAGAAGATCACGACATCGCTCCAGACGCTTTACAATATCGGGGCGCACGAGGTCCCAGTGCTCCTAGTGCTGAATAAGGCCGATCTCCTCGACCGCGATGAGATCGAGCTGAGAATCAGCGAGCTGGACCTAGACCTGCCGCGCGTCGTCATATCCGCGAAATACGGTTGGGGCCTAGATGAGCTTCAGAAAAAGGTCTCCGAGCTCCTGAGAGGCTTCATCAAGGTCGAGACCACGCTTCCCTACAACGATGAGACGGCCAAGATCCTCAACGAGATATTCAGGAGCTCCAAGGTGGATCTCCTTAACTACGAGAATGAGTTTATCAGGCTTAGGGCCGAGATGCCCATTCAGCTGGCCGAGAAGATAAGGAGGAAGTTCAATAATGAGTGCTTCAGGGTCATCAGGTGACCTGCTTCTCCGAATAGTCCGCGATATGGCCGACTATCAGTTTGGGAGGGGAGTGGGTGAGAGGCTCTTCCCCGAAGGATGCGTCGTCGAGCTATCGAAGAGGACTGGGAGACCGCGCTACGTCCGGTTAGATGATGAGATTATCGCGACCATCAGGTACCCGGATAACATGATAGCTCTAAGCCTCAAGGGTGCTGAGAGGCTTAAGGAGATTCTTGGGGAGAGGGCGCCGAGGGTGGTGTTGCGGGAATCGGGTGTAGAGCGCGTGAGCAGGGGCATGAACCCTCTAGCGGCTGATATCGAGTACTGCTCTGAGGGGATAAGGCCGGGGGAGGAGGTTCTGGTGGAGTCAGGCGATGGGAAGCTCATAGCCGTCGGAAGAGCCATTACCTCATCGCGGATCATGAGGGAGCTTAGGGCGGGCGCGGTCATCAAGATAAGGAGAGTAAGGAAAGACTAGGAGGCTCGGCAATAAATCAGCCTGCTGGGAGAACTTTCCCGAGCATGGGCTTTATCGAAAAGTAATCTTAAATTCCTTGAGGTTCAGCTTACTCGTGAGCGATGAAGCGCGTCTCCCCGAGGCAGTTGAGGCGCCTGCAGGCGAAGATGCTTGGCAGCCTGGGCTTGGATGTTAAGGAGCTCGGCAGGGCCAGCAAGATCATAATCGAGCTCGAAGATAAGATTATCACGATCCAAGATGCCAACGTCCTGGAGATGAAGCTCGAGAACGAAAGCGTCTTCCAGATAATTGGCGGCGAGATATCGGAGGAGGGAAGAGTTGAGGAAAGGTATGAGCCGTCGAGCGAGGACGTGATTCTCGTGGCGGCTCAGGCCGGCGTCAGCGAGGAGGAGGCGAGAAGCGCCCTGATAGAGGCCAATGGCGACCTCGCAAAAGCAATACTCCTACTCAAGTCAAGGAGGCATTAACCACTCATGTGACTACTATTACGCCATGCTTATTGTATTTCCTTAATTCCTCGGCAATGTATATCGCCTCACTCAGGGTTCTCGGAAGCCTGCTCAGCCTCATCCACAGGCAGAACCCGCCATTAAGATTCTGTACCATCTGCTTGGCGGGCTCAATCCATGAATCCAGGCTCCTGAACTCGCTCAGTTCAGGAATCGGGGTCAAGCTGTATGCTTTGGCTCCGCGTGTGAGGTTCCTCAATAACTCATTGTCGTGTCTCTGCGAGTCTAGGTGGAAGAATCGCTTCGCGGCTGAGATGGGGCATCTGCCAACGAGCATCACGTCATTCGCCTGCTGCATGAGCTTTGACAGCTCCCTCAGCGCGGCGAGCTCCAGCTCCACAGCCTCCTCTATTGTCGCCGACTTGCCCCTCGCCATAAGCTTCGCGGCCTCGATCAAGCCGCTCAATGCGATCATGGAGCAGGGCTTGCTCTCGCCATGAAATCTCCCCGCAAGCATTAATCCCCTCCTGATGATTGGTAAAATGCTCTTCAGCCATCCTCTGAGATTCGAGATCATCCCCTCCAGGTCGCCATCGCCCTCCATGGCGGCTCTAAGCGCATTCAACGTGATTATGGAGTGGATCGCCCGGCAATCTTCATCTAGGCGGAACCCTGTGAAATAAGTTTCACCGGATAGCGCGTATGCGTGCGGGATTCCGAGCTTCCACAACTGCCTGCTCACCGAAGCTATATCCCGGATATCATGCTTTCCGCAGTCGAATATTACCCCGATGCTGGATCTTGTGTCTCTCGAGATCTCCTGAAGAAACCTCATAATATCGTCAAAGGCCTCGGTGGATATTATCCGCCTCCCGGGTAGCTTGTCCGGCAGCGATGAGATGAGCTGCTTGACGCCGGCCTCAGATCCCAGGAGCCTTATCTCGTGCTTGATGTGGAATATTGAGGAACATAACTTCATCGCGGATTTAACCAGCTCCTCCGAATCGAGTTTAATCGCCTTCGAGAATAAGCATGAGAGCCAGCCGGATATCGGATATATGTCGATCTTTCCGCTGAGGTGCATGTCCGAGATGCTTCTCGGGAGAAATCCCAATAGCAGGTACTCCCTCATTATGGCGCCGGATGTTTCTTGGGTGAAAAGCATCCAGTCCCCGCTCTCCAAGGCTCTTCTGAAAAGCGCCTCGGCGTCATGTAGGGGCATGCCTATCCTCGTGAGCCTATGCCTATATTTTTCCAAGCCCATATCCAAGAGGATGGCGTTGACGAGCTCGCGGATTAGGGGGGCTGAAAGGTATTCTATCCTGAGGTCGAGGAGCTTCCTCTCGGCAACTGCAGCTATCTCGCTCGCTAGCTTCGGCGGGAGCTTTCCCTCCCTTATCAGGGCCTCGGCTATCTTGCTTCTATCAAATGGCTCGACTATCTGATTGCTCCTTCTCACCATCATCCGGCTCTTATCCCTCAGCTCCTCCTCAATGGATTCTAAGGCGCTCAGGATCCTGGCCCCCCTGCTCGATAGCACGTATTTCCCCGTAGGTGCTTCTACCTCCACGAGCCCAACGGCGAGAAGCTTCTTGAGGTGGTAGGAGAATTTGCCGGCATCCCTATCCCTATTGAGCCCAACGGCCTTCACGAGCTCCGTGTAGCTCAGCTTCCGGCCCGCTAGAGCCTTCAAGATCCTCAGCCTCATGGGCGAGGCAACGCTCTCCAGAACAGACTCCAGATCTAAGGATCCCTTGTGAGAATCCATTCCACGAGGGATGAATATTCCCGGATTAAAAGCATTGAGGGCTGAGGCTAAACATATATGATGGATTGCTCGGGTTTCGACGGGATGGGGCTTAGGGGCTTTCTCAGATCCGCGGCCACCACGATCAAGCTAGCTAGAAAGCCTACTAGGGGGGAGTTCACGCAAGCCATGAAGATCGTGGCGATAGGGGTTGCGGCGATAGGGCTCATAACATTCGTGATCAAGTTTCTAGCTCTAGTAATTCAGGGTGCGTGAGGGAGATGGAAGGACACTCCGAGGTTCAGCGCAAATCGTCAAAGTTCTTCGTGGTAAAGGTCACGGCAGGCCAGGAGAGGAATGTTGCCAGGATACTTGAATCCAGGATCACGTCCCCCGAGCAGCAGGGGGTATACTCGATCATCATACTGCCGGATATCAAGGGATACATCTTCGTAGAAGCCGAGAGCAGGGATAAGATCTCGGTGCTCGTGCAGGGGATAAAGCACGTGAAGACGGGGTCGATACTGCCCGTTAAGAAGGAGGAGATCGTGATCCACTTGGTCGAGAAGCCGACCATAGAAATGCTCTCGGTTGGAGATATCGTGGAGATAATCTCCGGACCGCTTCAGGGAATAAGCGGCAAGATAATCAGGATAGATAAACCTAAAAATGAGGTGACTATAGAGCCCGCTGACGCCGCGTTCGTCATCCCGATCTCGGTGCCAGCGGACCAGGTTAGAGTGATAAAGGAGAAGGAGGTTTAGAGGGAGATGCCCGAGAAGACCTTGAAGTTCCTCATTCCGGGCGGCGAGGCCACGGCTGGGCCGCCGATAGGCCCTGCTCTGGGCCCGCTTGGAGTAAACGTGCTTCAAATCGTTGAGGAGATTAATAGGAGAACCGCGGAGTTCAAGGGCATGAGAGTTCCCGTCGAGGTTGTGGTGAACACGGATACAAAGACGTTTGAGGTTAAGGTTGGAATTCCCACAACAGCCGCTCTCCTAGTCAAGGAGGCCGGCATCGAGAAGGGCTCATCGCAGCCGAATCGCGACTTCGTCGCAGACCTCAGCATGGAGCAGATAGTCAAGATAGCGAAGATCAAGATGCCGGGCATGCGCGCTAAGACCCTGAAGGCGGCAGTCAAGCAGGTTCTAGGCACATGCCTTAGCATGGGGATAACTGTCGGTGGAAAGAGGGCTAAAGAAGTGCTCAAAGAGGTTGATGCCGGCGCATACGACGACCTCATCAGGAAGTATGAGGAATCCTGAGCTGCGGCAGAGGATCTCACCCTCCTAGCCGAAGAGCAACTATATCCTTAAATCCTCCAGCCCAGCCGTTAGCTGGGAAATGCTTAGAACACTCGAAGAGCCACTTGTCAAGGTGATGGAGAAGGCGAGGCAAGCCGGCAAGCCTAGGAACTTCAAGCAATCGATCGAGCTGATAGTGAATTTGCAGGACATAGATTTGAAGAAGCCTGAGAACAGGATCTACGAGGTGGTCGAGCTTCCTCATGGTAGGGGAGGCAAGCCGGCTAAGATCTGCCTCATCGCTGGCCCCGCTTTGGCGACGGAGGCGAAGAAGATCCCGGAGATCGATAGGATAATCGGTAAGGATGAGCTCGAGGCTCTTGTGGGTAATAAGAGGCTGGCCAAGAAAATTGCATCGCAGTATGACTTTTTCTTGGTTGAGCCGGCGATGATGGGGCTCGCGGCGAAGGCTCTCGGAGCAGCTCTGGGCGGGCGGGGCAAGAGGCCTCATCCGATTCCACAAGGAGTTGATCTAGCGGATCTCGTCAGAAGCTTGAAGAGGAGTGTTGTAATCAACGTGAGAAAGAATCCGCAGGCCATGTGCTTGATCGGGACGGAGGACATGGACTCGAAATCGCTGGCCGAGAACGCGGCAGCCGTCATCTCAAAGATCGCTGAGAGGCTTGAGAGGAGATTCAGAAACATACAGTCGATCTACATCAAGAGGACTATGGGCGAACCCATCAAGGTCGAGCTGGAGGAATCCTAGAAATAGGGGTTAAATCTAGGCTTAAAGCCGGTGAGGGGGTCTTGTCGTCCGAAGCCGTTGTCAAGAGGGCTCGAAGAGTTCCAGAGCGAAAAGTCAGGATAGTCGAGGAGCTGGCCCAGCTCCTAGCATCTAATAGGATCGTTGCGATATTCAGGCTCGTCGGCCTGAGAGCAAACTTGCTCCATGAGATGAGGAGGAAGCTTCGGGGGATCGCCGTGATAAAGATCGCAAAGAAGAATCTCTTCATCAAGGCGGCTGAGAAAGCTGGCAGGCCGGAGCTCAAAGCCCTGGTCGAGGACATCAAGGAGCCTGCGGGCTTCATCTTCTCGAATACCAGCGCCTTCAAGCTCAAGATAATTCTGGATAAGAATAGGATACCTATGCATGCTAGAGCAGGCGAGAAGGCGGACTTCGACGTGGTCGTTCCGGAGATGAATACCGGGCTTCCGCCAGGTCCGATTCTAAGCGAGTTCGGAAAGCTTAAGATCCCGACGAGGATCGATGGCGGCCAGATCTGGATAGCCAGGGATACCGTCGTCGCAAGGAAGGGCGATGTGATCTCACCGGAGCTCGCCTCCCTCCTGGCAAAACTCGACATCAAGGCCGTTCTCAAGGGGATAAGCATCGAGAAGGCCTTCGAGGATGGAGTCCTGCTCACAAGAGAGCAGCTCGAGCTGGATCTCGAGAAGATCGCCGAGGAGGTTAAGTCGGCCCACCTCCGGGCGCTCGGGCTAGCGATGGAGATAAGCTACGTTACGAGGGAGACCGTGATCCCGCTCCTCGTGAAGGGCGCGCTAGAGGCCAGAGCACTGGCAATAGAGGCCGAGATTCCGTCCAAGGAGATTATCAGAGATATAATAATGCTCGCGGAGAGAAGAGCTCAGGCGCTCAAGGCGGCCGCAAAGCTCGAGTAAAAATTTCAATTTCTAAGACTTATTCAGCTGCTGGCGCAAAGCTCTCGCTGATACCTCGACCAATCTCGCCTCAGAGACATCTTTGCCGAGGCCTCCTTGCCCGAGCCTATCTCTTCCCCCTCCCTTCCCGCCGAGCTCCCCGGCTATAATTGACGCGAGCTTTCCAGCGTGAACCCCGGATCTCACCGCCGCCTCATTCGCCGTAATCAGGAGGTGGGGCTTCTCACCGCCATATGCCGCGATAAAGCACGCGGGCTCATCGCCCTCTAGGAGCTTATCCGAGATCATGAGTACATAGTCTCTATCATCCTCGAGCTCACGCGCAGTATAGATCTTTATGCCGCTCAGGTTCATGGGCTTCTCCTTCAGCTCGCGATATCTCAGCTCCGCGGCCGCTGAGAGAAGCCTTCTAACGGAAGATCTGAGCCTCTTCAATTCCGATAGCGTCTCATCCAGCACTTTCTCAACTGCCTCGACGGGTGCTCCGAGCTTCTCCGCGATCCTCAATGTCAGGATCCAGTTCTGCTGGATGTATCGTAGGGCCGCCGGCCCGGCCGCGAATACGAGCCTCTCAACGCCATCCTGTATCCTCTCAGTCCTGATTATCTTTATCAGGCCCACGTCCTCCGTGTTCTCGACGTGGAGACCTCCGCATGCCTCGGCATCCCATCCCGGTATCTCCACGACCCTTATAGTCGCCGACGGCACCTCGCCACCCTGATAAAGCTGGAACCCGTATCTTCTCTCGGCCTCATTCCTATCCATCTCCATTATCCTGACGGGTATTCTGGCGGCCACTATCCTGTTGGCCTCCTCCTCTATCCGCGTGATCTCCTCGGCGCTAAGCCTCCTATGATGGCTTATGTCAAGCCTCGCGAGCTCGGGCTCCTTCCTAGCTCCAGCCTGCCATGCATGCTTCCCGAGAACCCTCCTAGCGGCGCCCAAGATTATGTGCGTCGCCGTGTGATGCCTCATGAGCGAGAACCTGCGCGCCCGATCAACGAAGCCCTTGACGAGCTCGCCCTCAGCCGGCGGAGGCCCATCAATCTTATGGACTATGACGCCGCCCTCGAGAATCTGGGCATCGAGCACCCTGCATTCTCCTCCGGAGTGCCTCAACGTTCCTTGATCTGATACCGCTCCCCCGCCCTCGGGATAGAAGCATGTCCTATCTAGGACGACGTTATTTCCGCGAACCCTTAGAACCCTCGCCTCGAACTCGAGCATGCTCGGATCCTTGTAATATAGCTTCTCAGTTGACGGGAGATCTCTGAACTCCTCCTCGAGCATCCTCAGCGCCTCATCTGCTGCCTTCACCGGCTCCTCCCTCAAGTGCCTGGATGCCACCAGCTCGTAGAAGTTCTCCGGGATCCTGAGCTCCATTCCGAGCTTCTCCGCCACGGGCTTCACGATGTCCGGCGTTATCCCCCTCTCATCGTATGCCTTGATGAGGAACTCTGTGGGAACCTCGGCTGCGCCGCTCCTCCTCATCTCCGCGAGCTCCCTCTCGATGTAGCTCACGCCCTTCGCTATCGTGTCCTCGAACTTCCTCACCTCATGCTCGATTATGTCTATAGTCTCGTCCCTCATCGCCCTCAGGTGCGGGAAGTCCTCGCCCCAGTAGTCTATCTGGAGGTTTATCAGGTCTATGAGCTTGTCCTCGTATCCGAGATCCTTGAGAAGCCTATAAGCCTTCCTGATGAGGAGCCTCGCCAAGTATCCGACCCTCACATTCGATGGGACGACGCCCTCGCTCATTATGAATGCTATCGACTTAGTGAAATCTAGCGAGGCGTAGATCTTCTCGAGCGGCGCGATCTCGCTCATTATCGTCTCAAGAGGGATTCCCGAGGCCTCGGAGATCCTCCTCCTCGCCTCCGCGATCGTCATCCCTGCCTTCGGCACTACGAGAGCCGTGTAGGGCGAATATCTGATCAGGAGCTCTCCATCAACCTCTGGGATCTCGATTATTTCCTTGAGCCTCGGGTAAAGCTTCCCATAGATCGCGTCGAAGCAGCTCGGCGTCCCCTGAGTAAGCCATGTGAACCGCTCCATGCCATAACCCGTGTCAACAGTCCTTATCGGGAGCTTCACGAGATCTCCATCAGCGGTCTTGTATTGCATGAAGACGAGGGTCGCGACCTCGAGCCCATATGAAATCGCCTCGAAGCATGGCCCAGCGTTGCCCCCGCCAGCCCACACGCCCTCCTTGTAGATTATCTCCTCCTCTGGTATGCCGAATACCTCCTGCGCGAACTCGTGATAGTATTGAACTGTCTCCTCCTTCCAGTAAACCTCCTTGTCGGGGTAGTTGAAGGCGTGAGCGCCTCCCATCTCGAAGATCGTGAGGTGCCTGCCGAACGTCAGCCCAACCTTATCTATGTCGACGAGCCTTATGCATGGCTGGCTTATGACCAGGGGGTTCGCTGGCGGAGGAGCTATGCCCGACGTGACGAATGGCTGGAAATCGACTATGCTCGCGTCTGTTAGGAATATGTCGGATCTCCATCGGGCCACGACCGGGTATGGCGCGATTACCGCGTGACCCCTCCTTTCAAAGAAATTGAGAAATGCTTCTCGAACCTCGCGGAGGCTCATTCTCCGCCTGGTCAAGCTCTTGCCGACAAATCGATAGGGCTCGCATGGAGACTCGCCGCAAACCACCCTATCTGGGTTGAGGGTCCAGAAGTGCTCGCCGCAGCTAATACAGCGCTTCCTAGCATAGCCGCGCTCCCTCAGGAAGTTTAGAGAATATTCCTCGGGCCCGAACCTCAAGCCTCTCACCTAGAGCATCGTAACTTTCGCTCCAAGCCTTTCTCCCGATAAAAGGTTGTAATAAAGGGTTTTGCCGAGGCCGCGGATCTCAGCCGAAGAGCGCGCTCAGCCCTGCCAAGGCCTCCTCCTCGGACTTCTCCTCCTCTTTCTTCTCCTCCTTCGCCTCCGGCTTCTTCTCTTCTGATGGTGCTGCTGCTGGAGCGGCGGCTACTGGCGCGAGCGGCATCGCTATCGCGCTCTTCAACACCTCATCTATATTGATCTCCGAGAGGGCTGCTACGAGGGCCTTAATCCTCGCCTCATCCGGGTTTACTCCGGCGGCGGAGAGAACCTTCTTCACATTCTCCTCGGTGATCTGCTGACCGGCCCTGTGCAGGAGCAAGGCGGCGTAAATGTACTCCATGACTATTCGGCCGAATCACGGTTAAGCCTCTTCTTAAATTTTACCCGAGCGGGCCGTGCTCACTCGCGGCTCTCCAAGGCGCGCCTTATCGCCTCCATCTGCCCGCGCAGGTAGCTCAGATAAACCATTTCTCCGGCGAGCGCCTTTCTGGCAGCGGATAGATCCCTAAGCCTAATCAGCTTATCCTCATGGACCTCTCTCGAGAATGGCATCCCCCTGGATCTCGGCTCGACGAGGATTACTTCATCGGACTCGAGGTCGCGGATGGCCTCGTCTAAGAGCTCTTCTCGGAGCGCGTAGTCCGGAATGCCGCCGCGAAGCTTCAGTATATCGGGAATTATCTCCGTCATCCATGAGACGCCGTTGAAGATCGCGAGAACCCTTATGACGTCTAGCTTCAGCTTACTCAGATCATCGTCTCTTTTCCTCATGCTCCTGATCTCATCCTCTATGCGCATCTCAAGCCATCATCAGACATGCCGAAAGCACTTCCGAATAAAAAGGATTCGTGAAGAGAGGAAATTGGAGAGATGGTAGCCCGGCTGGGATTCGAACCCAGGTCCCCGGGTCTCTTCCCACGACCCTCCAAGCGGCCATGATCCAAAGCCCGGGATCCATGACCCCGCGATCTGACCAGCTGGATTGGCCGCTAGACGACCGGGCTTCAAAACATAATATACACAGTGGTTTATCTTAAATATAATTCGACGCATGGCGCTATCCCGCTAACCAATTCGCGGTGATGGTTGATATACGCGTCTTCTGAGGCTTTTCATCGGGTTGAGGGTCTATAAGGTTGTTAGGTGCCCTAAATGCGGCTTTCTCCAGTTGACGGCGGCGTCGAGGTCTGTGAGGTGCTTCGGCTGCGGGGTCTCCTGGGCTCTTGAGCCGGACTCAATACTCTTCTCGAGCGCGGACTTGGAGAAGGCTAGAGAGTTTCTCCTGAGGCTGAAGCGGGGCGGCAGCATGGGGTTCAAGAGGGCTTCCGAGGCCGATTAAAAGCGCATTCGTAAAGATTTAAGGCTGGATTAGGGTCCTCCTAGTGGATGCTTCTGGGAGCTCATGTCTCAATCTCGGGATCCATCGATAAGGCCGTTGACAGGGCTGTTGAGCTCGGGTGCACGACCTTCCAGATCTTCACGAGGAATCCGAGGGGCTGGGAGGCTAAGCCCCTCACGAAGAAGGAGATTGAGGAATTTAGGAGGAAGCTAGAGGAGAAGGGGTTCAAAGTGGTCGTTGCGCACATGCCTTATCTCCCGAACATCTCCTCGCCGGATAAGACCGCTCATAAGAGGTCGACGAAATCCCTGATTCAGGAGCTTAGGAGGTCGGGAGAGCTTGGCCTCCAGCATCTCGTGGTTCATATTGGGAGTCATATGGGCAAGGGGGTTGAAGTCGGGATAAGGCAGGCGGCTGAGGCCGTGAACACTGCCCTCTCCGAGGTGGATAACGACGTCATGCTCCTGCTGGAGAACATGGCGGGCCAGAGAAATAGCGTTGGATCGAGGTTCGAGAACATAAGAAGCATACTCGACTTGATGGAGGATGAGAGTAGAGTTGGAGTCTGCCTCGACACATGCCACGCCTTCGCCGCCGGATACGATCTCAGGACGCGTGA
Source organism: Candidatus Wolframiiraptor sinensis (assembly GCA_023268255.1). Classification (GTDB taxonomy): domain Archaea; phylum Thermoproteota; class Nitrososphaeria_A; order Caldarchaeales; family Wolframiiraptoraceae; genus Wolframiiraptor; species Wolframiiraptor sinensis. The sequence continues at coordinate 97,187 of JALNJX010000002.1, forward strand.
GGCGATAGATGAAACCCTGAAGGAGTTCGATCAGATAATAGGACTCGAGAAGCTCAAGGTGATTCATGTGAACGACTCGAAGGGCGACTTGGGGAGCGGGATAGATCGGCACGAGCACCTCGGTATGGGGAGGATCGGCGAGAGGGGGTTCTTCGAGCTCTTCCATCACCCGTTGATCAGGCCCCTTCCACTTATACTTGAGACGCCGGTGGATTCGCGGGGAAACTTTGCCACGAACATGGCTAAGCTGAAGGAGCTATACCTGAAGGAGAGGCTCTGAAAAGCCATGAATGCGTTCAAGAAGCTCTTGAGCTGGATTAGAAGGAAGATCTTCTCGACGATCTTCCTGAAGTTCGGGATTGTTGGGGCCAGCGGCGTGGTCGTCAATTACGCGGTCTCGTATGCGTGCTATGCCGCCGGATTGAGCGATATCCTCGCGCTCGCCATAGGCGTTGAGGCGGCCATAATCAGCAACTTCATCTGGAACGATCTCTGGACATTCAAGCACAGGAGAACCTTGAAGCTCCATCTAAGAATACTCTTTTTCCACGCGTCGAGGTTATTGGGGTTCTTCGCGACGCTGGTCTCGCATTATCTCTTCGCGCACCTCCTCGGCATAATGGTCGAGATATCATACATACTGGCGATAGGCGTCGGGACTCTGACGAACTTCCTCACGAGCGATCTCTTCGTCTGGCCTGAGCGGAGGCTTGAAGTCCGAGAAGCTGGCTCATAACGCCGAGCTTATCCAATGCCAGTAATATGAGGTAGCTGGCGATCGAGCCCGGGATCGAGCTTATGGCCCAGCCCGACCAGAATATCGGGAGGAACTGGTAGAAACCATACTGACCTATCGCAGCGGCAAGCCGCTGATCCCCTATTAACGGCGCTATCACCGCCAGGGATAATGTTCCGCCTATGAGCACTGTTCCAATCGGCTCAGCGAGGGCGGCGAGATATCTCACTGAGCGCTTCCGAGCTCTGCGCGTTATGAGATATGCGAGCCCAACGATAATTCCTCCGGGAACTCCTCCGGGGAACGCGTATATCGTTCCGAGCCCGAGAGCGTTTCGTATGACTCCTATTAGTGCGGCAGCGGCAGCCGCCCACCATGGCCCAAGCAGCACTCCGGCAAGAGCATTTATCATGTGCTGGCCCGGATAAGCCTTCGTGGTGAAGAAGGGGAACCAGAGCAGTGGCGCTATTATTATGCCGAGCGCCGTGAGCATTATGAAGAGCGAGGTCTTCTTGGTGGATGAAGCGCCCACGACAAGCTCTCCGGGCGATTTTCATCAAAACACAGTTATAAATATTATCTTCATCCAAGTCCCTGGATGAGAGACTATGAACTTTGAGAAGCTCCTCGATAGGCGGGTTCTAATATGCGGCGAGGTCGGCGCCGGTAAGACGAGGCTTCTGGCGAGCTTCCTCAAGTTCTTGGTGGATAGGGATCTTGGGGGCGATGTCACGGTAATAGATCTCGCGCCGGGCTACAGCGACATCGGCAGGCTCGTGGAATCATATTATCCCGAGGTCAAGATGCTGAGATACATGAGGCCGGGAAGGATTCATCCTCCGAGACTTCTCGGCAGGAGCCATGAGGAGGTTCTCAGATACGCGGAGATAAATCTGCTCGAGGCGAGGAAGCTTCTCGAGGATTATGTCCGAGCACCCTCGAGAATCCTCCTGATCAATGACTTGACGATCCATCTTCATGCGGGCGATCCAGATGACATATTGCGCCTGCTCGATCTCTGCGAGACCTTCGCGGCCACGGCTTATGAGGGCGAGGTGCTTGAGGATGATAAGGGCTCCGGGATAACCATGCGCGAGAGAAGAGGCCTCTCGAGAATCAAGGAGCATATGGACATCATCGTGAATCTCTAAAGCTTATAACCTCGGCTAACGGCGCTTGTCTCGATGATACCGCGAGCACTGACTATCGCGGGCTCGGACTCGGGCGGCGGCGCGGGGATCCAGGCCGATCTCAAGACATTCGCAGCCCTCGGGGTTCACGGGATGAGCGCGATAACCTCGATAACCGCGCAGAACACCATGGAGGTCACAATGATATATGATCTGCCCGTGGAGCTCATCAGGGAGCAGATAAGGGTCGTGGTCAGAGATATCGGCGTCGACGCCGTGAAGACCGGGATGCTGCATACATCTGAGATAATTGAGGCGGTCGCATCGGAGCTGAGGCGGATAAGCGCGCCAATCGTCGTCGATCCCGTGATGATAGCTAAAAGCGGCGCCCGGCTCTTGGAGGAGAGCGCGGTCAAGGCCTTGATAGAGGAGTTGTTGCCACGCGCATACGTCGTCACGCCGAACGCGCTTGAGGCCGAGGCATTATCCGGCATCAGGATTAGGGATTTGGAGTCCCAGAAGAGGGCTGCCAAGATGATCTCGGAGCTCGGCGCGAGAGGTGTCGTGGTTAAGGGAGGCCATGTGGAAGACCCGAGAGCTGTTGACATCCTTTATTTCGATGGAGAATTCAGGGTCTATGAGGCCGAGAGGATCGAGACGCGGACGACTCACGGCACAGGCTGCACGTTCGCCTCAGCGATCGCCGCGGAGCTTGCCAAGAAGAAGAGCATATTTGAGGCTGTCGAGCGCGCGAAGATATTCGTCACCGATGCGATCAGATATGGCTTTCAGGTTGGGGGAGGGAGCGGGCCCGTAAACCCTGTTGGAAGGCTTCTGAGGGATGCTGAGAGGTTCAGGGTATTGGAGGTTATGAGGAGGGCTGTTGGGAGGATTGAGCGGAGCGAGATCATCGCAAAGGCCATTCCCGAGTGCCAGATGAATCTATGCATGGCGATACCGGGCGCGAGGAGCCTCGACGAGGTGGCCGGAGTCCCCGGGAGAATCGTGAAGCACCCCGATGGCCCGAGAGCATCGGATCATCCATGGTTCTCGGCTTCATGGCATGTGGCGAGAGCGGTTCTGAAGGTGCTGGAGCACGACCCAGAGATAAGAGCCGCGATGAACATAAGATATGATCCGAGGTTTATCGAGGCGGCGAGTAGGCTTGGCTGGATCATCGGATTCTATGATAGGAGGCTGGAGCCTGAGGAGGTTAAAAGGGCTGAGGGCGGCACGATACCATGGGGCATCGAGGAGGCGATTAAGAGTGCTGGCGGAAGGGTTCCGGACCTCGTTTATCATGAGGGCGATTGGGGCAAAGAGCCCATGATAACGATCTTCGGCAAAGACGCGATCGAGGTCGTGGAGAAGGTCGAGAAGCTTCTGAGGAAGGCGCTCGGGGAAGGAGAAGAATAGGCCTTGAGTAGCTTCACGAGGGTTTCCAGGAGCGCGGCCAAGATAGCGAGGAGTAGGGCCGAGGAGCTCAGGAGAAGGCTCATAGCGCTCGGCGCGCTGGACAATTCGCTGAAGCCATTCGAGGAGGATGGATTCGTCTTTTTCCCGCTGAAGGAACTAGAGGGGGTTCGCGGCATAGTGGAGGAACTCGGCGGAGAGCTCACCCGGGCGACATTCGAGGTGAGAGAAAGAAAGCCCAGGACCCTGAGAGAGGCCTTGAGCAGGAGGCTTCCAGGCCATCTCCTCGACAAGCTCCCCTCATCATACGACATCATCGGAAATCTGATACTTGTCGATTTATGTGAAGAGCTCAGGGATTATGCTCGTGAGATTGGCGAGGCTCTACTGAGAATTCACCCAAGGGCTAAAGTAGTCCTAGCTAAGGGCGAGACTACTGGAGACTACAGGATCAGGCACGTTGAGATCATCGCGGGATCAGGCGATACTGAGACAATCCACAGAGAACATGGATGCGTTTACAAGCTCGATCTGAGGAAGGCATTCTTCAGCCCGAGGCTATCCGGTGAGCGGCTCAGGGTGGCTCGGCAGGTCTTGCCGGGCGAGAGCGTGCTCGACATGTTCGCGGGCGTAGGCCCATTCTCGATACTCATAGCAAGGATCCAGCCATCCGCGAGGGTCGTCGCGATCGAGATCAACCCGGATGCCTACAGATATCTCCTCGAGAACATGAAGCTGAATAATGTCGAGGATCGGGTGACGCCGATGCTCGGCGATGCTAGGAAGATCTTGGAGAATGTTCGCGAGGAGTTTGACCGCATCATAATGGATCTGCCATATCGTTCTCTCGAGTTTCTTGACGTCGGGCTTAGAGCATGCAGGCGCGGCGGAATCATACACCTCTACGCGGTCTCCGGGTCGCTCGAGGATCTCTCGAGGCTCGTGGAGAATAGGGCTGCGGAGCTAGGCCACATGGTGGAAGTTGAGGCTGGTAGGGAGGTTATGGAGGTCGCTCCGAGAAGGAGCATCTTCGCCCTAGATCTCAGAAAAGCATCCCAACCTTTATACGGCTTCAAGAACAGACTCTCTCCCGGAGGACTGGGATGGGGGTTAAGATAAGGGAGATAATCCCGGATAACGCGGTCGAGACTATCAGCCTCGAGTCCCTGGGGGGGAAGGCGATAGCACTCGACGCATATAACGCGCTCTACCAGTTCATCACGATTATCAGGGGGCAGGATGGGAGGCCGCTAATGGATAGGCATGGGAGGATCACGAGCCATTTGAGCGGATTATTCTTCAGGACGATAAATCTTCTGAAGCTGGGGATAAAGCCCATCTTCGTATATGATGGGAAGCCTCCGGAGCTGAAGAAGGCGACTGTTGAGGAGAGGAGTGAGCGGAGGCAGGAGGCTCAAAGGCTCTACGAGCAGGCTCTCGCCGAGGGCAGGATCGAGGAGGCCCAGAAATACGCGAAGCAAGCCGCGACCCTCAACGAGTTCATAGTCGAGAGCTCGAAGAGACTCTTGAGCCTGATGGGCATACCCGTCGTGCAGGCTCCAAGCGAGGGTGAAGCCCAGGCGGCATATATCGCGATGAGGGGAGATGCTTACGCCTCGGGCTCGCAGGACTTTGACTCGCTCCTCTTCGGCTCTCCAAGACTCGTCAGAAACCTCTCGATCGTCGGGCGGAGAAAGCTTCCCGGCAGGAAAGAGTACGTGGAAGTCGAGCCGGAGCTTGTGCACCTAGATAAGCTGCTTCAGGGGCTTGAGATAACCAGAGAGCAGCTGATAGACGTCGCGATACTCGTCGGGACGGATTACTGCGATGGTGTTAAGGGTGTCGGGCCCAAGACCGCGCTAAAGCTCATCAAGACGCATGGCTCCGCCGAAAAGGCCTTAAGGGCTCTTGGAAAGACCCTGGAGATCGAGCCGGCCGAGATCAGGCGCATCTTCCTGAGCCCGGAAGTCACGGAGGATTACAGAATCGAGTGGAGGGAGATTGATCATGAGGGGGTTAAGAGGATGCTCTGCGATGAGCATGATTTCTCGGAGGAGAGGATTGAGAAGGCCTTGAAGGAGCTAGAGGAGTCAATGAGGAGGACGCGGGGGGTTACGAGCCTCGACCAGTGGTTTTAGCTCTTATCAGCGCTCCTGAGCCTTACGAGAAGCTCGACGACACGTCTCTCCTCGTCGAGGCTGAAAACTCTAACCTTATCCCTTATCTCGAGCTTCATCAACATGTTTCTCAGCTCTGGTAGGCTTACATCGAAGCCCCTCTTTCTAAGCTCATCCAGCAGGTTCAGCTCCATCGCCTTTCCACCGAGCTTCTCCAAAACCTCTATTATCCTCGAGTAGATCTCGCTTCCGGGCCTAGTGAGTTTCCTGCCGTGCTCTCTTCCGGACATGCTCTCATCAGCCTATCATCGTCAGCTGCTCCTTCCTGTATCTGATCATCTCGCTCATCCTCTCATACTCTTTCAGGAGCTGCGGTGTTATGCTGGGCTTAATCACCTCTAGGGCCTGCTCGAAGTCCTGCCTCGTGACGTATTCTGCATCAAGGCTTCTTCTCAGCGCGTTCATCGCGGCTTCCCTGCAGAGGGCTGCCAAGTCTGCGCCGCTATACATCTCGGTCCTCATCGCCAGATCCCTGAGCGAGACATCCGGGGCGAGAGGCATCCTCTTTGTATATATCTTGAGGATCTGGTACCTCGACTTCTCTTCTGGGGGAGGCACGTAGATCAGCTTATCGAATCTCCCGGGTCTCAGTATTGCTGGGTCTAGAAGGTCCGGCCTATTCGTCGCGCCTATGACTATCACGTCCGTCAGTTCTTCGATCCCATCCATCTCCGCGAGTATCTGGCTCGTCACCCTGCTTGAGACGCCCGATGAATCCTCCACAAGATCCTTCCTCATCACGACGGACTCTATCTCGTCGAAGAATATTATGCATGGAGCGGCCTGCCTAGCCTTCCTAAATATCTCTCTGACGGCTTTCTCCGATTCTCCAACCCACTTGTTGAAGATCTCGGGGCCCTTGACAGAGATGAAGTTTGCCTCGGCCTCCGTCGCGACGGCCTTCGCGAGCATTGTCTTGCCGCATCCCGGCGGACCATAGAGGAGGACGCCCTTCGGCGGCTTTATGCCCATCCTCTCGAACTTCTCCGGGTATTTGAGCGGCCACTCGATCGCCTCTACGAGCTGGCGCTTAACATCCTCGAGCCCGCCGATATCCTCCCAGCGGACATTCGGGATCTCGATCTCTATCTCCCTGAGCGCAGTCGGCGTTATCTCCTTGAACGCGTCCATGAAATCCTTCATCGTCACCACGAGCTTATCCAGTATCTCCGGCGGTATCCGCTCCTCGGAGAAGTCTATGCTTGGCAGAATCCTCCTGATGGCCTTCATCGCGGCCTCCCTGCACAGCGCCGCGAGATCAGCTCCGGTGTAGCCTTTGGTCATCTCGGCGAGCTTATCGAGATCAACGTCCTCAGCGAGCGGCATGCCTCGAGTATGGATCTGGAGAATCTCCCTCCTCGCATTCCTGTCGGGTATCCCTATCTCGATCTCGCGGTCAAATCTTCCAGGTCTCCTGAGAGCCGGGTCGAGGGCGTTGGGCCTATTCGTGGCACCTATGACTATGACCTGGCCCCTGCTCTCGAGGCCGTCCATCAAGGCGAGGAGCTGGGCTACAACCCTCTTTTCAACCTCTCCCGTGACCTCGCTCCTCTTGGGCGCAATCGCGTCAATCTCGTCTATGAATATTATGGATGGCGCGCTCTCCTCAGCCTTCCTGAATATCTCCCTCAACCTCGCCTCGCTCTCACCATAATACTTGTTCATAATCTCCGGGCCGTTCACGAGGATGAAGTTCGCCTCGGCCTCCGTCGCTACCGCCTTTGCGAGGAGGGTTTTTCCGCACCCAGGCGGACCATAGAGGAGGACGCCCTTCGGCGGCTCTATCCCGAGCTTCTGGAAGAGCTCCGGGTAGCGGAGTGGGAGCTCTATCATCTCCCTTATCCTCTGTATCTGCTCATGCAGCCCGCCTATGTCCTCGTAGGTCACAGTCGTCTTCAAAACCTTCTCCTGCATCGCCTTCGAGTGTATTATGAGCCTGGTTCTCGGCGTTATCTTGACGATTCCCTGGGGCTTGGTCTGGAGAACTGCGAAAGTGAATAGGTTCCCGAAGAACATCACGGGAATTACGTTCTTCTGAACGATCGGGTACTCTATCAGCCTGCTCTTAACGAGCCTCGTAAAGTTCTCATCCGGCTTTATCGAGGAATTTACGGGGGCGAGGACGACGAGCTGTGCCTCGGCAACCTTTGCCTCGCGTATCGTCACCCACTCATTCAATGATACCCCAGCGTTATTCCTGATATAGCCGTCTATTCTAATCGCGTCCTTCTCATCTTCCATGTAGCCGAGCCATAGGGTGGCGGCTGTAACCTTTCTACCGACGATCTCGACGATGTCTCCTGTCTGAAATCCCGCCGCTGCTCCAACTTCCCGGTCGATCCTCGCTATCCCATATCCTACATCCCTTTGACGCGCCTCGACAACTCTTAAGCGCAGCTCGCGTGGACTCATCTATTCCGCATTATCCATAGATGCTCAGCCACTATTTAAGTCACAAACGCCATGATCAAGCAGCTATATTCTCGTTGAGGCCACGATATTTACTTCCTGGATGCCTTCCACCTGGCTTAGAGCTTTCTCGAGAATCTCGGATGAGCCCTCTCTATCGGGTAGCACGAACATCGCTCTTAGCAGCTTGAGGCCGAAGGCCACGGGCTTGACCTCTACATGCTTCAGCTCGAATTCTTGGGGGAGGCCGCTTCTTATCCTCTCAACCAGCTGATCCAAGTCCATGTCCGGGTCCTCCGGCATTATCTCAACTATAATGGCCACCTTAGCCATGCGTGGATCACCTCATGGGCCTGTGAAGCCGCAGGAGGGGCACGTATAGGGCTTCGCGAGCTCCCTGCATAGCCTGCACCTCCAGATGATCACCTTACCGCAATTGGGGCAGGGAAATTTAACAGCATACTCATGGGGCTCGATGGGCTTCCTGCACGACGTGCAGAGCGGCAGAACAATTTCTTCACCTCTGCTCATTATGAGGTTGCCCCTCCGCCCTCAATATAAGGGCTCTTCTCGGAGGCATGATCTCTTAGCTGATCTTCCCGTAAAGGTTAATTTTACGGCCGTGCATATGGCTGAGGGCTTGCTGTGAGCTTTCCCGAGATCCTGAAGCTACCCGAGAAGCTCGAGGTTAAGGATGTCGTGGTCAAGCCCGCGGAGTCCGCGCTCTTGATAATTGATGTTCAGAACGACTTCGCGAGCCCATCTGGAAGGCTTTATGCTCGAGGCGCCGAGAAGATCATCCAGCCTATCAAGAGCATTCTATTATCCGCGAGAAGAGCCGGCGCGACCGTGATCTATACTCAAGACTGGCATATTAGGGATGATCCGGAGTTCAAGATCTGGGGAGAGCACGCTGTTGAGGGAACGTGGGGCGCCGAGATAGTTGATGAGCTCAAGCCCGCTGAGGGCGAGATAACGATCAGGAAGCCAAGCTACGATGCCTTCTACTCGACTCCTCTCGACCACATTCTCAGATCTAAGAATATCGGGACTCTCATTCTGACGGGGCTGCTGGGAAACGTGTGCGTTTTATGTACGGCTATCGGCGCCGCGATGAGGAGCTATAAGCTCATAGTCCCCGTTGATGCGGTGTTCACGATCCACGAGTTCGATCATATCTCATCTTTAAGATTTATGAGCGCGATTCTTAAGGCTGAGCTGACATCATCTGATAGGCTCAAGTTCGGGGTGTAGCGCATGGATAGGAAGCTCTATGTGGCCTCCGAGGAGGAGATTCTGGCGGGCAAGGTCACCGATGTCTATTTCGCGAGAACGAAGGAGGTTTTGGAGAAATCGGGTAAAGCGTATGTCAGAGCTTATGCGGAGATCCACGCATACAGCTTTCCGAGGGGCTATGATTGGGCGATAGCTGCGGGCATAAGCGAGGCCGCGACACTTCTCGAGGGAAGAAATGTTGATGTTTACGCTGTCGAGGAGGGCGAGTTTTTCAGGGTCTATGAGCCCATAATGGCGATAGATGGCAGATATGTCGAGTATGGAGTATATGAGTCGAGCCTGCTGGGCATACTCAGGCATGCTACGAGTATAGCGACCAAGTCAGCAAGGCTGAAGATCGCCGCTAACGGCAAGACCCTGCTCTTCTTCGGAATAAGATCCATTCACCCGGCAATAGCTCCCATGGCGGATGTCTACGCGCTGATAGGCGGATGCGACGCCGTCTCGAACATCTTGGGAGCGGAGCTCGCGGGCGTTAAGCCAGTCGGCACGATGCCTCATGCCCTCATACTGGTATTCGGTAACCAGCCCGATGCTTGGAGGGCCTTCGACAAAGTGATGCCGCCAGATGTGCCCAGAATAGCGTTGTGCGATACGCTCTCAGATGAGCGCTTCGAGGCTCTAATGGCCGCTGAGGCTCTCGGCGAAAAGCTCTACGGTGTCAGATTCGATACCCCGGGCTCTAGGAGGGGCAGCATGAGAAGGATCGTCGAGGAGGCGAGGTGGGCTCTCGACATAGCGGGCTACAAGCACGTGAAGATCTTCGTGAGCGGTGGGCTGGATGAGGAGCAGGTTCGGGAGCTCGCCGACATCGCAGACGGCTTCGGGGTCGGAACCTCGATAGCATTCCCACCATCAATAGACCTAGCCCTGGACCTGGTCGAGGTAGATGGGAAGCCTTTCTCTAAGAAGGGGAAGCTTCCGGGCAGAAAGCAAGTTTACAGGTGCGGGAAGCTCCATGATACTATAACGCCATTCAACGCTGTGCTCGAGAGATGCCCCGTATGCGGCGAGAAGGTCGAGCCCCTACTCAAGCCTCTGATAAAGAATGGTAAGATCATTAGGGAGAAGGCGAAGCCCGTCGAGATCCGCGAGAAGGTCTTGAAGAGGCTTGAGCAGCTCTCGGAGGCCAAGGAGTTCAGCAGGGAGCCGCTGCTCCGCGTTCCATGATGGTTTGGTTTATTTAATGCCGACTGGAGGACATTTTCCGATGCGGAAGATCGTGGTCTGCATTAGCGGGTTCGCGGGATCCGGGAAGAGCACTCTCGGGAGAAAGCTCGCAGAGGCGCTGGGGCTCAGCTACATATCCGGCGGAGATGGATTGAAGCTCTTAGCGATAAAGAGGGGATATAGGCCGGGTGGAGTGGAGTGGTGGGAGACAGGTGATGGACTGAGGTTTCTGGAGGAGAGGATGAGGAACCCGGACTTCGACAGGGAGGTCGATCAGCAGCTCATAGAGCTCGCTGAGAAGGGCAATGTTGTCATCGATAGCTGGGTTTTACCATGGCTATACAAGGGCGGCTTCAACATATGGCTCAAGGCGAATCTCGAGGTCAGGGCTAGAAGGGTATCAAGGCGCAGCGGGGTATCGTTTGAAGAGGCGTTAAGGATTCTCGAGAAGAGAGATAGAGAGAGCTCCGAGCTTTATCAGAGGATTTATGGCATAGCGCTTGGAAGAGATTTCGAGCCATTCCACTTGATCCTCGACACGAGCAACTTGGATGAGGAGTCCGTTTTCAGGATAGCGCTCACAGCGGTTAAGGAGTTTTTCAGGCTCGAGTAATAGCCTCCCACTCCCTCGCGACCTGCGCTCTGATCAGCTCCTCCAAGCAGTTCTGGCATAGGACTCCGCCGTAATATCTCTCGACGGTTCTCTCGCTATGAGCAAGCTTAAAGTCCTTCTCCCTCGGTATGCCGTGGATTATGCCGCCGCATCTAGCGCAGTGATGATGACTCCTCTTCTCCTCGACGTAATGGATCACAACCCTGCCGCCCGGAGTCCTCACATACTTCCTCTTCCTGCTCCTGGTCCTGAGGTATCTTCGGGGCAAGCCGCCTCCCTCCGACTTGAAGGGCGCTTTTCAGGATAAGCGAGCACTAAATAAACTTCATCCCTCCGATGAGGCGCTGGACTCCGCGAGCTCGAGTATCTCAAGAGCCCTCTCTTTCATATTCTTATCCACTTTCACGTAAACGCTTCCAGCTCCCGGCTGGCCGTAGATTATGGCTGAGCCCTCGGGCGCGGAGATTATGGCCGCTAGGGTGAGGAGGTCTTCCTCGCCCCTCACGAGAAGAACGACGTCTCTGATGCCGGGCCTCGCTAGAAGCTCGTGAAGCCTTGAAGCAGCTTCCGGGCTTATGGTCCCGGGCTCATTCACGCACTCGATTATCCTCAACCCGGTTGCATCGAACACTGCGGACGGCCTTCTCTCGATCCTCCCGTCAACGACGTATACGTTCACGCGCGCCGCGTGCTCCCTCAGCTTCGCTGAGGTATAATCTCCAACCGCGATGACGAGCGGCGGATTATCCGCCTCGATCAGCCGCTTAACCTCCTCTATCACCTGATCCGGGTCTCCGGATATGAGCTTGCCCGCCGGCTCCTTGAGAAGCTTCTTGACGCTCTCTGGGAAGATCAGCTTATGCTTTGGAGGCCACTTAGGCGACTCGGATCGCATAGGCCCCCTTCTTCCTTATCCCGAGCTCACGCGCTATCTCGGACCTCTCCTCATCCAGGATTATTATCATCCCGGAGAATGCTTGCGTGAGATTCGTTGAGCCGCAGTTCTCGCATCTATCCTTCGAGGCCGTTATGTGCTTGCAGTCCCTGCATGCTCTAAGCGCCGCGGGCAACTACTCCTCACCCGCCACGGCTTTCGCCTTCTTCGGCTCAGGCGCGAGCTTCTCCAAGCTCTTCTTAATCCAATCCAGCTTCCCGAGATACGGCTGCCTCGTCGTTACCCCGATCTTGCCCGTAGTTCCATGCGTTAATGATACGGCGACGACTCTGAATCTTACATCATCTCCTACTTCGAGCTTATTACCGCTCTTCTTGCCCATGAGAACTGAATGCCTCTCATCGTATGTTATGTAGTCATCCATTATCTGTGAGATGTGTAGGAGCGCGTCAAGCGGGCCGACCCTGATGAATGCGCCGAACTCGGTGATCTCGACAACTTCTCCTTCGCCGACCTCCTGTATCCTCGGATGGAAGCAGAGAAGCTTCGCCCTAGCCCTGTGATATGTCGCGCCATCTCTGGGAAGAAGCACTCCGATCGGGTCGGCGTCAACATCCACGACCATGACGACGTATCCGAGATCTTCTAGGATCTTTCCCTCATAAGCCTCCTTAACCCTCTCCAATACCACCTTCTTAAGCGGTTTGCCGAAATCCCTCGGAGGAACCGCAACAACATCCTCTATCTCCACGAGGTAGAACATTTTCCTAACCCTTCAAAAACTAGCGAAATTTAGATATTTGCTCCGGATTTAAGGATTGCTCTTCAGCCTAGAGCCTAACCCCCTCGAAAACTATCCTCATATCCGATCCGATGCTTATTACCGGTATTCCCAGGGATCTAGCCCTTCTTATCAGGCTTAGATCCGCCGTGGCTATGGCGGCCTTGAGCCGCGCGGCTTCCTGGAGGAGTCTCATATCCGCCGGCACGCCTCCCCCTCCCCGGATGAGGCTCATCCCGCCGGCTATTTTGAGCGCGAGCGCCGCGAGCCGCCCCCTCCTACCACCCCTCCCAGCGATGCTCTTCAGCTCATTGAGCACCTCCTCGGTCACATAAGGCTCTATGGGCTCTCCGATCGCCTCCTCTGCCATCTGCATGAAGTCTCTCCCTACTTCCGCGCATAGCATCAGAAAGCTTGCATCAACCAAGACCTTCATCGCTAGACTATCTTCCCGTACCCTATTAACCTCCATGCTGACCCCATTATTCTGGATATCGCGACCTTGTCGCCGTCATCGGCCACGATCGGCCTCCTCAGGGCCAGCTCCATCTTATCGCTCGTCCGCCTTTTGACGACCCCACTCGTGACCGCAGAGTAGATGTTTATCACGATGTTCTCGCCCTCCCTTATGGGAGCCACCGCGACATCCTCGCTCAATCCAACCACCTTCTCGAAGAGCTTGTACTCTATCTCCAAGTGGCTTCTTACGGGTGGAAGTGTTCCAGGCTTTCCAGCCATGTTACCCGTCATACCGTCGGCTTTCGTCAGGGCTGGATCGAGTTTTGTCTCTATCCCCGTCAGCCCGCCGCTCCTGGCCTCCTCGACATTTCTTCCACCGGCTTTGATGTTCACCACCTCCGTAATAATTGGCTCACACTTTCCATCGATTATCGGGCCCGGTGCGATCTCTATCTCGTCGCCAACCCTGATGACGCCCCTGATTATTGAGCCCCCTATTACACCGCCTTTCAGCTTCTGCGCCGGTGTCCCGGGCGGGTTGATGTCGAATGACCTGAGGATTGGCATGCGGAATGGCTTATCCAGTTCTTTGGGAGGCGTTGGTATGAACTTCTCCATGGCCCAGAGAAGCACGTCTATTCCGATCTCATGTTGGCCCGAGACCGGGATTATCGGCGCATTCTCAACGATTGTCTTCTTAATGTAGCTCCTGATCTCCTCGTAGTTCTCCAGAGCCCTCTCCCTAGTCGAGACATCAATCTTGTTCTGGGCGAATATCACGTTTTTGACGCCGAGTATTAGCGCTGCTTGAAGATGCTCTCGATCCTGTGGCTGCGGGAACTTATGCCTGACATCGGCGACGAATATCGCCCCGTCGAAGAGCGCTGCGCCGGATAGCATGGTAATCATGAGGGAGTGATGGCCCGGGCAGTCTATGAAGGAGATGGCCCTGACGAACTCAGTATTCGAGCCGCATCTCGGGCACTTCTCCCGCGTCGTGTAGTTGTGGGGCTCCTCGCAGCTGGGGCAACGGTAAATCGCGGCATCAGCGTATCCTATTTTGATCGTAATCCCCCTCTTCAGCTCCTCCGAGTGCCTCGCCGGCCAAATGCCCGTTATCGCTTGAACTATCGTGCTCTTACCATTATCGACGTGGCCCAACGTCCCGATATTCACCTCAGGCTGAGCTGGAAGCGGCTTAATGGTCGACAACCTCCTTTTACAGGTCTGGAGCCTCCAGCTCTTAACATTTATGCTTTGGCCGAGGCGATCATGCTGTCTCTAGCTCCTCCTCGCTGAAGAATATCCTGTGCTCGCGCTCATATGATTCGGGGCTATCCGAGGCGTGGATCAGGTTGTCGGTTAGGTCTATTGCGAGGTCTCCGCGGATTGTGCCTGCCTCCGCTTGCGCTGGATCGGTTGCGCCTATAATCTTCCTGACGACGCTTATCGCCCTCCTGCCCTCGAGAACCATCAGGGCCACGGTCTTTCCGGATATCGCGTTTATCAGGCTTTGGTAGAAGGGCTTGCCCTCATGAACCCTGTATAGCTCCTCCGCCTTCTCCCTGGGCATCTTCAGGATCTTTATCTGGAGTATCCTGAATCCCTTTCTCTCGAATCTGGAGATGACTTCGCCCATCAACCCCCTTTGGATGCAGCTGGGCTTGAGCATTACGAATGTTCTCTCGATCTCGCTTCTCTCGCTCATATCCTGTGGCTTGATGAGCGGCAATATATGGATGATCTCTAGGGAGCGCCTCACCTGGCCCTGATGGTCTCGGGCGCGTACTTCTCCGTCCACTTGAATTTGCGCGGATCCCTCCTCAGGTCTATCATGCTGATCCTGCATTTCCTAGAGCAGAACCAGAGCTGCGACCCATCATTCCTCACGTATAGCATGCCCTTGCCGTGGAGGAACTCTCTCCCGCAGAAGGCGCATTTATGCCTCGTCGGCATGGCAGCCACCCCGCCTTACCTTATCTTCTCAGCTTCCCTCTCAGTGTCCAAGAGCATTATGATGTCTCCGATCCTCACCGGACCCTTGACGTTCCTCGAGATGACCCTACCAGCATCCCTTCCCTCGAGTATCCTGACTCTGACCTGGGTAACCTCGCCGGTTACGCCGGTCCTGCCCACTATCTGCTCGACGACCGCTGGGACGGGCTCCTCGATCTTCTCAACCCTCTTGCTCATCGCCAGCCTCTTCCAGACGAGGTAAAGGCTCTCCTCTTAACCCTTTTCCCGGGCTACTCTGGAAGCCCTATCTTGACGGCCGCGTAGCCGACGACGGAGCTGTAGTCGCCGGATATGTCGCCGCTCGTGGCATATTTCAGGACCTCGGCTTGATGGGCACCAATTCTCCTGCAGGCGTGGAGCACCGCGGCCACAGGCCCATATCCGCACATGGATATATCGTGCTCGAGAATTGCCTCGTAGAGGCCCTCGACGTCCAGGCTTCTTATCTTCTCCAGCGCTATGGAATCCTTTCTGCACGCGCGCTCATGGGGCTCATAATGCGTCATGTCACTTGATGCTATCAGGGCGACATCATTCCTCCTCCTGAGGATCTCTGCTATCGCCTCGCCAACCCTCATGGCAGTCTCGATGCTCTGGTCTAGCATGCATATTGGGACCAGCTTGAAGCCGCCGACAACGTATTGGAGGAATGGCAGCTGAACCTCTATCGAGTGCTCGTGCTCATGGGATATCTCGTCCAAGGAGAAGACGTCGGATATCCTTGATAGCTCCATGGCCAGCTCGGTGTCGATCGGGATCTCGCCGAGCGGCGTCGCCCAGACGCCCTCCGGGAAGATGGAGACAGGAGTTCCAACACCATAGTGATTTGGGCCGAGTAATATGGCCGTCTCAACCCTGCATTCATCCAGCTGCGCATAAGCGTGAGCGGCGACGGGCCCTGAGTACATGTAGCCGGCATGGGGCGAGATCAGGGCGCTCGGCCTCTTATCCCCCTTAACTCTCCTCGGGAGCGCTCCAGGCCCGAGCATATGCAGGAAGCAGGATTCTATCTCCCTTAGCAGGCTTTCTCGCGCCGATGGATAGAACATTCCTGAGACCGCGGGCCTCCTCCTAGCCAAGGCCGGGCAAATATATCGTCAGCATCAGCTATATATCATTTCGTTTACTGGCTTGAGACACATGGGAGGGATTGAGGAGAGGAAGAGGGATCATATCAGCCTGTGCCTGGACTTAGGCGATGAGGCTGATTTCTCTGAGAAGACGACCTGGCTCGAGCACGTCGAGCTCATCCATAATGCTCTGCCAGAGCTAAGCTGGGATGAGATCTCTCTCGAGGCAAGACTTCTCGGCAGGAAATTCTCCTACCCCATCCTGATTGAGGGTATGACCGGCGGGGCTCGGGAGGCTTACGAGATCAACAGGAACCTGGCCGAGGCCGCTGAGAAGCTCAATATACCGATGGGCGTTGGAAGCCAGCGCGCGGGAATCGAGAACCCAGCGCTCGCGGAGACTTATGATATCGTGAGGAAGATTGCTCCCCGATGCTTTCTAATCGGAAACCTTAGCGGTGTGGAGCTCGCGAAGCACGGCGTCGGCTACGCGGAGAGGGCTGTGGAGATGATCGAGGCCGATGCTCTCGCGATACACCTGAATGTTCTCCAGGAAATTATTCAGCCCGAGGGCTCTAGGAGCTTCAAAGGGATACTCCGCGCGATCGAGTTGCTGTGCGAGAAGCTGGATGTTCCGGTGATCGTGAAGGAGGTTGGGTTCGGCGTCTCGCGCGAGGTCGCTGAGAGGCTCGCCAAGGCCGGTGTTAAGGCCGTGGAT
Source organism: Candidatus Wolframiiraptor sinensis (assembly GCA_023268255.1). Classification (GTDB taxonomy): domain Archaea; phylum Thermoproteota; class Nitrososphaeria_A; order Caldarchaeales; family Wolframiiraptoraceae; genus Wolframiiraptor; species Wolframiiraptor sinensis. The sequence goes on from JALNJX010000002.1 coordinate 114,070, forward strand.
GTCGCCGGCGCGGGCGGGACCAACTGGGCCAAGATAGAAGCCGAGAGGGTTAAGGGCTTAAACGCAGCCAAAGCCCTAATTGCGGAGCTATACTCAGAATGGGGCATACCGACCGCCGCCTCCATACTCGAGGTCTCCAGGGTCAGGGGGCTGGATTTAATAGCGTCGGGAGGAATAAGGAATGGTCTTCAAGCCGCTAAGGCCATGGCCATTGGAGCTGACTTCGTCGGCATGGCCCGCCCGCTCCTCAAGCCAGCTCTAGCCGGGCCCGAGCATGTTGAGAAGATGATCGCGCGCGTGGCGGAGGAGCTAAGGGTCGCGATGCTTCTAACAGGCTCGAAAACAATATCGGATCTTAAGAGATGCAGGTATGTTCTCTTGGGGCCTCTCAGCGAGTGGGCTTCGCAAAGAGCTCGAAAGGCTAGTCGTGGGCGAAGATGAATCTCAGCTCGCTCGCCGAGTCCCTTCTGCAGAAGCCGAATCTCTCGAACTGAACTATCTCATCGAGCCTCACCGTCTCGACGGCCCTTTCTCCGAGGCCCCTCACGATCCTCAAGCTTTCCTGATTTATCTCGTCATTGACGTATAGCACGCCGGGGACTAGGACCTCGACCTCGACGCACTCGCCCGCGGGAACCCACTGGATTATCTGCACATCCCTTATCGGCTCCCTGCCCATGAACTCCGCTCGGATAATATTCCCGCTAACTTCTAGGACTTTGAAGTTCATGAGGTATTTCAGCCTGTAAACGTCGCCGGGTCTCATCCTCTCAGCATCGATTCCCGATATGTAGAGCTCGCCGCCGGCCCTGAGGTTCCTCGATCCGAGATCCATATTCGATGGATGATATGGCGCCTCCACGGATATCTCGGGCGCTCCATCAATGAGGAGCTTAACGGGGTTAGGCGCGAAGAAGAGCCTTCTCGCAACAGGGTCCAAGATCCTCCTATTTATCGCGAAGAGGAGCGACCAGTCGTACTCCCGCTTCGCGTAAGAGAAGCCCGTCTGCGTTATCGTGAACTCCCTTATCGCCTCCGGGAGTATCCCCCTTCTCCTGATCCCCTCGATGGTTGGAAACCGCGGGTCATCCCAGCTTCTCGCGAGGCCGGCCTCGAGTACCGCTCTAAGCCTCCTCTTCGAGACCGGCGTGCCCTGGAACTCGAACCTCGAGTACTCGATGTATATCGGGTGGCGGCTTATGCCGAGCAGGCTCCTGATGTAGTTCTGGAGCTCGTCTCTCAGGGCGAATTCGCTTGTCCTAAGGACGTGCGTAACCCCGCAAAGGTAGTCCTCGATCGAGACCGCGAAGTCGTAGAGGGGCCAGACCCTATACCGGTCTCCGGTGAGTGGATGCTCATGCTCTATTATCCTGAATAAAGCCGGATCTCTCATCGTGGTATTCGCGTGCTTCATGTCCCCGACCAGCCTCATTATCGCCTCGCCCTCGCCGAATCCTCCAGCGAGCATCTCATTCCACAGATGCAGGTTCTCATCAGCTCCATGGGATCTGTGCTCGCACTCCTCGCCTAGCGCCCTAAGCCTCCTGATCTTCTCAGCGGGGCACGTGCATACGTATGCTTTACCGGACTTGATGAGCTGCTCCGCGTACCTGTAGAATAACTCCATGTCGTCGCTGTTATTCTTCTCGTGATCCCACTCTATCCCAAGCCACTTATACCCCTTCCTGAAGCTCTCATAGTATTCCGGCTTGACCTTCCGGGGATCCGTGTCCTCGAATCTCAGCCAGATCACGCCACCATACATCCTCGCATAGAGATAGTTTAGGAGGCCGCTCATCGCGTGGCCTATATGCATGTATCCGCTCGGCTCCGGAGGCAGCCTAGTGATGACCTTGCCCGGCTCAGCTCCAGGTAAGGGCGGAAGCCTCTTCTTCTCAACGCGCTTAGCTTCAAGGAGCTCCGGCGCTATCCGCGCGAGCAGTGCTCGCTGCTCCTCGAGACTCATCGAGTTAACCTTCTCGACGGCTGCTTCAGCGGCTCTTCTAACGCTCCCGATGTTTGTCTTGAGCTCCGGCCTCTCGCCGAGCATCTTCGCGATGACGGGACCGACCATCGCCTTTCCATCATGCTCGACGGCGTTCTTCAGCGCCCACTTCAGGGCCATCTCATCCAGGCTCATCTTCACAGCGACTTGAAGCATCCATCTTATAACGTTCTCCGATCATCGAGGGCCTGGGGGAAAGTTTTTAGCTTGGGCTCTCATGAAGTGCTGGGGAGATGAGGGCGTATGCCTAATCCGAAGCCCAGTTATGTAACGTTCGAGGTTCCTGAGGAGCTGATGAAGGCGACTCTCGAGGTAGTGAGGCTCGCCAGGGAGACGGGCAAGATCAGGAAGGGCGTGAATGAGGTCATCAAGTCGATCGAGCGAGGTCAGGCGAAGTTCGTCGTGATAGCCATGGACGTGGATCCCCCGGAGATAGTCGCATTCCTGCCGACATTATGCGATGAGCGCAAGATACCCTATACTTTCGTCGCTTCTAAGAGGGAGCTGGGGGAGGCCGCGGGCCTTCAAGTTAGCGCCAGCTCCGTCTCGATAATAGAGCCAGGAGATGCCAAGGACTTCATGGATGAGGTCGTTAAGAAGATTAATGAGATGAGGGGGATTAAGGGCTAGTCTTCGGTCAGGAGCCTCTGCTCCTCCGTCAGCTTCGAGGATACTATCAGCTTCGCCGTCGGCGACCTCGCCTTCATTATCACGTTGAACCCGCAATATGGGCACCTAGTCTCGGCTATCTTCGAGAGCATTCTCTTCTCGAACTTCTTCCCGCACCAGACGCACTGGTAGATGATGCTAGCAGCGGACTCCTGCTGAGAGGACATTTCCATGGAGGCGGGCAGCCCGCGGTTAATAAGTATTGCCGAGGGCGCGGAGAAACTTGATAAGCTATCCCACGCATCTCGATCTCGGAGATGATCTTCAGGGATAGGCTTGATGCGGGCGAGAAGCTGGCCGAGCTTCTATCCAATTATCGTGGCGAGAGACTAGCCATAATAGCTATTCCGAGGGGAGGGGTTGAGGTCGGATACGTCCTAGCAATGAGGCTAGATTCTCCGCTGGAGGTCACCGTGCCGAGGAAGATTGGGGCGCCGATGGATCCCGAGCTCGCGGTCGGAGCGGTCGCGGAGGACGGGACGATATACGTGGATGAGGAGGTCGCCAGGCTCGTGGGAGTCAGCCTTGACTGGATAAGAAGCGAGGGAGAGAGGGAGCTCAGGGAGGTGAGGCGGAGAATCGAGCTATATCGAGGCGGCAAGCCTTTGCCAGCGCTCAAGGATTACATCGTGATCCTCGTTGATGATGGTGTGGCAACTGGCGCCACGATTATAGCAACCGCGAGATTTCTCAGGAAGCTTGAGCCAAGAAGGCTCGTCATCGCCGTGCCCGTAGCTCCCCCGGAGACTCTTCCAAAGCTCTCGAGAGAGGTGGATGATGTGAGGTGTCTCGAGACCCCGACCCCATTCTTCGCGATAGGCCAGTTCTACTACGATTTCTCCCAGCTGAGCGATGACCAGGTCCTGAACTATCTCATGAGGGTTAGGAGGCTTGTTTAGCCCCGCCTCAGAAGAAGGAACGCGATGTATAGCGCGGCCATGATTATTATCAGCAGCGGAGACGTCCCGATATAAACTCCATCAAATCTCTTTCCGAGGAGTATTAGCGGGTGGACTTCCTCGAGCCTTATCCCCATTCTCGCGATCAGCGGGAGGATTAGCAAAATCGCTCCAACCATCATCAGCATTATTCCGAGGAGCATGAGGGGGCTGAGGATCTCCTTGCCGAGCATGCTCTAGCCCTTCACGACGCCCATCGGTATCAGTCTTGCGACCTTGGTTCCTATGCCGGCTCGATGGCTCACCTCAGCGACTATGTCAACGTTCTTGTATGCTTGGTCGGCCTCCTCGACTACGGTCTCCATGCTATCGCTCTTGATGTATATCCCCTTCCTGCTGAGGGCGTCTATGACCTGGCTTGCGGTGAGCCTTCTCTTCGCCTCAGCCCTGCTCGCGGTCCTGCCAGCGCCATGAGCCGTGCTGCCGAAGGTCATCTCCATGGCCTTCGGGCTTCCGAGAAGAACCCAGCTGGCTGTGCCCATCGATCCGGGAAGAAGAACGGGCTGCCCGATATCCTTGTAGTCCTCTGGGACGAGCGGGTGGCCGGCTGGAAAGCTTCTCGTTGCGCCCTTCCTGTGAACCCAGACCTTCCTCCTCGCGCCGTCGATCACGTGCTCCTCGAGCTTGACGATGTTATGAGCAACATCGTAGATGAGCTGGAGTCCCATGGCCTCGGCCGGCTGCCTGAACACCTCCGCGAAGCTCTGCCTAATCCAGTGGCTTATCGCCTGCCTATTCGCAAAGGCGAAGTTAACGGCGCAGGCGAATGCCTTCAGATAGCTCTCGGCCTCCTTGCTATTAGCCGGCGCGCATGCGAGCTCCCTATCCGGGAGCCTTATCCCATACTTGTGCGCGGCCCTCTCCATGACCCTGAGATAGTCGCTGCAGATCTGGTGGCCATAGCCCCTGCTCCCCGTGTGGACGAGGACTGTCACCTGCCCCTTATGGGTTATGCCCATCTGCTTGGCAGCTCTCTCATCGAATATCTTATCGACTACTTGGATTTCTAGGAAGTGGTTGCCGCTTCCCAGCGTGCCTATCTGGGGCAGGCCTCGCTCCCTCGCCGCCGCGCTCACGTAGCTCGGGTCAGCTCCCTCCAAGCAACCCTCCTCCTCGATGTGCTTTAGGTCCTCGGGCCATCCCAGCCCGAACTTCTCGATGACATATCTCGCGCCCTCAACCGCTATTCTATCGAGCTCGCTTCTAGTAACCTGGAAGTCTCTTCTCCTAGATCCGAGTCCTGAGGGGACATTCCTGAATATCGTGTTTACCAGCTCCTGGATTCTCGGCCTAACATCCTTCTCATCCAAGTTGGTGACCATCAGCCTGACCCCGCAGTTTATGTCATAGCCGACTCCCCCCGGGGAGATGACTCCATCCTCGTAGTCTGTTGCTCCAACTCCTCCTATGGGGAAGCCGTAGCCCTCGTGGGCATCCGGCAGAACCACCGCGTGCTTCAGTATCCCGGGCAACGTGGCCACGTTAGCCGCCTGGATGAGCGTCCTATCCTGCATCATCTTCTCCAGCAGATCCTCTGAGGCGAAAACTAGAACTGGGACGCGCATATCCGGCCTATGCTTCGGAATCCTCCAGACAACCTCATCCACACGCTCCAGTGGAACCTGCGGCATAAATGGACACCGGAAGACTATTTTCTGTGGCGCTAGCTTTAAGTATTATCCTCCCCCGGGCTCGGCGGAAAAATTTTGTCTAATCATTGATCACCACTTTTATCTATGGAGGTTAGGGTTGGCTGTTGCGGTTGGTGCGTCAAGGGCGGCAAGAGCGCGTATTATGGCAGGTTCTCGGTAATCGAGGTTCAGGAGACTTTTTATAGACTTCCGAGGCCTGAGACCGTCTCGAAGTGGGCCGAGAATGCTCCAGAGAACTTCAAGTTCTGCATGAAAGCATGGCAGGTTATAACCCATCCACCAAGCAGCCCGACGTGGAAGAGAAGCGGCCTGCAGATCCCGAGGTCCAAGCATGATAGATATGGCTTCCTTAAGCCGACTGAGGAGAATCTCAAGGCCTGGGAGGAGACCTTGAAGGTGTGCAGGGCGATGAGGGCGGAGGTCTGCGTCCTGCAGACGCCAGCATCATTCGGCTACAGCGAGGAGAATGCAAAGAACATCGAGGCATTCTTCTCCACGATAAAAAGAGATGGCGTGATCCTCGGATGGGAGCCGCGGGGAACATGGAGGGAGAATCCACAGGCGGTTGGCAGATTATGCGATTCCCTCGAGCTCGTGCACGTCGTGGATCCATTCAGGTGCCAGCCCCAATCCTCGCATCAGCTAACGTACTTCAGGCTCCACGGGATAGGCGGCAAAGAATACAACTACAGGTATAGGTATGCGGACTCGGATCTGAGAAGGCTCGGTGAAATCGTTGAAAAGTATGTGAGGGAGGGAAGGAGGGTCTATGTGCTCTTTAACAATGTTTACATGGCGGATGATGCCGCGAGGTTCATGAGCCTTCTAAGGGATATGGGGCTTCCAGTGATCTCGATTTAGGAGATGTAGGCGAGCGATTTCTTGAACTCTGTCAGGATTCTCTCGTACTCCCGCTTCTGCTCCGGCGCTATGCTAGGCTTCACCTTCTCCAGCGCGGCCAGAAAATGCCTCATGTACACCTTTTCCGTGTTTATGTTCTCCCTCGCCGCGTTTAATGCCGCCTCCCTGCATAATGCCTCTATGTCGGCTCCGGTGTAGCCTTCGGTCATCTCGGCAAGCTTTCTCAGGTCCACGTCGTCAGCGAGCGGCATATCCCTTGTATGTATCTGGAATATCTGGTATCTTCCCTCCACGTCGGGCGGTGGGACGAATATCACTCTATCGAATCTCCCGGGTCTCAGCAGCGCCGGGTCGAGTATATCGGGTCTATTGGTCGCGCCTATCACGACCACGTCCTTCAAGATCTGTATCCCATCCATCTCCGTTAGCAACTGGTTTACTATTCTATCCGTTACGCCGGAGTCCGTGTGAAGCCCTCTTCTCGGCGCTATCGCGTCGAGCTCGTCGAAGAATATTATGCATGGAGCAGCCTCCCTAGCCCTCTGGAATATCTCTCTGACGGCTTTCTCCGATTCTCCCACCCACTTGCTCAGGATCTCGGGGCCCTTGACAGAGATGAAGTTCGCCTCGCTCTCATTCGCAACGGCCTTGGCGAGGAGCGTCTTCCCTGTCCCAGGTGGTCCGTATAGCAGGATGCCCTTGGGGGGCTTTATGCCGAGCCTCTTGAAGAGGTCGGGATACTTGAGAGGCCATTCAACCGCCTCCCTCAGCTCCTGCTTCACCTGCTCTAGGTCGCCGATATCCTCCCACCTGACATTCGGTATCTCGAGGATGACCTCTCTCAGGGCTGATGGCTGGACGATCTTCAGAGCGTTCATGAAGTCCTCGCGCGTAACCCTCAGCTCCTCAAGAACCTCTGCTGGTATCGTCTCCTTCTCGAGATCTATCTTCGGAAGGAATCTTCTCAGCGCGTTCATCGCGGCCTCCCTGCAGAGGGCTGCCAGGTCTGCGCCCGTGAAACCGTGAGTTATGTTAGCCAGCTCATCGAGATCAACATCATCAGCGAGAGGCATTCTCCTAGTGTGTATCTGGAGTATCTCTTTCCTGCCATTTCTGTCGGGCACGCCGATTCTTATCTCGCGATCGAATCTTCCGGGCCTCCTGAGAGCTGGGTCCACGGCATCTATCCTGTTCGTGGCTCCTATGACTATGACTTGGCCCCTGCTCTTCAGGCCGTCCATGAGCGTTAGGAGTTGGGAGACCACTCTCCGCTCAACTTCTCCCGTAACCTCGCTCCTCTTCGGGGCTATAGCATCCAGCTCATCAATGAATATTATGGATGGAGCATTCTCCTCCGCCTCCTTGAATATCTCCCTGAGCCTCGCCTCGCTCTCGCCGTAGAACTTGCTCATTATCTCGGGGCCGTTTATCGAGATGAAGTGAGCTCCGGTCTCATTGGCGATAGCCTTGGCTATGAGGGTCTTGCCGCATCCAGGTGGACCCCAGAGTATCACGCCCTTCGGCGGCTCTATCCCGAGGTGGCGGAAGAGCTCCGGGTGCTTGAGCGGGAGCTCGACCATTTCCCTGATCCTCTGAAGCTCCTCATGTAATCCTCCTATATCCTCGTATGTTACGCCCCCGATCTCCTCAACCCTCTTGACCGGCGTTGAGCTGACCTCTATCACCGTGTTCTCGGTAACTATGACGACGTTAGATGGGCTCGTGGTCACGACCTTGAGTTCTATGCCCATTCCGAGAACTGGTATCACTATGACATCTCCCCTCATGACCGGAAGATTAAGCAACTGGCTCCTCACGATCCTCGACAAGTCTCCGACGAATGGGAGATTCTCGAACGGCGCCAAGACTATCTTCTTCGCCGGCTCGGCGCGCGCCTTCCTAATAACCACGTAATCTCCCACCGAGACCCCGGCATTCTTCCGAATCTCGCCATCTATCCTAATTAAGCCCATCCCATCATCTTCCTTATATGGTGGCCAAACGATGGCCACCGTGGACTTCTTTCCAACTACCTCGATTATGTCTCCCGGGCTGAGGCCGAGATCTCGCATCGCCCGGCTATCAACCCTCGCTATCTTCCTGCCGATATCCCTTTGCCGGGCTTCAGCGACCCTGAGTTGGGCCTCTCTCGAATTCTTATCCCTCGTCACCTAGACCACTCCGAAGAAGGATGGGGTCGCGGATCTTATAACTATTCCGCGGATCGTTGGATGTGCCTTCTCACCAGCATATACGTTGGTATTGCGACGGCGATGCCCAATATTACCTGCCCTAGGTTTACTGGAACCTCAGCCAAGGCATAGTATCCCAGAATAAGCTGCTCGTAGAGATAGTATCCCAGAATCATTATCGATCCCGCGAAGAGCAGTGATAGCAGGATGAGCCCTATCTCGCCCCTCTTCCTGACGAGCACGTAGATCGGCGTCGCGATTAAGGCCGATGCGATGAAAGTCCATATGACGGGGTCTATGAAGCCCCTGAGCCTCAGGAACTCGGAGAGCGTCAACTCCACCTCACCGACGAAGATCGTGTAACCGATTATCAGGATCAGGAGTGAGTACGCGAGGACTGTGCCCGTGGAGAGGGCCAGGAGAGCTCGCCCTCCAACCCTCCCTCCAACCCTCAGCCTGCGAAACAGCGCTGATGCCACTGCCCCCTCCACCGCCTTAATAACGAGAGTTGCCGGCGCGTAGATCGTGTAACCCAGTATTATGTCCGCTAAGGCGGAGCCCACTCCTCCCGCGAACGCCGCGGTGAACGGGTTAAAGAGGAGCGCGACAAGGTAGATCATGGTTTCGCCGAGGTTGAAGTACCCCCTGGTCGCGGGAACGTAGACATTCACCATGATTGTGGCCGCTAGGACTAGGGCTGTTGAGAGAGCAATCTCCGCGGCCTTTAACGACTGCTTTCTCGCTAGCATTCTCAGGAGGCTGAAATTGAGCCCGATATATTAAGCTTGAGCACCGGAGGTGCTCGAATCCGCTCCAGCTCTCTAGTAGAGTATGCGGAAGTCCTTGTATTCGCCGAGATACTCCTCCCACTCGACGTCTATGCTTATCACTTTTGCTCCCGGGGGCCCGACCCAGCACCATGATATCATGCGCTTCACGGCGTCTTCTTCGCCCTCAAAAACCGCCTCGACCCTGCCATCCGGCAGGTTCCTTATCCAGCCCTTCACGCCGAACTTATCCGCGGTTTTTTTCGCGCTAACCCGGTAAAAAACCCCTTGAACCTTCCCGGTTATTATCACGTGCGCGCGAGCCAGCTTCAAAGCCTCCACGCCCACCTCTCAGGATAGCGTTAAACTCTGGATCAACGCGATATTTTCCTTTTTCTTGCCTACGATCTCACCCTAAATCATTTGTCTACATAATATACCTATACCTGTGCCTATATATTCTCCCCCTTATGAGCCCAAGGAGTAGCTTTGAATGAATCGTCCCTAGACGGTTCTAACTGGAATGAGTAACAGGTTAAAGGAAAGGAGAATGATGGGATGGAGGAAGCATTTTGGACGGCCCTTCGCCTGCACTATGGTATCCATCACTCCTACGAGGGGAGCCCTAAAATATCGACTACAGGTCTCATCAGGGCCTTTATCCTACCTCCTCCATCAGCATTGACTGCATCGCAAATTGATTGCAAGCCTTCAGAATTTCTAAGCAATCTCTTTTTTTAATACGCTCCTTAGTGCATCAGCATACTTATTACACCATCTTTTCCACGTCCACGACCTGTTAAAGTAAGATGAGTTTGCGCCATTGTCTATCAGCGCCCTCAGCTGAGGTATCGCATTCGGAAAGAGCGAACCACCAAGGTAAACTTCGTCATATTCCTTTATGAGCCTCCTGAGATCATTTACCTCAAAGAGCCTAACTCCATCTGGATCGTAGCATGTACGCGGTTTGGAGTTCCACGTCATGTTGATGAAAATCATTCTAATCATCACCGCATCGCAGGAAAAATATTCTCACAGAGGCTTAAGAGTTTGGGAGTATGATGAAAGTGAACATGGGGGGTAAATGAACGTTTTTATGTTATGGATGCGGGATTGGTGATGTTAGAGTGGCGAGTATTATGAGGGGTTAGAAATATTGGAGTTCTACTGGATTATATCTCCCTACCTAAAATACTTCCAGGGGATAATAGTCGAGCCAGGAAAGGATCTTAGGATAGAGGATAGAGTATCCATGCGAGGTAGAGACAGAGGGATGACTCAATAATCACAACAGACATGAGTAAGGCCCATAAAATGGTATCCCGACGAGAGGTTCTGAAAAATGATTGAGATGGCCGTGGTCGGGGGAGGGCCAGCGGGCTTGATAGCTGCTCGGGAGGCGGCGAGGGCGGGCGCCGAGGTGATGGTGTTCGAGGAGCACGTGGAAATAGGTGAGCCGGAGAGATGCGCGGGCCTCATAAGCCTCTCAGGACTCGAGAGGCTGATGCTCCCGGCTAATGGAGTATATCTGCAGAATGTCGTGAGAGGGGCGGCGATAAAGAGCTCCACGGGTTTCTGGAGAGTTCTTGATGCCGGCAGGCCCATGGCGGCGGTCGTTAGCAGGAGGCTTTTTGACGCGGAGATCGCGAGGCAGGCTGAGAGAGCTGGAGCCGAGATAATCCGCGGGGCCAGAGTAAGGAATGTCGAGAGAGATGGAGAATGCTTTCGAATAATCACAAGCGAGGGAGTTTATCGAGCATGTTGGGTGGTGGATGCCGAGGGAGCTGGAGCGGCCTTAATGAGAAGATTTCTGGGAGCCGGAGCCGAGTCGAGGAGATGGATCCCGATAATCCAGCTCATCGTGGAAGATCACGGGCTCGACCCGAGATTCGCGTACATATACCTGAAGGATTATCTCCCGGACTTCTTCGCCTACCTAATACCCATCAATGATCATCTGGGCAAGCTCGGCATCGCGTCCAGGATTCCCGGATTGAGAAAGCTACTGGATAGATTTCTGAGAGAAGAGTTTCCGAGCGCGCGCCGCCTCAATTCATCTTCTCACGTAATTTACACGGGCTATCCCATTGATAGCACGAGGCTGTTTCCGACGAGGTTTATTCCGGTCGGTGATGCCGCGGGCCACGTGAAGGCGACGACGGGCGGCGGGGTTGTAATGGGCGGGCTAATCGCGGCGAAGATCGCATCTGCCATCGCGATGAGCCTCAGAGGCGAATCGCCGGAGAAGTCCCTCGCCGAGGCCGCCTGGATCATCGGAGAGCTTAAGAGAATAGCGCTCCTCCGGAGGCTGATCGGGAAAATAAGCTCTCCTCTCCTCGATCTTCTAGTAATTCTCGCGACATCGAGAATCGGGTGCTTCTACTTCTCGAGGATGGGCGACATGGATTTTCAAGCATCATCCATATTCGGGGTGCGCCGCTAGATGCTGAGAAGCTGCCTCGCCAGCTTCACGGCGAGCCTCGGGTGGCTTAGGAGCTTCCTCGCAACCCTCCCCACGTTAAGGCCGTTCGCGAGATCCACTATATCCTCGTCATCGAGTATCTCTGCGAGCTCGTTTAGATCCTCGTCGCTTAATCCCTCGATGACTCTCAGCACTCGGAGGCTCCTTCTTATCCTCTCAAGCCACGGCCTATACTTCTCGTCAAAACTCCTGAGCCTCTTCTCCGATGCCTCTCCTTCCTGAGAGGCTTCCCCCACCACTTCTCCGGCGGCAATCCCCGCGGCTATCGAGGAGTGTATTCCCCCGCCGGTCATCGGTATGACCATTCCCGCGGCATCGCCGATTAAGATCACGTGATCGAAGATGTATTTGCTTATCACGCCGCCGACGGGAACGGGCGCGCCGCGATTATCTATCACCTGGGCTGACCCGAGCTCGCTTTTTAGCATCCTGAGAACTCTATCCATGTATGGCTTGAGGGGCGCGCCTCTAACCCCGAGGCCAATCTCAGCTATTCTATCGCTGAAGGGGAAAAGCCAGGCATATCCTCGAGGAGCTATTTCATTCCCGACATAGATCCTGATCTCGTCAATGCTCTCGAGTCTCGATCCGGCCATGAGGTACTGGAGCGTCGGAATCGGCTCTGATCTCTCATTGACGCCGAGGGTTCTCGCGACCCTAGAATTGTATCCATCCGCGCCTATCAATGCCGAGCACTCGTATTCGGCTTTGGGCGTCTTCACGATCAAAATATCCCCTCTTCTAGCAAAGCTGATAAATGGCTCATTTACGTGAATCTCGGCTCCATATTCCGCTGCCTGGGCCGCGATCTCTTGGAGAAGCAGGGTCTTGTTTATCAGGTATCCGGTCTCGGGGATCTTAACGCTCCTGCCATTCGGCGCATACACCCTTGCGCTCACGCGATTCAATATCATGGATGACGTCGGCTTAACCCCGGCGGTCTCGAAAGTGTGCGCGCTGACGGCTTGACCGCATGGCTTCACGGCCATTATCGCCGGATTCCTCTCCAGTAGAAGCGTCTTTGCGCCGGTTTTAGCTGAAGCCTTCGCCGCCGCAACGCCAGCAGGCCCCCCGCCAACAACTATCACGTCAAATCTTCGGGAGCTCATCCCAGGAGTCGCCTAGAAACGCGGCTCCTCCGAGCTTATAGTTTTTCCCTCCTAATTAGTTGTGTGGAAGGTGTGAAGCCCATTCAGCCGAGATCACGTGGTTTCTCATAGTTCCGATCTTCTCGATCCACATCTCGACGGCGTCTCCTGGTTGTAGGAGCTTAGGCTCCGGCTTATGGAATATCCCGACGCCCGCCGGCGTCCCCGTAGCTATTATGTCCCCCGGCTCGAAGGTCATTCCCTGGCTCAGGATCGAGACTATCTCTGGTATCTTCCTTATCATTTTGGACGTGGAGGAGTTCTGCCTTATCTCTCCATTAACGATCGTGAGCATCCTGAGGTTGTGGGGGTCTTCCACCTCCTCCTTGGAAACCAGGCATGGGCCGGTCGGCGCGAACGTATCCATGATCTTCCCGCGAGTCCACTGGCCATCCCTGAACTGTATGTCTCTAGCCGATACATCGTTCATGATCATGTAGCCGAAAATGTTCTCGTATGCCTCCTCGGGCTCGATGTCTCTGCATCTGCTGGCGATCACCACTGCGAGCTCAACCTCGTAGTCCAGCTTCTCGACGCGCCTCGGCTTTATGATGGGGTCGAATGGCCCCGTGAGCGCTGTCGCGGGCTTCATGAATATGGGCATTCCCTCGGGTGGCTCGAGGCCCGCCTCCTCCGCGTGGTCGAGATAATTCAAGCCGAGGCAGATTATCTTGCCTGGGTTTGGTATCGGCGGGCCCAGATGAAGCTCCTCCAATGATATCGCCTCCACGGGAATCTTGTCTATGATCGACTTTATGAGCTCCACTAGCTCCCTGTCCGGCAGAAACGCCTTAACATCCCTCGGTAAGCTCACGCCGAGAACTCCCTCGACAAAGTATCTCGGTATCACGCTATTTCCTGGAAGAAGGAAGCCGTAATCCTGCTCATCGCCGAAGTCGTAGCTCACTATCCGCATGCCGCTTAAGGATTATGCGCAGGAATATGATAATTGCCGAATCCTAGGGGGCCGGCTTCGAGAATATCAGTATGCTCTCCCTCGCTTCTCCGATTTTTATCACCCTCCGTGTTGTCGCAACCCTCTTGTTCACGGCGATCAGCCTCTCCGGCTCGAACCCGACGATCTCGGCGAGCTTCATGATGAGCTTATCCGACTCGACAACCCTATCCGGGAAGGCTCCTCCGGCGACGACCAGCGCGACCCTGCCGCCGGGCTTCAGGACCCTGAACATCTCCTCGAGGCAGAGCCTCATATCGTGGAAGTATGCTTTCGCGATCTCCGGAAGATTCAGCTCCGGAAACTGGTCCACGACGTTCTTCGGATTCAGCCCGAGATAGGACCTGATGGGATCTATCTTCACGTCGCCGAAAAAGAGCTCGTACTCGATCCTGTAAACTTTCGTGTACTCGATCTTGTTGAGGTATGGCGGCGAGGTTATTATCGCGTCGAACATCTCATCTTCTAGGAAGTCCATCTTCCTCGCGTCGCCGAGATGCACCTCCAGCCTGCATGGCTTGAAGCTCAGCCTCGTCAAATCTCCTATCATCTTCTTGACCATTCTCTTGAAGAACTTCCTGAAGGGTGGGACAGGCTTATCCCTCACCACTTTTAAAACCGCTCCATCCTTGTAGGCGAGAGAAACCTTCATCGCCGCGTTCATGAGGGCCAGAGTGAAGAAGTTCCTGACGAGGGGGTTCTCGATCTCGCGAATCTTCTCCCTGAAGAAGATTATGTCCTCGAGCGATGGCTTTAGGAAGAACTGCTTGACGAAACCGCTCACGCCCGAGAGATCCGGCCTCTGGAATGGCTGGCTTAGGAGCCAGCTCGCGGCCCTCTTAAGCTCCTCCAGATCATAGTCCGCTATCTTGACTTTGCTCACGAAGACTGCGAGCGGGGCCACGTCGATGCCCACGCCGTCCACGCCGAGCTCTTTGCAAGCCAGTAGGGTTGTGCCCGAGCCTAGGAACGGGTCTAGGATAATTGAGCCCGGACCGGCATCGAACTCCCGGAGCATCATGTGGACGAATTCCCGGGAGAAGCCTTCCTTAAAGAAAAAACCAGTTGTAGATCGGCGTCCTCTTGTTCGGGACGAATGTCACGAGCCTGCCGAGATCCCAGCGCTCCTCGTATATTACCATGCGATCCTTCTCCGGGAAGATTCCGCCCGAGGCGGTTTATAGCGTTATCTCCCTAGCTTATGATCCTTAGAACCACCGCCGTCTCCGTGCTCCTCACGCCCTCTATTGCTCTTATCCTGTCTATTCTTTCATTAAGCTCCGAGATCTTGGATGCCGAGATTATCACTATGGCGTCGAATCTCCCGGTCAGCTCGTAGATCGTCCGGACGCCCGGCACCTTCGCTATCTTCTCGACTATCTCTCCCGGAAGTCTGCTCGACTCGAACTGGAGGAAGATAACCGCGCTCACCTGAAAGCCCTCATCAACCTCTATCGTGAACTTCCTGAGTATCCCACGCTCTTGGAGCATCTTCACCCTCCGCCTAACCGCCGCCTCGGATAAGCCGATCCTCTTCCCCAGCTCCACGAAGGGCATTCTCCCATCCCTCCTCAGGAGTTCTATTATCTTGAGATCAACCGGGTCGAGCGCGTAGTGCTCCTCCACCATCAGGATCCCGGAATCTCAATCGCCCCACCCGCTATAATTGTTTAGCTGAGGCGCTCTCCCCCAGCCGGAACTTTTATCTTCTGGAAACTATAAGCTGAGAGAAGCCATGAGCGGCGAGCTTCTCGTCTACATTAACGGGGAATATTACCCCAAGAGCAGGGCCATGATCTCGGTCTACGATCACGGATTCCTCTACGGAGACGGGGTCTTCGAGGGGATAAGAGAATACGATGGGGTAGTCTTCATGCTCAGAGAGCACATCGATAGGCTATACGACTCGGCGAAGGCGATAATGCTCGAGATACCATTGACGAAAGATGAGATGGTGGAGGCGGTCGTCGAGACCCTGAGGAGAAATGGCCTGCGCGATGCATACATAAGGCTCGTGGTTACACGCGGGATCGGAGACCTCGGCCTAGATCCAAGGAAGTGCAGTAACCCGAATGTCATAATCATCACGGAGCCGGCTCTAACACTATACAGCAGGGAGGCGAAGATGAGGGGGATCTCCCTGATAATCTCATCCGTCAGGAGGGATAGGGTTGACGCGACGACGCATCAGATAAAATCCCTGAACTACTTGAACAGCATTCTGGCGAAGCTCGAGGCGATAAGCGCAGGAGCCGATGACGCGGTCATGCTCGATGAGAGGGGCTTCGTCGCCGAGACAACATCAACGAATATATTCATGGTCAAGAACGGCGTGATAGCAACCCCGCCGCCGACCACTGGAATGCTGCCCGGGATAACTAGGGCCTTCACCATGAAGCTCGCCCGAAAGCTCGGATATCAGGTCGAGGAAAGGGAGATAACGCCCTTCGAGCTGATAACGGCGGATGAGGTATTCGTGACCGGAACAGGAGCCGAGATCCTCCCGGTAACAAAGATTGCTGGAAGAATCATAGGGGATGGTAGAGCCGGAAAAATAACCCTAAGGCTGATGGAGGAGTTCGAGAAGGAGTGCCGAAACCCCGCGAATGGCGTGGAAGTCTACCCGCGTTAAACGTGCAACGCGAGAAACTTCAGGCGAGGATCATCATCCACATCCCTCAGCAATAAAATGCGAATATCTCCGCTTCTCATGGAAGGGATGTGAGGCGCCAAACATGATTTCCCCCGGCAGACCCGCCGCACCCCAACATCATCCAAGACATTTGTTTATCGTCTCTTTGCGGTGTGATGCCTTATGCAGGGCTTTTTCGCGAGATAAGGTTTATTAGCAAGTAAGAAGAGAAATTGTATGAGGTGTTGACGCGTGTCAACAAAATCCGCGCCTGATAAGATTGAGGCCATTAAGAGAATTTTGAAGGCTTTGCATGCTGGCGAGAGTGTTGAGAAGCTGAAAAGAGAGTTCGGCGATGTCCTTTCTCAGGTATCTCCTTTCGAGATACCACTGATCGAGCAGCAGCTAGTTAGAGAGGGCATTAAGATAGATGAGATACTGAGGCTGTGCGATCTTCATGTCGAGTTATTTAGGGAGCATCTCAGATCAAGGGAGCTCGAAGGAGTTCCGAGGGGACACCCGCTCGACCTTCTCATTAGGGAGAATGAGTGGATAGTGAGGCAAGCGGATGCCCTGAGCCTACATGCCTTCGCCATCCTGCAAGCTGGAAGCGATGAAGAGGCTAGAGGCGCTCTTGCGGGCTTGAAGCAAGCCGCTCTCGAGCTGGCGAAGATCAGGCTTCACTATCGCAAGATCCAGATGCTGTTGTTCCCGTATCTTGAGCGGAGGGGGATAGTGGCTGTTCCGAGGGTGATGTGGGGTAGAGAGGACCAAGTGAGGGTGAAGCTTCGAGGCCTCCTAGACGCGATCGGCAAGTTGGAGACCGAGTTCAATAGATCTCGAGTGAATGAGGTGGCTAATAGAGCTCTCGAGATAGCCCATGAAACCTCAGACCTAGTCTTCAGGGAGAACAAGATACTCTTTCCGGCCGTCTGGGCCCTGCTAACGGAGGGCGAGTGGGCAGCGGTAGCCGAGATAGCCGAGGACCTCGGATACCTAGTTGAGGTTGATGAGAGGTGGAGAAGCGAGGCGGAGCCCATCCTGCCCCATCAACTGAAGGCCGGGATATCGCCGGAGCAGGTCGAGAAGCTCCCGCAGGAGTTCAGGATCATGGCCCTCTCGCAGAGCCTTCAGCCCGACACCTATGAAATCCGCTCGGAAGGAGATCTGGATCTCGGGACAGGGTTCCTAAGCCCCGAGGAAGTTAAAGCACTCTTCAGAGCACTTCCAATCGAGATCACATATGCCAATAAGGATGATAGGATCAAGTTCTTCACCGAGAGCGTATTCCACCAGCGCTTCGTGAGGGCGAAGACGATAATCGGGAGGAGACTCGAGTACTGTCATCCGCCGAGGCTCGAGGGCGCCGTCAGGAAGGTCGTTGACGAGATAAAGATGGGGAAGGCCGATTACAGGGAGTTCTGGACGAGGATCGGCGACAGGATAGTAAGGGTCCTGATAGTCGGAGTGAAAAATGAAGAAGGCGAGCTCCTCGGAACGGTCGAGATAGTCGAGGACTTCACAGATGTGATAAACAATCCAGAAGAAATAAGGAAGAAGATCATAGTGCTATAGCCATGAGGGACGTATTTGAGCTGGTCGCGAGGTATCTGGTGCCCTCCGTGAGGCGGCACTTGGCAAGAGAGCTTGTCAAGATGGGGATGATGGAGGCTGAGGCCGCTAGAAAGCTCGGCCTATCACGCTCGGCAATCACGAGGTATATCAGGTCGGAGAGAGGGGCTGGCATGAAGCTTACCAGATTCAGCGATGTAACGCGGATGATCGAAGATCTCGCCGCAAAAATATTCATGGGCGAGCTTGACGAAGACAAAATTCATGAAAAGATTATCGAGATAACCTCCTACATTCTATCCATGAAGTATTTCTGCTCCTATCACAAGAGGCTTGATCCCAGGATTGATGTCTCGCGCTGCAATGTATGCCCAACAATATTCGCCAAACAAGTAGCATCGAGCATCTGATGATCGGCCGGGCAGATGATTGCCGGCCCGCAAATCATTTTTAACTCACGGCACCTAACCTCATATCGGTATGAGGTGTGGTTTTCAGTCTGGAGAGCTGCTGGAGCAGATCTCAAAAGAGATAAGCAACTTGGTCGAGGGGGCGTGGAATAGCGTTGTGAGCGTTATAGCGACTGGGATAAGGGTGGATGCCTTCCTCAGGCCTGTCCCCGTGAGAGGCGTAGGATCGGCTTTCGCCATCTCCCACGACGGGCATCTCGTGACCAATAATCACGTGGTCTCCGAGAGCGGGTCTATAGAGGTGTTGATCGGCGGTAGGAGGCTTGAGGGAAGAATTGAGGCTAGATCGCCATCCCGTGATGTCGCACTCCTGAGAGTTCCAGGTGCGGATCTCAAGCCTCTGAAGCTCGGCGACTCCGATGAAGTCAAAGTTGGAGAGCTGGTTTTAGCTATTGGGAGTCCTCTCGGGCTTCCCGGGCCGAATGTTAGCCTCGGCATCGTGAGCGCCGTCGGGAGAACTATCGAGGGCGACGGCTTCATCTTGGAGGACTTGATCCAGACGGGCGCGGCGATAAATCCCGGCAATAGCGGCGGGCCGCTCCTCAACATGAGGGGCGAGGTCATAGGCATGACTACGGCCATGATACCATACGCCCAGGGAATCGGCTTCGCTATACCGATAAACACGATAAAGAGATTCATCGAGATGGTCTCCAGATATGGCAGAGCATTAAGGCCCTGGATCGGCGTGATAACGATGCCGCTGAGAGAGCATATTGCCAGATATTTATCCTTAAGGGTCTCCGAGGGGCTTCTGGTCGTCAGGGTTTTCGAGGGAAGCCCAGCGCACATCTACGGCATCAGGGAGGGGGATGTAATAACCGGGGCAAACGGCCACGCCATCCGCAGCATCAGCGATCTCAGAAAAATTTTGGAGGAATCAATGGACAAGGGCAGAATCAAGCTGATGATCACGAGGGGATACAGGAGCTTCGAGCTGGAAGTGCCCATAGCTATAGAAGAGGAAGGCTAATCAGTTTCACGGCGCCCACAAATGCCGTGCATAAAAATATTGGAGGAGGCTGGGGGCGCTTCTACTGTATTGTGTAGCCGCCATCTATCACTATATTTTGCCCGGTTATGAAGTCCGATTTATCGCTCGCCAGAAAGAGCACTAAGTAGGCGACCTCCTCCGGCTTCCCAAATCTCCCTAGGGGAATAGCTCGCCTCACCTGCTCGTAGGCCTCCTTGCTTAGAACCCCTATGCCTGGCGTCTCGATAGGACCTGGGGATATCGCATTCACGGTTATGCCGTATTGAGCTGTCTCGAGGGCCAGCGCCCTCGTGAACCCAATTATCCCCGCCTTGCTAGCCGAGTAGTGGACCAGGTTCGGAAAGCCCACGACAGATCCAGCGATTGAGGATATGTTTATTATCTTACCCTTATCTTACCCCTTCTCTGCTCAATCATCCTCGGCAGAACGGCCCTCGTGAAATTGAATACTCCCTTGAGATTTACGTCTAGAACCTTATCCCAATCCTGCTCGCCCATCTCCGTAAACGGCTTAAACGGATAAATGCCCGCATTATTGACGAGTATATCAATCCTCCCGAATTTATCCAGTACCTGATTCACCGCCGCCTGAACATCCTCCCAACGCGATACATCGCATTTAATGGCCAGACCATCTCCGCCAAAACCCCTAATCTCCCTCAAAACATCGAAAACCTTATCACTAACATCGATCAAAACCACCTTTGCGCCGGCTTGAGCAAGCTGCAGGAAGACCTCCCTGCCTATCCCCTGGCCTGCGCCGGTCACTATAGCCACCCTATCGCTCAAGTTAAGCATCATGTGTAAAATAACATTGTCATAATTTAAGCATTCCCATCAAGGTTTATTATGTAGATAACAAAGTTATATTTGGTGGGGTGTTATTTGATGGGGATTCTCGCGGGTATAGCTGCCCGTGCTGGGGGTGGTTGAGAGTTTGGGTCGTGCTTGTGGGGTCGAGCATGATGGTGAGTGCTGTCATGTTTGTTCCCGTGAATCTAAGAGGTGGTATGAGGAGAGGCTTCTCCTAGTAGCTTTGGGGCTGATCGCCCTCTACGCGGCCCATATTGTCTTAGACAAATTCGGAGCATCGGTTCTGGGGAGCCTATTATCCTCATTCCACGATTATGTGGGGATTATATGGCTGCCGATGACTGTTGGGCTGCTCGTGGGCGGCTTGATCGACCGATTTGTTCCGCGTGAGTACGTCTGGAGACTTCTCGCCCGGCACGATAAGAGGAACGTGATCTACTCGGTTGGCCTTGGATTTCTCGCATCCGCCTGCTCCCATGGAATTCTCGCGATATCCATGGAGCTTTATAGGAAGGGGGCTTCAACACCCGCCGTGATCGCATTTCTACTGGCCTCGCCGTGGGCCAGCCTGCCGATCACCATACTGCTGCTCGGGCTCTTTGGGCTTAAAGGCTTGATATTCCTCATCTCCGCGATAGCTATCGCCGTAATCACGGGTCTACTGTATCAGGCGCTGGATAGGGCTGGCTTGGTGGAGTGCAACGCTCACCAAGGTAACATCGAGGATAACTTCTCGATTCTAGTCGATATTAGGGCAAGGTGGCGCGGGTATGATCTCAGCGCTGGAAATGTTTTCAGAGATCTGGTCGGCGTTCTTAAAGGCTCATGGGAGCTGACTAGGATGATATTGTGGTGGATCGTTATAGGGATGCTCATCGCCGCCGCGATTCGGGCCTACGTCCCCGGGGAGATCCTCATGAATTATATGGGGCCGACTCTCCCCGGTTTGCTGGCGACGCTGATCTTCGCGACCGTGATAGAGGTGTGCTCGGAGGGAACGGCCCCACTCGCCCTAGAGATTTACGGGCAGACCGGGGCTTTCGGCAACGCGCTCGTGTTCCTTATGGCGGGCGTTGCGACGGATTATACGGAGATAGGCCTAATCTGGTCCAACATAGGCAAGAAAGCCGCGCTATGGCTTCCCATACTTACAATCCCACAGATAGTATTTGTCGGATATTTCCTTAACATGATTCTATAGATGGAAGAGGTCAGGAATTCGAGAGCGCGCATCATGTTCCCTGAATCCGGATGGGCTTCTTCGTTGAAGAGGCCACCAAATCTTATATTGGCCTGCTAGATCAAATTCATCATGGGCTCGGGGGAATTATATGATGTCGTTATTTTGGGTTCTGGACCGGCTGGATGCACCGCAGCGATTTATGCCGCTAGGGCTGGCTTAAGAACCTTAGTGATAGGCGGCGTAGCCCCGGGCGGCCAGCTCATGAAGACCACGATCGTCGAGAACTTTCCCGGCTTCTCCGAGGGTATCAGAGGCCCGGACTTGATGATGGAAATGATGGAGCAGGCAAAAAGGTTTGGAGCCGAGATATTGCACGAAGATGCAACAGGCGTTGATTTCGCATCACGTCCATTCAAGATTTTTGTTAGGAATGTGGAGTATCGCGCGCTATCTGTCATAGTAGCTACTGGAGCTTATCCCAGGCCCTTGGGCCTGGAGTCTGAGCAGAGGCTAATGGGAAGAGGGGTCTCGACTTGCGCCACGTGCGATGCTCCCCTCTATAGGGGGGCTAAGAACCTCGTGGTTGTTGGTGGAGGGGATAGCGCTGCCGAATATGCGCTCTTCTGCGCTAAGGTGGCGGAGCACGTGACCCTTATTCATAGAAGGGATAGGCTTAGGGCGTCCAAAATCCTCCAAGATAGGCTGCTATCCGAGCCCAAGATCACGATAATCTGGAACAGCGTCGTCGAGGACATAATTGGCGAGGATCGTGTGAGGGGCGTGCTCGTCAGGAATCTGTTGAGCGGCGAGCTCATCAAAGTGGAATGCGACGCGGTCTTCATAGCGATAGGCCATAAGCCGATGACCGAGATATTCCGTGGATGGCTGGAGCTGGATGAGGAGGGCTATGTGATTACGAGGGATCTAGTCAAGACCAGCGTTGAGGGGGTCTTCGCCGCCGGCGAGGTCATGGATAAGCGATACAGGCAGGCGATAACATCCGCTGGATTCGGCTGCATAGCCGCGCTTGAAGCGATAAGATACGTGGAGAGCATTAAAGGTCGTTAAAAGCCGTGTGGAAGCCGCTTATTCCGTCTTCACGAAATAGGCCGCGAATATTCTCCTGAAAATCTTCTCGGTGATCACGGGTTTACCATCATCCTCGATCTTCTGAGCCGCCGGTGGGTTCGCCAGGTAACTTGGTAGCCTACCGGCTATTCTATCTTCCATGATATCGCGCGTCGGATCTTGGTAGAATAAGCCCACCGGTATTCTATCCCCGTTCTCCATCGATCGCCTAAGAGCCTCCAGAAGCTTATCGCGCCTCTCCACGGGATCCTTCACAACCGGGTCCCACCCACTTTCCTCAACCCGATAAATTCTTCCGCGATAGTACTCCGGAGTATGGATGTCGTTGTACGTTATGCATGGCTGAAGCACGTCGATGAATGCGGCTCCTTTGTGCCTCACCGCCATCTTGATCAACTCCTTGAGGTGCTCGGTCATGAGGGAATATCCCCTGGCCACGAACGTGAAGCCCGAGGAAAGGGCTAGCGCTATCGGATTCACGGCGTCCTGTATGTTTGGCCTTGGAAGAGCTTTAGGCATGAGGCCCCTCTCGAGCGTCGGTGCAGCTTGGCCCTTCGTGAGGCCGTAAACCCTGTTATCATGCAGTATGACCGTCACGTCGAGATTTCTCCTTCCGAGGGCCACGAAGTGGCCTGCGCCTATCCCAAGAAGATCTCCATCGCCTCCATTAACTATTACCGTCAATCTTGGGTTCGCCAACTTAATTCCCATGGCATAGGGTATTGCTCTCCCATGGATAGCGTGAACACCATTTACCTTGATGAAATGCGGCGTCTTGCCCGAGCACCCTATCCCGCTCACGATCACGGCCTTCTCTGGCGGGAGCTGTAGCTCGGCGAGGGCCTTGTGCATCGCCGCCAATATCCCGTAGTTCCCGCATCCCGGACACCAGTCAACCCAAACATCGGTCTTGTAATCGGCTAAGTCAGGGGCCATGAGACAGCACCACCCTGCTCTCACCGCGCAATATTCTCTTAACTGCTTCGATCAGCTCATTTTGATATATTGGTCTCCCGGTATACTTCACTATACTCTTCTCGATTTTTGCGCCCGTTCTCATGTTAATCAATATGGCTAGTTGAGCCATGTAGTTGTGCTCGACCGCTATCAGTTTGCCAGCATCAAAGCGCTCCACTATTTTCTTGAAGAGCCTTGATGGGAATGGTGAGAGTATTCTGAGGTGCATGTAAGCCGCCTTAATCCCTTCCTTTCCAAGCTCCTCGATGGAATCTATCGCGGCTCCCTTCACGGACCCCCATCCGACGAGCAGCACATCCGCGTCATCTTCCCCATAATATGAAAGCCTAGATTCCTCTGGGATCTCTCGGTCGGCGAGAGCCAGCTTCTCCATCCTTCTTCTATACATCTTTTCTCTATTCTCCGGATCCTCGTTTATGTGCCCCCACTCGTCATGCTCATCTCCGGAATGCCAGATGATTGCCCCGGATCCGAGAACGAATCTCGGAGGCAACTTCTCGAACGAGTCGAACCTCTTCTGCGCTCCCGAGCTTATCGTCACAATTCTGCCCCGTTCTATTCTAACATTATCGAGGTTTGGGGGCAGCATCGTGGTTATCGTGTTAGCCAGGAACTTGTCAAGCAAGTGTATCACGGGCATCTGGTACTTCTCGGCGAGGTTGAAGGCCTCGATCGCATCATAAAAAGCTTCCAAATGATCTCCCGAGGAGATCACTATTCTCGGGAACTCTCCATGCGAGGCGTGGAGAGCGAATAGAAGATCGGCCTGGCTCCCCCTCGTCGGCTGGCCCGTGCTGGGGCCGCCCCGCTGATAATAGGTTACCACGATCGGGACCTCGTTAATTCCAGCCCATCCGAGAGCTTCCACCATGAGGCTGAATCCAGGTCCGCTTGTGCAGGTGGCCGCCCTAGCGCCCGTTAAGGCCGCACCTATCGCTGAAGCTATCGCTGCGATCTCATCCTCGGTCTGAAGGACCACTATGGACGCTATATCCGATCCATCAAACTCGATCCGCTCATTCGCCTCGATGAAGAAACTCTCGTCGGCCGCGGGCGTTATCGGATAATAACTCTGATACCTCACACCGCCAACAATCTTGCCCATCGCTACCACGTCGTTTCCCGAGACAACCATAAGCTCACTTTGATTTAGCGCGGATGGAGCTAGCGTGACCGGGGATTGATGCCTTTCCCTGATCAGCTGATAGACTTCTCCGACAATCAACTTGTTGATAGATATTATCTGATCTCTTCCACGAAACCTCGCTGCTATCGCGTACTCGATGCTACTCTGGTTCAGCCCGAGAAATGCTGCTATAGCGCCATAAACGATCGCGCTCACGTATCTGGATGCCTGCTGCGCCGGTAAAGCAATCCTCTTGGCGAAGCTCGCTATCAAATCCGCGTAGTTCAAGCCGGCGGCTATTATCCCTCTCTCGCGAGACATGTAGCTCACGAGACTCTTGATTGATCCATCTACTCCGAGCTCGCCGAATAGACGCTTAAGCCTGTCCACGAGCTCCTTCTCCATGCTCGGTATGCTATCGAATGCCTTATTCTCGGTTGAGAGATCGTAAACCAGCACGCCACCTCGCTCAACATCCTGAAAGTGCGTGAAAATGGTCTCAGCGTCCATCGCCCCCAGCAGCTGAATTGGGTAGGTGAGGGATCTTGGAAGCCTGATTGAGGATGCCCTCAGGTGGATGTAGCTGTGCCTTCCAACTATATTCGAGAAATATTCTCTATCAGATATCACGCCATACCTGAGCCTAGCTAGAGAGATTGTTAGAAGCTGAGCCGTTGTCTCAAGCCCCGCTCCCTGAGGCCCTCCAATTATCAGGCAAGCTTCGTCCCTCATTCTCTCACGCCTAATCCGCCGCCGGAGATTCCTCGTAGGAAACATCATCTGGTGGAAATGCCGCTATCACCCGATCCCCAGCATGCCGGGGCAGCTCATCCTGCGAGTAAATCGGCTGCCGGCAGTCGGCGCAATAAAGGACGCCACGCTCAAGAAGGAGCTTAGCCAATTCGTCAAAATCTCTCTTGATATAGACCGAGCATTCCTCCACGCCGGAGACCACGCGGCAAGCCTCTAGGCAGATCATTATAAATGGATAGATCGGGTGAGGAGAACACCTCAGGCATTCTGAGCACCTGGAACTCTCGCCCGCCATGCCAATGTAATTGGTTCAGAGGTGTTTAAAATGTTTTTGAAGAAGTCCCTTAAAAACAACGCTTATATAACAGCGTTTTATACTGGTACTCGTGTGAGCCATGCCTGTTAGACCCATGACGAAGGATGCCTTGCTGAGCGCATTCGCCGGCGAGTCTATGGCCCATATGAGGTATCTCGTTTTCGCCGATGTGGCCGAGAGGGAGAAGTTTCCAAATATAGCGAGGCTTTTCAGGGCCGTAGCTCACGCTGAGTTCGTCCACGCTAGAAATCACTACAACAATCTAAGAGAGTATAAGGAGGATTTCAAGGCGATTGCGGGGACTCCGGCGGGCCCGGGAAATACCTCAAAGAACCTAGAGCTCGGCATCATGGGCGAGGAATATGAGATCAATGAGATGTACCCCGTTTACATTGAGATCGCGAGGTTCCAAGGTGTTAAGGGGGCTGAGCAGAGCTTTCAGTGGGCCTATGAAGCCGAAAAGATTCATGCCCAACTTTACAGGGAGGCCAAGGGTTATGCTGATAAGGGGGAGGATTGGCCGCTGAAAGGAAAGGTCTGGATCTGCTCGATCTGCGGGCACACATACGTTGGAGATGAGCCTCCGGAGAAGTGTCCCATCTGCAACGCGCCGAGAGATAAATACACAGGCTTCTAAGCAGCCCGTTGCCTACAGATACCTCCACACCCCCTTTTTCTCTGAAGTTATAAACTATGGTCTTATAAGCCGTTACGTATTCGATGGAGTAGCCGACGCCCTCTCTCCTTATGCCGGATTCTTTTCGGCCACCGAATGGATAATAGCCCATGCCGTGCCGCGGCATGTCGTTTACGTAGATCGCGCCGAACTCCAAGAATCTAACGAGCTTTCTTACCTGATCTATGTTGTGTCCGAAGATTGCCGCATCAAGTCCGTAGGACCTTCCATTGGCCAGCTCGATCGCCTCCTCCAAGTCGCTGAAGCTCGTGATCAGAACAATGGGCGCGAAGATCTCCTCCTTATACAGTTTGAGACTCCTCAACGCGTTCTTATCTAGGATCTCGATGAGTGTGGGCTCGACATAGGTCTCGCCCAACCTCTTCCCGCCACATAATACTCTGCCGCCTGCCTTCACGGCCTCATCCACGCTCTTCATCATCTCATCAACTGATTCGGGGCTTATCAGCGGTCCCATGGTGGTCTTTTCATCGCGAGGATCCCCCACAACCACCTTAGAGAACTCTGAGACGAGCTTATCCTTGAACTCGGAGTATATTTCCTCGGCAACCAAGATTAGCTTTATTGCATCGCATCTTTGGCCCGCGTAGCTGTAGATCCCGGCTGCAATCCTCTCAGCAGCAAAATCTAGGTCAGCATCAGGCAAGACTATCGCGGGATCGCCTCCGCCTAGCTCCATTATGAACTGCTTGATTCCGGCTGTCTGTATCACCTTTTTTCCGGTCATGCTGCTCCCAGTGAAGCTTATGACCTGAATTCTCCGATCTGCTATCAACCTATCGGACTCTCTGCCGGGAATGGTTAGAACGGAGAAGGCCTCTCTCGGGAAACCCGACTCCTCGACAAGCTTGGCGAAAAGCAGTACGGGTATCGGGTCGGCGGAGGGCGGCTTGATGACGACAGCATTTCCCGCGACGATGCTATAAGCGAATTTCGAGACCGCATCAAACAGTGGATAGTTGAACGGAATTATCGCGAGCACCACTCCGAAGGGTTCGCGCCTAACCACCGCCTCCGTCTCGATCGTCGTGGGATCCCAATCGCCCGGCATATACTCCCCATATATCTTCCTGGCATCAAGGTCAGCTCTTCTGAGCCTATCTATGCTCGCATTAACTTCCCCAAGGGCCTGGGATCGAGTCTTCCCGGAATTGATCATGAGAGATTCCACCAAGTCGTCTTTATGCTCCTCCATGAGCCCAGCCAACCTCTCAAGCATCTCCAATCTCCTCCACCCGGGAGTATCCCGAATCCTCCATCTCCCAGATTCATAGACAACATCGAGCGCGCGATCGACATCTTCCCAACTGAGCCTAGGCACCCGCCCTATGACGCTCAGGTCTATAGGACTTCTCACATCAAGTAACTCATTCCTCTAAATCCACTCTCCGCCCGCAAAAACTGCGAACTCATATACCCCGTCGGCTCGGCGATATATCCCGGAGAAGATCGATCCCTTCAACTCGAGCGAGCCCGCCATGCTTCGCAGTAGCCGATGTATAACATGCTTATAAAATTTCGGCTCAGGTGCTTTTTCACCTGAAGGCCAACGTTAAAATAATTGTCGACAGCAGGTAATGTGTGGTGCTTCTTGGAAGCATCGAGGCGAGTTCTCTTCGTTTGCGTCGAGAATAGCTTCAGAAGCCAGATTGCTGAGGCGTATTTTAATGCCTATGCTCCTGAGGGCTGGGCGGCTGTTAGCGCCGGCATCAAGCCGTCCGAGAGCGTTCATCCAAATGCCGTCAAGCTCATGCTCGAGGAGGGGATAGACATCAGCGGTAAGAAGCCAAGGCTCCTCGATAGGGAGCTCCAAGAGCAGGCCGATCTCGCGGTGATAGTGTGCAGCGGATCGCAGTGCCCCGTGGTATATGCCAAGAAGGTGCTGGAATGGAATATCCCGGATCCAGCCGGCATGCCGCTCGAGGAGGCGAGGAAGATCAGGGACGAGATAAAGAGAAGAGTTCTCGAGCTCGTAGAATTCATTAAACGACGTGAAAGCAGGGATAAATGACGCAGCGAAGGCGGCGGCACTCAGCCTCAAAGACCCTAAGGACGAAGATCTTTCATCGCTTTATCTTAAGGCCTGAAATCAAGATAACCTTACTGCGTATCACTCCACCCACTTCTTGGGGGAAATGTATATAACACTGTTTAAGATAACTGTGTGATGTGAGAGTTGGTTATGTCGTCTGAGAAGCTTTACTCGCTGCCGCAGCTACCCTATGCATATGGGGATCTCGCGCCGTATATGTCCGAGGAGCAGCTTCGAATACATCATACAGTGCATCATCAAGCCTATGTTAATGGCGCAAATGCTATATTGAGAAGGCTGGAGGAGGCGCGCAAGGGGAACTTGGATATCGATGTTAAAGCCGCCTTGAAGGAGCTCTCCTTCAATATCGGCGGGCATGTCCTCCACTCGCTGTTCTGGGGGAATCTCGCGCCGCCTGGTAGGGGCGGCGGCAAGCCCGGTGGGAGGCTGGCCGATGTCATAGAGAAGGAGTTCGGGAGCTTCGAGAGGTTCAGAAAAGAGTTCACGCAGGCAGCGGTCAGCGTGGAGGGATCTGGCTGGGCGGCGCTGGCGTTCTGCGGGCTTCTGGGCAGGCCGCTGATAATGCAGATAGAAAAGCACAATCTCAACATCTACCCGGCATTCCCGATAATAATGGTCTTAGACGTCTTCGAGCACGCCTACTACATAGACTACAAGAACAGGAGAGCGGACTTCGTGGAAGCATTCTGGAACATCGTCAACTGGGATGAAGTCGATAAGCGGCTCAAGAGGTTGCTCGAATAGCAATACCCATAACACCGCATAACCCCTTCTCTTTTTCTCAACTTGGGATCCATATCCGCGGGTGAAGTGGATCTGCTGGGATGGTTTGAGGAAACTGGCGCCGGGGGTGGGATTTGAACCCACGCGCCCCGGAGGGGGCATCGGCTATCCGGGCCCGATGTCTGCGCAAATCTCCAGGCCGACCCACTACCAGGCTATGGGACCCCGGCTTCTATGAAATGATTATCCTAAGCTCCTATTTTGAATTTACTCGGGGTTGCCGGTTACTTGGTCAAGCTACGTCTATGCGCTATCACAGCTCTTAGCCAGCCTTATCCAATGCATCCAAGTCTGCCCATGAATCCCGCGCTAGTCTCGAGAAGAGGCTGAAGTAGTTTTATTTTCTTCCTGTGATTGTGTAAATCGTTGAGTCAGCTATGTAGACGGCGTGGTCGGCGATTCTCTCTAAGTATCTCAGTGTGAGCGCTAGTGATAGTAGGCATTTGATGTCAATTTTTCCTCCCATTTGGATGAGCTGCTTGATGCATTCCGCGTACAGCCCATCCACCTCATCATCCCTTCGCCTCACCTTCTCGGCGAGAGCAAGATCCTTCTCCACGTATGCTCTCCCAGCTTCATCCACCATCTCGAAAACTATCCTGAACATATCCTGAAGCATGCTGGTATCGCATCCCTCGCCAGGCATCATCGAGTAAGTTTCCGAGATGTTCGCGGCATAGCGCCCTATTCTGGAGAAGTCGTATGCTACTTGGATCGCCGACTTGATCTCCCTCAAGTCTGTCGCGACTGGTTGGTATCTTGCCATAAGCTGGACGGCGAAGTCGCTCACCTCATCCATTAGGAATAGGAGCTCGTTTGACATCTCCCTGACGCGCTTTGCCGTCGCCTTATCTGAGTATGCTGACTCGAGAGTTTTCCTGACCAGGATTCTCATGTCATTTATCATGTTTCTCAGCTTCATTAAGCCCTGATCTAATGGTCTGCTAATCTCCCTCATGACCTCACCCTATTCTCCCGACGACGTATTTTTCAGTCAGCTTATTAATCGGTCTCGTGAAAACCTGCGATGTCTCCCCGACTTCCACGAGCTCCCCCAAGTAGAGGAATGCGACGTAATCGCTCACCCTCGCCGCCTGCTGAGGATTATGCGTCACGATCACTATCGTGTAGTCCTCCTTCAGTTCGAGCATGAGCTCCTCTATCTTCATCGCCGCCACGGGGTCTAGGTTCGCGGTCGGCTCATCCATCAAGATTATCCTAGGCTTCAGGGCTATGGCCCTGGCTATGCAGAGCCTCTGCTGTTGGCCTCCGCTGAGAGCGGCAGCCGGCCTCCTCAAATCATCCTTCACCTCATCCCACAGGTATGCTTTCTCCAGCGCCCATCTGACCAGTTGATCGAGCTCCGACTTGCTCTTGGTCAGGCCGTTCAACTTCGGCCCTATTGCGACATTGTCGTATATCGAGAGATGCGGGAATGGGTTTGGTATCTGGAAGACCATTCCGAATTGCCTGCGAACCCATGTTACATCGATCTTATCTGAGTATATGTTGATGCCGTCAACCATGACTTGTCCGCTGACCTTCGCGGTTGGATTGAGCTCCAGCAGTCTATTCATGGCCCTCAGCAGCGTGCTTTTGCCGCAGCCCGATGGCCCCATTATCGCGAATATGACGTTCTTGGGGATTTTCAGGTTGATGTTCTTGAGCACGTGGTTGCCGCCATACCAGACATTTAAGTCGCATATCTCCACGGCCCAGCTCACGTTCTAGCCCCCCTAATTATCATCCTAGAAACCAGGAATATCGTTAATATTATTGTTAGGAGGACTGCGGAGGCGCCCCAAGCCACCTGGTGCCATCGCTCATACGGCGAGAGAGCGAAGTTATAAATTAACAGGGGTATGGCGTGTATCGGCTGATCCAAGCCGGCAAAATACGTGAATGTTGATCCGAGTATTGTGAAGAGGAGGGGAGCGGTCTCGCCCGCCGCCTTCGCCATCCCGATTAGGAGGGCTGTTAGGACGCCGCTTTTAGCCGCCCCCAGCAGCACTCTCAGGTAAGCCGTGGGAGCCGATAACCCCAGGCTGAATGCCGCTTCCTTCAGGGTGAATGATATCGATTTGTAGGCTTCCTTCACGTTCAGCGCTATGTATGGTATGATCACTATTGCTAGAGCGAATGCTCCGGCGAGCGCGTTGAACCTCTTTAGGGGGAGGACGAGGACCGTGTAGGCGAAGAGCCCTACAATTATGGTCGGGAACTCCACCATTATCTGTAATATCATCTGAGTTTGCTGGGCCAGCTTCGTGTGCGAGAACTCTGAGAGGAATAGGCCCGTAAAGAAGCCTATTGTGCCACCAATGGCCAGGGCTAGTGCTATTAGGATCAAGGAGCCGGCGAGAGCCGGCCCAATTCCGCCGGCCTTATCCCCGATCGGCGGCGGAGGCAAATCTATGAGAAAGCTTAAGCTAACGTGCTTCATCCCCTCAAAATAGACGCTGAATATTATCGCGAATATTGGCACCGCTGATAATAGCGCTAGGATCGCTATTAGTCCGAGCATTATTCTCTCCTTTATCTTCCTGAAACTCATCTGTGCACCACCATCCTTCTCATCATGCTGAATCCAATCAGATTTATCGCCAATCCCATAATGAAGAGCATGAAGGCTCCCCCGTATAGCGCTGGAACCATGAATTCGTATACCTCGGCGTTCGGAAACTGGCTCGCTATTAAGCTCGATATCGTGTAACCCATGTCGAATAGGCTTTTTGGAAATCTCATGATGTTGCCCACGACCATCGCGACCGCCACGGTCTCCCCCATGGCCCTGCCGAGCGCCAGAAAAGTCCCCGCGAATATAGCCGACTTTATGTAGCCCAGCATCATCCTTATGACCTCCCACCGATTCATGCCGAGGCTATACGCCGCCTCCTTCAGGTAATAGGGTATGGCGGAGTAGGCTTCCCTTATTACGCTGGAGGCGAATGGCACTATCATTATCGCCAGCAGGACGCCCGCGGTGAAGAGGTTTGTCGGAACCGGCCTGGTCGAAAAAAGAGGTATGAAGCCCAGGTGCGTGTGCAGCGGCATCATCACGAATTGATGGAGTATCGGGGCGAGGACGAATAGGCCCCACAGCCCGTAGATGACGGATGGCAAGCTCGCCATCAGGTCGGATATGTTATTCATTATTATCTTGAATTTGCCGGGAATAAGCTCGGAAGAGAAAACGGCGAGCGAGATCGATAACGGTAGAGCTATTGCTATCGCTATGGCCGAGGTTATGAGCGTTCCGAGCAGGGCTGGAAGTATTCCATAATCCTCTCTCACAGGGTTCCAGGCGCCTCTAATTATGAAGCTGAGCCCATCTCTCATGAATATGGGGTAAGAAGTGGCTATCAACGAGACCACTATGCTTGCAACTATTATGAATGATGATATCGTGAAGAAAAATAGAGAGAGACGGAAGGCTTTATCCGTATTCATCTAGCCTCCCGCCCTCAGCATCTCCAATCCTCTCAAGCCTATCTCAGCTACCTCGGGCGGTAGCGGTATGTATCCCTTCACGATGTTCTCGCTCTCCTGGCCGGCAGTCAGCACCCATTTGAAGAACTCCCTGAGCAGCTCAACCTTTACTGGGTCATCATAGACCTGCCTGAGGATCACGAAGGAGAATGATGTTATCGGGTAGCTGTCCGGGCCCGGAGGATCCATCACCTCATGCGGGAATATGCCCGACCAGTCTTCATCCGCCTTCGGCAGCCGCGCCATGAGAGCCCCGGCCGCCGCCTTCATCGTCTCGCTGGTGGGCAGAACATATCGCCCATCGCTATTCCTTATCTCGGCCACATTCAATCCCAGCTCATACGCATAGGCTGCCTCCACGTATCCGATCGAGTACTGGTTTTGTTTGACTGCGGCGGCCACGCCCTCATTGCCCTTCGCGCCCACCCCACTACCGATCTCATCCACCGGCCATTGAACTGTGAAGTCCGCTCCAACTTTCTCCTTCCATTTCTCAGAGACTTTTGAGAGATAGGCTGTGAGGACGAAGGTGGTTCCGCTTCCATCTGAGCGGTGCACGGCTATTATCCTCTCGTGCGGTAGCGCTATGTCGGGGTTGAGCTCCTTGATCGCCGGATCATCCCAGTATGTGATTTCGCCGAGATAGATTTTAGCCAAGATCTCGCCCGTGAGCCTTAGCCGCCCGGATTCGGCGCCGGGGATGTTATAAACTATGGCGACGCTCCCTATAATCACCGGGAACTGGATTATGCCTCCCTTCTCCTTGAACTCATTGTAGATGCCCTTTTTCAGGGGTACATCGCTTCCCGCGAAGTCCAGCATGCCCTCCCTGAACTTCGCTTGACCAGCTCCGCTTCCAATAGACTGATAGTTCACCTGTATCTTGCCATTAGTGAGCTCATAGAATTTCATGGCCCAAGCCTGCATCTGCGGATTCAGGAAAGATGCTCCGGCGCCGTTAATCGTGCCGGATGGCAACTCCCTCGTAGTGATCGCGGCCGGCGCTGTCGTGGTGATTAGAGAAGGTGTCGTGCTAATTGCGGGCGTTTGGTCAGCCTCTCCTCGAAAGATTCCGGACAGCCCGAAGGCGATTACTAAGGCTATTGCCACAACGATAACCGCGGACATTACAAGAAGATTTCTTCCCCTCATGTTCTCGGCCCCGATATCTGGAGGGTTCTTTATGTAGATTTCGGAAATAAAATATAGATCAGGCCATAATCTATATAGATAGTTGCCGGAGAAAACTTTATGAGCGCTAGCCTGAAATCAATGTCAAAATGCTTATACTCCCCGTTTCAAACTTGATTACTCCGTGAGGGGGCTTATAGAGAGAATTAGCGGCGCTGCGGAGAGGAGCTTGAATGAGGTTGTCGAGGCGTTTATCGATGTTTTGAGGGTTCCGGCGGTGAATCCATCTGCTGGAGGCCGGGGCGAGCTTAGGAGGGCGGAGAAGATTCAGGCAGCACTCTCGGAGCTCGGGATCGAGCATATTACTAGAATCGATGTTCCCGATGATAGGGCTGAGGGCGGCGTCAGGCCAAATATCGTAGCGCTTATTGAGGGTGAGAACCGAGATAAGGTGCTTTGGCTGATAGCTCACATGGATACAGTCCCGGAGGGCGATGCGAGACTCTGGGAGACGAACCCATTCGAGCCGGTGATCAGGGATGGTAGGATATACGCGAGGGGCGCCGAGGATAATGGCCAGGCGATCGCCTCCATGCTCCTGGCCGCGAGAATACTCATGGAGCTCGAGCTTAGGCCGAGGGTAAATCTCGGAATGATCTTCGTCTCCGATGAGGAGGCTGGCAACAAGTATGGCCTCGAGCAGCTCGTGAAAAAAGGCATATTCGGCGATCACGATGAGGCTGTCGTCCTCGATTACGGTTCGCCGGATGGCTCGAAGATAGAGATCGCGGAGAAGCACATGCTCTGGCTGAGGTTCATTGTGCGCGGCGTCCAGGCCCATGCAGCATTCCCCCACCACGGTATAAACGCTCACAGGGTTGGGGCCCGGCTACTAGTAGCCCTAGATGACATATTACACGAGAAATTCGGCGAGAGCGACGAGCTCTATATCCCGCCCAAGTCGACATTTGAGCCCACCAAGAAGGAATTGAACGTTAATAACGTGAACACCGTTCCCGGCACGGACATCTTCTACTTTGATTGCAGGATACTGCCAAGATACTCGCTGGAGGAGGTTTTATCCGCTGTGAGGGATCTCTGCGTGAGATTCGAGTCAATGTATGGTGTGAAGATCGAGGTTGAGGAGGCTATGAGGTGGGAGGCTCCCCCGCCGACGCCCCTAAGCGCGAATGTCGTCAGAAAGCTCTCTGAAGCCCTGAAGCTCTCGAGAAACATTGATGCCAGGATAATTGGGATCGGCGGCGGGACCTGCGCTGCTCTTCTCAGAGCTCAGCACATTCCAGCAGCGGTCTGGTCCACGCTGGATGGTATGGCCCATAAGCCAAATGAGTACTGCAAAATCGAGAATATTCGGAGGGATGCTGAGACCCTTGTTCTCCTCTCGCTCCTAATTTAGCTCGGCCTCTTACCACCCTTCCAGATCGCCGGATATATTCCTCTCTTCATTATCACGCGCTCCGTGTCCACGGCTATTCCATGATCTTTCTCGAGCATCTCCATGGCGCTCATCATGCTTCTCCCAATTGCCACGAGCTCGCCCTTCAGCGTCATGACGGCGACGGGCGCACCCCTCTCAACAGTATTCTCGACCTTTGCTATCCCGACCACCGCAAGGTTTGCTCCATGGCATATCGCGTCGACCGCGGTGTCCAGGATGAAAACCTTCGGCATGTACTCTACAGCCTCTTCGACGGGCCTTAGTATCACCCTCAGCTGAGTTTCGTCACCGCTCTCCCTGTAATCCTTCAGCGCCGAGTAGAGGTCTAATAGCGTGTGAGCCTTCTCCTCGACGAATGGGCCGGCTCTCGTCCTCCTGAGCTCCTGCATGTGGGCGCCGCATCTCAAGTATAAGCCGATGTCTCTGCAAAGCCTCCGAATGTATGTTCCGCCGGAGCAGGCTACCTTCATCAACACATTTCTTCCATCCCTCTCGATGAGCTCTATCCTGTATATGGTCCTCGCCCTAATTCTCCGCGAGACACTCGACCTAACTGGCGGAACCTGATATATCTCACCTGTGAAGAATCTTAAAGCCCTCTCGAGATCCTCATCCGAGATGTCTTCATGAAGCCTCATGAGGCAGATGTATTCTTTCCCGCCGCTCATGATCGCTCCAGCGCACTTGGTCGCCTCATCAACCAGTATCGGGAGAACTCCTGAGACCGCTGGATCGAGCGTTCCACCATGGCCCGCCTGCCCCACGCCGAGAAGCTCCCTCACCGTGAAGGCTATCTCATGGCTCGTCGGCCCGCGAGGCTTATCCACATTGACTATGCAGGCTTTGAGGAGCTCTTCTATCGGCCTCTCATGCGGCGGGGATCCATAGCTTGGATCGCTCTCAGCATCAACCCTGACCAGTATTCTGCGCTCTATCTCCCATGGAGGCTTAACCGCCTCGAAGATCATCCGGCTGAGAGGACGTTATCTCCGTTCAAAAATGTTATCTTAGGCCAGGGTCCCCAGCTCAACTCTGACCTTGGATTTCATGTAGTCGATCAGACCAGCCGCCTCCAAGGCCCTCATCACCTCCTCGTCGCTGGCTCCTCTCCCGATCTCTATCCTGTGAGGCGTGAATGCCAAGTGCCTTACGTTGGCCTTCCTCCTCCGGATGCCCGTGAGCTGCTTCGGTCCAGTCACCAGAACGAAGTTCTTGTCTATCACGTCGACTATCACGCACTTCTTCCCGGCCTCTCTGCCCGAGGTTTTCACAGCTATCCGACCTATCTCCTCGATCATACCGCTGAACCGGGTTACAGGTCACTATTTAGCAATTATTCTTTTTAGCGGTATCCTATCTCCTAAGCTTCGCCAGGCTCAGTATCTGGTCGGGCTTTAGCACGGAGATGCCGGTGTATGCTCCGACGACCTCTATCAGGACTATCCAGTCCGGGTTCTTCAGGTCAACTCTCCTATCGACGTTCTTCGCGGTTGCCTCGATTATCTCGGAGCTCGAGAGCGACGTGTGCCTCTTCTCGATAGTTATCCTGAAGCTTTGATCCGCCGGTATCTTGGATGCAACCCTCCCGACAGCCTCGGCTATCATCTCGAGATTCGAGTCAACGACTTCTTCTATGGGAATCATCCTCATGAGACTTCCAACCCTCCAAGGCTCCTCCTCGGCTATCGCCCTAACCCTCTCAATCACCTCAAATGGATTGAGGCTCGTCCACGCGGTCAGGAGGCCGGAGATGCTCGTCACAGATACCTGAGGCTCATTATCGCCGAGGAACCTTAGTAGGTCCTCGAGCTCTATCGCCGCGAGATTCTCCATGCCCCTCGCGGTTGTAACTATGAGGTTAAACCTCTTGACCACGGGTAAAGGAGCATCGTCTCGAGATATAAAGATGAGAGCATGTTAAAAGGCCTGGATATCCGACAATATTCCATGCACCTCGCATCCATCCACCGCCTCTGATGAGCCCGCATAGTGTAAAACATCTCGATCAAGGCTTCGCCTTCCTTAAGATCAATGCATCCAGCTTACGATGGACCTCGCATGATGATGGATTCTTAGACGTCTGGAACTATGCCGGGTATTCTCGGGAATGGCTGGACTTCCGCTACGTGCCGCGCTCCCGTGATGTATGCTATGAACCGCTCTATTCCGAGCCCCGCTCCCGCCGACGGCTTCAGCAGACCCTCCCTCGCGAGATCTAGGAGGATCTTGTAACTCGATTTCTCCAGGCCATCTCGCTCGAGCTTCATGACGAGCTTCTCGTACTCGTATTCCCGCTCAGCTCCAGAGATTACCTCACCATATCCTTCTGGCAGGATTAGATCGTAGTTTCTCCATTCGCCGGTCTCCGGATCCTCGTAATCATAGAACTGCCTCGGTATCCCGGTCACCCAGACCGGGTCTTTGATAATTTTTGAGATCTCGTCCTGCCACGAGCTCCCATATTTCTCCTCGAGCTCGATCCGCTTGTAAACCTTGAATGGCGCCTGCGGAATCCTCAGCTCTCTTCCAAGGATCTCAAGCTCGTGAGGAAGACTCTCCTTAACGTATTTTATTGACTCCGTTATCAGTTCTTCATAGATCCTGAAGATGTCGTGCATTTTCGCGTATGCTACCTCGACCTCGAATTGGGTGAACTCGTAGAGGTGTCTTCCGGTTGCAGCTCTATCTCTCCTTTCTATCCTTATGTTCGGCGAGAGTATGAATATCTTCTCGGGGCCGAGTGAGACGAGAACTCTCTTATGAACTATCATGCTTTGCATGGCCGATACCTTTTCGCCGTAGATCTCGACCTCGATCCTTTTCTCTATGCTGAAGTCGGGGTCGGGCCATAGAGGGTCAGTGGACTTGGAGAGGATGACGGGGAGTATCCAGTAGAAGCCCCTTTCTAGGAGCTTATTCACCATGACCTTAAGCACTCCAGCCTGGATCCTGAGTATCGCGAGCTTATGGCCGCTCATTGGCTTTCTCAAGTCCAGCCCTTCGAGCATTAGCCCCCTCATCCAGCGCTCCTTGATCGAGATAAGCGCACTATATTTGTCTTTTTAACGGATGATTCCGTCAACCGGATGAAATATGCGGATTTGCTTATCACCTTTTCTGACAATCTGCCGGCAACCTCACCGCGCCGAGAACATTATAGGCCCGGGAATCACGTTATTTGCCGGCGATGAGGGAGCGGATGAAGGGTTTTCCGAGACTTATGTCCATCGATGATGCTAGAGACATGCTGAGGAAGAGGATCACGCATAGGATAATGGAGGTTGAGGAGGTTGAGCTTACAGCGGCCGCTGGCAGGGTCTGCGGCGAGGACATCACGTCTCCGATGGACTCGCCACCACATGATAGAAGCGCTGTCGATGGCTACGCCGTCGTGGCCGAGGATACTTTCGGCGCCTCTCCGACCAACCCCGTGGAGCTTAAGCTGGTTGGCAGGATAGAACTCGGCGCAGATCCATCATTTCTCCCCGAGATCCGGAGGGGCGAGGCGGTTGAGGTGCCGACCGGCGGCCCGATTCCCCCCGGGGCGAATGCGGTCG
Organism: Candidatus Wolframiiraptor sinensis; assembly: GCA_023268255.1. GTDB lineage: Archaea > Thermoproteota > Nitrososphaeria_A > Caldarchaeales > Wolframiiraptoraceae > Wolframiiraptor > Wolframiiraptor sinensis. The sequence goes on from JALNJX010000002.1 coordinate 152,855, forward strand.
TACCACTTGAGCATGCTAGAAGAGCCGGCGACCGCGTTGAGGTGTATGAGCATGTTCGGCCGCTCCAGAACATCTCTGGGAGGGGTGAGGATTATCGGAGGGGCGATGTAGTCTTGCGGAGAGGGTTGCTGATTAAGCCATGGCATATCGCGGCCCTCGCATCGCTCGGCTTCAGGAGCTTGAGGGTTCTCAGAAGACCCCGCGTAGCCATTCTCTCGACGGGCAGCGAGCTCATCGAGCCCGGAGAAGAACCCGCTCCCGGCAAGGTGTATAATTGCACTAAGCCCATGCTCAAGGTCATGCTCACATCGCATGGTGCAGAGCCGATCGATCTAGGCGCCGTCCCAGATGACGTCAAGCTCATCTCCGAGAGAATTTCGGATGGATTAAGGAGAGCTGATTCTGTGATAGTTACCGGCGGCACGAGCGTCGGGGAGCGGGATCTCGTTCCAGAAGTGATCTCGAAAGTGGGCGAGATAGTGGCTCATGGGCTCGCGATTAGGCCGGGTAAGCCCACGGGCTTCGCGATCTCCTCGGGCAAGCCCATATTCATGCTCTCGGGCTTTCCGGTCGCGGCGCTAATAGGATTTCAGGAGCTCGTTATCCCGGCCCTAGAGCTCATGCTTGGATGCAGATTTGATCCTCCTCCGAGGATAAGGGGGAGGCTTACTAGGAGGATAGCATCTCCGCCTGGGATCAGGACTTATGCCAGGGTTAGGGTCTTCAAGAGCGGGGATGGAGAGATCTCGATCGAGCCTCTGAGGGTAACCGGCTCCGGAATTCTCTCAACCCTCACGCGCGGCAACGGCTTACTGGTCATACCGGAGGAGCTTGAGGGCTTTGATGAGGGCTCGGAGGTCGAGGTCATTCTCCTCTCACCCATTCTCGAGGGTGATGAGATGTGAGGAGGATCTTCCACGAGCTCCTGACTCTTCGCGAGGCACTTGAGCGAGCTCTCAGCGAGATCTCGCCCCTTGGAACCGAGGAGGTGAGCCTAGAGAATGCTCTCGGAAGAGCGCTGGCATCAGACATATACGCCGAGATTGACTCGCCTCCATTCGATAGATCCCTCGTCGATGGTTATGCTGTTAGAGCTGAGGATACTTATCGCGCTGATGAGGATAACCCGGTCGAGCTCAGGCTGGTCGGCAGAATCAATGTTGGGGAGAAGCCGCGAGTATTCATAAGTGAGGGCGAGTGTGCTGAGATCGCGACGGGCGCCCCTATACCGCGCGGGGCGAACGCCGTGGTCATGCTCGAGTATACGAGCCGGTCCGGCGACAGCGTGAGGATCTTCAGGGCTGTCAGGCCCGGGGAGAATATTGCGCAGGCTGGCTCAGACATCTCGGCGGGAGACCTCGTCCTGAGAAGAGGGAGGATATTGACCGCGAAGGGGATCGCCGCGCTTGCCGCTCTCGGTTGCTCGAAGTTGAGAGTGTATAGGAAGCCGCGGATCGCGGTCTTCTCGATCGGCAGGGAGCTCGTTCGGCCGGGGCAATCCCTTGAGCTCGGCAAAGTCTACGATGTTAATAGCTACTCGATTCTCGGAATGCTACGGGAGCTCGGCCTCAGCGCCGAGTTCGGCGGGATATTGCCGGACGATGAAGAGGCGATAACCAAGAAGTTGGAAGAGGCGCTTCAGGAGAACGACGTGGTGATAACCTCGGGTGGAACATCGGCCGGTCTCGAAGACCTAACTTACAGGGCCTTCGAGAAGCTCGGGAGGATTATAGTTCATGGGGTTAGGGTTAAGCCCGGTAAGCCGACGATAATCGCGGCGACGCGTGATGGTAAGCTGCTGATAGGGCTGCCCGGCTTTCCCCTCTCGGCGATGATGATCTTCACTTCCCTCGTCAAGCCCATCCTCATGAGGTTGATGGGAGCCGATGCCGAGGAGCCTGAAACCATTCAAGCTGAGTCCGCCCTCAGGCTAACTATTGGCGGCAGAACCCACCTGATCCCAGTGCATCTAGTTGCCACGCCAAGGGGCTTAAGGGCATATCCGATTCTGGGAGACTCGGGCTCAGCATCCGCGCTGCTAGAAGCCGACGGCTTCATGGAGATACCGGGCGAGAAGCAGCTTCTCGACGAGGGCGAGATTGTTGAGGTGAAGCTCTTCAGGGGATTCAGGCCTGCGAGCGCTGTGATCATCGGGAGCCACTGCCCCGCGCTGGACATGCTCATCGATGCTGCTGGATTAAGGAATGTCAAGCTGATTAATGTTGGCTCCCTTGGAGGATGGCTCGCGCTCAAGAGGGGTGAGGCCGATGTGGTGGGAACGCATCTCCTAGACGAGGAGACCATGACATATAATGTTCACATGCCTAGGAGACTCGGGCTCGAGGATGAAGTCGAGATATATGGGGGCTATATCAGGGAGATAGGCTTCATAACGGCGCCCGGAAACCCGAAGAACATCAGGAGCTTCGAGGATCTACTGAGGCCCGACATCATCTTCGTCAACAGGGTTCCTGGATCCGGGATAAGGACGTTCACGGATCTGCAGCTAAAGAGGATTGGAGTAGCCGATCCGGAGAGGAGGATTAAGGGGTATACCTATCAGGTGAGGACTCATACAGCTGTCGCGGCGGCGGTCTCGCAAGGGAGAGCCGACGTCGGGGTAGCCATCGGATACGTCGCCGAGATCTATGGGCTTGAGTTCATCTACTTGGCGGATGAGAGATTCGACCTCGCAGTGCGAAGGGATAGGCTCTACAAGGAGTCGGTGAAGGCGATTCTGGGAGCGCTGAGGAGTAGAGGCTTCGCAGAGAAGCTAAGTAGACTACCGCATTACAGAGTCGCCGAAGAAACTGGGCAGAGAATCTACCCATAAGAGATGGGCGAAATGAATGACGTAAAGGCTTTTATATGCAGCCCTGATAATCAGTTATTGTGACATCTGTGAGTGGTTATGCGAATAGGATAGCCTGGGTTGATCTCGCTGAGAAACGCGTTGAATATCTCGAAGTTGATGAGGATGAGGCCGCCAAGTTCATCGGTGGAAGAGGCCTCGGCGGAAGATTCCTCCTGAAACATGCCGTTGGCAAGGATCCCCTATCACCCGAGAACATTCTCGCGATCATGGTCGGCCCGATGACGGGCAGCGATGCCCCCCTATCCAATAGAATCGCTGCCGTTACTAGGTCCCCGCTCACTGGCGGATTCGCGGATAGCCATTGCGGCGGGTACGCTGGGCCTGCGCTCAAGCTCTCGGGCTTCGATGGCGTGATTCTAGCCGGAGCATCGGATGACCCTGTCCTTCTCGTAGCTAAGAATGGCGCGATCACGATTGAGAGCGCGAAGGCGCTTTGGGGCAAAAACACCTTCGACGCGTATCAGTCTGTTAAGAGGAAGTATGGCGCGGAGGCCGTGTTCTACGGCATCGGGCCCGCTGGAGAGAACCTCGTGAAGTTCGCAAACATAATGCATTTCAGCAGGTTCGCGCCCGGTGGCAGGGCTTCCGGAAGATGTGGCACTGGGGCCGTGATGGGGAGCAAGAGGGTTAAGGGGCTCGTGATGCTCCCAGATCTGAAGAGGAAGCCTCAGCCCGCTGACCCGAGCAAGTTCAGGAAAGCTGTGGATGAATCGCTTAGAAAGATTCGTGAGAGCGAGGTGACGAGCCCGGGGAAGGGCGGCTTATCCGTCTATGGGACCGCGGTGCTCGTGAACGTCATAAATGAGCTCAAGGCATTCCCGACGAGGAACGCGAAGCAGACCATCTTCGAGCACGCCTACTACATCTCGGGCGAGAACCTGAGGGGAACGATTCTGAGGAGGCAATGGACGTGCTTCATGTGCCCCGTGGCGTGCAAGAGGGAGTCCGAGGTCAAGGATGGGAAGTTCAAGCACGAGAGCGAGGGGCCGGAATACGAGTCGATCTGGGCTCTCGGAGCGATGACGGGGCTGGGGCACATCGAGGCCATATCATACCTGAACTACCTCGCCAACGCATACGGTCTTGATACGATAGAGCTCGGAAACACGCTCGCAGTCGCATGCGAGGCATCCGAGATGGGATTGATAAAGGATGCGGTGAAGTGGGGTGACGCGGACGCATTCATCGATCTCGTGAGAAAGATATCTTACCGTGAGGGAGAGCTCGGTAACCTGCTGGCTGAAGGGGGAGCGAGAGCGGCTGAGAAGCTCGGCGCGCCCGAGATCTCGATGTCCGTTAAGGGGCTGAGCATACCGGCCTACGATCCGAGAGGCGTTAAGGGCATGGGATTGACGTATGCGACCTCGAATAGGGGTGCCTGCCACCTCAGGGCATATGCCATAGCCTCCGAGGTCCTTGGAATACCCTATAAGACGGATCCGCTTGCCTACGATGGCAAGGTCGATATCGTGATTCTCTTTGAGAGGCTATTCGCGATCCTTGATAGCATGACCTTCTGCAAGTTCAGCAGCTTCGCCATGACGAAGGAGGATTATGCAGCCCTATACTCCGGCTTAACGGGCCTAGAGGTAACGCCCGACGACTTGGACAAGATAGGCGAGAGAATATGGACTCAGGAGAGATACTTCAACCAGCTTCACGGCTTCTCGCGAAAGGATGACATACTGCCGAGGAGGTTCTTCGAGGAAACCTCGTCCCACGGCCAAGTCTATGATCGCGAGACGTTCGAGAGAATGCTCGACGAATATTATCGCAAGCATGAGTACGATCCCGACGGAAGAGTTCCCGAGGAGACGTTGAAGAAGCTCGAGATAATCTAGGCTTCATCATTTCTCTCCCAAATTTTTATTTTCCTCCGCAGACGGGGCATCCCGGATTCCTCCTTACTTCTACCGCGTGGAAAGAAAGGTCCATCCCATCTATTACTATGAGCTTTCCGATTGCTGGCTCGCCTAGGCCGGTGATAATCTTTATGGCCTCTAGGGCCTCGAGAGAACCAACTACTCCTGGAAGCGGTCCTAGAACCGGGATCCTTCCCTGCTCAGCGGGCTCCCTCGGTATCAGGCATCTGAGGCATGGCCCTTTTCCCGGGATTATCGTCATCAGCCTTCCCTCAATGCCATATATCGCGCCATGAATGAGCGGTTTCCCGCGCTCCACACATGCATCATTCAAGATGAACCTAGCCCTAAAATTATCGAGGCAATCAATCGCTAGATCCACTCCAGATAGTAGATCTCCGGAATTCCCCTCCATAAGCCTTTCTCTTATCGCCTCGATCTCCACTTCAGGGTTCAGCTCCTTGAGGCGCCTAGCGGCCACCTCGACCTTCGGCTTGCCGAGGTCGCTCGTGCCGTATAGTATCTGCCGGTTGAGGTTGCTGAGCTCCACATCGCCGTCATCAACTATTCTCAGCAGGCCAACTCCAGCGGAGGCGAGGTAGAGTGTTGCGGCGGACCCGAGCCCCCCGACTCCCACGACCAAAACTTTAGCCTTTTTCAGCTTCAGCTGTCCCTCGACGCCGAGACCGAGAAACCTTATCTGCCTATCATATCTCTCGAGCTCCCTAGGAGATAGCTTATCCGCCTGCGACTGGTGGTATGAAGGCGACCGAGTCTCCATCCCTTAGTTTAGTCCTTAAACCATCTAAATATGTTATCTCCCTTCCATTCACAAGAACCTTCACGTTCGAATTTTCGCCCACGAGCCTGCTGATATCCAGTCTCGACCCATACTGCTCCTCCAACTTCTTGAGCAGATCCTCTATGGTCGAGCCCTCTGGGAGCTCGAGATAGAGCATTCCGGTGCCGCCAAATATCTCGCGGAGCGTTGCAAAGGTCTTAACGGTGATCTTCAAGGGAGCGCCTCCTTTACTGTTTCCTGCTGTTGTCCTGAGATTTATCTTTTAGGAGTCTCGCGCTCAACCTTTAGACCTTAACCCATTCTACCCCAAGATCTCTGAAAATTAATAATAGGAGCTCGCGATCCTGTCCTCGCAATCCCTTCCAGTCTATGATGGCGAGCCTAGGTCGCTCCACGGTCTTCTCGAATGCCTGCTCGATAAGCGCCCTATCCACGGGCATGGCGTATTTCGGGCACATGTGGCCAAAAGAATACTCCTCGGCCAGGGCGAGCCTCGTGAAAGAGGGAGCGTAGTGCCCTCCCCCAAATCCGACGGCCGGCGGCGGCCCCGAGCAGATCTCGCAGGCAGCCATGCATGCGCGCGCTACGGCCTCGACCGCTTTCTGATCCGGCGCCTCCCCCGAGGGGCCTCCAGCCTCAATGAATATCGTTGGTATGGATGTGGCTGGGCCGTGATGAGTAACCTCCAGGCCTATGCTCCATTCATTAAGTCCAAGGCTCGAGGCTGCATCCCGGAGCGCCTGCAGAGCTCCATAGAGAGCTATAGCGCTCGTCGGCGATAGTGTTCTCGGAAGGCCTCCCACGAGCACCTCATCCCCCCAGTTTCCAACGGGGTGTGTGAGAAGAGCTCTCACGCCGGCCTCGGATCTATGGGATGAGGCGACAACCTGGAGCTCGGGCTTCAGATCCTCGCCCAATCCATTCGCGTGAACATGCTTCTCCCTTATCACCCTGAGGCCTATACCTCCTCTCGCGTAGAGGTCATTTCCGATGGGCTTGAAATCATACTCCTCGAGAAGGAGCCTGCCGACGAGCATCGATGTTGGATCCGCCTTCGAGACCACTATCAGCTTCATCTCTCCATCGGGATGGAATATGCTTATCCGGGATTCCTCTAAAATATTGCCCCCTTAGGCTAGAGACTGGATGAAGTTTAGGGCTCTGAGGAAGCCCCTGATATGCAGCCACGTGGCCGGGCAGCTTCTCGAAGGAAGGCGCCGAGGCCTCAGGAGCATCAGGACATCGCTGGATCTCGGCAGAAGCTACGTTGAGGTTGAGCTCCTCGATCACGGGATGCGCTGCGGCGATGTGGAGCTCGGCTGGGATTACGTCGAGCTCGCCCGCTCCAGGGAGAGGGATATCTACGCGATCGAGGGCGGCCGGCTTATGCCGCTATCAATAGCATCGGAGCACTTCTACAAGCTCGTCCTAGTGAAGTGGGGTAAGCCTCCAACCCTCGAGATAGATGGAATACACATGCACAGGATACTCGACGTAACGCCGGATGTGGACTCGGAGATGAAGGTGGCTCTCCTCGGAGACCTTAGGTGCAGGAGGGCCCTCGACGTCTGCACCGGGCTCGGCTACACGGCGGCGGCCGCGCTGAGGAGAGGAGCATGCTCGATAGTGACTATAGAAAAGGATGAGAACGTCCTGAGGCTCGCCGCGCTCAATCCATGGTCATGGGAGCTTGAAGATGATAGAGTCGAGCTCGTGCTCGGCGACGCCTTCGAGGCCATAAATGAATTTGAGGAAGAGTTCGACGTTGTGATCCATGATCCCCCGAGAATATCGCTCGCCGGGAACCTCTATAGCCTCGAGTTCTATATGAGGCTCGCTAAGGCCCTCAAGCCCGGTGGGAGAATCGTGCACTACGTCGGCCAGCCGGGAATACACAGCGGCAAGAAGATATGGAGGGGCGTTCTTGAGAGGCTTAGGCAGGCGGGCTTCGATGCGAGCTATGATGAGAGGTCTCGATGCGTTTATGGCAGGAAACGCTAATAGAGGCTGCTTCCCCGGGATTCTACCGGATATGCCGAGGAAGATCATAGGCCATGGGACTTGGATGGATAAGGTCGCGGCCGAGCTCATCGAGAGGGAGAAGAAGCTTGGCAGAAGCCTGGACGTAATAAGGGCTGAGAGCGGTCTAGGAGCCTCCGGGATACCTCACATCGGAAGCATGGCTGATGCCGTGAGAGCGTATGGCGTGACCCTCGCCCTTAAAGAGCTTGGATACAACTCGGAGTGCATAGCCTTCACCGACGACATGGATGGGCTCAGAAGAGTTCCAGCCGGAATGCCGAGAGAGCTCGAGGAATATCTTCTAAAGCCGGTCTCATCGATCCCGGATCCTTACGGCTGCCACGAGTCGTTCGCCGCTCACATGAGCGGGATGCTGAAGGATGGGCTCGAGAAAGCCGGGATAGAGTGCAAATACTTGTCGGGCAGGCAGACCTACGCCTCCGGGCTCCTATCCGAGGAGATCCATAAGATTCTGATGAGCGCGAGAATTATAGGCGAGAAGATCGAGGAGCTGACGGGCCAGACGAAGTTCAAGCAGATGCTCCCCTACTTCGCGGTATGCAAGAGCTGCGGCAGGATATACACGACGCAGGCATACGAGTATGATCCGGAGAGGAGGGTCGTGAAGTATAGGTGCGTCGGCGTGGAGGTTAGGGGGAGATATTTCGAGGGATGCGGGTATGAGGGCGAGGCCGATATCAGGAGGGATGATGGTAAGCTCGCGTGGAAGACGGAGTTCGCGGCGAGGTGGGCAGCCCTAGACATAAGATTCGAGGCTTACGGCAAGGATATCGCGGACTCCGTGAAGGTGAATGACTGGATATCGAGGGAGATTCTAGGATTCGAGCCGCCGATGCACGTGCGATACGAGATGTTTTTGGACGCCTCCGGGAGAAAGATCTCGAAGTCTCTTGGAAACGTTTTCACGCCCCAGCTCTGGTACAAGTATGGAGTTCCCCAGAGCCTTCTCCTGCTGCTCTTTAAGCGGGCTGTTGGAACCCGCGTTCTAACGCTCCACACAATTCCGAGGCTCATGGATGAGCTGGACTACCTAGAAGACGTCTACTTCGGCAAGGTTAGAGTGGATAACGAGCTGGAAATGGCTAAGCTCAGGGGATTATACCTGTACTCCCATCTCCTGAGACCCCCCGAGAAACCCTCACCCCACGTACCATATTCCCTGATCGTGGAGCTCGCGTTGGTCGCGCCCGATGGAAAGGAGCTCGAGTTCATTGTAACCAGGCTTAGAAGATATGGGTACGAGCTGGATGAGAGGACGATGGAGAAAATCAGGCTCGCGATAAACTATGCGAGAGATCTGGGGGCGGTTGAAAGAAAGCCCGTCGAGCTATCCGAGGAGGAGAGAAAGGCGATCGGCGAGCTCATGGAGCTGATTAAGGCCTCGCAGAACGGCGAGGATATTCAGTCCGCGATCTTCCAGGCGGCGAGAAGCGCCGGCCTATCCCCGAGGGAGTTCTTCAAGAAGCTCTACCTGATCTTCTTAGGTAGGGAGAGCGGCCCGAGGCTCGGAGCCTTTCTCTGGGACCTAGGAAAGGATAGGGCGCTGGAGATACTCCGCTCGAGCCTCCAGCAAACCTGAATACTTATATAATAGGCGAGGAACAAAATCCTGTCCAAAAGGAGTCGTAAAGGGAATGAGTGAGTTGGTAAAGATAGGCCAGTTAAATCCGCGCTCTAGAAACGTGAATTTGATCGCGAAAGTTATTAGCAAGTCGCCGGAAAGGGTTGTCTCATCGCAATATGATCAAAGGGAACATAGGCTTAGCGAGGCCCTGATAGCTGATGAGACGGGAGCGATAAACCTGGTTCTCTGGGATGATAAGATAGATGATATCAGGGAGGGCTCGACAATCAAGGTGACGAATGGCTTCATTAAACTCTTCAAGGGGAAGATGCAACTAAACTTGGGGCGATATGGATCGGTCGAGGAGGTCGATGAAGCTATAGAAGAGGTAAATCTGGATAACAATCTCTCCGAGAGCCCCCAGCCGCAGATGAGCTTCGGCGGTAGAAGACCTCCAAGGCGTTTCAGGCGAAGATAGCCCGTTAGAAGCGGGTACTCGGGGTCTCCCCCGGGAAACCACTATTTTTATATCCTTTTTATGAGTTAGACATATGTGGCGGAAGATTTGAGCGATGAGAGCTTTGAGGTGGTGGTCGCCGAGACTCCGAGGATCGAGATTGCTATACCGCGGGAGAAGCTTCTCTCCTTCATCAAGCTGGCCGAGGAGCTCGGCTGGAGTAAGGCGAGAATTAAGCGATACATCACCACCGCTCTGAGATTAAGAGAGCTGGAGAGGCGTTATGGGAAGAGCTACGCGGCCCTCGTCAAGAGCTATGAGAAGCTTGTGGCCGATGAGGTCAAGCTCAAGTACTCCATCGAGCAGCTCATGGATAAGCGCAGGCAAATGGAGGAGGATCTCAAGCTTTACATGGAGCAGTATAAACTGACCTTGGAGGCCGTTCAGAGCATTGGAAGGCTGGTTGGGGACTTGAGGGCGAGGGGGCTCGACTTAGGCGACCTCGAGAAGGCCTTGAGAGCGCTGAACTTCATGAAGGAGGCGGGATACGATGTTGAGGAGATACTGAATAGGCTGAAGAACATCGAGAGCTATGAGTCATCGATCAAGGAGCTCGAGAGCGCTATTGAGGAGATAAGGAGGAGCTTGGAGAATCTCGAGAGCGAGAAGAAGAGGCTTCTCAAGGAGATCGAGGAGGTACATGGGATAGCTGGCGATCTGGAGGACTTGAAGAGGGCCCGGGAGGCTTTGGAGGAGAGCATTAAACAGGCCGAGGTTGAGCTCTATGACGTATCCAGGCGATTGGAGAGCACTAGATCAGAGCTCGATGCTCTCCTTGGCTATAAGGCCTCAATCGAAGAGCTACGTAAAATAATCAAAGAGTTTGAATCAGAGGTTGAGAGGCTGAGGGCTGAAAGGGATTCACTGCGGAGCGAGGTGGCGCAACTTATTGGAGCACGGGCCAACATCGAGGAGATTAGAAAGAGGATGGAGGAGGAACAGGGGAGGCTGGCTGCTCTGGAGAAGGAGATCGAGAATAGGCAGTCTTATCTCGAGATACTTGAGGGCGAGCTCGCGGCAGCATACTCCATCCTAAAGCTCTTCGCGGAGCCCGACGCCATTGATGCGGAGGATCTTGAGCCGCTCGTCACACATCTTCAGAGGATCTTGAAGATCAAGAGGGGCGAGCTTCCGGCCTTAAAGCCACTTGAGCCCCATCTCCTGAACAAGATCAGGGAGGAGTTGGTATCACTAATCATACCGTATGTCAGGGGCGAGTTCGCCCCGAAGAAGGCCTTTGATCAGCTCGAGAAAGAGGTTAGGAGGCTGCGAGAGGAGAAGGAGGCTTTGGAGGAGGAGTTAAGCTCCCTTAGAAAACTCGTGAAGGCTAAGCCTCAGGCTGTCCAGGCCGAGCAGCTAAGGCCATCGCTCGAGGCGATCGCGCCTAGCGGTGAGGCCGTGAAGCTGAGGACGCTTAATCAAGGCAAGAGGTTTAGGATAAAGTGCCCCTCATGTGGCGAGGTCTCGGTCGTCATCTCACCGACGGCTGAGGAGCTCGAGGAGCTCGAGTCAAGCGGATGTAGGCTGAAGTTCACATGCGGGTGCGGCAAGTCGGTGATGATTCCACCCGACGTCCTGTTGAGGAAGCTGGAGGCGGGCGGCGGTTGAGCGGCCGAAGAGCCAACCCCATAATCATGATGCTGGCTTGGAGAGCTAAGAAGCTCAAAGTGGAGGACGTCGAGAAGATACTCGCCGCTGTCGCCTCGATGAGCGAGGAGCCATTCACATTAACCGACGTCATCGAGAGACTTCCAGACGAGGTTAAGGCGGATCGGAATAGGAGGAGGCGCGTTGGAAACCTGCTTCAAGCCCTAGTATCCGTGGGCTATCTCTCGAAGCCGAGTGAGCGCAAGTGGATGAAGAACGCGCCGACGCTAAGTCATTTCCTGAGCCAGCATCTCCTAGAGCTCTCATCTATCGAGATGCTTTCTCCGCGCCTTTCACCAGCTGGTGGGAAGGTGATCGGCCGCCGGCAGAGGCTGGGCCAGGCATCCTCAACGTGATCGAGCCCTTCCAGCTCAGCGGGATCTCGGCGAAGCTCCACTCCCTATTGAGGAATCTCGCAGCTATGATGGGCTTCGGCCTTATCTCGGCCCCGCAGTGCGGGCATCTAACCGCGAAGAGCCTGCAGAACTCCAGGAGCCTCTCGACCTGCGAGCTGTTCAATATCGCGTAGGGCTTGTTCGTGGACTTGACCTCGATGGCCAGGAGCTCGCCGGAGTCAACCGCTATTACATCGGGCTTCGGGAGCTTTCCAGAGCCGCTTCCAGGAGTTCTAACAGCGTATGTCCCAGGCTCCCCACGGTCAGCGAACATCCTCACGAGATAATATTCTCCTTCATAGCCCATTCTCGCCTTATATCTCGGCGAGGAGGGGTTTCTAGGTCTTCTGGGCATGATCTCCGGCCAGAAGCTAGCGAACCGGCACTATTATTATGGTTATCCTTTCAGGGCGTAGCCGAGATATGCTGCGAGCATTCCTAGAACTCGAACTCGTATATCCGCGTCTTCCCCGCTTCTTGAATTGATGCATGTAACTTTGCGAGGGCCTCATTCAGCCCGAGCTCCATCAGCTTCTGAGGAGTCGGCAGGCCGTTCTCATCCCAGCCTCTCAGTTCATAGTATGCTCTGAGGAGGGCAGCGAACTTCTCCCTATCCAGGATCGCGCCCTTTGTCTCGCCCTCTGGCACAGGGTCCTCGAAGTCCCTTGCCGGGAGCGTGTCATCCTTCGCGCTTATCCCCTTCTTGAGGAAGGCGATAATCCTGACTAGGTTCCAGACTCTCTCCGAGCACTTGAGAAGCTCATCAAGCGATGTCTCCCTGCCCGTGACGGCCGAGTATGCCTCAGCGTAGATCCCGGGGTCTATCTTCAGCTCGACCCACGGCAGCCTGCATACGCCGAGCATGTCGAATAATGGCCTAATATGCTGCAGATAGATCACCCTCTCCGCCTTATCGCGGCCATAGCTGGTTCTTCCAGCCTCCACGTCATACGTTATCGCCCATGACCTGTTATGGTGCGCGCCTATATCGCATGTCGCGTAGCTCAGGGCCATGGCCGTCGCAGCCCTATGATCATATGCGCTTATCTCCAGGCATTTCACGTGCATCGCGAACTTCTCCGAGCCCCTTTTGACGTAGCTCGCAACCGCCTTAACGCCTTGGGCCAGCAGGCTTCCTATCCCTCTCCTTTGAGCTATCATCTCTATGAGCTTGTAGATCTTGTCGGCCTCGCCCCACGTGATCTCGAAGCCGAGCTCATCCCGCGTGATCAAGCCCCTCTGAAAGCACTCTATCAGAAATGCTATCACCGATCCGGCGCTTATCGTGTCAATGCCGTAGTAGTCGCAGAGGTAATTCGCCATCGCCACCTCCTGAAGCGTTCTAAGTCCAAGATTCGAGCCGAGCATTGCCAGATTCTCGTAATCAACGACGACGAAATCATCATCTATCTTCAGAGCATGGCCGCATGGGATTATGCAGTTAGCGCAGGCGGAGACGTAGGCCTGAGACTCGTGAACCGCTTTTCCCGAGATCGCCTCGGCATACTCGTATACCGTCTTCTGGAAGTTGTATGCCGGCAACGCCTCGACGCCGTTCGCCCACTCGATGGTCATGTTCGTTCCATATTTCATCCAGCTCTCATAGGCAGGGCTCGACTTAACCTCCTGGACGAGTCTTCTATTCACCTCCCTTAGCCTCTCCTGATCCGCGACTTCCACAGACCCGCTTCCGCGGGCCACGATCGCCTTCAGGTTCTTGCTCCCCATAACGGCCCCCATGCCCGTTCTCCCGGCCTGGGAATGCCTTCGCTCCCTAACGCCCCAATCCACGTTTATCGACGCATACACCACCATCTTCTCCCCGGCGACCCCTATAGTCGCCACAGAGCAGTCTCCATACTTTTCCCGGAGCGCGCGATCGGCGTCCTTGGAGCTCATGCCCCAAAGCCCTTGATCCTCGATGACCTCAACGCCGCCATCATCCACCAGCAGGTAGCTCGGTGCGCTGGCCCTTCCCCTTATCACGAGCGCGTCGAAGCCCGCCCTCCTCATCATGTAGCCAAAGTATCCCCCAACGCTGCTGTCGCCATACATGCCGGTCTGAGGGCTGATCGCCGCGAAGCTCGTCTTACATCCTCCCAGGAAGCCCGTCGCCGCCAGCGGTCCAGTCGCCACCACGAGAACGTTCGACGGATGCGTTCCGTGAATTATGCCCTCGAGATTCTCAAAGATTATCTGCGCGCACCATCCTCTTCCTCCTATGAAGTCCCGGATGAGCCTTTCATCCGGATCGGAGACGCGGACTCGACCCTCCGTTAAATCCACTTCCGCTATCTTGCCGTAGCCGCGCATCAAGCCTAAAGCTGAGATGTGATTCAATTAAAGGATTCCGCGCAGAGGTGAGCTACTTCATTGGGCATCGGCAGGGCTTTGAGCCGCAGGCCGGGCAGCCTACCCCGTATCTCGCCAGAACCGCCTCCTCGAGATCTATGCCGACCACGTTGCAGAAGCTGAGGAGCCACGCGAGGAGATCCGCGACTTCGCATTCCAGCCCAACCCTATTATTCTTCAGGAAGGCGTCCGCGACCTCGCCGGCCTCGGAGAGCATCCAGAGAAGAGTCTTCTCAGCGCCCCTCTCCCTATCGCGATCGAGATAGATCTCCGCCATGAGCCTCTGAATGTCCTTTAACCTCATCTCAGCCATCAGCATAGGGACGCGGCTCTCAAAATAGTTAGCCCCTTTCGCCCGCGGATGTCTCGGCACATGCTATGCTCGCTCTACGCCCCCCGAGCTCAGGATTGGAAGCGAGTTCGAGGCCATGGCTATCGCGCCATAGAGGACGACGTCATCTCCGAGCGGAGTGATCTTGATCTCTGGAGTCCTATTCACGGTATAATTCCCGATATTCGCGATTATCGGCTCGAGCACGAGCTCCCGGTTATTCAGCGCGATCGACCCGCCAACGGTAATGAGCTCCGGATCATAGAGAGTATTGATGTTCGCGAAGCCTATCGCGTTCAGTCTCCCAATCTCTCCGACGATCTCGAGAGCCTTCTCATCGCCGCTCCTCGCCAAGTCGAAGAGGGACTTGGAGGTCAGCGCGCCCTTCACCACGAGCTCCTCAATTGCGCTTCCATGGAAGTTACTCGGCCTGCTCTCAACAAGATATTTGACGAATCTTGGTATTCCGGCGCCCGAGCAGTATGCCTCCCAGTGGCCCCTACCGCCGCAATTACATGCTAGTCTTCCCTCGAGGTCTATCACCATATGCCCTATCTCCGCTGCGTTGCCATCCTTTCCAAGGAGCAGGGCGCCATCAACGATCGCGCCCCCGCCGATGCCCGAGCTAAGGGTAATGTAGGCCAGGTTCTTCAAACCCTTGCCAGCTCCGAAGATCCACTCACCCAAGACAGCTGCAGTGCAGTCATTAAGCAGATAAACCGGAATCTTGAACTTGTCTCGCAGAGCCTCAGAGATCGGCACGTTCTTGAAGGGAACATTCGGTGGGCTCAGTATTATGCCCTTCCGGAAGTCTAGAGGGCCGATCGAGCCTATGCCTATCGCGCGGACGCTCTTCAAGTCATCCGCCGAAACACGCTCTATCAAGCGGATAAACTGCTGAATGACCGCTTCAGGTGATTCCACCCTAACAGTCTTCTCCTCGATTTTCCTGAGAATTCCGGATCTAATGCTGCCCAGCGCGGCCCGAATTCTAGTGGCACCCAGATCAACTCCCACAACAAGCTCCGGCATGCACGCGATAAAAGGTCGGTCTTGAGATTTTAATCTCTTACCTTGCGAGATCTCGCCCAATTCCGCCGTTTACATCAAGCTACCTTGGCTGGAAACATGCATCGCGGGACCATGAAATCAAAAATGCGGGCGTTTCGCGGAGGATTCATAGAATTCTCGATTTAGACCCTTCTCCCCCTTCTCCCGCCCTTTCTTCGGACCGAGTCGTGGGGTATGGGCGTCACATCCTCTATCCTCCCTATCATTACTCCTGATCTTGCGATCGCCCTGATCGCTGCTTGCGTTCCCGGCCCCGGGGTCTTTGCCTTAACGCCTCCAGGCGCTCTCACCTTTATGTGGACCGCCTCTATGCCCTTCTGCTTCGCTATCTCCATCACGTAGCTCGCCGCCCTTGTCGCCGCATAGGGGGTTGGCTCAAGCCTCCCAGCATCCACGAACATCCCGCCAGAAGCCCTCGCAATAGTCTCGGCGCCCGTGAGGTCCGTCAAGTGAACAATAATATTGTTATAACTCGAGTATATGTGGACTATCCCCCACTTAAGGGCCTTTTTCGGAGCTGGTGCCGCCGCTTTCTGGGCTTCTTGAGCCTGCTCAGCGCCCTCCACGCCGCTCTCAACATCCTCAGCCTGAGCGCTACTCATCCGGGGAGGCTCATCGGGGGCGCTGTATTTAAGAACTTCGCTCCGCCGAGCTTCTCCGCATCATTTATTACTACGCTATCACGGTTCTCACACAAGTAGGAGAAATGGCTGAGAAGCTTTACCTGCCCGATTTGCTGGCGATCCAGCTCAAGTCCGTGGTCCACTTAGTGGAGAGCGGGCTTCTGAGAGAGGGGAAGATCCTCATACACCGTGGCATCGTAGCCGAGGCAGAGAGGCTTGCTTCCGAGGGCGATACGCTGGCTATTGAGGGTCTCGAGAGGCTCGCCAAGACCTGTAAAACCGCGGGCATAGCAGTAGAGCACGTTGGAGCGAGCTCGAGTGGAGATCGCCTAGTAATCCTGGAGGAGGCGAGGAGGAGGGGCGCCAGCCTCATCACATGCGATCCGATCACGGCCAAGATAGCATCATCCCTCGGAGTTGAGGTGGTTTATGAGCTGCCTCCACCACCATTTAACATCCACGAGATCTTCAGCGAGGATATAATGAGCCTGCACTTGAAGGAGGGGCTTCCGCCCAGGGTCAAGCGGGGCTCGCCGAGAAGCTGGAGGCTCGAGGAAATCCTCGATAAGCCGGTTACGAGGGAGGAGATGGAGCTCACCCTCGCCCACCTCATGAGAGAGACATATACATCGCTGGGATCGGAGGCATTTTTGGAGATCGATAAGCCTGCCGTCAAGATATTCCAGCTGAGGGACTTCAGGATCGTGGCCACGAGACCCCCGTTCTCCGACGGATTCGAGCTAACCATAGTCAAGCCGAAGATCAGGAGAAGGTTGGCGGACTATAGCCTGCCGCTGAAGGTCATCGAGAGGCTTGAAACCCAGGCCGAGGGAATACTGATAGCTGGGCCGCCGGGAATGGGCAAGTCGACCTTCGCGCAGGCCCTCGCAGAGCATTACAAGTCCCTGAGCAAGATCGTTAAGACCATCGAGAGCCCACGAGACCTCCAGGTATCCCCGGAGATAACCCAGTACTCTAAGGCCGCCTCAAAGCATGATGAGCTCCATGATGTTCTCCTGCTCAGCAGGCCGGACTACACGATCTTCGACGAGATTAGGGGGCCGGAGGACTTCGACCTATTCATAGACCTGAGGCTCGCGGGTATAGGCATGATAGGCGTCATACACGCGACGACGCCAATAGATGCTATCCAGAGAATAGCGAATAGGATAGATCTCGGAGTATTGCCCTCAGTAATCGACACCGTGATCTTCATGGACAAGGGTGAGGTCGAGAAGATCTATTCCCTCGAGATGACCGTGAAAGTTCCAACAGGGCTGAAGAAAGAGGACCTGGCGAGGCCGACGGTCATAGTGAAGGACTTCCTAACGGATGAGCCGAAATTCGAGCTCTACGTATTCGGGGAAAGAAACTTCGTGGTGCCGATCAAGAAGAAGGAAGAGCGCGGAGAAACATTAAGCAGGCCGGCATTCAAGATCACGAGCCTACTCCAAGAATATATACCGGACTTCAAGATAGAGGAGGATGGAAACCTGATAAGGCTCTACATCCCAGAACAATACTATAGGATCTACATCAAGAAATGCCAGAATAAGCTCTTGAAAATCGCGAGAAAATACAGGGTGAACGTCGAGGCATACCCAAGCTAACCGGCAAGCGAAGCAATTCCGAAAAAACGTTTAAATCTCCAACACAAAGACGATCAGATAGGGGATGAGGCAGCCGCTCCAGACTGAGCTGTGATGCAGGAAGAGCCGGGCCGACCCCAATCCTCCGCCACACTCCTGCTTCGCCGTTTTCCCGAGGTTTATCTGATCCCAGTTTGATTGTGCTTCTGACAGGCCTCTTTGGAAGCTTATCGCATGTTATTCAAATCTTGAGTTAACGCTCATGTTCCGGCTCGGCGCTTTTCCTCATATGCTTTGACTATCTCGTTATAGTCTTCTTCGCTTATCCTCTTTATCGATCCCCTGAATGCTCTCATCGGGTTTCTCAGACTTCTGAGAAATGATAGCCTATCTCTTATCTCGAGCGGAGAGATTGCTTCATCCCACATCTCCGCCTCCTCGAAGTCGACGGGGTATTGGAATGCATTTGACGGTTCTCTAATCACGTGGAATCTCTGCTCCTCTGTTATTGGATGCGCCGGCCCCGCTAAAACTCCCATCCCCATGAACCCCTTTCTCTCCGCCTCGGTGACGTAGAAGATTACCTTGTCGCCCTTCTCAAGTCTCCTGAGGTTTAATGCTCTCGCGCTCAGGGACCAGAACTTGTTTTTCACCCTGTTTGATAGGACTTCGCTGGCGGGGATTATTCTACCCATGTGCACGTGATCTTTCACGATGAAGATCCAGTAATTGACCACGTCTTATCGGATGAAAATCGTTCCTATAAAAATTTAGTTGAGCTTTATTCTCCTCCACGGCCTCTCCACGGACCCCTTCCTCGCATAATCATCCAAGCTTATCCCCATCTTCTCCGCCTTCCTCCTCATCGCCGCCAGCGTCGGCTCACCGTATTCCTTGACCGCTTCGACCAGTAATTCCCCGATCCTTTCATCACCTCTCGCTATCAGTGCTTGGAGATATGCCTGCTTTATCCCATCTGTGGCCAGCATTCCACCGAGCTCCCTTTTCAGAAACTTGAGCTTCCTCCTCAGGCTTTTCTGATCCTCGAGCTCCTCGTCCTCCATTGGGGTATGGGGCTTTGGGACGAATGGGTTCGCGCTCACCCTTACCTCAAATCCCATGCTCTTCACCTCCTTGATCAGCTTCACCACCTTCTCCAAGTCGCTCAGCGTCTCTCCCGGAAGCCCGAACATTATGTAGAGCTTCACCCGGGATATTCCGATTCTCTTGAGTAGCCTACAAGTCTCGAGGAAGGATTCGTCGGAGAAGCCTTTGCCAATTCTATATCTGAGCTCCTCGCAGCTCTCCGGAGCTATTGTTATCGTCTTCTCGCCGCTCTCCGCCAAAGCATCCAGAAGATCCTCGTTCATCGCATCGGCTCTTAGGGAGGGCGCTATCAGCCTGAAGCCCCTCATTCTCCTGATCTCCCCCACCGCCTCTATGAGACCATCTAGCTTGCTGTATCTTGAGAGGTCGCTCGCTATCAGCACCACTGCCTCGTAGCCTCCCCTCATGATTCCCTCCCGCATCACACCCACCAGCTGTTCCAGGCTCCTCTCCCTGTATGGCGCGTAGAAGCTTCTCCCCAGGCAGAAGAGGCAGCTCCACCCGCATCCCCTGCTCACGTCGAGCATGAGCGCGTCGCCGAATACGCTCTGCACGCTCGATACTTGGAGCGCCGGGAGAAACGTGTCGAGCTTGCGTGGATATGCTCTTCTCGCCGTCTCGGAGACCTGTGGAACAAATACTCCCTCTAGACGCGCTAGATCTTCCAGCCCCACTCCATCCATTATTCCCTCGATGAGCTCCATGAGGCTGCTCTCGGCCTCGCCTATGTAAATGTAGTCTGCGATTCCCTTGAGCGGGAATGGGTTGCATGTGCATGGGCCCCCAATTATCTTGGGCCTATCGAGTAGGTTCAGCCTGATGATTTTGCGGATTATCTCGAGGAGATCCGGCTCGTAGTGGTAGCTGAACATTATCAGGTCGAATTCCTTGAGGTGGGAGCCTGTCTCGATGCTCCTATCGCTCTCCGCTGTGAAGCGCTCGCAGTATATCCTGTCGTCGAGGTTTAAGAGGTGGTAGATTATTCTGAGGCCGAGGTTTGATATCGCGACCTTATACGTGCTCGGGTAGATTAGGGCTATCCTTAGCCTGCCTCTCACCTTCTTTCTCACGGCAAACTTCTCATCCAGCATTGAGCCTCCTGCTCGCCCTTCTCCACACAGCACCCTTGAGCTTTTAGCTATAAAGCTTTGAGCCTCCTCGCCCGGTTAGGTTTTTCAAACCGCCCGTAATCCTGTGAGCTGGGAGAATTTTGAGCAAGATAGTCTTTAGCGAGGATTTGAAGAATTATCTCAGCAGACTTCCGGACGTAGAGCTAGATCTCCTGCTCGAGGCTTATGAGAGGCCGCTCCCTGAGGCTTTCAGGATTAATACCCTGAAGGCTTCCGAGGAGAAGATCCTGGAGAGGCTGAGGTCTAGGGGGTATGCTGTGGAACCAATTCCATGGGCTAGGCACGGCTACATTGCATCCGGCGGCGAGGATCTCGGAAAATCTCTCGAGCACATGCTCGGGCTCATCTATATTCAGGGGCCCGTCTCGATGGCGCCCGTTGAGGTTCTCGACCCGAGGCCAGGCGAGATAATCCTAGACCTGTGCGCCGCGCCGGGGAGCAAGAGCACGCAGATAGCTCAGCTGCTACGGGGAGAGGGAGTCTTAGTGGCGAACGACGTGAGTTTCGAGAGAGTTAAAGCGCTCTCATCAAACCTGCAGAGGTTCGGCGTCCTGAACTGCGTCATCACGCTCGCGGATGGGCGGAAGTATTCGAGGTTCGCCCAAGAGCTCTTCGACAAGGTCCTCGTCGACGCCCCATGCAGCTCTCTCGGAATAGTGAGTAAAAGCTGGGGGATAGCAAGGTCGTGGTCCATCGGGATCGTCAAGAGGCTTAGCGAGCTTCAAAGGAAGCTCATTCTAGCTGCTTTCGACTGCCTCAAGCCCGGCGGCATCCTAGTATACTCGACGTGCACGCTGACCATCGAGGAAAACGAGCTCGTGGTGAACTGGCTTCTCGAGAGCCGGGAGAACGCGAGGGTCGAGGAGATAAAGCTCAATGGCCTGAGATATAGGCCCGGGATAACGGAGTATGAGGGGATGAGGCTGAATGACGAGTTGTCGAAGGCCATTAGGATCATGCCTTATGATAACTGGGCTGAAGGATTCTATATCGCGAGGATAGTGAAGGAGGCGGGATGATGAGGATGCTTACATCGGCTGAGAGAAAACATCTCGTCAGGAGACTTATGGATCAGCATGGCGTCGAGGATGCCTTTGAGAGCCTCATACTCATCCGGTCCGGTCAGGGGAGGATAAGGGCCGCGACCAAGGAGGCTTATGAAGTCGCTTGTAGGCTGAGAAAGGTTCAGCAGGTTGGACTCTATGTCGCGAAGATCGTGAAGGGCGATGTGGTGCTCTCGATAGAGGGAAGCCAGCTGCTCGGTAGCACGATAACGAGAAACGTCGTGGAGCTGAGCGAGGAGGAGGCTGAGGAGTGGATGAAGGCGGCGCCGATACAGAAATCCGGGAGATTCGAGGGAAGATATGTTGTGGCGAGATGCGGCGACTTTTATCTCGGATCCGGGAGAGTCTCGAGGGATGGAAGGATCTATCCGCAGGTGGCTAAGTGGAGGCGCATCCCCGAGGAGTAGAGCGGCCGCTCACCCGGACTCTATTGTTATCCTATAAGGCGTGTATCTGTCGGTGTAGTAGACCACGTAACCCGCCCTCAACCCGGCCTCCTCGAATCTACTCACCTCGAGCCTCAGCTCTATAGCCGGGTTAAACCACCCATCAACGAAGCTGAACGTACATGCCGTGAAAAGCAGCCTACTCCTATGCTCCGCTGGTATCTCGCCGAGCAGCTTGGAGAGATCTTGCTCGTAGCTGAAGAATGATTTATTGCTCTTCTCCATGTAATAGAGCCTGCTGATGAGCGGAGCGGTCTTGAGGACCACGTAATCGGAGAGCTCCAGAAGCTTCAAGATATCATCTCCACGCGTTATCTCCGGTCCCTCGATGAAGACCAGCATGGATTTTTTCCTCAAATTCTCGAGGAGCGGAATGATGTGCTGAATCCTATTACTTGAGGAGATTCTCCAATCATCCCAAGCCATCAAATAGACCCCGTCGAATCTGAAGTCCATGATGGCTTTCTCAAGCCTGCTGGAGAAGAACTCCGCGTAGCTAACACCGTATATGCTGTTGTTAAAGAGCAGGAGTTTCCCGGAGCCCACCAGGTTGGGATGCTCTTCAAGCCAGCGCACATCAAATCCCTGAACACTGTATTTGTATATCGGCCCCTCAGCCTTCAAGTAGACTCCGAGGAGCACCTTGACTCCACGCGACTTGAGGCCTTTAACAAGCCATAGCAGGTCTGATTGAGTCCACCTATCCGCCTCGACCCTGAACCTAAAATACCTGGTCACGTCTCGGCCGGGCTCGAAGCCATTATAGGTATTAATGAAGTCCGGGGACATCACGAGGACGACGTGCGTGACGTTATAATGTTTCAAGAACTGGTTTATGCTCTCCTCTGATGCCGGCATGAATGCCGAGTCCGGGCTCTCCGGAACACCTACTCTGATCGGGTGATTTGGTAGCGTTACCCCGAGTGGGGGCGGCATAACTGATGCTAGGCCGAGCAGGATCACGATCACATATAATAGTATGTTCCACCTGCTAAGGTACGCTGTATCATATTTCGGGAGGCCAGAAGCCTCGTTCCCCCGAATATCCCAGAGGCGATGTTCACGATGTATGGTAGCCCAACCTCATAGCTTTCGGGGACATAGAGCCTGCCGATGTATATGGGGCTGAAGCCCGCTAAAATTATCCAGGCGCTCGCGATCCAGGCGGCTGCCGAGATGATCAGCATCGTGAGATTTCTCCCGACGTTTTTTGAGCCCCATAGATTTTTGGACATGAGTATCATGGGGATGAGGAAGTTCATGTGCTGGATGTTGACCTTCGGGGATGTCGCTAGGAATGATGTGATCGTGAGCGTCAGTGCCCATATCATGCTGTGATCATCGGCCTTCATCCTCCTTGCAATGAATATCATCATAATGCCGAAGGCTATTAGCGGAATGAACCAGAAGCTCGAGAGGTTTATGAGCGCGGATAAGGCCATCCAGTAGGTGAAGCCGCCGACGCTTTTAGCGTGGAGAAGTATCGCCCTCAAATACTCCATCGGAGTCGTCAAGAATGGCGTTGAGATCGCTAGGAAGGTCGCCGAGGCCGGGAGTATCAGCTTTAGGGCAGCTTCTCCGAGGCCGCACTCCCTCCGCTTGAGCAAGTAGATTGCGGCCGGGATTAGTATCAAGGCTGGAACCAGCTTGATTGCCGCCCCGACCCCGGCCATTACCCCGGATAGGATGAGCCTCCGCCTAAGCAGCATGTGGATCGCGAGCAGCTGAAAGAGGACTGCCATGGAGTCGAACATGCCCCAGAATGATGATATGAAGTAGGTGATCGGGTTGAAGAGCCATATCGCCGAGGCCATCAGCGACTTGCGCTCATCGAAGTCTAGCTCCCTCATTATCCGGTAAATCACGATTGCGGATGCTATGTCGGCGAGAATTATTGGAAGCTTTATCATGAAGATCTTGAATGATGTTCCCCCGCCTAGGAGCGCGACGATTATCAGCCAGTAAAGCCATGCCGGCGGATAAGCGTAAAACCCCCACGGATACTCGACATAATCTCCAAACCTGTAGATGTTCGGGTCCTGTAAGCCGAGCTCGCCCGACTTAAACCAGATATACATGTCCCATGGATGAGCGTAGAATGGCGCCGGGATCAGGCGGGCCACAGCGCCCATTAACAGTATGATAAGCAGCTTCCTCCTAGCGGATAGCATTCCGCGGATAGGGTTACGAGAGCATTTTATATCGGTTACCCCATCATCACGCTCGACGCCGATGAGTGGGAATTGGATCGAGTTCCTATTCTATAGGGGGCCTTCCTTCGTTGGAGCTGGCGCGAGCTTTGAGGAAGCTGATTACGCCGCTTTCGGCGTGCCATTTGATGCCACGGCGAGCTATAGGCCCGGGTCTAGATTCGGCCCCCTTAGCCTGAGAGTCGCGTCAGAATACCTCGAGCTCCCCGCAGAGAAGATGATAAGATTATGCGATCTAGGTGATCTTCACCCGACCAATAGCGTTGAGGTGATGCTTCGGAGAGTCGGCGAGGCGGTTGAGAGGATCGAGGAGTCCGGCAGGATACCGGTGATTCTCGGTGGAGAGCACACGCTGACCCTCGGATCGGCCTCGAGGCTTAGGAGCATGGGATGCCTGGTGATACTCGACGCCCACCTCGACATGAGGGACGAGTTCATGGATACCAAGATCAATCACACAACGTGGCTGAGGAGGCTTCTGGAGGAGAGGAGGATTGAGCGCGTGATAGTGGCCGGGGCCAGGGCATACGTGGACGAGGAGTCCAGCGCAGCCGATGAAATGGGCATCCACATCATCACGAGCACGGAGATCTTCTTGGATCTCAGGGGCGCCATGAAGAAGCTCGAGGCGCTTACATCAGGCCTAGAGAACATATACCTGAGCATCGACGTCGATGTGCTCGACCCTGGTTATGCGCCGGGCGTCAGCAACCCGGAGCCTGGCGGGATCGCGCCAATACATCTGTACGAGCTCATCAAGCTGGTAGCAGGGAAGGGGCTCGCCGCCCTAGACATCGTCGAGGTTAATCCGCTCTTCGATGATGGATCAGCAGTTGCTTGCGCGGTTTATGCCGCCTACTACGCCATGCTATCGTCTACCACCTCCTCCTGAGCTTCACGATGAAGAAGCCATTGCAGTAGTCTTTGTGCGGGTAGAGTCGCCTGGCTTCAGCCAAGCCCCTCAATCCATTCATGCCAAGCCTCGGCTCCAGGTCCACCAGCTCGAACTCGGGATGAAGTTTGAGGAAGTCCTCGATGAGGAGCTCATTCTCCTCGAGCGAGATGCTGCAGGTCGAGTAGATTATGTGGCCGCCCTTCGCGACGTGTGGCGCAGAGCTCTCGAGCATCTTCGCCTGAAGCCGCGCGAACATCTTGATATGCCTCGGCTTCACCATCTGCCTGTATATCGGCTCCCTCCAGAAGAGGCCTGTGGAACTGCATGGAGGGTCGAGGAGAATAGCGTCAGCCTCCATGTTCAGGGGGAGCGGCTTGGTTACATCAGCGACCACATCCTCCACGATCCTCAGCCCAGCTCCTCTAATCCTCCTTAGATGAGTTCTGAGCCTGCTCGTCGAGGAGTCCATCGAGATTATCAGGCCCTTATTCCTCATCCTGATTCCCGCGAGAATGGTCTTGGAGCCCGGCGCGGCGCAAATATCGAGGATCCTCTGACCCGGCCTCGGATCCAGCGCGTGAACAGCGTAATAGCTTGACAGATCCTGGATCAGGAGTAGCATTCTCCTAGTGAGCGATATCAGGCCCCGAGTATCCTCCACATGATCGAGCACGTAAATGCCTGGAAGCCTTCGATCCGGGGTCAGGCGAACACCACTTCTCTCGGCTTCCTCTAGAATTCTCTCCGGGGATGCGAAAAGCGTGTTCAGCGCCACGTATGTTCTCGGCTTATTCTCATCTTGGAATCTTAGCAACTCGCGCGCCCCGGCTCTTCCCAAGACTCTTGCCGCGAGTTTGATAAACCACTGCTGATAACCTGGGCGTATTTGGAGGCCGAGCTCCGCGCTTTGAATGGATCTTATCATTCCTATCCATGGCTCGACGCCTTTTGGCCAAAGCCTGCCCATCAGCCTCCGGAGGGCGTTCACGAGCTCCTTTGGGTCGCCCAGGTTCAAGCCGGCCTGGATCGAGCACAATAGCAGGCTTAGTAGTATTACTGAGTCCTGGTCGAGCTTATCTCGGGAGAGCTTTCTCAGGAGGCTGGAGGCCTGATAGCCCCCCAGGGCGTATAGGTGGAGCATCTTGCGGGCGAGCCTTAAGGCTCGGATCCTCGCCCCATGCTCTTGGTATGAGGCGTAGAGGGCTGATTTGAGGGAGATTTCCTGCTCCAAGTGCCTTTTAATAGCCGCGAATGCTAGAGAGACCGCCTCAGCCGCCTCGACACTCATCCCTTATCCTATCCTCTTGCGGCTCCTGCAGCATTCAAGCATCTAAAACCCTATATTAGCCTGATGCGGGTAAATGATCTAGAATGCCCCAGACGCGGCTCGACGAGCATATTCGCCACGACATCTACTTCCTGATAGGGTGCAGTTATGATGGAAAGGCTGGGAAGGCCTATCTCAAGCTCCTGAACCCTGAGACTCAGGAGGTCAAGCTGGTATACGATGAGAGCGGGCATAAGCCCTACTGCTATGTCAAGGAGGCGATCGAGGAGGTTAAGGGGCTCGGGCTCCCCGGAGTCGTGGAGCTAACACGTGAAAGAAAGTATGATCTCCTGAGAGATCGGGAGGTTGAGTTGACGAAGATAATCGCAAGCGATCCACTGGCTATAGGCGGTAGCAGCAGCTCGATAAGGGAGAGGATAAAAGCCTGGGAGGCCGATATACCATACCACCTCTGCTACCTCTATGATATGAAGCTCACGCCATGCATGCCATATATCCTCTCGGATAATAAGCTGAGCGAATATCTACCTAGCGACGAGAGGATCAGGGAGATCGTGGAGAATGTCTTCGGCGACCTGCCGGATGAGGAGAAAAGGCTTCTAGCAGAGTGGATAAGCCTCTTCGAGGCCGATCAGCCGGCATTCAAGCACCTCTCGATGGATATAGAGGTCTTGTCGCCGGTCGCGACCAGAGTTCCGTCGCCGAGCAAGGCTCGAGATAAGGTCGGGACAATAGCCTTCATCGGAAGCGATGGTAGGAGGGAGGTCTACCTGCTCAGAACGCCGAAGCTGGGAGACATCTCGAGCACGAGCATCTACGAGGTCAAGGTATATGATGATGAGGCCAAGATGCTCAAGGATGCCTTTGAGGTCATCCAGCAATACCCAATACTAGCGACATTCAACGGCGACGACTTTGATCTACCATATCTCAGGCATAGGGCCGAGGCCCTGAAGATCCCAAAGGAGCAGATCCCGATAGTCCTTGGGAAGGAGGGCGCATCGCTGAGACACGGGATACATATAGATCTCTACAAGTTCTTCATGAATAGGAGCATACAAGTTTATGCCTTCGACAACAAGTATAGGGAGCACACTCTCGAGGCTATAGCCCATGCGATACTGGGTAAGGGTAAGATCGCGCTGGAGAAGCCGATCGGGGAGCTGAGTGGAGAGGAGCTGGCGAGATACTGCTTCCAAGACGCTCTCCTCGTCCATGAGCTCCTCACGATGGATAACGAGCTAATTCTCAAGCTCCTAGTCGTCCTCTCGAGGATAAGCAGGATGCCGATGGAGGACGTATGCAGGCATGGTGTATCGGGGTGGATCAAGAGCCTCCTCTACTTCGAGCATAGGAGGAGGGGGTATCTGATACCGAGACATGATGAGCTCCTCGAGGAGAAGGGAGTAATCTCGACGAAGGCGATCATTGAGGGGAAGAAGTATAGGGGCGCGATAGTCGTCGAACCCGTCCCCGGAGTGCACTTTGACGTAACGGTCCTAGACTTCTCATCCCTTTATCCATCGGTTTTAAAGGAGTGGAATCTCAGCTATGAGACCGCTAGATGCCCGCACCCGGGGTGCAGAGATAACGTCGTCCCGGAGACCAGCCACTGGATATGCAGGGAGAGAAGGGGGATTCAGAGCGAGGTGATAGGATGCCTCAGAGACATAAGGGTTAGATGGTATAAACCGAAGAGCTCGGATAAAAGCCTCCCCGAGAGCCAGCGAAGATGGTATGGCGTCGTCCAGAGAGCTCTCAAGGTCTTCCTAAACGCGGCTTACGGCGTCTTCGGATTCGAGGAGTTCCCGCTTTACTGCCCGCCCGTTGCCGAGAGCACGGCGGCGATAGCGAGATACGCGTTCAGGAGAACGGTCGAGAAGGCGACGGAGCTGGGGATCCAAGTGCTATACGGCGACACGGACAGCCTCTTCATAAAGACCGATAATGAGGAGCTGATAAACGAGCTAGTCTCATGGGTCAAAAAGGAAATGAAGCTCGACTTGGAGCTCGACAAGAAGTACAGGTACGTGGTCTTCTCGCAGAGGAAGAAGAATTATCTAGGCGTCACCGATAAGGGGGTCGTCGATGTCAAGGGGCTCACGGGAAAGAAAGCCCACATCCCCAAGTTCATAAAAGATTCTTTCGAGGAGATGCTGGAGATACTCAGGGGGGTCAGGAACGAGGAGGAGTTCGAGCGCGCGAAGAGGAGGATCGAGGAGCTGGTTCGAGCCAAGTATCAGGCCCTTAAGAAGGGGGAATACAACTTGGAGGACTTATCCTTTCAGGTCATGCTTTCTAAGAGCGTGGACAGGTATGTGAAGACGACCCCGCCCCACGTCAAGGCTGCCAGAAAGCTCATCAGCCGAGGAATATCTATTGTTCCCGGAGATATAATAGCCTACGTCAAGACCAAGGATAGCGATGGCGTGGAGCCCCTAGAATTCGCTAGAAAAGATCAAGTGGATGTCGATAAGTACGTCGAATACCTCCTATCAACGTTCGAGCAGGTCTTGGACGCGCTTGGAATAGACGTGAACAAGATAACGGGCATGACGAGCCTGGAATACTTCATCTAGCGGCTTCGCGGTCCCCACGATATTTATCCAGCCCAGTCTTGGGATATGATGAGGATGTTGCGAGTCGAGTGTATCCCCGTCGGCAGGCTATTATCAAATTCCTACCTACTTTATGATCCGGAGCTTGGAGATGGAATAATAATCGATGCGGGAGATGATGCGGAGAAAATCATCAAGATCGTTGATGAACGCGGTGTCGAGGTTAAGGGGATTTACCTGACTCACGGCCACTTCGACCACGTGCTCGGCGTCCGGGATCTGAAGGAGGATCTTGGATGCGGCTTCTATATCCATGAGGGCGATGCGGCGATTCTATCACGAGCCCCAGCTGACGCGAAATACTTCTTGGACGTGGAGGTTGATCCGCCACCCGAGCCCGATGAATGGATATTTGATGGGCAGATCTTGCGCGTCGGAGACCATAATGTCAGGGTGATTCATACGCCTGGACATACTCCCGGCAGCGTCTGCTATTTGGCTGAGGAGATGATCTTCACGGGAGATACGCTCTTCGCCGGATCAATCGGTAGAACGGACTTGCCGGGTGGAAGCCTCCAGAGCTTACTGAGCTCGATAAGCGCAAAGATCCTGAGCCTCCCGGATCATTACGCTGTTTACCCCGGGCATGGGCCCTCATCGACAATAGGCGCTGAGAAGATGCTGAATCCATTCTTGAGATTTATGAGAGACCGATAGTAGCACGTCGAAGCCCTAGCTCCTTACCTCGCATATGGGGTTCTCAGACTCCATGAAGATGTCGAGGGAGAGCTGCGCTATCCTCTGAGCTATTGACTGGATTATAGTTAGGGCGGCCTCGGCTTGAGCTATCAAAGCTATCAATTGCCTATCCTTCGGAGGAGTTTCCTCGACCTCCTCCCTCAGGATCCCCGCGAGGTGCTCTTTTGGGAGGCTTAAAATCGAGTGCGCTTGCTCCGGATCTAAGGAGAGATAGGCTCTGATAGCTCCATCAATGAGTCTTGATGACTCGTCGAGCGCCCTCCTCAATCCATTGTACGTCGTGGAGTCCGCCCATACCTTCTTCCCCAGCATGGATGCTCGCTTGGCGAGCTCCAAGATGACCTCGGCGAGAGAATCCATCAAGTTCTCCAGGATTATCGAGGAGTATATGTGGGGCGGGTTTTGAAGCTTGAGAAACCTCCCCAGCTCCCTCCTCCTGAAATAGGTCATCATGAGCCTGGCATGCAGCTGGAGAAGCTCGCCAATGCGCCGCCTCAAGGTCTCGATATAGGGTATGAGGTCGTATCTCCCGGTCTCGAGAAAGCTCGAGAGAGTATTGAGCATCTCGGAGACAATGATATAGCTCCGCTTAACGAGATCATCGGCCGGGAATCGGGAGTAGTCGAGAACATTTCGGAGAATTAGCTCGGAGTTTTGGCCCTGATCCAGCTCGAAGCCCGGAAGGCCCTCGATAAGGCTCTCCAAGCTCCTAGATAGCTCATGGATCGGGCTCTTCGAGCAGCTTACCTGGACCACATCATAGCCAACCCTATAGCTCGCCAAGATTATCGCTCCAAGATGATCGAGATCCCTGCAGAGATCAGCATTTATCCTGCATAGGCTCCTCCTCAGCCTAGCCTCTGGCGGGCTAAGCCTAAGACTACCATCAATACCCTCGCTTATCTCGAGGATATCCCCGGGCTTCAACCCCATTCTAAGAACCCAGCTCTTCGGAATGGAGATAGAGTAGCTGGCCCTACCGACTACCTGAAGCCTCCGGAAGACCCTTTCCGCTCGGCCGCCTCTCATGGTCTCTACTTACTTTATGTAGAAGATTATAGATAAGGTTTATTTGGAGGAAGAAATGCCCTCATGCGGGGGTGAAGGGTCGGGATGCTGTTTCTGGATAACAAGCCTCAGATGTCTCTGAGGAGGAGCTACGCCAATGGCTACAAGTACTGCTCTAGGTGCAGGATATACTATCTCACGGATAGCGTCAGGTGCCCGTACTGCGGGATTCTGCTGAGGAACTCGCCTAGGAAGAAGAAATCCTTGAAGAACGCCAAAGTCGTCAAAGTTCCGAATCAGCTTCTGAAGGAAGCTGAGAAGATCGAGATAGAGGTAAAGACCAAGGCTTAAGGCCGTAAATCCGGCGCCCATTTCTTGGGGCTAACACGAGCTGTTTAGCGATATTTATCGCAGCGTATCCTCTAGAGGATCTACCGCGTATTGCTTGCCGGAGGGCCGGGGTTAAAGGCTTATCTCGGCTTCCCGCATACATTCAGGGGCTATGAGGCTCTGGCTACTCGACCTAGCATCAGAGCAGGATGGAGGGCCCGTGATAGCGCTCTGGATGAAGGCGGGCGACGGATCTACCTGGCTGGCTAGAGTGAGGTATACTCCAAGCTTCTATCTTGTCGGGAATCTGGATGGGGCTGCTGAGTTATTAAGGGCTGAGGGCCTCAGGTTTGAGAGGTGCTCTCGGAGGGTTCGCGGAAAACCTGTTGAGGCTCTAAGGGTCTACGTGGACAGGGAGGATCTGGAGGATTATGCTGGGAGGCTTTTGAGGAGGATGCCGGCGCTGGAGGCCTATGAGGATGATGTCCGAATCACCGTCAAGTATTTGATGGATGTGGGTCTGAGGCCGTGCTCTTGGCTCGAGGTCGATGGCTTGGACGTGGGCGCCGAGGATGGCGTCCGGGTTCTCGAGTGCTGCGAGGTCAGGGAGGCGGATGAGGCTCCGCCGCCGGCGCTCAAGGTCGTGTCCATGGATATGGTGGTCTTCGGCGAGAAGGGTTCTCCGAGGGCTGAGCGGGATCCCATTCGGCTGATAACCCTTTGCTTCGATGATGGGAGGATTATCCAGCTCGAGGGCGATGAGGCCGAGATCATTAGATCCTTCATCTCGACTGTGCGCGAGGCCGATCCAGATATCATCGTCGGCTTCGGCTCGAATAGATTTCAGTGGAGCTATCTCGCGGAGAGGGCTAAGAGGATTGGTGTTAGGATGGCTGTTGGCAGGCTGGGAGCCGAGCCCAGGATGAGCGTGCACGGCCACGTCTCGATACGCGGGAGGCTCAACATAGACCTCGAGGACATGGCCAGGGATATACCGGAGCTCACCGTGGAAACGCTAGAGGAGTTCGTGAGATATCTCGGCATAGACGCGAGGCTGGATACGATAGAAGAATATGAGCTCGGCGATCTCTGGAGGGAGGACAGGCGGCGGGTTAAGAATTACTCGGCTCAGAGGTCTGAGGCGATTCTCAGGGCATTCGACGCCATCAGGGAGTTCATCTTCAGCCTGAGCGAGCTGACCGGCATGCCCGCCGACTATGTTCTGACGGCCTCCGCCGGCTTCAGGGTTGAGAGCTACTTGATGAGGCTGGCCCCCCGAGCTGGCGAGCTCATCCCGAGGAGAACCGAGATCGCGCACGTGAGTTATCCCGGCGGCCTCGTGAAGGAGCCTATAAGAGGCATGCACGAGGACGTCGCGGTCCTAGACTTCAGGTCGATGTACCCGAGCCTGATAATCAAGTATAACATCTCATTCGACACGCTGAGCGATGATGGTGAGAATATTGCGCCTAGCGGCCACAGGTTTAGGGCAAGACCCGAGGGCTTCCTCCCGATGGCCCTGAAGACGCTGCTCGAGGAGCGCAGGAAGATTCAGGAAAGGCTGAAGGCGGCGCCACATGGAAGCGTTGAGGCCAGGATTCTAGACGCGAGGCAGAGGGCGATCAAGATCATCGCGAACGCCGTCTATGGTTATACGGGCTGGTCGGGCGCGAGGTGGTACTCTAGGGAGGTTGCGGAGGCGACTACGGCCTGGGGCAGGGATGTGATCGCCTCCACGATGAGAAAGGCCGAAGAGCTTGGGATGAAAGTGATCTACTCGGACACGGACTCCGTCTTCCTCAAGAACTACCATGGAAAGCTGGAGAAGCTGGTTGAGTGGATCGAGGTGGAGCTCGGCCTCGAGGCGAAGCTGGAGAAGATCTTCAAGAGGATAATCTTCACGGAGGCGAAGAAGAGGTATGCCGGCATAACCGCTGATGGAGGGATAGAGGTCGCCGGGCTGGAGACCGTAAGAGGAGACTGGAGCGGGATAGCGAGAGAAGCCCAATACGAGACGGTTAAGGCCTTGCTCGAGACTGGAGATCCAGCTCAAGCCCTTAAGAAGGCCAGAGAATACGTCCAGGCGCTTAGAAATCACCAAGTCGACTTGAGGAAGCTCATAATCTGGAAGCAGATAACTAGGCCGCTCAGCGAGTACTCCGCGACCCAGCCCCACATAGTCGTCGCCAAGCAGCTCATGAGCGAGGGATGGAGGATTCAACCCGGAGACAAGGTAGGGTTCATCGTGACCGCCGGCTCCGGCCCTCTATACTCCAGAGCAAAACCCTACTTCAAGGTCTCAAGAGATGAGGTTGACTGGGAGTATTATGTGGAGAAGCAGGTTGTGGCGGCGTGTGGTAGAATCCTCGAGGCCGTTGGAATAAGTGCAGAGAAGATTCTGGAGTCCAGCGAGAGAACGCTAATAGACTTCTTCGGCTAAGCCCTCGGCCTTCTATCGAAGTATATGCTCTTACCGTAGGCGGATAGCGGGACGCCGAGAGCTATATCGGACTCCCTCAGGAATCCGACTCTCAAAGCAGCGGCTCCAACAGAATACATGATCCTATTATCGATGTTCAGGAGCGAGGCCGTCTTGACGGCCGATCCAGCCGCTATTCCCAGGTCAATGAGCTGGAACGCGCAGCTAGGCCCATGATAAGGCTTCCCGCTCATCCTCCTCGCCTTCCTGAACTCCTCGCATGTCGGGTAGCCGCATCCGCCGCAGTTCAGCTCCTTGGGCTTCGAGGACTTCACACCGATAAGGAGAACAGCATCCGATTGCCTCACGTTCTCGGCATCGCGTTGGAAGAACGCTAGGCCTAGCTCGGAGCCCATGCGCTCCATCTCATCAGCCAGCCTCCTGAGATCGCCCTCATCGGATATTACCAGGATCTCCAGGTCGTCTAGTCCGCGGGTTTTCGGGGCTGTTCTGGCGCTCACACACATGAGGCCTGCGGCCTGGATCACCTGATCCTTCAGCTGGGATCCCATGACCCCATCTCATAACTGCACGCTATTAAACGGTTCGCCGCGGACTTTATAGCCGCCGAGCCGAATAATCTAGGCGATGATGAACCTGGAGTATAGGGAGGCGTTGGGACGGGTTTCCTCGCTACTTAAAGAGTTCCGCGAGGCTCTCCTGATCTTTCACGATGATGCCGATGGCCTTTGCGCCGGAGCAATCCTCTCCCTCCTCTTGGATAGAGTTGGGATATCGCATAGGCTAATATGCGTCGAGAAGCTCTCTCCGGAGATCGTGAAGCTCATACATTCTCGAGGTGAAGGTCTCTATCTTTACGCGGATATAGGCTCGGGTAGGGCCGACCTGATAGCGCGGGCTCTCGAGAGGTTTGGGGGCGCGGCAATAATCCTAGATCACCACGACCCGGTTGAGGCGGAGCATCCGAGGCTCCTTCACCTGAACCCCGAGCTGTATGGATATGAGGGCGAGAGCGATGTTAGTGGATCAACCGCCGCCTACCTCTTGGTTAGAGAGGTGCTGGGCGCGCGGGATGCAGCCTGGATGGCCGTGATCGGGTCGGCTGAGATCCCCGGAGAATTGAGGAAGCTGAATAGAATTGCGCTGGAGGACGCCGTGAGCTCTGGAGACGTGGAGGTAGTCGGCGAGGGCAGTGGAGAGAGCTATCAGGTGAAGTTTCTAGGGAAGTCCTGGAAGGAGCTCTCCTCAACGCTCTCTGCGATCGGGAGCGTGGGATATTATATGCGGGGGCCGCAGGAGGCTGTGAGACACCTTAAGAATAGGATGATCCCGGAGAGCTTGGCGGCCAAGTTCGAGGATCTGAGGAGGAGGAAGTTCGCTCAAGCCTTCGCCCTCATCGCTAAGACCGGAATGCGGAGGAGCAGATGGGCTCAGTGGTATCATCTCGGAGACCTTTTCAAGGGCTTGGGATCAAAGACCATCGGAACATTAACCTCGATGCTCAGCTACAGGAAGAACATCGATCCAGACCGCTACATCATAGGCTTCATGAACTTCGAGCCGGAGATCCCGGAGCTCGGGAGAATACATGGCAGCTGGATCAAGTTATCTATCAGGGCGCCGAGGAAGCTCGCGGGCCTAGTGGAGAGGGGCTCTATGCCGCCGATCTCCGATCTAGCGATAAAGGCTTCCGAGATGGTCGGCGGATCGGCTGATGGGCACAAGTTCGCCGCCTCAGGCCTCATACCCGCCGGAGCCGAGGATGAATTCATCCGGAGCTTTGACGGCCTCGTGGGCGAGTTTAAGACGTGAGGGAGGAGCTTATCGAGCTGGCCAGCTCAAATGTCTTCACCAGATAATCTGGGAAAACTTCCTTGAGCCTCATCACCGCAACCTCCGCATCTTCTTTCAGCGCCAGCGCGTGGCATGCCTCGCCAATCATGTTCTGGGCATAGCCGATCAACCGGAGCCTCTCGAGCTCTCTGAAGATCTCCTGAACCCTCTTGGTCGCGAGCCCCGTCTCCAGCGCGAACTCCCTCGACTTCTCGAGAAAAATCTCAGGCGTCGGGTTCTCCAAGATCTCGCCGATCTTCCTGTCCCCGACCTCCTCGATCATATCGAGGTCACCTCGGCTCAGTGCTCTATGAGTCTCAAGCGGGCCGGCGGCCACGACTATGAGGACGGAATTGCGCGGCAGCGGAATGGAGTCAACTCTGAGCTTAGGAGGCGCGCCAGCATTCAAAACTAGGATTAGGCCATCGGACAGGAAACCGGCCTCGCTATTCAATCCGGTCCCGCACTCGATCTCTATCTCGTGGACGATCCTGCAGGCGTCCATGAGTGATATTCCGCGGCCAGCTATCCTGAATAATGCTAGGATCGTTGTTAGGGCCAGGGAGGCGCTCGTGCCAAAGCCCATACCTATCGGGACGCCGACGCTGTGCCTGAGAGCTATCCTCCCCCGAAGGCCTAGGAGCTTTCTCGAGATCTCGGCAGCCCTGCATGACGTCGGATGATCAGCCGCCGCGCCATTAACATAGACCTCTACTAGATCGCTTTCCCCGGGATAATATTCCGCATATGTCTCTATTACTCCGGGCAAGGTGAATCCGCCGCCCCTGGCTCCGACCTCCTCTGGACTTTCTCCGCGAGTCTTGGGCGAGAAGATGCTTGAGAGCGGGGCTGGAGCCCGAGCATAGCTCCTTTTAGGATTCAAGCTCTCGCACGCTCCTCACCGAGGATCACGGAGGCGCTTGGAATGGCTCTTGAGATCGCTTTGAGGATAGGCGGGAGGGGGAATAGGATGAATGGTATCTCCGTCAGGTATGTCCAGAGAAACCATCCGAGAGCGAATATCATAGGAGCATTCCTGATTCCTCCGGGCAGGATGAAGAGCTGGCTGTAAGCCCATAAGCCTATGCCGATTATGGCGCTCCCAGCCATGAGACCTAGGCTTGAGGCCGCCGCGAGACCGAGGAAACTCCTTTGAGCTAGCACGAGCATAATCGTGAACGCTAAAACGATTATCGAGACCGAGAGGTAGATCAGGGCGGAGAGCTGGTCAATTAGATCTAAGAAGTAGATGGCCACGCATCCCGCAGCCGGTATGAGCTGTATAGATGTTGCGAGGGCCGCGGAGTTCCTGCCCCTCCATCTCCGAGCGAGCCAGCCCATCAGGTAGAATGCTGTGAAGTTTGCGGGCACGCCCACGGTCAGGCTCAAGATCGGGTTCCCGTGGATCATCATATCGCTTATGAATATGCCTATGGCCGCGCCTATCCCGCCAATCCTCGGCGAGAAGAGTATCGAGAAGATCGCGGGCACGATCACGGATGGCCAGAAGCGGACGGTCCCAAAAACCGGCGCAAATATCCCTAGATAGGTTAGGTAGCCTAGGGCCGCATAGAGGGCGGCGCATACCGATGTAAGGGAGGCCTCGAGACCGGGCTTAACACCGTTTCTGCTGAGCATAATGCCGGATCCCCCGCGCAGACTTTTCCGCCTCCCCTAGAGGGGCTGCCTAGATAAGTATTGCATCTTGGAAATCAATATTAGTCAATACTGATATTGAGTGAGCGATGACGCAGGAGCAAGAGGGCAGGGTCCTGCGAAGCATCATGAGGAGCGGCGGATCTCTCGTGGTCAGTCTTCCGAAGAGCTGGGTGGAGGCTATCGGGCTTGGCGAAGGCGATTACCTCGTCGTGGAGATCGCCGGAAACTCCCTTATCATCTCGCCGACCGGCGTTGAGAGGGAGAGCGAGGTTAAGCTGAAGTTCGAGTCAGATACTCGATCGCTCGTGGATAAGATTGTAGCCGCCTATCTCATGGGCTATGACTCGATGCGCATAAACTTCCCCCAGCATGTAAAGGAAGTTCTCGAGAGCGAGCTCTTCTACCTGAAGGAGAGGCTCATGGGCCTCGAGATAGTCGAGTCTGCGGAGTCAACGTTGCTGCTCAGGATGGTTATAGACCCGCTGGAGCTCAAGCCCTCCGAGGTTCTAAGAAGAATGTGGAAGCTCTCGGATGATATGCTGAGATACTCCTTCAGCCCCGCTGGCGATAAAGGCTTGGAGACCTCCGGCCTTCTCGAGAAGATCGAGGATGACATGGATAGGCTATACTTCTACATGGTCAGGACACTGAGGAAAAGTCTCGCGAACCCGGCACTAGCAGTCCTCCTAGGCCTCACGAGCGTCGAAATCCTCGATTATAGGCTGGCGGCGTATTTTCTCGAGAATATAGCCGATAAGGCATTTGAAGTCTCGGGCTTAATCTCGGGCGGCGGTAAGACTGCGGAGAGCGCACTTCACGCCGGCAAGGTCTCGGAGATACTCTTAGCGAAC
Organism: Candidatus Wolframiiraptor sinensis; assembly: GCA_023268255.1. Lineage (GTDB taxonomy): Archaea > Thermoproteota > Nitrososphaeria_A > Caldarchaeales > Wolframiiraptoraceae > Wolframiiraptor > Wolframiiraptor sinensis. The sequence continues at coordinate 190,104 of JALNJX010000002.1, forward strand.
CATAAGCTCGCGATGGAGGCGTTTCTGAATAGGAGGCTCGAAGTTATACCGCAGATGAAGAAGAATCTGGAGATCCTGACTAAGCTACTGACCCCTCCAAAGCTCGCAGTCGAGCAGCTCCGGATAAGAGACGCAGTTCTCGGAATCGCGGACATGCAGTATGATATAGCCAACTTAGCTATCCCCAGGCTCGCTTAGCCGCCGTAGCCCTTCAGGAAGCCCGCGACCCCCCCGAGGCTCTTAAGCATGGCACCCTCTTCATGATCCGATGAGATGAGCTCCACCTTGACTCCCGCTTTCTCGGCCTCCTCGATGTAGAAGTCCACGAGAGGCTGCTCCCCGGAGACTTGGAGAGATCGCTGGCCACACCTCTCGCAGGGCTTCGCCAGCATCTCGGGAAGCCTTGAGATCTTCTCATCCTCGCTGAGGGTGTACTCGTATTCCGCGCCGCAGTTACCGCATTTCACTATAACTCTATACTTATCGAGATCCTCCGAGAGGAGTAGGAGCTCGAGCATCCCGCTTCCCATGGCTCTTAGAATCTCCTTCTCCCCATAGACGGCTCTTGAGTTCTCCCTCGCTATCTCGTCCATCAGCTTTCTGACGAGCTTCTGCTCCTCGACGAGCCTGAGCTCTCTCAGGAAGTCCTCGGCCTTCCTTATCGCCTCCCTCACCCCCTCCTCGCCCGAGTAAGAAGTATCGACTATGTGGATCTTGTCCCGGAGCGTGTAATGGAGATATCCCTTCTCGACAAACACCTCCTTAGTTGGGCCTGGACCCGCGACTATCACGCCCTTCAGGCCAGGCTCTTTGAGAAGGATCTCGTTTGCGTGTGCGGCGACACGCTTATAATACTCGTTTAGGTTCATCTCCCTCAGCCTCTCAAATCTTCGGGCTGACTGTCCTCCGGCGTGATGCTTCCCCGGAACTCCTGATGTAAACTTCTTCAGCTCGACTATCCTCCTCCCCCTCACCACTGCAACCGCCGCCTCCTCATTATCTATTACGAGAACCCCGTAGACGTCCTTTTCCTTGAGAAGCTCCTTCAACGGCTCGAGGTAAAACTTGCTATCGCATCGATATAGCAGGAGGTTTATCGGCTCAGGCGGGATGATGTGGTAAACCTCAATCTTCTCGGTTCCGGCTCCGCCATCCTGAGGAATGGCTCCGCTGAATATCACGAGCCCCGTTGGGCCCGCGCGATCGAATAGCTTGAGCCTCTGAATCGCGCTCTCGATCGCGTCCTGTACGTTCTTTCTCGTGCTCTTCGACTTTATGTTAGCCGCAGTCGAATACTCCTGCCTGAGATATCCTACGACGTCAGAGATAGGCTTATTCGGCGGAATATAGAGCGAGATTAGCTCTGTTCCCCTGCCCTCCTTCGACTCGAGCTCCTTAATCAGCTTCTTGAACCTGTATAAGCTAACATAATCCTTTCTGCTAAAGCTCAACTCACCGCTACTCATGGATATTCACCCCTAACCTCGCGAGGTAGTCAAAAGCGATGGGGTGGGGGCGTGAAAAACCTTCTCAAGGGCCTAGTTATGGGCTTCTCGGGCCTGTTAAAATGTTTATCGGGCCTCGCCGGACTCCAGAAACTTGAGCAGGCCGTCTAGCTCGCCCGATCTCTCCAGCTCAGCTATCCAGTCTATCTCCTGATCCAGCTGCTTGAGACCCACTATCCCGCGTGATCTAATCACTTCGGCAGCTCTTCTCGCGAGAAGCTCGAGATCGCCGCCGGTTGCGTCCAGCTGGATTACTCTCCTCCTCCCGAACCTCTGAATCGCCTCGACGAGGGGCTGATCTATAAGCTCCGCTGAGACATTTTCTCTAATCTTTTCATCCGAGTATCCTCTGGCCCTGAGAATGCTTAGTAGTGCTGTTGGCCTCATTCTAAGGACTATTGCGCATGAGACCTTAATGCCGCGGGGCTTGAAGGCGTAAACAGAGGCCAATACCCCACCCATTCTCAGCTCGGAGCCCGCTGCCGCCGAGAGCCTCCTGAGATCTACGAGATAAGCCTTGGACTTTTCATCATAGCCTGTATGAAGCCCTCTCATCTCCACCAACTCGGGGACATCGATGAATTTGAGATCGAGGAAGCCGGCGAGAGCTTTACCGAACATAGTCTTGCCGACACCGGCCACACCCAAGACGAGAATCACAAGACCTCTCCGCAAACAGTATCAAGCCCTAGAAGGGAACTGGAGGGGTTAAATCTTTCCCGAGACCTATAGTATTCTGAGATCGCTTATGCCGGAGCTTAGGATCGATCCATTATCCGGTAGGCTTGTATCTTATGCTCCTGAGCGGGCTAAGAGACCTCATGAAGTCGGGCCGCAGGCTCCGAGGCTTCTCGATGATCCGGCTAGATGCCCATTCTGCCCCGGGAAAGAGGAAGTGCTATCTCCGGCGACCCTCGTCTTGGCCAGGGCTGGAGCTTGCGTGAGGTTTGATCGTGAGAGCGGCGATAAAAGGATCAGAGAATGGCTCGTAAAATGCATACCGAATCTCTATCCAGTATTCTCGGCGGAGGATGCGCTCAGGGGCGAGCATGGTCTCGAGAAATCTCCAGGGCTGCATGAAGCCGTGATAGACTCTCCCGATCATGAGGCCGATCCATGGTCCCTCACGATAATGCAGCTCCAGTATCTCTTGGTGACGCTCAGGGAGAGACTCAGCCAGCTCGAGAAAGATGAATTTAGCTATGCTTGCTTTGGCAAGAATCATGGACCATATTCCGGCGCATCGCTGAGGCACCCGCACAGCCACATCATCGCATCATCGATTACGCCGCCGCTCCTGAGAAGAGAGTCGGAAGCCCTCCGGGCAGGCAACTGCATATTATGCCGGGATAGGGATCCGGCTAGAACCCTGATCTCGACCGGGGGCTTCATCGCGATATGCCCATGGGCCAGCAGAGAGCCCTATGAGATCATGGTTTATCCGAAGAATCATCGCCAGAGATTCACGGAGCTCGACGACGCCGAGCTGCTGGAGCTCGCGAGCATGCTCTCAACGCTCTTCAAGGCGCTGAAAATAATTCTAGAGAACCCCTCATTCAATCTAGCACTCCACACAAGACCCATGGATGCAGACGACTTTCACTGGCACATAGAGATAGTTCCGAGGATTCTCGTGCCAATGGTCGCCGAGATCGGGCTCGGCATATACGTGAACACCATGCTCCCGGAGAAATCAGCCGAGGAACTCAAAGAAGCAATAAAGCGGATATGAACGTGGCAGCTGTACGCGCATCAATAGGCTACAGGAGGAAATCCAAGTATTCCAGGAGAGATGTTACGTATATCATGCGATTAAGGCGATGGTGCTCTCGAGGAGTTGATGATGCAATGGCCGGCTCAGCCGAGAGGAGGTCCGCTCATAGGCCCCCCGAAGCCTCAGCCGCGACGTTCAATCCTCATTGCCTCTAGCCGCGCTAGAAAAACCCCGAAAGCTAGAGAAAAATCTAGCGCCGCGAAGCGCGCGAAAAGGTTAATGAGAGCTTGACCAGAAGCCTATTAAATGGTGCGGGGGTAGCCAAGCCTGGTCAAAGGCGCAGGGCTTAGGACCCTGTCCCGTAGGGGTTCGTGGGTTCAAATCCCACCCCCCGCATCGCTTTCAAGACATGTGTCATTGTTATCGGCGGTGAGCCGGCGGAGTTCTTGGCCAATGAGCTAGAGCTTCTGAGAAAAGGTTTATCACCGCTATATGCGCCGAGCTCTGATCGAATGAGGATCGCTATTCCGGATATTGCGTGGGGCGATTCTAGGGAGAGGGTTCTCGAGTTTCCGGATGGATGGAGCGTCAATGTTTACCGGATGAGGGCTTATGATGAGAGGCCCATTAACGCGGAGGATATAATCCGGGCTTTGAGGAGCCCCGTTGGGTCTAGCCGCTGCGGCGGCTTGCGGAGGGCAGAGAAGAAGTCGTCGTGGTGTTTGACGATCATACTAGGCCCACGAGGGTTATGCCGATAGCCGAGGCCATCCTGAGGGAGCTAAAGCTCGCGGGAATATCACCTGATCATATCAGATTCATTGCGGCGACGGGAGCTCATGGGGCCATGAGCAGGATCGACTTCTCGAAGAAGCTCGGGGAGGAGATTCTGGAGGAGTATCCGGTCTACAATCATAATCCTTTTCACGGCTGCGATCACATCGGCGAGACGAGGCATGGGACGCCCGTGGAGGTTAATGGCGAGTACCTCTCATGCGATCTGAAGATAGCCGTGGGATGCATACTGCCCCATCCGATGTTCGGATTCGGCGGAGGTCCTAAGATAATCCTGCCTGGAATGGCATCGATAAACGCTATAAGCCATAATCATGGCTCGGTCGGCGGCTATGTTGCAGGAGCAAAGCCTCATCCATCGACGGGCTGGGGGAGCGTTGAGAGCAATATTCTATTAGAGGATGCATGGGACTTTGCCAAGATTTCTGGACTCGACTTCAAGGTGGACGTGATAATTAACGGATTCAATGATTCGACGCGCATCTTCTGCGGCGACGTGATGGCCAAGTACCGGATGGGAGTTGAATGCGCGAGGACAATGTATTCCAGCAAGGTCCCCGAAAAATACGATGTGCTGGTCCTGAATGCTTCATCGAAGTCGAATGAGGCTGTTCTGGCTCTGTCCGCCTGGGGCCGATGCATCAAGCCGGGAGCGATCGTGATAATGATCGCGGATGACCCGCGCGGCCAAGTAACCCATTACGCCTATGGAAAATTCGGGAAAAGGAGGGGAGGAACGATATTCAATCCGCCCGGGAAGCTCGGCCACGTCGGAAAGCTGATAGTGTATTCGAGATATCCTGAGGCTGATCCCCAGCTTCCGATAGCCGCGGAGAAGATGGAGTGGATTAGGGATTGGGGCGAGGTGTTGGAGGAGGCGATGTCCGCCGCCGGGAGAAGAGATCTAAGAGCCGCGATAATACCGAACGCGGATATCCAGTGCCCTGAGGATGCTCTTTTGCGCATGAGATAATTCTCCGGTAATACTCCCTCTTTGGCGCTTGGGGAGGCGCTATATCCGGGCTCCCGGCACCATCTTAAGAGCAGCATGCTAACCCTCAATGACATATGTGTGAGGCTATTGGATTATGGGCCGGCCGGCGAGATAGAGCTACACGGCGAGAAGATCAAGCTCGAGCCTGACACCCTCATAGCCCTAGAAGGCATCGGGACGCTCAGGAGAGTATCCATAGCCGAGAGATATGGTGAGCTTTTGGAATCTGGTGGCGATCTCAGGAGAATAGTCTCTACATTTCACCGCGAGTCAACTCGAAGGGGCCACGCATCCTTAACAACATCCCTGACGCTTCAGCTAGAGATATCCCGGTGCAGCAGGGCCGCGTCCCTCCTCTTGGTCTCACCGCCCTTCGGCTCATATCTCCAAGAGTCTCAGCGGAGGAGCATCGTCAGAAGAGAGGGCTTCTTCATCCCGCCCAGAGCCGCGGCAAGAGAAGATCTCAGATTCACGTATGCCAGGATGGTTGATGCAGCTCATGACGCGTATTCGAGATTATTGGAAGAGGGCGTGGAGCCCGAGGATGCTAGATACGTTCTCCCGCTCGCCTCGGCGACATCGCTTTTCATGAGCGGGAGTCTAGAAACATTCCTCGGATTCATAATCGATGCGGAGAAACATGGGGATGGATCACCATGGTATCCGGAGGAGCTCTCGCTAATCGGCAGGAGGATCGGCGAGGTCGCTAGGAGGATCGCGCCCCATCTCACGGAGGCTAGGCTGAAGTTTAGGATGAAGCTCCCAACATATCCGTATGCTAATCCGTATAGGGAACCGGATCACGTGATCGAAGATCTCGTGGAGAAGCATGGAGGAGGCCCCGTTATGCTGAACTTCATCTCGCTCTTGGAGCGGGCTGATACGATCAAGGAATCCCTCGAGGATCCAGCGAGAGCACATGTCCTGAACCCGCTCATCCAGGCGGTATTCCTCGAGCCGATGTCCCTCGCAGCCTATCATCAGGCGATAAGGCATAGGACCATCCCGACGGCGGTGGAGTCGATATACTCGGCGGCTGAGCGCTGCCTCTCCAAGCCCGAGCAGGGCCTGATTATTCCCCCGAGGATTGCAAGAAGCAAGAGGCTCGTGGATCTTTTCATGGAGGCGGCGGCCGGCCTTCTGGAAGCATATAAGAAGCTGATCGAGGGAGGCGCCCAGCCATCGGACGCGATCTACATAATCCCTCAGGCGGTGAGAATATATGCGATCAGATCCTATAATGCGTTTAATCTTCTCTGGCCGCAGGGCTTCATCGCGACTAGGGCGTGCAGCACATCGCAGTGGGAGGTTAGGAGGATAGCGTATGAGGTCTGGAGGCAGGTTAGCGAGAAGGCCCCATGGCTGGGCGAGCTGATGGGCGAGAAGTGCAAGCACCTCGGATACTGCCCCGAGAGGAGATGGTGCGAGATAATACTGAAGTATAGGAGTTATGATGATGAAGAGCATAAGCGGGCTCTGGAGAATGAGGGAAGCTAAGCTTCCACATTCGCCGAGCCCTGATGGCATTATATACGGCTGCCCAGCCCATCATAGTGGGGGGTTGTAGGCTGCCCACACCCATAGGCGTGATCTCGAGCGGCGCGAGCGAGTCCAGGGCATCCGTGATACTCTACGACGGGATGGAGAAGGTGGTCAAGAATGAGAGCCTTGTCGTAATCAGGAACAAGAATGGCAGGGATGTCTTGGCGATATGCAGGGGAGGGAGGGGCATGAACGATAATGTTAGGACCGCTAGCTTCACGCCAGGCATAGCCTATGCGAAGACCGGGAGATCGCCGAGCAGCGTCAAGGAGTTCTACGTCTTCAACCTCGAGATAATCGGCATGATAGGGGAGAATGGGCTGGAGCAGAACAAGCTCATAATCGCGCCCACATCGCTCGTCGAGATGTATACGAGCGAGGATGACCCGATGAAGTACCTTTGCAGATCTGATCTTACGATAGGGCACTATTGGGCGGAGCCGAGGTGGAAGGTGCCGGTTCTCAAGCAGTACATAAACTACCACATAGGCATATTCGGCGTAACGGGCTCGGGGAAGAGCTATCTCGCGAGATACGAGGTGATACCCCTTCTCAGGAAAGCGGGCTACAGTGTGATAATCATGGACTGGAAGGGAAGCGATTACGCGCCATTCTTCGAGAACGTTATACCGCTTGACCAAGTCAAGATAGATGACTCGACCGTCCTGAGATACTTCAGCCAGCTGACGAGGAATTTCGGGTACCTTGAGAGGGAGGAGAACCCGGTCGCGATAGCCGTTGAGAGGGCGCTAAGGAGAGTTGAGTGGAGGGGGAGGCCGCCCGAGGAGGCTAGGAACCTAATCTACCAATATGCAAAAGCCACTCTGCAGCAGAACGCGGGGAGGATTAAAGCCGAGACCCTCCAGCTCTGGCTCGATAGGCTCGACTCATCCTTCGAGCTGATAACGGAGGAGGAGATTGAGCGCTTTCTCGGGACGATCGAGCCATGGAGGATCATGACGATGGCGAAGGAGAGGGGCGTAGTCGTGATAGACATGAGCAAGGGCGAGAAGGAGCAGAAGCTCGCGGCATTCTACTCGATAGCCAGATACCTGAAGAGGCTTATGGAGAATAAGCAGAGGCTCGACGTCGCTCTCGTGATAGATGAGGGGCCGCAGTATGCTCCATGGCAGCCGCGAGGTCTCGAAAGGGAGACGACCGACATAATAATTGACCTCTGCGCGCTCGGGAGAAGCTATGGCCTCTCGATAGTGATCTTATCGCAGGGGATGGCGGGCGAGATAGGGCTAAACGCGGCCGTGAGAAGAAACCTCAACACGCAGTTCATAGGGAGAATTCACCCGCTCGACTTCGAGGAGGCTCAGAAGCTCGCGGCATCATACTACATCTCGCCCGAGAATCTGCTGACGCTCCCCGAGGGCCACTTCTACTTCCTCGGCAGAATGAATCCATCTCCCACGCCGCTCCTCATAAGCTTCCAGATAAGCGAAGATAAGGCGCGCTAAAATTACAGGCAAAACCGTCGCTCCGGCGAAACCTATTTCTCGGTGATTCATGCACATCATCGCGTGCTCGCGGAAGATGGGATAAGGAGATGCGTGGTCAAGCTTATTCGAGCCGCCGCAACTCATCTGCCCGAGGACGTGAAGGCATCCCTGAGGAGGGCGTATGAGCTCGAGGAGAATCCGCTTGCGAGGCGGATGCTCTCCGCGATTCTCGAGAATGTTGAGCTGGCCGAGGAGCGCGGGCGGCCCATATGCCAGGATACCGGCATCGTGATGTTCAGCGTGAAGGCTGGAGAGAGGTTCCCATTTCTCGGAAAGCTTCCCGGAATCCTCCGGATGGCTGTCGCGGAGGCGACGAGGAAGATACCCCTCAGGCCCAATGCCATGGACATCGTAACCGGGATTAATACTGGGGATAATACGGGCGATTACATCCCGTGGATAGACTGGGAAATAATGCCAGGAGAGGATTATGCGGAGATAACTGTCCTGCTTAAGGGCGGTGGTAGCGAGGCGGCGGGCGGCGTCGCGGTCATGACGCCGAGCGCGGGCATTGAAGGAGCATCGAAGTTTGTCTTGGAGGTGATTAAGGAGGCTGGCCCGAGAGCATGCCCGCCTCTAATCATCGGCATCGGGCTCGGCGGAACCGCTTACGCGGCCATCTGCCTGGCTAAGAGAGCTCTTCTGAGAGGCATGGGCTCTCGGAATCCGAGGCGGGAGCTTGCCCTGCTCGAGGAGAAGATTCTCGAGATGGTGAATGGGCTCGGCTGGGGGGTTCATGGCGTGGGCGGCATAACGACCGCGCTGGAAGCGAGGATAGAGGCCTCTCACAGGCATCCAGCATCCCTTGCAGTCGGAGTAGTGTCTAGCTGCTGGGCATTCAGATACTCCACGATGAGGATTAGCGGTGATAGGGTTGAGTTCCTAACCCACGAGTTCTTGAATGACTTGGAGGTGCGTTGAGGGATGGAGTACAGGCTTAAGACACCCATAAGCGAGCAGGAGATCCGGAGGCTCAGGGTCGGAGACCTGGTTATCGTGGATGGGCTCGTGGTCACGATGAGGGATGCAGGCCATAGAAGGGCCATAGAGCATCTTAGGAGCGGCAGGAGGCTACCAATAGACCTCTCAGGCCTAGTATTGTATCACATGGGGCCTGTCGTGAAGAGAGTTGAGAGCGGCTGGGAGATCGTGGCTGCGGGGCCGACGACGAGCGCGCGGCTCGAGGCATATGAGCCGGAGCTGATAGAGAGGACCGGGATAAGGCTCATAGTGGGAAAGGGCGGAATGGGAGCGAGGACTGCTGAAGCATGCATGAGATTCGGAGCCGCTTACGCGATTTACCCGGGAGGCGCTGGAGCATTAGCGGCCAACGCGATCGAGAGCGTCGAGCGGGTTGAGTGGCTCGACCTCGGGATACCGGAGGCGATGTGGGTTCTCAGGGTCAGGGGCTTCGGCCCGCTGATGATCGCTATAGACCCGTCCGGAAGAAACTTCTACGATGAGAGGAGGAGAGAGGTCGAGGAGAACATGAGAAGGATTCTGGAAGGCGGCGGGCTCCGGAGATAGCACATGACGAATATGAAATCGTCAATTGGCTCACAGCTCTGGAAACGCTTCCCCCACAGCAGGTATGATGTCAAAATTCTAATAGTGGATTCTGAAGTGAGTAGGCGGGATCATTCTTGGGAAGCATTGAGCGCATGTTTGATCCTGAGACCGTGGCCGTGATCGGCGCGACCGATAGGGAGGGCTCCGTCGGAAGAGCGATCATGGAGAACCTGCTCGAGTGGAAGAATAATAGGGAAATCTTCCCCATCAACCCGAATAGGGAGTCCGCCTTCGGGCTGAAGTGCTATCCGAGCATCAAGGATGTCCCGAAGCACGTTGATCTCGCGATAATAGCGGTCCCGGCGAAAGCTGTTCCAAAGGTCGTGGAGGAGTGCGGGGAAGCCGGCGTCGACGGCGTGGTGATAATCTCCGCGGGCTTCAGGGAGGTTGGAGAGGAGGGGAGGAAGCTCGAGGAGGAGATAAAGCGCATCCAGCAGAAATACGGGATGAGAATTCTCGGCCCAAACTGCTTCGGGTTCATCAGGCCCCACATAGGGCTTAACGCCACGTTTTTCAGGAAGATGCCCGAGCCTGGGCCGATAGCATTCATTTCGCAGAGCGGGGCGCTCGGGTCGGCGATCCTAGACTGGGCGCTCACGCATCACATAGGATTCAGCATGTTCATATCGCTCGGCTCGATGCTCGACATAGACTTCGGCGACCTGATAGACTACCTAGGAGAAGACCCTGAAACGCGCAGCATACTCATCTACATGGAGGGGCTCGACGACATCAAGAGGGCCAGGAAGTTCATGAGCGCCGTCAGGGGGTTCGCCAGGACAAAGCCGATACTCATCCTGAAGCCGGGGAAGTATGAGGCGAGCGCCAGGGCCGCGAAATCTCACACGGGCGCGATGGTCGGGAGCTTCGAGATCTATGATGCCGCATTCAAGAGGGTGGGCGCGATCCGCGTCGACGAGATAGAGGACTTATTCAACTGCGCCAGGGTCTTGGACTCCAGATATCTTCCAGCGGGCCCGAGGCTCGCGATAATAACGAATGCGGGAGGGCCGGGGGTGATCGCCGCTGACGCCGTCATCGATTATGGTGGCGAGGTGGCGAGGCTCTCTGAGAAAACGATCAAAGCCCTCGACGCGATCCTGCCGCCCCACTGGAGCAGGGGGAACCCGGTGGACATCATAGGAGATGCCGATGTCAAGAGATACGTTGAAGCCCTGAAGGTCTGCTTAAGCGATCCGGAGATCGACGGCGTCATCGTGATATATACTCCGCAGGGAGCGGCGGGGCCGATCGAGCTCGCCGAGGCAATGATAAACATAATCGCCGAGAAGAGGAAGCCCGTCCTCGCTGTCTGGATGGGCGGAAGCGACAAAGTCAGGGAGGCTAGGAAGCTATTCTCCAAGAACGACATCCCATGCTACACGACACCGGAGGACGCTGTGAAGACATACATGTTTATGTACAGGTACAAGCGGAACCTGGAACTGCTTTACGAGACGCCGAGGGAGCTCTCGATCGACCTGTCGCCGCCTAAATATCATCTCAAGGTGCTGATTAGGAGGGCGAGGAAGGAGAAGAGGGATGTTCTGCTAATAGATGAGGCTGAGCGCTTCATGAAAGCTTACGGCATCCCAACCCCCGAGGGGGGCCTCGCAAAGAGCGCCGGCGAGGCCATGCTGATCGCGTCCAAGATAGGATACCCGGTGGTGCTGAAGATAGTTTCCCCGGATATAGTGCATAAGGTTGATGTCGGCGGGGTCGTCGTTGGGGTGAAGAATGAGAATGAGCTCAGAGATGCGTTCAACAAGCTGATCCAGAGAGTTAGGGAGAGGGTGCCGGATGCGCGGATCGAGGGAGTCTACGTCCAGAAGATGATAGCGAACGCGGATTACGAGCTCATCATCGGGTCAAAGAAGGATCCGATCTTCGGATCCGTGATACTCTTCGGGGCTGGAGGATTCGGTGTCGAGCTATTCAAGGACTACGCTATAGGCCTTCCACCGCTCAACCAGGTTCTGGCTAGGAGGCTTATGGAGGAGACGAAGATCTACAAGTTCCTCGTGAAGGGGTATAGGAGCAAGCCCCCGGTCGACATCGTGAAGCTCGAGGAGATACTCGTGAGGTTCTCCAACATGCTAGTCGACTTCCCAGAGATCAAGGAGGTCGACATCAACCCACTCCTCATCTCCGGCAGCGAGGCGTATGCGGTCGATGTGAGGATAATACTGGACCCCGAGCTGGGGGATAGGGAGCCCGAGCCCTACTCCAATCTCGTGATAATGCCCTATCCATCGAAGTACATTGTCCCATATAGGCTGAGGGATGGGACGCAGGTGATTCTTAGGCCTATTAGACCCGAGGATGAGCCGCTGGAGGCGGAGTTCATCGAGAACCTCTCAGAGGAGACGAAGAGGTTCAGGTTCTTCTACACGATCAAGGAGATAACGCATGACATGCACGTGAGGTTCTGCAATATAGACTACGACCGGGAGATGGCGATAATAGCCGAGTACACCGACAACCATGGGAGGAAAAGGCATGTGGGCGTTGGAAGGCTGATAATGGACCCATTCAGGAAGCGCGGGGATTTCGCGGTGGTGGTCGCGGATGATTTCCAGGGGAAGGGGCTCGGCACGAAGCTGATAGATATGCTCATCCAAGTGGCCATGGAGAAGGGCCTTGAATCCATCTACGGCCTAGTGATGCCCGAGAACACCAGGATGATAGAGCTCTGCAAGAGGCTCGGCTTCGAGGTAAGATACACGCCCGAGGAGGTCATCGTGGAGCTCAACTTGAAGGGCGAGAAGATATCCGAGATACCGGAGCGCGAGATAATAGCCCGCTCAAAGAAGAAGACCTACCTTAAGGTCAGGCCGCCGACGATAGAGTCCGCCGAGCGTTGATCTCGGAAAACCTTTATCGGATGGGCGGCTCTCAACCCGCTGGTGGAGGCCGGTTGAGCGAGCCGGAGAGGGAGACGGCATTCTCGAAGCTTCCTCCAAGGCTCCAAAAGCAGTTCTTCGAGCTGGCGGAGGAGGCTTGCGGGCGGATCTCAAGGATCCTTAGAAGGGAGGATGAGAAGCTTGGCCAGCTTATGCAAAACCTGAGGTTTAGGAGAATTTCCGGCGATCGCCTCCCCGATCTCAGGATCGGTGTTGTTGATGGATCCTTTTCGCCGAAGCTCAGCGAAAGGCTCGGCTTCAGGATCGGGGTCTACGCGGCGACATACATGGTCTTCGATGGCGATGAGATAATCACGGACGATGATGAGGAGTCCATGGAGTCGGGGTACCTGGTATCTCCCCAGACCGGCAGCCCGCTGCACACTAGGAAGATCTTAAGCCTTCTCGCGACGCTCCTCGAGCGCAGGCTGGCCCTCCGATGCATCGAGAAGTATGATGTCGATCTCATGCTCATCGACGGCTCCTTCTACGGCTTTAGGACCCGGTGTAGCGAGATAAAGGATAAGAGAGTTGATGAGATGGGCCTCGAGGGCCCGGAGCTCGAGCGGCTGAGCATAAAGACTGGATGGGATCTAATCGACGAGGTCTATGAGCTTACGAGGAGGTTGAGGGAGAGCGGGAGAGCCGTGGCGGTGATAAAGAGGGTTAGAACAGCGGCGATAGATGGCTGGCTCCTCTCGAGAACATGGTCCCTCAATTCGATGTTGAACAGAAACGATAGAGCAATACTCAGGAGGCTCATGCGCCCCGGAGAATACTTCGACTACGCGGACCTACTCGGCGAAAACTCATACTACCTCCATTACAGCGGCTTGAAGGGATGGTTCCGCGAGATAAAGAGGAAGATCAGTGGAAAGCCCGATGATGAGAAGCTAAGGATAGTCCTTGAGCATGTTGAGGGGAAGCTTAGACTTCAGATAGCGACGGATCTCTGCCCCGAGGGCGCGTGCGACGCTCTCAAGGACGCGACCTATCGCGAGGTGCTATCTCCGAGGAGGCTTTACGTCAGGCTATCTCCCTATGCCGCGCCGGCATGCATAGAGCTCGGAAGCGGCGTAGATCAGGATCAAGCCCTAGCCCATCTTCAAGCATCCGCGAACCCGGCGACAGGCCTGCCATTTCCAATAGACTTGATAGATGAGATCGTGTCATTTGACAGGGAGCTGGCATCGGAGTTCGCGGACGAGGTTGAGGCGAGGCTCCTGCTGAGCTCCGGTCTCGACGTCGATCACGTTTACGGCGAGTTCGAGTCTATAAATCCGCAGAAGCCGGAGTAGCCTCGGGACATGAAAGTCTGGATGGATATCCTGAGCCCCAAGCAGCTCCTCCTATTCACGAGCCTGGCCGAGAGATTTAGGAGGCTGGGCCACAGCATCCTCCTAACATCGAGGAGATATGTTCAGCTTGACGAGCTCATTGAGACGAAATTCAGGGATTGGGGTGTAATCAGGGTCGGGGAGTGGGGTGGCGGGAGCATGGAGGGCAAGCTCAAAGCCAGCATAGAGAGAATGAGGATTCTGTTTGATATCGTGATCGGCGATAAACCGGATGTATGCTTCTCGAGCGGCTCGCCGGAGGCTGCTAGAATAGCTTACGGCCTCGGGATACCCCACCTCATGATCTCCGATACGCCGCACTCGCCGGTGAATAGGCTATCCGCTCCCCTCTCCAGAAAGATTCTAACCCCCTGGGTAATTCCTCTTCAAGAGTGGATTGAGGCTGGCGCCAGCAGGAGAATGATAGCGCGTTATAGGGCGCTGGATCCATGCTTCTGGCTCAGGGATTTCAAGCCCGATAGAAGCGCTCTTGGAGACTTAGAGGAGGGAGGTTACGTGCTCTTCAGGATGCCCGAGACCCAAGCATCATACCTAAAAGCTGAAGACCGCGAGTTCCTGGAGCTCGCGCGCAAGATCGCCGGGATGCTCGGAGAGATGAAGCTCGTGGTGCTGTGCAGGTACTTGGAGCAGGCTGAGCTCGCGAGGAGAACTCTGGGCGGAGAGGCGGTGATAGTGGATAGACTGGTTCCTGGAGCATCATTGATAGCGTTCTCGGCGATCTTTATCGGAGGCGGTGGGACGATGACTCAGGAGGCCTCGCTACTGGGGATCCCGGCAATCTCCATCTACCCGGGAGAGCTTCCAGCGGTCCTCAGGTTCCTCGTGAAAAGAAAGCTCCTCATGCACATCAGGGAGCCGGAAGCGGTGATCCGAGCTCTAGCCGAGCTTCTGGAGGAGCTCGACGCGATCAGGGATTCCTGGAGAAGAAGGGCTCAGAATCTCTGGAGGATAATGGAGGATCCCTTCAACGCGGTTTTGAGGGAGATTGAGCTCCTAGCTTAGCCTCCTCTTTAAGCCCTCGAGCTCGCTGGCTATTGGGTCATAGGCTCTCCTGAGGCTCTCGCGGCACTCCTTCAGAGCCTCATCGAGCTTGCTCCTCGGCAGAGATCTCGAGAGATACGGGTAGATCATGCTCCAAGTTCTCTCGACAGCGTGCTGGAAGTCTTCGACCGCTTTCACGAGCTCCTTAACCTGCTCGGCGGCCTTGGGCTCCTCCCTCGCGAGCTCATTGCCCATCCTCCTAATGCTCTCAACCCGCTGCTTGACCTCTGCCCTCAGCTCTAATAGCGTCTTGCGGGCTAGGCCGCGATCATAAATCTTATCGCTCGAGATCAAGCCCATGAGCCTCTGATAGATCCCAGTGATCGAGATCACCTCATCGATAAGGCCCTCGCCGGGCCTCTTCTCGACAGCTTTTCCCCGAGATCTGTAGATAGCGGTTATCGAGGATGCGAGAAGTATTAGGGATGCTAGAGCGAGGTAAGGCGCTATCTGGAAGAAGCTCACCCCCCGCTCATAATTCATGACGATCCTGAACTCGCCGGCGTTAATCGGGTCAATGCGATTAAATCGATAGACTAGAATCGTCTTCTCGGGATACTCTCTCCTCAACTCGATGGGCTCGGGGCTCCACGACTTGACTTCTCCTCCTCTCAATCGTATCTCAACATCATAGGTCCATACTGTGGTATTCAGAGGCATGAGCAGGCCTATCGAGACCTCTCTATCCCCGAGCTTTATTGGATTGGAGCCTTCGCCCGCCTTAGCGATAACGGTGAAAAACTCGAATCTGCCCTCAGTGAGAGGCTGCCTCAGCCTCACCGCGACCACGCCGCCCTCACCCGCGCTGCTCGACAGCTTTCCCAGCGCATCTTCGACCCCTAGCAGCTCGAAGCCCTCTGGCAGCTTCAACCTAATCTCGCTCAGCCGGGAGCCGCCGAGAAGCCTCATCCTCAGCGATATGCTGACTTTCCCATCCGGAACCTCGACGAGGAGCCTCGCCAAGATTACGTCGAGAAGCCTGAGGCTCTCGCTCGAGAAGCTTATCGAGACCATGCTAATGTTCTCTCTAGATAGGTCTAGGTCATGCAGCGTTCCGGAGAGCACGCCGGGCCCGGTCTGATTGAGTAAGCTTGGCGAGATCTCGGCAATCAAGGCATCCTTGGGCAGCCTAACCTCCACCGAGAACTCAGCCCTACTAAGGCCCTCAACTCTCGGATGAATTGGAATTCTCAAGGAATACGTCTGAGCAATGGAATTCCATGAAACGATGTCGCGGAAGATGGTTAGGAGATGGATCTCGGGACTCGGCGCGCCGTCCACAACTATCCAGAAGAAATCACCCTCTACCACGAGCTCGAGCTCATGATCCTCCTCACACGCGTAGTTCACCAGGTTCCTGATGAGATCCCTCGGAAATCCAACTCTGATGGCGCCGCCGGTCGATGGTAAGACGTCGTAAACGTACACGAGTCCATTCTCATTCACCTCGATAACTCTGCGCGGGGCTTGTTGATTGAAGGCTGAGGCTGGAGCTATCAGCTGTGAGGCCAGTAGCGCTATCACGAGAGCCGTGAATAACGATAACCTTCTCGACCTCAAGATTTGTCGGGTCTAGGTGGCGCGGCCTCATTATTTAAGGAATTCTGATCAGTCTTGCTCTCTGATGGCTGGGTCTCCTCCTTCTTCTCCGCTTTCTCCATGCTCTTCTTGAATATAGCTATGAGAAGCTCTTCCCTAGTCTTTCCATACGTCTCTATCCCGAGGCTTCTCGCCTTCTCGATTATATCCCTCTCGATATCCCCTTGATCTTGCTGAGCCTGCTTCTCGACCTCGCTCTCGAACTCTCTGACCAGCTCCTGAACGGTTGAGGAGGCCTTCTCATATTCTCTCCTCGCCTCGGCCAGCGCTCGGGCGAATCTCGGTATGGTTTGCGGATCCCATAGTATGAGGATGATTACTATGAGCGCTATAAAGAGCCACTCTATGCCCTCGATCATATCCGAGCTCCTATTAAAGAGCTCCAGCACGGGGGGATTTAGGGTTTTGGCTCGCAGCCTTAGAAAACATCCCATCCGAGTAAGTTACTCCCTCAGCCTTAACATGCTTCAGGTAGCTTCTCGTGAGGGCGAAGATGGCATCATGGACCTCGCCGGAGTAAAATCTCAGCCCCTTAACGCCCCGCTCCTCAAGCCTCTTGTCAACTTCACCTCCTCGCAGGTCGGATGGCAGAATCCCCTTAGAGCCCGCGATGAAGCTCCACATCGCCTCAAGGGACTTCACATATGAGGCGTAGAGGCATGTGCGGGGAAAGACTGAAGCCATGGTCTTCTGGACCGAGGCTACAACAGCATCCCTGATCAGCAGGGGCGCGGCGTGGGTGACGATTATCCCTCGAGCTCCGAGCTTCCGGAAGGCGAGCTCATAGAACTCCCTAGTATAGAGCTGTATTGACAGCCCTTCCTCCGATGGATCCGTCGCATCCATGATTATCACGTCATAGTGCTCGTCGGGCTGCTTGGACAGGTATTCTCTGCCCTCCGCGATCACGAGCTTTAGGCGCGGATCCTCGAACCCCTCCCTCCCCCATGGAAGATACTTCTTCACGATCTCTATCAGCTCTCCATCTAGATCGACCATCTGTATCTCCTCGACATCAAGGTATCTCTCGACCTCTCTGGCGGTCGCGCCCTCGCCCCCGCCTATTATTAGGACACGCCTCGGCCTTGGATGAGCCACCATAGCTGGATGAACGAGAAGCTCATGATAGATGAATTCATCCTCCCCGGAGGATTGGAGGAAGCCATCTAGAAGCAGGACCACGCCGAAATCCCTCGTCCTCAGTATATCGACCCTTTGATACCTCGTTCTCCCGGAATAGATTACCTCCTCGATGCCGTAGAGGGATGCCAGGCTCTCGGTTATCCACTCGAGGACGAACTTCGTTGAGGATATTCTGATGAGCATACCACCTATCTCGTTTCTTGGAATTTCTCCATCTTTATAAGCCCTCGCACCATCTCCGTTACATTCACTTTCTCGGGCTTGAAGCTCCTCACGACATATTCATAGGCTCTCCATGGATCCGCCTTCTCCCCGCAAGTAAAGATATCCAGAGCAGCATAACCATACTCTGGCCACGTATGCAACGATATATGCGACTCGGCAAGCGCTATAATCACAGTAATGCCTCCCCATGGCTCAAACTTTTTATGAAATTCTCCTAAGTAGGTCGCGCCAGCAGCCTCCACGGCCTCGCGCAATATCGAGACAGATTTATCTATGTCTGAGAGAAGGCTGGAGTCGCATCCATACATCTCCGCTATTATATGCCGCCCCAAGACCTTCATCTCCCCCAATCAGATTCTCCCCTCCCCCGAAGAGCCGGTTTAAAAGCAGCAAGACTATTTAAAAGCATTTTCCCCACACATGGACCATTCCTAAAATCCCACGTCAAGGCAAAATAGCGGGATCATAACCAAAGTATATTTCATGGATTAACGGCTTAAATGAGGAAATGCCGGCGAAAATTTGCGTGGTGAACGTGAGGCTATTCGGAGTTGTCGGCAATATCCACCAAATGCTTCAAGGCCAGGATATAGAGCTGACGAAGGTTTACATCAACGCGGATGCCCCTATCGAGGAGAAGTGCGAGAAGTTAAGGGATTCAGACATTATAATAGCGGGCTCGACCATAACCTATGATGGAGAGCTCTTCAGAAGGCTTCCAAAGCTCAAGGCCGTGATACGGTGGGGCGTGGGATACGATAATGTCGTCATAGAGGATGCAACGAGGGAGGGCGTGATAGTCTCGAGGCTTCCGCCCTACCTGTTAAATGAGGCTGTGGCGGAGCAAGCGGTCGCCCTGATGCTCTCGATGCTGAGGAAAATCCCGCAAGCACGAGACTTCATCAAGGCAGGTAAATGGAGGATAAATCAGGGATACGGGGAAGAGTTCGAGACCTTAATCGGCGAATCCCTGGAGGATAAGGTGGTGGGCTTGATAGGGCTTGGCGCGATAGGATTCAGGGTTCTGGAGCTGATCAAGCCCTTTAAGCCTAAACAGATTCTAGTTTACGACCCATATGTATCGCGCGAGTTCATCAGGTTAAGCGGCGCGATAGCGGTCTCCAGCATAGATGAGCTCCTTGCGCAATCCGACATAATAAGTATACATGCCCCATTAACACCCGAGACCGAGAAACTGCTAAACATGGAGAGGTTCAGGAAGATGAAGAAGGGCGTCTATATAATCAACACGGCTAGGGGGAGGATAATAGACTCTGAAGCCCTGCTCTGGGCATTGAAGAACGGCATCGTCAAAGCAGCCGCGCTCGACGTATTCGACCCGGAGCCCATACCAGCTGACCACCCAATACTGAAAATGGATAACGTAATAATAACGCCGCATGTAGGATTCGCCGTGGATAAGACTTGCAAGCTGATGGATGAATATGCTATAGCTGAAACCCTAAGGATACTTGGAGGCGAAAAGCCCCTCTGGATACTAAATCCCGAAGTATTGGAAATGCCGAATCTCAGAGCAAAAATAGGGAGAAAATAGGGGGTTAGTAAACAGCTTACTTCTTCTTCCCATACTTCGACTTTGCTTCCTTGATGTAGCTTAAGCATTCCTCAACCTTCTTTCTCAGCCCCTCATAGTCCTTGGCATCGATTAAGTCCTTTCTTAAGAGGGCGCCGCCCATGTTCAAGGCGATGGCACCCGCCTTAATCCACTCCTCAATCTCCTCCTTAACAGGCCTTAATCCCCCTGATGGCATAAGCTTAAGCCATGGATATGGCCCGAGTAGGTTGCTGATGAATTTCGGAGTCAAAACCTCGGCAGGGAATATCTTGAAGATGTCCGCACCATATTCCTCGGCGGTGGTTATCTCCGTTGGAGTGCTGCATCCGGGAATATACGGCACATGCCTCCTATTACAGATCTTAGCAACCTCCGGGTTGAAGTTCGGGCCCACTATGAAGTCCGCCCCCAGGTTTATGTAAAGCACGGCTGTAGCCGGATCCAAGATTGTCCCCGCCCCGAGTATCAAGTCAGGCCTCTCTCGATCCCTCCATCTCACTAGCTCCTCGAAAACTAGGAAGGCTCTTGGACCCCTATTCGTGAATTCGAGAATCTTTGAACCTGCTTCCGCAACCGCGGCTGAAACATTTCTAGCAATCTCAACATCGCCATGATAGAAGATTGGCACGAGCCCGATGTTTATGACGCCTGCGATCACCTCATGCTTCTCGAATAAGCCCATTCACTCATCCCCTCTTATTCCGCTTCGCGGCAATCATCTCCTCACCTCCTAATTAACCTTGCATTACAATATTAGCAGGCTTGAAGCAGGGAGATTGCGGCTGTGATGGCTCAAACAAACAAAATGCTAATATCCTGCAACACTATACGATCACTCGATGTTCATATGAGTAGGCCCAGGATACTGGTTACACCCAGATCTTACGGTAGATATTATCCAGAGCAACTGGAGAGGCTGAAATCCGCTGGAGATGTCGAGTTCGCCGAAAATCCTCCCTTGAAGGAGGCTGATCTACTGAAGATAATCGGGAAGTACGATGCGGTGGTCGCCGGCGTGGATGAGTATACCGCGAAGGTCATAGATTCTGCCGAAAACTTGAAGATCCTCGCGAGATATGGCGTCGGCACCGATAACGTGGACTTGGAAGCGGCCACGAGAAACGGGATAATAGTCACATATACCCCCGGAGCGAATACTAATGCTGTCGCCGAGCATACTTTCGCGCTCATTTTAGCCCTGATGAGAGATATTCCGAAGCTGAATGAGGCGGGCAAGCAGGGCCTCTGGGCTAAGGGAAGAGGCCTCGGCCGCGAGCTGAATGGAAAGACCCTGGGAATTATAGGGCTTGGAAGGATAGGGAGGATAGTCGCGAAGATAGCTAAGGGGTTCGATATGAACGTGATAGCCTATAGCCCGCATGTCCCGAGAGAGGAGGCGGAGAAGATCGGAATAAAGCTCGTCTCTCTTGAAGAGCTCCTCTCAACAGCCGACATAGTCTCAATCCACACCTCGATGGCCCCGGGAAAGTATCACATGATAGGAGAGAGGGAGCTGAAAATGATGAAGAAGACGGCATATCTCGTAAACACGGCGAGAGGAGAGCTCGTGGATGAGGCGGCATTAGTGAGGGCGCTGAAAGAAGGCTGGATAGCGGGAGCAGCATTAGATGTGCTGGAGCATGAGCCGCCGCCACCAGACAGCGAGCTCCTAAAGCTCGACAACGTGATAATAACGCCGCACGCGGGAGCGCATACATGGGAGGCCGTGAAGAACATGGGAGACATGGTAACAGAGGACGTAATAGCTGTCCTCAGTGGCAAAAAGCCGAAATACATAGCAAACCCGGAGGTTTTGGAGAAAAAGAACCTAAGAGCAAAAATCAGCACGTGAAACAATTCTCCCTAATTTTTTTAACTTTGTCCACATGCTCGAATCGTAATTACGTAGCGGGCCCGGGGGGACTTGAACCCCCGACCCCCGGCTTAGAAGGCCGATGCTCTATCCATGCTGAGCTACGGGCCCTTTCCCGGTGCTCTAACAATCTCAATTGTGATGGAGATTTCAGGCTAATATATAGTTATGCGGGATTGATTACTGCTTGAGGGGATGCGAGCAGCCTATTCGAGGGTATTGCGCTCTAGACTGGTGGTTAGTTTATTCCTAGGAGTAGGAGGAGTTTTGATGCGATTCCGCCAACTAGTATTGCTAGCCCGATTTCCGCTGCGGTGATTGTTAGGGTTGTTTTCGCTCCGGTCTCCTTTAGCAGGGCTGAGATTGTTGCGGCGCATGGTATATATAGTATTGTCACTATTGAGAACGTTATCATCTGGTTTGCGGTGAGCGCTTGCGAGAAGTCCAGGGTTCCGAGTAGCGCCGCGAGCGACGTCAGTATAAGCTCCTTCCTCAGGATCCCGAAGATCAGTAGCACGCCGGTTTCCTCCGGTAGCCCCAGCCACCCGCATGTTAGCGGGCTGAGAATCTTAGATAATGGCTCTAGGAGCCCAAAGATCTCCATGATCTTTACCAGAGCTCCGATCACGACGATCAGGGGGGCGGCTATCTTGATGTATTCCCGCAGCCTGATCCACGTCATCGTCAGTATTGTTTTGAGGCTGGGAGCCTTGTAGCTGGGCATCTCCATTATGAGCTCCACCGATTCTCCTGGCAGTATTCTCGAGGCTGCTGAGCCGAGCGCGAAGGCCATTAGCAGCGCGAACAGGTAGAGACCTATGACCCATGATATTCCCAGATATCTTCCGACGAGCCCCATAACTACGACCGTCACGGCGGAGCATGGAACGAGAGTCGTCATCAGGATCGCTATCATCCTCTCCTTCCAGGTATCCATGACCCTTGTGGCAAGGCATGCTGGGACATTGCAGCCGAATCCGAGGAGCATTGGGATCACAGCTTTGCCGTGAACCCCCGCCTTATGCATCAGCGAGTCCATCAGGAATGATAATCTCGCCAAGTACCCCCAGTTCTCCAAGAGGAATACTAGGAAGTATAGCGGGAGAATGTAGGGTATGGCTAAGCCGATGAGGAATAAGATGCTCTGGGCTGCCGACCAGCCCACCTCAGATGATGGCGCGGTTCCAAGTGAACTGATCCAGGCCTCGCGCATGAGCTCCGAGAGATCCTCCTCAAAGAAGCTCGCAACCGCTCCGCCGACGCCGAAGACTATGAAGAAGATCCCCGCGAGCATTACGGCGGCTAGCATGTATCCGAGCACGGGGTGGGTCGCGATCTCGTCGAATCTATCTCCCAGCGTCGGCTTTCTGGGCTTCACTATCTTCATGCATCTCCTGGCGATTTGATTTGCCGCACAAGCCCGCTCATTCGCGATTATTATTGAGGATTCATGTCCGTGAATGTGCTCGAGCTCGGAGATCAGCTCATCGGTTAGCTCGATTACGCCAGGGCTCCTAACTCTGACGAGCTCCCTGATCTCCTCATCGCCCTCAAGGAGCTTCAGCGCCACCCATCTCGCCGGGTATGGCAAGTCGAGCTCCTTCAATGCTGATTCCAGCATCTCGAGGCGCTTCTCGACCTCCTCACCATAACGTATTTTCTTTGGCGTGTAGCTTGTTCTGCTCAGTTCGATGGCCGCGTCAAGGATTCGGGATATGCCCTTCCCGCGCGTCGCTATGGTCGCGATTACGGGCACCCCTAGCTCCTCTTCGAGAGCCTCGGCATTTATCTCGATGCCGTATTTCTCGGCCAAGTCCATCATGTTCAGCACGAGGACCAGCGGCCTCCCGAGCTCTATGAGCTGCAGCGTGAAGATCAGGTGCCTCTCGAGAGCGGTCGCGTCGACAACATTTATGACTACATCCGGCTTCTCCTTCGCGATGTAATCCCTCGAGATCCTTTCTTCGAGCGATAAGTGGGTCAGCGAGTAGATTCCCGGTAGATCCACCACATCTATCAGGAGGCCCTTGTAGTAGAGCCTTCCTTCAGCCTTATCAACAGTGGTTCCAGGCCAGTTAGCTATGTGTTGATGAAGTCCCGTCAGCTGGTTGAAGATCACGCTCTTGCCGACATTCGCCTGCCCGGCTAGAGCAACTCTTAGATCGGGCGTGGCTCGTCCGCCGACTCCGCGATCTGGAGCGCTCGCCCACCTCATCCGCGTTTCCTCCCGGAAAAAGAACTCTACATGCTAGACCTCGACGATTATTCTGGAGGCCAATCCTCTTCCTATCATGAACCGCGAGCCCCCTACCTCAACCTCTATGGGGCCTCCGAATGGAGCTCTTCTAACGACCTTGATCCGCGTTCCGGGGAGTATGCCGAGATCCGCGAGCCTCTTAGCGGCGCCTCTGCTAACCCTATTCTCGCCTCTCCAGCCCCACCCAAACCTGCATCTAAGCCCACCCCAGAATCCAGCCTCATGAGGCGGGCCGCAGGGCGCTATCTCGACCACAACAGCCTCCTGGCCCTCGCTTAACGATGTCAGCAAAACCTTCATCTAGCTCACCACTCTGATCCAGAAGGTTTTTCTATGAGCTGTGATTTTAAATTTATGGTGTAAAGCCTTGCACTTTACAGTGCTATTTTCGCACGCCAGCTCGAGAAGGCTGTTGCCCTTGGGGAGGTGCCGCTGATGCGAGTCGAGGAGATAGCCTCGGGGATTAGAGCTGTTCTGGCGATGAGGCTTGTAAGAGATCATGGCTTTAGCAGGAAGAGGGCGGCGGAGGCTCTGGGCACGAGCCAGCCGACGATAACTCTCTACCTGAGTAATAGGAGGGCGTCGTCATCGGCGAGGAGGATAGCTGCGAGCGAGGCCGCTAGGCGCTGTCTCGATGAGCTTATTGAGAAGATCTTGGCTAGGGGGGCGATCAGCGAAGGTGAGCTTTACGATGCGGCCTTCAGCATCCGGAGAGCGCTTGAGATGGATGAGAGGGTTAAGATTATTCCGAGCGCGGTGAGCGGGGAGACCGCGAGGATACTCGAGTTTCTTCGCAAAAGGGTTCAAGCTGAGCAGGAGTCGGCAGAGGAGTTCATGAGGGCTGCTATAAGCTTGAGGGATGACCTAGCTAGAATGATTTTCAGGGCGCTCGCGAGCGACTGCCTGAGGCACGCCGACATCCTGATGACGCTCATATCGGCGATAGAGGGCGGCGGGGCCATAGACTTAAGCCAGTTGAGGAGAGTAGATATCGAAACCCTTCTCAGGAAGGAGGAGGAAGCGCATATAGAGAGCCTTGAAGAGGTCGAGAAGCTCTTGCCGAAGGGCTTCAGCACCCTGCTCGTCGAGTTCATCAAAAGCGATGAGGAGAAGCACTCAAAGGTCCTGAGGATGATCATGAATCTGATGAGAGAAAGCTGAGATGGGCGGATCAGGTGTTGCTTCAGCTCGCGCGCTCACAACATGATGACCTTTGCGCCCATGATTGATGCGAGATTTTGCGGCACGTCTATGAATGCCCTGCATTTTAGGAGTATCGCCGAGTCACTGGTCGCGACTATCTCGCTCGATTTGATCAGCAGAGAGTCCACGGTCTTCGCGGTTCTGGCATCGCCTCGCAGGCCGATTTCCGATAACATGCGCCTCGTTAACCCGGCAATCTCGCCGCTCCTGCTTATCTGCGATTCGTAGAGCACCTCGATCTCTGCGACCCCCGCTCTTTTCAAGAGACCCAAAATCTCTCCGAGCGCTCTCGCCGTTAACTGCGATGGCTTATACTTCGAGTGCATCTCCAGTATGTCTCTCAACACGCCGTCATCGCATAGTATTAGGGGCTCGCCCCTCAGCATCGCCTCGATCGTGTTCAGCACATTGAAGCCGTCCACGATCACCTTCTCATTCTCAAGCTGCTCGAGCTTAAGATGCTTAGATCTTATGATGCTTGCCTCCTGCTCTGTCATAACCGAGCGATAGAGTATCGACCTCTCAGCCCTGCTCAGCTGATATCTGTCTCCAATGAGCTTGAGCGCTGACCGCCTCCTATAACCCCTCTCTAGTAGGAATTTTAGATCGGTTTTCGCCTCCTTCAAAACATCCAGCCTAAGCTGAGCGCTCATGGATCACTCGACGTAAATTCCGGGCCTTAGTGGCAGGGCGGCTGAGGCCTTGCCCATCGGGTCGTAAATGCCCTCAGCGTCCTCGCGGTAGATCTCCACGGCCGCGCCCAGCTCCTCCTCGAGAAAATTCCTAGACCTCTCGTAGAACTCCTGCTCGCTTCTAGCCGCCTCCAGTATGGACTCCCTTCTATACCTCGATGAGTATGATGATATCAGGTCGAAGATCAGCTTGGCCACCGTAGGCGCCTTCTTCGGCTCGATCAGCTTCTCACCCACGATCCATTTTATCAGCTCTCCAACCGGGTTTCGTGGCTTGCTATCGAGGAGCTCGATCGCCTTCTCGAGAATCCTGATCTTGCTCGGCGTCGCGAGGTATATCGCCACGCGCCGCGGGCTCCTCCCATAAACATCCACTATGCTCCTAACGTCGTCTATGAGCCTCGTCAGGAGCTCCTCTTTCAGCTCCACGACCTCGTTTATCAGCCTCTCATCGGGCTCCGGCCACTTCTCCAGGGAGACGAATCCCTTCTTGCCGAGAATGCTCCAAGCCTCCTCAGCCGTGAATGGTATGAAGGGCGCGAGGAGTCTGATCCACACCTCGATGAATGCTCTGGCCGCTCCGCCGAGCCGGCCGCCATTCCTCCTGAGATACCATTTCCAGTCGTTGTAGAGGCCGTAGATCGCCTCTGATGCCGCTGTTCTGGTCTTCAGGGACTCCATGGCCGAGGTTATTCTCTCGATTCTGCGCTGGAGCATTGATAGGAGCCATGCATCGGCCTCACCGCTCTCCGCCGCTTCAGATGATGCAACCTGCTCGCAGATCCTGAGTATCGTCTCGAGCATCCTCATAGCCTCCCTTGCGTTCTTATCCCTCCAGTCCGGGTCATCCAAGTCCTCCG
Source organism: Candidatus Wolframiiraptor sinensis (assembly GCA_023268255.1). Classification (GTDB taxonomy): domain Archaea; phylum Thermoproteota; class Nitrososphaeria_A; order Caldarchaeales; family Wolframiiraptoraceae; genus Wolframiiraptor; species Wolframiiraptor sinensis. Next base: position 216,461 of record JALNJX010000002.1, read on the forward strand.
CCGCGAGCAGCAGGGTCATCCGCGTCGCATCAGCCCCGTAGATCTCGATCGCCCTCTTCAGCGGTATGAAGTTCCCCTTGCTCTTCGACATCTTCTCTCCCTCGATCTTTACCATGCCGTTTACGCCGATCCCCCTGGGCCAGTGCCTCGGCTCGAATATCGCGACATGTTGAAAGATGTAGAACGTCAGGTGATTCGGGACAAGCTCCTTCGCCGAGATCCTCATGTCAACGGGATACCAGTATAGGAACTCATCCCTCATCTGCTTCAGGATGTCCTCGCTCAGGCCTGCCTTCGCCGCGACCTCCGCTGGGTCCCCAACTCCCAGATAAACGTAGTTCAGGACATCGAATGTCAGCTGCTCGGGCTTCACGATCCCGAGATTAAGGTATTTGCTTATCGTGTAGAGGGCCGGATAGATCGTCGAATCGCTGAGAGTTTCAACGATCCAGTTCGGATCCCATGGCAGCCTCGTGCCGAGTCCCGTCTTCCTAGCGCATGCCCAGTCCCTAAGCCAGTCAACGACGTTCAGGAACCACTGCCTAGCCTCCTCGGGGTAAATGTTCATCCTCATTATGTGTTCCTTAACCCTGCTCTTCCACTCGGGATCCGAGTATCTCAGGAACCATTGATCCTCGACTATCTTGACAACGGTCTCGGTTCCGCATCTGCAGACGACTTTCTCAGGGAGCTCCCACATCACTCCCCCGAGCCCGAGCTCGATCAGCCTCCGCTTCATGAGTTCTCTGGCCTCGGCGACGCTCTTGCCGGCATACTCGCCGCAATTCTCCTTCAGAATCCCGCTGTGAAACTCCTTGGAGTAGATGTTTCTCGTGGCCTCATCGAGCCGGGGATCCGTGTCCGATGTTATTCCAAGCCTCTCAACTTCCTCGACCGCCGGGTAGTCGCCGTACCCCGGAACCCTGATTATCGAGATCGGCTTAATGCTCTCGATGATCTCCCTTAACCCGTATCTTCTCAGCCTCTCCTCATTCCTCCTCAGCGCTATTATCCCTGCGTAGTCGTAGGGCGCGTGAGCTGGGACGCTATAGACCACCCCTGTGCCGAAGCCAGGATCGACGAGATCGGCCGGGAATATCGGAACCCTGATGCCCGTTATCGGCGCCTCGGCAAATCTCCCGATTAGCTTCTCGGGATCCACCAGCTCGATGATCTTAACTTTTATCTGGTGCTGGAGCTTCTCGGCGGCCTGCCTAGATACTATCAGCCTCTTACCATCAGCCTCAATCAAGACGCACTCGCTCCTTGGGTTTATCCAGATGTTGGTTACGCCGAAGATGGTCTCGGGCCTGAGGGTCGCGGCCGCGAGAAATGCATCATGATCCTCGAGCTTGAAGTAGACGAGGGTGTATTCTTCCGGCGAGACTCCTTCTCCGATGAGCCTATCGTGGTCTCCGGTCGGGCTCTCGCATCTCGGGCACCAGACGACCGGATGTCTTCCCTTCGCGACATATCCCAAGTTCCTGAGCGTGATGTACTGCCACTCTATGAATCTACTGTAGTATGGGTGGAGGTCCGTTGTGTAGAATTCCCTCCTCCAGTCCACGGAGAATCCCATGGCCTTGACGACCTCGCGATTCTCCTCCGTATAGTATCTCGTGACATAGGCCGGGTCCGTGAACTTCTCAAGGAGATCCTGCGGGACGCCATCTATCTCGACGAGCATCCTCCTCACGGCCTCATCTCCCCTCTTCAGCCTCTCGCATGTTCCGGCAACGGCCTCGCCGGTCCAGTGCCAAGCCCACGGGAAGAGGACATTATAGCCCTGCATCCGCTTGAACCTCGCGTAAGCGTCACCCCTCGTGTAGGTGAATCCATGGCCGACGTGGAGCGGGGCATTCTGATAGGAATACGGGACGCAGATGAAGATCTTGGAAGCGCCCGGCCTCGGGTCTGCCTCGAAGACCCTCTCCCCCAACCACCTCTTAACCCACTTCTCCTCATAGGGTATCGGGGACCTCGCTCTCATATCCATGCACACCACGCGCCAGCCGTATTTAACTAGATTACGCGCTGTGATCCAGCATTAGCCCACCCATATAGGTTTCGGCGCATCACGCGGGTAACCCCTGGCTCCAAAGCCTCTGGAACTCCTTCTCATACAGCGATGCTATGGTTGGATCATCTATCACGACCACGTTTTCGTCATTATTCTTCTCGGCCGACCATGTCCAGTTATAGCTGCCCGTAACCACGATCCTTCCATCGATGATCATCACCTTATGATGCATCTTATGGGGATTCGAGTCGAGCTTGAGGCTTATGCCGCGCTCGATTAGCTTCTCGTGCTTGCTCCCCTTCCAGCTTGTGCTCTCGGACTCGATCAAGACTTTGACCTCAACGCCTCTTTCAGCCGCGCCTATCAGGGCATCCGCCAGCTCGTCAAGCGTGAAGCCGTACATCATGACGTGGATGCTCTCATTAGCCTTTCTTATGAGGTCTATCAGCAGGCTCGCGCATCCATCCATCAGCCTCGCTATGCAGACCGCCTTAACAGCTCCCGCGCCGGCCACCTCAGCTACACGGCCGGACACTGTTATGGTCTTCACGCTGCTCACGGTGATTGTGTATGTGGAGAGCTCGGTCGCAGTGACTGTGCGTGTGATGGTCTCGCGCTCATAAATCGTGGCCGCGGGTGATGAGGCTCCGAGAGTGTACCCTGCCGCAAGCCCGAGAATGAGGGACAGGATTATGAGCGCCGCGATTGAGGAGCTCCTGGCCATCACCCAACCATCCCTCGCCCTGATCCCGGAGGAGGAGCCTTAATATCTTTATGTTAATGGGCGGGAAGGAACTCGAGAAATGATTGAGGCGAGGCTTAGGGATGCGAGGATCGAGACCGAGAAAGGCGGTGAGGCGATCAAGCTCCTCTCCAAGGGATATGGGTCGGAGGATCAGGCCAGCGGCTTAATAGTCTACTCGTATCCGGAGGCGCTCTACCTCGTCGAGACCGGTAGGATGAAGATTATCCTGAGCTCGGGCGAGGGGCTGGACTTCAATCGGCTTCTCGCAACCCTGAAGCAGCTGGACGAGAACATCTGGAGAGACTACGTTGTTTACAGGGATTTGAGGGAGAGAAACTACGTGGTGAAGGATGGCGTGAATAAGGAGCTCAGGTTCAGGGTCTTCGAGAGAGGAAAATATGGAGAGGAGCCGGCGAGATACCTCATCGCGCCCCTCATGGAGGGCAAGAACATCTCCGTCGAGAAGATGATCGAGTGGCTATCAGCCGCTAGGAAGCTGAGGAAGGAGCTGGTCATAGCGGTCGTCGACCGGAGGAATGAAGTCATATACTACAAGGCATCAATCGTGGATCTGAGAAATGTCTAGGAAGCTGCGAGCCCTCATCAAGCTCACGAGACCCCCGAACGCCATCCTCATGTACATAGCCGTGATAGCAGGAATAGTATTATCCGAGAGCAAGCTCTTCCAGCCCGAGAAGCTGATTCTCTCCCTCGTAACGGCGTATGGGCTCTGCGGAAGCTCAATGGGCTTCAATGACTACTTCGACCGCGAGGTGGATCAAGTGAATGCACCTTGGAGACCCATACCATCTGGAGCGATCTCGGCCTCAGAGGCCGTGGCCTTTTCAGCGATCATCGGAGCCGCTGGCTTAGCCTCCTCGGCCCTAACCTCGATCCAATGCCTGGTAGTCGCATCATTAGCATACGCGTCATCCCTGGCCTATAATGCGTGGCTGAAGAGGAGCGGGCTTCCCGGAAACATGATCGTGAGCGCTGTCGTCGCGGCTCCATTCATCTACGGCTCGGTACTCTCGGATGGGTACATCTCTCCGAGGCTCGCCATATTCATACTCCCGGTCTTCCTATCAAATCTCGGAAGAGAAGTGATTAAGGGGATCTCGGACATCGAGGGGGACTCCATTCGAAAAATCAGATCCGTGGCGAGAATATGGGGGCCGCGGGCCGCGGCGAGGCTCGGCGCATCCCTCTACATCGCAGCCGTTGCTGTGAGCCCGCTCCCTTACCTACTGGAGCTCGTCTCGTGGATCTATATCCCGCTCGTCGCGGCCGCTGATGCAGGCTTCATCTACTCGGCTTATAGGATATTGAGAAGACATTCGAGAGAGGAGGCGCTAAGGGTGAAATCCATGACGCTCATCTGGATGCTCCTGGGCTTAGCAGCGTTCATCGCGGGCTCGATCTAGAAATCTATTTCACGTGGGGCAAGCGCTATCAGCTGAGAAGCCGTGGAGCTGCCGGCTATACTCGGGGGAGAGCCGGTTCGGAAGAAGCCCTACCCGAGCTGGCCCATCCATGATAAGCGCGAGGAGGAGCTTCTGCTAGAGGCCCTGAGAAGCGGGAGATGGAGCGTTGGCGGAAGATTTCAAGAGGAGTTCGAGCAGAGATTCGCTGAGTTCCAGCAAGCCAAGCACGCGCTCCTCTGCTCGAGCGGAACCGCAGCGCTCAAGATCGCGCTCAAGGCCATGGGCCTCAAGCCGGGAGACGAGGTGATAGTCCCAGCATATACTTTCCTCGCGACCGCCACATCCGCGATAGATCTGGGTCTCAAGGTAGTTTACGCGGACATAGACCCGGACACATACACGATAGACCCTGAGTTCGCGAGAAGCATCATGAGCGAGAGGACGAAGGCGATAATCCCAGTTCACATCGCCGGGAGACCAGCCGACATGGACGCGGTGAGGGAGCTTGCAGAGGAGAAGTCGCTGCTAATACTCGAGGACGCAGCCCAGGCTCATGGAGCGGAATGGAGGGGGAGAAGAGTTGGCGCGATAGGCGATGCGGGGATCTTCAGTTTCTACCAATCGAAGAACATAACATGCGGGGAGGGCGGAGCCATAACGACGGATGACGACGAGATAGCCGAGAAAGCCTGGTCGCTTAGAAACGTCGGCAGGCCCAGAAAGGGACCGTGGTACGAGCATAAACTCTACGGCTGGAACTACAGGATAACAGAGTTCCAGGCGGCTGTGCTCATCGCCCAGCTCGAAAGAGCTCCCGAGCTGATGAAGAGGAGGGAGAGGGGCGCAAGGATCCTGGACAAGCTCCTCTCCGAGATAGATGGCATAACACCATTAAAGCCCGATAATAGGGTGACGAGGCACGCATACCACCTATACATCTTCAAATATGATTCGCGGGAGTTCTCAAACCTCCCCAAGCAGAGATTCGTCGAAGCCTTATCCGCTGAGGGAATCCCATGCAGTGCCGGGTATAGGCCGCTATACAGCTACGCGTTTCTCCCGCCCAGCAAACCACTACCAAACACGGAGAGGGCATCATATAATGAGGCAGTATGGATTCCGCAATACGTCCTCCTAGCAGATGAGGGGGACTTAGAGGACATCCCGAGAGCAATAGAAAAGATAAAGAAAAATGCAAATAATATTCCGAGATAATTCTCTAATACGCTGGTGACCCCTCCGGAATGCATACGCTCCTATTACCTGAGGAAGATGTGAGGAAATTGATCTCGATTGATGAGGCGATAAAGGCTGTAGAAGATGCTTTCAAGGAGAAGGCGCTCGGCAACGTCCAGATGCCACCGAAAGTTTACCTGTTCTACGAGGATGGCGATCTGAGGGCCATGCCATGCTACATCAGAACCTCAAAGATATCATCCGTGAAGATAGTCAACTCCCATCCCGGAAATCCTGGAAGAGGCCTGCCATCCGTCATGGCGCTGATAGTGCTGATAGATCCGGAGACGGGCTTCCCTAAGGCCGTCATGGGGGGAACATGGATAACCGGGATTAGAACTGGGGCTGCTGGAGCTGTTGCGGCGAAATACCTCGCGAGGAAGACCTCCAAGATCGCCGCTTTCATAGGCGCTGGAACCCAGGCGAGAATGCAGTTCCTCGGGCTAATGAGAGTCCTCCCGGGAATAAGGGAGATAAGAGCCTATGATATCAGGGCCGAGGCCGCCAGATCCTTCCTCGACTTCGTTGAAGAGCATGCCTCCGGCGGGCTCTCGCTTAATGCCGCTAGCTCCGCCGAAGAGGCTGTCAAGGATGCCGATGTAATAATCACCACAACGCCGTCGAGAAGGCCCATAGTGATGAGCGAGTGGATATCAGAGGGAACGCACTTCAACTGCATCGGCGCTGATGCCCCGGGAAAGCAGGAGCTCGACCCAACGATACTCAAGAGAGCATCGAAGATCGTCGTGGACGACGTGGAGCAGGCTACTCACGGCGGCGAGATAAACGTGCCGCTGAGCATGGGCATCATAGGCAGGGGCAAGATATACGGGGAGCTGGGCGAGATAGTGGCTGGCCTGAAAAAAGGAAGAGAAGATGATCATGAGATCACGATATTCTCCTCAACAGGCTTAGCAATACAGGACGCCGCGGTCGCAAACATAGCCTACGAGAACGCGATCAGGAAAGGAGCAGGAATAAGGCTGAAGCTCGTGATATAGCCGCTCTAGGATTCCACAATTTTTAAGAAGACATCCTAGGTTTAAATACCGGATACGCGAAAAACCATCAGAGGCGGGGGTAGCCAAGCCTGGTCAAAGGCGCAGGACTGAGGCTCCTGTCCCGTAGGGGTTCGTGGGTTCAAATCCCACCCCCCGCACATTTTTACCGGTTCATTTTTACCGGTTTGTCTGGAAAACTCTCAAGGAAAGATAAATAATATGAGCTATAAGGACCGTTTATGCCTCAGAGAAAATAAAGAATGACGAGCAAAACATTAATGTTACGTAATGCGATTTGAATCTAGCGTGCAATGCTCTTAACAGTTCTATGGGGTTTAAGGCATAGACGGCTGGCAATAAGAATCTATACTTTACTCTGCTCCATGTGGCTATTACTACTGGCGACCTTTTATTTCTCGTTTATAATTGCTAATGTAACACTTGAAAGCGCTATAGGTGGTATAATTCTTGTATTTATGCTGGGCTTTCCTCCTTTAATTCCCATAATTTACCTAAGGAGAAGAGAAGAAAAGAAGGTAAAGGAGGTTCGAATTGATCCATATCTCTCGAGTGCTAAGGAAAAGGCTTTGGCCATGGAGAGATATTTTAAGGGTGAGACCTCTGTTTCATGGAGCCCAATAATAACCTTGGCTCATGATGCCCTCATATCAATCTTGCAAAGGATGCTCATAGATTTAAAGGGAAGTGAGGCTATATCGATAATCGAACAGCTCAGAAGGGAAAAGAAATTATATCTACATACCCTTTCGAAAATGCTTAAAGACAATAATGTCATTGATGAGGAAGATATGAAAAATCTGGAGATTCTAAGAGATTTAAGAAATAGAATTGTGCACGAAGATTATCATCCAAGCAAGGAGCAGGCATTATGGGTGGTAAACTTTACTAAGACATTTATCACAAAACATTACCCAGAGCTAAAATTATAGAGACTTTTAAGTTTCAGCCCTTAATCTGCGCGCATGAGCAAAATTCCGACTTTAAGTTATAAATGCTATCTGATTACAATTCAAGAGAAAACCAGCATCATATTTCTATGAAGATTTAGGCGCGATAGTAATGGCAGGTAAGTTAGCAGAAATTGAGGAGCTCCAAATGAATTAAAAGCTTGGCAAATAGAAAAGAGAAGGAGAGAACCTTCATAAAGGGAAGTTTAAAGAATTCTCTTAAGACGTGTTGCCTTAGCTTACCGAACATCTCATCAACTTTGACCTTTCTTTATTTTTCATGAGCTACACTATAGCCTTGAAGACAGATATAAAAATTCCTGATCCTTTGTGAGAGGTTCTTTACTATATCATTCGTAGCAGCATAAGAAACAAAAGCTTTTTGGAACTGCCAGTCAATGACATTACGGACATTCTTAATGACTTAATTCGTTAAATTCTTTGAAAGCTCTGAAATCTTTTTCAATCTGTGAAGATGTACAGGAAATACTATAAATAAAACACTATAACTAATTCCGCTCCCCTAGTCACTTTTATGTTGACGTGAATAGTATTGAGAGTATTACTACCCAAAAGATAAGCTTACATAATCCTAAGGAATTATTATTTGGGTGCTAGGCATGTTACTGTCAAATCAAGTAAAAACCATACCATCCGGCCTTCAAAAATTAATTGAAAAAGTTTTCACGATTTTTAATAAGACTATAAAACCGAAATCTAAGGTTATTATAACATATTCCGGCGGGAAGGATTCAACAGCATTGGCAATAATTTTTTATGATTGGCTTGAGAGAACTAGGCCTGAAGATGTGGAGGTTATTTTCCTGCATAATGACACATTAGGAGAAATACCGCCCATGGAGTCTTGGGCCCGAAAGTTCATGAAACAGGCAGAACATCTTATCGGAGAACTGGGATACGAAGTAAAAGCGATCATAGCTCCTCCTCCTCTAATAGACACATTTTACTGGAGGGTCATTGTAAGAGGTTATCCCGCTCCCTCATATTCCTTTAGGTGGTGTGTTAAACTGCTGAAAAGAGACCCAACTCATAGAGCATTAAGAGAATTTACCGGCGAATCAATATTGATGACGGGCTTGAGGGAAAGCGAGTCTGGCGATCGTGCGAGAAATATCAAGCGAAGATATGGTAGCTGTTCTTCCGGAGCTGGAAAGTGTCTCGCATATTTCTTCTCCAGAGAAAACTTTGAAAACATGAAGAAGATTGCTCCCCTGAGGGACTGGGAGACCATAGATGTATGGGCTTTCCTATCCCTCGACTCGCCTTTTGACATTTCCGACCTGCTAGACCTCTACAGCTGCGAGGGCGCTAGGTATGGCTGCTGGTTCTGCACACTAGCCAAGGTCCAGCGAGGGCTATACTCGCTAAACGATGACAGGTATCTATACCTCGATGCAGCAAGGTTGCTCTATAGGAAAATTTCAGACATGCCCATTCTTAGGAAACGTAAGAAAACCGGTTATAGCGAACTTGGAGCCTTAAATATTGCTGGAAGGGCAATAATGCTGCGCCTCTTCGAAACTGTTGAAAAAATTTCGGGCATCACATTATATAGTTTAGATGAGGCTAAAACGAGGTCAGGGTTTACGCTCAGAGAACTTTTCTATGAACTACCAGCAGAGCAAGCCGAGAAAATAATAACCCTAGAAGACCCCAAAATTAACCCCAAGCGACGCATAAGTCTCCAGAAAATCAAATATCCAGAGATAAAACAGATTCGCATAATTGAGAAAACGTTAACAAAAATAGAAAGGGGATCACGAAATGAAAAATCTAGAAAGCTTATTTTAGAAAGAGGATTTGACGCCGTTAAAGAAATAATTGAAACAATAATCTCTGAATTTTAATTAACTTATAGAATTTTTATTCCCATCTGAAGAATAAACAGCCATCACCACTTGACACACTGGGCACCCTTCTTAAAGTGTTATAAGAACTGATATTCGCTAGCTCAAGTATCTGTTCTGTAGTCATCTCTAATTGTTTAACCTTGAGCTTTAAACTTGACTCTTGAAAACTTCTGGGTTCTTCACCACTTAAATATTCGTACATTTTCTTGGCTTCTCTTCTCAATTTAAAGAGATCGCCCACGATAACCAGCAACTTCTTATGTCTGCTTAACTGGACGTTAAAAACTTCAGGTTCCATAAAGTAAATTGTTCTTTCATGATATAATCTACCGGTTCGCTCTTTCCCTAATATGGCAATTATATGAGAGTCTTCAGCCCCCAGCATTCTATGAATGGTTGTAAAATTGATTGCTTTGATATCTTCCCCGAGAACATCTCCATAAAGATGATGCATGCGTAGCTTCATTTGAAGTTGCTGGTCAACATAAGGTGCCACAATTGTTACGTTTTCTTTCAAAATCTTTTTAATCGCGCAAGAGAATAATAAACCAACCTTAGCCCTTCTTTCGTTGAATAAATAATCTCTCAAATAATCTCCACGTACGTGAACATAAATTATTGGTACTCCTGTGGTTATTGCACTATTCAAGATGTCTACTGTTTTGAAATAATCATCATTTAAATTACTTAGCTCTCTAGCCTCATTAGTATCCCATTGGTTTGCTACCTCTTTTAATATCTCATCAGCCTTTTTATAAGCTCTTAAATTGCCACCATAGAATCCTACACTGATAGGAGTTTCTGATGGATGTGGCAATCTTCTTGTTACTTCTAAGAATTCGTAAAAGGTCCCTCTTAATTCTTGAAAAGCGGCTTCGGTAATGTCTATTTCTCCTCTATCAACTTCCATTTTCAACTTTTCTGACAGTAATCCTCTTATCAGATTTGTTAGCAGTAATAAATCTTCTCTGCCCCTATATTCATCTCCTAATGCTATAGCTTGTTTAGGATCACCAATAACATTGAGTGATTCTAGAATGCCTTCTTTCTCTGATTGTTGAATAAGCTCGAGAAGTCTATCTGAAATGGTTATAAAGGGTCTATGAATTGGCGATTTGCTTGCCTCATCAATGAGCAGATGATATCTTCTAGCAGCTTCACTCTCATATATTCTCTGATATTCCGTTGACAACACTATCTTAACGTCATCATCAATTGGTTTTCTTAAATGTTCAAATTCTCCACCATACCTAAATCTTGAACCATACACACGAACTTCCTTTTTTAAATCTTCTAAGGTTTTCTCCTGATTTCGATAAATTGAAGCTACTCGTGCAAGCATGTCTGCAACTAGTTTATTCGTCGGTGCAACATATAGAAAAACTTCATTTTCATCAGTTTCGTCAAGGCATTCATTAATGACTTGTTGAAAAACTGTTGTTTTTCCAGTTCCAGGGGGGCCTTGCACTAATGATATTCTCTCAGAATCTATTGCAATAATTTTTCTCTTAACTAGTTCCACAGCAGTAATGTTAAAAGATCGTTCAATGCCGAAATCTCCGCTATATCCCTTATTAATTAAATAACGTACATCATATGACATTCAGCTATCACCTAGGTCTTAAACCACTTCCAATAATCCTCGATAAAAAAGGTTCTACTGGCTCAATTTCTTCTTTAACCTTTCTTATTTCTTCTAATTGCTTTTCTAAACCTTGTTTAACATTTTCATCCTGCTCATTTTCAAGCATTTTCTTAATCATTCTTTGCATAGCATCTATAGATTGTAATTCTGCACCAAGTAAATCAACATTTATCTCAAAAATCAAAATATCATTTCTCTTTTCAGGATAAATATTTAAATATTCTCTAAAGATGGCCATCGAGTATCGTAAAGCAGAACTAGGCAAACCTATTATGTACTCTACTCCATTCTTTTCTTCTCTAACCTCTACTTCATCAATCCTACCATATGTGCCTATACTTAGTAGTGGCGTCCATGAGTCAACAATTGTTATTAAAACTGGCTTTCCTTCCGGAATAACTCTATAAAATCCTTCATCAATTTCTATGGGTCTCAGTTTTCGATAACCACGTATAAGATCATCCTCTATATAACATTCGTCTAGAACATCCAGTCTAAAACTTCCTAATAGCTTTCCGCGTCTATAAACTTTCATCTGCATTTTCGCGATAGTAGATGGATACGGTGCCTCACCAAAATGCCACTCAAAGCCTTCTCCATTCCTAATTTTCTCAATAACTTTCTTGATAGGATATATTCTAAATAGTTCATGTAAGCATCGATATGGTAAAAGCATTTTTTCCTTTTCATCAAAAACTTTAAATCTTAAAGACCACATTGCTCGGTCGAAATCAGTTTTTTCACCAAATCCCCTTCCGAAATAAAATTCGCAGGGCCCATATTCATAGTTGTAGTAGCAAAAAGGTTCCCCATTGCGCGTGACGCATGGGAATGAGTTACGCTCTTTAGGGAAACCACAATATATTTGACTAGGTTTGATTCTAAATATACTTGCTTGTACTTCTCTATCATTAAATGTTAGCATTTTAGTACATATTCCTTCGAAATCTCTATCTATCGGACTAAAAGCTCTAATATTTGTAGTTAATAAAGTAAGGTGCTCCGCGATTAAGCATACATCGTAAATTAGTTTTTTGAAACTGTCATACTCTCTCTCAAGCTCATTTGATCCAGTAAACATGAGTGGATGCGGCTTTATTTGTCCTCTTTGAACCGGTCGAATTATTGCCGGCAGAACTTTTACATTATTAACCCTAAAAGTATTATAGGTGCCGTTTCTTGACAGCTCACCAATAATAGCATTTATAGCTTTCTCTTTGGTGTTATACCCTAATCGAACTGCCTCCATTAATGCGTAACAAATGACCTGTGCCTCTTCATGCTTTGAAGGTGTCTCACGTGTGGTTTTCCACTCAATAACTAAAGCGGCTTTTTCTTTAGGAAATTCAAGTATTAAGTCAGGCACTCCGCGCATATGTAAGGTATAATCAATAAATTGTTGTTCAACTATTGGAAAAACTTTTGAACTGTGGTCAACTCCGATTATGGCTAACATTCGTGGAAGGTTCGACAGAAGATTAAGCATCAATGAAGATGCTAGCAATACTGTGTCATTGATTTCACTCTTCAGTATTTGTAACAATTGGCGAAAATCGTCAACTTGCAGCATTTCCTCAATCATTGTTTGTACATTATGAGCTTGCGAAAGTACATAAGTAATCCCCTGAGAGAATAATCTCAAAGATAGTATCCCAAGTAACTTATGAATTGTTGATCCTTTACCAGCAATCCTGGAAACTCTTTGCTCAGGCATATGCCTAGCTCCTATTGATTCTGCAATCCTTGCGTAATAATAACAAAAGCCAGCGCCTCTTGCAATATTTGTTACTAGTGGAACATGGCTTGCGTATTTCAAAACAGACTCTGCAATTTCCAAACAAGTTCTTTCAGCATTCAATTCTTTTTCAAGCACATCAATAACAGAATTGAATAACATCATGTGAGACATAATATTTCCTACCTAAAGAGAGACTTATATTGGCCTGGCTTATATTCTTTATGGTTATGTTGCTCAATTCATTTGTACAGGCTCTACATTGCAATAAAAGAGGGGGTTAAGAAGGATTTTTAGTCTATAACTGTATAGATTCTATTGAGCCAAATATCAAATATTAGAACCTCTCTACTAATTAATGATTTGGTATCGCTAATTTACGGGCTTTGTCAACTCTCATATTTTCTATTTTGAAACTGGAAGGTTAAAAGATGAATCAATCTATTGCTATTTAGAGCACATGAATATAGTGCAGAGGTGAATTTAGGTGATTCTCTATTTCCCGACTAATCTAGTAGGCATAGGAAGTAATTGCTTTTAGTAAGTCTACTGCATATTTTCTTCACCCTCTCTAAGCTTTTGACGCTTGACATGCTCTATTGCACTTTATTCCGCTATTTTGTACACAACTTTCTCTAAAAATCCATTTCAATCTTATTGTTCATTTTCATTAAACGTTGTTCATGCATTTGGTCGGGCTTTAAGTATTTATATTACTGGTTGAAGAACTTATTATTACAGGGAGTTTAAAGATGAGCGTTGCTATTGGACTTTATTTGCTCGGATACTATGCTGATAGACACGCCATGTATGTTATGCCCCTTAAGTATAGGGACCTTTATCATTTCCATAACATCCTTAAACATTTAGGAACTATCTTATCAAAAATTATCTTATCAAACATCAGCATCATTCCGATTAGATATGCTTATCGTGTTAGAGATCAGCCTGAAAATGTTAAGGAAATTGCTAAAGAACTCGAACCTTATATGAGGAAATATATAGAAAACTTTTTCTCCGATATCGAAGTTTTTAAAGAATTTCCTAGAAATGAAATAAAACACTTTATCGAAACAATACGCAACTTTGTCAAGAATATTATGAGAAAGGATGCTCATCTGGGTGAAGCTTTTGATTTACTTCTTGAACATCTAACAATAAGGCTAAATTGGTTACTAAACAAGCCGAATGAATATATTAAAAAAATGTCAAGATTTGTCACATTTTACAAAGATGATGCCTTTGAATACGCGGTTCTCTTTATATCGAGTATATTACTATTGAGGGCCCTAAGCAAAAGTGTGCCCTTACTGTTTATCTGGAAAGAAGATGTGGAAAAAAGGGAAGTGCTTGTTAAAAAATTTTTGGAAGTAGCGGAAGAACTTGAATGTTACACAGTAACATTTCAACTTATGAGCATGCCTACAGGAGAGGAGGTAGAAATCATAGGACAGGCCGTAACTCTAGAAGAATTAAAAAGGGTGCTTAGCATTGAATAGCGAGTACAAGCACGTTATAAATCTCACAAGACGATTCGAGCGTAGCTTGAAAATCTTAAGTAGGGAGAATCAGGAACGTGTATTGAATAAGATAAATGAGCTTGGTTTAGGTATAGATGAGGGAAAAATCCTTCGGGGTGAATATAAGGGAATGAGATCTTTAAGAGTTGGCAAATACAGAGTTATTTATGAAAAACCTAAGTATTGTACAATTGTACTCTTAGACGTAGGAAACAGAGAGACGATTTATGATAATCTTTAAAATAGCAAGTAAATATGCGCAGAAAGCGCAGAAAATCATTTTTAAAGTAAATTCGCAAACGAATTGAGCCAGCTATCATAAGTAAATTCCCAAAAGTTTATCTCAGGCCTTACAGCGAGAAAGATTATTTCTCAGACTTATCGCGAAATTGATATTCCGGGAAGACATCAGAACCATTCGAAAGTGTACGGCATATGTGGTCCTACTATTTTTTATGGATGGGGCAACTCGCATCAAATTCTATATTGACGCGCCTAATGATCTGATAGAGGATTCATGCTTGATGTTAAAAGAATCATCAATGCTAAAGGGGGAGATTTTTAAACAACTTTGTGAAGAATACAACCACATACTTGAGGAAGAATTGATGGGATAGAATGGCTTGAGTTTAAACTCCCAACAAAACATGAGGAAGTTTGGGAGAATTTGAGAGACAATAGAGAGATACGATGTCTCTATATTGAAATGATCGCTTCGATTACGTTAAGTGTCACTTTCGAACACTTCTTCTTTAAGCGGCCTTAATGGTTAATCTTATGAGCTCTATTGTTACAGATTCAACCCAATTTTACATTTTAGAAATCTATTTGTCTCTTATTGGTTTTGAAAAATTAATCCCTTAGTTCTTTTATCTTGTAAAATCTGATCATTTCTGTGAGATAAGATCTCAAAGATGATTTATCGAGTATTAATGGAATAGCCGAACTACCTACAAATAACTCTTAGATGCGATCCGAGATCTTTCATCTATTTTTGTCTTGAAAAGATTATAAAATCAATAAGACGGACAAGCCTTTTTCTAGAAATCATGTTACGAAATATACTTGTTATGACACCCCAGAGTCTGTCATTATGTTTTTTCATAGGATTAACCAAATAAGTTCATTGCAACCAAGAAAAGTAAGGCTAACCATATTACTAAAAATGTTATAGGCAAAGCATACGCGAGCTTTCGTATTTCAATACCGCCTAATTTCTCTGGATATGTATCAGGTGCATTAGTTTCTTTTACAAGTTTCTGCACCTCACGCTTATAATAGAGCATGTATTGGCTGCTCCGATATTGAATGAGAAGCCATATTATACTTAGGATTATTCCTAAAAATGTGATAAGCATTTGAAAGATTACTAATTGAGGGATATTTTCAACTGGTTTTTGACTAAAAGCCAGAATCAGAATGCTCATAACTACTAGGAAATAACTGTTGCGGCTCCAGTGAAGTCTTGCCTCGGCATCCTGCCGATCCGTAAACAATTTCAATTTATTTAACAATTCTTCTAATTTTTCAGACATGTGAGGTTCCTTTTACCTAAGAAGTTAACCTCCTGCTTTAAATAATTTTATAGCTTTTCATATAAAGTATTATAAAGTTTTCTCGAATATCTTCTAAGCGTTGATTTAAAAATACCGGTAAATTTTGGTGGAAATCCCACCCCCCGCACACCATTCATAATGTGAAAATTTTTAGGGGCGGGTTGTCAACATTTTGTATGCAAGTTTGAGGAAGTGGAAGATTGGCGATAGGTTCTTAGGAGATGGTGACTTAAGGATTTTAGCTATTATACTGAGGGGTGGAGGGGCGTTGCCCGCCTCGGTGATTGCTAAAGATTATGGAAGTACATACCCCTATGAGAGGTTGCCGGTGCTTGTTGAAGGCGGTTTTCTTATGCATGAAGCTGGTAGCTTTAGGTTGACGGAGAAGGGAATGATAGCGGGCGTAAGAGGGTGCTTATTGATTGATGAATTCAGGAAGGAGATCTTAAGTTATTTCATGAGGAAGATAAAGAAGATCTTTAGACTTCTAGAGATGAGAGAAGCATTTAGTAAGTCTGACAAGGAGAAGCTGCTGGATTCCCTCTTGGAAGCTCTCGGAAATAATGATGAATTCTTCAAGGTGAATCTGCGGTATAGAATTGGTGAGGACTACAGAGAATTCGTCAGTAAAATCATTGAGCAGTTCTTTAGGCAGCTTAATCCTAAGGAAGAGCGTTTTTATGAAACTCTTAAGCTATGGTTGGACCGCATAAGAAGTAGAGAGGATTGGAGCATATTGCTTAAATTGGTTATGGGAAGTTTGGGATTTCTTCTTTCGAGTTCGCATTATTATTTTCGCTCCAAATTGGCTCGAATTTTTTGGCACATCGGATATTTATTGCGAGAAGCCTGGTTTACCCTTAGCATTTTATGGAGGATAGCCTTTGCTATAAGTCTGGCATTAATTATAATCTCCGTCATTTTTAGGATTATCGGTCTTCTCTGAGTTCTGTTTCCTCTAAATTCTGGAATAATGGAAAAAAGGGGAGGAGGTGGGTGCCCTATCTTTTGCGTCGTTGACTTCGTTGTCTATTTCTTGCATCGTCGTCCCCGGCCAAGGCTTTCCCCAGGCGCAAGACTGAGGTCTCAGGCTCTATTTGCCATCTGGCGGAGCGGGGGAGACTCGCTTGGCGGCCCGAGCCTTGGGCTGGCTTCGGCTGAGGGTCCTTGGCATAAGGTTCATTAACCCCCCAACCCAAGAATCCCCCTGAGGTGTGCCGGGGGGAGGGTTGGGGGTCTCCCCCTTTGCCTCCCCTGAGCCGGGCGCCCTCAGGGGGCCTTGGGCGGGGAATCGTTTTTCGTAGTCTCTTAGTATGAATCTTATCGGAGCTTCTAGGTATTGTATTCCCAGCATTATCGCTGCAGTTTTCGCCAAGTTGATTATGGAGACGTGATCTCTATCATCTTCCATTCCGCACCTTGGGCATTTCACGCGCCTTCTTCCATGGTCGGTCATTATTGAGTGACAGCGCGGGCATATGTGACTACTGAATTGCGGCGGGACTTTCATCAGCTTTATTCCACGTTTTTCACAGGCTCTTTCCAATCTTCGAAGAATTTTTGCGATGGGCCATGTAGAGTATCGTTGTGCCAGTTCTGGGTCTTTACTCCTTAATTTTTGTCTTAAAGCCCTTGCATTCAAATCTTCTACAACGATTAGAGCGGCATCAAAGTCCTTTGCGGTTCTTATTATTGTTGCGACGCTATCGTTTATCCACTGATTCTCTCTCGCCCTAAGGTATGCTAGCCAGCTACTTGCAGGTCTTTTATGCACTTTCATCGAATACCTGTTTATTTTGCGGACGAACGATATCAAGTGAATCGGCCTTTTCACCCTCAGCCTCTTCGCCGGGTATATTCTTGTCTCGGTTAATCTTATCGCACCAATGGTTACGTCGCTCACGTTGACGTCAACGGTTACGAGCTTCAGCTCCCTCGCTTGCTGATATTGAACTAGCTCGTGGGGAAGGCCTTGGCCAGGTTTTCCTCGCATGTCGCTCAACGTAAAACAACTCTTGGAAGGATATTTGCATAGCTGTTCTAGAATCACCTTCAGCTCTCATGTTAAAACCTGAACTAACTTTCAGATGAAAGGTCACGATCTAAATTTATTCTCTCACTCATCTCACAATTTATCAGGAGATAATTGAGGAGGAAGTAGCATATTTCAGGCCAAGGATTTACTGTAAACCATTTATGAAAGCAGGGGTGGGGATAGGATGAAGAAGCAATCTTCACGTGTTATAAGGAATTCATTAAGCTTAAGCTGGAGATTTAGCTCGCATGGTCTTACCGAAAATACTTTTGGACCACTAACGGTTATAGATTTTTCACTAAAGTGAATTAGCTGGAATGACGACCCTTTTCGATGGAAATTGGCATAAAAGGGCACTTATGGAGAAATGGTCAGTGGTACCTATGCCTGTTACATTTGTGGTAATACACTTTCAGTTTTCCTCTTCTTTATGTTAATTTGCGATTTGTGCATTGAAAAAGCTATTGTTGGACTGAAGAGTTTCGTGCGCATTTTTCTGGAATTGCGAAGCTGATCGTCCGCACTTTTCAGGAAAGCTTAGTGAAGTAGCAATGTCCATTCCTTAAGTTTGCCGGTTATTGGATCCACTTGAAGGCCGAGTATTTCAAGTGTTGTTACGCCTATGAGGAGCTTATCTATGATGTCTGAGACCAAGACTGGGATGATATCACCCCGACCCTCGATCTCTATCCAAGCTCTACTCCGGTCTAGTTCAAGCTTACCAGCGCCCGTCTCAACGATCGTCTTGCCCACCATCTCGAGCCCGACCTCATTGGAAACTTTCCTTGGAATGACCGTGAGCGTTGCGCCAGTATCCACTAGGCCTTCAACCTCGATTAGGCGCTCCCTGCTCGGCGGCCCTACCTTCACCTTCACAATAACGTGGCCCATCTTCACGAGATAAATTAGGATAAATATGCTTAAAAACGATATGGCACAGTTGTGGAATCCATAAATCTTCATACGAGTTTTCTTAATTCTTTTTAGTTCTGATTTTCAGAAAAGTACCAGCAAATTTCGGCAGCAACCGCATCCCGCGCTATGAATATTATATCTCTAACAAGTTCCGAGAAATCGCCTCACTGGTCGAATGTTCGCCAGAGCCATTCCAGACACCTTATCCGAGAAAATTTTTATGATATTCCCAGTTTGTCAAGTGTGAGCACGGATAGTTATCCTCCTAATGATGCTATTACTTATACTTATAGTCATGGAAGCATTGCGGATTAACGCCGGAGATCGACATGCATCGCATGTGCGGGGGCTGTCAGCACAGGTGAGCCTAACCTACGGTTACTAGTAGTATTGTGACTAGGTCTAGTCCTTTTGAAAAATGCTTGGGCTATGGGTATGATCCACCATGTTGCAATGGACGAGAGTATTCCGATCGTCGAGAGAATGATTGCCATGTAGCCGGAGTTCGTTTGGGTTGAAGGCTCTCATACGCGTTTCTCGGAAATTAAAAATGTTAAAGGCAATCTTGCGATGTGATGCTAAGCTTTCAAGTATTTTCTGGCCATCTCTTTGATGAACTTGAGTCCTTCTTCGGCTATCGCGTCTGCGCTGGGGGCGATCTTACGCCAGATTGCAGTGGATGCTGCAACCGACTTTATCTCCGGCGTGAAGGATTCTACGACGAGCCATCTATCATAGCCTATCTCGGATAGGGCTTGAAAGACCTCGTCCCAATTCACGTGGCCTGTTCCCGGTATTCCTCTGTCATTTTCGCAGCAGTGGAAGTGGTTTAGCAGTTTTCCAGCCATTTTTATCGGATCATAGAAGTTCTTCTCCTCTATATTCATGTGGAATGTGTCTAAGTGAACTTTCATGTTCGGCTCCCCGACGTCTTTTGCACAGCTTCACGGCATCCTCCGCGGTATTCAGGAAGTATGTCTCAAACCTGTTCACGGGCTCCGCGCCGAGGCTTATTCCATAGCTCTGCGCGTATCTGCATATCTCTCTTAACGCCTCCACGCTGCGCCTCCACTCCTCCTCGGTTCTGGGCCTTCCCACGATTTTTCCCCAAGCAATGTAGATCACGCCATTGATGGCGTCTCCATCCAGCTGAGCAACTATGTCAATGCAGCGCTTCATGAACTCTATGCCGCGCCTTCTAACCTCCTCGTCATCGCTCGTAATATCATATTCCTTCGGGAGCCCCATCGAGCCTAGAAACTCCACGTCGTTTCTTTTCAGCTCCCTCTTCGTGGCATCCACGTCTATGATATCGGGCTCCATTAGGGGAACCTCCACACCATCGAATCCAAATCTCTTGGCCTTCTCTATAAGGCGTACTGCTGATTTATCAAAGCGCTCAGTCCAGAGGAAAAGATGCACACCATACTTTACCATGGAGTATAATCTTTTATCGGCGGTAATTATATTTTTGTCATGTTAACTAGCTTGCTGAAGATCGTGATTGCGAGGAGACCCTTGTATCGCCTGCAAGTTTAAGCTTTATATAGCTTTAGAAAAAATAGAATGATGCTATGGATTATGCTATAGCAACATTCGATATCGGCAAAACCAATAAGAAGCTCATGGTCTTCGATGACGACTTAAAGCCTTAATTCGAGTGCAAAACCTACATAGGTGAAATCGTTAGAGATGGTATCCTATGCGATGATGATGAAAAGATCGTGACTTGTGTAAAGAGTAGCTTTAAGGATGTTCTGAAGAAGTACCATGTCAAAGCTTTATCGGTTACGACCCACGGCGCGACCGTCACGTACTTGAGCGGGGGCAGGCTCGGCTTTCCCATAGTATCATATAACCACGACATAGATGAGAGTATTAGGAGAATGTTTTATGAAGAATTCGGGGATCCATTCAGCCTTTACTCCGTAACAGGCACACCGCCATGGGGCAGGCTACTGAATGTTGGAATGCAGATATACTGGTTCAGGAGGAGCTATCCGGAAAGATTTGCTAAGATAGATGACATACTTTTCTTTCCCCAATACCTCACTTATGAGCTTTCCGGGATGAAGTCATGCGAGGTCACTAGCGCCAGATGCCACACATATCTTTTTGATTTTAGAAAGAGGGGGTGGAGCTTCATAGCCGAGAAGCTTGAGGTAGACCAGCGATCCCCGGATTTCACCAATGTATGGCGGCCTATAGGAAAGCTCACGATTGATGGTTTAGAAATCATCGTCACCCCCGGGATTCATTATTCAAATGCTTCAATTCTTCCATATGTTGCTAGAGGACAGAGATTGGTCTTCGCGTCAACCGGGACTTGGTGCGTCTTCATGAACCCCTATTCGGGGTTTAATCCGAGGAGGGAGGGCTTGGAGCAAAACATACTCTATTACGCGGATCCTTACAGCCGCCCGGTAAAATCTCTAATATTCCCGGGTGGGTACGAGCATGACCATTACGTTAAACTTATCAAAGAGAGGTTCGGCTTAAGTCCCTTGGGAATATCCCCGAACTTGGAATTAATCGAGGAGATTCTGAGGCGCGGAAAGGACTTCATAACTCCGGGGCTGATCGAGAGATCTGGAAGATTCCCATACTCTAAGCCTAGAATAATAGGCGACTTATTCTTCAAGGGCCCGGAGCATGCTTATCACATACTTAACCTGAGCTTAGCAATACAGTCATATGCCGCCATAGAGTCCATCTCCGGGGGAGAAAATATTGACGTCATTGTCCAAGGCGGATTCGCCAACAACATGATATATCTGATGATTTTATCCGCGTTGCTTCCAGATAGGAGGGTTCTCAGGTCAGGATTCTCTGAAACAACGGGGCTGGGAGTCGCGCTCTGTGCCAAGTGCGCAGTAGAGGACCTCGAGCCTAAGGACGTCGAATTCAATGCGCCCATTGAGGAGGTCCCGAAGCCGGAGATAGACCGGGATAAGCTTGATCACTATGTTGAGGAGTTCATGAAAGTTGTAACCTCAACGAGCTCTGAGGACTAGACCATAATGCTTTGAGAGATCTGACGAGAATCGGAGAAGATAGCTTATCACTGAGCGTGAAAACTCTTTCATAAGATCTTATCAGTGCGCGGGATGTCATCATCCATAAGTCAGATACGGCCGCACACATCATCTAAGATCAACTAGGCCGAACTCATTATAACTTTTAATGTTCATCAATGTCGAACATTGGTCCATCAAAGAATTTTATGCATTTTGCCAGTTAAAATTTAGGGACAAAGCTGGCAACGGTCGCCGAAACATCTACATGGCTACTCAAAGCAATGTTTGATGCGGAGCTTCGCCTGGCAATAACACTTTTATAGTCCCATTCTGCATTATACAGGGGTTTTAGTGGCTGAGTAATGGTTTACTTAAATTTTCTCTCAGAACGATTTTCTGGATATTATTGATAATCCTGTTATCAATTCTCGTTCCATCGTTCTTTGCAAATCAATTTCCAAGCTATTTCAAGGCGCTATCTATCTACTACGATTTTCTTTTTGAAGCCTACTTTAAGCTCCCGGGAGCAAAGTCGCTGTTCTCCTTGATCGTGCTTCTGAATCTCTCCTTGTCTTCCGTGGCTCTATTCATGGCGATATTAAATAACTTTGGAGCCGATGCGTCGAGAGCTCAAATCTTTCCTAATAATGCGGCCGGGCATCACTTTAACCCGCATCTCGGAGAGAATTCCACTTCCAAATCACCAGTTTATCTCCAATATGACCTAGAGTCGTATAATCAATCCGTGGGTAGACTTTTTGATGCGAAGAGTGCTCACATGATGGATTTACTCGGCTTCTCAACGCTTGCCGGCTCCGTGATCTCGGGAGTCCCGATGGTCTATTCTATGATGGACATGGTCGCTCATAGCTTGAAATATAGCTGGATTGTCGGTATGCCTCATCTTATGCTCCAAAATGCTGAATTCCTCTCATTCGGGAAAAATGATTTTGCCTTGGACGGGAAAATGTTCTGAGAAAAATCCGATAAGCTAAAGGGCAAGCGTGTGATCCTTGTCCTGCCGACGAATGGTGGAAACTTCAGCACATTGAAAACCAGCGTTGAATCAGTGATATTTTGGAGAGAGATACTAAAAATGAAGTACGGTGAGCTTGCTGAGATATCTCAATGGGTGGTTTGTGAGCAAAATGACTATGAGAAGAATCGTGAGAGCTATAATGAATTGAGCCTAATTGGTTCGAAGATAATAGTTGTTCCAAGGGGCTTCAGCACGGCGAGAGATACGAAATTCAAGGCGAGAGCTCTCACCTACACGCTGAATGTTATGGACAAGGAGGGATTGATCAACGAGAATGTCTGGATTTACCATCAAGATGATGAGACGAAGGTGGGCGAGGATACCATGATTGGCATAATGGATTACATTTGCCAATGCTGGCCCCAATGATATCTATGCTACTGGCATAATAATCTATGCTGATGGCTTAATGAATACGCCGCCGAGAGTTCAGGAGCCTGCTAGGAGCTATGATGACTTCAGAATACTCTTCACCACAAAGACGCGTGGCATGCTTTCTTTTTGGGCATCATGGTTCGCACCTACTTGTTAGAGCGGATATAGAGAAGGATGTTGGATGGGATTTCGGTAATGCTAAAACGGAGGACTGGCTATTCGGCCTAATGCTATGGCAAAAGTATAAGCCTGGTAAGACCATATTGAAAGGATTTGGATATGAGAAGCCGCCTCTCTCGATCGATGGATTGCTGAAGCAGAGGAGAAGATGGGCTCACGGGGCTTTGCGGATATTGAGAAGGAAAGATGTCAGGTTGAGGTATCGGCTTGCGGCATTCTATGGCATGATTAGCTGGTTCTCGGCTTTACCATCCTTAATAGCGTTCATACTCGCGATCATTCATCCAACCGGCGGATTATTCCCTGGCTCAGGGTTTATAGCAGGCTTTACGTGGTACTCACTATACCGATACTACTCATTCGGGTACGCTATTAATAATGCGTATATCAGGAGTGAGAAGAGTGGATGGCTTGGGGGTAGGATTAGGAAAACGCTAGCAATAATCGGCGGAATGATTCTCGAAAGCCTAGCTCCATGGTACGCTCTCCTCAAGCCTCCAAAGGGTTTTGAGGTGATAAGTAAGGACGAAGGAAGCAGGAGAAAGGTGGCGAATTTCAATCGATGAGAATTATGGCTTTTAGGATCTGCATGCTTTTACCCCTGATCACTTTCATTCTTTTACCCAGTATTTACGGCGCTAATCAGCCCGCGGATCTATGTTTAGATTTGACCACCGCTTATGACCAGAATTTTAAGTGGTATAACACTAATGGTTCTCTGCCAGCATATCATGCTGATCACTATCTTTTTACCGGCAGCAAATTCACTAATGTCTATCAAGATGCCCTATCTCTCAAATCTATTGAGGCCGGGAAGACCTTCGCGCTCTCAGCCCGCGTTAGCGTATATATCGAGAATCTTTCAGCGAGCGATAGAGATGGGTTCGCGGCCTTCATTACGGATGACACTAGGGTCTTCACGGGGGATGAGTTCGGCTTCGTCGTACGGCAAAGCTCCTCGACGATCAATGGGTATATTCAGTCCCCAAGAATCCCCGAGTTCTTCAAGGAATTTAAGCTTGAGAGTATACCGGTGGGGTCGGAGAGAACCTATACGCTTAAGGCGGTGTACGCGGAGATAGGCGATAAGGGGGTTATCAGATTCTTCATAAACGACAAGCGTTTTCGTGCATGATTTTCCAAAAATCTCAGGTGAAAAATTCTACCTAGTTATAAGCTCCAAGAAGCTCTGTCCAACCCCCATAGATACCTCAAGAAATTACATGAAAGTCTATTCCGCATGCATGATAAACTTGCCTATTTCAGAGAGCTGATGAGAATCCTGATGCGAGCGCGCACCAGCAAGCTGACCCCCACATGAACTTGATAATCACATTGCTAATATTGAATACCGCAATAGCCTCACTTTTACTTGTACTGATCGGGATCATGTTGAGGAAGATCAAGTCGTTCTCCTCTTGAATTGCTCTCGAGGAAGTAGGCAGAGGGAGAGCTTCAAACGCTTGTTAGATCATTAAGGCGTAAGGGGCCGGATCTTGATTCCAGAGAGACTTACGTCAACTAAAAAGAGCTCACTCCCGTCCTCTTTTCCTACTCTCTCTTTACATCACACTATGAAATTGATATTCATGGCGTTTATTCAAGAAGAATTGAATTGTCGCCGGCGGGTGGATTCGAACCACCGACCCCCGGGTTAACAGCCCGGCGCTCCACCAGCTGAGCTACGCCGGCTACTGTTTTTCCTTCGAGCTCTTTCTATTTATCTCTATTTCGGCTTATTTTTCTCGGGGTCTCATATCTACGGGTTTGCTGGTGGTGGATGAGTGGAGTCTGGCCGAATAGCATATTGAATCCCGAGTGGGGCTTCATTTGGGCTGGGCGGGGATGGGGTTGACGTTCATTCTCTATGCTACTGGCAGGTGTAACTTGAGGTGTGGGTATTGTGGCGGGAGCTTTGATCCAGCTAAGGTGCCCTGGCGGGTCGAGTATGATCTGAGCCTTCTCGATGATCTCGTGAGGGATGGCGATGTGATAGCGTATTATGGCGGTGAGCCTCTTCTGAACATGAGGTTCATTGAGGAGGTTATGGGGAGGTTTGAGGGATGCCGGCACGTCATCCAGACGAATGGTCTTCTCTTAGACAGGGTTTCGCGGAATACTCTCGAGAGACTCGACGCCGTGCTCGTCTCCATAGATGGTGATCGGCGCGTGACGGATCGCTGGAGGGGCAGGGGTGTGTATGATAGGGTTATCGGCGGGGTTGCGCGGCTCAGGAAAGCGGGCTTCTCGGGAGACGTGGTCGCCAGGATGACTATTACGCCCGACTCCGATATCCACCGCGATGTGAAGTATCTTCTCGGCCTCGGCCTCTTCGATCACGTCCACTGGCAGCTCAGCATGATCTGGGTTGATAGAGGTCTCTGGGGGGATTTATGGGGCTGGATCGAGTCATCGTATAAGCCTGGTCTCGACAAGCTCATGGAGCTCTGGATCTCTGGGCTGGAGCGCGGCGAGATCCTTGGGATGGCGCCGTTCCAGGGAGTCCTGAAGAGAGTTCTAAGTGGTGGGCCGACCCCGCCATGCGGATCCGGCGAGAACTCCTTCACAGTGCTCACCGACGGTAGGATCATCCTGTGCCCGATTGCTGTCGAGGAGGGTTGGGCTCAGATGGGTTTGCTCGGCGCGATCTCCCGGAGGGAGCTGGAGGGCCGGCGCAACGTTATCAATGAGCCGTGCAGGTCATGCTGTTTGCTTGGGATCTGTGGAGCTCGGTGCCTCTATACTCATCGAGAGAGGCTTTGGGGTGATGAGGGCGTCAAGGTGATCTGCGCCTGCTCTCGCCACATAATAAATCTGATCATGAGGAATTTAAGTAGAGTCGAGGAGGCCGCTGAGAAGAGTGGGCTGCGCTTGGAGGATCTAGCCTACCCCGAGTACAATAATACCGTCGAGATAATGCCTTGAAGCGCTGTTGGCATCGCTTATCGGGGATTATCAGGGTGAGCTGAGGTCATCATGGCATCAGCTACTGCAGCTCTCATCATTCTCGATATGTGAGTTGCATCTGGCTTCGGAAAAAACCTTGCGCGCCCTACTCCTTCGGGCTTCTCGGCAGCGCCGTCGCGCCGGTTCTCGCGAGCTCCTTTATCCCGAAGCTCCTCATAAGCTCTATGAACGCGTCCACTTTCTGCGGCGTCCCGGTTACCTCGACTATCGCGGCATCCGGTGAGAGATCTACGATCCTACCCCGGAATGCTCTCACGTAATAATCTAGGTCGGCTCTGGCCGCTGGGTCCGGAACATGAACCTTCACAAGCGCCATCTCCCTTATCACCGTGTTATCTGGATCGAGCCTCGAGACCTTCACGACGTCCACCAGCTTTCTGAGCTGCTTTATGACCTGCTCGACCACCGGCTCATCCCCATAGAGCGTTATCGTCATCCGCGAAATACCTGGATTCTCGGTCGGGCCCACCGAGATGCTCTCTATGTTGAAGTTCCTTCTCCTGATGAGCCACGCGACCCTGAAAAGCACCCCAGGCTTATTCTCTACTATGAATGAGATCACGTGAAATGGCTTCTTCATTCGCCTAGCCTCCACCTCTCATCACCTCCCTTAAATCGGTTATCGTCTCGGCCAACGATCTTCCGGGAGGCGCGAATGGCAAGACCGGCTCATCCGGGTTTATCCAGACATCTATAACCGTCGTCCTATCACTGCTCATGGCCTCCTTGAACGCCCTCGAGAACTCCTGAAGCGACTGGGGCCTCGCGGCGTTCGCGCCATAAGCCTCGGCGAGCTTCACGAAGTCCGGCACGCCGCGCCTCAAGCAAGTCGCGCAGTATCTTCCCCCGTAGAATAGGTCCTGCCAGTACTTCACCATGCCGAGCCAGCCATCATTCATTATCACGACGATTACCGGTATCTCCTCGACGATCGAGGTGGCGAGCTCCCCCTCCGTCATCAGGAAGCTTCCATCGCCATCGATATCGACCACTATCGAGTTGGGCTTAGCGACTTTTGCTCCCAAGGCCGCGGGGAGCCCGAAGCCCATGGTCCCGAGGCCTCCGGATGTTATGAAGGTTCTCGGATGATACACCTCGAGGTAGAGGGCGGCCCACATCTGATTTCTGCCGACACCCGTGGTCACGATCCCGTCCGCCGGCAATAGCCTCCTGATCTCTCTTATCACGTTCTTGGGTGATAGCTCGTCCGCGGGCCGCTGGTCAAGCTTCTCAATGCTTTCCTTAACATCCTTAACCCTCTGGAGCCATGTCGAGGTATCCTTTCTCGATAAGTCTTTCACGGCATCATGGATCGCCTTGAGAGCTTGCTTCGCGTCGGCGACTATAGGTATGTCTGGCTTAATGTTCTTCCCTATCTCGGCGGCATCTATGTCCACGTGAATGAGCGTGGCATCTCTCGCGAATGTATCGAACCTCCCGGTTGATCTATCGCTGAACCTCGTCCCGATCGCGAAGATGACATCCGCCTCCATTATCAGCTTATTCGCGGCCGCCGATCCGTGCATCCCCACTCTCCCTATATAGAGTGGATGATTCTCCGGGAATGAGCCCTTCCCCATCAGCGTGATGGTAACCGGTATCATGAGGAGTTCGGCCAGAGCTCTAAGCTCCTCTGATGCATTTGAGATTATGACCCCTCCTCCCGCGAGCATGACAGGTCTCTCGGCGTTTAAGAGAGCCTCCGCAGCCCGCTTAACTTGGAGTGGATGGGGCTCCTTGACTAGCTTATTCGCGCGCGGCGGGATCTCGGCCTCGAGGTCTACCTCAGCCTCCTCCCTTTGCACATCGACCGGGAAGTCTATTAGCACGGGCGCGGGCCTTCCCTCCATGGCCAGGTAGAATGCCTCCTTCACCACCCTCGGAACATCCTCCGCGTCTTGGATCTGGAAGGAGTATTTCGTGATCGGCGTCGTTATCCCTATTATGTCAGCCTCCTGGAAGGCGTCTCTCCCGATCATGTGTCTCGCGACCTGGCCTGTAATAGCGACTATCGGCGATGAGTCCATGTAGGCCGTCGCTATCCCAGTCACTAGATTCGTCGCGCCCGGACCCGATGTGGCCATGCATACGCCGACTCTGCCGCTAGCCCTGGCGTAGCCGTCGGCGGCGTGGGCTGCGCACTGCTCATGTCTCACAAGAATATGCCTTATACTGGAATCGTGGAGGGCGTCGTATACCGGGAGGATGGCGCCTCCTGGGATCCCGAATATGACCTTGACCCCTTCATTCTCCAGCGACTTGATGAGAGCCTTAGCGCCGCTCAGCCTCATCGTCTTAGGGCTTGAGGATAGGATCCCCTAAATTAATCTTGACGCGTCCCCCGGGGGCCGCCGGCGCATAGCATTCTTAAGTAAGTGAGGATCGGGGCTAATGGGCTCAAGCATGAGGAGCGATTCGATTAAGCGGGGCCTGGAGAGGGCTCCTCACAGGGCTCTGCTCTACTCTCTCGGGCTCAGCCGCGATGATCTGGAGAAGCCATTCATCGGTGTGATCAATAGTTACTCGAGCATGGTCCCGGGCCACGTTCACCTGAGAATGATAGCGGATGCTGTTATCCAGGGGGTTAGGGAGGCAGGCGGAGTGCCATTCGAGTTCAACACGATAGTCGTTTGCGATGGACTCGCGATGGATCATGAGGGCATGAGATATTCTCTTCCATCCAGGGAGCTGATAGCCGACTCCGTGGAGACTATAGCCAAGGCGCACGCGCTCGATGGCCTCATCCTGATACCGAACTGCGATAAGGTTACGCCCGGAATGCTCATGGCAGCGGCGAGGCTCGATCTGCCAACAATCATAATAACCGGAGGCCCGATGCCCTGTGGCTGGTTCAATGGCAGAAAAGTCGCCTTCTCCCACGTCTATGAGGGGATTGGCAGGGTTAAGTCTGGAGAGCTGAGCGAGGAGGAGCTCGAGATGCTCGCTATGGCCGCGTGCCCAGCCCCGGGCTCCTGTAACGGGCTCTACACGGCGAATACCATGGCCTGCGTGGTTGAGGCGCTCGGCCTCTCCCTACCCGGCTCCGCCACCCCACCAGCGACAAGCTCTAGGAGGGTCGCGCTCGCCCGAGAAACCGGGAGGAGGATCATCGAGCTCATACGGGGGAACATAACTGCTTCGAGGATCCTGACGAGGAAGGCTTTCGAGAACGCGATTAGGGTGGATTTGGCGCTGGGGGGCTCCACGAACACCGTCCTCCACCTGATGGCGGTCGCGAGGGAGGCCGGGGTAGACCTGGAGCTCGAGGACTTCGATAGGCTGAGCAGGGAGACCCCGCAGATAGCCGAGCTCATCCCGAGCGGGCCCCACGGCATGGATGATCTCGATAGGGCTGGAGGCGTGCCGGCCGTCATGAAGACCCTCGAGCCCCTGCTCCACCTCGACGCGCTCACGGTCACCGGGAAAACTGTTGGAGAGAACATTTCCGGCGCCAGGAGGCTCGATGAGGGGGTTATCAGGCCTCTTGATAAGCCGATTAGGCGTGTGGGCGGGATCGCAGTCCTGAGGGGGAGCTTGGCTCCGAGGGGCGCTGTCGTGAAGACCGCTGGAGTTCCTCCTAGCATGATGAGGTTCCGGGGGAGGGCGAGGGTCTTCGACTCAGGCGATGAGGCCGTTGATGCTCTGATGAGCGGGAGGATGCGGGAGGGAGATGTCGTCGTGATAAGATATGAGGGGCCGCGTGGAGGCCCCGGCATGAGGGAGATGCTCGCTCCAACCGCGGCGCTCGTCGGTCTGGGGCTCATCGAGAAGATAGCTCTCGTGACCGATGGAAGATTCTCGGGGGCTACGCGCGGCCTCTGCGTGGGACATGTCTCGCCCGAGGCGGCTGAGGGAGGGCCAATAGCCGTAGTCGAGGAGAATGACATGATACTGATAGATGTCGAGTCGAGAATTCTGGATCTCGAGGTCCATGAGAGCGAGCTTAGGCGTAGAATGGATTCCTGGAAGCCGCCCAAGCCCAGGGCCGAGAAGGGCTGGCTTCTAAGATATTCTCTCGGCGTATCCTCCGCCGATTCCGGGGCGATTCTCAAGGCATCCTCGGAGCATTAGGGGATAATAGCCGCCGGTGCTCGAGTGAGCTGGGATGAGCGGCGGGGAAATGGAGCTGTCCGGATACCTCGTCTCCATCAGACCGAGAACTAGGAGGGGTGCTATCGAGTATGAGCTGAGGATCGTGAGCACCGGCGGAGAGCTCTTCACGATATACACGCTGAATCCGCCGAGCTTCCTGAGCCCCGCGATCCAGGTTAGAGTTAAAGCTGTTCTCAGCAAGCAGCTTGAAGCTCCCAGATGGGTTTTAGCTGAGATGAGCCTCATCGGGGGGCCCGGAGCCGCTGAGGTCGCGCAGGCCCTCATAGAGGAAGTCTCTAGGGGGGTTTATCCGGTGGTGAGCGGCAGGATCGGGGGGATGGCGTTCAGCGTGCCCGTGGATGAGGAGCTGATATCCAGGATTCCACGCCAGCTTCCGAGCACAGTTTACTGCGTGTTCATGAAGAGGGGGCCGGAGCTCAGGCTCGTTGAGGTGCTGAGTGAGAGGGAGTATATGCTGTTCAGGAAGGCCTCGGAGCTCGTCTCCGAGATCGAAAGGGAGGCGGCTAGCGTCGATGAGGAGGTGCGCGGATACCTGAGGGAGGCTGAGGCCACAATCGCTACCTGAAGATCCGCCTGAAGTTGAACTCTATCGCGTCCTCGACGTCTTTTGCTGGCATCCTCTTCACCTCGGCGATGAGCTTTACTAGGTCCTCGATCATGTCGGGCCCGAGCCTTAAGCCCCTGTACTCGTAGGGGCCATCGCTCTCCGTCAATATCATGTCTAGGGGCGCCTCCCTCAGCACATCCATGTGCCTCGGCTGAATCCTCGCCGCGGGGTTTATTGTGATCATGTAACCGCATTCCCGCATCTCCTCGAGCAGGCTCAGCGGACCATTATACCAGTGGATTATGGCGGATTCCACGTCCATTTTCCTGAGAATTCCGAGAACATCCGCCCAAGCATCCCTTGCGTGAATGTTCATCGGCAGATCGTATTCTGCCGAGAGCCTGCAGAATGACTTGAAGACATCCATCTGCTTCTCCCTATTCCCGCGCTTCCCGTCCAGACCTACCTCGCCTATCCCCTTAACATCATCTCTCCTCTCGATGAGGCCTATTACCTCATCTATCTCCTGCTGCGTGATCTCCTCCAAGCTCCATGGATGGATCCCGATGAATGGCATGATGTTCTCGAACTTCTCCGTGAGCTCGAGCGTTTTCAGGCTGCTCTCCAGATCCTCCGAGACGGCGATCACGATGATCCCGTCCTCGATGCGCCCAAGAACCTCCTCATTGAGCGAATGCGCGTGGCAGTGTGCATCCACCAGCATGTCTACTCCCATGCGTATGCCCTCTTCTCGGGTTTTAAGGCTAATGTTAAATCTCGCCGAGATCGTCCGCGACCATATGAAGAGCTTTCTTAAAGAGCTGGCGGTTAGGACCGGTGGTAGGGTCGAGTTCAGGGATATTACGCGCGAGGTCGAGGAGGCAATTAGGGAGAGCGGCGTCAGGAGCGGCATCGCGATAATCTTCACGCCGCATACGACTACCGGGATATTCTTGAATGAGGATGAGAGCGTGTTGAAGAGGGATCTCGAGAAGACTATGGAGAGGCTCATACCGGAGAAGGGGGGCTACATGCATGATGAGGTTGACTATAACGCGTATGCGCATCTAAGGTCCATAATCTTGGGGGCGTCGCTGGCGATACCCGTGGAGAATGGTAGGCCCATGCTCGGGGCTTGGCAGAGCATATTCCTCGCCGAGTTCGATGGGCCGAGGAGCAGGAGGGTTTACGTCAAAGTGATCGGATCTGATTAAAGCGCGATCCGAACTCTCCTCAGCATCGGCCTGTAGATCAGGGTGATTATTAGGCCGGCGATGAAGCCGCCGAGGTGGGCGGCGTAAGCGACCTGAGAGAATGGCGTTAGGATCGCGTAGAAGAACTGGAGCGCGGCCATGATTATTATCGCGACTATCGCCGGGGCGACTATCGGGAACCCGATGAAGATGAAGAGCCTTCTCAGCGGGAAGAGGACGGCGTATGCTGCCATAACCCCGAAGATCGCGCCCGAAGCCCCGATGGATGGCGTGAGCAGGAGCTGCCTAGCGGGGTGAAATGCCAGGATAAAGTATGCGTGAGCGTAGTCGGCCGCGATTCCGCTGGCGAAATACAGGATCAAGTACTTGATCCTCCCGAGAACCCTCTCGACATCCGGCCCGAAGATGAAGAGCGCGAACATGTTCAGGAACAGGTGAAGGAGGTTGCCGTGCAGAAACATCGATGTTATCAGCCTGTACGGCTCCTTCCCGAGTATCGTTAGGAATGGGATTGCGGAGAAGTTGATGATTATCTCGTCGAAGAGCCTTGGATCGGCCAGCTGGATGATGAGGGTCGCGATCCCTATCGCGCTATTCACTCCTATCATGATCCAGGTGGCCCTGGCGCTCGGCGTGCTTATTATGTAGCCCTCCATTACTCGATGACTGAGCCCGCGGCCTATTAACCTTATGGGGTCATCCCCTATCCTAACCTCGCATGGATATTTTATCTCGAGATCGCTTCTCGGCTTAATCCTTATTCCATATGGGGTGTGGGCGCGTGAGCTGTTTTTCTTTTGCGTCCGTGAAGCCTTATAGTCGCGGTTATGGTTGATGGTTTTTTAGGGTGGTGTTATGGGTGAGGTCGAGGAGGAGGGCTTTGAGGATTCTGGCTAGGGAGGCCGGCAGGATGGGAGCCGAGCTGATGAAAGGAGAGTGATCGACATGGTCAGGAGGGTTTATGTGGATACGGCTTGGAACTCGAAGCCGCATACATGCTATGACCCGGCT
Source organism: Candidatus Wolframiiraptor sinensis (assembly GCA_023268255.1). Classification (GTDB taxonomy): domain Archaea; phylum Thermoproteota; class Nitrososphaeria_A; order Caldarchaeales; family Wolframiiraptoraceae; genus Wolframiiraptor; species Wolframiiraptor sinensis. The sequence goes on from JALNJX010000002.1 coordinate 249,595, forward strand.
GAGGACAGGTTCTTTGAAGTCGAGGATCTCGCTGAGCTCGCCGAAAAATACAACAAAGTTTACATTGATAACACAATATTTCCGAGGATGTGGCCCCAGCTGAAGGCGTTGATAGACGATGGCGCGAGGATCTTCTATTTTGCTAAGCCGTGGACCTGGAGGAGGTGGCGCGAGAAATATGCTAAGGAGTTGAAGAAGAGGTTCGGCAGGAAGAAGACAGATTATGGAGATGCATATATTTTGTCGAGGATCCGTGATGAAGTGCCTAAAGCCTTCGCGGAGATCACGCCTTTGGATGCCGTGTTCAAGCCGTTGCTGATAAAGGAGAGGGCGCTGGCCAGGCAGCTGATGAGGCTGCAGCAGATGCTGGAGCTAGGCATAGACTTCGAGGAGGAAATCAGAGATTGTGAGGAGCGGTTAATGGAGGTTCGCGGCGAGATCGTCGAGAATGCGATGGAGAAGATCCCGGGATTCATGGAGATTGCTGAAGAGCTCGGGTTGAATAGTAATGATATCAACGCGCTTTCGGCGCTGGCCGGGCTACTAATTTACTTGAGGTGGCCGTATGAGGTGTCATCATTTCATAGGGCTAAGAGGCTCTTAGGACTGTATAAGCCGGCGCGGGAGGAGGTGAGAAGGTTTGAGGAGAGAAGCGGGGAGAAATATGGGAAGCGTTATAGCAGGTATGCTAGGAGATACCTGGTCTTATTGACGGCCACTATATTAAGGAAGGAGAGGAATGCTTTTCCACCGAAGGCAAAAGATGAGAAGAGGATGCTGAGGAGGCTGCTGAGTATTCTAAGGACTTACGGTGATGGTGCCGATGCGGGTGGGGGCAGGATAAAAGCCCTGATGAGCTGTGGTCGGCCTATTAGATGCTCCGATGGAGGAGTGGTAAAAACTGTTGATGCAGCGAAGGGCTGTCCAGATGCTCCCTCCCCCGATACCACCCCTTTTTCCTCTTTAAATTTCACTCATCACTTCACAGTCAAGGAGTTTGAGTTTTCTTAACAGTTTTTCCCGCCGATGAATGCGAGCGGGCTGTCGGGCTTCATGATCTCTCTAAGCAGTATCGTCGCATATGATCCCGGCGGAAGCTCTATGCTCAGCTTCATCGAGCCGTCCTCGAGCTGCGCAATCCTGCAAGCCCATCTGGTTACCTTTATTGGGCGGAGCGAGCCCCTCGTCGAGGCCTCTGGGCACGTTCTCAGCCTGAATGCTCTCGGCTCAAGGCCCATCTCCTCCAAGACCTCGAGAAGAATCTCGCCCTTCCTGCTCCTCGGTATCGGTGAGAGGTATCCTGGAGCTGGTAGCGCGACCGCGAGCCTACCCCGGGCTATCAGCCTCTCAGCCTGCGCTATATTCGCGTCCGAGATCACTATCGGCCTTCCCGGCTCGGGCCTCCCGAAGGGGTCGAGCCTGATCACCAGGTCTCCGGCCTCGACCGCATTCAGCAGGTTCTCCGCGATTATCCTCGATAGCGCTTTATTGAATATCAGGGCTGAGACGGATTCTACGAGAAGCCTCCTGAGCCTGAGCGGCAGGGATCTAAGGGCTCCGAGATAGTCTCCGGGCCTTTTCGCCAAGTGCCTCAGGATCGCGCGCTCATATCTCAGTGTTCTCGGGAAGTATTCCAGAGCCTTGGCCGGATCGAAGTCCTCGAGAATCCTCATACGCGCCATCCTGTTATCGCTGCTCTCCAGCGGAGAATGCTCTGCGAGAAATGCCTTGACAGCTTCCTCGATCCTCCCCTCGATCATCAATCTTCCAGCGATCGGCGTTATCGGCCTGGTGATCCCGAATCTTTGATGGCCATAGAAGTTCGGAAGCCCTATTGATCCGAGCTCCTCAAGGATCTCCTGAGCCTCTTCAACCCCTCCGCTCGGCTCCCTTATCACGATCTCGAAAAAGTTTCTCGCGAGCATCTTCGAGCTTATTCTCCAGCTTACGGGCATTATCGGGAGAACTCTTATCATGCCCTCTATCGCGGCTCCCTCAGGCCCCATGCTCTCGGCCGGGAGCGTCATGAACTGCCAGCTCACGCTCACCTTATCCTTTATCCCACATACCCCGATCTGCTTCGGCTTTATCCCGAGGTGCTTGGCGAGCATCGTGCAGGCCCTTATGGTGTCTACGCCTCTCTTCCACATCACGGCGAGAACATGTTCTCCCAGCCCCTCCCTCATCCCCCTCCAAGACTCATAGGCAGCCCTGGCGTCAAGGCCGTCTACGAGCTGCTCCCAGGTCTGGAAGTCCTCTGGAGAGAGCTTTATGACTCCACCTACGCCTTTTCCCCGCGTAGCATAGCGCTCGATCCCGATGAACGGCTCGATCAGCTCCGGGGTCAGATTCGCGATAACGCCCGGCATAATCCCGCGCACGAGGATCGCTTCCCTTAAGGAGTTAAAGGAGCTTGAGCTTTCCCGTCAGCTTATCGAGGATCTCTGATGGAGCTGGCCCTATTCCGCAGGCCGTCAGCGTTCCCGGCGGGATCTCCGTCAGCCCGGCATCCTCTATTATGCTCGCTGGGAGACCCATTCTCCTCGCCTCCTCGTAGAACCTCCTCAGCTCATCCTCGCCATCTACCCTGAGAACTACCTTCTTCTGGCCCTCGGATAGCCATGCCTCGAGCCACTCGGGCTTAAGCCTTCTGCACTCCTCCGCCGCGGAGACCGCCGCGTGAGCTGCTTGAGCCGCCACCTTCCCCCTGCTCATCCCGAGATCCGCCCTCACGAGTATCGCCTGCTTATACTTGAACTCCCGGGACATGAGCCCACTCCATTTAGGAGGCTAGTAGTCTTTTTGAGCTATCGTTCTCAGCCTCTCAACTCCCCCTATGCTCTTGATGTACTCGGCGACGCTGCGGGGCACGAGCCGCTCCCAATCACCGCCCCTTAGCATCATCTCCCTGATCCTTGTCCCCATCTCGAGATCCCTCTGATAGAGGTTCACGGGCTTGACCTCGTATTTCTCTTCCTCGAAGAGCCTTTTCACCAGCGGGTTATTCGTGTAGACCACGTGGAATCTCGGGCAGAAGGACTTGACCCTCGCTACCCAGACCGCGTGCTCGCCAACATCGGGAACAGGGATCACGTAAACCCTATCAAGCTCTATACCCTCCTCCTTCAGCGCCCTGTGGATCATCTCGATCCTCTCGCCGGCCGTGAAAGGGTTCTCGAGAGTATAGCTATACTGGGCGCTTCCAACAACTATTACCAGCTCATCGCATTCTTCTAGAGCGGTCTTGATCGCGTGGACATGGCCTAGATGGACTGGCTGAAATCTTCCAACGAATAGGCCTCTCCGCAAGCCCTCGATCAGCCTCCAGTCCAGAGGCCCGGCCGGTCAAATGCTCTCGCATCTATAAAATATTCCGAGCCTTTAGCTGGGCTTCCTATAACCTATCCCGGTGATTCTTATTACCGCCGGCTCGCCCAGCCCTCCATCCACCTCGGCCCTTATGCCGGCCATAATCCTGCAGAGATCTATGCTCGTGGTCGCGTGCATGGTCAGCTCCGCGACGCGATACTCTGAGACCCCGGATGCAAGAGCTGCCCATACCACCAGCTGATCTCCGAGATGCTTGTCAACGGGAGCGCTCGACTTGAGCTGCCTCAGCAGATCTTGAGCCGCCTCCTCCGCGACCCTCTCAGCCGGGACGCCTATCTTCCCGAGGTTATCTGAGGCCATGAGCGCGCCTGACTCGAGCTCCGCGACCAGGATTATTCCGCAGCCGGGGTCTAGGGAGCATGCGCTATCGCCGGGCTGAAGGGCCTGCCTCTCGACATGGACGTCGCCATATCCTGCACTTCTCAGAATCTTCTCGGCCGTGGAGGCCATTCGCTCGACGATGTGCTCGGGGAGCCTGCAGCTATAGCTTAGGCCGCGTATTCTCCTGACTCCGCCGGACTCCATGAGCCTTATCGGCTTTAGGCTCTCGACGGGCTTTGATCTCGCCCTGACAACGCCTCCGCCCCTCGGATAGAAGCCCCTTCTCAGGAGCTCCACCTCGAACCTGCATCCCATCCTCTCCAATGTCGGTAGCAGGACGTATTGGAAGTACTCGACCGGCGGCGCCATCGGGTTATTTGTCCCTCCTTTCAGCTCCACTTCGACGGGCTCCCTGCTGAAGGCCATGACGGGCATGAGGCTCTGGAGTATTAGGGTCGTGCTGCCCGCGGTTCCGGCGTCGAAGCTCATCCTGCCGCCCTTCAGAGTCCTAGGCCTGAAGATTATTTCCATGGAGCCCACGTGGAGACCCGAGACCTCCGCAGATGAGAGGGCCGCAACAGCCTTCACGCCCGTGAGATGCTGGGGTCTCAGGCCTGGATTACTCCTCTTCGCCCTGATGTTGTAGACCCTTATCGGCTTCATCAAGACCGCTGAGAGCGAGACTGCGTTTCTTAGGATCTGGCCCCCGCCCTCGCCCATTGAGCCATCTATCTCGATCAGCTCCATGCAGATGCTATTCTCGGCGCTCCATACTTTATGTTTGACGCGGACTTGAAATGATCTTCTCGGCGATCTCCCGCAGCCGATCGGCCTCCTCCAAGCTCGCCCCCATTATGCTCGCGATCTCATCTGCCTTAAGTCTCAGTAGCTGGTTCAGCGTTACTATTCCGCGATCTCCGAGCTTCGCGACTGCCTCTGCTGAGAGCGACTTTATCATGGTTATCGGGTAAATTTTCTTGCTGGAGACTATGTCGCTTAATGCGAATGCTCTTGGATACCTCCAGCCCATGTACATTATCCCCTTGCACCTCGCATACTGCTCGGCGTGCTGCGAGATCTTCGTATTGCATACTAGGATCGCGGAGGTGAACGCGTATGGGTGGAATCCGAGCCTATACCCCTCCCTGAGATCCTCGAGAGCCGCCCATAGCTCCAGCACTGTTCCGAGGCCGGTGTATGCGTGCTGGTTGAAGTGGTGCTTCACCTCGACCACGAAAACCTCATCGCCCTTGAATGCTATTCCATCTATCTCGTGGCTCACGCATCTTCCCTCTAAAAGTCTTCCGGGCTCGACTAGGTATCCAGCCTCCCTAAGAACGATTCTCGCATAATCCTCGAAGTCCGGCTTCGGCCTCATGGCCGAGATCGCCTCCCGGATATCCCTCGCCTGCGAGAGCTCAGGCCTAATCTCCTCCGCGAGATCCCGGATCATCGCGAGTATCTCGGAGGTTGGGATGCCGTCGTAAGCCTTCTCCAACACCTCCCTCTCGATCCTCTCAGCATCCTCTCGATCCAGGCCGAGGTAGAGGGCGGTCCTCATGATCTTGGATCCATCATATGGCTCGAGCCTGCCATCCGCCTTCCTAACCCTTATCACACCTCATCACGCGATCGCGCTCATGATAAACGCTTCTCGCGGAGGAAAGCTGAGTTCATATGCTGGAGACGCCGATTATGTTCTGGCGATGATGAGTCCTGGCTAGCCGATGGATGATGATGGTTAAAAGCTCTGAGCTCCCATCTTCTAGGTGCTGGCCATGCCCGGCGATAGGCCCGTGATCTCGATCCTGACGGACTTCGGGCTCAAGGACCCATACATCGGCCAAGTTAAGGGCGTTATCCTATCCTACTGCAGGAGCGCCGTGATAATCGACTTAACGCATGAGGTTATGCCGTTTAACGAGCTTCAGGCGGCCTTCATACTCAGGGTCAGCGCTCCATACATGCCGCCCGGCACGATCCATCTCTGCGTCGTGGATCCCGGAGTTGGGACGGGTAGAAGGGGTGTAATGCTTGAGACCGCTAGGGGGGATGTGTTTGTCGGCCCTGATACAGGGTTCATGGCGCCCGCGGCCGAGCTCCTGAGAATAACCGCCGCCTACGAGATTGATGAGGCCAAGCTTCCGCCCCGGGAGTCCGAGACATTCCACGCCAGAGATGTCTTCGCGCACGTCGTCGGCAGGCTTGCCCGGGGGGAGGAGCCATCAAACCTAGGCAGAAGGATTGAGTGCTACTCGATTATGAGGCTCCCGGAGCCTGTTGTTGAGGATCATGAGGCCGAGGCCACGATAATGCATGTGGATAGATTCGGCAATCTAGTGACGAATCTCAAGCCAGCTCAGCTGGGCCTCGAGGTCGGCGATGAGGTCGTAATAGAGCTCCCAAGAGGAAAGATCAGGTGCACGTATGCGAGGTCTTACGGCTTCGTTGAAGTAGGCTCTCCCCTGCTCACGGTCGGGGGATGGGGCTATATCGAGCTCTCAGTGAATCGCGGGAGCGCGGCCGAGGCCCTCGGCCTGAAGCCCGGCGATAGACTTAGGATCTCAAGGATGAGGTGATCCTGCTTGGGGAACGTGCCTCGAAAAGCCGTGATCCTCGCACGCGGCATGGGCAAGCGGATGAGGAGTAGCGTCAGCCAGGCGTCTCTAGACCCGCTGGTCGAGAAGTTCGCGAAGCTCGGCTGGAAGCCATTCATCCCCATCTCAGGGAAGCCGTTCATTTATCATCAGCTCAGGGTTCTCGTAAGGCTTGGAGTCGGGGAGGCATGCTTAGTGGTCGGCCCGGAGCACCTGGAGCTGAAGGACCACCTCAAGCGCGTCGGCTGCGAGCTCGGGATTGAGGTGAGCTTCGCAATACAGGAGAAGCCCCTGGGAACCGCCGACGCAGTCCTCGCCGCCAAGAGCTTCGCCGGAGATGATGTGTTCCTCGCGCTGAATGGCGACAACTTTTATCCCCCGGAGGCGGTTGAGCCCCTGATCAAAGCCGGGGGCCGCGATGCATGCTATGTCGGCGGCTTCAGGCTCGAGACCCTCATCTCATCGGGGAATTTTGGACCGGAGAGAGTCAGGTCATTCGCGGTAATGATCGTCGATAATGACCTCAATCTGGTTAGGGTCGTCGAGAAGCCGGAGAAGCCCGAGGCTTATAAAACGAGATATGGCGTGCTCGTAAACATGAATCTCTGGAGGTTTAATCCCGCGATATTCGAGGCCTGCGAGCGCGTTGAGCCCCACCCGGTTAGGGGGGAGCTCGAGCTCACGGCAGCGGTCCAGCTAATGATCGATGAAGGGCTTTGCGGGGTCAAGGTGATCCCGCTGAACACATGGGCCCTCGACCTAACATACAGCGCGGACATAGAGGTTGTCGAGAGGATTCTGAAAAGAGCTCTCGGAGAAGACTTAAGCCCCTGAGCGATGGGTGATTGACGTGCTCGTGGCGATCTATGAGGATGGGGGCGAGGCATATCTGAGGCCGCTTACGCTGACGAGGCCCGCCTATGCTCTCAGATGCGGCGCGAGCCTGATTTACGAGAAGGTTCTGGCGAGCGTTGAAGGCCAGTTCATATTCTACGTGAGGGGTTCGCTGCTCGATGTCGCCCGTGAGAAGCTTGGAGGGGTCGGCGAGGTCCGCGCGCTAAGTGATGTCAGGACACTGGATAGAGGCGAAGATCTCTTGTTGATTAATGGGAGGTGGCTCTTCGACCGGGATCTCCTCGAGCTCGAGGAGGGCGTTGCCGTGAAGAATGGCGAGCCCACCTACGCCTTCATCAGGAGAAGAAGTATTGATGCGATCCTGAGAGGATGCGGGAGCATAATCGAGGCTCTGGAGAAGGCTGGGCGTGAGCTTGGCGAGCGCGAGGTAGCAGAGGCCAAGCTCGTGAGATACCCATGGGATCTCGTGAGATATAATCGGCTGGAGCTTGAGAGGGATTTGGAGGTGCTTAGGCGGCTCAAGCAGTGGGATGAGCCGAGGGGCGAGGGCGTCTACATGGTCGGTGACAGGGAGGATATCATGGTCTCGGGGAGCGCGAGGATCTATCCATGCGTCGTCCTCGATTCGACTCAGGGCCCGATAATTGTGGATGATGACGCGGTTATTTTCCCGCACAGCTACATCGCCGGCCCATGCTATATCGGGAGGGGATCGTGGATCGTGGGAGGAAGAATTTCCAGCTCCTCGATAGGCCCCATGTGCAGGGTTGGGGGCGAGGTCGAGGAGACCATATTCCAGGGGTTCTCCAACAAGTATCACGCGGGCTTCGTGGGCCATAGCTATGTCGGCGAGTGGGTGAACCTCGGAGCACTGACAACCACCAGCGACCTCAAGAACGATTACAGCGTAGTCAGGGCGCCGGCCGCCGGAAAGCTCGTGGACACTGGGATGATCAAGGTCGGCACATTCATAGGGGATCACACGAAGACGAGCATAGGCTCCCTCCTCTCAACAGGCTCCGTGATAGGCATCATGTGCAACCTCGTCACATCAGGCGAGCCATACCCCAAATACATACCGTCATTCACTTGGTATATCAGGGGCCGCGTCTGGGACTGGATCACCATTGACCAGATGATGGAGGCGGCTGAGAGGATGATGGCTAGGAGGGGTGCCGTGATGAGCGAGGCGGAGAAAAGGCTTTACCGAGATCTCTACGATGAAACGAGGGAGGAAAGGGGGAGGTTCGCCGAGAGCCTTCTCACCGGGCGCCGCGGCCTATGCGCGAAAAGTTAAGAGCCGGGAATCACTTCACTAGCTGATTGAAATGGCGTTCCGCTACCCGTTTCCAGGCGCCACGACCATCGGGATAAAGACGGCGAGCTCCGTCGTCCTCGCATCAGAGAAGAGGCTGACCTACGGCTACTTCGTGATGAGCAAGAACGTTAGGAAGGTCTTCCAGATAACGCCCAAGATCGGGGCCGCATGCGCGGGCCTAGTCGGCGACATGCAGATACTCATGAAGGGCGCTCAAGCCGAGATAAACATCTACAGGTATACGTATAGGAGGGAACCGAAGGTTATCTCCGTCGCGAAGGTCCTCTCGAACTACCTATTCGACAGCAGGTTCATGCCATATATCGCTGAGACTATAGTCGGCGGATTCGATGAAACGGGCCCGCACATAATAGTCCTAGACCCGCTCGGCTCCATGATAGAGGATGATTACGCGGTTGTTGGCTCGGGCGCCGAGATAGCTATCGGCGTCATCGAGGCCGAGTATAAGCCCAGCCTTTCCCCCGAGGAGGTTAGGGGTCTCGCAATAAAGGCGATAAGGGCGGCGATAGCGAGGGATGCGGCGAGCGGAAACGGCATAGACCTCCTCCTATTCTCCGAGGAGGGCTTAAAGCTGAACGAGACCATAAGCGTCTAGATGTCCTTCGAGGAGATCTTCAATAGCAGGGGGAGGATACTGCTATATCTCGCGGAGAAGGGGGCCGTGGTCGAGGGCGTTAAGACCTCGACCGCCGCGCTCGCCAGGGAACTCGGGATCTCGCAGCAATCAGTATCCAGGCTTTTGATGGAGCTAGCGAGGGAGGGGCTCATCGAGAGGGAGATCTCGGGTAGGAGCATGATCATAAGGCTGACGGATGAGGCACTCGAGCTCGCGCTATCGCTCTACGCGAAGCTGAAGGAGATATTAGAGAGCCCATCCGAGATGATTCTCACGGGCAGGGTTTTCACGGGGCTAGGCGAGGGCGCCTACTACATCCAGATACCATTCTACATGAGGCAGTTCGAGGAGAAGCTCGGGTTCAAACCCTATCCCGGAACGCTCAACCTGAAGCTTATCAGGAGAGATGATGTCCTGAAGAGAGCTCTAGTGGAGAGAGCCGCGAGAATAGAGATAGAGAGGTTTAGCGATGGCAGGAGGTCTTATGGCGGCGCGAGGTGCATTAAGGCGCGCGTCGGAGAGGAGGATGCCGCGATAATCTTCATAGAGAGAACTCATTACCCGAGGGATGTGATCGAGATACTGTCGCCTGTGTGCCTTAGGGAGAGGCTTGGGCTGAAGGATGGGGATATCGTGTCCGTGAGGGTGAGCTTGAGCCCGCTGGATTTAGCGTGAAGAGCTTTTGCCAAGAATATCCGCAGCCCGCTTTATCAGCTCGGATGTACTTGATGGCTCCTGCGACGCGAACTTCCCGAGCTTGACCACCTCTATGCTTAGCCCCTTGGACTCGATGAATCTCAGGAACTCCCTCATCAAGTCATCCTGATCATATCCGAAGACGACGATATCCGGTTTAACCTCCTCTATTATCTTCTCGAAGGAGAATGGCGTGTGGCCGAGAATCGCCTCATCAACGGGCTTGAGCATCGATACGAGCTCTCTTCGAGCCTCCTCGCCCAGGAGAGGCTCCCTGCCCTTCCTCCTCCTGATCGTTTCATCCCGGGCCACGACCACTATGAGTCTTGAGGCCTCGCCACCGACCCTCTTCGCCTCGGCCAGAAATCTTATGTGCCCCGGGTGAAGGAGCTCGAATGCCCCGGAAGCCAGGACGCGCCTTCCAGCCCTCTCACCCATCACGGCACACAGCCGGATTCACCCTATATATCTCTTGAATGAGGCGCTGGCAGATGGAGGCTTTAATTCTCAGTTCAGCCCGCTTTCCCCAGGTGCGCCGGGAATTGAAGAGGCTGGATGAGCTCTGGTATAGGCTGAACTCCATCGAGGCTCTCAGGATCCTCAAGAAGCACATGTCCTATGATAGGCTCTCATCGATTCTCGGGCTTCCGCCGGCCGTTCTCTCGCGCTACGTGAATGGGCATGTTCTCCCGAGCTCCGAGAAGTCTAAGGCGATCATGGCTGCCTTCAAGAGGGAGTTTCTGCTCGATGAGGTTAGGCGGAGGCTCGCGAGGGACGAGGTCGGGGCTATCGACACGAGCGAGATAATACATGACCCGCTGCTGTTGAAGCAGATAGTCCTGGCCGAGCTCGAGAAGCTTATGGGATTCAAGGTTGATAAGGTCATGACCATGGAGTCTGACGGCATTCCAGTGGCCTATCAGCTCGCATCAATACTGGGCATAGGGCTGGCGATCGTGAGGAAGAGCAAGAAGATAGGCGTGAGGGAGTTCATCGAGGTCAAGCAGATATTCGAGTCGGGAGCCTACCGCTACATCTACCTTCCGAGGGGCCTGGTGAGGAGAGGCGAATACGTCCTCCTCGTTGATGATATAATCAGGACTGGAGGCACTATGAGGGCGATGATAGCGCTGTGCAAGGAGCTGAGGGCGAATATCTCCGGAATGTTCTCGATAATAGCTTTGAGAGGGGTTAAGGAGAGGCTCATGGAGGAGTTCAATATACCGATCGAGTCATTCATGACCATTTAGCCCTGCCCCGAGCTCCAGGAGAACCGGGCTTTCCCCAGCATCCTGAGACAATCTAGAAGGCCCTCGGCATAGGAGATCGCGGCCAGCGAGTCGAGTCCGCGGCCGCCCGAGAGAAATCTCCTTGAATCATCGAGATATCTTTCCGCGAGATCCCGGATCTCCTTGACCTCACGCGACTCCTCGAGCATCTCGAAGCTTCTCAGCGCGCTCTCCACGCTCGCGATGTATCTTTGCAGCCTCTGCCAGATGCTCCATGGAAGCTTATGCGACTCGACGACCTCAGGTCTCGCGCCGAGCACAATCTCCAACGCCTCCGCCTCCGAGAAGTGCAGGATTCCCGGGAATATCATGCTGTGCGGCGGGGGCGGGTAGCTTCTCTCAAGGGCCTCCGCCAGGCTTCCAGCCCATTTTACCTCATCCTCGAAGCCTATTCTCGCCAAGCATATTATCAGCCTGCTGGGCGTTATTAGGCCCATTCCAGCCTCATCCTCGACTTGCATGAGCATTCTTATCGCCAAGGGGATGTCCAGGCCGCCATCAGCCGTGTCGAGGAGCACGAGCGTGTGGAGCCCGCGCTCCATGTTCTCCAAGATCGTCCTGTAGCATGTCTCGGCGCCGACGCCGCTCCGGGGCATAGTCACGGTCTTCCCGAACTTGTATGCCTGGAGGCATGATGCAGAGATTAGGGCCGAGTGCGCTGAGACCCCGTGAATCACTCGGCATTTGATTCCTCTTCTCGCCGCCTCGATCATTATCGCGATGTGCGTCGTGGCTATCAGCGGGTCTCCGGGAACTAGTATCGCTACGTCGCTCCCCTCAGCCTCCTCGATTATCCGAGAAGCGCCCTCCTCCAGGAGCTTCCTATCGGCCTCGATAAGCCTCGTCCCCAAGATCCTCCTCAGCTCCTCTATGAGCTCCGGCTCGATGATGCTCGTGTAAACGTCGAGGTATGCCTTGCTGGATCCCTCTATGGCCTCGATTGCTTTTCTCGTCAGGTAGCCTCTGCTCCCGAGCCCCAGCCCGACTAGATAGAGCGCCATGAGCCCCGAGCATGAAGTCCTCATGAGCCCCATAATCTTCTTTTCTCGACGTGGTCGAGGAGGCTATGGGCTAGGAGCCTAGCAACCCTCAGCGGCTCCGGTACCCTCCCGAAAACCGTGTACCTGTCGATTATTTTGGCGGCATCATCCGGGTCAAGGCCCATTGATCTGAAGTATATCTTGAAGCCATTCCGATTCGTCATCTCTACTCTCGGGCCATTTCTCTCGTAGACCTCGACTCGCCTTTCCCAATCCTCCGGGAAATATTTAATGAAGTATTCCCTGATCCCGGCGCTCGGGTTGTACGTCACGGAGATAACCGGGAGCCCCGTCTCCTCGTGAAGCCTCTGCAGGTCGATCACGTTGAACCAGCTTATTATGCAGCCGTTCAGCATGATGAGCATGACGTCCTCTCTCCCCAGCGACCTATACATCTCGAGGATGCCATCCGTCGCATCCATTCCGCCGACCGTGCACTCGCCGAATACCACTCCATCTATAACGAAGTCTCCGCGCATCACCACACCAGCTAGAACCGCTCTCCCGCCGATACCCTTCCTGAAGCTCTCGGCTACTCCTAGGGCTCTTACGCCCTTCTTCTGGAGCGCGGTTGGGTAATCGCTCATCGAGCGCTACTTCCTCTCTCTTCTCAGCTTCTCGAGTATCTCTTTCGCCCGATCAACCCTGACGCATTTCTCGCGCACCATGATCTCGGCCACCTGATCTATCTCGTCGCCGACCGCGCCGGCCATCACCGCTATGTTCTTCGCGTGTAGGGACATGTGGCCCGCCTGTATTCCCTCAGCTGCCAGGGCTCTCAGCGCCGCCAGGTTCTGAACGAGGCCAACCGCCCCTATCACCTCCGCAAGCTCTCTCGCGGTCTTCACCCCAAGAATCTTCAAGCATATTCTCGCCAGCGGATTCGTCCTAGTAGCGCCGCCTACTATTCCGACCGCGAGCGGCATCTCCAGGCTTCCAACAAGATTTCCCTTTTCATCGATCTCCCAGGTGCTGAGCGGCTTGTAGACCCCATATCTGCACGCGTATGCGTGGGCGCCGGCCTCGACGGCTCTCCAGTCATTTCCAGTCGCAATAACCACCGCGTCAACCCCATTCATTATCCCCTTATTGTGCGTTGCGGCGCGGTATGGGTCGGCGTCGGCGAATGCCCATGCCTCGACTATTCCCTCGGCTATCTCCTTTCCGCCGACTGCCTCTGGCGGAACCCTCGTCCAAGCCCTCACGAGCCTCTTGTCGGCCAGGTTCGAGATTATCCTGAGCCTGTATCTTCCGCCGGTTATTGATGCGAGCCTCGGCGCGACCGCCTCGGCCATCGTGTTCACGGCGTTAGCGCCCATCGCGTCCCTCACATCAACTATCAAGTGGACTATCAGCATCGGGCCGAGCCTCGTCTCCAGCACTCTCGCCTCCAGGTCTCTCGCGCCGCCGCCAAGCTTCACGAGAACGGGGTCCTGCTCATTCGCTATCTCGAGTATCTCATCCCTGTGCCTTAAGATCTCTAGTCTCGCCGCGTGCGGATCCTTAATGCCCACGAGCTGTATCTGCCCTATCATCAGGGACTCCGTGCTCTGCGCGAAGACCCCGCCGCCCTCCCTCGTCATCCTAGCCGCGTTCGAGGCTGCGGCGACGACCGACGGCTCCTCGATCACCATCGGAATCATGTAATCTCTGCCATTGATCAGGAAGTTCACGGCTATCCCGAGCGGCAGTTGAAAGGTTCCTATAACGTTCTCGATCATCCTGCTCGCGGTTTCCCTATCTAGGGCGGCGTATCTTCTCAGAAGCTCCACCTCCTCGTCGCTTAATCCAGCGAACTCCGCGACGATCCTCAGCCTCTCCTCGACAGTGAGCTTGTAGAATCCCGGAATCCTGCTGGTCTTCTCCATCAAGCTCAGGGGGTAGCGTAATCAGGCTTAAAGTTTTCCAAGCGCCTTTCCGCGGATTTGGGGGGCCCGGGGGCTAGTAGCCCACTTCCCGAAGCCTCTCCCTGAGGATCGAGGCCGATCGAGCGATTCTCTCACGAGCATCCTCGTATTCTATTATCTCAAGTATTCCTTCACGACCTATTCTCGCGGGAACTCCAACCGCCACATCTCTCAGCCCATATTCTCCGTCCAAGATCGCGGAGACCGGCAAGATTATTCTCGAGTCCGTTAGAATGGCCTTGGCCTGAATGTAAATCGACGCGGCTGGGCCGTAGATCGTCGCGCCCTTCCTCCTTATCACCTCCATCGCCTGGCCCCTGAGCATATCCTCGAGCTCCCGATGCTCGCCGCGGATGAACATGCTATCACCGTGCTCTCCCAAGACCATGTCATCGCTCTTGCGGCCGAGGAGGCTCCAGAGTCTCGCGGTGTCCAAGACGCCGCCCATCCCCATGATTCTGCTCCTCGGAATTCCGAGCTCCCTCCAAAGAATGTACGTCATCGGGTCTACGGGATTCGAGACAACGATTATCACGGCATCGCCCCGAGCTCCTTTGAGCCCGGCGGCGATATGTTTCATAGTCTCCGCGTTGGCCGCTAGTAGATCAAGTCTCGACATCCCGGGTTTCCTAGCAGCGCCGGCCGCCACTATTATCAGTCTTGATCCTCTCAGCAGGCCATAATCCGATCCGCCGATGATCCTCGTTTTCTTTCCGAGAGCATGGGCTGCGTGCGTCAGGTCTAGCGCCTCGCCTTCCGCGAGTTCGCCTAGGACGTCTACGAGCGCGATCTCATCCAGATCCATTAGCATGAGGAGCGTGTAGGCCGCCGTGCTCCCAACTCTTCCAGCCCCGACTACCCCGACCTTCACCAAACTCAATCCACCGGATATGAGATGCTTAAAAGAAAAAGGTTCCCTAGGGTTGAAAATAGGAAGTGGAAATTTACTTTCTCTCTTCTTCCATCGCTTTTCTCAGCATCTCGACGGCCCTCTTGGCCTCCTCGATCGAGGCGGCGTCCTCGAGCGTGGTGACGTCTCCGAGCTGGCCACCGCTAACGACCGCTTTTAGAAGCCTCCTCATTATCTTGCCGCTCCTCGTCTTCGGCAGAGATGAGACGAAGAAGATCGCGTCAGGCGTGGCGACGGGGCCGATCGTCTTCCTTATGTGCATTCTCAGCTCGTCCCTTAGCTCGTCGCTGGGCTGATAGCCGGACTTCAGTATAACGAAGGAGACTATACTCTCGCCCTTCACCGGGTCCGGCCTCCCTACTACCGCGGCCTCGGCGACGGCGGGGTGACTTACGAAGGCGCTCTCGAGCTCGGCGGTCCCGATCCTGTGGCCCGCCACCTTGATCACGTCATCAGCTCTTCCCATGAGCCAGAAGTATCCCTCATCATCCTTCATGGCGTAGTCTCCGGTGTAGTATACTGCCGGCGGAGTTATCTTGAACTGGAGGTCCTTGTTCGGCTGGAATCTCGACCAGTAGACCTCCTTGTAGCGCTCCGGATCTCTCCACAATGTCATCAGCATTCCAGGCCACGGCGCTAAGATCACGAGATATCCTCTCTCGAAGGGCTTGACGGGCCTGCCATCCTCATCGACAACCTCCGCGTGGACTCCGGGCAGCGGGAAGGTGGCGGAGCCAGCCTTGAGCGGGACCAGCTCTATGCCGGCCGCCGGCGAGATCATGAATCCTCCAGTCTCGGTCTGCCACCAGGTATCTATTATCGGGCATCTCCCGTTGCCTATGACCTCGTAGAACCATCTCCATGCCTCCGGGTTTATGGGCTCTCCGACGGACCCGAGAATCCTGAGGCTGCTAAGGTCGTGCCTCCTCGCCCACTCCTCGCCGAACTTCATGTGCATCCTGATGGCAGTCGGCGCCGTGTAGAACATGGTTACGCCGTATTTCTCGATTATCTCCCACCACCTGTCGGGCGCCGGGTAATCAGGAGCACCGTCATACATTATCTGCGTTAAGCCGTGTAGCATGGGTCCGTAGACGACGTAGCTGTGGCCCGTTATCCAGCCTATGTCCGCCGTACACCACCAGATGTCATCGGGCTGCGGGTCGAATGCCCATTTGAGCGTGGCCCAGACCCAGACCAAGTATCCTCCAGTGCCGTGAACCACTCCCTTCGGCTTGCCCGTTGTCCCGCTCGTGTAGAGGATGAATAGTGGATCCGTCGACTCCATGGGCTCCGGCGGGCAGTAGGATTCAACATCCTTAATGATCTCATGCCACCAGAAGTCTCTGCCCTCCTTCATGGGCGTGTTCTCGAGCCCGGCCCTCCTCACCACTATAACCTTCTCGATCGTTTTCGTCATGGTGAGGGCCTCATCCGCTGTCGTCTTCAGCGGAATGACCTTGCCCCTCCTGTAGAGGCCGTCGGCTGTGATGAGTATCTTCGCCTCGGCGTCGTTTATTCTATCCGCTAGAGCTGTCGCGCTGAATCCCGAGAAGACGACGCTATGTATCGCCCCTATCCTGGCACAGGCTAGCATCGCTATCGGGAGCTCCGGTATCATCGGCAGGTAGATTGTGACTCTATCGCCCTTCTTGACTCCGAGCTTCTTGAGTGCGTTGGCGAACCTGTTCACTTCTCTCCAGAGCTGATAGTATGTCAGGGCCTTGGTGGATCCCTCCTCGCCCTCCCAGAATATCGCGACCTTATTCTTCAAGCCTCTCTTCAGGTTCACGTCCAGGGCGTTGTATGAGGCGTTGAGGACTCCGCCGATGAACCATCTCCCGAATGGCGGGTCCCACTCGAAGACTTTATCCCACTTCTTGAACCAGGCTATGTTCTCCGCGACCTCGCTCCAAAAGGCCTCGGGGTTCTCCAGAGATCTCGCTAGAACCTCTTTGAGCTTATGCCCATAATACCTCTTCCCGGCCTCTGCTGCTGCCACCGAAGAGCTGCTAACGGACATCTCGCTCATGAGAATTCACCGCCCGTGATGGCGGTAGAGAATCCTTTTAAAAAATATTTTCCTCATCATTTTGCGCAAGTTTATCTAGGGGGTTTCCGGAGATTACTTGATGTCCCAAGTTGAGGGGATAAGCATAGTCGAGGTCGAGCCGATCCAGGGGGGCGACCTGATCTTCATCGAGGGGTTTCCGGATGTCGGGCTCGTGGGGGCCATAGCTGCATCCTACATCGTTGATAGGCTTGAGATGAGGGAGGTCGGGTATATTGACGCTGAGCTTCTGCCCCCATTGATCTCCGTGAGAAATGAGCAGATTAAGGAGCTCATCAGGATTTATCATAGGGATAAGGTGGTCGCGATAATCTCGGACGTCCCAATACCGCCCTATATCATCAAGCCTCTCTCGCAGAGCATCGTGGACTGGATTAAGAGAAAGGATGGGAAGCTCCTTATCTCTATCTCAGGGATACCGGAGCCGAATAGGCTCGACATCGAGAAGCCGGAGATCTACGTTCTCGGGAGCAGGCCGGAGATAACCGAGATGCTGATCAAGCTGAATGGCGCTAATAGGTTTAAGGATGGATTCATCGCGGGGATAAAAGGGATGCTTCTCAGGGAAGCCGTGAGAGCCGGGCTCGACGCCGCGATAATACTCGCTCAAGCTCACTATAATTACCCGGACCCGGGGGCGGCGGGCCAGGTCGTCTCCTACCTCTCGAGACTACTGGGAATCGAGATAGATGTTAAGCCTCTGCTCGAGAGCGCTGAGGAGCTCAGACTCAAGCTCAGGGATTTGATGATGAGGACGGATCAGGTGATGCGCGGGATACAGAAGTCCAAGGAGCTCGAGCTCCCCCCAGTCTACCTGTGAGGTGATCCGGGATGGAGGAGTGGAGAAGAAGCATTTGGAGGAGGATTCTCGACGAGTTTAGGAGGATTGAGGCCGAGATGAGCAGGATGGAGGATGAGTTCTTCAGGCTAATGAGGGAGGCGGAGGAGAGGAGCGGCTGCATAATGCCCCTCTACAATGTCTACGAGTCCGGGGATGAGGTCAGGTTGACGGCCGATCTGCCGGGATCCAGCAAGGATGAGATAGGGCTCATCGCGGGAGAGGATTACTTCAGGATAGAGGCACCGTGCAGGTCTCCCTTGAGAGGCGGCGAGGGAAGGAGATACGTCCTCCACGTGAGGCTTCCGGCGAAGATAGATCCGAGGACCGTGAGAGCGAGGTATAAGGAGGGCGTCTTAGAGGTGGTCGCGAAGAAGAAGATCGTGGGCTATAAGATCAGGATCGATTAACGAGGGCCCTTACGACCGCCGTCCAAGCTTTGGCCACATTCGAAAGATCATAGCCTCCTCCGCCGAGGGCGAGCAGCCTGCCACCGCACCTCTCATGCGCGAGTTCATGAAGACGTGATGCCACGAAGACGTGAACCTCCTCCGTGTAGTTCAGGCTTGTGAGCGGGTCTCCCGCGAGTCCATCGGCTCCAGCCTGAAGTATTATGAAGCTGGGCCTTGACTTCGCTAGGAACTCTTCGGCCATCTCATTCCAGGCCTCCTTGAACTCCTCGACTCCTGCTCCTGGCAGGAGGTTGATATTGAGCTTCGTTCCGATGGCGCTGCCGGCGCCCCTCTCATGCGGGAACCCTGTTCCGGGATAAAGCGTTCTCCCATTCTGATGCACATCGAGTATCCTGACGCGGCCATCATCATAGAAGCTGTAGAAGACTCCATCGCCATGATGCGCATCTATGTCTACATAGAGGATCTCGGGCATTTTCTCTCTCTTCAGGAGGTATTCTATTGCTATGGCCGCGTCATTGAATATGCAGAATCCCGCCGCCGAGCTCCTCCTAGCGTGATGAAGCCCTCCGATCGGGTTGAAACCATGATCTATTTCTCCGGCGAGTATGAGCTTGACGAGCTTTAGGGTCGCGCCAACCACGTAGAGCGACGCCTCATAGCACCCCTTGAACGCGGGAGTATCTCCGTAGTCGAGGTATCCGTGCCCATCCTCGGACTTCTTCTTGACGAAATCCACGTAGCCGGCTTCATGGAAGAGGAGGACATCCTCTAGGGATGCCTGCTCAGGCTTCACCGCGATTATAGAGTTGGCTAGATGCTCGGCGAGGTTGCTCAACTCCTTGTAGAACGCTACGGCCCTATCCCTCCTAAATGGGTGGGGAAAGGGGAAGCTGTAATCTAAGAGCTCCTCGCCCCACGCGACTCCAATCCTGCAGCCCATGCCGGCTCGGCTCCCTTCTCAACCCCCACCATTACGCCTTCACAGAATAGGTGGGGGCTCTATGAAGCAGCCTATCGTTAATAGCTAATAAAAATCGCGTAATAAAAAATATATCGGATATGCTGTGAAGATTCTGATGGATGAGGAAGGAATTCTTGGATCGGAAGGATTTGGAGATAATTGAAATGCTGCAGGAGGATGGTAGGGCATCCTACTCCGAGATTGCGAAGAGGATAGGGATGAGCGAGGCGGCTGTCTACTCTAGGATCAAGAGACTTCTGAGTCTTGGGGTTATCAGGAAGATACAGGCGATCGTGGATGCCGAGAAGCTCGGCTACACTGTGACAGCCTTCATCGCCGTAACCGTTAGGCCGCCGAAGTATGAGGAGGTGCTCGAGAAACTTTCTGAGATGCCCGAGGTCCTGGAGGTGCACGACGTCACCGGCGAGCACTACTGCCTCATCAAGGTTAGGGCTAGGAGCAATGAGGATCTCGCGAGGATCTTGGATGAGATAGGTAAGCTTGATGGCGTGGCTTCCACGGAGACGAAAATAGTCCTGAGAACGGTGAAGGAGGATTACAGGCTTCCAGTATCGGGCAGGCCGCCTCAGGGATAAAGCCTCTCCACTAGCTCGCGCAGGCTTCTGAAGACGTAGGTGGGCTTGAGATCTGGCGGTATGCTCGGGAGATCCTTCTCCTTAGTTATCCCGGTTAAGACGAGCGCTGTATCTGCTCCGATGGCCCTGCCCGCCTTAATATCCGTGTCTACTCTATCACCCACTACGAGGACCTCCTCTGGCCTCATGTCGAGCCTCCTCAAAGCCTGCTCCATTATTATCTTGGAGGGCTTTCCAACTATTATCGGCTTAATCCCAGTCATGTACTCGAATATGACGACGAAGGCCCCAGACCCGGGCTCCGGCCCATTTCTTCCCGGGTGAACCGCATCGGGATTCGTTCCTATGAACACCGCGCCATTCAGTAGCGCTCTTAATCCCGCCACGAGCTTCCGGTAATTTATCTCGCGGTCGAAGCCGACGACGACGTACTCGGCCTCGCTCCACTCATCGAGATCTAAGATCCTATGCCCCATGCGCCTGCAATACTCCCTGACACCATCTCCGGCGATCACTAGAACCCTGCTCGAACCGGATCTCGAGGATATGTAGGATGCGGCTGCTTCCCCAACTGTTAGAAAGTCCTCGGGCGAGCACTCGACGCCGAGTCCGCGGAGCCTCTCAGCAAGCTCCTCCGATGTCGTCTCAGGATTATTCGTGACGTAGATCACTCTAACCCCCAGGCTTCTGAGCTTATTCAGGGCTTCCACTGCGCCCTCCGTGGGCACGTAGTCGAGGTAGACGCAGCCATCCAAGTCCATTATCACTCCGCGGTACTTCATGGCATTCGCTCGCTGGAAATTTTGGGGATCTTAAAAAACTAAAAATTAAAAACTAAAAAGAAAAGGGGGGTTTGGAAAGGGAGGGGGCATTTGGACGACCCTTCGCCTGCATCAAAGAGATAACCACTCCTTTATGGAGCATCTAAGATCCCACCACAGGCCTCATTAGGGCTTTATCCTGCCCCTCCACCCACAATAGCCCATTGTAGGCCTTCAGAATTCCTAGCAACCTCCTCAGTATCTCCTTCCGGTTCCTTGCCCTTGGCGGAGAAATCACCTTCTCCTTCCTCAATACGGCAATTGTCAGCGAATTCAGACATCTCCTAGCACAGCCGCTATATCGCTTCCTGTATTTCTCTCCGCTTCTCTCCTCATACTTCTTCAATTCCTCCCGCGTCGGCTTACACAGTCCTAGGAACCTCAAGCAAGCTTCTTATCCACCCGGAGTAGTGCTCGTGCCGAGGAGGGGGTTTGAGGGAGACCGCGGCTTACATGAGGCTTGTTCGGAAGCTGACGGTCGAGAATCTCTGGCTCTACGTCCTGAGCCTGCTCAAGGGGGGCCCACTTTACGGCTATGAAATCGTGAAGAGGATCGAGGAGAGATTCGGCTTTAAGCCCGGCAGAGTAACCTGCTACATCGTCCTCTACAAGCTGCAATCAGAGGGGCTGATAGCCTCAGCGGGCTCCGAGGCCGATAGCAGGGGGCCTCAGAGAAAATATTACGTCCTGACGAGGAAGGGTGAGAGGGCGCTCGAGACGGCCAAAAGCTTCCTGAAGGAGCTGTCGGAGAGGCTATAGCTATTTCATGGGCATGAAATAGCTATAAGCCGCCGAGAACACCGAATATGTATGCCCAAGGTTAGGGTCGCGATCATTGGCGTTGGCAACTGCGCCTCAGCCCTAGTCCAAGGAGTCTACTACTATAGGGATGCTGATGAGAATGATTTTATTCCCGGGCTGATGCATGTCAAACTTGGCCCATATCATGTCAGCGATATCGAGTTCGTGGCAGCATTCGACATAGACAAGAATAAGGTCGGCAAGGATCTTTCAGAGGCGATCTTCGCTCCTCCGAACTGCACCATGAAGTTCGCCGATGTCCCAAGGATCGGAGTCGAGGTCATGAGAGGGATGACGCATGATAGCCTCGGAAAATACCTCCAAGGGGTGATAGAGAAGCATCCATCGCCGACCGTGGACGTCGCCGATGTCCTGAAGAGCGCCGGTGCAGACGTCGTCGTGAACTTCCTTCCGGTCGGAAGCGAGTCGGCGACGAAGTGGTATGTCGAGCAGGTCCTCGACGCCGGCGCCGCTTTCGTCAACGGCATACCGGTCTTCATAGCCAGGGAGCCCAGGTGGCAGGAGATATTCGAGAAGCGCGGGGTCCCGGTGATAGGCGATGATGTCAAGAGCCAGGTCGGCGCCACGATACTTCACAGGGTACTTGTAAAGCTCCTGGTTGATAGGGGCGTGAAGATCGAGAGGACTTATCAGCTCAACTTCGGCGGCAACACGGATTTCCTCAACATGCTTGAGAGGGAGAGGTTGACCTCGAAGAAGATCTCGAAGACGAGTGCCGTCGCGAGTCTAATACCATACGACATAGGAGAGGAGAACATTCACATAGGGCCGAGCGACTACGTGCCTTGGCTCAAGGATAGGAAGTGGTGCTATATCAGGATCGAGGGGACGGCCTTCGGCGGCTGCCCACTAAACATTGAGGCGAAGCTCGAGGTCTGGGATAGCCCGAACTCCGCGGGAGTCGTCATAGACGCCATCCGCTGCGCGAAGATAGGTAAGGATCGCGGCGTTGCCGGAGTTCTAATCAGCCCCTCAGCCTACTTCATGAAGAGCCCGCCAATCCAGTACCCGGATGACGTCGCGAGGCAGATGGTCGAGGAGTTCATAGCCGGGAAGAGGGAGCGCTAGCCTCTTCAGGAATACTCCTCGAGGCGCTTGAAGACCGATATCAACCTATTGAGGGCCTTCCTCTTCTCGGCAAAGCTCAGCCTCGAGTTTTTTATCGCCTCGACGAGCTCGTAGAGCGGCTTATCGGTCCCCATCTTCACCGGCAGCTCGCTGAATAATATCGCGGGATCCCTGAAGCTCGGCGGGGCATCGTAAAGGGCAGCGGCGGCCGCCGCCAGGAACCTCACCATGCTCGGGCCGACGCCCCTGATCGCTAGAAGCGCCTCATAATCTTCAGGAGATGACTCGTGAATCGCTAGGAGGGATGACCAGCTGACCTTTGGTATGCTTAGCGGGAATTTTCTCGGCTCCCCGGCATCGAACTCTATGAGTGTTGATTGTCCTCCGGCTATCCCCCTGCTGAACTTCTTCAGCGCCTCTATATCGTTGTTCACGGCCTCGACGCATGCTTTCCTGGACTCTCGGCTATCCCGGCTCGTCATGTCGAGCACGATCTCCTCTCTCGCCGCCGAGACTATCCCGCTATGAGGCTCCTCGACGAAGCTCCTCAACTGCGCCGAGATCCAGTGATATCTCCTGACGAGGTTTGTCATGGGCTTAATCCCCTGCTGAATTATCACCCACGCGCCATCCCAGCTCACTATCATAAGGTGGAGGTATAGCTGGAACCCATCCTGTATCGCGGCGCTATCGACCTTAGCGACCATCCTGCTGGCATACTTCAGCCGCTCCAACGTCTTTTCATCGAATCCGAAGATGCTCGCGAGCGCATCCAGCTCCTCCGGAACCTTATATCCATGCGGTCTCTTTCCCCCGACAACGGCGAGGCCGGAATCGGGCCTTATGAAATTCTTTAGAGTTACGGCGACTATGCTCGTGGCCCCTCCTCCCAGCTCATCCAGGGAGGCTGATGCAACTAAGCCGTCGAAGAATGTCGGCGAGGCGAGGGCTCTTAGCAGCTTTTTCGGCTCGAAGATTGAGAGATATGACTCGAGTATCGCGGTCAGGGTCCTCTCAGCCTGCCTGAAATACCATTTAGGCTTTGATGAGTAGATGAGCTTGAGCTCCCTCAATCCCGCGCGATACATCTATGGCCTAACTACCCTTCCGGAAATTAAACTATGCGCGAAAGGAAGCCTCGAGTAAATACGCAGGTAACACTATGGGAGGAAAGCTTGCAAATAATCCAGGAAAAGAATAAAATGGGGATAAAATGAAAAGAGCGCTTTACGCAATCTCCTCAATAGGCTTTAGCAGGTCCTTTAATGGTATGTTGACGTAGCTTCCATCGGGTTTTCTTCTCTTGATTATGATCGGCAGGACTCCTGCCTCGAACTCCCGCCTCGCTATCTCTATCGGTGTGTCGTCAGGCTTAACCGGGACTAGCGGAAATGCTCCGAGCGCCAGCTGCAACGCTCTTCCAGCAATTATTCTGGCCTTCTCGTATCTGGTGAGGGGACGGGACTTGTAGGGGTCCTCACTCATCTTCTTATCCTCAGTCAGTAGATGTGGATGTCTCTTCCTCCTCCTCCTTCTCCTCTTTACCCTTGCCGCCCTTCTTCTCCTCCAGTCTCGATGCTGCTATTATGTCGTCGATCCGGAGTATCATTGCAGCCGCCTCTACGGCGGATTTTATCGCCTGCTTCTTGACCAAGACCGGCTCCAAGACATTGAGCTTGTACATGTCATCGATCTTGCCCTCGAAGACGTTTATCCCAGCCCATCTCTGGCCTTCCTTGTGCTTCGCCCTCAGGTTTACGAGCGCCTCGATGGGGTCGAGACCCGCGTTCTCCGCGAGCTGTGCTGGGACTATCTCCACGGCCTCGGCGAACTTCTCCACCGCGAGCTGCTCCTTGCCGGGCAGCGTCTTCGCGTAGTCCCTCAGCGCGAGTGAAATCTCTATCTCGGGCGCACCTCCGCCGGCCACGATTTTGGGCTCTACGAGCACGTCCTTCACCACGTTCAGCGCATCCTTTATCGATCTCTCGGCCTCATCGACGAGCCTCTTAGTTCCACCTCTGATCAATATCGTTATTGCCTTCGGGTTCTCGCACCCCTCTATGAAGACCATCTTGTCCTCGCCGACCCTTCTCTCCTCGACGAGCTTCGCCCTGCCGAGATCCTTTTCCGAGATCTCCTCGATCCTCGTGATTATCCTCGCTCCAGTGGCTCTCGCGACCTTCTCGATATCCGACCTCTTCACTCTTCTTACCGCTAGGATTCCCTTCCTAGCTAGGAAGTGCTGGGCGACATCGTCTATGCCCTTCTGGCATATGACCACGTTTGCTCCCGCCGCGGCGATCTTATCGACCATCTCCTTGAGCATCTGCTCCTCCTGCTCCATGAAGGCCTTCATCTGCTCGGGAGTCTCTATGTGGAGCTTGGCGTCGAACTCCGTCTTCTCTATCTCGAGGGGCGCGTCGAGAAGCGCTATCTTCGCGTCGTGCACGATCTTTGGCATCCCGGGGTGAACAACCTCCTTATCTAAGACTACTCCATCTATTATTGATGTATCTCTTATTGACTGGCCCTCCTTCTTCTCCAGCTTTATGTTATCAAGATCCACCGTCCACTTTCCATTGACCTGCTCCGCGACCCTCAGGATCGCGTCAACCACTATCTCCGCCAAATAATCGGCGTCCTCTGAGACTACTTTCGCGGACATCGACGTCTTCGCGATCTTCTTCAGAGTCTCCTTATCTTCTACTGAGACCGGCACCGCTATCTGGTCGTATACCTCCAACGCCTTCACTGCCGCTTTCTTATAACCGTCGATTATTATTGACGGGTGAACTTCTTTCTCAATCAGCTCCTCAGCTTTCGCCAGCAGCTCTCCGGCGAGTACTACGACCGTCGTGGTTCCATCTCCGACCTCGGCGTCCTGGGCCTTGGCCACCTCGACCAGCATCTTCGCGACCGGGTGCTCAACCTCCATCTCCTTCAGGATCGTAGCGCCGTCGCTCGTTATCGTCACGTCCCCGAAACTGTCCACGAGCATCTTATCCATGCCCCTAGGCCCTAGGGATGAGCGCATGGCCTCGGCGATCACCTTGGCGACCATTATGTTATTGAGCTGAGCATCTCTTCCTCTCGTCCTCTGAGTCCCCTCACGGAGAATAATTACGGGAATTTCCGCTGCCATATTTCCAGATCACCTCACTCCAAACTATATCTCCAGGGATGATGTGCTCAGAGGTTACTTATAAACCTAGGCATGGCCGGATTTAAGCGCTGGAGGCGAAGAACTAATATGCTGCTGTTTCACGCTCCTAAGAGACGCATCGTTTTTTGCATTTTTCAATTATAGGTAAAATGCATGTTGCTGTAAAACTGAGAACCCAGGGTGTATGCTTCCCGGAAAGTTTTATGAGAGGCCGGGATAATACTAGGGGTCGCGGGGTGAATCTGGTGTATGAAGCTCATCTCTGTTAAAATGCCTGAAGCATTGATCGAGGGTATGGATGAGCTGGTGAAAAGGGGAGCTTACCCGAGTAGGAGCGCTGTGATGCGGACCGCCGTCAGGGATCTGTTGAGAAAGGAGCTTTGGAAGCAGTAAAATGCATTCATCAACGCTGATCATTGAATGATCTCAGGAAGGGCATTTGCTTAACAGTCACCACCCGGCCATAGAAGTATTTTGGCGTGGATATGCTCGAGGAGTACTCGATTATCTCCTCGCCGTTTAGCGCTAGGTATCTTATGAATGGGCCCGGTTCCTCCTCCACCTCAACATAGAGGAATATCGGGAGGGCGTCAGCGTCATAGTAGTCGTAGAGCGGCGTTATCACGCCGAGTATATGCTTCCCCTCTCCAGCCTCATAATGCCATATTGGCGGTGAGTAAGCTTCATCGCTCAGCGTCACGAGCGCTCTTAGAAGAGATGAAATGCTCTTAGCTCTAGCAGGTATGGGCATGGGTCTCGGAGCCTGCCTGGAGGAGAGTGCCTCGATGAACGGCTCGGGCGGGCTCTCGACCTCGATTATCGGCCCATACACGTATCTGCTGCTATCGGTGCTTCGCGCGAGGAGGGCCTCTTCGCGCTCCATGCTCGTGTAGGCTAGATAGCACGCACCCCGCACATTATCCGGAGCCTGCGCATATACGAAGATCGGTAGGCCTCCGCGCCAGTATGGTATGGATAGGAGGCTTCCGAGTATCAGCGCGCCCTTATGCTCGAAGAGCCAGAGGAGAGGCTGTATATCCGTCATGCTCATCGCGAGCCGCGCCAAGTTCAGGAGGTCCAAGACCTCTATGGCAACCGGCGGCCTGCTCTTCGGCATTTCTCCCGTGAATCTCCGCCCGGGGCGCTCTTAAAAATTCTCCGACCTTTAGAGCTTTCTAACGGGATTCTTGGCGCCGCAGATCTCGCACACGAGAAATCTAAGCCTCTTCTCGGATGTAATCTTCGTGTCCAGGCCGCCGCAGATCGGGCATTTCACGAACTCCTTGACGTAAAGTTCTAGGAGTTTCCTCAGCTCCTCGAGGGAGAGCCTGCCCTGGATTATCAGCCTCTCGCCCTCGATCGAGCTCGGCCTACCCGACTCCTTCGCGATGAACTTCGCGAGATGCGATGGATCCCTGCTAAGCTTATCGGCCAGATCCCTGAAGTTCGTCACGATAGTTCTCCTGCTCTCATGGAGTATCTCGGGGTTCAGGATTATCATTCTATCACCGGCGCTCTTGGCGGATTTCGGGAGTGCCGAGAAGACTTCATCTAGGATCTTGAGATAGCCTTCTTTGGTCCTGATGAGCTCCTCCCAGCTCAATTCCACGACGAGCTTACCTGCGCACCGGCAGCTAATAAACTAGCACGCCGTCCTCGAGCTGGAGGAGGTCAAGCAATATCATGCCGCGTCTCTAAGACTTAATTCCGCGAATAGGCTTGTTTGATGCTGATGATGGGGGCGAGCTGGATTAGGGATCCGAGCTTGGCCGAGGTCGGCGAGAGGAGGATAGAGTGGACCAAGAACTTCACGCCGGTCCTCATGAAAATTTTGGAGAGATTTAGAAGGGAGAAACCGCTAAGAGGGCTGAGGATAGGGGCTTGCCTCCACGTCACGACCGAGACCGCGATCCTCGTCGAAGTATTGGAGGAAGGCGGTGCCGAGGTGAGCATCTGCGCATCAAACCCCATGAGCACTCAGGATGATGTGGCGGCGGCCCTCGCCGCGCGCGGGACCAGGGTTTATGCTTTCAGGGGCCAGACGGTGAGGGAGTATTATGAGTGCATAGGCCGCGTTCTCGCTGATGAGCCGCAGATCACCATAGATGATGGGGCCGACCTGATCTCGACGATACACAAGCTCTATTATAGCGTGGAGTCCGAGGAGCTCAAGTATGTAAGGCCCGTCATCGGTGATCTTGATGTGCGGGAGCTTGTCGGCGGGATGATCGGCGGATGCGAGGAGACGACTACCGGCGTTCTAAGGCTGAGGGCTCTCGCAAGGGAGGGTAGGCTCCTATACCCGGTCGTGGCCGTGAATGATGCCGAGTCGAAGAAGCTCTTCGATAACCCGATCGGCACAG
Source organism: Candidatus Wolframiiraptor sinensis (assembly GCA_023268255.1). GTDB lineage: Archaea > Thermoproteota > Nitrososphaeria_A > Caldarchaeales > Wolframiiraptoraceae > Wolframiiraptor > Wolframiiraptor sinensis. The sequence goes on from JALNJX010000002.1 coordinate 277,674, forward strand.
GCCAGTCGGCTCTCGACGGCGTGATCAGGGCCACGGGCATGCTCCTCGCCGGCAGGGACGTCGTGGTGGCCGGCTATGGGAATGTGGGCTCTGGCATAGCGCAGAGGCTCAGGGGGATGGGTGCGAGGGTTACGGTAGTCGAGGCGAATCCGATAAGGGCCTTGAAAGCGCTCATGGATGGTTTCGCGGTTGAGAGCATGAAGAGGGCGGCGGCTCATGGCGAGCTCTTCATAACGGCAACTGGGAACATCTCCGTGATAAGGGGAGAGCACTTCAAGCTCATGAGGGATGGCGCGATCCTGGCGAACGCGGGCCACTTCGACGTCGAGATAGATAAGAGGGATCTCGAGACCATGAGCATTAGAAAGGAGAGAATCCTGCCGTGCGTTGAAATGTATGTGCTGGAGGATGGAAGGAGGCTTTATCTCCTGGGCGAGGGCAGGCTCGTGAACCTCGTCTGCGCGGAGGGCCACCCAAGCGACGTGATGGACATGTCATTCAGCCTCCAAGCACTCTCCGCCGAGTACCTCGCCAGTAATCGGGGAAAGCTGCCCATAGGCGTCCTAGATGTTCCGAGGGAGCTCGATGAGCTGGTCGCGAGGCTCAAGCTCGAGTCCATGGGAGCCGAAGTAGAGGAGCTCACCGAGGAGCAGGCGAGATACCTGAGAAGCTGGGAGCCGGGCTCGAAATAACTCCGACCCAGGTCGGAAACAATAAAGCTAGGGCTGATTCAGCATGAGCTGAGCCGGGGTAGCCAAGCCAGGAAAAGGCGCGGGCCTTGAGCCGAGTATGCCCTTCTCGGGAGATAGCCCGTGGCCCTTCGGGGCCGCGCGGGTTCAAATCCCGCCCCCGGCGCCATTCTCATTAACCCCGGAGAAAGTGCCAAATAGTAATCTATGCTGGTAGATTTTCTGAGAGCCGGGGTCCCATAGCCAGGTAGTGGGTCGGCCTCGAGATCGTGGGAGGACTGGTCAGAGCCGGGATAGCCGATGCCCCTCGTGCGGGGCGCGTGGGTTCAAATCCCACCCCCGGCGCGCATCCCTCAAATCATTCCAGCTGATTCAATTAGGCTGCCAAAGCTTCTTACTAGCGCTGCCTCGATCACAGCTCCGAGCGCTAGGAAGAGCGCTGAGAGCGCGATTGCTAGGAGGAGCATTTTCAGCTCTCTTTTCAGGAGCCATCTCCTGCCGATGATGTAGTAGGAGATCGTGAGGGATTCGGCGACCGCTATCCCGTAGCCCATGAACTCGAGGATGCCGTAGCCCGTCAGGAGTATGATGATGAGCGTCATGGCGATCATTATGTCGGCCGGTATCTCGAGCTGGGCCGAGGTCCAGCCGAGAAACCTTCCCGTGTTGAATACTATGTAACCAGCGAGCGGCGGCCCGGCGAATGGTATCATGCCGGTGAGGGCGACCATCATGTTGTTGGAGAAGATCTCGAGCTCGAGGTTATTTTTGCCGAGCTCCTCGAGCTTCTTCTGGATCTCCCATCCCTCCTCGTCGCTCATGGGGTAGAATATTCCCGCGAGCATAAATCCGATGAATATCGCCGCTATCACGAGGGAGAGCTTCAGCCTTCTCGCGAGGATCTTAAGAGCCTGCAATTTTCCTCTCCACCTCTCCCAGCACCTCGCCATAAACCGGGTTCAGCTTCTTCAGCTCGCTCATTCGCGGAACCGAGAGCGGATCCGCTCCGCGGAGAGTTGCGGCGTAGAGTGAGACGTAATCAGCGAATATGAAGAGCTTCAGGAGCTCCTCCACCTCATCCCGCGCATCCACCTTCACGGAGATTATCTTCTCGCCACCTATGAGCGCGCTGAGCGCCTCTATAGTCCTCGAGATCTCCGGCAGCTCCTTGATGCTCCTCAGCACGATTATGATGGCGTTATCCGGTAATGCTTCCAAGTCGTTGTGAAGAGCCTCGGGGAACTCCGCGTAGCAGCAGTACATCTTCGCGTTCTCGTTTAGCTGGCACTTAAGCCTGTAACCCGCCTCCCTGACATCCTCATACGCGTAGATCACCGGGAGAGATGATGCTATTCTCTCCGCGAGCCTTTTCGCGGGATTATTCTCGGATGGCACGACCTCGCTCAATCCAGCTCGATGATACTCCAGCGCTCTGTAGTCGAGGTCAATTTTTATGAGGCCCAGCGATTCGAGCACCCCCAGCGTGGCGCCGAGCATGCTCGGGAAAGCGTATCTCGGAGGGACGTCTCCCCGGACCGGGACTACCGGCACCCCGTACTTTTCTCCGAGCTTCATGAGCGCTCCGCCGCTCGTCACGAATATGCATGGGACTCCTGCGTCGATGAGCCTCATCGCGGGCTTAATGGTCTCGGCGGTGTTTCCGGAGTGGCTTACGGCTATCGCGAGATCCCAGTCGAGGCTTTTAAGCCCATAGCTTCTTTGGACAGCCGTCTTCACGCCGCCTCTCGAGAGGATCTTGGAGGCGACATCGCAGATTATACCGGAGCCGCCGATCCCGAGAAAGATGATCCTCTCTACCTGCTTCGCGCTGATGCGCGTACTTCTTCCATCCTCCAGGCCGCGTCTGAAATCGCGAATGTAGTCCGCTATGATCTTGAAGGCTTTTCGTTGGGGGTCATTCGAGCCCGCGTCGAGCTCGCTCCACGCGCTCAACCAGCTTCACCCTCCGGCTTCAGGATCTCTCCGCCGAGCTCCTTAACCGCCTTGATCAGCTTCTCCTCTATCTCGTCGAGAACTCTCTCGCAAGCCTGCTTCCTCCTCCCAATAATCCTCAAGTAGACTCGTATGAATGATGTGCCCTCCCTCTTATCCGGATGCGACTTGATGTAAAGGCCTGGAGCCCTGGTTCTCAGCTCATCGATCCTCGGGGCTAGCACAGACTCGGGAACGCCCTTCACGTGAATCCACCTGTCAGCTGACACTATCTTCTTAATCTTCTTCTCGAGGATCGGCTTAACCCTCTTCAGGAATATGTCTTGGAGCTCGCTCGGGACTCCCGGCAGGCAGACTATCCAGCTTCTTCCGGCCCTGAGGAGCACTCCTGGAGCTGTTCCAACCTCGTTCTCGAGGGGCTTGGCTCCCCGCGGTAGCATTGCCATCTTCATCCTCGGGGGCGTCAGCTCGGCCGACTCCACCACGCCCTCTCTCGCGAGCTCCTCATACCGCTTCTTTATCATCTCGAGAGCCCTTCTGTTTAGGGCGAGCCTTCTCCCGGCGGCCTTGGCCACGCCCTGGAGCGTCATGTCGTCATAGGTGGGCCCGAGTCCTCCGCTAGTTATTATCCAGTCCGCCCCTCTTCTCATCGCCTCCCTTATCGCTGAGCTTATCTCGCCCACGTCATCGCCGACGACGGTTATCCTGGAGACCCTGCCGCCGAGGGAGCTTATCTGCCCGGCGAGCCAGCTCGCATTAGTGTTGACGACCCTGCCGTCGAGCAGCTCATATCCCACGGATATTATCTCGAATATAGTCTGGAGTTTGGGTTCGCGCGGCATGAATGAGCTCCTCGAGCGTGATTGGGATGCGCCCAATATAACGATTGGCACGCCGGATTGTCAGCAAAACCAAAATAAGGCTCTCTGAGGAATTCAGCCTGGGCTGGTGCCTCCGAGAATGAGCTCCTGGAGCAGGCTGATGCAGCCGAGTGAGGAGGAGTGCAAGCGGATATTCCAAGAGCTCGTGAAGCTCGATGGCGACCAGGTTGCCAAGCGCTGCGGCGTCATCTACCTCGAGCCTCCCAGGCCCGGCGGCAGGCGCGGGAGATACATAGTGAACCTGCTCACGCGGACTTACTCGGTCGAGCTTGATGAGGGCGAGGTCGTGGACTTGATAGCGGGCAAGAGCGCGCCCCTCGAAACAGCGTACATCATTCTCAGGTATCTCTCATCCTCGGGCGGCGTTGGGAGGAAGGAGGATTGGACCCAGTTCACGGACTTTCCGAGGGGGAAGCTTTACCGGAGCTATTTCGACAGATACGTGGTGAGGCCCCTCGCGAGGACCTTCGGCTACGACTCCGAGAAGTATGAGGCCGCGTGCAGGAGGCTTGGCGGTAGAAGGGAGAAGCTGGGAGGAATCAGCTATTCCTTCAACTTCCTGCCGAGGGTCAGGATTCTCATACAGCTCTGGGCCGGTAAGAGGGAGGAGTATGTTGAGCCGAAGGCTAACCTCATGTTCAACTACTCTGCGAGATACTTTCTTTCAATCGAGGACATGCTCCTGGCCGGTAGGATAATGGTTAGCGCCATGGCGTCCGAGGCTAGGAGGTCCTGAGGGGGAGATGCTCGACGGCATCAGAAGAGCTCTTGAGGGCGTTGCCGAGGCGCTTAAGACCCGGAAGCTCTCGGATGAGGAGATAAAGGCGTATGCCGAGGACTTCAAGCTCGCTCTGATATCGAATGACGTCGCTGTTGAGGTGGCTGAGAAGCTCGGGGAGGAGCTCGCCGAGAGGCTCAGGCTAATCAGGGTGAAGAGGTTCGGGGATGGCGGGGGCGAGATGCTGGAGCTCATGGCCGGGATACTCGACTCGGTGATTAGGGAGGGGTCCCCCGATGATCTCCTGAAGAGGATTCGCGAGAAGGCCTCGAGCGGCGAGCCCTTCGTGATACTCTTCGTGGGGCCTAATGGCGGCGGGAAGACTACGACGGTCGTCAAGCTCGCGAGATTTCTCCAGAGGCACGGGTTCAGGTGCCTGATAGCCGCCGCGGACACCTTCAGGGCTGGAGCCATCGAGCAACTTCAGAGGCTCGCTGGGGCCGCCGGCATAAGGGTTGTCAGTCAGAGGTATGGAGCGGATCCGGCAGCGGTCGCGATGGACGCCGTGATGAGCGCTAGGGCGAGCAGAGTGCAGGCCGTCCTCATAGATACGGCCGGCAGAACGGAGGTGGATCATAACCTGCTCGAGGAGATGAGGAAGATTAAGCGGGTCGTGGGCCCGGATCTCGTCATCTATGTCGGCGACGCGCTCGCCGGAAACGCCGCCGTCGAGCAGGCTAAGAGGTTCGATGAATACGTCGGCGTGGACTATGTCATCCTCGCCAAGCTCGATGCGGATGCCAGGGGAGGATCCGCGATCTCGATAAGCTATGTGACGGGAAAGCCGATAATCTTCGTGGGGACGGGTCAGGGCCTCGATGACCTCGAGCCCTTCACGAGGGAGCTCGTTAAGTCGCTGATCCTCGGCAGGCGCTAGGCAAGGGATTTAACTCCGGGAGCGCTCAAACCTATTCCCGGAATGGAGCTGAAGCGCTTCCTGGATTCCATCGCCTCAGCCTCTCCCGGCCCACGACCCAGCTTCCAGAGCCTGCACCTTCTCGAGGCCATTCTGGTGATAGGGAGGGAGGCGCCGATTGGGAGGAAGAAGCTCGCGGAGCTCCTGGGGTTGGGCGAGGGCGCTGTGAGAACGCTCATTCAGAGGCTGAGATCTGAGTCCCTCGTGAGGGTTATCGGCAGGGGTGGATGCGCTCTCAGCGAGAAGGGCGAGGAGCTTTTCCGCGAGCTGGAGAGGAGGCTTAAGGATGCTGGGCCCGTGAGGTCGGGGCTTCCATGGAGCTATCCGGCGAGCTACGCGGTGATAGTTCACGGGGCTGCTGGCAGGGTCGCCAGAGGGCTTGAGCAGAGGGATGAGGCGATTAAAGCTGGCGCAAGAGCTCTGATGGTCTTGACGTATCTCGGCGGGAGGCTCCTGATGCCCGGCGTCTCGGATCTCTCGGCGGAGAAGCCCGACTTCGCGTCCCGGCTTGTCGGCGAGCTCGGGCCCGTGGATGGAGACGTGATCCTGATTGCTGGAGGCGACTCCCTGGCTGAGGCGAGGAGGGGCGCCTTAGCCGCGGCTCAAACCCTTCTCTAAGTAGCTCCTCCACTTCTCCGGGTCGAATCTCTTCTCCATCCTATCTATCTCCTCTGAGAACGCCTTCTCCAGGTCTACTCCTAGCCTGTTCGCGAGCTGGAGGAGGAGTGAGAATGCTTGTCCGAACTCCCTAGCAACATCGTCCTCCGGCACCTCGTGGCCCAAGCCCCGTACCTTATACCCCTCCCTGACGAGTATATGCCTCCCGATCTCCGAAATCTCCTCGATGAGGTGTGTGAAGATCTGGGACTCCGCGAACCTATTCCATCCACGCGCCCTCTCGAACTCGAGCATCCTCATCTGAGCCTCGGAGATTCTCATGTCCCGGGATCTCGGCTGCGATGGAACAGTATATATAGTCACCTCGACCTTGCTCGCTTGTCGAGGTTTTATGGGCGCGCCGGCTCTTGAGCAGCAGCTGGCTAGGGCGGTGGCGGAGCTCCAGGTTCTCGAAAGGGCTTTGAGCGAGCTTCAGAGCTCGATCGCGGCCTTGAGGGCGGTTTTGAGCGATCACGAGAACGCCCTCGATCTTCTCGAGGAGCTGAGGGCGCGGGGCTCGGCCTCCAACCTGTTGATCCCGATAGGCGGCGGAAACCTGATTCAAGCGGAGGTAAGGAGCATCAAGGAGGTTCACGTCAGCTTGGGGGCTGGAGTGATCGTTAAGCAGCCCCTCGATCAGGCCATCGAACTCATCAAGCGGAGAATGGAAAACCTTAACGCGGCTTTGCGGACCAGGGAGGAGGCGCTCGCGAGCTATGCTCAGAGGGCTAATGAACTCAGGAGGCTCGTCGAGGCGCTGTACAGGAGACTCTCCGAAGCCCAGCAAGCTGGCAAAGGGGGTCAACCAGCAGGCAAGTAGGGATCCCGGCCTCGAGGATGCACGCCGTTTAGGCGAAAATCCGGTGAGAGGGAAGAGGCAGGCCAGCAGATCGCGGGTGAGCATCCTTTGGTAAAAGCCGGTGAGAGAAAGGGCGACGGACGATCTCTTAAAGGAAAGTTTCATCTGGGAGGATTCTCCGAATCTTTAACGAGATTCTCGGGGGCAAACTTATGCATGTGCGAAAGATTTGGTAGAGCTCTTGCTACGATTCCTTTCTAGGGCCCTTCTCTGGACACTATTTTCTGGATTTTCTCCCTATCTATCACTATTATCGCTCCATCCTCCATCCTGACCTCACAGGGATATTTTATCTCCAGGTCTCTCCTCGGCTTGACTATTATGGCGTATATGTCGGGTATCGTTGGCGGATAAACGTTGTATAAGAATATTCCCCTGCCCTTGACGCCCCTTATTCTGGCTATTCTGGCCTCTCCAAGCCCGGCATCCATGGCCTTCCTAACGAGATATTGGGGGATGGTTGAAAGTGGGGCTTGTCCGCGAGCCCTTATAGGCGTGAGGAGGGGTCATCTCGATCCATGAGGCTGAGATGAGCGTATTGGAGCAGGATCCTCGTGGTCGGGAGGATTAATAGGAGCCCATCCTCATCCGAGTGGATCGGGCACATTTACGCATTATACCCGGATGATGTTCAGAGAAGGGTTCTGGAGGAGCATAGGAGGATGAGGAGTCGGAGAGGAGGGCTAGAGAGTGGCGCTGATAAGGGAGTATTGTGATCCCGACGAGGTATATCTGGTGAGGATCTGCTCCGGGGCTCTAAAGCTGGAGGGGAGATCGCCATTTCAAGGAGATCACGCCTCTCGACGTGGAGTTTAAGCCATTATTGATGAAGGAGAGGGCGCTGGCCGATGAGCTGTTGAGATTGCGCCAGAGGCACCTGCTCGGGATAGACCTCGAGGATGAGATCGAGGATCATGAGGATGCGGTTAATGGAGGTTCGCGGCGAGATCGTCGAGAATGCGATGGAGAAGATCCCAAGGAAATATAGGAAGCGTTATAGCGGCTGTGCTAGGAGATGCCTGAACGCGTTGACAGCCACCATATTGAAGGAGGAGAGAAATGTTTTTCCGCCGAAGGCAAGGGATGAGAAGAGGGTGTTGAGGAGGCTACTGGGTATTCTGAGGACAATCAATGGCGCCGATGCGGGCGGAGGGGCAGGATAAAAGCCCTGATGAAGCCTGTGATCGTAATTTTGAAAATCCGCAAGGGAGTGGTGAGAAGCTTGAGGCAGGTGAAGGGCTGTCCAAATGCCCCTCCCCACCATCCCCTTTTTACCTTTAAGTTTCTCTCCTGAGGTATCTGGTTTGCGGGATGTCTGGGGGGTATAGATTTCTCGAGCACGTGAGTGATGTCTTCCTCGAGGCTTGGGGGCCGAGCTTGGAGGAGGCTTATAGGCAGGCTGCTCTGGCATTCTACGAGGTTCTCACGGATCCATCTGGGGTCCTCGAGTCTGAGGAGAGGGTTGTTGAGGCGTCTGGAGCAGATCTCGAGGAGCTCCTCTACGACTGGATCGAGAAGCTGATAATACTCTTCGACTCGGAGGGCTTTGTGGCGCGCAGTGTCGTGGTCGAGGGGATCTGGAGGGAAGGGGATGCGTGGAGGCTGAAGGCCATGCTGAGGGGCGAGAGATATGATCCCGGGAGGCATTCTCAGGGAACTCATGTTAAAGGCGTCACCTATCACATGATGATGATTGAAGCGAATTCGCCTGTGAAGAGGATCCGGGTTCTCCTGGACATTTAAGGAGGATGATTATGGAGGGTTTCGCGGCGCCGAGGAGGAGGGTTAGGCTCGACGTCCTGGTACCATCATCTTTCTCGAGGGAGGCATCGAGCCCCAGGGATAAGATGCTGAGGCTCGGCTTTCTCGCGAGATTTCTCGCGGCGGCGAGGGTCGAGGCGCTGATAATATACCACGAGGACCCGGAGAGGCCTGATCGGAGAAACGCGGAGCTCATAAAGCTGGTGATGGATTATCTGAACACCGCACCATATCTGAGGAGGAGGCTCTTCAAGCTAAGACCCGAGCTCCGTTACGCGGGGCTGCTGCCGCCCCTCAATATTCCAACTCACCCGGAGAGCGCGAGCCTTGACTACCCTCATTATAGGGAGGGGCTTGTCATATCTGCTGGATCTAGATCCATCGTGGAGGCGGGCCTTGAGAAGCCGATAAAGCTGAGGCGGAAGCTCGCCCTGGGCTCCAGGGTCGTCCTGAGGATAGAGCCGCGGGGCGATGGCAGGATCGGAGTAACGGCTAGATCGCGGAGGAGCACGGAGGTTTACCCGGGCTTCAGGACCGCTATCGTGGATGAGCGGCTTCCCGAGATACTGGAGGGCTATGATGTGAGGGTAGCGACCTCGCGGAGGGGGGTTAATGTCCGGGAGATTTTACCGGCGCTCAGGGAGGCCTGCGCGGAGGGGAGGAGTGTATGCGCCGCTTTCGGCGCCTCGAGGGAGGGGCTTTACGAGATCGCGGAGAGGCAGGGCTTCAAGCTCGAGGAGCACTTCGACTACGTGTTGAACGTCATGCCGATGCAGGGTGTCAGGACTATCAGGACTGAGGAGGCGGTCGCCTACGCGCTCGCGATCCTAAACCTCGTCCTCGACTAGTATCCCCACCAGCCGACCTCCTCGACGCGGTAGATCCTTCTCCTCCTCAGGAATATCATGAGCACGGAGATGGCGATCAGGGATGCGGCGCCGGCCATGACTATCATGGTCAGGACGCGCTCGTCCAGCCCTCCCGGCGGCTTGACCATCGTCGCCTGATGCTCCGCCGCGTTCTGCTCCTCGATCCAGGCTCTGATGACGTATGCCCCGCCATTCTTGTCCGCGAGATTATCAACTCTGATGGTGAAGCTGTACCTCTCATCGAGCTTCCACTCTCCGGGGACTTCTAGGCTCACCTCTCCGCCTGGCTCGCGGCTCGAGCCGTAGGCCACCCTGTGATCATCCATGTAGAGGGATGCGGAGACCCTCATGTCGCTGAGGGGCTTTATGCTGATCCTGAGGATGCTCTTGCTGCTATTGAACCTGGCTCCCATGAGATAGTAGTCCACGCGATCGGCCATGTCTCCCCCATCGTCCAGCGATGCTAAGTAGCCTTTCAGCTCGAGGATCTTTCCGGGCGAGAGCTCCGGCAGCTGCATGGCGGATTCCGGGCTCGATCCCGCATCACCCTTCCCGAGCCCATAATCCTCCATGCTCTCCAGCGATAATCGGATGCGGTATTTCATGGAGCCGCTGTACCAGCTTAGGGCGAGGTAGTGGGCGGAGCCGGGGGGCGCCGACTCGATGCTGGGCTGATACGCTATGCTCATCTCCTGGCTTGTTCCCACACCATACTGGATCCTCCTCTGCGCTATGATCTCGCCGGACTCCTTGTGAAGGGATATCGCCGCCCTCCCCTGCTCGATCCCCGCGAACTCCAGGATTATCGTTAGCCTGTAGCCGCCCTGGAGACCGTCGAGCCTATAGATATGCTGACTCCTGCTCGAGTTGAGGATGTAGTACCCGGATTCGGGTAGAGTTATCTCACCGGTCACGAGCTTGATCGCGGGAGCGGTCTCGAAGCTCTCGCCCGGCTCCTGGCAAAGGGCAGCCTGGGCCATTGCCACGAGAATCGCGAGCATCATGATCAACATTGCAGCCCGTCTCAGCCTCATCCCCGATATGCTCGAGGATCTAGTGTATTAGGGTTTTGCTCCAGAGAATGCTATCTCGGGCGATATGATTATCTCTCCGGCGATTTTTACAAAAAAATTGGGGGTTTAAAAAAGTGGGGGAAGATATTGGGTTTTACTTTTTCGGCGGTGGTGGCGGGTAGATGCCGAGCCTGCGGCCGCGCCAGCGGACGTACTCGCTGATGATTATCGCCAGGACTATCACCAGCAGTATGATGCCGACGATCAGCGCGACGAATGTTCCGAAGTCCAGCGGTACTCCGGCTATCTCGGTGAATGGCGGTAAGGCGAACTCCACGGTCTTGGGCACCTTAGCCATTATTTCAGCCTCGCTCAGGGTCACGGTCTTCTCGTCCTTGAACGTCTTCCAGTCGACCCTCACTGTGTATGTGCCCTCTGGTAGGCCTCTGAATACCGCCTCGCCCTTATCATCTGTTACCGCTGTTCCTACTAGGGCTCCAGCTTTGAGCACGTCAACCCTGGCTCCGGCGAGCGGTTGCCCTGCAGCTCCCCTGACGATCACCTTGATGTCTCCTAGGCCGAATAATATCCTGAACTCGGTGGTCGTTCTGCTGGTCGTGATGGTTGTTCGGACGGTCGTCTCCCTCTCGACGACTACGTCATATCTGACCGGCGCTCCTACTTCGGTCTCAAGCGGCACTCCTGAGAAGATCGCTGTACCCTGCGCGTCAGTCTTGGTCTCGACTGTCCCCAGCTTAACCGTCGCGGCTCCAACCGGGTTGCCGTATACGTCTACGACCGTTATCTTGACATCGCCTATCGGCAGCATTAGCCTGATCCTGTCCTCGGGCACTCCCATGTAGGTGGATGCGGTCCTGACGCCATATCTCTCGACCGATGCCGTTATCGTGTAGAATTCATGGGCGACCGCGGCCACGATCGTGGCCTTGTTGTCCTTCGGCGTCGTTATCTCGGCGTAGTATGGTCCCTCAACCGATACGGCGAATCCGGTTACGGGCCTTCCTAGGAGGTCGACCGCCTCGACAATCACATCCTTCAATGCCAGCGATACCATTCTATCGACGTTCGTGTTGGTCAGCTGTATTGACTCCCTTCCAACTGTTATGCCCTTAGCCTTCACCTCGAGCGTGTAGGTTCCAGGTATGAGTCCGACCGCATTGAGCCCTGCTCCCGTCGTGGTTATCTTTACTCCCTGGCCTTCAAGTGTCGCCGTCACATCCCTGGCCACTTTCTCAGGCAGCTCCTTGCCGGCGTATCCGAACTTGAAGCTTATATCCATTATCTTGGCCGAGACGTCAACGTGCTCCTTCGGCAAGGCTCCTGGCTCGGTCTGAGTTGGCAGCGGCGTCCATATTCTCGCGCCGGACATGTATCTCGGCTGCATCGTCTTCCAAGTTATCTCATCCTCGGTGCTGTCATAGACCTTGGCTCTTCTGCCCTCGGCCTTCTGGTATAGTAGGCCGTCCTTGACCTCTCCAGGCGGCGAGTAGTAGACCCTGACTATGTATGTTATGAACTCGCTTATTCCCCTGCTTGGAATGCTGTAATCTATAACGTCGTCATCGGTGGCGTCGTATGCGACCGGCCCTATGCTGACGTTCATGAGCCTTGTGGAGCCTGCTCCTCCGATGACCCTGGCCCTGGTCTGGTACTCGATGGCGTGCTTGTCTCTTAGGGCGACCCACTCTATTGGCCTGGCCTCCCAGGATCTATCAACTGTGACGGACCATGATGCCAGCTTCATCGTAGCCTTGTCTATTAGGTCGACCCTGGCTCCGACTACAGGCCTGCCGTTTACGTCGGTTACCCTGACTGTTATCGCCGTGTAGTCGATCGTTATCAAGTATGGCTTGCACCTAGCATTGAGGACGCAGATTCCGCTGCACCTGCCGGTGATCGGGTTTATGGACGTTCCGTTGATTCTGGATATTGCCCAGTGGGTTGGCTCCTCGTCTGGGTAGAAGGCGTGGGTCATCGTCGGGTCTGGCGGCTCGACCCTGTACCTGATCGTCATTCCGGCCCAGAAGACCCTTGTCGGATCTCTTCCGCTCTCGACCCTGACCACTCCATCGGCCGTTGTCGTTGCTTCTCCCTCTGCTGCAACTATGCCGGCGTCGAGGTTCCTTATAGCGTATCTGATCCTGTAGTTGGGTATCGGGTATGCTGTGGCTATTCCTGCCTCATCTCTCCATGCGAGGGCTATGAACATCACTTCCCTGGCGGCGTTGAGCATTATCGGCACGTCTATCCTAGTCCTCGTCACGGCTTTGAGCGGGCCGTCTCCGAATGTCTCGTTGTTCAGGACCAGCTGGGTGGCCACGAGGTTCTCGAGCCAGCCTATTGCGCTGTGGTTGGCGGCGAAGAAGTACTTGTAGGTCGTGTTCATGAATCTCGGGCCTGGCAGTAGCGTGAACTCGACCACTCCATCCGCGTCAACCCCGCTGATTATGGTGATGTTCTCGAATTTGTTGTCAGCCCAGTCGTATGTCGTGACGTTCGGGTAGAATATTGTCAGGTTGAGGCCTCTCACGGCGTAGGCCGGGTCGGTGGCGTTGCTGAGTGTGAACATGAATCTCCCGCTATAGACCTCGGATGCTCCGAAGGTCACGGGCTCCTTGGTCAAGACGAAGTTGTCACTGTATACGACCGCATCCCTCCAGATGACGTTGAACCTGTAGTGGAACTCCTCGGTAATATTCCTTGCTTTAACGCCCATTGTCGCGTTGAGGTATCCGCTTGTCGGCACCATGAGGTATCCGCTGTATGCTGGTAGCGTGAAGCTGTCTATCTCTCCCTGCTCATTCGTCGTGAAGTTCGCGAACTTGACCTCCCGCACCACCGGGTAGATGTAGTCAGAGCTGATGGCAACCGCTACACCTTCGCCGCAGAAGTTCCTGATCAGGAGCTTGGCGGGGCTCGGAGGCACCTGCAAGTAGTATTCACTTCCGTCGGGGCACGTTATTGTGATCCTGTCCCACCTGACTCTCTCGAATACCTGCGGCGTGGCGCTCTCAACCCACTTCATCTCCCACCTCCATGAGATGCTAATATTATCGGCGTCGGGCTTGTTAGGTAGTAGTAGCGTTCCATTACCGCTGTCCGCGGCCGATATCTTGACCGCGCGGGTCTCGTTTACGTCTAGGTTTAGTATCCATAGTTCTATTCTGGCGTTTGCGAGCGGTTCTCCGCCCTTTGCTACTGCTCTAGGCTTGATGAATGTTACTGGCAGGGGCGCGATCAGGGTCTCGCCATCGTAGATTATGACCTTGTTT
>JALNJX010000003.1 GCA_023268255.1 Candidatus Wolframiiraptor sinensis
CGCCAGTATGTCTTGGCGGGATACCCCGGCGCTTTTTAATGCCTGGAGGGCTGGCTGGGAGACGATGTAGTATGTGTTTGGCTGGGGCTCCGGTAGCCCCTCGACCTCGCCGTATTCCACGCGGTTTATGGGTATGCCTCCAATCCTAGCGACCTCGATGGTGGTAACCGAGACCCCGGCGACCTGTCCGCTCGGGGGTATGGATAATATGCCTCGATCCGTGTAGATGGTTATCTCGTGGGGAGTCAGATTTATGAGCCTCACGCCCTCCACGACCCCGCCCATGACCCAGCCCCTGAAAGCCGATGAAAATGGCCGAGATTATAAGGCTTCATGGACGAAAGAAAAACAGCTCACGCGACCACATCCCATAATACGGGATCATAAAATCACGCCTGGAGATGGGGTATGAGATTATTAGTTAGGTGAAGGATTAAGTTGAGGCTCTAAGCGGAGTTATCCTCGAGGAGAAGGTCGAGGTATGTTTCCAAGTGGCCGGGAGAGGCAGATACTAAACCCCCTGACCTTTCTCAAGTGCCTGAGCTGCTCGACGATAAACTCTAGGCCATTCAAGGAGGGAGATTATGTCTTCGGCGAGGTCGAGGAGAAGTGCCCTAAATGCGGCGGAGACAAGATGAGGATCATCGGCATATATGTGAAGGAGCCGGAGCAGCGTGAGGAGAAGAAGCGGAAAGCAGCTCTATGAGCCGCTTCAAGTTATGACCTCGCATCCATCCTCGAAGACTATGACCGTGTGCTCGGCCTGAGCAACCGGCTCGCCGAGCCTCTCCACGAGAACCGGATACTGCTGTATTCTACCAGACTTAACCAGCCTCTCATGAACCATCTTAACCTTCTCATAATCATCAATCCACCTCGCGGCATATGGCAGGTTGCCGAACCTCTCGATGAGATATTGCATAAGCGTCTTCTCATCTTTTCCGAGCTTCTGGTGGGAGATCTTCTCGGGCTCCACGCGGAATATCGTCGCGAGCTTTGCGGAAACCACTTCTCCAGCCCCCCTCATGGTCGTGAGAAACGGCTCAACCGCGTAGATATGGCCAGCCTCGAGCCTGCCGGGACATGCTCCGCCAACATTCGGTATCGCGGTTCCAGCGTGGAGTTTATTCCGCCCTATCTCGTGCCCTGTGAGATTTCTTATGGGCTTGAAGCCGAGCCTGCTCGCCGTCTCCTGCACCACCAGCCCGATCCTCGATACGGGGACGCCAGCTCTCATGGCCCTCACGGCCTCCCGGAGAACTATTCCCGACGCCTCAACAATCGGCTCGAGATCCGGGGCCAGAGCAACCGATGCAGCAGTATCGGCGATGTATCCGTCGAGAGATGCGCCGACATCAACCTTGACTATGCTCTTCGGTGGTATTCTTAGCTGATCGCCGGGCGGAGACGTGTAGTGAGCTGCCACCTCATTTATGCCGATATTGCATGGGAAGGCCGGCCTAGCGCCTTCGGAGCGAATAATCTCCTCGACCGCCTCGCAGATCTCGATGACGAGCGCCGCCTCCCTTATGAGCCTACGAGCCTCCTCACGCGCCCTCCTAGCTATCCTCCCCGCCTGCCTCAACCTATCGAGAGCACTCTCATCCAGCAATTCTCCCCGCACTCATCCTCTCTTCTCAAGACCCGCTAAATAAAAATGGGCTTTGAAGGGCTTTACGGCGGTCCGGCCTTCGACCTGCACTTATCGCAGACCCGCTTCCCGCCGACTGCGTAAAGGTTCTCGGTCTTTCTCCCGCAGATCTGGCACCTGGGCACACGCCATCACCCCCACCTAGAAGTTTTCTCGCGAGTATGGAAATAAGGGTTACTGGATTTAGCATATATATCGCCGGGACGCCTAACAGGCGGCTCAAGGAGATGTCTGAGGCCGGCGGAGCTGGAGATGAGTTCATAGTCACGCCATGGAAGGTTGAGGGCAAGGTAGATTACGATAAGTTGATCGAGAGATTCGGGACGTCGCCGATAGATGATGCTCTCCTCCGGAGGATCAGCAGGCTCGCTGGCGAGCTCAACCACTTCCTAAGGCGCAAGATCTTCTTCTCTCACAGAGACCTCGATAAGGTTCTGGAGGACTGGGAGGCTGGGCGGGGATTCTTCCTCTATACGGGCAGAGGGCCGAGCGGGCCCATGCACATAGGCCACATAATTCCATTCTACCTCACGAAGTGGCTTCAAGACAAGTTTGGCGTCAATGTTTACATACAGCTGACCGATGACGAGAAGTTCCTCGAGGAGGAGAGGGGTCTTACACTCGACGAGACGAGGAGATGGGCTCATGAGAATGCTCTCGATATAGCGGCCGTCGGATTCGACCCAGACAAGACCTTCATCTTCCAGGACACGGAATACATCGGGAACATGTATCCTATGGCCTTGAAGGTGGCGAGAAAGATCAACATGAGCTGGGTGAGAGCAGTCTTTGGATTCGACATGCAGACGAACATCGGGATGATCTTCTATCCATCAATCCAGATAGTGCCATCGCTGTTCGAGAAGAAGCGATGCCTCATACCATGCGCCATAGATCAGGACCCCTACTGGAGGATACAGAGGGATCTCGCCGAGAGCCTCGGATACTATAAGGCAGCGGCGATCCACAGCAAATTCCTCCCGCCACTCACGGGCCCAGTCGGCAAGATGAGCGCGAGCCAGCCGGAGTCAGCCATATACCTCCACGAGGACGAGGAGTCCGTCAGAAAGAAGATCTGGAAGGCGTATTCTGGGGGGCAGCCGACCGCAGAGCTCCATAAAAAGTTGGGTGGAAATCCTGAGGTCGATGTCGCGTTCCAGTGGCTTTACTACTTCTTTGAGCCAGATGATGTTAAGCTGAAGAAGATCGAGGAGGATTATAGATCGGGAGCCCTCTTGACGGGTGAGCTGAAGCTGATATTAACCGAGAAGGTGCTGAAGTTCCTAGAGGAGCATCAGGAGAGGCGCGAGGGGGCGAAGGAAAAGCTCCATCTCTACAAGTATGATGGAGAGCTCGCGAGGGAAATGTGGAGAAAGGTGCACGAGTAATGCTGAGGTGCGGGCGGCCTTTGAGGAGCTCGGCTAAACCACGTTATACGGGCCAAGAGATCTCGGGGGATTTGCATGCCCTATTTCTGGAGGTTTAAGAAGTTCCCCGAGAGCACGGCTGATCCGAGGCAGCTTAGAATACTGACCTTTCTGAGGAGTAACGGCCCACATACATCTAACGAGATCGCTCGAACTTTAGGATACCCGGTCAAGTTCACGCGTAAAACTTTGCAGACCCTGAGGAGGATGGGGGCGGTCGAGGTCTACCTCAAGCCCAGTAAAAGCCTGGAGGATTACGGCGAATAGGCTGAGAATCGCGGGACTCGGGGCCACCGATCAAGTAAGGTTATTATCCCTGAAGGGGCTTTGAGTTAGATGGGCGGCGGCAGGTAGGGCCGGGGAGCTAGCCCTTCCCTGTAACCCGAAATGGGCTACATGCGGGGGCCAGATAACCCGGTGGGCGCCTGAAGATGGGGAGGCTGCGGCTGCGGGCTCGGGAGGAAGGAGGGCGCGCCCACGCAGGGCTTCGTAAGAGGCCGTCCCACTCGTAGGGGTGGGCAACGGCCTCTGTGCACGCCGAACCGCGTTAGGCCCGGGAGGGAGCAGCGCTAAGGCGTGGCGGGGCCGCGCGTGGATCACGTGCCGGACCTCCTCCCGCTGTCCGCGGCCTCTTGTCCTCCTGGCCACCACCGGGGGCTGCCGCCGCCCCTCAAAAGATATTTTACTCCTCTCGTTCTCGGAGTTGTCGCCATGCTCTCGGACCGGGACTTCCAGAGGATAGTCAAGGAAATAGATTCGGTGAGGGGCGTGGATGTTGTCAGATTTCTCGAGGAGTCTTCGCCGTGGTTCAGGCTTCTAGACCGCTCGATCCAGCGCACGGCCCGGATTCTGAGGGAATCCGGAGTAGTCTACGCGTTTTATGGCCTTCGGCCGCTCCCCCTCTACGGTGTCCCCTACATCGCGAGGGATCGATTGTTCGCCGTGAGGGCTGATGAGGGGATGGATAAGATCGTGGAGGCATTCTCGGGCCGTGGATTCGAGAAGATTATTGGGCCTCGGGGCGGCATGTCCCTCCTCGATCTCGAGAGCAATAGCGTGGTGGTGCTCATGAGCTCGCCCAAGCCGCTTGAATGGGATGATGAGCTGGCTGGAAGATGCGTGGAGAGGATGGGGTTGAGGATCCTGTCCTCCGAGGATTACGCCTTGAGCCTGATCGCGGGGGAGCCCAGCAACATGAGAATGGAGCTTGCGGCGAAGGTGATCTACGCCAACGCCGATAAGATTGACGTGGGCTACCTCGAGAGAAGAGCGTCCGAATTCGCTCTTATAGATCGCTTGAAGATCATTCTTGATGGTCTCGAGGCGGCTAGTCGGCGATGAGCGTCCTGATTCTCAATATCGCGTCGCCGAAAAGCCTCTTGACCCTATCAATGACGTCATCCTCGAGCCGCGCCGCTATTATGAGGTCGGCGTCTCCATAGACCTCATCCACCTGATCCACCTCACTCCAGCTCAGTATCTCGGGAATCTTCTCCCTAATTGGAAACCTGGGATCGAGATTTAGGAGGATGTAGGCTTTCTGAGGCCTTAGGAGCTTCTGCAGTGCGAGCTCGTCAATCTCCAAGCCCATGCTCTTAAGAGCCTCCGCGATCTCCCTTGGCCCCAGCTCCCTGCCCCTCTGCTCGGCGAGCCTCGCGAGGGCGGAGGACACCTCCTGAAGCACCTCATCATCCACCTCGTTCTTGAGCACTCTCTGGATAAGCTTCTTGCTCAGATAAGTCGTGGCCTCGAAGTAGAGGCGCTCGAAGTCGTGCTTGAGTTTTCCGAGGGGGACGTAGCCCTCCGGCGCCTTCAGGGCCATTGACTGATGGACTCCCGCCCGAATCGTCTGAGCCTCCAAGCTCAATGGATGCCTGAATGGAATCCTTATCCCCGTCAGCTTGGAGAAAGTATCATAAAGCTCCTTCAGCCTGCTTCGCTCGATCCTCAAGCCGACTCCGTGGATGTCAATGAGCGCCGCCGAGACCTCGTATAGGTCGGCTATCCCATTCCGATCGCCGATGCCGAGCACCGAGACGTGAAGCTCATCGGCTCCCGCCAGCGCCGCCTCAACGGTATTCGCCGAGGCGTAGCCATAATCATTGTGGAAGTGAGCTGAGAGCGGGGTCTTGCACAGGGCTGTGAGCTCCTCGAAGAATTCCCTTGCCTGCGGGGGCGTAAGCATGCCGCATGTGTCCGGAACGCTCACGACCGTTGCCCCGGCTTCCCCGAGGTCATTCACTAGCCTGGCCAGAGCCTCGATGCCGCCATCCTCGCCGAGATAATACCTCGAAGCATCTTCGATGGTCGCCCTCCTATACTTGAAGCCGTAAGATGCCGCGAGCTCCAGGGCCTCCTCCAGCCTCCTCTTCGCCTCCTCAAAGCTCATCCCGCCGAGCTTGAACTGCCTGTGAAGCGACGTTGGCGCGAGGTATACCCCCACGCCCTCTGCATCATATTTCGCGGCCGCCTCCACATCCTGCCTATACGCCCTCCCGTGCAAGACTATCTCGACATCATAGCTCCTGAGAACCTCGATTACCGCCTCCACATCCTCCCTAGTGGTCCTGGGGGGGTAATCGATCGTCAGCTCTATTCTATCAACGCCGACGCGGGCTAGCAGCTCGGCGATCTTGACTCTAACCTCGCGCTTGAACCGCTTATACAGCTCGCCCTCTCTAAGAGTCGTATCGAGTATTTTCGGCAACCTCCACCGCTGAGATCGCATCCGCTGCCTTCATCTTAAGCATTGATCAGGAGAGCGCATCATCTTAACGAGAATCGAGACACCCTCCCATGAAAATTATTTTTAGGAGGGCGGTAACAGGCATCTTGCTGGGAGAGGTATGGCGAACTTCCAAGTAATCTTCTCGGGGAATGAGGATGAGCTCTCCAGGTTCATCCTAGCCTGGAAAATGTCCTCCGAGATCAAGAGATATGATGAGCTGAAGAGCCAGATAGAGGAGCTCGAGAGAAGGGTCAAGGAGCTCAGGGATAAGATACTCGAGCTGGAGAATGAGAGGATGAAGCTCCAGAAGGAGATCGCTGAGTTAGCAGCTCTTCGCGAAAGCGCGCGGAGAGAACTGACCATCCGCAGAGAAGAATAGCTGCTCATCCAAGTCCTCGGCAAGATGAATAGTTATCCGAATATCTTCCTATAGGGTTCAACGACGTCCTTCACGAAAGCGTTAATTCCCTCTATCGTCTTATGGTGCAAGAGCATCTCCTTTAAGACGTAGAATGGTATCGTGGCTATATGGACCCCGAGCTCCGCGACCTCTCTAACCTGCCTCGCGTTTCTCATGCTGGAGGCTATTACCTCGGTCTTGAAGCCGTAATTCGCGAATATCTGCATTATTGATCGCACGAGGTCCACGCCGCTGTATATGCCGCTATCGTTCGCGAGCGCGGCCGCGCTTCTAACGCGCTCATCCAAATACGCCTCAGCCAATGAATCGAGCTCCAGCGATGATATCACTCTGCTCAGCTTCTCAGCCTCCAGAGCGCCCATGAGCTCGAAATCGTAATAGTCCTCCTTCTTGTAGTCCTTGCCCCTCCTCATCCCAACCTTATCCCTTAAGTAATCGTCTATCCTGCCGGCGAATGGGCTCACATAAGCCGCGCCAGCTTTCGCGGCGAGCAGGGCCTGCTCCGGGGTCATGACCAGGGTCGCGTTCACCGGGATGCCGAAGTCGCTCAAAGTTCTTATGGCCCTCAAGCCATCATAGATATTATTCTCGCCATCAAGGCTCGGGCATATGGGTATTTTTATCACGACTTCCCCGTATCCAGCGAACTTCTCATAAAGGCGCCTAGCCTCCTCAACCATCCTCTCATATGATACGCTTATCACCTCCAGGCTGACTGGCCCGGGAGAGGCTCTCAAAATTTCCCTTATGTACTCCTCCATGTTTATTGAGCCTCCCCGCCTATCAACCGCCTGCTTTATCAGGGATGGATTTGTCGTAACCCCGTCGATCACTCCCAGAGAGGCCGCGAACTTTATCTCCTCTATCTCAGCAGTATCGAGAAATATTTTCATCAGGAGACATGGGAATCGAGTAAAATATTAAGATTTTCTGCTTTAGTAGCTCTGTCATTTGATTTAATCGCCGGCGTGCTTGCTCGGCTTATCATGCTGCCATGGGCTTATTGCCAGGTTCAAGACTATCTCCGCTATGTCCGCCCCATAATCCGCTATTCTCCTAATGCTCTCGAGGATGAGCCTCATTCCGGTCAGGGTCTTCGCATCGAGCTTCGAGGATAGAACCTCGTTCACGGCCTTCGACTCGAGCTCATGAAATCTTTCGACCTCATCTATGGCCGCATTCGCCTGCTTTGAACTCATCTTAAACAGTGATTCCATGGAGCTTTCATAGATTTTTAGAGAGAGCTCGGCGATGCTTATTACCTTGCTGACGAGGTTTGATGCGTTGGCGAGGTTCATGGACATTGAAAGCTTCGCTATCCTCGCCGCGTGATCGGCGATTCTCTCCATGCTCTTGACTACCACCCTGTATCCGAGGCACTCCCTCGGACTCATCCCCATATCCCTCATCAGTACCCTGTCCTCCACCGCCATCTTCAAGCCCCTCACGATGAAGAAGTAGAGCCTATCCACCTCATCATCCCTCTGAACGACATCTTTTGCTAGCGATGAGTCTTGGAGCTTCAGCGCCTTCAAAGCATCTGCGCACATAGAGCCGACCATGGAATGCATTCTGGCGACGGCGTCCTTTATCGGAAACTCAACAAAGCCCAGCAGGCATCTAACGACCATGCAATCCGTTGATTCCTCGACCGTCTCCAGCCCTATCAGCTTGCTCCTCATCACCGCCTTCAGATACGCCTTATACTCATCAACCCTCTGCCCGAACTTCACCTTCACGATATCGTAACCCGCCAGATAACATGATATGAACTCGCGGACAACCTCGCCGAGAGAGCTGGCCGAGGACGCGTCTATAAACGCCTCGAGGGGGGCATCGATCCTCCGGTTCCCCGGAATCAGGAGCAAGCTCATATCCGGCTGCATCAATATCTGGACATAGTCGCCCGGCTTCAAGCCGAGGCTCTCAGCCCAATTCTTCGGGAGGGAAACTATATAGGTGGAGCCCCCAGTAATCTGAATCTTCCTCAACTCCACATCAGACCTCATTCCACCTAAATAGAATCGCAGAAACTCAATATAACTCTATACGTAAGTAGAGCAACAAAAGGGCTCATTGATTAATGCTATAGCGTGACAAAATATTCTCCTTCTCGAATAAAGGAGAGAAATGGTCCCGCGGGCAGGATTTGAACCTGCGACCATCCGGTTTCTGTCCGCCCGGTAGACTGTGTGCCGCGCCCCTGGGGCGCGAGCTACAGCCGGACGCTCTACCAGGCTGAGCTACCGCGGGACTATCTTCTCCTTTTCCTTCGGCTCTAATTAACTCTTTTGCGGCTCTTTGCCGGATCTAATACTTCTGCCAGTTTTTGGAACTCTTTCCCGAACTCTTTGCTCATTTCCAGGAGGTCTTTTGAGCTCGCTTATCTTCGCGGTGATCAACTCGATTTCCCCGATGCTTTTGTGCTGTGGCCGCGGGCTCGGTCCAGGCTTGACAACGCCGGTTTAAACCCCTCTAACGGGTCATCGATGATTATATAGATGGCATCAAGTTTCGGCTTAGTGGTCTCTTCGTCACCGAGATAAGGCCCAATACTTAAGGTCGAGCGGAGAATGCCGCCGGCAATAGACGCGGTAATGGACCTGACCTAAATAACCCCACTCTCTCCATTATTTTATTTCTCAGATAGTGTGCCGAATACGCATAGCCTCCTCAGCTGGATAGGAAGATTGTTGCTTAAGCTTCCTCATTTAGCCGCTTGAAGCCTCCTCCGGCAGCTCTCCACCGAGCCG
Organism: Candidatus Wolframiiraptor sinensis; assembly: GCA_023268255.1. Taxonomy (GTDB): domain Archaea; phylum Thermoproteota; class Nitrososphaeria_A; order Caldarchaeales; family Wolframiiraptoraceae; genus Wolframiiraptor; species Wolframiiraptor sinensis. The sequence goes on from JALNJX010000003.1 coordinate 8,981, forward strand.
GCTCCCCTATATTTAAATAGAATCCGTTGCTGAATGTTAGTTAGAGCTCGTGTTGATGCTCATGGGAGGAGTAGGGTTTTGAGCGCGGGAGCACCTTCGATGAAGTATCTAATTGAGGCTAAGATCGAGATTAATGGCGTCGTGGATAAGAATGACGTGGTTGGGGCGGTTTTCGGGCAGACGGAGGGGCTTTTCAGCAGCGAGTTCGACCTCAGGGAGCTTCAGAAGAGCGGGAGAATAGGTAGGATAGAGATCACGGTCAGCGTTCAGGATAAGAAGACCTATGGCAGGATCGCTGTCCCGACGGCGCTTGACAAGTACTCGACGGCGCTCGTGGCCGCGATGCTCGAGAGCGTTGAGCGCGTGGGGCCGTATAACGCGGTCGTGAAGGTCGAGAAAATCCACGATCTCCGAGCTGAGAAGCGGAGGAAGATAGTCGAGAGGGCTAGGGCCATACTCTATGAGTGGGAGAAGAGCAAAATCCCCGAGGAAGATGAGATCCTGAAGGAGCTTGAGGAGTCGCTGCTGAGAGCGAAGATGATAGAGCTTGGAGCCGAGAGAGTTCCAGCAGGCCCCGATGCTGAGAAGAGCGATGAGCTGATAATAGTCGAGGGTAGAGCCGACGTGATAAACCTGCTCAGGCACGGCTACACGAATGTCATAGCTGTCGAGGGGATAAAGATACCCGAGTACGTCAAGAGCCTCGCCAGCAGGAAGAGGAGGGTCATAGCGTTCTTGGACGGGGATAGGGGCGGAGACATGATACTATACCAGCTGCATAGCTCCGGGATGAAGATCGATGCGGTTGCTCGAGCGCCTTATGGGAAGGAGGTGGAGGAGCTGACGGGCAAGGAGATCTCGGATGCCCTTCATCGCGCTATTCCGCTGGAGGAGGCCATTAAGAGCCTGAAGATGCCCAAGGCCGTGGAAAGGGAGCACGCCGAGCTGCCGGAAGAAGTCAGGAAAAGCATCGACGAGGTTAGGGAGAGGCTTATGGCCATCTTGCTTGATGAAGGTTTAAATGAGCTCAAGAGGGTGCCTGTGAGCGAGCTCGCCCAGGAGCTCGAGAACTACAAGGATTCCGTGAAATATGTCATATTCGATGGCATAATCACGCAGAGGCTCATCGATATACTCTCGGGAAGAGCTGATGAGGTCTACCTGATAGGCGTCAGGATCGGGGAGATCTCGAAACCCGCTGATAACGTTAAGGTGATGACGTTCAACCAGCTTTAGCCCTCCGAAGGGGGATCCGGTATCTCAGCGAGGCGACTATGCCGCCGAGCCCCGCGATCTTCTCCGAGGCCTCCAGCCCATCCACCAGCACGTGAAGCTCCAGCTTGCCCTTCTCGGCCTGCTCCAGAATCTTCTCGAGCCTCTCGTTTTCCAGGTTATTCCAGAGATACTGCTCCGCTACCAAGATCTTCTCCACTGCTCCCAGGCTCCAGGCATCATAAACTTCGTCGAGACCTATCGCGACCCTCTCCGGATCCTTGGACATTATTTTGATGAAGTTCTCGGCTTCCAGCGTATCCCTGAAGGGCTTCAGGGACCTCAAGTGCTCGGGGACCTCACTCGACTTCAGAGCCTCTCTTATTCCCGCCTCGCCGCCTATCGAGGTGTTCAATGAGCCCATGAGCCTCTTGAGGAGATCCCTCTCTCGCTTCCTGAGATGCGCGGTGAAGCTCTCGGAGAATATCCTCGGCCCTATAATGAGTATGCCAGCCTCTGGTAAGCTCTTGATAGCCTCAACGACCTCGTCGTAGATCTGCTCCAGCTCTTGCTCCCCCCATTGAATCGATTTATCCGCTTTGGGTAGGCTCTTCGAGTAAGCTATTCTCACCCCCCTGTTCGAGAACTCGGCGACCGCGATGTCCTCATCATCGAGCGAGACGCAGATGACCGTGCCGCCCCCCTTCCCCCGATAGCCCTCCGCGAAGGAGCGCATTCTCTCAAAATCCTTCTGGGACTCTATTTTCACGGAAACACCAGGGTAGATCGTGATCGTGTGATGCTTTCCGATCAGGTCCAAGTCGCGGCTCTCATAGACTATCCTCCCCGAGAGCCTGATCCTTTTCATGAGCGGGTCAGCTGCCTTAGACTCGACCTCGACTCCGAGGATCACCTGAACCCTTTCGCTATCGATCTTGCCGCTCGCCCGCTCCTTCTTGAGCTCCCTAGACGTCCTCGAATAAACCACGTCACCGGGCTTCACGAGCCTGAATATGTTTATGAGATCTAGGCCGCTCTCCGGAATCAGCTCGATCCTCCTCTTAGCCGCATCCACGCGCTCGACTATCATGCCCGCTCTACAGCGCCTCCGGGAAAAACCATGGGGGGACATCAAGATATAGTATGCTGAGCCCCCGGCGCAAAGGTTTTCACCTGAAAGCTTCCTGAAAGCCCTGAATGATTGAGGTGATGGTGGCGATAGCGGTCGGCTTAGCCCTCGACTGCTTCTCTGCGGCCTTCGCCGTGGGAGCATGCTGGGAGCGCGTGAGAGCATTTGCACCCCTTGTGCTCGCAACATCCTTCGGCGCCTTCCAGGCTGGGATGATGTGGCTGGGATGGGCTGGCGGAAGCCTCCTAGAAGCCATGGTCCATTACGACCACTGGATCGCCTTCATCCTCCTGGCCGCCGTGGGGGCGCACATGATCCATGAAGGGCTCAGAGGCGAGGTGATGCGATGCGAGCCCATGACGCTTCGGATGCTCATCGCGTTATCCACGGCCACGAGCATAGATGCTCTCGCGGTGGGCTTCAGCGCGCCGCTCATAGGATTGGCGGTCGCGGGCATGTCGATCGCCGCCGGCCTCGCCTCCTTCATCTTAGCAATTCTGGGATATTTCATGGGCTCAAGGATCAGGAGCTTAGCCGGGAAGAGGGCTCCCATCTTCGGGGGCGCCATGCTCATACTCCTCGGCCTCAGGATCTTGCTCGAGCACATGGGTTAAGAGGTCTAACTATGGGCTGGGAAATAATCTTAGGAGACCGTGCCGATTATATCCGCTGAATGCTGGAGGTGAAGTATGATGATTCTCGATGGAGGCTGTTGTCGAGGCTCCGGGAGAGGGCTCTAGCCGTGATGAAACCCCTCCTAGATCATGGTCTCAACCCAATAGTGTATGGCAGCATCGCGAGAGGTGATGTTGATGAGAAAAGCGATGTAGATGTCTTCATACAATCCCCGGCGAGCACTACGATTATAGAGCTGTATCTCTCCGAAGCCGGTATAATGGTGAGAGACCGGGTCTTGGTCCAGGCCACGCCAAGCCACGTGCCAAAAGCATACCTCGTGATCGACGAGTATACGTCGGTCTCGCTGCCTCTTCTGAAGATGACCGAGGATGAGGTTGGCTTCTACCGGCTCGCGGGCCAGCTCTCATACGAGGAATTAAGGAGGGGGCTCAGGGTTCCTGGCATGAACAAGGAGCTCATGCTGATCATACCGACACCCGAGGGCCACATCGAGCTGCCGGTTGAGAGGAATATCGAGGAAGCCGCCTTGATCCTCGGCGTGGATCCCAAGATCCTTAGAAACCGGGTGAGGGTTCTCAGGAGGAGAAGAGAGCATGGGAGAACCGGCGTCTACCGCGAGATATCAATTCCGCGAGACAAGACTTTTGAGCAAGTATTGGATGAGCTGATAGACCGCGACCCGGCGCTCAGGAGAAGAATCAGAACCCTTGGTGAGTAAATTTTAAGCTCAGGCGATGAGCCGTGAAATTGACAGACATTGAGCCTTCTATTAATCTCGCCACCCACGAGTTCCGTGGTTAAGGAGATCTTGGGGGCATCAGGCCCTCCTCTAGGCCTAGCATATCTCGCGGTCGTCGCCGAGGAACAGGGGTGGAAGGTCAGGATCATAGATGGTCTCACGGAGGGCTTGAGTATGCAGGATATAGCGGGGATCGTCAGGAGCCTTCAGCCCGAGGTCGCCGGAATCACGGCCACGACACCCGCGATCTACGACGCATACGAGATCGCCAGAATAGTTAAAGAACATTCTCCAAATTCTCTTGTTCTGCTGGGAGGCCCTCACGCCACGTTTATGGCCCATGAAGTCCTGGAAGAATGCCCCTACATCGACGTGGTGGTTAGAGGTGAGGCCGAGGAAACATTAAAGGAGATCCTTGAAAGGATTGAGCGCGGCGGGGATCTAAGCGGGGTCGCCGGAATCACTTACAGAGCGGGAGATAGGATTAGGGAGAATCCCCCAAGGGGGTTCATTGATGACCTGGACTCCCTCCCGATACCAGCATACAATCTTCTACCGATGGAGAAATATGTAGTTGATAGAGTTAGGTACGCGGCGATAGTCACCTCCAGAGGATGCCCATATGGCTGCATATTCTGCTCCTCATCACTGCAATTCGGTAAAAGGTGGAGGGCTCATAGCCCCGAGAGGGTGCTGGAGGAGCTGATGATCCTGAGATACGATTACGGCGCCAGGGAGATAGAGTTCCTCGACGACACCTTCACACTGAAGATGAGTAGGGCTGAAGAGATATCCAGGATGATCGTGAGCGAGGGGCTTGACATATCCTGGAGCGCCTCCTCCAGGGTGAATACTTTCAGCAGAAGCCTCGGCGAGGCCATGAGAAGAGCCGGCGCCCACACGATCTACTTCGGCATCGAGTCCGGATCCGATAAGACTCTGAGGCTGATAGGGAAAGGAATAATTAGGAGGCAGGCCGTGGACGCCGTGAAAGCTGCCAGGAATTCCGGGCTAAACGCCCTGGGCTCATTCATCATAGGATTCCCTCATGAGAGGGAGGAGGATATAAGGGCAACCATAAAATTCGCTGACAAGGTTGGGGTTGATCTGGCCCAGTTCACGATAGCCACGCCGTATCCCGGCACGAGACTCTGGGAGATAGCCGTGAAGGAGAACCTGCTTCTAACGAGAAACTGGAGAAAATTCACGACCCTCGACGTGGTGATGAGGAGCCTCTACTTAACCCCCGAGAGAATTAAGAAACTTCTACTCTGGGCTTACATCACGTTCTACTTGAATCCGAGGCGCGTGCTCAGAGACCTCATTGTGAACAGATGCTTCATCTTGAGGAGGGCGATCCCGGGAGCAATCAGGTACCTCAGGAGAGCTCTTCAAAAAGCCTGGGAATAATACCGGAAGCATATTTATAGCTTGACGCGGAGAATATTCTTGCGGCCATGTCCTCGGATGAGGCCGAGTATATGCGGAGAATGGCAGATGCTCTTAGAAGCGGGGCGAAGATGCTCGCCGACCAGTGCCCGGTCTGCAATAGCCCCCTCTTCGAGATAAAGGGCCAGATCTGGTGCCTGAAATGCAATAAAAGAGTGATCAGGGTCTCGAGCGAGGAGGAGGTCGAGGAAGCCTTCACGGGCATCACACTAAACGAGCTCCTGAAGACCCTAACCACAAAAATGGAGGAAGTTAATATCGCGTTGAAGCGGGTGGCGGATCCGAGGGAGATAAAGGACCTTACAGAGACCCTAATAAGCCTCTTAAAAGCCCTTGAGCTCGCGTCGAATCTCAGGGAACACTTCACCGATTAATGTGTGAAGCTCTTCACATCTTCAACGCGCTCCGCATCCCGGATAATACTCCTAGAATCTCATATAAGCACCAATGTAGGCGTGAAATAATATCCTGAAGATCATGTCAGCGTCTTGTCACCGCGGGTGTACCCCAGGCTTTCACAGGTCTCATTCCAAAATATGCGCATCTTTCCATAAATTCTTCCGAAAAATATCTATTGATGCGGGCATGGAAGGAGCTTCGAGAAGAAAGAGGCTGCTTCATGCCATTCTCGCGCTTCTTCAACACGCGTGGAAAAACCGCTTGAATAAGGGGAGAAGAGCATTCGGTTTTCCAGTGGAAAGCAAGGGGTTCCTTCGATTTCCGGTGGAAAGCCTTATCCTGCCTTTCTTCCGCCAAAGACCCTCTCTTAAGCCCTCTCGGGAGCGGGTTTTCACAGGCTTCTTCACCATGTGAACTGATGCTCGATGCCGCAGAGTTCTAGTGAAAGACCCACACCCCTCCATTTCCACTGGAGAAGCCCTGTGTCCTAGAGAAAACCTCTTTCTCGGCCCCTTTAAACAAGCTTCGAGCTAATACTCAAAATATTTTGAGTATCCAGTTGATTAGCTCATCCCTCCAACAACATTAAGGGGCTACTTTGAATACAAAGTCACCATTAAACCCTCAGTCAGGTATGGGGCTCTTTCACAGGAAATTTAGGGGTGGGGAGGATCCTCTGGAGGAGGTTTTGAGGAGAGCTCTTCAGAGACCGAGAATATTCGTGAACCGCGAGGTGATGAGGTCTGATTATGTCCCCGATAAGCTTCCGCACAGGGATGAGCACATCAAGAAGCTTGGCGAGATATTATCCCCGGCTCTAAGCCTCTCCAAGCCCAGCAACATTTTCATTTATGGTAAGACTGGAACCGGGAAAACGGCGGTGGTGCGATATGTCTTCAAGAGGTTTAGGGAGATCGCCACTGAAGAAGATCTACCGGTCTCCTTCGCATACATCAATTGCAGGATAGCGGGGACGGAATACAGGGTTCTGGCCGAGCTCTGTGAAAGTATAGGGGTTAAGGTTCCCTTCACGGGCTTAGCGAAAGCGGAGGTCTTCGCGAGACTCAGAAGAGGCCTGAAGGAGAGGGGCGTTCTACTCGTGGCCTGCTTCGACGAGATAGATGCTCTGGTGAAAAGCTACGGCGACAACCTCCTCTACGAGCTCTCCCGGATAAATGAGGGAATGGAGGGGTGTGGCCTCACGATGATCGGGACGTCCAACGATCTCCATTTCAAGGATTATCTCGATCCAAGAGTTCTCAGCAGCCTCAGCGAGGAGGAGCTCGTCTTCCACCCCTACACGGCTATGGAGCTCATAGACATCCTGAGCGAGAGGGCGAGGCTTGCATTCAGGGAGGGCGCTGTGCCCCAGGAAGTGATCAACCTATGCGCGGCGCTGGCGGCATCGGAGCACGGCGATGCGAGGAGGGCCATAGACCTGCTCAGAGTCGCCGCCGAGGTCGCGGAGAGGAATGGCGATGAAGCTGTGGAGGAGAGGCACGTGAGAATCGCCCAGAACATAATCGAGCGCGGCAGGATATTCGAGGCGATATCAACGCTCCCGCTTCACAGCAAGCTGGTCCTCGTCAGCATGCTCCTTCTGGCGAGAAACAACGTCTCGAGCCCGGTCTCCGGCATGATATACCAGGCGTATAGGGATGTTTGCAGGCAAATCGGCATAGAGCCCTTGACGGATAGGAGGGTTAGCAGCCTTATATCGGAGCTGGATATGCTCGGCGTCGTGAAGAGCGAGCTCGTGAACATGGGCAGACATGGAAGAACGCGCAGAATAATCCTTCTCACGCCGCTTGACGAAATCGAGGAGGCGATAAGCGGCGACGAGCTCCTCTCAGCTCTACTGGATCATAAGCCATCAACCGCGAGATGATGTCAGGCTGTGAAGGGCTTTGAAACGTGAAGCATTAGCGAGAAAGATAATCGAGAAGGCCACGAGGAGAGGTTACACCGTTACCAAGGGCGCTTTAAGGCTCTTGGAACAGGCCGAGGCTCCCCTAGAGGTGCTGGATGAGGCGATGCACAGACTGGAAAGAAGCGGCGCGATGATAATTGACGAGCTGCTCCTAATGGAGTTGCTGAAAGCGAGAAGGGAGTCTCGAGAAATGGGGGTGGCCGAGGAAGGAGAGGAAGTGGCTGAAGCTGCTGAGGAGCTCGAAGAGCTCAGCATAGAAGTTGATGAGCGCTTTCTCAGGGAGTGGAGGATACAGGGCGCATCCGAGGAATTCCAAAGATATTTTTTGAGCAGGTATGAGAAGCTTTCTAGGATTCTTCGGGAAAGGCTCGGAAGCGCGGTCTCGTTGAGGGAGGCCATGAGGCTCCGGGAATCGCAAGAAGCCAGCATCATAGTGATGCTCCTCGAGAAGCATGACTCGAAGAAAGCGTGGATACTAAGGGTGGATGATCCTAGCGGAGAGCACAGGATAATAGTGCCGAAGGAGGGCGTTTCCGGCGATAGCCCGGAGCAGCTGCTGCAGGATGTGGTGTTCGGGGCCAGGATCGTTAAGAACGGCGACGCGCTCATCGCGAGGGAGCTAATACTCCCGGATGTGGCCGCGGAGCGGCTGGAGAAAGCCGCCAGAGACGCGCTCATCTGCATGATCTCGGATATACACGTGGGGAGCAAGCACTTCAGGGAGGATCTCTTCGAGAACTTTCTCGACTGGATCAATCGCGATGGAGACCCTGAGGCCAGAAACGTCAGGATCTTGATAATCGCTGGAGACATTGTGGATGGAGCCGGCGTATATCCGAACCAGCATAAGGAGCTCGAGGTCTTCTCGGTTGAGGAGCAGCTCAAGAAGATGTCAAGACTTCTATCAGAGATCCCGGAGCGCGTCAAGTTAGTAATAGGCCCGGGAAACCATGACCCGGTTCAGCGAGCTCTTCCCCAGCCCCCGCTCCCAGAAAAGTATCGCGCGATTCTCGAGAAATCCGGCAGGAGCATGATCTTCGTGGGGAACCCCGCCTGGATGACCATCGACGGGAGAACGTTTCTGGTGTATCATGGACAGGGGCTGGATGACATAATACAGAGCGTTCCCGGCTTCTCGCACAGCAACTTGGAAAGGGATCTTGGAGATTTACTGAAGCTGGTGCTCAGGTGCAGGCATCTATGCCCGATCTACGGCGAGACCACGCCCATAATCCCGACGCCCGAGGACCTGCTCGTGGTGGATCGCGTTCCCCACGTCTTCCACACGGGCCACGTCCACGTCGCATACGCAGGATCATACCGCGGCGTAAGAATCGTGAACTCGGGAACATGGCAGGAGCAGACAAGCTATCAAAGAGGGGTCGGCCTTGAGCCGACGGTGGGGGTCATGGCCCTAGTAAACCTCAGAGATCTCTCAATAAAGCTCAGAAGATTCGCCTAAGCGCCCTGCATAATCTATTGGAGAATTCGCCGGAATATTCTCTAAAGCTTCTCCCCAAAGTATTTCTCCGAAGCGTTTTTAACCCGCTCAAGGAAGGGCAGATCGGCATAGACCCTGATCACGATATACATTCTCGAAGTGAACTCTAGTAGCGGTGAGGAATATTCCACGGGCCTCAGCTCGCCGTGTCTCTCCTCGTAGAAAGCTATCCTCTCACTATCCCTGAAGGGGAGTGGGGTTATGTATGGCGTGTCGAGCCAGATTCTATCCTCCGGAACGCCTGAAAGCGACGAAATCTCACCTATAACCTGCTCTGGGCTCCTCAGGATCTCCGCCGGAACCTCCTCCTCCCTGAGCCTCAACTCGTAAGCGACCTTCGGTATGATCCTCCTCTCGATCCTATCTATTATCCACCGAGTCTTGTCATTGGACTTCATGAGACACCAGATCGTGTAGTCGTCGTGGCTGAGATACTCCTCGACGCTCATGCTCGGGAGGCCTGAGACCTCTTCCAAGAGCTTTGCGCCCGAGAGGAAAAGCATTTGAGCGGCCCTCGCCGTATGGTGAAGATAGATGTTCATGAAGTTCTGATACCTCGCCAGGGCCATCTCCTCGACCGCTCCCACGGCGTTTATGTTGATCGCCAGCTTTCCATCCACGAGCCTGCTCCTGAGAACTATCCTCCTGACGTCTATCAGGCCATAAGGCGCGCCGGTGAAATATGAGTCGCGGACGAGGAAGTCGAGCTTATCCGCGTCTATTGGCCCGCTTATCACCGTGGACTCCGGCACCCTCCCCTCAACCACGCTTATAACATCTTTCAAGGCGATTCCGCACTTCTCAACCGCGTCCCCGAGCTCCGGATCCTCCTCGAGAACTTTTGCGGTCATGGCTTCGTGATTCGATCCAGCCCTCTCCAATATCGCCTCGAAGAGGTGGGAGTAGGGAGTGTGGCCCACGTCATGGATAAGCCCGGCGATCCTCAGAACCCTCACTTTATACTCGTCCAGCCCTAGGCTCCTCGCAAACTCCCCGGCGAGATGCATGCACCCGAGCGAGTGGTCGAACCTGCTATGCCTTGCGCCCGGATAAACCAGGTGTACGAATGGAAGCTGGCTTATCCTCCTAAGCCTCTGAACAGCCCTAGTATCGATCACCTGAAGCTCCTCGCCTGAGACTTCGATGTACCCGTGAACGGGATCCTTGATCAGCTTGAGGGGCAACCCGCGAGAAGACTAGCCGGCGCCCGATAAAAATACTATCGCCGATCACTCAGGGCTCTCTCAACAATCGAGGCCACCTCCGAGAAAACCTCATTCACGGGCCCTCTTGCATCGACCCTGACAAGCTCACCCCTACCCACGTACTCGAGATACTTCTCCCTAACGCGCTCCAAGAAGGCCTCGTCCTCGAATCTACTCCTCTTTCTCCGCCTCCTCAGCCTATTAAGGCCCTCAGAGGCGCCGATATCGAGGTAGATCCCGAGATCAGGTCTCCTCGCGAACTTGTTTATCTCCTCAACCCACTCCTGCTCTCCCGTCGCGACCGACTGGTATGCGAGCGATGAGTGGAGATATCTATCCGAGACCACGATGAAGCCCTTCTCGAGGAGGGGCATTATCACGCGCTCGAGGTGATGAAGCCTATCAGCCGCGAAGAGAAGCGCCTCCACCCTCGAATCAACGCGCCTCGCGTAGGCCATGGATCTCAGGATTTTACCAAATGGCCCGCTAGTCGGCTCACAGGTATAGCGCGCTTCAAAACCCCTCTTCCCGAGCCACTCGACGAGAAGCCTCGCTTGCGTCGTCTTCCCCGACCCATCTATACCCTCAACCGCGATCAAGAATCCAGCCGGCATTCAGAGTAGCATCCCAGCTTTGACAAAATAAATTATTTGCCCCCACGCGCTGCTCGGCCGAAGTGCGATGAAGGAGATCTCGCCACCGACTAGCTTAGAAGGATGGGGACGAATTCCCAGATCACCGTAGAGAGGACATTCTGACGATGCGGGAGATACGATTCAAAAACTCATGCACTTTCCGAAGAGCATAGAGAATGAGAATGCGCGGCGGGCGGGATTTGAACCCGCGAGGCCCATCGGGCCACAGGCTTAGCAGGCCTGCCCCCTACCAGGCTAGGGAACCGCCGCATCGGTGAATTCCCTACCCAGGTGCTGGTGTTTTGGGTAGGGATTCATCACCGAAAAGATCGCTATCCCGCGATTTAGACGTTTCGGTTTGTGAGGGTTTTGAGGGCGAAATCGGAGGGCACGAATAGAAATTATAGAGGTGCGGTGAAGGCGTTCGTGGAGGTTTGCGGTTTCAAAAGCCTTCGAGAGGCCGCTTCAAAGGCGGATGAGAAATCGGCTATACTTCCACGGGGTCAAGAGCTTCCTAGAGCTATTCGAGAAGAACATCAACTGGAATAGGGTCTCGAGACCTGCTACCCCCTAAGAAGAACGTCAGATTCGGAGAAGCGGTTCTGAAGGCCGTTGTCGAGGAAGTTCTGAAACATCTCAGCCTACAAAAAGATTAGCGGTTTGGTTGATCTGGGCGTCCGGCCCCGGGTTCACGGCTTCAGGATCGGCGCGAACCCCTTGGTCATGATGCTCTTCGGAGGTCAAGCCTAAAACCCGCTTCTACGCGGTACAAACTAGGAAAGAAACTCTGATACCTCAGCTAATGCCAATAATCTAAGAAGTCAGTAGAATAGATCATCTGATTGATGATTATTGTTCATACTCTATGCTGTATAATAGTAGAATGAAGGTTTTGACGACGCTCACCTAGAAAGCGTCAGATTCTCAGAACTAATACTTGTTAGTACATTTCTTCCTATTTCTCTTCCACGATGACTCAGGATTTCATCATTGTTATTATTGGTTTACTCATTCTTGCTACGATCTCAGGGATGCTAGGGCTTGGCGTTGCTTTTGCAGCGGTGCATTCCTTGGACTATTTCTTCCCCGACCTTATTCATCAAGTACAGCCCCTCAGCCTTCTGCTGAATGGTGTAACTGCGATGTTTTCCGCTTACGGTTTTGCGAGGAGCGGCTTTGTAGATTGGAGGAAGGCCATCATGCTGGCGATCGTAACAACTCTATCCGCGCCTATCGGAGCTTATCTTGTACAGTTTATAGACCAGGTCTACGTGTGGCTTGTCTATTTTGTCTCAGTCATGTACCTTGCATATAGATTGTTCAAGCCTGTTAAAGAACGCATGGGTAAAGAGAATTTCAGAGTAGCAATTATACTCGCTATCCCGATCTCAATACTTTCTGGGTTTCTCGGCGTCGGCCCTGGATTTCTACTTATGCCAACTCTTATCCTAGTTGGATTTGACCTGAAGAGGGCTGCCGGCATAAACGCGTTTGCGGTAACTCCTCCTTCATTTTCATCTCTTATACCGCATTTACCGACCGCCCAATGGAATATCACGTTGACGTTGTCACTTCTCGTGGTAGGAGCACTTGGGTCTTTTGCTGGTGCGAGGATTACGAGCCTTTATATTCCGAGTAAAAGAATTAAACAAATCTTCGGGATCCTCATAGTGGTTATGACACTCTACAAGATATATACTTTAGTTAGATAACATCCCTCAACCATAGGGCATGTATGGAATCTTCAAATAATCTAGCTTCTTAACCTCGTTGCTTATCTTGATAATCAAAGGCATACCACTTATAACTTGGGCATACTGCATTTATCTAAGGGAAGCGTTCTCAATTGCTTGCTTAGATCGGCGCTCAAGATTTCAATCATCCTTTAATGGTCAGCCTGGGGGGCAAGACGTAAATAACGATCGTGGGTAGAGAGGCCGAGAATGTTATTTTAACCAGGTTGGGGGACCGCCGCATCGAGCTCCTAATTCGATTTCCTCGTGGGCAGAATTAAAGGTTTCAGCAGCTCTTCTTTATTTGTTGTTTTTAAGTCTTGGCGGTTAATCTTTTAACCGAGCCTTTGCAGGACATTATCCAGGTCAGGTGGATAGGGGGTGTCTAAACGCCCTTCCTTGTCTAGGCTCGTCCTTGACGTGCTGAAGCCGCATATCCCGGATCTCATCGAGTTCTGCAAATCGCTTTCAGAGGTTGATGGTGTGAGAAAGGTCTCGGCAGTCGTCATGGAGGTTGACGCGGAGACCGATACCGTGAAAATCACGGTCGAGGGAAGGGAGATAGACTTCGAGGCATTGAAGGAGCGGGTGAGGGGGATGGGCGGCGCGATTCACAGCGTGGATGAGGTGGTTTTCGAGTAGAAAAGGTGGTGAATGAGAATGTTCAGGAGCACGATCTCGCGAATACTAAGATACTCGGGCGCCGGGGAGTTCTCGAGAAGATACGCGGTGATGAACGCGTTCGACGGGGTCGTTGCGATCCTCGGGATAGTTCTCGGCTCGACGCTGCTTGGTGAGGCGAGCGCGGGCAATATAATCGCCGCCGGAGTTGGCGCGCTAGTGGCCATGGGCGTTTCCGGCGTGAGCGGGACATACATGGCCGAGAGGGCGGAGCAGGAGAGGAAGCTAAAGGAGATCGAGGAGGCGATGCTCACGAAGCTTAACGGCTCGATTATAGCCGAGGCAAGGAAGAGGGCGGCGATCTTCTCCGCGATAGTGGATGCCCTCGCTGCGATTTTAGCCGGCTTGATCCCGTTATCACCCTACCTAGCTGCTCTCTCCGGCCTGCTAACCCTAGACCTAGCCTTCCACATGTCAGTAGGCGTATCCCTGGCCTTCCTATTCACTTTGGGCGTCTTCTTGGGGAAGATCGCGAGGAATAACCTGATAATTTCCGGACTCAAGTCTCTCGCGATAGGAGTGGCGACTATTCTCCTGATAACGCTGCTGAATCTAATCCTTTAAGCTCCTCAGGCCTGTAAACACCCCTCTCCGTGATGATGCACGTTACCAGCTCCGGCGGCGTAATGTCGAAGGCCGGGTTCCAGGCCTCAACCCCCTCGGGCGCTATCCGCTTTCCGCCGATGTAGAGAACCTCTCTCGGATCTCTCTCCTCGATTACAACGTCCTCGAGCCCGCTCTTGAAGTCTATCGTAGATGTCGGCGCGGCGACAAGGAATGGTATCCCGTGATGCTTCGCGCATATCGCGTGGCATAATGTCCCGATCTTGTTTATTACGTGGCCCGTCTTGGCGAGTATCCTGTCCGCCCCGACTATCACCTTATCGACTTCCCCGCGCTGCATGAGGAACGCCGCCATGTTGTCCGTTATCAGCTTAACGGGTATTCCATCTCTCAAAAGCTCCCATGCTGTGAGTCTCGCGCCCTGAAGTTTCGGCCGGGTCTCACACGCGTAAACAATCACCTTCTTGCCTTGAGCGTGCGCTGCCCTTATCACCCCGAGAGCAGTCCCGTAGCCCGCGGTAGCGAGAGCGCCTGCGTTGCAGTGAGTCAGTATGCGATCCCCATCCTCAATCAGTCTCGCGCCGTTCTCGCCTATCTTCCTATTCGCCTCGATATCCTCCCGCATGATTCTGAGAGCCTCCTCCACGAGCCTAGACCTCATCTCCTCAACCGACTCAGAGGATTCGGCGGTCTTCATCATTCTATCGAGTGCCCAGAATAGGTTCACGGCGGTGGGCCTGCTGCTCCCAAGCACCTCGCAGCTTCTCCTAAGCTGCTCTAGAATCTTCTCGCGGGTCTTGGCCTTGGAGTGGTAAGCTGTTAGCGCGATCCCCATCGCGGCCGCGACCCCTATCGCGGGAGCCCCCCTTATCGCCATATCCCTTATGGCCTTGGCAACCTGCCTCGCCGTCCTGAGGCGGAGATACTTCACCCTATGAGGTAGAAGCCTTTGATCCAGGATCTCGACGACCCCATCCGACCATCTTATCGTTGAGATCTCTGAGATCATCTTCAGGCGACCCTCTTATATGATGCTCTTTAAGTTTATGTCCACGACCTTTCCTGTCTCCATGGACTGGAGGATCGCCTCCGCGATGGCCACGGCCTTCAATCCATCGAGCGCGTCCACCATCGGCCTCCTGCCATTCGACACGCATTCTATGAAGTGCTGTAGCTCGAGCTTGAGGGGCTCCTCCTGCTTGACTATCGGCTCGATCACCATGTCAGCCTTCTCGAGGGAGACTTCCTGCGTTAGGAACTTTATCGAGATGACGCCGCCGCTCCCTGTGAGCTCCATTTCCCTCTTCTTCCTAGGCGTGAGCCAGTTCGCCTCTATGAATGCCGCCTTCAAGCCGTTCTCGAATGAAAGTATAGCCTGAACATGATCCTCGAGCTCGTGGAATAGCCTTCCACCCCTCGCGTAAACCTGCATTGGATCCTTCTTCAAAATGAATCTCGTGAGATCTATGTCGTGGATCGCGGTGTCCTTGACCACGCCAACATCCCCAACCCTCTCCGGCCACCAGCCAATTCTCCTGCCATGAATCATCAGCACATCCCCTATCTCATCGGTCTCAAGAAGCTCCACGGCCTTCCTTACAGCCGGATTAAACCTCTCGATGAAGCCCGTCATGACTATCCTATTGCTCGAGTTCATCGCATCAATTATCTTGATGCAGCCGTCGATGCTGGAAGCCAGCGGCTTCTCAACGAAAGTGTGCAAGCCAACCTCGAGGGCCTTGACAGCGCACTCGGCGTGGGTGATGGATGGCGTGCAGATGGTTACGGCGTCGAGGTCTTCTCGACCGATCATCTCGTCCAGGCTCACATAATATTTCTCCACGCCATACTCTCTCGCCACCCTCCTCGCCCTCTCCTCATTCACATCGCATATGGCTGAGATCGTTACGCCGAGGGACTTTAATACTCTTATGTGGTTTCTGCCCCAGGCTCCAACCCCCACAACACCGATCTTCAGATTCTCCTGCAAGCTCCTCGGATCCACCATTAAGCCACCTGTTCTTAAATCTCCCGCTTTCTAGAAAGTAGAATCTTGTAAAGCCAGAGTCTCGTGAGCTTATACCATCCGAGAACCCAAGCTCCGGCGATTAGAAGCCCTAGAATCACTCTCGCTATGCTTATCAGAGTATCTCCAGGAAATTCCAGAGTGTATAATATCGTGATCGCCACTACGTAGCTTACTAGGAGAAGCGACGCCCAGATTATCAGCATGAGAACGATAATCGCGAGAACGTTTCTCGACAAGCTCATCCAGCATCAGCCTCCCAGCAGGAGGTTCGTCAAGAACCCGAGGAGCGCGGCGAAGGCCGAGATCAGGGCCATAGCGTAGACCGCCCTTCTCTCATCAACCTTGATGCCCGCGCATATCATTCTGAGAAGGGTTATCGGGGCATCGGGCTCTCTCGACGCGGTCAATGCTCCATCCTCGAGCACTACGGGTCTCTTGCCAACGCCCTTCGCGGACCTGATTCCCCGGATGGAGAAGAGCACGTACATCTCATTCATTATTTGTGGTATGAGCGCTATTATCGCCGCTACCTCAATGCTCCCGACCACGGCTATGGATGTCATGCCCGCTCCGAGGAAAAGGCTCCCGGAGTTCCCGATGAAAGTCTTGGCGGGATACATGTTGTAGGGAAGCATGGCCGCGGCGGCGGCGAGAAATATCAAGCTCAGCAGAAGAAGATGATAATCGCCCCGCAAGTAAAATATCGCGGCGCTCATTATGAAGAATGGGATGGATGTGAGCAGCGCGGAGCCGTTTAGGACGTCGACGCTGTTGACGGCGTTGCAGACTATTGGATACGATGCCATGATGAGCATGGGGTATACCTTGTAGAGCCTCGCCCTCCCGAGGAATGGGATGAGCGGCCTGGGATAATACGCCTCGAAAGCGAGTATCGGTAATGATGCGAAGACGAGTAGGAGGGGCTTGAGCCTCGGATTAATCTCCTCACGCAGGTCCTCAATGAAGCCTATTGCCGCGGCGATCAAGCAGGAGAGGATTATGGGCACGAAAACGCGGATTCCGCTTATGTATGCTCCGGTGAGCATACCGGCGACCGCGCCGAGAGCGATTGCGAGGCCCCCAGTCTTCGGGACTACCGGCTTCCAGGGCTTATGAACGTCCACGCCCGTGATTCCGAGCCGCCTACCAAGCGCGATTGCCGCGGGCGCCAGAAAAAACGTTACTAAGCCTGAGACGACGGCTTCAAGCATCCTCGCCCTCAGAATAAGGCTTCGGATAAAAACCTTGATCTCGCTCGTGCTTAAGGGATTTGGTGTGCTAGGGGGTCGAGGTGGCTTATTGATCTTACTACCAGGATATTACTGTCCGCGTCCGCAACGAATGATTCTCAACCATAACCTATAAAGCAGCGCTCAGCGGACGTTGTATCGGGAGTTGATTAGCAGGCTCGTAGCCGCCTCGATCGCCTCCTACATCCTCTTCCTACTCCCCTATCTAGTATCGGTGTTCTTGATGATCCAGCCGATGATCCTGAACGTGATGGTTCTGTTGGTGGCGATGGTTTCGGCGGCGATCTCGGGCTTCCTAATTCATGGCTCCCGCTCAATCATACCTCCGCTCGCGGGCTCCGCGGCATCGCTTCTAACAAACCACATCTCAGAAGGGCTCCTAAATATCTCGTCTCAGGTGTACCTCGACTGGCCCTACTGGGCTTTAGGCTTTCTCGCATCCCCGGCGCTAGCTCTTCTAGTCGCCGACATTATGGCTGAAAGGAAGGTTAAGCAGGAGGCTGAATCAGTGGAGCTCGTGAAGCCCGAGATCGAGGAAGCGGAGCTGATGGAGTGTCCTGCATGCGGCGGCCAGATACCATCGGACTCCATTTACTGCCCATTATGCGGCTCCAGGGTTGCTGAGGAGAGATGAGGGTGAGGTTTCTGGCCTTCGATAGTATGGGGACTCGGAGCATGTGCACGCTGATTGAGGCGGATGATGCGCGGATCATCATAGATCCGGGAATAGCTCTCGGGCCGAGGCGCTATGGCCTTAAGCTGCATCCGCTGGAGCTCGAGAGGCTGAGAGAACATAAGCGCGCCATCAAGCAGGAGGCATCCAGCGCCGACCTCATAATAATCACGCATTATCATTATGATCATTTTCCGAGGCCCGGCGAGGATGTCGGCTGGCTGAGGGGCAAGAAGATATTGCTCAAGGACCCGGAGCGCATGATAAACTTCAGTCAGAGGGTTAGGTCGCGGATCTTCATCGAGAAGCTGAGAAAGCTCGATGTCCGAGTCGAGGTCGCGGACTCCAGGGAGGTGAGGGTCGGTGGGTGCAGGATCAGGTTCTCGAGCCCGGTCGAACACGGGAGCGACCTTCAGCTCGGCCACGTGCTGGAGGTCCTCGTAAATGATCGCGGCGAGAAGATGATATATTCCTCGGATGTCGAGGGCTTCGTCTCTAGGGGTCAGGCGGGGTTCGTGCTGGAGAATAGGCCGGATATGCTGGTCTGCGATGGCCCCATGACATACATGCTCGGATACAGGCTCGCGGATCACGAGCTCGAGGAGTCTCTCAAGAACCTTTCCGAGATCATCAGCGGAAAATTCCTCCAAGAAATGATCATCGATCATCATCTTCTCAGGGATCTTGAGTGGAGGAGCAGGATAAGGCCCGTAATCGAGCTGGCGGAGGCGTGCGGCGTGAAGATATGCACCGCAGCCGCTCACATGGGGTTAAAGGAGGATCTCTTCGAAGCAAATAGAAAAATGCTTTACGAGAAGCTCGACGGGAAGGGCTAGGATACGCGCCCTTTACTCGGTATCTATCTCTTGCGCAGCGCGCCCCTCGGATCCCTGATCAACAGGACCATCTCCCACATCATCAGGGCCGCCAGAAGCATCGTGAAGCCCAGTAATGCGGCTTCCGGCGTCAGCTCGAGAAACTCGCCGCCCTCGATCAAGTAGCCCATCACGCGATCCACTAGGGCCATAATCGTACCACCCCAGAGCAGGAGGCATAGAAGCCTCAGCATGTACATGTCATTGTCGGCCATCGAATACCATAGCAGTGTAACAATGGCGGCCGCGAATGCCAGAATTATGAGCCACATGCTCTACTCCTCGGTGCAACCCAGGATAAACCTTTCTAGAAAGGTTTATATTGGTGTTACCAACAGCGCCTTCCGTGTTACAAGGGGAGAAGCGCCATGGCATGCTTTCTCGTTCCCATGATCCTCGCAGTGATAACCTCGATAGTGCAGAAGATGGCTCGAGGCTTGGCCGAGAGGCTGAAGCTCTGGATCCTCAACGCGCTGTTATGGGGCGGCGCGGTCCTGCTAGCGCTCGAGCATGCATGGCACGGTGAGCTCGTCCCGTGGCCACCATTCCTGACGGCCATGTCGAATCCCGTAGACGTGCCGGTAATGTTTCATGAGATCGCCACGATAGGGTCGGCAATGTCCATCGCCGCGGTCTCGACATGGATCGCGATTCTAGCGATAAGCCGCTACACGGCGAGAACAATGGCTCTCGAGAGCATCGAGCAGATCAAAAAACCGTATACTCCACGCTGAAATAGCAACTTATCTCTTCTTATCTCATCCTCTTATTCTTTCCTCCCGATCGCTTGCATGAAAAATGCTTGAGAAAGTTTCCCTCGCAGGGAGCTTTAAGCCGATATATACTTATTTCCACGGCGTCCGATTATTCATGGCTGCTGGAAAGGCTGGAGACTCATGACGTTGCCCGATGAGGAGACCGTTCTCGGGATGCTGGCCAAGCCGGTCGCAGCCCTCTTCAAGGAGAGGTTTAAGCATCTCACAGAGCCTCAGCGTGAGGCGATACCGAAGATCCTCGCCGGGAAGAATCTCCTGCTGATGGCGCCGACCGGGACCGGCAAGACGGAGGCCGCCCTCCTCCCGATCCTGAGCAAGCTTCTCGTGGAGGCCAGGGCTCCGGGCATCAAGGTCATCTACATAACACCTCTCAGGGCCCTCAATAGGGACCTGCTGGAGAGGATCGAATGGTGGGCTCAGAGGCTCGACTTGAGAACAGCCGTCAGGCATGGGGACACGGGGCCCAGGGAGAGGAGGATTCAGACGCTCGAGCCGCCGGACATACTGATAACGACGCCAGAGACTCTTCAAGTGATATTAACGGGAAGGGTCCTTAGAAATCACCTCAAAGGCGTTCGATGGGTCATAGTTGATGAGATTCATGAGCTAGCGACCGATAAGCGGGGCGCCCAGCTCTCCGTCGGCCTCGAGAGGCTGACGCGAATCACGGGAAGGGATTTTCAGAGGATAGGTCTCTCCGCGACGATCGGTGATCCCGGGACCATCGCGGAGTTCTTGGTCGGCGTCGGCAGGAGCTGCGAGATAGTCAAGGTCCCTGTCGCGAGGAGCACGAGCATAACGGTCCTCTACCCAGAGCTCGAGGACGATGATAAGGTTCTCGCCGAGAGCATAGGCGTCTACCCGGATGTGGCCGCGAGGCTCAGGATAATCAGGGAGCTCGTCGAGTCCCACAACTCCACCCTCATCTTCACGAACACCCGGCCTCTCGCCGAGATACTGACGAACAGGTTCAGGGTTTGGGATGAGCAGATGCGCATAGGGATACATCACGGCTCGCTCTCCAAGACCACGAGGATCTCGGCGGAGGAGGCTCTGAAGACCGGCAAGCTCGCCGGAATAGTCTGCACATCATCGCTGGAGCTCGGAATAGATGTCGGCAGAATAGATCTGGTCATCCAGTATAATTCGCCGAGGGAGGTTACCCGGCTTATTCAGAGGGTTGGGAGGAGCGGCCACGGGGTCGGTAGAGTTGCCAAGGGCGTGGTGATAGCGATAGACTCGGACGACGCGCTCGAGGCCATGGTGATAGCGAGGAGGGCCATGCTCGAGCAGCTCGAGGAGCCGGAGATACCGGTGAAATGCTATGACGCGCTTATGCACCAGGTCGCCGGTCTCCTTATAGAATACGGCAGAATGAGCTTAGAGGAGGTGCTCGAGATCTTCAGAAGGTCCTACAACTATAGGGATCTATCGGCTGAAGAGCTCAAGCAGGTCATCGAGCACATGAAGAGCCTCGGGATAGCGGATCTCAGGGATGATCAGGTGATTAAGCCCCGGAATAGCCGAAGTCTCTACGACTACTACTTCAACAACCTCTCGATGATCCCGGAGGAGAGGCAGTACGTGGTGATCGACGAATCGAGCGGCGAGCCGGTCGGAATACTCGATGAGGAGTTCGTGGCCGAGTACGGCGAGCCCGGGACTAGGTTCATACTCATGGGGAGAGCATGGGAGATACATCACGTGGGAGGCGACAGGATCTACGTTGCGCCGCTGGATGATTATGAGGGCGCGGTGCCGAGCTGGGTCGGAGAGGAGATACCGGTTCCATACGAGGTGGCGATGGAGGTCGGGGCTCTGAGAAGAGAATATAGGGATAGGGTTCTCGGAGGTGAGCCGAAGGAGCGGGTCGCGGCGGATATCGCTGGCAAATACGGCGTCGAGGCGCAAATAGCTCTCAAGGCGTTGAGGGAGGTTGAGGCGCATCTGAGGCGCGGGATACCGGTGCCGACGGATTGTGATGTCGTGATCGAGGAGGCCGGCGAGTACGTCGTCATCCACGTCCACGGGGGCCTGAAGGTGAATCGGACGATCCAGAGGCTGATAAGCTATCATCTCTCCGAGAAGCTCGGAGCCCCGATAAGAGCTCAGCAGGATCCATACAGGATAGCCCTTAGATCCAGCTTGATATCGGGGGAGATGGTCTTCAGGACGATTCACGAGGTCTTGGAGGACTTCGACGAGATCCTGAGGAGGAGTATAGAGGGCTCGACGCTCTTCAAGCGAAGGCTCGTCCACGTCGCGAGGAAGATGGGCGTGATAGAGCATGAGGCGAGCTTAGTTGACGTGAACATCAATCAGCTCGCAGAGACCCTGAAGGACACGCCTGTCTACCGGGAGACGATGAACTACACGATCTTCCACGACTATGACCCGGAGAGAGCAAGAATGATTCTCAAGAGAATCGCTGAGGGCGAGCTTCGGGTTCACTTCTGGAGGTCGCCAAGCGGCGAGCCATCACCCCTCGCGAGGCTGACCCTGAGCAGGTTCGAGAGCGAGGGCGAGGTCTCAACGCCGGAGCGGATGAAGATGGTGGTGTTGATGGCGGTTCGGGGCAGGCTTCTCGGCGAGCTCTGGCTGGCCGTATGCACGGAGTGTTACGAGTATTACGAGCAGGTGGCGGTCAGGGATCTCCCGGAGGAGCCGAAGTGCCCGGTATGCGGATCGAGGCTCATAGGCTTGACAAAGCACTCAAAGGAGGAGGTTCTGGGGCTCATCGCGAGGAAGGGCAGGCCGATAAACAGAAAGGAGCGGCGGATCATAGCCGAGCTCAAGAGAAATGCAGTCCTAGTCTCCAAGCATGGTAGAGCAGCCGCGATAGCGCTCTCCGCAAGAGGCCTGACGCTGAAGGAGATAACGAGGATACTGGAGGAGGAGCGCGGAGAATCCATGAAGCTCATAGAGCTCCTGATAGAGGCGGAGAAGAAGGTTCTCCAGAGAAGGCTCGAGGCAGGGCGCTAGGATCTTCCGCGAAGCTCCCTCGCGACCAGGTGGGCCACATACGCGCTCCTGGCCTCGGCCTCTAGAAGCTCGGAGAGCTTCTGAGCAAGCCTCCTCGGAACGCTCCTTAAGAACGATATTCTCGGGATCCTCCTCTTCTCCTCCTCAGCCGCATAGATGAGATCCTGGAGCCTGGTCTTCTTCTCGAGCCCCATCAGCTCCTCGAACACCTCCAGTGATACGTGCTCTCCGAGGGCCTCGGAGATCTCACTCCCCGCCTCAATAAGCCTTCCGGATGATCTCAAGCCGTCTAGTATAACCTTGAGAGATGCCAGGCCCGACTCCTTCAACACCCCGTCTATGGCCCTCGCATCGTAGACCACGATGCTGAAGCCCTGATCTATGAGGGTGTTGAGATAAGTCAGCAGGCCCATGTGCGATTGATCGGGCTCGCCGAGCTCATAGAATCCTGCCGATGTTAGCGCCTCCTCGCCATCGAATATCGCGACGCCGTAGAGCCCGCTCCTCAAGTCCTCTCTGAGGAGGAGGGATGCCGCCGAGATCGATGCGAGCTTCAGCGCTCTCGATGGTCTCGGGATCGCGATGCTCCTTCCAGCCAGTTCGACCCGAAGCCTCTCCCTGAGAAGGAGGTAGTTGAGGATCTTGAGGGCCTGTCTCTTGACGAGATCCCAGTCGAGCTTTAGCGCGATGAAGCTTGAGTAGGCGAGATCATCAACCTCCTCTAGGAAGACTTCATCCAGCTCATCCGGCACATACTTACGGGCCCTCTCGGCTAGGTCCTGCCAGTCTATTCTCGGGAGCAGCCCGGCGCTCTCGGTCTCATGCATCCCGACGACCTTCCTCTCGCCCATGATCATGACATCGTATTTTATCGTGTCGAATGCTATCCCGAGAAGCCTCCTGAGGATTATGATGAGGAATGCGAGGCCGAGCCTGAGGAGCTGGGGATCCTCATCCGAGCTGACCTCGAAGCTTATCCCGTAGGTGTAGTCGCTGTATATTCCGCTCGTCGGCGCCGGCACCTCCACGATCCTGCTCTCCCTGATCGCTATCGTCCTGTCGCCCACGACCTTAACGTGCCTCCTATCGGATATAATCCTCCAGATGGCTCTGTTCGGTATCTTAGTGTATAGGCCGAATCCGCTGCTGGGAGCGTGGACGACGCACTTGACATCCGTGTGGATCTTGCCCGCGAAGTAGTCTCTCCTCAGATCCGGTCTCTCGCCCCACCTCCACTTCGCCTTCTCGTATTCCTCGAGCACTTGGGCGAGCGAGTCATGCCTCCTCAAGACGTCCTCGCTGAGATCCTCGACATAGACCGCGGTCACCGTTCTCGAGCTCCTCCCGCCCAGTTTATGCTCCACGACGACTCCATCGCTGCTGTAGTCTATGCAGCCTATCTGGAACTTCTCCACCAGATCTACGTGCGAAATATCCTCCAGGTATTCCTGGTCGCCGAGTCTCGAGACCCTTATGCGTTTGATGCCGTATGCGGGGGCGAACTCGTAGAAGTTCATCTTCAGCCACGTCATCTTACCTCTCCTCGTCAGCTCCCCATCATGCTCGAGCCCGAGATCCCTTAGAAGCCTCAGCTCATCCCGCGTCAGCTCATGCCTGAGCTGCGGCGAGACATACTTGAAGAGGGCCTCGAAGAGCCTTCCATAAAGGTTATCCTTATTGACAATCACCTTCTCCTGCGGGAGCTCCATCCACTTCCTGAGAGCCTCGATTCCCCTTGATAGGAGCTCGTAATCCCATGCTCCCTGCGGGATTATCACAGTCTCGGTCTCCTCCATCTCGGGCCTTCTACCCTTCCTCCCCTCACGCTGCTTGAACTCCCTGAGCGAGTCCGGGAGCCCAACGTGAACGATCCTCTTGACGAGGCCTATGTCTATCCCTTGGCTCAGAGTTCGAGGCGAGACTATGATCCTGATCCTGCCGGATCTCGCGCCCTCCTCGATCTCCTCCCTGAACCTTTTGGAGAGAAGATGGTGATGCGATGCGATGCCCGCATCCGCGCCGGCCCTGAGCCTCACCCTCCTCGCGACCTCCTCGGCCTTCGCGATATTCCTCGTGAAGACTATCGTCACGCCATCATCATCGAGGAAATGCTGGAGGATCTCGGCCACGTCGAGGGACGCGTCCGGGACCTCGATCCCAAGCCCTCGAGCTGCATCCAGCACCCTGAAGTAGTATCTCTTGAATTGATGGAAGTCATTGAGGGCTTTTTTCACGTCCTCGCCGAGCTCTCCAGCCTTATCCGCGAGCGCTCCTCTCAGCCTCTCCCAGACGGCCCTCAAGCTCTTGCCCAAGACGACGTAGACCAGGTTCCTGGGATGAAATGGCCTGCCATCAACTATCGCAGTCCTCCTGCCATTCATCGAGGTCAGGTATTCGGCGACCTCCTCCGGGTTCGCGAGGGCGGCGGTCATGAAGGTGAGTTGAATGCCGGGGTTAGTGAGCCTCAGCAGGAGCTTGATCATGCTGAAGAGGAGTGCGATGGACCTCGGGCCATAGAAGTCGAAGTCATCTATCACGATCATCCCGGCCTTCTCGAGGAAGGGCTTGAGCAGCGACGCCTTCCCAGCGCCCATCTTCTTGAGCTCATTCAGGAGAAAGGCCGGGTTCGTTATCACTATCCTGGACTCTGAGATCTCCCTCCTCAACCTCGGGTACCCGATGCTCTTCACGAGCTCATCCCGCTTGACAGCGTCGAGGGCCATGACCTTGAAGCCGAGGGCCGAGCCGTATTCCCGAAGCCTGCTCAGCTGATCGTTCGCGAGCGCCAGGGTCGGGTAAACCGCCAGCGCGCTCACGCCATCTAGGGCCACCTTAAGAAACCAGGCCTCGGTTTTCCCAGACCCCGTGCCGGACTTCAAGACGAGGTTCTCGCCCCTCTTAAGAGCCTCCATCGCCCTAACTTGATGAGCATAAAGCCTCTGAGAAGCAATCCTTCTGCAAATCGGAGAGCTCGATCTCTCTAGCTCGGGAATAAGATTGCCAAACCTGATGTCAGAGATCTCGGGAAGCTCCGGGGGGACCTCGAAGAAAAAGTAGTCGTATCCAAGCTTTTCAAGTATCTCAGCCGTCTTCATCCGCTGATATTCATTAACCGAGAACCCTAATAACGGTTTACTAATCCCATCCATCTAGATGTAACTACGGGTCCGAAAGTCCAAGCCGCCTAAAGAGGATGCTATGCGAAGATAGATATGCTTGCATGCAGAATAATTTTCCATGAAGTATGGAGTTCATTCTTGGTTGTGGACTAGCAGTTTCGTCGAAAAGGACTTGCAAATTTTGATAAGGCTCATCGGATGGGTTATGATGGCGTAGAAATAGACTTGGGCCGTCCCGAAATTCTCCCGATAAGCGGTATAAAGCGCAAGATGAGGGAAACCGGCATCAAATGTACTTTCAGCGTTGGCTTAACCAGCGATAAGAATGTTACGAGCCCCGATCATGAAACTAGGATAAAGAGGCATTGAATATGTCAAGAAACTTATCAACATCGCATCTGATCTCGAAAGCGACGTCATCTGCGGGATTCTTTATGCAGCATGGGGCGAGTTAAGCCCTGAGGGCAGGAAGCCGGAAAAACTCGAACTCGCCAGAAAATGTGTGCTAGAAATGGCCGATTATGCTAGAGATCATGGAGTGCTTCTCGCGCTAGAGCCTGTGAATAGGTTTGAGGGCTACCTGATAAACTCTGTCGAAGAGATGATGGGTTTCATCGAGATGATGAATCATCCCAATGTGGGAATAACTTTGGACACGTTCCACATGAACATCGAAGAAGATGATTTTTACAAATCATTCAAAATGGCTGGGAAGCTGCTTTACCACGTACATCTCTCCGAGAACCATAGAGGCATACCTGGAACAGGACATATTCCATGAAGAGATATCTTCAAAGCATTGAAGGAGCTTAATTATGATCGCTGGGCCGTTGTCGAGGCGTGGGATATGAACGTCCTACTATCCGAGCTTGGTGAAATACCGCCGAAGATCGCCGTGTGGAGGCAGCTCGCGCCGAATGGCGATATTTTAGCAGAAAGGGCGATAAAATTTTTCAAGGAAATTGAAAGAAGCTTGTAAACTCGCTTGAACACAAAGTGCTCCTCATTGATGTAACTTTTAACTTCCATTTCGGTTGAGGAAAGCCTTATATAATGTCCGAAGTCATGCGGTTGAGGACCTGATCGTGTCGTCAAAGAAGCTTGAGAGGTCCGTGAAGAACAAGGTCCTCGCCGGAGTTATAGGCGGCCTCGGAGAATATCTCGGAATAGATGCAACCCTCCTCAGAATCGTCGCCATAATCCTCCTCATACTCTCGCCAGTGCTCATGGTGATACTCTACGTCCTCGGAGTTCTACTGGTGCCGAGGGCTGGGGAGGAGAAGCCGCCGATAGCGAGCTTCGATATCTCGCAGCACGCGAGCCTGCTAGTGGGCGTGGTGCTCGTGATCATAGGAGCGGCTCTACTCGGCTCCGCTACAGCCCTAACAATATCCTGGATCTTCCAGCCGATCGGGATACTCCACGCGATTCAGGCAGCTCTAGCAGCAGTCCTAATAATAATCGGCCTGCTGATAATGCTTCCGAGCCTGAGAAAGCTCTAGCTCACGCCTCGAACAAAAATGATGGTATATCATCCGCCCGGGGATCCGTGAAATGGCGCATCCCTCCATATCATGTCCCACTCGTCCTCGTATGTTATCGCCTCGGCCCTAATGATCACCTCCAGAATCTTTTTCAGCAGATCATGATGCCTCCTCTCGTCGGCTAGAATCGCGTTCAGGACGAGCTTGATCTCCTCCTCCTCGACCTTCGGCAGGATCTCCTCGATCCTCCTTATCAGCCTGGCCTCATATTCTATGTGCCTCTCGATGAGCTCCCTCTGAGCATGAAGTGACTCGTGGCTTAAGGGCGGGTGGCTTCTCGTCAGCATCATCTCAACAGCCTCATACATGTCGGCGTGCTTCATCGAGTCGTGCCCTATTCCCTTTAGGACGGTTGCGACGGCCGGGCTCTCCACGCGGGGAAGAGACTCCTCGAGCGACCTGACAATTTCCCTCTCAACCTTGATCTGCTCGCGGATGAACTCCAGAAGGCTCTTCAGAGAAGACATGTATACCGCGCTAAGAGATTATGAGCGCCGGGATAAATGCGTTATCGCCTGACGCGACAACCTTATTATCCCCAGTGAACGTTAATCGGCATGAGCGGCATTAGCTGGGATGAGCTCCTCAAGCTGATCTACTGTTGCGGGGTCTTGGAGGATCAGGTATCCGAGGCCTACAGGCACATGGCTGGGAGGGCTGAGGATCCAATCCTGAAGGCGGCGTTGAATTATATTTCGAGCGACTCGCGGAAGCACTCGGAGGCACTGAAGAATATCGCCTTGGCTCTAGGAGCGGGGATGCCGAGTCTTGATGAGTGCAAG
Organism: Candidatus Wolframiiraptor sinensis; assembly: GCA_023268255.1. Classification (GTDB taxonomy): domain Archaea; phylum Thermoproteota; class Nitrososphaeria_A; order Caldarchaeales; family Wolframiiraptoraceae; genus Wolframiiraptor; species Wolframiiraptor sinensis. The sequence goes on from JALNJX010000003.1 coordinate 36,827, forward strand.
CGGGTCGCCGGCGAGCTCTGGGCCCAGACCATGCGGGGAGTGGAGCGCGAGCTCGAGCAAACGGGCAAGCTCTCCAGAAAGGATCTGGCATTCATGATAGAATCGCTTGCGGAGCTTGAGAGCGCGGTCATGGAGGAATACCTAATGATGCTCCAAGCCGAGGCCATAAAAATGCTCCTAGAAGCCAAGCCCGAAGCCAGACTACTCAAGATGATCATCGAGTGGATCACGGAGGACGAGAAGAGACACGCCCAGATCCTCGAGACATTAAAGATCGGATAAGCGCACTACATAACGAAAATATTTCTACCGATTTTGAAGATGAGATCATCCTCACGCCAAGATCTTAGGCGAGGAAGATGCTTGCTCAGAGGTGGTGCGGGGGGTGGGATTCGAACCCACGAACCCCTGCGGGAGCGGGTCACCCATTTTGCAGGGGGATCTTGAGCCCGCCGGCTTTTCCTGGCTTGCCTACCCCCGCGCTCCATGAAAACGGGTTGATCACCATCTATTATTCTTTTAAGCGTAAGATTTTTGACGTGAGAGGGTAAAAGGGGAAAAAGAGGGATGAAGGGAGGGGCTGGCGCCCGATGAGCTCTGGCGCCGAGAGGGGTGCAGGATTGGCGGGCTCATAGTCCCGCCTTCGAGGGCGGGTAGTCACCGCCGTTGTGTCCTGGCCGGCCTCCCGGCTTCACCGCTCATCGGGCGGCCAGGACCTGCTGGTTTAGCCAGAGCCTCCGTATATCTCTGATCACCTCCGTTTGGATCTTGAGCATCGCCTTCCCCCTCGGATGGCGTTGCGCGATCTTGATGTATTTCTCCGGTATATTGTCTCTTATCCGCGGATTAAGCGCCGATACGTATATGTTGGCGGCGATCTTCGATAATATCGTTCTGGCGATGTGGTTGTGCTCCTCCGCCTTGGCGTGCAGCCCTAAGTAGTCGAGTATCTTATGCGTCCCCCTTGAAAAGTCGATCATCGCCAGCATCATCGCTATTAGCGGGCTTCTCCGATAACCGAGGTACTCCAAAACCCTTCTATAGAACTCGTTACCCTCCACCGCATCGCAGATTCTCTCCGCAACCTCTTCCTTCCTCTTTTCAAGCGCCTTGATGGACTCTCTCAAGTCCAGCTTCAGCCTATCCCCACATGATTTGAGCTTCACGATCAGCCTATCAACCGCCAGGTACTCGCTTACCAGCCTCTTTAGTTGGAGCTCCTCAGCGCTAAGCTCCCTGTAAAACTCATCCGGGATCAGCGAGAGAATATACGCATCGCTCTCATCACTCTTCTCAACGCCATTACTCTCCCTCAACCTCTTTATCAGCCGCACCTCCTTCAGCCGAAAAACCTTAACCCCCCTCCTCAAAAGCTCCAAAACCTCCTCATAGAGCCTCGGGAATAGCGAATCAACATATACCTCGTCGTAGCATTGAAGCTCGGCGAGCCTATTGAGCTTAAAGAACATTCTCGCCTGCGGATCATAGCATACATGCTTTTTCCTAGACTTCTTCCCAGAGCTATCGGCTGTATCCACATAAACCCTCCTGACCATGTCGATCACTCTCCTTTCATCAGCTCGGCTCCCATCCCGCCGGCCATCCTCGCCAGCATCCTCAAAGCCCTCCTCCTCGACCCCACCATACCCCACGCGGTTGAGGGGTTGATGGGTATATCAATGCTGGTAACCGAGACCCCGGCGACCTGTCCGCTCGGGGGTATGGATACCGCGCCTCGATCCATGTAAATGGTTATCTCGTGGGGAGTCAGATTTATGAGCCTCACGCCCTCCACGACCCAGCCCCTGAAAGCCGATGAAAATGGCCGAGATTATAAGGCTTCATGGACGCAAAGGAAAACAGCTCACGCGGCCACACTTGATTGAACTGGGAAAGATTGAGGATTATCCGGCAAACCCTATAAAATAGATAATCCTGCGCCGTTGACCAGGCTTGGCTACCCCCGCCCCCATCATAATTTTCCAGCTAGGATTATTTGAATTTTTCAACAATCACGATTCATAATATTTCTAAAGGCTGGGGATGAGGGAAGGATGGCGTGGGAATGGGTTTAACATGAGCGCTATGATGTGTTCTGGGAAAGATCTTCCCGAAATTCATCGGACATTCGATCATGACTCTCTCAACCCAGTTTAATGGGCATTCTTAACTACTTTCATCATAATTATGAACTACCATGCCGAAGTATTTGCTCGATCTCCGAAGATAATGCATATTTGTTGAATGATCCCTCCTTTAGGGCTACGATGACCCCGCGCGAGCTCAATTTTTTCAACAGCCTGTAGGTGGCCGACCTGCTCATCCCCGTCAAATTGCTTATCTCGGTAAGGCTTAGGCCCCCCGGACTATGTAGAAGGACTTCAATTATCTTCGCCTCGCGCTCGTTAAAAATGAGCGACACAACATCTTTTCTACTCATAACGGCTTTATCAGTGCTTTTCGAGATCATCCTTGTTAGCCACATGGATGAAATAAGAAGCAGTCCAACAATCAGGAGAGAAACATTCCCCATTATCCCCACGATCGCGCAAAAGATCCCGACGACGAGAAACAGGTAATTCCACAAACTCATAACCTACTCCCTACGAGTAAGAGAATAATTTGGATTCAATCTTGCACCACCAGAATTGTTGTAGCGCTCACACCATTATTCGCGCCGCAAATAGGATCCTCCGCAAGAGATGGGTGCCGCACTATGCCGATATATCTTCCTGTTTGAGATGCTTTTGTCTGCAGAATTAGATATTTAGTTACTACAGCATTCGGTGGTTGAATCTCGATAAAGCACCCAGAATCATAAGTCCAAAACCCGTCTGATGTTTTCGCGAATTCTCTATATGGTAAATTTGTGGAAATTATAGAGGGCTTTTCTAGCCTTCCATCAACTTTCACAATAATGATGAAGGTAGCATGAACTCTTCTATTCATCAATTTCTGCTACCCACTTAAGGCTATATGAATCTTTACGTTTTCCAATTTATGAAATGATTTTTCCGCAAATTGATACGGGAGGTGATTAAATAATTGGGGAGGGCTCGAAGTTTGGAGTGGGGGCGATGATGACGCCGGTATCTTCGGTAGATAGTCGTAAGGCTTTGAAGGTCTTCTTGGGTAGTATAGGTTTTCACTAGCATTAATCACCGGCTTGAGTTCACTCGCTGGAATTAGATCAGATGATTCAGATGATGAGGGAGATAGTATAAAATGCTTGCCTCCTGGATGTGTAGCGATTAAATCCGGTCACAGCATTATAGCTGAGAACATTAGGTATGAGCCGCCATTGCGGAGATTTTTTCCAAAAGCTGTCCGCCATGGCTGAGAAATCCTTACAGCAGAATGGTGAACATGTATTTACGCTCGGTCTTTGTTGATGATTGCCAGCTGCCGAAATACATCTTCGTTACGTGGAGAGAAATCGATGGGGCAGTTAAAGTTGTGGGACGCGGCCCTATAGAAGTGATAGTGCTGGAAAAAAGAAGAGGTGAAAAGAGGATAGAGGTGGTTAAGGTTAACGATGTGGAATACGTGGTTAAGCAGTCTCATGATCAGTTTCCGCCTTGATGAAGGGTGTGCCCGGAGTAACGCGATCATCAAGCGTTATATGGGTTTCCAACTGGACTCAGGAAGAATAGTGGTGCACCGGATTATTACTAGCATACGTTAGAGCTGAAGGCGACTTCTATGTAAGCGTAGGCAGCGTCATCTTGGCCGTCCGCAATAAATCAGGAGATTATATCGCGGCAAGCTCATTACAATGCTACTTTAACACTTGGGTTGAAGGCGTTGGAACACCCTATGCGCAGGTAACCGCAAATGGAAAATATATCACATGGGCCCCTCCATGCGGAGCCTGTCCTTTCCAACAAGGTAATGCTGCATTCATCGCCAGAGCCGGATTAGATGCGAATTTGAACTACTATAATGATGGATTGGGCAATATATCACAGTCCCCTTGCATCGGTTGTTAAGCTATTGTTCTCTTGGGCTTTTGGGATGAAGGTTTTCAGACCATATATTGGCTGGCGGAGGCCTGCATGCGCTCTAGATGATGGGCGGCTGGGGAAGCAGAAGGTTGATGCTAAGCAGGTGGTGATTGAGGAAAAATGTTGTAGGGGTTGTTTAGAGGAGCCCGTGTAAGAGCCAGAGCATGTAGAGGGGTATGAAGACCAGCGAGATGGTGTTCAGCAGCTTTATCAGGATGTGCAGGGATGGGCCGACGGTGTCCTTCAGCGGGTCTCCGACCGTGTCTCCGACGACGGCCGCCTGGTGAGCTGGAGACCTCTTCCCTCCCAGGTTCCCGGCCTCGATGAACTTCTTCGCGTTATCCCAGGTAGCTCCTCCCCACATCATCATTATCGCGAGCGGTATCGTTGATGCTGTTGCGCCGATGACGAGCGCTCCGACTCCGGGCCCTCCGAAGAGGAGCCCGATGATTAGCGGCGTGAGGATTATCGTCAAGCTCGGCGCCAGCATTCCCCTAAGAGCGTGCTCCGTCGCTATTGAGACAGCTCTATAGTAATCTGGCCTTCCGCTGCCATCAAGCAGCCCGGGTATCTCCCTGAACTGCCTCCTAACCTCATCGACCATCTTGAAGGCTGCCTGAGTGACGACCTTAAGGGTTATTCCCGAGAAGAGGTATGGCAGGAGGGCGCCGATCAGGGCCGCGATTATTATTCCAGGCTTTATCAGTATCAGCTCGTTGAAGAAGGCTGCCATGGAGTCGAGGAGCGCTGAGGGCGTCAGCGTCGTTATCCCGACCTCCCTCGCGACGTAGTCCTGGATGAATGCCTGTAATAGGAGGAGCGTCGCTATCGTTGCCGAGCCCATCGCGTAGCCCTTCGTGAGCGCCTTCGTGGTGTTTCCCACAGCGTCGAGCGGCTCGAGGTTATCCCTGATCTCCTTGCTGAGGCCGGACATCTCGGCGATGCCGGCTGCGTTATCGGTTATCGGGCCCGCGCCGTCGAGGGTCATCACGATCCCGGTGAGCGAGAGCATTCCACGCGTCGCGAGAGCCGTTCCGAACACTCCCTTGATGAAGTCGGTCAGCCAGCCTTCTCCTATGCCGCTTATGTGCATGAGTTTACCGCAGAGGAATGAGATGCCGAGAGCCGCGGCTATTATGATTATCGGCTCCGCCACCGCTCTCATGCCGACTGAGAGGCCTCCGAGGATGTTTAGGGCCGGCCCGCTGGCCGACGCATTCGCGACCTCCCTAACCACTCTGCTCCTCATCCCCGTGTACCTGTTTGTCGAAAGGACTACTAGGGTTGCTCCGATTATTCCCGCAGCTCCAGCCCCGAGCATGTAGAGCCACTGGGCTGGGAAGAGCCAGTAGACGACGCCGGCATATGCTATAATGGAGACTATGGCTGTCACTACTATGCCGAATGCGAATGGCTCGAATGGCTCCCTGAATCTTCTGTAGGATAGGATGGCGGCGAGCCCGGCGATAGTTGAGAGGACTCCGACGGCTCCTATTGCGAGCGGGAGTACCATGAAGAGCGGATCATGGGTCAGGACGTAGAGAACCCACCCGATAATCATTCCTCCGAGGGTTTCAGCTGTGACAGACTCGAATATGTCGGCACCTCTACCAGCGCAGTCTCCAACATTATCCCCGACCTGGTCGGCGATGACTGCCGGGTTTCTCGGATCATCCTCCGGTATCCCGGCCTCGAGCTTCCCGACGAGATCCGCGCCTATATCCGCGGACTTCGTGTATATTCCTCCTCCGAGCTGCGCGAAGAGGGCTGAGAGGCTTGCGCCGAACGCGAAGCCTGCCAGAGCGTCGAGAACCATCCTGAACTCGATCATCTCCGGGAGACCGGCGGCGAGGGCGGAGTATACGAGGAATAGGATCGCGAGACCAAGGAGGCTTAGGCTATACACGGAGAAGCCGAGAACACCTCCGCCCAATATCGAGACTCTCAGCGCCGCGAGGCTACCGCGCTTCGCCGCCTCAGCAACCCTGACATTCGTCCTAGTCGAGGCATCCATGCTGAAGAATGCCGCCGCGACCGATGCTCCGCCACCGATTAACGTCGAGAGACCCGTCAAGAATGCTTCTCGAGCAGCTATCCCTGGATCGACATTCATCGCCGCCGTGTAGATCGTGTAGATCATTATGCCGATAATCACGGCGAGCCCGAGCGTGAACAGAATTATCGTCCTGATCTGCTTGCTCATGTAAGCCTTGGAGCCTTCCCTGATCGCCTCCCAAACCCTTATCATCTCGCCGCTTCCCATCGGGTATCTCCGGACGAGTGCGTAGAGGAATATGGCGGCGATGACGCCGATTATGCCGAAGCCGATCGCCATCATCACGACCATGAGTGGTAAGCCGGAGAGCAGCATACCCATATATCACCGGTCGCCTAAACCGCAGAACCCTCTACTCATAAACCTTAGCCTCTGCCAATAATGTTAAAATTCGAAGCATGGATGTTTCCCTTGAGCGAGGTCGTGAAGCTCTCCGGCGTAACGGATCTGCCGCTTCACGAGGGCAGGGCTCCAGCCTGGCTGATGGCTAGGATGAAGAAGATGGCTTATGCGGTCGTGAAGGTCATCGTGGATGATTATGGGAGGAGAGAGTTTCTCCGGAGACTCAGCGACCCATACTGGTTCCAGTCATTTGGATGTGCCCTGGGCTTCGACTGGCACTCGAGCGGGCTCACGACCACCGTGGTGGGAGCCTTGAGGGAGGCCTTGAGCTTGAAGGTGCATGGCGTCGCGGTCGCCGGCGGAAAGGGCTCGATGAGCAGAAGGGTTCCGGAGCAGATCATGGGCTCCGGGCTTGATGAGGATAAGGCGGCGAGACTTATCAGGGCGAGCAGGCTCGCGGCGAAAGTTGATAACGCGGTGCTCCAAGATGGCTACCAGATCTACCACCACGCGATAATCTTCACAGAGGATGGCGAGTGGGCCGTCATCCAGCAGGGCATGAACCCGGATCGGGGCTATGCCAGGAGATACCACTGGCTCGGCGAGAGGGTTAAGTGCTTCGTCGTGGAGCCGCACTCGGCGATAGCATCCGTGAGAAGGGAGAAGGCGGTCTTGAACATGGTCTCGAGGGAGAGCGAGGAGGCGAGGAGAGCCTCGGTTGATCTCGCCTCGGAGAAGCCGAGCACCCTGATAAGGCTCCTGAACATCGCGGCGCGCGGACAGGAAACTCTAACAGCATTCATCGGAGATGAGATGGATCTTCAGGTCACGAGGCTTCCGAGCTTCCTGAAAATGCCGAGGAGAATAGACTGGAACGCGATAAGAAGGGCGTATGAACTTAGGCCGAGAAGCTATGAAGAGCTAGTCGAGATAAGGGGGATCGGGCCGTCCACGATCAGGGCCCTCGCCCTAATCTCGGCACTGATCTACGGCGCTAGGATAGACTGGAGGGATCCCGTGAGGTTCACGTTCGCGGTCGGAGGGAAGGATGGCGTCCCATACCCGGTCTCCCGGAGAACATATGATGAGGCGATATCATTCATGCAGCAGGTCTTGGAGGAGGCTGAGCTCGGCTCGGATGAGAAGAAGGAGGCACTGAGAAGACTTCTGCAGCTCGAGAGAAGTCTATACGGCTAGGTGCCGTTCTCCCAGGAGGCCCACGTGATTGATGGGCCGCGCCTCGCGTAGATCTTCTTCGCGTATCTCGTGTGCCCGCATGTGAACGACTTGCAGTACTCGCAGTAGAGCTCTCCCCTTATTATGCTGACCGGGACTATCTCGCCCAAAAGCTTATCCACCACGTTTACCCTATCGGATCTCGCGGAGAACATCTCAAACCTATCTCCGGCGTAATCCTCCACCCAATCCGCGATCAGGGATGCTATCATCCTCCCTCTTTTCACGCCTCTTATCAATGCTCCTGACGAGCGGCTCCGGCAGCTTGAGCTTAACTATCACGCGCTTGACCTATTATCATCGAGGGCTTATGTTAGGAGGGCTCTCGAGCGCATGGGCCGAGCGAAGCTGAGGAGCGCGGCATCCATCGTCGAGAGGGTCGCGAGATCCAAGATTATGAGCGCGGATAAGATTCGGAGGATAAGGAAGCTTGCCCGCGAGGCCATAATCGAGACGCTAAGCATGATTAGGGCCAAGCCCGAATACCTCATCTGGAGAAATCCGGCGATCCCGTCTCCAGTCGAGGAGGTGCTCGGAGAACCGGCTCGCTCAGAGACCGCGCGGCCTTAATCCCGCAACGCGGCGCCCACTTTCAGCCAACCCTCTTACGGCTATATTCTCAGCTCATCTTCGAGATCGTGGAGGTTGAGCCGCTGCGGGTCAAGCCCCAGAATTCTCAGCCTCTCGAGGAGCTTCTCGACCTCCATCAGCACCCTCGACTCGTATTCTATCCTCCTCATCCCGGCTTTCTCGAAGAATGGATTGTATCTCGCCATGACCGCGAGCGCCTCGACGAGGGCGCCTCAACTCCATACTTCACTTTGGGGTGATTTAGTGGTGAAGCGTATTGGCGCGGAGACCGGACTGCCAATAGAATGCGCCCGAGAAGATCAAGACCACTATCAGGAAACTCGAGGAGGAGAATGAAGAACTAACGTCGAGATATTAAGACAAAGGCTTTCGAAGATCAAAAGCGGAAAATTGGGTGTAATTAAGGAGGATGGGAGCGTGAAGCTCATTCCCAATGATCAACCGATCGCCGAATTAAACTTTGATGAGGAGTTCAAACCGATTCGGCCAAACACCATGACGATCGGTACAAGCGACAATTATTTGAACGACGTCATCATGGCGAATATTAAATGTGGCCTCGAGCCTTGCGGATAAGGAGATCATAGGAGACGTGGATGAATTATTCGTGAATATCAAGCTCCCGAAGCCGAAAAAGTATAGGCACAAGCTCGGAAAAGGAGATGCTGGAGGTATTCAGGCGCGGAAGCGGACACGACTTAAAAGCCCTGATGGCCTACTTGGTATGGAAGCTGTCGAGCATTGAGAACAGCCTCCAAAAGCGCTGAGCCGCCTGAAACCCTAAATAATCACTTCTAAAATTATGGGTATGAAGCGAGCCGGGGTAACTCAGCCTGGTAGAGTGCGGGGCTCATAATCCTCTAGAGGCTGGTTAGAGGATGGAACCCCGTTGTCCCGGGTTCGAATCCCGGCCCCGGCACATTTCACGGAAAGATTAGAAAATTGGAAAATTAAGCGATCATACCTAGTGATCACGTGATTACAAGCTTGAACCCGCCCAGAGAAAATGCAATTATAACTTTGATGAGCTCAAATAAGGATGCGGTGGCGGAAAATAGAGAAACTTAATAATTGATATCGGTACTGTTGCATGGCTATAATTCGTGTGGTGGGATAGGGGTAGAAAGAGGATTTCCCCTCGGAGATGTTAAGTGTTGCTGCGAAAACCGTTACACCATTCATTTTCGCTACTATCGTTGGTATGGGTCCTAAAATTATTACCAGCATTAAAGCCGCTGCAAGCTATCTAACAACTACGATGAAAATGGTTTTTGGTGAAAATGAGTCTACCATTCATTTATCAGGATCCAATAATAAGCTTGGCGATTATAGGCATACTGTCAGCAATCGCGGTTGTTATCAACTTCATTGACTTCACTCACCGCCACCATCGGCCTCAGCAATCCTATACTAACGGGCGATCCTAGTAGAATAATGAATATAAGGGATATTAAGATATAGCATAGGATACCCATATGAGTAGGGCCGGAAGCTGTATGGAGAGTCTTCTCCCAAATATATCTTCTCCCACAAATATAACTTGTATGGGATGGGCCCGCCGGGATTTGAACCCGGGACCTCCGGCTCCGAAGGCCGACGCCCTATCCAAGCTAGGCCACGGGCCCAAAGAGCTATATCGTGTGCCTCCTAATGATCCTTCTCAGACCCCGCTTAAATCTTGTCAAATTATCTAGGTATAACTTTGGACGAATTTGAGAATAGCAGTTTTAATCTGCCTGATGCGATTTTCTGATTAAAGTCATGAGCAGGGCGTTTAGAAAATCTAACAACATGTTGATTAGCCTCTCGGCGGATGCTGGATTGGTGATAGTCGATATTCTTAAGGTCCTTAAATTGAGGTATGATTATAAGGCTTTATCTAAGATCACGGGGTTCCCGGTCTCGACGCTCACGCGGTACATCACTGGAAAGACCGCTCCAAGAGGTTCTAAGGCCGAGAAGCTTCTCAGGAATACTTTGAGCAACATCAATCTCCCAGCTTTTATCGCAGAATATTCCGGCTTCGACGGCGGGCGCCTAGACTTAACAAAGGTGATGCTAAACCCGAACCTCGTGAAGATAATCGGGGCATACGTTCTCGAGGAGTTCGCCGGGATGAAGATAACATCCATAATGCCTCTGGATATTCTGAGTCTCCCGCTAGCGAGCTATCTCTCGACAACGACCTCGAGGCCCCTTCACCTCGTATCGCCATTCCCCATCCCGCCCCCAGATCGCTTAATGCCTCTAGTTTTCTCGGATGACTCTGGCGACAGCACCAAGGCTTACTGGCTTCTTCTCGAGAAGAACTGCAGCAGGGAGAGCATCCTGCTCCTAGGCAGTAGAACTCCGGAGCCTTGCTTCTTCAACAAGCTCGTAGAGATACTGGTTAATGAGAAGATGGAGGTGGGAGGGCTTTTCGTGGTGGCCGCTAAGGAGGATATCTTGGGGGAGCTGAGAATCCCACCTGGAGTTAAAAGATCATACTTATTAGTGATTTAGGTTTCTCAGGCATATTCTCTCCAGGTGTGGCCGCATTTCCTGCATCGGAAGAACTGGGTCATGGGCTCATCCGCGGATCTTGTCTGAACAGACCAGTAGTAGGCTTCTCTTGCTTCGCAGTTGGGGCAGGCAACTTCGGTTGTAACCGGCAGGACCTTCTCCTCCTCTTCCTTCTCGACGACCATTATCGCGGCGCCAGACCTCTTCCTCACCTTTGTGTAAACAATTCCTCCTTGAACAGGCTTCTCATACCCGCACTTGGAGCATATCCATGCGGGCTTATTCGTCTTCCTTAGGATCATTATCTTACCGCATTTGGGGCAGAGCTCCACGTCTTCCGCACCTCCCATGCGGTCTAGTTTTCTTCTAATTTAAGTTTCCCTCCGCCTAGAGCTTTTCGAACTCCCTCCCGAGCTCGGCCGAGACCTCTTTTAGCTCTTGAATCGCTTTTTTAACGGCGTCCACCGCCCTCAGCTTGCCAGCGTTCGTCTTGACCCTGAGAATGGTTTTCTTGGTCAGCGGGTGCTCCATTATCGCGCCGGAATACTCCACTCCCTCCATTCTCTGCAGGATCTCGCTCAATGAGTCGAGCACACTTATATCTTCCTCGAGCACCTCGAGCTCTAGATAATCTTCTCTCTGCGTAAGAATTCTGAGCTTCAGCCCGGCATCACCTCTAGCATCGAGGCGATCCGCTCCATATTCCCGTAGAATGGGACGATTTTACGTTTATGTTTCTCCCCGCATTTGAGGCAGATAAGCTCCATTTTCGCCTTACTCAGTATGCTTGAGCACTTATCGCATACGCCGAGAACGACTCCAAGGCCCGGTCTCCAGATGGAAAGGCCTATTACACCCATGAACTGGGTTGCCACCTGGGCTATAACCAGGTCCCCCACTCCCACGACGTCCTTCATCCCCTCCTTCATCCCCTTTCTCGGTATTATTATCGCCGTCCTGGGGTGCTTGAGAGCGCGCCCGCCAGCCGACAATATAGTTACAACGGCTATCTTATCCTGGATGCTTCTCACCTGGGCTATAACCTGGCCACCGACCTTAAAGGGCTGCACGGCTTTCATGGGCTTCACGCTAACAGTTCTCGTGGATTTATCGTAGGAGGCGATGCCGAGCACTTTCGCGATAACCCTTCCTTGACTGTCCAAGCTGGTGTTATCGCCCGGGCTAAACTCCTCCTGAATGCAGAGGGGCTCTCCCGGGACCGCCACCTCACCATCCCTGATGAAGACCACGCCGCTACACCTCCATCGCGAGGTATTTCGGGCTCTTAATCACCTCCTCCCACCTGGCCTCCCCGAGCATTATGAGCGCCTCGGCGGGGAGTAGGATCGGCAGCTCGACGCGCTCCTGATCCTCTATCGAGAGCCTCGGGCATGCGGTATTAATGAAGGCTTCAAACCCGCTGTTCCTCAGCATCTCCATATCTACGTCATCCATTATAAGTATCTCCGCCTTTCTGCCAGCCCTCTCCAAGAGTTTTTTAAGCCTCATGGCGCACCGCATCCTGAATTGCCCGGGCTTGATGCTCACGATTATTCCGAGATCCCTAGCCCCCCGCGCCGCCTCGATGTACCCGTATCTCGACTTTAACAGCTTCTCGGACTCGGCGCCTAGCGCGCCCATGGCTCCCAGCTCCGGATCTAGGAAGAATATCGGCTTCTCGGTCTGGAGGCCGAGGCCTAAGCCGTGAAACCTGCTTCCTATGACTAGGTATCCATCAACCTCTCTGGAGAGCTTTAGGAGGGGCTGATAGGCGCATCCCAGGACTTGGCCCTCGTAGCGGAGGGGGGATGTGGGTGGGCTCGTGCGCGCTCTTATACCATGTCCTCCTAAAAGGCGCTTAAGAAGGTCTATATGGTCGAGCCACTGAACAGTCGCGCCCAGCCCGATTCTCTCAAATCCTTCCAAAGACTTCATGTTTCCCTCGAGGGCTCTTATGAGCGGCTCGGGATCCGCTCTCCTGCACTCAAGGTATACGCATGGCATGGGATCCTCATCCAAGAATCTGGCATGGCCTAGGTGTATTATTCCATCGGCTCCTACCGCGCGAGCATGCGCTATCGCTAGATCGCATCCGCCCCAGCATCCGCCTCCATGAAGTAGGGCTTCCTCTAGGCTTGATGAAAGCTCTTCGACGAGCTTGTTAGCGATGCCGCGGAGCCCTGGCGGAGCCTGTATGAGAGCCCTCTTAATGCAATTCTCCCTCACCCAGCCCCTGGCAAGCTCCACTTCAACCTTGTATCCGCTGATCAGCATGCAGGTGATCCCCACTCGCACTCCGGGTAAGGATGGGGGCTTGTGCTGAAAAAGATTGGCCCTCCTCCCGCGCCATGCTCGGAGATAGGATAAAATCCCGATGCTTATCTGAGTGGTGGTGCTGGATGCCGTGAAAGCATGAGCGGCATCAGGTATAGGATAATCAGGAGACGTGTGAAGAATCCCAGGCTCGAGATATGGGGTAATGAGATTCGGGTGATCTTGCCGGGAAACATGGACCCGTGGAAGGTGATTAAGGAGAATGGACCATGGCTTGCTAAGCAGATCGAGCTCGTGAGAAGGGCGGTTGAGCTCTCGAAGAGAATAGAGCTCGTTCCGAGGACGAGGAGGAAGTTCAGGTCCCTGGTCGAGAGAGCTGCGCGGGAGTATGCCAAAGAGCTGGGGGTCGAGGTGAATAGGGTATTCGTGAGGAGGATCAGATCGGCTTGGGGAAGCTGTAGCGGGAAAAGGAATATAGTGGTAAGCGCGATGGCTCAGCGACTTCCCGAGCGGCTCATAAGATACGTAGTGTATCACGAGGTCTGCCATCTCCTGAGATGGAGGCATGACAGGGAGTTTGAGGATCTCGTGAGGAGCAAGTTTCCGGACTGCGACTACCTGGATCTTCAGCTCCAAGCTTACTGGATAAAACTGAAGGAGCAGGAGGAGCGCGGCGAATGCTAGCGCATCCCAACCTTCTTTCCTGCGTGTTTAGATTCTTTCCAAGATTTAGCCTGAGCTAGGTTCTTGTTCATCCTCATGGTCGATTTGCCGACGGGGTAACCCATCCTCGCTCCATTCTCTCGCTCACGCTGAAAGATAACTTTTCCTCGCTCAGATGATATGAATATATTCTGGTCTTGGGCTTTAGAGCTCTCGGCGCGATGCATAAGCTCGGCTTCCCGATATGGTATGGATACGGGCCTGAGATCAGCAAGATAGTGGAGGAAGCTCATAGAATCGGCTTCGACTACATAGAAATAAGCATCGATTATCCTTGGCCGCGGGGCGGCGAGCCGAGCCTGAGCGAGGTCATGAAGGCGATCCGGGGCCTCGGCTTATCCCTGGGCTTCCACGCCCCATGGAGGGATCTCAGGCTATCCTCACCATTCGATGAGATCCGTAATGCTTCGATCAAGATCTTCGAGAAGATCGCTTTGGATCTCTCGGCCTATGAGTGTGATTATCTCGTCGCCCATCTCTCGACCGATCAGGCGGTGGATAGAATTGACGAGATCCGGGGCGAGGTTGTGAAGGCCGCCATCGCCTCAGCTGAGACCTTGAAGGAGATCTGTAGAAGCTTGGGCCTCAGGCTCCTGGTGGAGAACGTTCGCGAGGACTTGGAGATGTTCGAGAGGATAGCGTCGAGAGCTGATGGAATCTGCCTCGACTTGGGCCACGTGATAATATCCACGGCCAGAAGGCTCGAGAGAGATAAGATTGACGCGGAGCTGGAGAAATGGCTGTCTTCGCTGAAGAATAAGGTGGAGGCAATACACTACAGCGGGGTCAAGTTCGATGGCAAGCATGCTAGAGATCACCAGCTAACCGATAGCTCCGACAAGTATCTGCGGCTCCTAAAGCGCTGGCTCACCGAGCTAAGGCCGCGGCACATCTTGCTCGAGGTTTTCGAGGGCGTGGGCGAGGAGCATGCGTGGCCGAGGCAGCTGGCCGACGCGGTCCGCTTTCTCAAGACATCCGATAGCAATCCAATCGCTTAAATCGCCGCTCGAAATAATCGCGTTAGATGCGGTGTAGAAGCGAGATTCTCGAGGAGTTTTTCGCCGCATTCCAGGAGACATTATGGAGGCGCATCTCGAGGAGCTGGGAGAGAGCTGAGCTCCAGGATCTCCGGAGGATCGCGGCGGTCGATGTGGCCTATAGGGGCGAGCTCGCGCTGGCGGCCGCAGTATGCTGGGATCTGAAGAAGCACGAGCCCATTGAGGAGAAGTGGTTTGCCTGCGAAGCCCCATACCCATATGTTCCCGGCCTGCTATTTCTCAGGGAGGCTCCGCCCATGCTGAAGGCGATCAAGCTCTTGGAGCACGACTGGAGCCTCCTCCTCGTGGACGGCCACGGCATCCTTCATCCGAGGAGAATAGGCCTCGCCGTCATGCTGGGCCTTATCCTCGATAAGCCGGCGCTCGGAATCGCTAAATCGCTTCTAGTAGGCGTTGAGGGGCCCGGGGATTATTGGGGCCCTGTCGAGGTCTCGGGCGAGGTCCTAGGCTACTGGTTCAAGCACGTGGATGGCGGAAGATTCTACGCGAGCCCGGGCTACCTGCTGGGCGTGGACCAGATTCCGGAAATAATTAAGGACCTCGGAGCGGGGTATCCGGAGCCACTGGCGCACGCGGATAAGCTCTCGAAAAGGCTCGCCAGGAGCCTGCCGCCGCGCTCCTAGCCGAGGCTCTTCTCGCTCCTCCTCTGAGCGGCGATCGCGCTAGCTTCCTCGAGAATCTTTCTAGCCTCATCGCTGAGCTTCGTCTCCGCGATCACGGGCTCGCTGAAGCCACCCACCTCCACCGAGAGATCCTCCACCATGTTCACAAGCTTGTCCAGCTCATCTGCCGCGGCCGGCGCGACTCCCCGGATCTCCTGGCTCGCCATAGCCAAGATCTCTTTCAGCGGCAAGATCACTCTACCCGCATCCTGCAGGTCTTTGATGGCTTCTATCCTGTAGAACACGCCTTCAAGGAGCAGGTTTGCGTGGACGAGCCTCCTAAGAGCCCTCCTCAGCTCAGCGAGCTCCTCAGCATACATCACCGCCCTCTCCTTATCCCTCTCCATGTGAGCCCTGACAACCTGCTCGAAAAGCTCCCTTTCCCGCGCCTCAATATCCCTGACCCTTCTCGCCAATCTAGCCCTAATGATGCTCACGGAGTCAAGGATGTCGCTAGGCTTAACCTCCTTTTTCCCGGCCTTTTCGCGCCTCCAGAAGGCCAGCCGCATCTCCTCAAATCACGCCCAAGCCGCCTAGAAATAACTTCCCAGCTCGCGCTCGACAGGATATGTCGCAGAGGATTTCTCCAGAGAGTACTCGCGGAACATGAGCGCACCAGTTTTAAGGTGGCCCTGAGGAGGGTGCTCGAGGAGCCTTGCTCGAAAAGCTGACTCAATCGCTGATATTCATTCTTCCAGCATACTTCGCGAATGGAGCCCCGGTAGTTGGCGTCAAGTTGATCGGCCGCTCAACGCCGCTAGATCGCGGTGCCATGGCCTGGGATGGGCGGAGGATACTAGGAGATGGAAAGACGCTCGAGGGCCTATTGATAGGCATGACGGTGGGATCGCTCGCCGGTCTAATAATCCACGCAATCGCTCCGGAGCTTTACAGGAGCTGGCTCGAGCCCCTCATCCTGAGCGCGGGCGCCATGGCAGGCGACATTCTCGGATCATTCATAAAGCGGAGGTTCGGGCTCGAGAGAGGCCGCCCAGCACCGGGCCTAGACCAGCTCGGCTTTCTAGGCTTCGCCCTCCTCTTCTCGGCCCTCGCCTTCGGCCCGCCGCGATGGCTCGATGCTCCGACCCTGATCTTTCTGGCGGCGGTAACGGCCATTCTCCATATAGGGACAAACTACCTCGCTTATGTGCTGGGATTGAAGTCTGAGCCCTACTAACTAGATCTCCCGCCGATGATTAGGATTAGGAAGAAGACTAGGAATATTACGACGTACATTATCATGATCATGTTTCTCATGCGCTTTTGCCTCGCTTCGACCCTCGCACGAACCTGCTCGCACTCAGCCGAGCACAGCTCTTTATCGGGGGGAATGGCTCTACCGCAAATCCGACAGTGGCGATGATCCACTATTCTGATCTTCCTCTCCTTCTTTCCGCTCAACGGCGAATTCTTCTCAAGGAGGTATTTAACTGCTGACGAGGGGATCTAGTTTTAAATGCTAGCGCGTGGAGTGTTTAGAGGTTGAGCAGAGAAAGCTTCGAGAATCTAGTTGCTCTCACGATTCCCGTGGCCGTTATTCATCTCCTGCTGAACTTCAGCGGCTGGCTATGGTACACTCTTCTAGGCAAGTATCTGATAGTGGATCTGGGCTTTTCCGGAAACGAGCTGGGTCTCGTGATAACGCTCTACAACCTGTCCTTCGCGGTCTCCGCGCTCCCGGCCGGGATACTATCGGATATAATCATGTCTAGGAGGGTGTTGATAATAGGCTCTCTCGCATGCGCTCTCGGAACGCTGATCATGGCGTTCTCCGGAGACGTGGTAACGATGTCACTGGCCTGCCTGATAATAGGCGTCGGAGACGCGTTCACGCTAACAGCGATAACTGTGCATACGGTGAAGAGCGGGGGAGTAAGGCGTCTCGCCACCTTATACGGATTCGTGCTGTGGGCTGGTAGCATCGGCGAGTTCCTGGGCTCATTCATGAGCGGATACGTGAAGGAGTATCTCGGCAGCCAAGCGCTCTTCATCCTGAGCTCAATAACATCGCTATTCCCCCTACCAGCCCTCCTATTGGTTAGAGAGAGGCCTCACGAAGAACACCCCGCCAGATCCATCTCGCCGGTCAGCCCACTTAAGCTACTGAGATTCCACGACATACTTAGGCTGATGATGCTCGGCCTCATCTTCCACACAATAGGATATCAGATGTTCTTCCCATTCATCTCAGTTCACGCGAGCTTCGCGGGCCTAGCGGATAGGGAGATCGGGATGGTGAACTTCGCGATCCTCTTCTCAACCTTCATCGTGACGCTGCCATGCGGGATTCTGGCTGATAAAATCGGGAGCAAGCCCATGCTGCTGAGTCACGTAATCCTCTCATCGGTCTCATGGATGCTATACGGGCTGAGCAATGATATCTTGCTGATCTTCTTGGCAGCGGCATTCTTAGGAGCGGTCAATGCGATGGATTATCCATCTAGACGCCGCCTGCTGGTCGAGGCGTCGGGAGAGAAAGCTATTGGAGCGCTGATAGGAACCCTCGACTTCTTCATCAACCTCTCCTCAATACCGGGGCCGATGATCGGCGGCGCGCTCTACGAGCTGACTGGGCTGAGCGGGATCTTCTGGATAGCATCCTTGATAAACTTGGCCAGCATACCATTCCTTCTCAAGATCAGGGTTCACGTGATACCCATGGAAAAGTTTCGATGAAGAATCTCCAAGCCCAGCCACTCATCAAAATCTTGTGAGACGCTTTAACCGGGCTTTAGCAGGTGTTTGGAATCCAGGACGAGCTTCCAGATTCTGTCGCCCACGTGGTGAATGTTCTCGGCGACCTTCCCCTTCTCCATGGCGATGCACTCCTCGAGGCTCATGAGGGCCCGCGAGACTGATATGGTCTTAAAGTTTCTCTCATCTCTGATCACTATCAGGTCTCCTCCACCGAATCGGCCCCGAAACTCTCTCACGCCCGGCCTCATCACGTCTGCACCCCTAGCTATGTGCGGGACGGCGCCCATATCCACGATCAGCGCCGGGAGCTTTTCGAGTAGCTCCCGATTATACTCCTCGTGGAGCGTTGGGAAGATCATCTCTCCGATCTCGGCTAAAATGTACCCTTCAACACTGTATATCTTGAAGTTTTCTCCAGCGATCTGGAATATGTTCTTTATCCTCTTGCGCGTGATCTCAGAGGCCCAGCTGAGTCCCTTGAGTCTCTCAAGAAACCTGAGTGAGTCCCTCTTGCTGAGATATCCCGCTCTCATTTCATCAGCATCTCCCTGATCACGTTATGAGCCTCATCCAAGCTCCTTATCCTCCTAACGAGCCCGCCCTCGCAGGCTATATTCCTATTCCATGGCCTATCATAGATTAGGAGGAGCCTGGGTTTCAGGGCGCAGCCCTCCAGGAGGAGCGGCGAGTCATTGATGAAGACGTCATAGTCGAGCCTCGCCTTCATCCTGCTACTCCTCATCCAGACTATGTCGTCGAAGGTTATTCCATGAGCCTCGAGCCATAGGAGGGTGTATTTCTCGACATCCCGAGGCCTGGCCGTGACCAAGTCTACCCTGCCCAGCGCCCTCAGCCTCGCGATCTTATCGGCGAGATCGGGCTCGGTTGGCGGAAGCTCCCTCCACATCCTCCATGCCATTCTCATGAGCTCCATGAACTCCTTCCCGGATATCCCGAGCCTCCTCCAGAAATCCCACTCGACGAGATCCTCGTACTCCAGCTTTCGGCTGGATCTCCTATTCCACAATCGGATCCAGAGCCTCATGGTATCCGCCAAGACGCCATCAACATCCAGCGAGATCCGGAGCAAGCTTCACGATACGGTTAGCAAGCTCATCTAAAAACCGTGATGGAGGAGCTGGGCAGAATGCTCCCACATGAGCTGACAATACTCCAACCGAAGCCCCTTTCTGAGTGGTAATACTAAAAACATATATACCAGCCAAATCCCCTTATATTTGAATCCCCGAATTAGGGGCTAATCAGGTAGACCTGAATTAGAATGCCTAGTTAAGGCTTGGAGGCCGGAAAAATAGTTCAGAATCTCAAAAAGAGAATTGAAAGGAGAGGTGTGTGGATCTGGGTGATAACAGGGTATATAAGGTGCTCTGGATTCTCGGGAGGTTGGATGGGTGGGGCTTGGCATGCCGACGAATGTGCGGATTAAGCTGACTAGCACGGATCTCGAGAAGATTGAGAGAGTATGCTCTGAGATCAAGGAGATAGCGCTGAGGACTGGGACGAGGATAAGCGGCCCGATCCCGCTCCCGAGGAGGAGGCTCGTCCTGCCAGTCCGGAAGTCGCCGTGCGGCGAGGGGTCGAAGACTTGGAGAAAGCACGAGCTGAGGATACACAGGAGGCTCATAGGTCTCGAGATAACAGATCAAAGGGTCATGAGGGAGATAATGAGAATCCAGATACCCGAGGATGTCAGCATAGAGATGCAAATACGCTAAGGCCGCGCCTCAAAAGCAGGATTTATACGCGGAGAAAGATACTCGACGTTGGAGAGAAGGCGATGGAGGTCGAGCTACTCACCCCAGTCCTCGGAGATTTCCTCGGCCTGCTTCAACCTCATCTCTCCGTTCTCATCCACCTCGAGCTCGAGCTGAGACCCGCATTCATCGTGCTCGAAGAACTCTCCCGGCAGAGCGTCATCGGGAACCTCGACATCTCCCCCGCAGATCGGGCACTTCAGGACGGGCATCCCTAACACCCTAACAGCTCTTAAGCTATGAGAGCAAAAATATTAAGTTATTTCATCGCTCAGGCCCTGATCCTGGTTCCGATCTCGCGCTCTAAGGCCTCCAGCGGGTCCTCGGTTAATCCCGTGGAGATTATCGCCTCCCTCACGCCGGATCTCACCGCCTCACAGCACATCATAACCTTCCTATTCATGCCCGCGCCGATCTCGGCTTGGAGCGCCTCCGCCTCATCCGCGCTTATTCCGCCTAGGAGCTTCCCGCCCACGATCACGCCCTCAACATCAGTGAGTATGAGGAGCTTCTCGGCCTTGAGGCTAATGGAGATCCTGGCCGCCGCCTGATCCGCGTCAACATTCAGTAGCTCGTGCTCGGCTCCGAGGGCTATCGGCGCGATGACGAGGACCTGGAAGCCGCTGAGAAGCTTCTCCGCGACGCCGGCATCCACCTCTATTATCCTGCCCGTGTATCCGCCGGGTATCGCCCTCGCCCGCCCCCGCTCATCAACCACCACTATCCTCTTCTTCCTCTCAGCTCTCAGGAATCCGCCATCAGCGCCGGAGATCCCGATCGCCCTCGCGCCATACTTCTGGAGCCTCGAGACTATCTCCTTATTCAGCTTCCCGGCCATGACCATGACGAAGACCTCGAGCTCCGCTTCATCCGTATACCTGCTTCTAATGCCCTGCGGCGAGACCACGAATCTAGGCTCGATGCCCATCCTCCTCTCGTATTCGGATACGAGGTCGCCGCCGCCGTGAACGAATATTATCCTCATGCCCTCAGAAGTCCTTTTGGCTATGCTCCGGGCGATGTTATTGAGGTTCTGCGCCAGGGCCCTGCCTCCGGCCTTAACAACGATCACGGCGTATCCCCTCCTAGGCAGGCTTGAGCGGAGGGATCATCAGCGCCTCCCGCTCGTCAAAGCCCATCATTATGTTGAATGCTTGAACCGCTTGGCCGGCCGCGCCCTTCATGAGATTATCTATTGCCGCCATGAATGCCGCTCTCCCAACCCTGCCATCATATGCGAATCCGACATCGGCGAAGTTGCTCCCAATAACGTATTTCGGATCCGGGTAGCCTACAGGCGGCCCCCGGATTATCCTGATGAAGGGCTCCTTGCCATAGCACGACGCATACGCCCTGACGATCCTGACCTCATCCACGCCGCTGTTAAGCCACGTGTGCGATGTGGCGAGAGCCCCCCGGATCGAACCCACAGCATGCGGCACGAACGCGATCTTCAGCTCCCTCCCAGCGATTCTCGAGAGCTCCTGCTCGACCTCGGCGACATGCCTGTGCCCCGACGCATCATATGGTCTTATCACATTCTCCCTCTCCGGGTGATGCGTTCCCGGCGTAGGGTTTCTCCCGGCCTCGCTACTCCCAACCTTCACATCAACCGCTATGTGATCGAGATCTATCAGCTTCTCCCTGATCGCTGGCACGAGCGAGAGGATCGCGGCCGTCGAGTTGCATCCGGGAGAGGCAATGAGCTTCGCCCCAGGCATTTCCTCCCTATGGAGCTCCGGCATCCCGTAAACGGCTTTCTCGAGCAGATCCGGGTGAGGGTGCTCGAATCCATACCACTTCACGTAATTCTCCGGGTTTTTCAGCCTGTAATCGGGCCCGAGATCGATAACCCTCAGCCCCGACTCGAGCAGCCTCGGGACGTAGTTTATCGAGATGCCCGCTGGCAGGCTCAGGAAGACCACATCCGCCTCCATCACCTTATCGAGATTCAGCTCGATGAACCGCATGCTTCCATAAAATCCCCTGAGATGCGGATGAACATGGGTTATCGGCTTCCCGGCGTATTCTCTCGACGTGGCCGCGATCACCTCAACCTCTCTGTGGAGGGCGAGGATTCTCAGAAGCTCTCCACCCGTGTAGCCGCTCGCGCCTATAATCGAGACCTTAACCACCATGGCGGAAGCACCTAGCTAGAGGGACATCGGGCTCCGCGTCATGCATTTATTAAAAGATTCACCTCCTGAGAATGCTCCTGATGTATTCGGCGAGCTTTCTTGGAACATTTATTCTCGTGGCCTCCATGAAGCCCTTGAACTCCGGGACACCATTAACCTCATTAACGAGGTATCTTCCATTCTCCCTGAAGACATCTATCGCGATGAACTCGCCGCCCATCACCGATGACGTCTTCAAGGCGAGCTCCCGAAGCTCCTCATCGAGCTCAGCCACCTCAACTAGGCCGCCCCTAGCCACATTACTCCTCCAATCCCCGCTCGCTGCGGACCTCCATATGACCCCTAAGACCTCCTCGCCCAGCACGAGGACCCTGAGATCCCTGCCGCCATCAACGTATCGCTGGATTAAATGTGTCTTCAGGGCCTGGCTCTGGTAGAGCTCCCGGTGCTCGATGACGCTCTTGAATGACTGCGGGTCCCTCACTAGCGTTACGAGCCTTCCCCAGCTCCCGATCGGCGGCTTATCTATGACCGGGAACTCGATCATCTTCTCCGCCCTCTCAGCGGCCTCGCTATTGAGCGCGATCAAGGTCTCGGGAAAGGGTATCCCGGCCCTCCAAAGCCTACTCAAGGTGAGTATCTTGTCTCCGGCGACCACGATCGCCTCCGCGGAATTTATCGCCCTAATCCCGGAGGCCTCCCGGATTGCGGCGCAGTAGGCGGCTCGCTGCATCGAGACGGCCCTAATGAGCGATACCTCTGCCGGCCTCTCCCCCCAAACGAGAGGTGTGTACTTAGCATTCGTGAGCTTGAATTTCAGCCCTAACTTCCCAAGCTCCTCCAATATGAGCTTCTCCTCGAGCCGTGGTACATCGATGATGAGCTCGACGTCAGCCGTCATCCCCAAAGACTCCGAAAACACGATCCATAATCGATTATAAAACCTTTCGCATAGACCTTTCAAGACAAAAGAATCTTCAGCGATATCCAGGGGTATGCTGAAGATTTTTTGGCGGCTCTCCGAGGAAAATAGCTATAACTCGCCGCATCCGATTTAGGGGCGGAGTGATTTAGGGGTTGCCCGTGAAGAGAAAGAACCGGGGGAGAAAGAAGGGCGACAAGGGAACCGAGGGAATGGTTCAATGTGATAATTGCGGCGCCCTAGTGCCGAGAAGCAAGATAACTCGAGTTACTCGCCGGGTTTCGCCGGTCAGCGGAGACCTGGCTAAAGAGCTCAAGAAGCAGGGAGCCTACATCGCCGAGAGCATGGTCACGAAGAACTTCTGCATATCCTGCGCAATACATTACGGCATCCTGAAGGTCAGAGCTAGGGAGGAGCGGAAAAAGCCGATCACCATCTAAAGCGCTGAGAAGAGATATTTATCTACCGGGGAGGCTAAAGCATTTCCGGGTCCCCTGATGAGAGGCTTATACGTTCTCGCCGCCGTGACTCTCTCGTTATCCCTTCTATCCCTGATCAGCGTAGTGGTGGTCTATCAGCTCGTGGTCCGCCAATCGGAGATGAGCCAGCAGATCTCCGACCTAAATGCTAAGGTCACGGGGCTCGAGGACGAGCTGACCAGAGTTCTAGCGGAGCTCAGGATTCTGAGGGCGAACATGTCCCAGCAATCTCAGCGGATCGTGATCGTCCAGCAGAACTTGACATCACCGGAGCTGGTCTACGAGAAAGTGAAGGACTCCGTTGTGATGATTAAGGCGAGGGTGCTCGTCGAGACGGTTTTCGGCCAGAGATACGCGTCGAGCCAGGGATCGGGCTTCGTTTACGACGCCGCCGGCTACATAGTCACGAACTATCACGTGGTGGAGGGCGCTGTAGATGTTGAGGTCTTCTTCCCGGACAAAACCGCTTACAAGGCCACGATAATCGGGGTGGATCCCTACGCGGACATAGCAGTCCTGAAGATAGATCCCGGAGATAAGGTGCTTTACCCGCTTGAGCTGGCGAATTCTTCCCTTCTTCGGGTCGGCCAGCCCGTGATAGCCATAGGAAATCCATACGGGTTTGAGGCTACTTTGACGACTGGGGTTGTGAGCCAGCTCGGGAGATGCATCATCTCGCCGGGCATGAGGCTCATTCCAAGCGTGATACAGTTCGACGCCGCGGTGAATCCCGGGAGCAGCGGCGGCCCGCTCTTAGATTATTCTGGCAAGGTGATAGGGATCACCACAGCAATATACGCCCAGACAGGTGAGTTCTCGGGTATAGGATTCGCCATCCCCTCGAATATAGCCGCGAAAGTTGCCGAGTCACTGATAAGAACTGGGAAGTACCAGCATCCATGGATAGGAATAGATGGCGTTGATGTGAACATGGAGGTCGCCAGGCTCATGAACTTGCCCGAGGCCCGCGGATTCCTGATAACCGGTGTTGCGAGTAATAGCCCCGCCGAGCGGGCAGGGCTTAGGGCCGGAGCAAGCGCCGCGACCATCTCTGAGGGAAGCATATGCGGCTTCACGGTATACTCTAATAAGAGGATATACGTTGGCGGAGACGTGATCTTGGCGGTAGACGGTCTCAAGATATTCGGGATCGCGGATCTCTTAGCATATCTTGAGGAGCACAAGAAGCCGGGCGACCAGATAACCCTGACGATCTACAGGGATGGCCAGCTCCTGAACTTGTCCCTCACGCTCGGAGCCTTCCCACCCTAAGCTATTCCAGGTAGACTATCTCGATCTCTAGGTCCTCGAGCGCAGCGGCAGCTGGCCTTATCCCATAGTACCTGCAAGAGAAGACTGTTAGCAGCCTGTTATCAAAGAGATATCCGTAGCCCTTATCCTGCGGCTCATGCCCCCTGATCATCAGCTCGAGGCCATTGCGCACCATGAATCTCTCAAAGGCCGATCTTCCGAAGAGCATGGCTCCACCGCCCCTCCAGCTCGGAGCAAACTCCTCAATATCCTCGCACGGATCATTCCAGAGGAGCTGAACCGCTCTGGGATCTTCCGGATCGAGCTCTCCCTTCGGGAAACCCCTCACCTCATCCACTCTGCTCATGTTATCGGGTATGCCTCCGTGAACGCATAGCACCTTTCCGCCGATGATGGCGGCGTATGGCAGCTGGGAGAACAGGCTCGCGAACTCTTGGTAAAATTCGGGGCCGTAAGCGGCTGCTACGACGCTGAAGAACCCATACCACCTATTCATCATCAGGGATTCATGATTTCCCCTCAGCATTATGAGCCCCCGGCCCCAGCTAAGCTTATGCTCCAGCAGCACGACAATGTTCTCCAGCTGCCTCGGCCCTCGATCCACGTAATCGCCCAGAAATACCAAGCCGAGGCCATTTCTCTCCGCGTATCTCATCGCGTTCAGGCTCGTGTCAAGGTCGCCGTGAGTATCGCCGACAACCAAATACTTGCCAGGAC
Source organism: Candidatus Wolframiiraptor sinensis (assembly GCA_023268255.1). Lineage (GTDB taxonomy): Archaea > Thermoproteota > Nitrososphaeria_A > Caldarchaeales > Wolframiiraptoraceae > Wolframiiraptor > Wolframiiraptor sinensis. The sequence goes on from JALNJX010000003.1 coordinate 62,275, forward strand.
TGAGCTCGATCAACTGCGGCTCCTTGGCAAAGACTTCACATGCCCTGCTGATTATCTCCGCCACCCTAGACTTCTCCAGGATCACGGCCATGACAACTATTCATCAGCTCTTGAACATTCTCATGACGGCTATAAGCCCTGCTGAAAGCGCGAATGATGGAATGCTTGCGCCGATGCTTGGGCAATGATTGACTATGATGAAGTAAAGTGCCACACCCACGATCCAGGCGATCATGCAGGAGAGCCTTATCTTCGGAGCATTCTCATAAAATGACGTGATTTCAAAGCCTCCGCGCCTCTGACTGAAGAAGTAATCGGCCACCAAGACGCCAAGCAGTGGAACGAAAAGCCCGCCGATCATTAGGAGGAACCACTCATACTGCGCCAGCGGGATCGTTATTGCTAATAGTGCTCCGATGGCGGTTACAGCGATCACGAGCTTCCACTGCCTGATCTTCGGTGCGATGTTCTGAATCGACACCGCGGCGGAGTATATGTCGGCGAAGCAGTTGTCGGTCTCATCGACGAGGATGAACAGTAGGGCTAGATTCCCGAGCAGGAGGAGTGCTATCGAGGATATTATGTCCTGGATGCCCATCACGGAGACGAGAGCCGCGCCGAGGAAGTAGAACCACGTGTTCGCGACCACGTATCCTAGGAATGTTCCGGTGAAGCCTCCCTTGACCGTGGATGAGAACCTGTTGTAGTCGGATATGAGAGGCCACCAGGAGATCGGCATAGCTATGACGAGATCCAGAGCGAGGAGCAGTGGGAGAGACCCGTCGCCGGGCCGCGCGAGAACCTCCCATACGTGGGGCGATGAGAAGACTTGAACTGTTATCCAGATGGCGGAGAAGTAGACGAGCCAGATCGCGACCCTTTCAAGCCACTTCCTCACAAAAACGAGAGGTCCACCTATCGCCAAGCCGGCGCACCAGGCCGCGAACACTATCACCCAGAATGCGTGAGTGTACTCTCCTAGAAGTTGGCCGAAGATGCTGGATGCCGCTTGGCTCATGATCATGAGCTCGAAGGCGGTCCAGCCGACCAGCTGGAGAACGTTGAGCGCGGTTGGCAGATATGATCCCTTAATGCCGAGAATAGGCCTGAGCGAGACCATCGTCGGGACGCCATATCTCGAGCCGATGAGCCCGGCGGAGGCGAGCATCAAGCTCCCGATGATGGATCCAGCGAGGGCCACGAGAAATGCTTCGAGGAGTCCTAGCCCGGGAACGAGTAGGGATCCGGCGACTAAGACGAGGAGACCGACGCCGAGGCTCGACCAAAGCACGAAGAAATCTATTCCCCGGAGTATTCTGTGCTCCTTCGGCACGGGCTCGACGCCCCACTCTGGGGGAGCTCTAATACTGAGCCTCAGCGGCATCTTCGGAGAGCAAAGAAGAAGCGCGATGGCTTAAAATATCTTTCGGCCGCGCGATAAATCCACGATATTCTTTGAAAAAAGAGCCCAGCTCTTTATCGCTGCGTGAAGTGTGATCGGCCTCTGTTGCGGGTGAGCTGTGAAGAATTTTGATAAGAGTGCTCATAGGGTTGAGCGTCAGATGAGTGGCCTCCTGCCGCAAAGCTTCTATGAGGGCGATCCAGCTGAGGTTGCGAGGGGGCTTCTGGGCAAGCTACTCGTCAGGCTTCTCGACCGATGCAGGCTCTCGTGCATCATAGTTGAGACGGAGGCTTATTATGGGACCGACGACCCGGCTTCGAGAGCTAGGAGAGGCGGAGAATTGCACAGAATAATGGGTGGAGACGTTGGGGTAGCCCTCATTTATGGAATCCACCGGCAGTGGCTGCTGAATATCGTGGCTCATGAGAAGGGGGAGTGCGGCGCGGTCCTGATAAGGAGCGGGAAGCCGCTCGAGGGAATAGAGATCATGAAGAAGCTTCGGGGGCTTGATGATGTCCACTTGTTGGCGAGCGGGCCGGGAAGACTGACCAGGGCCATGCATGTGGATAAGAGCATGCACGGCAAGCCCATCTACATCAGGGATCACGGGCTATGGATCGAGGATTACGTGGATGTTCCCTCGAGCATGATCGCGAGAAGCCATAGGATAGGGGTCTCGAAAGACCTGCCGACCCCGCTCAGATTCTACATAAAGGGTAATGAGTTTGTCTCGAGGGTGAGGGGAGTTTAGTTGCTTACTGCTCATCAATTTCGATCCTTCTATATAGGTCGTCTGATAGCTTTCTTCCGGTTCTCCGCTCCCATTCCTCAATCGGTATGCCGTGCTCCTTCTGGATTGGGTCTCTGTATAGCTCGGGTATCACGTTGAAAGCGCAGAATGGTATTATTTTTCCGCCCGGAACAAGGTAGTGTATGCAGCATCTCCTAACCCTCTCGACATCGTAATTGTATTTGTCTTGGAAGTGCATCATGCCGATGAAAAGGCTTCTCAGATGCCACTCGCCGACGCTGCTGTAATCGTGCTTGATGAATATCTTGAAGAGCATTCTCCTTATATTCAGGCCCGATGGCGCCTTCCTCTCATCTATGAATGAGCTGAACTTCCAGAGGAGCTTCAGCGCCGATATGTACTTGTTCGCGCCGGCCTTAATCCTATCGGCCACATCATGGATGTAATTGAGCAGCCCATCGACATCGACGAACTCTGTTATCGGTATCATTCTATCGCCGTCCTTGAAGACATATGTTCCGGCTCCGCAGGCGAAGTGGGTCGAGAGCTCGTACTGTGGCTTACCGGTTATCGCCTCGATGAGGTGCGTCACGGGTGTGCAGGATGGGACTGGGAACCACGCGTCCTCCGGTATCTGGCCTCCGGTCTGCTCCTCTATCCTCTTAATGCAGTCCGGTATCGTTATCCTGAACCTCTCTCTTTCGCTCCTTGGCATTCTGCCGACCAGCGAGACCGGCTGGAAGTTTACCGATCTTATTACGTCCAAGTTCCTGAACCCGAATCTTATGATGTCCCCGAGCTCGTGGTCATTCACGGTTCTTATTATCGTGGGAACGAGGACTACGCCGACCCCAAGCCGCCTAGCATTATCCAAGACACTAGGCGCCTCCCAGTGGTTCTTGGGATTCGTCTTGGGTGTAACGCCGTCGAAGCTGAGGTAGAGTGTGGATAATCCCGCCTCCTTAACCTTCCTGAAGAACTCGAAGTCCCTCGCGAGCCTTATGCCATTTGTGTTCAGTTGAACGAAGTCAACGCCCTCTTCTTTTATTACGCGTATAATCTCGGGCAGGTCATCCCTCAGGCACGGCTCGCCGCCGGTAAGCTGGACGGCATTACAAGCGACGGGCCTCATTGACCTGAGAACCCTAACCATGTCCCGAATCTCATCTATTGATGGCTCATAGACGTAGCCAGCTCTCTCGGCGAAGAAGAAGCAGTACCAGCAGTATAGATCGCATCTATTCGTCACCACTATGTTTGCTAGGGCCGTGTGGCTTAAGTGGCTCGGGCAGAGGCCACAGTCAAATGGACACGTGATGCTTTCCTTCACTATATTCGGCGTCGCAACACCCTTACCATCATGGGCGTATCTCTTGAACCTGTGATACATTTTGGCGCTCCCAAAGCATAGCTCGGTGAACTCACCATGACTCGGGCAGACCTTCGTGATGTATATCTTGTCATCTGCCTCAATTATCTCCGCCCTTATCAGGGCATTGCACTCGGGACATATGCTCAGCGTTTCCTCAACGACCTTGCCCTCCTCCCTTACAGCGGCAGCCTCCTCCACCAATTCTCTCAGCCTAAATTTTCCCGGTCCCGCTCTCATAAATACGTTTTAGCAACCTCATCTAGTGGGAGAAGAGGTATTCTCTCCAACCCCCTTTCCAAGGCGCTTAACGTGGAATGCCGAGATGCTCGGCAGCTGAGGTGTTGATTAAATGAATAATGAATAAAGATGAGGTAAAAATGAGCTTGGAACTTGGATTGATTGTGATGGCCGGGGATAGCATGCTCGCCGCGTTCCTGCTGGCTCCGTCTAAAGTTGTTGTCAGGGAATGTAATATCCCGAGGCCTAGTAGAGGCGAGGTATTGGTCAGGGTTAGGGCATGCGGCGTATGCCCGACGGATCTCCGCTACATTCAGGGGCTTAGGCTCTATCTGCCCATGGGCGAGGAGAGCCGTGGGCTTACGGGGCACGAGTGGGCTGGTGATGTCGTTGAGGTTGGAGAAGGCGTAGAAGGAGTCTCGGTGGGCGATAGGGTGGTCGCCGATCACATATTGTCATGCGGGAGGTGCATCTTCTGCAAGCAGGGCAGGTCGAATCTCTGTATCAATAAGAGGTATTATCTGAGGGGATATGCCCAATATGCGGTGGCCCATGCTTCCACGGCGCTTAAGATCCCACCTCACGTATCCTTTGAAGAGGCATGCTTAACCGAGCCGTTATCAACCTGTCTTAACACGCTTGAGAAGCTCGAAATGGGCCCAGGGAGCAGAATCGCGATAATAGGCGATGGCGTAATCGGCCTCCTACACCTTCAATTGGCCAGGCTCGTCGGAGCGGAGGCCATGGTAATAGGACATCATCCTGATAGGTTGAGAGTTGCTGAGAGGCTAGGTGCAGTGCTCGCGATAAACTCGAAAGATGTGGACGCGGTTGATGTGGTAAGGAGAGAGACAGGGGGGTTGGGAGCGGATAAGATCGTGGTAGCGACTGGCGGAAAGAGCGCCATAGGTGATGCGCTGAGGATGGTAGCGCCCGGCGGCAGAATCGGGATCTTCGCCGGAACATATCCGCCCACCAGCATAGACCTAGACCCAAACATGATCCATTATGGAGAGGTCTGTGTGATTGGGATTATGGAGCATACGCCTCATCACTTCGAGCGCGCCCTAAATCTCATCAGCAGGGGGTTCATCGACGTCAAGCAGCTGATAACTCATAGATTCCCCCTCGAGAAGATTAATGAAGCATTCGAGGTGGTTAAGAGCAGGAGGGGGCTCAAGGTCATAGTATCTCCCTAAGCTTTGACTCAAAGGTATCCTCCAACCACTATGACCTCGCCGGTGATGTATGTTGCCTCATCGGATGCCAAGAATAGTATCGTGTTCGCGACTTCCTCGGGCTTCCCCAACCTCCCGAATAAATACCTCTTTAACCTCTCTTTGAGCTCATCGCCCTTATACTCATACATCATCGGAGTTTCTATGGCTCTCGGGGCGACGGCGTTCACGCGAATATTATACTTCATCAAATCTATGGCGAGGGCTTTCGTGAGCCCTATCAGGCCAGCCTTAGAGGCCGCGTATGTGGGGCACCTTTCACCACCTCTAACCCCAACAATAGATGAGACATTGACTATGCTTCCGCCGCCGGCCCTAATCATGTGAGGGATCACGTATTTGCAGCATAGGAATGCTCCCTTCAGATTTACGCTAATTACTCTATCCCATTCTGCGGAGCTCGTCTCTGTTATGTCCTTGAAATGCCCTATCCCCGCATTGTTGACGAGCACATCTATCCTCCCGAATCTCTTCAGCGTCTCATCGACCATGTTCTTCACATCTTCCTCGCGTGAAACATCTGTTCTCACGTAGACCGCTACCTCACTTCCCATCATGCGGTTAATCTCATCCGCTACCTCGCGGCCCTCCTCGAGCACGTCAGCGATCACGACGCCGCCTCCCTCCCTAGCGAACAGCATGGCCGTGGCCCTTCCTATTCCCCTGGCAGCCCCGGTCACTATCGAGATCTTGCCCTGCAGCCTGCCCATAATCTTCTCACCTCTTAGCAAGAACCACTAGAATAAAAATGGCTCGTATCGATGATTTTGAGATCCGCTAGAAGCTCTTATCAGATGATCATTTATATTGTTGTTATAGTGCTCCGGCCGGGATTTGAACCCGGGTCACGGGCTCGAGAGGCCCGTATACTTGACCGGACTATACTACCGGAGCAGCCTTGATCTTGAATCTTCCGGGCCTTTATGAATACTTTTCGCTGGCTCTTCGAGATGCGGCGAAACTCCTCTTGAAAAAAGGGAACTTCGTGGAAGAAAGAAATTAAAATGGAGCTTTTCTCCATTAGATTCAGGTGCTCGCGATGAAGATGGATGTTATGGATGATTTCTATAAGCTGCTTCACCCCTGCATGACGGTCTTAGTTGTTTCGGTTTCAAGGGATGGTAAGCCGAATGTGATGACCTGCGCGTGGAATATGCCCGTCAGCGCTGATCCCCCAATGATAGCCGTCGCACTCGGATCGGAAAGCTATACCAGCCAGCTCATAAAGGAGTCCGGAGAATTCACCGTGAACATTCCGGATGAGCGCCTTATCAAGGCCTTATGGATCTGCGGGACGAAAAGCGGCAGGAGCGTGGACAAGTTTAAGCTGGCTGGCTTGACCCCGAGGCCGGCCAAGAGGATCAAGGCGCCTATAGTGGGCGAGTGCGCGGCGCACTTGGAGTGCAAGCTCAGCTCGAAGCTCGAGACCGGCGAGTGCACGGTCTTCGTCGGCGAGGTTCTGGAAGCATACTGCGAGGAAGAGCTCTTTAAGAACGGCGTATGGGACATCGAGAAGATAGCGCTACCCATGCACATGGGCGGGAGGCTCTTCGCGATTCCGACGAGAATTATTAAGCCCTAGTAGCTTGGGAAAGGGTTTATAGCGCGATCACCTCGATTTTCCGAGAAGATGGTCTCCAAGTGGTGGGTCTGGCTCATCATAGGGCTATGCGCGGGGGCCCTGGTGGCATCAGCTGCGATTCTAGCAGCTATAGCGCCTTCGAGCCGAGTTGGCGCGGAGTATGTGGCCCTAATCCAGCTCTCTGGAACGATCTCATACGCCGAGTCACCGCTTACACTGTTATCCGGAGAAACACTTACTCCCAGCGAGGTCGAGGGTCTTCTTAGGAGCGTGGAGTCCGATCCGCTCGCCAAGGCGGTCGTCTTGGTCATTAATAGCCCGGGCGGCTCAGCGGCAGCATCCGAGGAGATATACCAGATGATTAAGAAATTCTCCGAGGATCGCATAGTCATCGCGTATATCACGGAGTATGGCGCCTCGGGGGGATACTACATAGCGCTGGCCGCGGATGAGATAATGGCCTCGCCGCACGCTCTCACGGGCTCCATCGGAGCGGTCTCGCTCGTGATAAACTGGGCTGAGCTGATGGATAAGCTCGGAATTAAGGCCGAGGCATTCAAGAGCGGCAAGTTAAAGGATATTGGAAGCGCCTGGAGACCGATGACGGATGAGGAGCGCAGGATAATGCAGGAGCTCGTTGATGCGATAGCCAAGGTGTTCACCGATAGGGTTCGAGAATCTCGAGGAGAGAAGATTAGAGACTGGAGCGAGATATTGTCCGCCAGGCCATATCTAGGGGCTCAAGCGATGGAGCTGGGGCTCATTGATAAGGTCGGAGGACTGGATGATGCGATCAATGAGGCCAGGAGGCTCGCCGGCCTACCTGAAACCGCTCCAACGAGATGGGTAAAGCCCCGAGCCCCATCGCTGCTCGAGCTACTACTCGGCGGCGGTAAATCCCATGGAATGAAGCTGAGCTACGAGATCCTAATGATGTGGCCGCTTCCCTCAGGAATAGATCCAAGCCAGATTACGGGGTCGGCCATATGTTATCAGGCGATGATTGATTGAGGGCGCGGTAAATAGATGGGCCCGGTGGGATTCGAACCCACGACCTTCCGGTTATCAGCCGGACGCTCCAACCAGGCTGAGCTACGGGCCCCCGCATTTTTACGGGAATAATCCTGATTATATACTTTGACGCGCGGCGTTACCGAGCTTTAACGATGTTGTGGTAGATTTCAGCCGCATTAGTGGTTTTCAATCGATATGCTCTCGACCTCTGCGTTCTGGGCTTCGACGATCTTGTGCGGATCAATTTTTATCAGTCTGTTTATGGCCCCACCTCCCCCTAGGACGTAGCTCCTCTCGAGAACTTTCGGATCAATCAGGGTCTTAACGGGTATCCCGACCGGCGGGAGCTCTCCGACCTCATATCCTGTGACCTCCTTAACCTCCCGGGCTGACGCTAGCCTTGTCTTGCCAAATCTTCTCCCGACTTTCTCAAGATCTATCCTCGATCTCCCATCAACTATCGCCAACACCGCTCCTTCCTTCTCAGTTATCAGGAGTATGGACTTTATGATCTGCCCCGGATCCACTCCGGTCGCCTTAGCCGCTTGCTCAACGGTTTTAACCGACGCTTCGAGCTCCAAGACCTCGCCGCCCAGACTCTTCACGATCTCTTCGAGCTTCCCGGCTCCGGGCATGCGCATAACACTCTCAGCATGCTCATTTAATGATTTCACGCATTCTAGGACTTCACTATCTCTAGAATTTCGTGGAACTTCTCATGTTCCGCCGACTCGAGTATCTCGTATACCAGCGACTCCCACGTGGAGGGTATCACTCCGGCGGCGATCATCCTTTGAACCGCCGCCTCCTTATCTAGTGGTCTCCTAGATCCGATGCAGTCTAGGGGGATGTAGACGATGTAGCCGAGCTTGAGGAGGTCGAGGGCCGTCTGGAGTATGCAGATATGCGCCTCGATTCCCGCCAAGATTATCTTCTCGGGCTTAATCTTTTCCAGGGACTCGCGGATCGGTTCACATTTGACGCAGCTGAAGCTCGACTTCAATATCGGCTCAACCCCAGCGGTTTTCCTAACATCCTCGACCGTGTCCCCTAGCTTGATCTGCTCAGTCAGCATTATGGGGATTTTCAGGATTCTGCAAGCATTAATGAGTTTAATGATGTTTCTCAGGACTTCATCGGCACCATAAATATGCTTCAGCAGCTTCTCCTGGACATCTATCACGAGCAGCAAGTAGCTCATGCTGGGTCAGGAGGATGCTTCCGCGGAATTAAGATTTATCCCTTCGCCCATGGAGCCAGTAGAGCTTGTTCATGCTCCATTCATCAAGCGCTTCTAGGAGCGGCTTGCGGTAGATGTATTCCCTGATGAATTTTATGTGTTCTTTCACGAGCGCCTCGACCTCCTCCGTGCTCACACCTCCCTTCGCGAGCTTTCTCCTCAGGATCTCCAGCGGCGTGAAATGATAGGGCTGCCCAACATAGCGCACTTTAGGCTTCATCCCCTCCCGGATAAGCCTCTCCTTGAGATGGGCTGGCGCCTGCTCCAAGATGCAGATAGCCTTCTCGTAGCGCATCAGCACGCTAACGATCTTCTCCGCCTCTCTGATCGAGGCGATCTCTGCGATCCTCTTCTCCTCCGAGAGCAGGCTGAGCCACTCATCGGCATCAACGCGGCCCGTAATCATCGCTCTCAGGGTTAAGCGCGCTATATCAACAGCCCTCCTCGCCTCGATCTCAAAAGCAATCATATCGCCGTAGCAATAGATGTCCGGCCCCCTTCTCAGGCCGCGAAGCTCGAGTAGAAGATGCTCGTATCCCTTAAGCCAGGCTTCAGCCGGGCTTGGAAGCCTCTCCTCAACCTTCTCGAGAAAATCATCGTATTCAATGTTCTCGGATGCAAGATCCTGCACTAGGTTGCTTATGCTCTCCGGCAGGTTCAGCATCACGGCCTCCGGCTCTATCCGCCTCAGCTCGGCGGCCGCCTCCCGAGAAGCCCTCATGCTCGGGGGCTTAACTATGATCTCGACCTCCGCCCCCATCCTCCCAAATTCACCGTTTTGATATCACCGGAATTTATCCCTTGATCAGCTCTCCAGCTCGGCTAGACCCAAGAGCGCGATATTCCCGATATTAACCCTCTTGAGATGCTTTTTGGCCGCCTGATAGCATCTCTCAACCTGCTTTCTCGGTGTGATCGTCATGTCGCTCATAAGGTAGTCCGGGTGGAATATGAGGAGGCTGTAGGGTATCTCGGGGTCGAGGCTCGCTATGAACTCCGCGATCTCCGCTACCTCGATCTCATCAATGTAATGGGGCACTAGCAGGGTCGTCGCATTCAGGACGGGAACATCCCTCCTCCGCTCATAAAACTCTCTGTATATCAGCTCGAAGTTCTCGAGAGTTCTCTTATTGTCCCTCCCGGTCAGGGCGCGGTGCACGCTCGGGGTGTAAGCCTTCAGGTCGAACTTTATGTTGCCGCCGCTCAGATATGCCAATTCCCCAGCTCTCCTAACGAGCTCAGGTGCGCCGCAACCATTCCACTCAAAGCATATTCTGATTATCCTCTTCTCGGGCTTCTCCTCTAAGATTCTCTGCGAGGCGTTTATCGCGAATGGTAGCTGGGGCTCGGGCGACCCGCCGAACCAGCACCAGCAGGTTATCCTGAAATCCCTGAGAGTATACTCGATCAGCTCATCTGCGGCCGTGAGCTTTCCATCGCTCAGCCTCTTATGCGACCAATTCTGGCAGTAGAGGCAGTTGAAGCTGCATCCATAGAAGAAGAGGGCGAGATTGTAGTAGCCGTATTCGGGCCCATTCTTGACCGCGTAGGCGGGATATCCGCAGCCGGTTCCAGCTGGGCAAAACCACGCCGCGCAGCAGTTCGTCACATGAGCATCCAGGTAATAGTGTAGCAGCGCCCTCTCCGAGTCCACGAGGAATTGAAGCCTTCCACCAACATTTCTTCTTAAGCCGCAGTAGCCGGACTCCCCCTCACCGATTAGGCAGTCTGCGTCGCAGAGCCCACATCTTATCCCGCCAACAGTTCTCGGAGGCTCTGGCGGAAGCCCCCATCTAGCCCTACTCTCGCGGTGAGAGCGCTCTGCGATCTTAAGAGCCTCCTCCGGCTTCTCCCTGAGGCAGTTCACGCATACGCCGATGCTTTCCGAGATATTCCTCGACCTTGCCCCACATATCCTACACTCCTTCTCACGAACAACCCTCGGAAGAAAGATCAAGCCTTCAGCAAAAGCGTCCGCTCACCAATATTTCAGCGTTTCAAGCCAAGAGGCGGAGAATATATTCTCCCGATTCAAGGTTTTGGGGGAAGGCTTGAGGGGATATGAGGAGCTTGTTCTAGGAGCTGCAGCTGGATCGGCGCAGGGAATCTTCGAGTGGCTCCCGGTTAGCAGTAAGACCATCCTTCTCCTAATATTCTACTGGGCCGGTCTCCAGCCCTCCACAGCGTATCTCCTAGGCCTATTCTTGAATGGCTCGACGGCCGCGGCTGCAATAATCTACTTCCGAAAAGATATTTTGATGATCTTGAGGGGGGTTGTTGGCGATGTTGAGGGGCTGAGGCTTCTCAAGTTTCTTCTCGCCTCGACGGTTGCCACCGGCTTCATAGCCCCTCCCCTAGCCTTGACGATCGCAGAAAATCTCGAGCGCCTCGACAAGCTATCCATGCTGGCTATAGGAATGCTCTACCTCATCATGAGCATTCTCCTGTGGATGGGTGGAAAGCCGGCCGACACCAATAACTCCAACGAACTCAGGCCCTACAGGGACGGTCTCCTCGCGGGCCTCGCCCAAGGCCTATCAGCACTACCGGGAATCAGCAGGAGCGGAATAACGATCGTGGCTCTTCTTATGCTCGGCAAGAGCCCATCAACAGCCCTGAGACTATCATTCCTAATGAGTATCCCGGCGACGCTTGGCGGATCGGCTTATACACTCCTCCTAAGCGGAAGTGTAATGACCTCAATATCGGCGGCCGCGCTGATTACCGCGGCGGCCACGGCAATTATCACATCGCTAATCGTGATCACGGCGTTACTGAGAGCATCAAGAAGGCTAAAGCCACATGCGCTGACACTAATGCTGGCAGCGATAACGATAATCGCGGCGCTAATCCAGTCCAAACTGTAAGAGCTAAATCTAAGCAAAAGAAATTTCAATAATGCGCCCCGGTAGCTCAGCTGGTAGAGCGGCGGCCTCGTAAGCCGCAGGCCGCGGGTTCAAAGCCCGCCCGGGGCTTATTATTAAGTCTGGAGAAAAGACATGGCTCAGATTTCTTGATCAGATAGTAATCCTGGTGCCGATAAAGCCTGAGGTGTAGCATGGGCTCGCTTGATTTTTATTGCTGCATAAGCTTCCTCTTAATGGCTTGAGGGGCGTCGTTGTCGTCATTCCGACATATAATGAGGCGGAGAATATTCGATGGCTTATCCCGGTGATTCTAGATCTTCTCGAGGGCGCCGGCTGGAGGACTGCGGTCTTGATAGTTGATGATTCGAGCCCTGATGGCACGGCTGATGTTGTCCGCGGCCTAGCTGCTTCCCGCCCTGGAATAGATCTGCTCGAGAGGCCAGGGAAAATGGGCATAGGCTCCGCGTACATAGATGGGTTTAGGAGGGCCTTGGAGGCGCATGGCTGGGCCGAGTATGTTTGCGAGATGGATGCTGATGGAAGTCATCCTCCCGAGACGCTTCTCGGGATGCTCGAGCACGCTGAGCACTCCGGCGCTGACGTCGTGATAGGCTCGAGGTATGTTCCGGGCGGCGGATGGGTTGAGGGCTCTATTCACCGCGTCATGGTGAGCCGTGGAGCCAATCTGCTGGCGAGGATCTCGACCGGCGTCAGGGTCAGGGACGCGACCTCTGGCTTTAGGGTGATCAGATCCTCAGCTCTCCGGAAGGTAATAGATCGTCTGAGCGCCCTCTGGTCCGGATACGTCTTCCAAGTCCAGCTACTTTACCTGCTCTATGAGGCCGGATGCAGAGTCGAGGAATATCCTCTTAGATTTCTCCCGAGGAGGGCTGGAAAGTCCAAGCTTGGGGGAGGCGAGATCGCGCGCTATGCATTTTGGTGCTTAAGGATGATGTTCAGGAGGATCGTGCGGAGATGAGGAGGCTTAGGGATCTCGGCGAGAGATGGCTCCTAGACTGGATACGCGGGCGGCTCGATGAGTGCGAGGGCGCATCGCTCCCGCCCGGAGATGATGCCGCCGACATGCTATTCGAGGGAAGGCTTATCATGTCATGCGATATGCTTGCCAAGTCCACGGATATCCCTGAGGGGATGAGCTTGAGGGATGCCGGCTTCAAGGCGGTGACCGCGGCGACGAGCGACGTGGCGGCAAAGGGCGGCGCTCCGATAGCATACCTCATTTCGCTCATGCTCCCCGGCGACATGCTCCTGGAAGATTTTCAGGAGCTTTGGGCGGGCCTGGAGGAGGCGGCTAAACTCTATGGCGGAAGAATCGTGGGAGGAGATCTGAGCTCCGGGGACGAGATAATAATAGACGTCGCGTGCATCGGGAAAGCTGATCGAACAATCTCCAGGATTGGAGCTAGGTCAGGAGACATATTGGCTGTGACTGGCGAGTTCGGTTCGCAGGCGGCGGGCCTTCACGCGCTTCTCGCGGGAGTGAGGGGCGACCTACTCGCCGAGAGGGTGATCAAGAGCTTCTCGAGGCCGATCGCTAGGGTGAGGGAGGGGGTGGAGCTCGCGAGAACGGGCGCCGCATCATCCTCAATAGACTCGAGTGATGGCCTCGCTAGATCGCTGCATGAGCTATGCAGGTTAAATGACGTGGGCTTCATAATTGATGAGCCGCCGGTTAGCCGCGACGCCGAGGAATATGCCACGAGATACGGCTTAGATCTATTCAGCCTCGTCTTCTATGGTGGCGAGGAGTATGAGCTGGTCGTAACGATAAAGCCGTTGCTATTTGATGCGGCGCGCGAAGCGGTTGAGAGGGCTGGTGGAAGGCTGATAGCCATAGGGAGAGCGTCCGAGGATAAGGCGATAAAAGTCAGGTGGAGGGGCGAGTGGAGGATTCTCGAGGACAAGGGTTATCAGCACTTCGTGACAAAGTTGTAGTAGTAGAGGATCGCCGTTATCGTCTTCGCATCCCTTATCTCGCTTCTCCTTATCGCGTCAAGCGCCTCCTCGAGGCCCAGCTCCACAACCGATAAGTCCTCGTCTATCTCGAGGCTCTGAGCACCCCTCCTCAGCCCCCTCGCCAGGTAAATGTGGAGCCTCTCGCTACTATATCCGGGGCAGGGATATATTGTGATCAGGTGAATGAGCTCGTCGGCAGCATATCCCGTCTCCTCCTCGAGCTCCCTCCTAGCGCAGGCCTCCGGATCCTCGCCGGGCCTAAGAGTCCCAGCAGGAATCTCGAGAATATACTCGCCGATGGGGCGCCTATATTGCTTGACGAAAACGATCTTTCCGCTGGGAGTGATGGGGATCACGGCCGAGGCGCCCGAGTGAACAACGATCTCGCGGTAGAACCTCTTACCTGATGGAAGCTCGACGAGCTCCCTCCTCAAGGATACGGCTCTGCCCTCATAAACCTGCTCGCTCGAAACGATCCTCGCGCGCATCTCCTAAAGCGCTACTGAGAATAACCCTGTGATTTAAACTAGCTCTCCAAGCCTGGAGCCTCGACCTCCATGTGATTCGGGCCCGGGGGGATTTGAACCCCCGACCAATGGGTCTCCTTGGAGGGCTGAGATAACTTCCTCCCTAAGAGCCCACCGCTCTACCTGACTGAGCTACGGGCCCCCAATCATGGGCTTCCCAGGGATTTATTTATGCTTTAGTTTGCGCGAGTTTTTCTCGAGCATTGGGCGCCGTTGGCGTTGACCTCGCCGGCTCCCCGAAGGGGATTACAGGCCTCTGCTATCTAGACCGCGATATGCATGTCGATGTCTCCTGCGCTCTCTCCGATGACGAGATACTGCTCTTCGCGGATGAGCATGATGTCGAGGTGGTCGCCATCGATGCTCCATTGAGCTTTCCGAGGTCCGGCAACTTGAGGAAGTGCGATGAGGAGCTTAGGAGAGCCGGCGTCAGGGTTCTCCCGCCTACTCTGGGCGGCATGAGGAGGCTTACCGAGAGGGCTATCGGGCTCGCTGGAATCCTAAGATCCCGCGGCTATGACGTCATAGAAGTGTTTCCGACCGGCGCTCGGAAAGTCCTGGGACTTCCATCAAAGAAGGATGGGATTGAGGCTCTCCGCAGAGCCCTGATCTCGCGCGGCGTGATAGGATTGCCAGAAGACTTGGATCAGCACGTCCTCGACGCGGTGATATGCGCGCTTGTCGGCTTGCATTATCTCGAAGGGAATTATGTGGAGTTCGGGGAAAGGAGCGAGGGAGTGATAGTAATGCCGCGCTCGAGATCACCTGAATGAGGGCCTCTTTGATAGTAGCTTCGGAAGCGGGAGCTTCTTGAATGGTTTGCCGCCAATCTCCTTCCTTATCTCGCTGATCAGGTCGTCGAGCGAGATCTTCTCGACGCTGCCCGTCGCCCTCCTCCTCACGCTCAGGAGCCCGCCCTTCCTCTCCCTCTCACCATAAACCACGATGTAGTGAATCCACTCCGTCTCCGCATCCCTTATCCTCCTATCCACGGATTCATCCCGATCATCTATGTCGGCTCTTATCTGGGCTTTCTCGAGCCTCTCGAGTATCTTGAGGCAGTCGTCGAGATACTCGGGCTTCACCGGGATCAGCCTGACCTGCGTCGGCGTTAGCCAGAGGGGGAGCATGGGCTTCTCGCCGCGCATCATTGCGAGGTAAGCCTTCTCGAGGAGGGCGTAGATGACGCGCTCTATCGCACCGCTCGGAGAGCAGTGGAGGATTATTGGATACATCTTCTCGCCCCGCTCATTCACGTATGTTATGCCGTAAGATGATGCGTTTTCCACGTCTATCTGGTCCGTCGAGAGAGCTGCGGCCTTGCGCTGGCAGTCCACGAAGTTGAACTCCCACTTTAGCACGAAGTAGAAGTAGCGCTCGCTCCACATCTCGGCCAGCACGGGCTTCCCGAACATCCTCACGAGCTCGAAGATGAAGTCCTTGTGCTCCTCATAGAAGTCCCTGGTGAATCTTATCGCCATCTCGATGTCATCCTTGGTCAGCCCGACGCCTTCCATGACCTCCAGGCTAAGCTTCAGCCTCCTCCTCATCTCCTCCTTAGCCTGCTCGAGATCCCTGCATATCGCGTGGACATCGGGCATCGTGAACGCCCTGAGCCTCTTTAATCCGACGAGCTCCCCGCTCTTCTCCCTCCTGAAGCTATATCTCGTGAGCTCGTAAAGCCTTAGTGGAAGATCTCTGTAAGAGAGGCTCATATCCTTCGCGATGAGGAATTGGCCGAAGCAAGCCGCAAACCTGAGGAAATACCTCTTATCCTCGGTCTCGACGATGTACTGCCTTGCCGGAAACTTGTGGAGGTACCTCTTGAGGCTCGGGTGGTTCATGTCATACATTATGGGGGTCTCGACCTCTATCCCGCCGTACTCTATCACCTTCTCAGTGACATACTGCTCTAGGAGGCTCTTGATCAGCCTCCCCTTAGCATACCATCTCAGATTTCCCGGGTCGCTAGCCGGCTCATGATCCGCGATCTCCAGCCTCTTCATCAGGGAGACGTGTGGTGGTTCCTCGAGAACAGCTCTAGACTTCTGGATCTCGTAGCGCGCTAATGCCTCGAGATTCTCATGGCCCTTGAAGTCATACTCCTCGACCGGGATCATATCTCCCTCCGGCGTGAGAATATACCAATAGGATTCAAGCCTCTCCTCAAGCAGCAGAGCCTGCGGAATCTCCTCGGCTCTCTCCCCTGCCCTCTCATAGCTCCTGAGCTGCTCGGCGAGCGGATGACCCTTAACGGAGACCTCCAACCTCTTATTCCACCCGAATGGCGCCGAGTATGTCTCGATGCCTAGGGCGCGAGCTTCATCGCGCATGGCCCTGAGTATTGAGAGGGCCTCGCTGGGCGGAGCGAGATTGGAGCTAAGGTGAGCATAAGGGTATATCACGATCCTTGAGGCTCCGAGCTTTCTAGCTTGCTCCGCGAGCTCCCTGAGAGCCCTTATCGCGATCTCAGCATCATCACCCTTCTCCACGCAGGTCAATAGCAGGAGTGCGTCCTCGATTCTATGGGCCTTTCTCTCAGCCTCCTCGTAGATCGAGCTCTCGGGCCTAATCGGCTCATACTCCACGTGATCCACATGGAGGGCTAAGATCTTCATAGAATCACCTTCGACCCGAAGCTTTCCACGCGCCGCATCCTCTCAACTTTCTGCTGCTCTCTAGTCATCTTCTTGAGCTGCTTCCAGTGAGTTTCGCAGAGATAAGCTCTCCTTCCGGAGCCCTCGATCTTCATGCTTGAGGGGATGCGCTGGGCTGAGACGGATTTCACGGCCTTCTCCGCGCAGCCGGCCACGGAGCACTTAACACCCTTCGAGACCTTTCCCATGCAGCTCGCCACCTCCCTGAAATCCACGTGGGGCATTAAAGGTTACTCAGCATGCTGCTGTCCATGACCTCCGAGAGCGGCTCCAATATGACTATGCCCTCGCCGGGCCTAATCTCGAAGGTGTAGATTGCCGAGTCCACCTTGCTCCACCTCATCTTCCTTACGTAGATCGTCTTCAGCAGCTTCCCGTAAAACCTCATCACGCCAAGCACTATCACGCCGGATGAGAGGAACTCCTCGAACCCGAATCTACTGAGCTTATTGGATCCCGTTGGAATATCGCATGTGAGAACGGTCGTGGCCCCAAACCTCTCCTCCATCATATTCACTATCTCCCTCAGATATTCTCTTATAACAAGCTCCTCCTTGGCGCCAGCCGCGAGCGCCGATATCGGGTCCAAGACTATCCTGCTAACGGGCCTGCCGGCGGCAATCCTCGCCAGGGCATTGACGAACGCCCTGCTCTCCTTCCCGAATCTCCTGAGGTCCTCGGCGTAGAGCCTCAGCTCGAATGGATGGAATATCCCCTGCTCGATGTATTCCCACATGTTCCATCCAAGGGATAGGGCTCCCCTCAACACGCCCTCGATCCTCTCATCGAGCGATATGTAGATGCAGTTCTCGCCGTTCCTCAGCCCTTCTAGGAGAAACTGGAGGCTCAAGATTGTCTTGCCGACGCCGGTCTCGCCCGTGACGAGGTAGGTCTTGCCCTTAAGCAGACCTCCGCCGAGCATTTGATCGAGCTTCGGGATCCCGGTCGAGACCCTCTCGAATGGCTCCATGAGCCCAGCCTTCACGGGCTACTAGCCTGTAAAAGCACTTAATGAATAATTAGGCCAGGAATCTACCGTTCTCGTAGATCAGCTCGTTGTCCCCGTAGACCCTGCCCCGCCTCAGGTCGAGGATGAGGTCCCAGTGTATCGAGGACTTGTTAGTCCCGCCTGTCTCGGGGTATGCCGCTCCCAAGGCCATGTGCATGGTTCCGCCTATCTTCTCATCCAGCAGTATCTGCTTCGTGGGCCTCGTGATGTTGTAGTTTAGGCCGAAGGCCACCTCGCCGAGCCTCCTCGACCCCTCATCGGTCTCGATGATCTTCCTCAGCTTATCCGCTCCCTTCTCCGCTGATGCATTCACGATTGCGCCGTTCCTGAACTCGAGCCTCACTCCATCGACCTCAAATCCGCCCCATATCGCCGGGAAGCTGAAGGCCACGCGGCCCTCCACCCCATCCTCGACGGGCGCCGTGAACACCTCTCCAGCCGGCATATTATGATGGCCATCATCGTTTATCCACTTTCTCCCACCAACCTTGATAAGGAGATCAGTTTTCTCGGCGACAACCCTGAGCTCATCGACCTCGCTGAGCAGGCCGACTATGCGCTCCTGCTCCTCGGCCTTCCTCCTCCACGCCTCAATCGGGTCATCCCGATCAACCATGCACGCGCTGAAGATGAACTCCTCGTACTCGACCGGCCCCATCCCGGCCTCCTGCGCTAGCGCGTTCGTCGGGTAGATCGTCACGTTCCAGCGGAGCTCGCCTGAGGCCTGCCTCCGCATGAAGATCTCGGTAAGCTCTGCCCTCGCGGCCCTCCTAATCCTGATCCGCTCCGGATCGACGCTCACAAGCGGCTTCGTGTGGCTACTCGATATTATTGAGATCGAGACGTCGATATTCTCTTGGATGAACTTCTCTATTGGGGATAAATGCCTCAGCACTGGGTCGCTTGCATACCTGTAAAAGATCTCGTCCACCTGGCTATCGCCCAGCATGATGTGCGGATAGCCTCCCCTCAATACCACGAGCCTCACGAGCTCCCTGACGAGCGGCAGCGCCTCAACCTCAGCCCTAATCAGAACCTCGTCACCGGATCTAACCGAGACGCTATAATCTGTTACCAGCTCGGCGAGCCTGGATACCCGCGGATCGATCATACAAAGGGAAGCTCCTCAGCTGCACCTTTAAGCTTTATGGATTGTAAAGTGCGAGTAGATCTATGGCTTAAAGCTCTTTATGGCTCGAATGATCTCCCTGCGACGCTCGAAGCTCTCCTCGGCGATCGTCCCGGTCACGATTATATCCGCTCCAGCTTTAAGGGACTCAACCGCATCCTCGGGCCTCCTGATTCCACCACCAACAATTATCGGTACGCTGACGGCTCTCCTGACAGCCCTGATCGTCTGCGGGGGTATAGGTCTCTCCGCGCCCGAGCCAGCCTCGAGATAGACGAATCTCATGCCGAGATATTGCGCGGCGAGGGCGTAGCATGCCGCCACCTCACCGCGGCTCGGCGGTAGCGGAAGCGCTCTCCCCATAGCAGCCACAGCAGTATCGCCTCCGAAGACTAGGTAGCCCATGGGTATCGCCTCTAGGCCGTACTGGCTGACGAGGATTGCTCCCTGAGACTGCGCGCCTATTATGAAGTAGTGATCCACGCTACTAAGGAGAACCCGGTTTTCTTAATAGCACTCTCCACAATTCGTCAATCAAGCAATACTTCAAAAATCTTCTTAAAAGCTTCTCAGTCTTTCCACAAACCCGTCTAGGGGCTACTGCCAGGTGGATAGATTTAAATTGCTGTAGCTTATTAAAATTTGGTCATGAAGTTTAAATTCCTAAAATTAGGAAAGGTTGAACATTATTTACTTGAGGAAATCGAAAAAGGGCCTATTCACATACTTTTACTTGACCCTGATGAAGTATCTATTTCCTCTGGCGAAAAATTGGTAAGGCTTGCGGAAAGTAAGGGCTCTGCAGCTGTAATGGTCGGCGGCTCAACCATAGATTCACAAATAGACTTAGATAACTTTGTTAAATCGTTAAAAGCCGCCACAAGTCTCCCAATAATAATCTTTCCCAATAACGTTCAGGCCGTAGTGCCAAGTGCTGATGCGATATGGTATATGGTATTAATGAACTCCTTGGATTGGTATTTTGTAATGGGCGCTCAGATTCAAGCATCCCTATTAATCAAAAAATACGATCTGGAGGCGATTCCCATGGGTTATTTGGTCTTTAATTCAGAGACGGCTGTTGCTTCAATGGGAAGAGCGTTACCGCTCCCAAAAAATCAACCTGAAGTGGCGGTCGCCTACTCACTAGCTGCACAGTACATAGGCATGCGTTTTATCTATCTGGAGGGGGGTTCAGGGGCTCCTTCTCCGATTCCTGCCGAAATAATTCGTGCTGTGGCTAATACTGTGGATATACCAGTAATAGTGGGCGGCGGAATACGGGATATCACACAGGTTAATGAAATAATTAAGGCAGGCGCAAGTGTGATTGTCACGGGAACATTAGCAGAGCAGAACCCAAATATGCTAGAAAGCTTAATCACGTACATAAAAGGGTTCAGAAGAACTAATTAATTGTTTGGAAGGAAAAGGGAGGGGGGAGAAGGTAAATGTTTTCCTGCTCTCGGCTACTTTTCGCATGAAAAGTTGAAATCCCGCTTTTTGTCTCTCCACAAGTTGCTGATATTGCTTTAATAAATGTTTGGCCCTTTTTAGGTCGTTCAAGTTATTTAGAATTATAGAGCGCTTCGTTAATTTTTCCATGTGCTTTGGTTCCAACTTTTTCAACAACTCTATGCATTCTTTACCATAGACATGCCATTTGGCAAGGCGGTCACCGGGATAAAATCCCCCTCCGAAATTCTCTTCAAGCCATTGTAAGATCTGTTGATTTTTCATTTGAATGCAGAGAATAGGATAATAGTAATCCTTACGGTTGTTTATCAGCACACTTATTGAACCCTCTGAATCAATGAGCCCAGCGAGATACTTCCACATTTCATCCATGCTCAAACATTTAATTGTGGTAATCCTATCATCCTTATAATTGGCTAGGAATTCAAAGGATCTGTCGAGCAATATTGTGATTTGCAGAGTGAAAACCTTAAACCTCTTCTTAAAGGTTGGTACCAATATTATATGTCCATATGGTCGGAAGAGCTTCATTGACAACGCTATAAAGCTTGGATGTCGACCCAGAGGCTATTCGTATTTGGTGATGATATCGTTCTACATTAAAATCTTCGGAAAATCCGCAATAGTATGGTAACTCATTTGTGCGATCAAATGGTCTCTTAGAATAAACTGTTAATCTTGGCAGCAATCCTAGTTCGTACATTAACTTCTTGGTATCTCCATGGTGTCTTAATGATCTTTGTTTTGCTATGAAATTTCGAATGGTGTTTTTGCAAACGCTAAGTCCATAATTGTTTTTAAGCCAGTCTCTGATTACTTTAATCGAATAGCCTATTTCATGAAGACGAAGTATTTCTTCTCTGTATGGCTCTAATCGTGATTTCCAAGGCACCTCATCGTCACCTTTCCACCATGAAATCCCGTTGAGCCCACCAGCTGAACACCTTAGAGTTTCACGCGGTGTTTATGAAAATTCTCCTCGTCATCCCTCCACCTCCAGCTTCTGGAACCACCATGATATCGCGTCCTTGAGAATCTGGTATATCTCGGTCCTTAATTTCTCGGCCAGCGATGCCCCAAGAACCTCGCGTAAAACCGGCAGAACTCGAAGACATCATTCCTGACCTTGACATAGTCAAGGAGCTTCACCCTGATCCTGAGCTTCTGCGCCGGATAGCTCTCCTGGATCAGCCGCCTCGGAAGGCTCATCGGCCGGTTGAGGTATGAGCTGCTCGAGAGGTCTCCTAGCACCGGTCACTATATCGTAGAACTCCGCGTAGGCGTCTACCGGCATGTAGGCTGGAAGCCATCTGACCTCGGCGCTGGCTCCGCAGCTCCCGCATGCAACCCTAGCAGCATCCGACCCCTCCTCATGATAAACCGCCACGCTAACTTCATTGCAGATAGGGCACGTGAAGAGCTTCGGAAACGGCTTAATCACCTTCTTCACGATCTTCCTTCTCTTACGGCCCAAGCTCCCTCACCCCATCAAGAGACGCCATCAGCATCTAGCACACTACATAGTAGTGTGCTAGATAAATATTAGATAAATATTAGAGTTAGGTGAAGGGAGGGGTGCTCGGGGTGATGAGGAAGGCTGTATGAGGGGCCGAGCGAGGATAGGGCTCTTAACCTTGGATATGAAGCTGGCGGCGAAGCTAAGGGAGATCTCCAAGGAATATGGCGTCGAGATAATACACTCCATAAATGCCGACCAACTCCCCCTCGATGTGGATGTGGTCATAGCGTCGAGGAATGAGGGATTATCCATTGATGGGAGAAGGGTAGTTTATTGCGAGGACTTCGAGTCGCTAGATGAGTGCTTGGAGCGAGCGCTGGAGGTGGCGATGTGCAGGCCGGGCCGAGGAATGGTGATTGTTGCCATAGACCCGGGCAAGAGCCTCGGCGCTGCATTCCTCTTAGATAACTTTGTCCTGAAAACTAGGAGATATGGCTCCTCGGAGGAGCTCGTGAGCGATGTCAAGCGCTTCTTGAGCAGGCATCGAGAGGCGGAGAGAAAGTACGTGGTTTTAGGGGCCACTACAAACATAAATGCTATAAAGTCTATTATGAGGAAGCTCGAGGACGCCATTAGCGGCGTGGGGGCGACGATAATGGTCTGTGACGAGTCCTTTACGACCAAGGGGATTCTCCCCAAAATGAAGGGAATAAGCAGGGATGAGTACTCCGCTTTAGTGCTCTCTCTTAAGAGCATTCTCGGCCTCGGGTAGGTGGTCCGATTGCCCATCGTGAGGGTGAAGAAGGGCGATACACTGATATTGCACGGCCCGGCCTCAGCGCTCCTCATTGAGGGAAGAGCATCGGTGCTGGGATGCCCCCTAGCGCCCAGAGCTAAGCTGATCGTGAAGAGCTGGAGGTCGAGGCCCATTTACGCAGAAAGGGACTTTGTGGCGGATATCACATACGGCGAGAGCGGCGGCTACGACATCGTCGAGGGCGACACGATTCCGGATGAATGGAAAGTCCTCGCGGAGAAAGCTTCAAAGAGCTCGAGCAGAGTCTGCGTTTACGGCGGCGTTGACTCCGGCAAGACGACTCTCGCAACTCTAATACTCAATAGCATGATCAAGAAGCAGAAATTTGCCGTATACCTCGACTTAGATCTTGGCCAATCAAATATATGCCCGCCGACGACGGTAGGTTATGTCTCCTTGAGGACGCCGACCTTCGACATTTCATATCACAGGATGGAGGGCGGCGAGATCGTCGGATATATCTCTCCGATGCCCCTCATCGAGGCGCATCTCAAAGCGGTCGAGAAACTGATTGAAGTGGTCTCCAGGAAATATGGCCACGTCAGCGCATCAATAGATCTCGATGGCTGGGTTTCAGGCGATAGGGCAATAGAGCACAAGAGAGCGCTGATACGCGTTCTCAGGCCAAATTATGTCGCCTCGATAGGCGAGCTTCCCGACGAGCTCCGGAGAGAATGCGAGATGCTTGGTGCGACGTACGAGGTCCTCCCCCCGCCCCAAGAAGTTAGAAAGAGGGATCAATCCGCTCGACGTAAGCTACGCGAACTAGCCTATGAAAGGTTCCTGAGGAAATCCGCGATCAGGCGGATCCCCATAAGCTGGATAAACCTCAAGACTTTAACCAATGGAGCGGCTTTAAGGGATGTAATGAGGTACCTCGAGATGCTGACTCAGGGATATGCTGAGGAGTCCATCGAGCCCATAGAGCGGGATGTGGAGAAAGCCCTGAGTGATCTCGCTAAGAATGGCATCGGAGTGCTAAGTTACCTCAGGAGCTCTCCTGAGACCTTCGCCGGCATAGGCCTGCTCATAGATTTCAATACGAGGGAGGGAATCGTCAGAATCCTGACGCCATATAGGGGGCAGATCAAGGAGATCATCGTGGGAGCGATACTGCTATCCGTCGAGGGGGAGGAGGTTTACTCAAATCCAAAGCTCTTCACGCTGAGCAGCATCAGCTGAACTGCGAGGATCAATCACTCCCTTCCAGCTCCAGGCTGAAGAACCTTTATCACCCTAACGATTCCAGCGAGCTCCAAGTTCCTGGCATTCTCCGGCGGGAGAGCGGCGAGATCCCCGGCCTTGAACGGCCCATAAGATTCCAAGTCTATTCCGATGAACTCGGGCGTATCCTTGAGAAAGCATACGAGTTCATATTTCGATGGCATCCTCTCCCAATTCTGGTAGGCAACAGCCTCGATGAGCTCCTTAACGTAATCCCTATACTCCTTGATCAGCGAGACCAGCCTCGGGTAGATTCGGCGCTCGAACTCTAGGAGGTTTTCAACGGGCTTCTCCTCGACGGCCGCTCCAATGAGCTTCCTCAACCTCAGCTCGAAGAGCTCCCGCACAACACTCATAACCGCCTCTAGGAAGACCTCCTTCAGCTCCGATGTGAGCGTCCCCTTATCTGATACCCTGAGCTGATGCTTAAGGCTCCCAATATACTTCCGTATATCCTCTAGAAGGTTCTCGGGAAGCCTTGCTAGATCCCGCTCGCCCTTCTCGAGTCTCCAAGCTTCCATGAGCGCCTCATATAAATCCGCGTGAGGACTGGAGCTCATGCCATTCAAAGAAGAATCACGAAGAGCGTTTAAGCTTTCGCCTCCTCCATCCTCGCGATCTTTTGTATATTCTCGAGCTCCGATTCATCGGGCTTATCCACGGATAGGAAGGCGTCCACGACCTCCTTCGCCACCTCGTCGGACGTCAGCCTCGCGCTTAGCGCCAGAACATTTGCATCATTCCATCTTCTCGCTCCGCGGGCGGTCTCCGCATCGGGGCAGAGGGCCGCCCTTATCCCCTTAACCTTATTCGCGGCAATCGAGACCCCGGTTCCCGTATAGCATATCACTATCCCGTAGTCCGCGAGCCCGTTCGCAACCTTCTCGGCGACCTGCCAGGCGACATCAGGCCAAGGCTCGAGCCTCCCAGATCGCAGAGCCCCAAGCTCCTCAACTTCATGCCCTCTCGATCTGAGGTACTCGACGATCACCTTGGCCACGTGATAAACATCATCTGATCCAACCGCTATTCTCATCCCAGATGCACCCCGCGAATAGGCGTCAGGGCTGCTTATCAGATTTCATGGCAGCGTGGCAGCCCCTCGGCATAGAAGTAGGACCGCGGCCGCCAGCGGAAGTCTTACCAGCTTTCTGGATATAGGGGGTATCTCGATGCCGCGAATCCTGATTCCGCTGGATCTTATCACCTTGACATGAACCTCCTCGTCAATGGGCAGGGCGACGGGGCTCCATGCTGGATCAAAATCATCGAGCTCATTCGGGTCTATTATCTGAGCCCTTAGCCCAGTCTTCCCATTCAGCGAGTTCCCAAGCCTTATCAGCCTATGAATATCCTGGGTCACGACCACGTCCACGTGCGCGGCGGCGGCCTCCTCGGCCGCTTTCACCAAAATTCTCCTAGATGAAGCGCTCAATGCGCTCCAGGGCACTTTATCCGTCTCGAGCTCGCCGAGCTTCTCGAGATCCCTCACCAGCGTCTGCGACCGCTTATCGCCCGCGAGCTCGCAGATCTTCTCGACATTTCTGCTCATTAGTAGTTGAAGCGCCTGCTTAGCTATCCTTCCCCTCCAGCCCGGGTCGCCGAGATCCGGCGCAGCCTTCATGCTCACTTTTCTACCCTCGAGCCCGAGAAGCCTTGGCTCGAGCCCAGCCGCCATCACGTAGTCTATTATCTCCCTTCTCTCCTGCTGGCTCATATCCAGCGCATGCTCATCGGAGACTACGACGTGGTATCCCCTATTCCCCGAGAACGCTACTCTCATCTTCCTGAATCCCAGATCGGATTCTAGGATCTCGAGAAGCTTCCCGGCCTCGCTTCTAGCGCTCTCCAGGCAGCTCTCACAAACCCATTCAACTCTCTCGAGGGGTGCTCCGCACCTCGCGCACCTCTCCGCATCAGCCGGATAGTCCAGCAAGCAGCTCCTACATACTTTAAAGTCGTGGTTCTTCTTGCACGGCGTCTTGAGATGATCCGCATCGATATCGAAGGCCAGCTCGGAGCCGATCCACCCCTTCTGATCCATAGGAGCCCTCGGATATTTGTAGAACGCGGCAGAGTGATATACGTGGAGGGGAGCCTTCTCCGCGAGCATCTGCTTAAGCTCGCTCGGGCTCGCGAAGCCGATGTGCCTCACCATCGCCTTCTCCGCGAAGGTGAAGTACCCGAACTCCCTCTCCTGAATTCTCTCGGGGACGTAGATCTCCTCACCATGCTCGAGATAATACTGCTTGAAGAGCTTCTGGACAAATGCGGCGTCCTCATCCTTTATGAAGCTCATTTCCCTCCCAGGCTACTCCCTCTTAAGCGATGTATAGACTATGTAGGCGAGTATCGCCACGAATATTACGGCGGCGAGCCAGAAGGAGCTCCTATAAACCAGATCGAGAAAGGCCTCGAGAGTCATGCTGCGATTAAGCGTTATCCCCCAGTTTTAAGCATTATCTCGAGCTCGACGAGCTCATCCCGACGCTAGGATAGTCAGATCTCCGACATTAGTCCCGGTCGGACCAGTATATATCGCTCCGCCCACGAGGTTGAAGAAGCTATTCGAGTCATTCTCCCTGAGAAATCTCACGGGGTTTACGCCCAGCCTCACCGCATCATGATATGTTTGCGGGTCTGCTATCGCTCCGGCGGCGGATGAGACTCCATCCACCCCATCCGTCCCGACGCTCAGTATAACGGACCTCTCCAACTCCTTTAGCCTAAGCGATGATGCGAGGACGAGCTCCTGATTTCTCCCGCCAACCCCACCTCCCTTAACGGTCACAGTGTATTCTCCGCCGAGTATCATCGCGCATTTTTCGCCATTCTCTTCTAGCTGGCGCAGAAGCCCCGCTAATAGAATTCCAACCTGCGATGCCTCGCCCTCCGCATATTTGCTCAGCACCATGCACTTGAAGCCCCTCGACTCGAGGTAGCTAGCCGCGGCTCTACAAGCATCACCGATATCCGCGATTACTATATTCGTTATCCGCCGGAATGCCGGGTCCCTGGGCTTGGGCGTCTCCTCAGCCCTCCCCTCCATCCCATCAATTATCCTCCTTCTAACGCTCTCCGGAACAACATCCCATAGATCGTATTTCCTCAGTATATTGTATGCGTCTCTGAAGGTTGTTGGATCCGGCGCGGTCGGCCCCGACCCTACGCACTCCACCCGGTTTCCAACCACGTCTGAAAGTGCCAGGCTAATAACCCTGGCTCTTGACATCCTTTTGCCAAGCCATCCACCCTTGACGAGGGATAAATGCTTCCTAACAGCATTTATCTCATCAATCGTCGCACCGCTTTCCAGAAGGAGCTTGGTCGTGAATATCTTATCCTTCAGGGTCACGGGATGCGCTGGTAGGGCGAGCATGGCGGATGCGCCGCCTGAAAGAAGGAAGATCACTAGGGTCCTCTCCGTAACTGATTCAGCCCACTCTAGGAGAATCTCAGAGGCCTCTATGCTGCTCTCGCTTGGAACCGGGTGGCTCGAGGGAACCACGTCGATCTTCCTAAGGTTGATGCACTCGCATGGGCTGCTCGAAGACGCGATGACGCCTCCGGAAATTTTATCGAAGATTAGCGGCTCCAGCATCTCCGCCATCTTGACCGATGCCTTGCCGGCTCCCAAGACGACGACCTCATCGAACTTCCTCAGATCGATTTTCAGCGAGTCCTTCACGATCAGAAAATCATCCTCCACGCGAACTCTCTTCATGAAGCTCTCGGGCATGACGCTTCTGATCCCTTGCTCGGCGGCCCTTAAAACCTCGCCCCTAAGATCGGCGATTATCCCGGATCTGGATCCGATGAGATCATCGAAGTTTCTTATCAAGCTTTGAGAGGAGCCCATCGATTGTGGAATGTTTTTTGCCAAGTATAAGCCTTGCTTAAGCCGGGCTCCAGATGGGATACATCTCGAGGCATGCGGTCTTGAGGGGCTTCGCCTCCGAATCAACGATAATCTTAGGGCGCTCCGAGATAGGCGAAGAAACATTCCTCGATGAGTTCGTCTGCGTCGGCTACCCGAGGAGGAATAAGCTGCTCGGGTTCTCGGGGAAATTTGCCGATCTAGACGACCTGAGCTCCGGCGCCAGAATCGGGAGAAAGTGCATTATTCGCAGCCACACAGTTATCTACGAGGGCGTCGAGATAGGCGATAACGTCGAGACCGGGCATCACGTCCTGATCAGGGAAGGATCAAGAATAGGATCGGATAGCAGGATAGGAAGCTATGCCAAGCTCGATGGAAAAGTTGAGGTCGGATCGAGGGTCAGCATACAGTCCGGAGCATATCTCCCCCACTTAACAATCATCGAGGATGGAGTTTTCATAGGCCCAGGAGTGATTGTGACGAATGATCCATATCCGGTGAGTAGGCGCCTTCTAGGAGTTAGGATCGCGAGGGAAGCGATCATAGGTGCCGGCGCGGTGCTCCTAGCTGGAGTCGAGATAGGCGAGCGGGCCATCATAGGTGCCGGCGCGGTCGTCACGAGAAGTGTTCCGGCTGGGATGGTCGCATATGGATGCCCGGCCAGGGTAATGATGACCAGAGAGGAGTATGATGAGAAGAGGAGGGCTCATGAGGAGTCCGGAGCATAAGCTGGCTCCAGGATCCCGAGGATTATCAGCGCATAAATCTTGGCCGCCGTGATGAGCTCCGAGACGGAGACCCATTCATCCACGGAGTGAGCCTGCTCTAGGCTCCCGGGCCCGAGGATTACGGAGGGGATTCGCGCCTCATTAACTAGGTAGCTCATATCGCATGTCGCCTGGAAGCCCGCTATCTCCGGCTCGCGTCCCAGAACAGTCCTCACGGCCTCGGCGGCGGCCTCGATGATCCTGGAGCTTGGATCGGTCTCCGATGGCGGAACCCAGCGGAGGACCAAGATCTCATGCCTAGCCTTCCTCCTCCGATCAATCTCCTCGGCTATGCGCCTAAATTCATCGATGATCGTGCTGAGGTCTTCATCCGGCAGAGCCCTATAATCTAGGATCACCTCGGCCCAGCCCGGCACCATGTTATCCTTCTCGCCAGCCCTCAGGATCGTCGCCGAGGCTATGGGAGAGCCGAGGAGGGGATGCCTT
Organism: Candidatus Wolframiiraptor sinensis; assembly: GCA_023268255.1. Taxonomy (GTDB): domain Archaea; phylum Thermoproteota; class Nitrososphaeria_A; order Caldarchaeales; family Wolframiiraptoraceae; genus Wolframiiraptor; species Wolframiiraptor sinensis. The sequence goes on from JALNJX010000003.1 coordinate 91,347, forward strand.
CTTCCGGAAATCTTCTTGGAGAGCTCCTCGATCCCGAGAGCGAGCTCAGCGGCCGCATATAGAGCATTTACCCCCAGCTCCGGCCTACTGGAGTGAGCGCATCTTCCCGCGATCTTCACGGCGGCGACAAGCCTCCCCTTATGAGCTACGCAAACGCGGAAGCTCGTGGGCTCTCCGACGACAGCATAACGCGATCTAAACCCGCTTCCGAGAAGCCTTCTGACGCCCTGGGACTCCGCCTCCTCGTCGGCGACCGCGGCGAAGACTAGGCCGCCTCCGCCGAGCTCCACTCCACCATCCGCTAAAGCCTTCAAGGCTCCGAGCATCGAGGCGATGCACCCCTTCGCGTCAGCGGCGCCCCTGCCATAAAGCCTTCCATCCCGAATGACCCCTCCAAATGGAGGAGTGCTCCAAGCTCTCCTCTCGCCCGCTGGAACAGTATCAAGGTGCGTTAGAAGCAGGAGATCGGCTCCTCCAAAATCCTTGCTCGCCCCTATGCAGTTAGCCCGCCCATCGAAGGCATCAACCCGCGCCTTAAGCCCGAGCTCGGAAAGCCTCTCGGCGAGGAAGCTTGCGATCTCAGCCTCGCGGCCAGGAGGATTCTCCGAGTTTATGCTAATGAGTTTTGAGGCCATCGAGACGATATACCCCTCATCAACGCGTAGCGCCCCCATCGCCACCTCCTCCGCTCAGCCAAAATAAAATCAATCACGTCTCTTTAACGAGATTCTCGGGGGCAAACTTATATAACCGCACAATCTCCTAATCTTGAAAGGAGGTAGGTAATGGAGGGAATCTGCCCGGTCTGCGGGTTACCGAAATCAATCTGCGCATGCCAGGCGATAAGCCGCGAGCAACAGAAGATCAAGATAAAGCTTGAGACCAGGAAGTGGGGCAGGCCTGTAACAATCATAGAGGGCTTAGATGATGGGGCGGAAGATCTGCACAAGCTCGCGAAGATGCTGAAGGCCGCCTGTGCATCCGGCGGAACCGTGAAAAATAACACGATTATTCTCCAGGGAGATCATAGGCAGAAGGTCAGAGAGATTTTGCTATCGATAGGATGGCTCGACGAAAACATCGAGGTCATCTAGCTGCGTGGAAGAAACTGTAAGCTCTACGATGGCGCGGATCTGCTAGCAACCGGCTGGCTCTCCAAAATCTCCTTCAACCCCTTAAACCTATTCCGGACTGTAACCTCCGTCACGCCGGCCGCTCTCGCGATATCCTTCTGCGTCACCGGCTGATTTCTCTCTTGGCATGCCATGTATAGCGCTGCAGCCGCCATACCGACGGGATCCTTTCCTATCGTTGCGCCCCTCTTATGAGCTTCCTCGAGTATTCTTAGAGCCTCCTGCACGGTCGCCTCATCGAGACCAACTTTAGAGGCTATCTTATTCAGGAATATTGCCGGATCAGCGACAGGAACCTTCAGGTTCAGATGTTTCAGGAGAAGTCTATAGCCCTGAGCTATCGTCTTTCTCTTGACTATTGGGTAGGCTTTCTCGAGCTCCCTTAGATCCCTGGGGGCGCCCATTAGCCTGCAAGCAGCATAAACCGCCGCGGCCATTATTGACCTGATGGATCTGCCCCGAACCAGCCCGGCCTTCAGCGCCTTCCGGTAGATGAGCATCGCTGCCTCGGCTATCGCCTGGCTCAGCCTCAGCTTATCCACGTAAATCTGCAGTATATTGACCGCCTGCTGGAGATTTCTGGCCTCGGAAGCGCTGACCTGAGATGTCGCATCAAGCTTCTTCAATCTTAGAAGCCTCTCCCTAACCTCCTTCGGCAGCTTCCTCCCAGCAGCATCTTCATCGATCCTATCTATCACGGTTGATAGGCCATGATCCCTGTACATTATCGAGAGCGGCGCGCCGGCTCTACTCCTATCCTCCTCCTCATCGAGATTTCTCCACTCAGGCCCTCTATCGACATCTCTCTCCTGAACGACGTAGCCGCAGCTCGGGCAGGTTATCTCCCCAGTCCTAGGATCATGGATCAGGACATCATTACCGCATTCTGGGCAAAGCATTCCCTCTCTCCAAAGCGGGGATCTCTTCCTTTCCGAAGACACCTCCGAATCCTCCTAAACTTTTTTATTCCCGATCATCATCTTTTACAGTGTTACTTATAAATTTTTCCCCGGCCCGGAAAATCGGTATTTATACTCATCTGTTCGCAGTAATTTAGCCGGATGCCAATCCGGGTCTTCAATACTCTTGGAAGGAGAGTCGAGGTTTTCGAGCCTATTGAGCCCGGTGTCGTTAAGATGTACGTCTGCGGGCCCACGGTCCAGGACGTCGCCCACCTGGGACACGCGAGAACTTACATTGCTTTCGACGCGATAATAAGGTTCCTCGAATATTATGGTTACAAGGTCATTTACGTCAGAAATATCACGGATGTTGGGCACATCCGGGAGGAGACCGGAGAGGATCGAGTGATAGAGGGCGCGAGGAGGGAGAAGCTCCAGCCCATGGAGCTCGTTGACAAGTACATGTTCTCCTTCTTCCAGGATATGGATGCACTTGGAATCAGGAGGCCGAACATACAGCCCAGGGCGTCAATGCACATACTCGATATGATCGAGATGGCCGCCAAGCTTGTAGAGAAAGGCCACGCGTACGTCGTGGATGGAAACGTCTACTTCGACGTCTCGACGTTCCCCGAGTACGGAAAACTATCAGGCATAAAATATGAGGAGCTGGTAAAGCATAGGATCGAGCCGGATCCGCGCAAGAGGAACCCCGCGGACTTCGCGCTCTGGAAGAAGGCTGAGAAAGGCTATCTCCTCAAATGGAATAGCCCGTGGGGCGAGGGGTTCCCCGGATGGCACATCGAGTGTTGCGTCATGGCGATGAAGTACCTCGGCGAGCAGATCGATATCCACGGCGGAGGACAGGAACTCATCCTGCCGCATCACGAGAATGAGATAGCGCAGGCCGAGGCCTATACCGGCAAGAAGCCCTTCGCCAAGTACTGGCTCCACACGGGATACTTGACGATAAATGGCGAGAAGATGAGCAAGAGCCTCGGAAACTTCATCGCGATAAAGGACGCGCTGAAGAAGTATGAGGCTGACGTGATAAGGCTCTTCATGCTCTCATCGCACTACAGGAGCCAGATAGATTATAATGAGGAGGCGATGCGGCAGGCGCAATCGAACCTGATGAGGATCAGGCAGACGCTGGACGCGCTTTATGAGCTCCTCGAAGAGGCTGGGGAGGCCCCTGAGGGCGCCGAAGCGGAGGAGATTAAGCTGATCGAGAATGCTAAGAAGGGATTCGTGGCAGCGATGGAGGATGACTTCAACACGCCGAGGGCTCTAGCCGAGATATATGCCCTCACGCGATCGGCCAACGCGTATATCAGCTCACGAGCGAGGCATGATAAGCTCGTGCTCAAATCATATTATGACGCGATCCTAGAGCTTTCACGGGTCTTCGGCCTATTACAGGAATATAGGCCCTCGAAGGCTCGCGCTCAAGTCGAGGTGAAAGAGATCTTGGACATACTCTTGGAGGTTAGGGAGGAGCTGAGGAGGCGCAGAATATACGATATCAGCGATAGAATTCGCAGCAGATTAGCAGAAATGGGGATCCTCGTGGAGGATACCGCGCAGGGTCAGAGGATTAGATTCAGGCAACAGTAGCCACTATGCAGTGGCAAAAATTATAGTATGCTTTCGCGGAGACTTATCCGTGAGAGCTGCGATTCTCGCTGGAGGTTATGGTAAGCGGCTTAGGCCGCTCACAGAGACTCTTCCCAAGTCCCTTCTACCAATCGGCGATAAGGGGATAATAGAGTGGCAGATAAGATGGTTGAGGCGCTATGGCATAAGCGAGCTGGTGATATGTGCCGGCTACCTGAAGGAGAAACTGGTGGAGAGGCTTGAAGACGGATCAAGATACGGGGTTAAGATCAAGTACGCGTTCGAGGAGAACCCCCTGGGAACGGGCGGCGCGTTAAAGAACGCTAGAAAGCTTCTCGAGGATGAGGATTTCTTCCTGCTGGTTAATGGCGATGTGTTAACCGACTTAAACCCACTCAAGCTCGTAGATGCCATGGGCAAGAACTTCATCGCGGCGATCGCCCTAGTCCCCCTTCCATCACCATACGGCATAGTGCGGTTCGACCCAGAGACATGGGAGATAACGTCGTTCGTCGAGAAGCCGAAGATAAGGGACTACTGGATTAATGCCGGCGTCTATGCCATGAAGCCCGAGATCTTCGACTACCTGCCCGATGAGGGTAATATGGAAAGAATTACTCTGCCGGCTCTGGCGGAGCGGGGTCTGCTGAGAGCCTGCCCATACGAGAACTGCACATGGCTCAGCATAGATAGCCATAAGGATCTCGAGGAGGCCTCGAAGATCATCCCGCGTCTCGAAATATTCAAGGAATATTAGGGGCCTAAGGCCAATAATCCCTGATGAGCGGGGTTGAGCCGCTGCGCATAGAGGTTTCGGGGATAGATGAGCTCGTGCGGATCGCCTCCACGTTGCACGCATCCGTGATTAATGTGGATGAAGAGCGCAAGATAGCATTCACGTTCCTAATGCCCATAGCATCTCTGACCCCAATAATCTACTTCGCTAGGCTCGATGAGGTCCCGGGGAAAAGATTTGCCCACCTCAACAGGATAACTGGGGGGATTAGGTTTAGCGATGAGGTCTCGGCCGAGCCTAATGAGGTGAGCGTGATTTTCATCAGGGTGAAGGCTGGAGAACTATTCCCCCAGCCCTAGAGCCTCCTCGCCATCACATAAGCATCCTCGCCATCAACATAATATCCCCTCGAGATTTTGACGATCTCGAATCCGAGCCTCCGGTAAAGCGAGATGGCGGGATCATTCGAGACTCTAACCTCCAAGAATGCTTCCGAGCACCTGTATTCTTCCTTGAGTATTTCCAGCGCCTTTGTCAGTAGCGCGGTCGCGATCCCCATTCTCCTGTGCTCGGGGAGAACGGCTATGGAGATGATGTGGCCGAGCCTCTTCATGTTCAGCTTATCGAGCTTTGAGAGCCCATGCTCAACCCTGCACATCACGTAGCCCACGACCTCATCGCCGACCTCCGCGACCAGAAATGCTTTGGGATAGCTTTGGAGAATCGAGTCGAAGAAGAAGTAGGTGTAGTTTTCGGGGAGGCATAGCCTGTTTATCATCATCACGCGCGGTAGATCCGCTGGCGAGGCTTGCCTGATCTGCACGGTCTGACTCTTATCATCGATCACCATAGCCTAGTCTTCCTCTAGCTATGAGCGTGATGCAGCCCCCTTTTATCTTCTCCCCTCTTATTCCCACCACTTCTTCCTCAGCGGCATGGCTATTGTCTCCCTAACCTCGAATCTTCTCCTAATCACGGGGCCGATCATCTCCCTCGAGGATGAGGCTTTAGCGACTATGGCCGTATCCGCTCCCCGCCCTGTCCCCCCAACGCCTATAACCACCTGACCGGTTTTTAGAGCCCCTTCATCAACCGCTATCAATATCACCTCGATTGCCACCTTGAACCCTTGGCCCAGCATGTAGAGCGCGTTTCTCATCTTGTCCATTCCGCGCCTATGCAGGGGCAGATTCGCCTCATCCACAACCACTCCCCCGAGATCGGTTATGCTCTTCCTGATCCTCGTCGAGATCCTCTCATATGATACGACTATGACCTGAGCTCTGCCTTGGAGCTTCTCAGCGAAATTCAGCCCCGTCTTCCCCGAAGTGCTCGAGACGACTACAGCCCGGATATCGCCCTCCTCAAGCCTCCTGGAGACCGCCTCTACGACGGCCTCGGTATTCGCCGGTCCAGGCTTCTCAAAATACCTGCAGACCTTATCGCTAAACGCCATGATTGGATTGCGTTTCCCCCAGATATATTTCTTCGGCAGGTCTCGTAAACTATTAAAGTCGCCGGCTGAATTCTCGACGAGGAAGGTCTTGGAATACTATAGTGAGCTCGAGGAGCTGAAGAGAGCGGTCTCGGAGCATTTTACGGTAGAGAACGTGTTTTATGAGGCCGGGATACTCACGTTTCAGGTCGCGGAGAGGGAGATTAAGGATAGATTCCGAAAGCTTTACAAAGATCTGAGGAGGCTCGGGTATCTTCCAGCTGCCAGGCTGCAGGATGGCAAGGTCGTGATTAGGGTGTTCAGATATCGCGAGCCGGCTCTGGGCTGGATGCGGTACAGGAATCTCCCGCTGATACTATTCATCGCCACGCTGGCGGCGGTCTTCGTGGACGGATTTCTCAGAGCCTCATCCCCCGGCTACGATATCCTGCTCGGCGAAAGAAGCATCCTCGACAAATTCCTCGAAGCAAGCCTCTTCACGATATTCCTGATGATGATCATCGGATTACATGAGCTCGGCCACCTCGCATCGGCTAGGAGAAGTGGAATGGAGGCCACGCTCCCCTACTTCATACCGGGGATACCCGGCATGATCCCGACATTCGGCGCGGTGATCTTCCAGAAAGAGCCGATAATCAATAGAGATGATATGTTTGATCTCGGGATCAGTGGCCCCATCATGAGCTTCATCATAAGCCTCCTCGCATCGATCTTCGTCGTGAAGGTTCAGACTCTCTGGCTCACGGAAGCCGAGTACCTCAAAGTGGTTGAGGCTATTAAGAGCCGCGGGGGAAGCTTCCTTCCAGCGCCGCTAATAATGGAGCTGATAATGATTCTATCGGCTGTTCCCGGGAAGGTTCCACTCATAGCGGGAGTAACGGGCTTCGCCGCGTGGCTCGGCTTCCTAGTCACGGCGCTTAACCTCCTGCCGATATGGCAGCTGGATGGATCCAAGATCTTCAGGAGCCTTCTCACACCGAGGCAGCATAGGATCGCCAGCTACATATCTCTTGCATTCTTGGCGGTGATGGGCTACTTCTTCATCGCGATACTCTTCTTACTCCTGATGTCCCGGATGCCGGATATACCTCCCCTTGACGAGGTCTCGCCGTTATCGAGGGGAAGGAAGCTCCTATTCGCGGCAGTCCTGCTTATGATTGCCCTCAGCTTTGTCCCCGCATACTCCTTCTAATGGGCTTGGCATGCGGCTTCTCGAGTATGAGGATGCGAGCCTCCCTTGTATACCTCCTCAATACGTAGGTCAGCATATCCTCCGGTGTGTCAAAGCACCTGATGTCGAGGAGCCTTCTCATAATGCTTCGGGGGAGCGTCGTGACCAGGGCTATCTTCCTATCACCGGGGATAGCTCGGATTAGCCTTGCGAGAGCTCGGTCGAGCTGGGTTCCGCCGCCATCGAGAATAGCCTCCATGAATGATTTTGATCCGAGGCCGCGGCTGCATTCCGCCACGAGCCCTATCAGACCCCCATCTACCACTGAGTCCCTTAGAAGACCGATAATGTGGGCGATGAGCTGGAATGAGGAGTCCCGGGGCCTTCCGCCGCAGCCTGCCAAGACGGCATCGAAGTCCTCAACCGGGATCTCGCACTCCGTGCCGTAGACGCTTTTAGCTACATCCTCCGCGTCGCCCATGTACAGGCGATCATTGAGCACGGTGATGGCCCACGGCCTCAGCCCCTCGACCAGCCGGCTCCACGCCCGCATGATATCCGCTTGAATGTCCTCTGAGAGATCGACTTCGGCGAAGCCTCCGAGAACCAATGCCTCCCGAAGCGAGGCTTTTCCGAATAATCCATGGGGCTCCGAGGCCGTGAAGATCAGCTTCACGGAGCCGTCGAGAAGCTCCTTCACGACCCTCATTCCCGCAAACTCCTCCATTTCACAGTCCCTTACATCCAGTATCTCGGCTCTTACGCCATACTCCTTTAACCCCTTCTTCGCATCCTCCCAGCCCTCGGATGGATCGAGCCTCCAGCTCGACACGATCACCCTAATCTTATCCGAGTATTGCTCGAGGGAGTCGGCGAGATGCCTCAAGATTATTAGGGGCAGCTTGTCCCCCGAGTGATCATAAAGTATCGTGAAGCCTCTTGAACCCGCATCTCTCCCAATATTGTCCGCGAACGCGCCGACCTCCCTCCAGAGCTTCTCATCGGGCTTAAGCTCCCTGGGCTCGAGTATCCTGTATCTTAGATCATCCGGGATCTCGAGCGAGACCTCAGTGCCCCCATACCTGAACCAGATCTCCGGCATTACTCCGAGCGTTCTCCAGCGAGCCAGATATTTTAGGAGTGAGGCTTAAAGGCAGGCTCTCATAGGCTATTAGCCGGAGATCTCCGGGATGATCGCTGATGAGGGCAGGCTGAGGGAGGCTTGTAGGGCGGCCGCATCCCTCATCATCGAGTTGGGCATCAGCGTTGAGAAAGCGAAAAGGGTCGTGGCCAAGGAATATGGGCTCGGAAGGGTTCCCACAAACCTCGAGATCCTTGAGAATGTGCCAGAAAGCGCTCGGGAGAGGCTCAGGAAAATTCTCGTGAAGAAGCCTGTGAAGACTGTTTCCGGGATAGCGACGATAACCGTGATGAACCCGATGAAGGCCTGCCCTCATGGCGGCTGCATATACTGCCCGGGAGGAGGTGATGCTCCGAAAAGCCATACTGGCGAGGAGGAAACCGTTAAGCTCGCGCGGCTGCATGATTATGATCCCTATCTCCAGGCCTGGTCGCAGGTCGAGAAGCTTAAGCGCATGGGACACGATGTCGATAAGGTCGAGCTCATAATAATAGCCGGGACATTCACCGCGCTTCCCCAGGGATATCAGAGGTGGTTCATAAAGAGGTGTCTCGACGCGTTCAACGGCGTTGAGTCGAGCTCGCTCGAGGATGCCCTGAGAAGGGCGGAGGTCTCGCATCGTATTCACGTCTCGGGCATAACCGTTGAGACTAGACCGGATTGGGCGAGACTTCCTCAAGCTCAGCGGCTTCTCGAGCTCGGGATCACCAGGGTCGAGCTCGGGGTCCAGGCGATTGACGATGAGATCTACAGGCTCGTGAATCGCGGGCACGCGGTCGAGGACGTGGTTGAGGCAACGCAGGTATTGAAGGATCTGGGCTTCAAGGTCGGCTACCACCTAATGCCAAACCTACCTGGATCAAGCCTCGAGAAGGATCTAGAAATGTATGAGAGGATCTGGCGCGACTCGAGGTTTAGGCCCGATCAGGTCAAGATTTACCCGACTCTCGTTCTTCCGGGCACGCGCCTTTACGAGCTCTGGAAGTCCGGCCTCTACGAGCCATATAGCGATGAGGAGCTGGTGGAGCTTCTCGCGAAATGGCTTGAGCTCACCCCGCCATACGCCAGGATTCAGAGGATTCAGCGCGAGATACCTTTGAGGCTCGCTGCCGCCGGAAACAGGATCGCGAATCTGAGGGATGCTGTCGAGGAGAGGCTCAGGATAAGGGGGCTCAGGTGCAGGTGCATAAGATGCAGGGAGTATGGGCATAGGCTACTCAGGGATCGCGTGCACGCTAGGCCGGAGGATGGAAGGATAATCGTGAGAAGATACGAAGCATCCGGAGGTCTCGAGTGCTTCATCTCCTATGAGGATCCCGCGAAGGACGTGTTATTCGCATTTCTCAGGCTGAGGCTTCCATCTAGGATCTTGAGGCCGGAGCTTGAGGGAGCGGCCATGGTGAGGGAGCTCCATGTTTATGGCAAGATGATACCGGTCGGCGGATCGCCTGAGATCTCATCGGCCCAGCACATTGGGATCGGCTCGCTACTCCTAAGGGAGGCGGAAAGGATGAGCGCCGAGGAGCTCGATGCGAGAAAGATCGTCGTGATAAGCGGCGTGGGCGTCAGGAGATACTACTACCGCCATGGATATAAGCTGGAGGGACCTTATGTGAGCAAAAAACTAGCCGGGTGATCTCATGCGACTAAGTAGGGAGGTCATCTACGCGGCGGCCATAGCCTCATTCACCCTCTCATTCATCATTCATAGCCCGGGTTTATCGAGAAACATTTACTCGGATATAGTCTCGTTCTGGTATAGGGAGGGATGGTATGAGCGCCTCAAGATACCGTATATAGAGGCTTCCTTTGAGTATCCCCCGCTCGCGGGCTTCTTGACCTTCCTCGCGGCCATAAGCTCAAATCTCATTTCATATTACTCGATCTTCTCCGCGATAATCCTCATCTTCTACATGCTAATGATTGAAGTGGTTATCAGATTTTGCGATGAAAGAGGCATCGGGCTCGAGTATGCCCTGATCCTCTTATGCCTCAGCCCATCCATGATCCTCTACTCAGTCTACAACTATGACACGATTTTTGCATCCCTCCTCGTTCTCTCTCTATTTCTGCTGGTTAGAGGCAGGCTCACGTCCTCCGCGATAGCATTCTCAACGGCGGCCCTTGTCAAGCTCATAAACCTCATCACGCTACCATTCATCCTGCTCTACGTTGAGGGGTGGAGAAATCGCGTGAAGTATGCGCTGATCTCGATAGGAATCTTCGCCTCCGTGAATCTCGCGCTCTGGCTCCTGAACCCAGCATTCATAAAAGGCACATATCTATATCACGTCGAGTGGGGTCTCGAGAACGCCTGGTACCTAATCCTATTCCCCAGCAGCGGGTCGTGGGACACTGCGAAGATCTTCGGCGCGGCCCTAATGATCTACGGCCTTCTGAAGGTATACCTTCAGGATGGCGCAGGCTTGATCGAGAGGGTATTCATGGCCTTATCCGTTTTCCTGCTGACGAACTACGTCTTCACGCCCCAGATGCTTCTCTGGCTCCTCCCGCTCCTAGCCATGATGGGGAGGCTGCCAATACCATACTTCTTCCTCGACCTCGCCAACGCGGGAATAATAATTCTCTGGTTCGAGACCCCGAATCCGCTCGCGCCGGGCTCGCCGCCCCAGATCCTCGCTGCCCTCAGGGCGCTAATGCTATTCCTCATACTCGCAGAGGTCTACTTCGCATCGAGGGGTGCTAGAATTGCTGAGAAGATTAGGGAGATGGCTTAGCATAGGGTCGGAGCGTAGGCTCAGGGTCTGGTTGATAGGATTAACGCTGACAATTCTAGTATTCAAGATCCTGATAATACCATATCCATGGCCTGAGCTTCCGCCGGAATCATGCACTTACCCGCCTGTCGATGGCGCTAAATGCGGCTTCGTATTCGATGAGGCGCACTATATCCCCGCGGTCAGGCAAATGCTCAGAGGACAGGCGGCTAATAATGAGCACCCGCCGCTCTCGAAAGCGCTGATGATGCTCGGCATACTGATCTTCGGCGACAATCCATATGGCTGGAGAACGCTCATAACGATTTGTGGAGCGGCCTCGGTATATCTCTTGGGCTTGCTCGCGTATATACTGACTGGGAGCTTCAGGGCCTCCGTGATTGCCGCCGCATTATTCGGCTTCGACATCACATCATTCAACATCAGCTCAATAGCAATACTCGATGCTCCGGCCTTGGCGTTCTCGCTCCTCGGAGCATACCTCTATCTCAGGAGGAAGCTCATCTTCTCCGGCCTATTATTCGGCCTGGCCCTGCTCTCAAAGTTCTCCACAGCCTTTATTCTAGCCACGATACTGCTCTACGACTTGGCGAGAGCATCCTATAGGGGAAAATCATTCAGCGATGCAATGAGGAGCTGGATATGGGTGGTCGAGAGGACGTGCTTCACGGCGATAATAGTCCTGGCCGCGGGCTTAGGGATCTATGATTACGCCTATGGAGCATTCCAGACACCATTCGAGCACCTTGACTTCATCCTTAACTACCACTTCGGGTTAAGGTTCTCGGAGGGCGATGCTGTGGACATGCCTCTCTCTTGGACGAACCCCATATCCCAGTTTCCCAAGGCAGGTTACTTCGTTGTAGCTGTTCAGGTGGATTCGCTAAAGACCTATCACCCGATAGCCTATTACGGGATGCAGACTCCTCTCTGGTGGATGACCTGGATAGTATTCATCTTCGCGATCTACTTAGCGTATCTGAGGATTAGGGCTGGAGAGTTCCCGGGCTTGGAGCTCTTCACGCTCTTCTGGCTTTTCATGAACTACCTGATCTACTTCCCGCTCGCGCACATCCTCCACCGCTGGGTCTACTCATTCTACTTCTACAACTCAGTCCCTGCGATAGCAATAGCGATATCTAAGATGCTCGAGGGCGAGAAGTTCTCCGAGCTGGTACTCTGCCTCCTCCTCATCAGCCAGTTATGCTACTTCTTTTACTTCTTCCCGGTCAAGCCGCAGTGGTTCATCGACTTCCTTCTCTGGCTCGGCCTTCCAGCCTAGAGGGCGCGGTCGCCATCACGTACCCCATCCAGCCGGCGATAAAGCATAGGCCCAGCACTATTGCCAGAACTGGCATCTTCACCGCGAGCTGGGGATCAAGCGATGTAAGACCAAAGAACCATAGGATGTAGAATACTGCGAAAGCCGCTGCGCCGACCATCATGATAAGCCCAATAACCTTCACGAAACTCACCATCCCCTAATCACCACTCGAGCATTATCCAATGGGCTGTCATCACGCGGCATAACGAGATTTTTAAGGATGATATGGAGGGGTTATGGGCGTGGCCGATGATGGGGCAGGAGGATGAGTTCTACAAGCTCAGGGGAAAACTCTCCAGGTCTACATCTACCTGCTTAAGGCGGGGAGGCCTGTCGGGGTGAGGGAGCTTCAGAGGGCTCTCGGCTTCTCGAGCCCCAGCGTCGCCCACCACCACCTCGAGAAGCTCAGGGAGATGGGACTGGTCTCGAGGGATGAGGGGAACAGATACCTGGCTCAGGAGAAGGTTGATGTCGGGATGCTGAGGATGTTCGTGCTCTTGGGCGGCAGGCTCATCCCCAGGATGATCTTCTACGCTGTCTTCATAACTGCACTCCTCGCCCTGTATGTGGCCCAAAGCTTCCCGGACGTGAACCTGCATGCGGTCGCCCTCGGCGGCTTCTCCTCCCTCTTCCTCTGGATCGAGACCTTAAGAATCTGGAGGCACCGATCCTGGTAGCGTTCTAACTGATAGAATTATGGGGGTGATCAGCATAGCTATGCCCGTGAATAAGCGGCTGATCCTCCTGATGGTCTCGGCGCTAATCCTAGCCTTCTTCATAAACCAGGCCATAAACCTGGCTCAAGCAGGCATGCGCTCCAGCTTGCAAGCGAGTGAGATCGAGCAATCAACAACGGCTCCCGCAGCAATCCTCAAGGCAACCATCGGGGAAACCACCGAGAAAATAGCCACGAAAACCTCCCAGCTCGAGAGAGCGCCCGGGGAAGCTTATGGGAGTGAGGGCGAGCGGCCGCTGGGGCAGAAAGAACCCTCTCTACCGCTGAACTTAGTGTTCTCGCTGATCGCGGCGGCCTCGGCCTTCTTCTTAGCCAGGCGTACAAAACTTAAATAACATCCTTAGAAAGATTGCGAATCGGAATTGATCAACCGTAAAGTGTTAAGGGTAAGGGAGTATTTTTCTCGCGTGGATGTGGGCAAATGGCTGAGGCTTTTCCGGGGCTTGGCAATACTCATAGCCGCCCTGCTAATAGTCTCTTACGTAACCAGTTACGTGGTCAATGAGAAGATAAAGATTGTTTATGAGCTGGAGGGCTTTGAGAGGCTCTCCCCAACAATTCCAGACTTCGAGTCGATAGTGGCCGCTCGGGGGATTCAGTTCGGCATAACCTTCGCCCTCATCACCATGGTCATGCTTCTCGTAGCAATGTTTAAGGGGGAAAGCCTCAATTTGGTGAGACTCTTAACCCTGGTGGCGCACTCGTTCATAATAGTAGCGCTGTTCACGGTGTTGCAAATACCATTCATCTGGCAGGTTCCGAAGGTATCCTACATGATAGTTGACGCGAGCTTCGAGAACATCACATTTAGGGAGGCGACGCTGGTCGGCGTCGCGCCGGAGGGAAGCATGAATATAACATCGCCGATCATCAGGGCATCTTATGCGAGGGTTTATCGCGCCTATTCCAACATGACACTCCCGGACTGGAGCATTATAGAGCCGGGGAAAATCAGGGAAGTAATTAAGGACACTAGAACATACATGAATCTCACGGGGGTGAGTTGGCTATCCGGCAGGGAGGAGTTAACGTCGGAGAAGCTCGACTTCTGCGTGGGCGATTGGGCCGCGGTTGAGTATCAGGATATGCTGAGCAGGTTCTCGGTCAGGGAGCAGGAGGCCGGATTCGGCGAGATGATGATGAGTATTCTCTCCGTGCTTTCGAGCGTCGGGCTGGCGATCTACAATAGCATAGGGTTCAAGGGGATTTACAAAGCATCGACAAAACTTACGGTTGTAGTCGGCGTCCTCCTCCTGCTAGTGCTCTTCTTCTTCGGGGGGATCTAGCCCAGCGGCTCGCCCCTCTCATTAATCTCGCCGAGGAATATTCGCGTGCTCGAGATGGGCTTTCCATCCCATGCGATGACGAGCGGGCAGACGACTATTCTCAGGGGCCTCAATCCTTTCCTCAAGCGCACGTCATTTATCTCAACGCCCCTATAATGAGTAAATGGGCTGGTGATCAGCGCCTCGAGATCCGGGTCCACTACCGTCACGCCGTATGGATCATGTAATGGCAGTATCTCGCATCTATCAATCCAGCCCATTCGTTGCAAGAACGACTTCAGCTCGCTCACCCTCATCTCGAATGGCGGGACCTGATATTTTTTCCCGAGCTTTTTGGCGAATTCGTCGGTCGTAACGCCTATGATGACGCTTCTTCCGAGCTTGAATCCCTCGAGCAGGAGCATCATGTGCCCATAATGTAGCTTGCTGAATGTTCCGCCGAGGGCAACGTGCTCATGCTCCGGGTCCGGCAGCTCCTTTGACAGCTCCTCCTCGACCTCGCACGGAAACTTTCTCAGCTCATCCAAGATAATGAGAGCCTCTCCAATCGGGATCGAGAGAGCTCTGGATAGCTCCTCGGCGCTTATATCAGGTCTCTTGGGCAGGATCTCATCCCTGACATAGGTTAGGTGCTCTTGAAAGCGCGGAAGCGCCTTAACGACATCGACGAGGACGCCCCAAAGGGGATCATCCTTATACTTTTTCTCGATCATCCAATCTCGCCCTGAAAGGTCATTAATTAATCCTCATCCAGTCCGCATTATAATCCTTTTATCGTGGAGGTTGTTCTGATCTCTTGGCGAGGTTCATGGAGGTCGAGCAGGCGGAGAAGAAGATTCGCGAGATCGAGGAGGATCTTCAGTTCTGCGAGCAGCTGCTGCGAAAAGAGGCTAGAATGGAGCTGGTGAAGATCGTTCTTGAGGACTTGATCAAGGAGGTCAGGGGTCTCTTGGAGTCGGATCTCCCGGAGAGCCTTAAGGAAAGGACCTCGGACATAGAGTTCAGGATTAGGGTGCTCTATCATCGAGCTAATGCTCTTCTCTCCCTCCAAGAGGAGAACAAGAACAGCTTTTAGACTACTATTCTGTTCTGCCTCGCCGCCTTTCTGAGCCGATTCATTATCGTCAACCCTAGCCCTCTCTCCTCAAATCCCTCCACTATCGCCAGATCCACTCCCAGCGAGTCTACGGCCCTAAGGCTGTTGAAGAGGTTTCTCGCAACCTCATAGAGATTTTTCCTCGATCCGAGCTCGATCACCCTAAACCCCCTCTCGGCATACTCATGCCCGGTTTCCCGAGACGCGAGTATCACTACTTTAAACCCCCTCGAGCGATGCCTCTCAGCTATCTCGAGAACTTTCAACGAGTAAAGGCTGATATCATCATACTCTCGAGCCTCGATGAGCTCGAGCGGCGTCTCCGGCGCATAATGCCTGTACTTCATGCCGGGAGATTCCGCAACCCCGGCCTCCGATAGCCCCTTAGCATAATCGGGTATTCGGATCCGTATTCCCAGCACTCTTTCCAGATCCTCGACGGGGATTGGACCCGGCCTCAGCAGCTTAGGCTCCTCACCCGTCAAGTCTATTATCGTTGATTCCACGCCGAAGAGCGTCTCGCCACCGTCCAAGATCAGCTCTATTCTGCCGTAGAGGTCTTGGATGACATGCTGGGCCGTGGTCGGGGATGGCCTGCCTGCGAGATTCGCGCTCGGAGCAGCTATGGGGACGCCGCTCCGCTCGATGAGGCCCATGGCAACGGGGTGGGATGGAAACCTGATGGCGATCTTCGGGAGCCCGGCGGTAACCTCTCCCGGAACCTCATCGGATTTCCAGAGAACTAAAGTCACGGGCCCAGGCCAGAGCCTCTCAGCGATCCTATGTGCCTCCTCAGGAACATTTCTCGCGACAATACCAAGCCATTCGAGCCCGCAGATATGGACGATCAATGGATTATCCATCGGCCTATTCTTCGCCTCGAATATCCTCCTCACGGCCTCGCGATTATAGGCGTCGGCTCCAAGGCCGTAAACCGTCTCAGTTGGAAAAGCAACAAGCCCGCCGCGCTTAATGATATCAGCTGCCGCAACGAGAGCAGACTCACTAGGATTAACGGGATCAACATCGATAACCCTCGTCCTAACCACTCTCAGCTCCCAAGCTTAAGCAAGATGCGCGGTGAATAAAACCATAGCAGCCTCCAGCAACTCATTCACAAATTATGAAATGCGGGCCCGGTGGGACTTGAACCCACGACCTTCGGCTCCGGAGGCCGACGCCCTATCCAAGCTAGGCCACGGGCCCTCCGACAGAGCCTCTCCTCCCGATCCACTCTTAATCTTTTCTCCGAGCGCATGCTTTGATGATCTTCACGCTCGAGCATTTTCATGCTCGTGGGTGGGATTCTACGTGAGGCTTAAATTTCGCCGGCTCGGCGGTGAATCGCGAGGGACCGGGTTATTGTTTCGGAGCCAGTTCTTCATTGGCTTGAGAAGGAGGTTGCCAAGGTCTTAAAGCAGGCGGGCAGGCCGCTCAGCTTCGAGGAGGCGGCGGAGCTCACTGGCAGGGATATAGGCTCAATCGCTAAAGCCGCTCTCTGGCTATCGAGCAAGGGCTTAGTCGAGGTCGAGGAGGTCGAGAAAAAGCTTTACGGGCTCGGCGAGGAAGGAAGGATCTACGCTGA
The DNA here is from genome assembly GCA_023268255.1 of Candidatus Wolframiiraptor sinensis. Taxonomy (GTDB): domain Archaea; phylum Thermoproteota; class Nitrososphaeria_A; order Caldarchaeales; family Wolframiiraptoraceae; genus Wolframiiraptor; species Wolframiiraptor sinensis. The sequence goes on from JALNJX010000003.1 coordinate 108,268, forward strand.
GCGCGGCCTTCCGGAGCGAAGGCTCATAGAAAGGCTCAAAGCAGCTGGCGGGAGGCTCGACCTAAAAACGCTCGAAAGAGATCTCGGAGAGAAGGAGTTCAAAATCGGGGTTAGCTGGGCTCGCAGGATGAACTGGATAGAAGTCGAGAAGATCGGTGGAGATGTTTATGCCAGGCTGGTCTCGGAGCCTGGCGATCTTCCTGAGGAGCATGTTCTAAGGATTCTGAGGAATGGCGAGAGGGAGATCTCGGAGATGCCCGAGAACTTAAGGGAGGCTTGCCAGCGGCTCGCCTCGAGACCCGGCGTCCTCGAGATCAAGATCAGGAGAACTCACATCCTGAAGCCGACGGTCTCCCTCTTCGCGCTCGATAACTCCTTCCTCGAGGTGAGGGAGGTTACCAGGCTTACCCCGGGCATGATTAGCTCCGGCGAGTGGAGGCGTGTGAAGCTCAGCAGATTCGATATAAGGGCGCCGACCCCGCCGGTCTTCGCAGGTAAGAGGCATCCGCTTAGGGAGCTGATAAGGATCGTGAGAGAAGTTTTCGTCGAGATGGGCTTCGAGGAGATTAAGGGGCCGCTGGTCGAGCTGGCTTTCTGGAACTTCGACGCGCTCTTCCAGCCCCAAGATCACCCGGCGCGCGAGATGCACGACACATTCTATCTAGCCGAGCCCGAGATCGGAGATCTTCCAGCCCATCTAGTCGAGCCCGTGAAGCGAGCTCACGAGAATGGCGGTGATACGGGCTCAACGGGCTGGGGCTACAGATGGAGGGAAGAGGAGGCGAAAAAGCTTCTCCTGAGAACGCATACGACGGCAACCACGATCAGGTGGCTCGCCGATCACCGTGAGCCGCCGGTCAAGGTCTTCTCCGTAGACAGGATCTACAGGAATGAGAGAGTTGACTGGAAGCACCTCGCCGAGTTCCATCAGATAGAGGGCATAGTCATGGGTGAGAATGTATCGTTCAGGGATCTCCTGGGGCTTATCAAGGAGTTCTATGCGAGGCTCGGGCTCAGGAACGTGAGGTTTAGGCCGAGCTATTTCCCCTACACGGAGCCGTCGGCGGAGGCGATAGCGTATCTCGAGGATAAGAAGACTTGGCTCGAGCTCATAGGGATGGGGGTCTTCAGGCCGGAGGTTACGAGGCCCATGGGCGTCAAGCATCGCGTCCTCGCTTGGGGAGGAGGATTGGAAAGGCTCGCCCTCGCGCTCTATGACCTAGACGACATAAGAACATTCTACATGAATGACCTGAACTGGATTAGAAGCCTGCCAGCATCATATCTCACGAGGAAAATCGGTCTCATCTAATGCTACTCGTATGCCGGCGAGATCGCTTCTATCGATGAGATCCATTCGGCGAATTTTCTGGCAGCCCTCGCCCTATGGGAGAACCTGTTCTTCTCCTCCATGCTCAGCTCCGCGAAAGTCCTTCCATCCCCCTCAGCGGGAATGAATATTGGATCGAATCCGAATCCCCCGGAGCCTCGCGGCTCATACGAGATATATCCCTCGACCTCTCCCGCGAATGTCTTGACAGAGCCTATCATGGGCGTGTAGAACGCTATGACGGACGTGAATCTCGCCCTCCTATCCTCGACGCCCTCCATGAGCTTTAGGATACCCCTTATCCCGATGGTCTTGTAGGCGTAGCTGCTGAAGGGTCCTGGGAAGCCGCCCAGCGCGTCTATGAAGAGACCGGCATCCTCGACCATGACGGGTTCCCTGAGAACGTCGTAGGCGTAGAGGGCGCTCTCCTCCGCTATTAGCCTCAGATCCATCGCCTGTATCTCCGGCGTCTTTATCGGCTCTACCCTGAAGCTCAAGCCATATCTCGAGAATAGGTCCTCGAACTCCCGAGCCTTCCCCGGATTACTGGTCACGACGACGAATCTAATGCCTCTTCCTCCGCTCCTCAACGTATCTCCCCCTGCTCCTGATCTCCTTAACCTTTTCTACCAATTTCTGGAGGAAGCTCATTCCCGCGGCCGCCGCATAGCCCCTGAGAAAACTTCTCATGAACGATGCTCTCACCTTGTGATGGACGCTCTCGAGGCTCCTGTCGAGGAGGTGTATGTCCACGGCGAGCTCCTCCGGGTCATCAGTTATCGCGCTCAAGCCGAAGTCGATGAGATAGATGTTCCTGGACTTGTCGAGCATGATATTGGATGTCGTAAGGTCTCCGTGCGCCACCCCGCCCGCGTGCATTCTCCCGATGATCCTGCCGAGCTCATAAGCCAGCCTCTCCAACTCTTCGGCCGGCAGCGAGTCAAGGATCCTCTTCAATTCAACACCCTCGATTAGCTGGAGGTATAGGGTTGCCTCGCTCCTATCCAGCATGAGGATCGCCGGGCACGGTATCCCAAGCCTTCTCAAGCTCATTATCACCCTGGCTTCATGTAGCGTCCTCCTATCTCTGACCCACTTATCGAGCTCCGGGAACCTGTAAGGCTTCGGCACCCGGTGTTTTGAGACCATCTTGAGGCCATTCCACTCGAGACGGGAGACCACGGCCTCGGCGCCGATCCTTATCACCTCGATCTTCTCGCCGAGCATCATGGCCGCATGATCCCCCTAGAGCCCTAGCTCCCTCCACCGGGCCTCGGCCTCATCCATCCTGAACCTCGGCTTAACCCTGCTCTCCTCTATGCTCAGCGTCTGGCCCGCGATGAGCTGGAGAACTCCTGTCCAGGCGATCATCGCCCCATTATCGCCCGCGTATTCGGGTGGCGCGCAATAGACCCTCGCACCATGAAGCCTCGCCATCTCCTCTATCATCTCCCTTAGCCTCCTGCTTCTCGCCAGCCCGCCCACGAGCAGTATCTCCTTCTTCTCCGTGTAGGCTAAAGCCCTCTCCAGAGTCTCGGTGAGCATGCTGTACACGGTCTCGGTTATGCTGAGACATAGGTCTTCAAGCTTAATGCTGCCGATGAGCTTCAGGGCCGCCGTCAGCAGGCCGGAGAAGGATACATCCATGCCCTTAACCCGATAGGGAAGCGGATGGAACTTCTCACCCCTTCTAGCATACTCTTCCGGAGCTGGCATGGGCCCTATCCCGGCCTTTATCCCGAAGACATCCAGGCAGTTTCCAGCAGCTATATCCAGGGTCTCGCCGAAAACCCTATACCTACCATCAATGTATCCCGCGATCATGGTATTGCCGCCGGCGACATAGAGTATCACCGGGTCCCTGCATCCGGTCATAAGCCTTCCAATCTCTATGTGGGCCACGCTGTGATTGACGCCTATCAGGGGCTTACCGAGCTTCAGCGCGATCGCTCGGGCGACAGTCGCGCCGACCCTGAGGCACGGCCCCATTCCAGGCCCCATCGAGAACGCCACGCCATCAATGTCCTTGGGCCTTACGCCAGCCTTCTCGAAAGTCTCCTTCAAGGCTCTCGCCGCGACTCGGCCATGATGCTGCGCCGCCTCTCTCGGATGTATTCCACCCGCCTTAGGCGCGTAGACGTAGTTCACGTTGGCGAGTATCCTGCCTGCGCTCGAGGCTATGCCCACGCCGAATGTATGCGCCGTGGACTCTATTCCGAGAACCAGCTTCTCATCTCGGCTGGAGGTCGTCAACCCCGGCTATACTTGGGATAAATGAGGCTTTGAGGGTTTAGGTTCCCCAGATTACCTCGGCGACGTCGTCGAGCCCGAGCTCTCTCAGTTTATCCCTTTTGGGCTTCCCGGTCATCTTGTCCCATCCAAGAGCCTCATATGCCTCATCGAGCATGGCGTCCAAGTTCTCAACTTTCTGGCCCTTCGTGGGCCCGGTTGCGAGCGGCTCCATAAGCCTCTTCGGAAGCTTATCATCCTTCCTGCTAATACCCTCTCGAACATTGAAGCAGCGCTTCAGCGTGTATGCCCTATCGGAGATCACGAGTAGATCCCGGGGGCTCAGCTCCCATCCCGTAAGGGTGGAGACGAGGCGCGAGAGCCTCGCCGGCGTAAGTATCTCATCCTCTCCTCCTTGCATGCTGAATCTGCAGATCCCGAGTATGCTCGCAAGCTCCCCGTAGAGCCAGAGTAGCCTGCAGGCCTCGCCTCGCCTCACGCCAACCTCCTCGAACCTGCTCGGCGGCGGCCACGGCAGCCCAAGCTCCCTGAGCCCCAGGCCGGATCCGGAGAAGTCCCACATTCCCGCCCACAGCGGCTCGATGTGGCATGCGCCCCTCGGGTTGCCGATCGCATACTGGATCGCGAAGGACTTCGATGTTCCACGGGTATCATGGGCCGGCACCTCCAACCCTTTACCATGGCACGCGAAATCCTCAGCACCCCTCCCAATCTTCTCCGCGGCGCGCTTAACTCCCTCGGCGAGCAAGTCTCCAATACCCCTGCGCTCGATGATCATCTCGAGCAGATTTAGGCAGGTGTCAGCGTCCCCCCACCTCAGCTTAAGTCCGCCGGTATCTTCATCAGTTATCAGGCCCCTCTCATAAGCCTCTATAGCGAATGCAATCGCATTTCCGGCGGAGATTGTGTCAATACCGTATGTGTTGCAGAGATAATCTGCTCTGATGAGCGGCTCCAGAGAGCCCATCATAGATTGCACGCCCAACATGTCCACGGTCTCATACTCAGCGCCCTCGTGAGGTGGTGTTATGTATGGTCCGGCTGGAACCCAGACATATCTTCCGCATCCAATCGGACAGGCAAGGCAGGCTCTCCGCTTAAGCAAATACTTCCTAGCAAGTTCCTCGCCCGACATCTTCTCGGCTTTCTCGTAATAGCATGTCTGGAAGTTTTTCGTCGGCAGGGCTCCGGACTCGTTCAACCCCTTCAAGCCACCTACTGTGCCGAATTGGCCCAAACCCATTCTCTGCCTGCCTACGGCACTAATCGCCTCCCTCGCGGCATCATAGAACTCGTCGGGCTTGGCGATCTCTATCCCGCGATCTCCATTCACTACAATCGCCTTCAGTTTTTTCGAGCCCATCACGGCTCCTCCGCCGCACCTGCCAGCAGCGCGATCATAATCCACCATTATGCTCGCATACCTGATCAGCCTCTCGCCGCCCGGCCCGATGCATGCGACGGATGCTTGTGGGTCGCCGATCTCCTCGATCAGCATGTGGGTCGCCTCATGAACGGTTTTTCCCCAGAGATGAGATGCATCCCGGATCTCCGCGGAGCCGTCGATGACGCTCAGGTAGACCGGCTTATCGGATGCGCCCTCGATAACTATGAAATCGTAGCCGGCATACTTCAGCCTTGGCCCGAAGCCTCCGCCCGCCCTCGTTTGTCCGAAGATCCCGGTTAACGGGGACTTGAAGGCGAACTCGATGCTTCCCGAGCATGGCGCCAGCGTGCCGGTGAGCGGCCCAGTGCATGCTATCAGCTTATTCTCCGGGCTCAGGGGGTCCACGCCCCTCTCCAGCTCATCCCAGAGGATTCTCGCCGCGTATCCCGTCCCGCCCAAGTATAGCCTGAGAAGCTCCAGCTTGAGCTCCTCCTCAGCCACCTTCTTCTTGGAGAGGTTGACGCGGAGTATCTTGCCGGCGTAACCGCATAGCTTTCCGCCCAGCATCATTCATCACCTCGCATCGGGCTTTAATGGTGTAACCTCCTTGCGCTGGAGCCTCGAGAATGCTATCCGCTTGTATGCGGCGGCGTCATCGGGGTCGAGGTAGAGGAGCACGCCTTCCGGGCAGATTTTAGCGCACTCGGGATCGCCATCGCAGAGATCGCAGATGAGGGCTTTGCGCGATTCAGGGTCCCTTGACGCGGCTCCATATGGGCAGACGTGAACGCACATGCCGCATCCCGTGCACTTCTCGAAGCTCACTTTGACGATGCCGGTCTTCAGATCCCTTGAAAGCGCGCCGAAAGGACATGCGCTTATGCAGAGGCCGCACTGGATACAATATATCGGCGAGTCCACGGGCTCATGGGGTAGTCTCACGACCCTGATCCTCGACCTCGCGGGATTGATCATCCTGAAATGCCTATAGGAGCATGCGAGCTCGCATATCCTGCATCCCGTGCACTTGTTCGGGCTTATCACAAGCGTTTTCGGCATGATGGGTTTAACAATCCCGATTTCCTATTAAGCGTTATTCACGATGCATCGTGGGGTTAGGCTTAAAAGCCCGCGACATCATTCTAAAACGCGCCTCCATTGAAGCTGACTGACCGCTATGGTAGGCCGGTGAAAGGGCTCAGGATCTCGGTCACCCCAGCCTGCGACCTGAGATGCTTCTTCTGCCACGGCGAAGGCCTCAACACGCGATCTAACGCATTGATGTCCCCGGAGGAGATCAAGCGCATCGTCAGGGTCGCAATGGGGCTCGGCGTGGACTCGGTGAAGCTCACTGGCGGAGAGCCGATGATGAGGCCCGACATACTGGAGATAATATCGAGGCTCGGCCAGCTCGGCCTAAGAGATCTCTCCATGACCACTAACGGCTTCAGGCTCGCGGAGGTGGCCGAAGACCTGAGGAGGCTTGGGCTGAAGCGAGTCAATATTAGCTTGCACTCGACTAGGCCCGAGCGGTATGCGAGGATAGTTGGATTGAGCTTGGCTGAGGCGGAGGAGAGGCATGCCCGAGTCATCGAGGCGATTAGGGCCGCGGATGAGGCCGGGCTCAACCCCATCAAGCTTAACGTCGTCGTGGCTCGCGGCGTGAACGATGATGAGCTGGATAATCTGCTCGATTTCGCCGAGGGTCTCAGGTTACGGGGCGAGGTGGTAATTCAGCTCATAGAGCTCGTGGGATGCGGCTTAGCCTCCAGCCACCTCATGAGAGATCGCTATTTCCCCCTCTCCGAGCTCGAGGGAGAGATTGCACGAAGAGCTGTCAAGGTGATCGTGAGAGACTTGCATTATAGGAGCAGGTATCTTATGCCGAGCGGGGTATGGGTTGAGCTCGTTAAGCCCGCGGGAAACAGCCTCTTCTGCATGAACGACACACGGCTCAGGATAACGCATGATGGGAAGTTCAAGCCATGCCTGATGAGAAGCGATAATGAAATTGATTTTTTATCAGCGATGAGATCGGGAGCCTCGGATGAGGAGCTGAGAAAGCTATTTCTAAGGGCGGTCGAGCTCAGAGAACCCTACTGGAAGCCCCGAGAAGTTGAGCAAAAACAATCGGCGAGATAGCATCAATGCTCCCGGAATTCACCAGCGAGAACCATATCATGCTGACACTTCTACATGCGCATATCTGAAGGTATTAATGAGCCTGGCTCTTAAGGGGTATCGCGGCATTACGAGAGCTGGAGAGAAGGCTTGGGAATACAGTTTTTAGGGTGAGCTGATAGTTTAGAGCCTGGTGGAGGGGCTTTGGCGAGGCTGAGGGCGCCGATAGTCGCCGTACTGGGCCATGTCGATCACGGCAAGACCACGTTATTGGATAAGATGAGGGGGACGCTGGTCGCGGCGAGGGAGGCGGGCGGGATAACCCAGCACATAGGCGCGAGCATGTTTCCGCTTGACGCGATAATCGAGACGTGCAAGGCGCTTCTGGGAGAGGTCAAGGTCAAGAAGCTCGAGATACCGGGCCTGCTCTTCATAGATACGCCGGGGCACGCTGCATTTGCGAACCTGAGGAGGAGAGGCGGATCGCTCGCGGACCTCGCAATACTCGTCATAGACGTGAATGAGGGCGTCCAGGAGCAGACACGGGAGAGCATAGAGCTCCTTAAGGCCAGGAGGACGCCCTTCGTCGTCGCGGCCACGAAGATAGACATGATACCGGGCTGGAAGCCTCAGGGGGTAACCCCGCTCCTTAAGGCCCTCCAGGCGCAGTCGGAGTATGCGAAGGAGGAGCTACAGAACAGGGTATACACGCTCATGGGCCAGCTATCGCTTCATGGATTCAACTCGAATCTATACTACAAGATCACGGACTTCACGAGGACGCTCGCGATAGTTCCGGTTAGCGGGAAGACCGGGGAAGGAGTCCCAGACCTTCTCCTAGTCCTCCTCGGCCTCGCGCAGGCATTCATGAGGGAGCAGCTGACCGTGGGCGATGGACCGGCTGAGGGAGCGGTTCTCGAGGTCTTGGAGGAGGAGGGGCTCGGAACAACGATAAACGCGATAATCAGCGATGGGGTCCTGAGGGTCGGTGACACGATAGCCCTAATGGGCGTAAACGGTCCATTCACGGCGAAGGTCAGGGTGCTTCTAGTCCCAAAGCCGCTCGACGAGATGAGGGATCCGAGAGACAGATTTAACCGAGTCGAGGAGGTTAAGGCCGCGGCTGGGGTGAAGGTAGTCGCTGAGGGGCTGGAGGAGGCCATAGCTGGGTCGCCGATCTACGTGATAGACTCGCCAGAGCGGGAGAAGGAGATCCTGGAGAAGATCAAGGCGGAGGTGGGCGAGATAATTCTCAGCACCGACAAGATCGGCGTCGTATTAAAGGCCGATACCCTGGGAACACTCGAGGCCGCGATTCTCGCCCTGAGGAATAGGGGTATACCGGTGAGGCGCGCTGGAATAGGAGATGTCTCGAAAAGGGATGTGGTGGAGGCCGAGGTCGTGAGGATGAAGGATGAGCTCAAGGGGGTAATCCTCGCATTCAACGTCAGAGTCGATCACGAGCTCGAGGCCGACGCGAATAGCAGGGGCATAAGGATATTCAAGGAGAGGATACTCTTCAGGCTCATCGAGAACTACATGAGCTGGGTTGAGGATGAGACGAGGAAGCGGAGGCTAAGAGCGTTCGAGAGCTTAATAAAGCCGGGAAAGATAAAGATACTTGAAGGCTACGTCTTCAGGAGGAGTGATCCCGCGATAGTCGGCATCGAGGTTCAAGCGGGAATAGTTAAGCCAAGATACCCCATGATGAACGATAAGGGGAAAATCGTTGGAACCATAGCGCAAATACAGGATAAGGGGCAAAGCATACCGGAGGCGAGGGCGGGAATGAAAGTCGCCATCTCCATGAGGGAGCCGATCGTCGGCAGGCACATCAGAGAAGGCGAAACACTCTACGTCGCGGTCCCGGAAAACGACGCCAGGCTGCTCCTAAAGGAATACTATGACATGCTCGACGAGGACTCGCGAAAGGCCCTAGAGGAGATAGTCGAGATAAGGAGGAAAGAAGATCCCCTCTGGGCGAGATAAAGAGTTAATAAGACGCCCCTCAAAGCCCTCGGGAGGATGTCGGAGAAAGCCGCCGCGCCGAAGCTCATCCTTTCAAACCCAGAGGATGGAACTGCCAAGACAATCGCGCTCGACCCAAACATATTCAGGCTCTTCATGGGGAGAAAAATCGGAGACGAGATCGACGGGTCTGTGCTGGGCTACAAGGGGTATAAGATCAGGATAACCGGCGGAACAGATAAGGATGGCTTCCCGATGAGGCCGGATGTCAGCGGGGCGAGGAAGGCTAGGATACTCATCGCAGCCGGGATAGGCTTCAGAGGCTATGAGAAGCCGCCATCAAAAAAGAAGAAGCGGAGGCAGAGGAGGAAGAAGAAGGGGCTCAGGAGGAGGAGGACAGTTAGGGGCAACGTGATAAGCGAGGCGATAGCCCAGATAAACGCGGTCCTCGTGCCGATCAAGGAGGAGGCGAAAGCCGCATGAACATCGAGGTAATCGAGGATCGAGTAAACCCCTTGCTAAACCGGAGGGAAGTCGAGGCGATCATAATTTATGAGTCGGGAACGCCCAAGCGGGAGGAAGTCAGAGAAGAAGTAGCCAAGAAATACAACGTGGAGAAGGAGCGGGTGATAGTCGAGAAGATGGAGTCGCTCTTCGGGGCCAGGAAAGCGAGAGCCCACATCCACATCTACGACTCCATCGAATATGCGAAAAAATATGAGAGAAAGCACATCCTCAAGAAACACGGCCTCCTGGAGGAGGTGAAGCAAGCTGGGTAAACAATCAAACCTCTGGAAAAAATACAGGATCGAGGGAGGAAAGCTGGCGGCGAGCATAGTCTTCTGCCCAAGATGCGGAAGAGGATACATAATGGCAGACCACGGAGACAGATACTACTGCGGAAACTGCCACTACACACAATTCAAAACATGACCCATTTTTCTCATTAAAATCTCTAAGGCGAATTATTGCGCCAGTCATACTCCTTATCTAGGATCGGATTTTCCGGCACATGCGTCAGAGTGATTGGTTTCATTCAAGCAATCAGACCATGTATGTTTTCGTAGTAGCGGGGGGAGGATTTGAACCTCCGACCTCCGGGTTATGAGCCCGGCGGGCTAACCTGGCTGCCCTACCCCGCTTTTTTCTCCCCGGTAGTTACTTGGTTCTCGGGTTTTTATATACCTTTGATTGCGAGTTTAAAAGAAGAGGGGGCGATTTTTTGGTTCTGGCCGTCGCATAGACACCGGCTTTCTTCGGCCTCCTCTTAGCCGGCGGCGAGACGATGCTCTTCCTTCATCGCCTCATTATTCTTCTCGTGATGAAGCAGGCCATAGGCCGTGGGGCATCGAGAAAGGGGAGGTGGTCCTGGTTGATGAGCGATCCTGTGCTCTTGCCGAGAGGTCTGGCTTTCAGGTTGACGGTGATCGCGCCTACTATATCGCGCATCAAAAGTGCTCTCGAGAATAGGTGAAAACATGGCCATGAGCAATAGGCTTAGGAAGTTGAGGGCCAGGTATGGGATGATGCAGGAGGAGCTGGCGAGGGCGATCGGTGTCATGAGGCAGACGATAATAGCGATCGAGAACGGAAGTATCTCCCCTTTGCTGAGGCTCGCGTTCAAGCTCGCGAAAGTCTTCAATGCGAGAATTGAGGATGTTTTCAATGATCATCATGATTCATAGCGGCGGGCATCTTTGAAGTTCGAAAATTTTATGCGCGCAAAATGAGCTTGAAAATTATCTCAGAATGTTGGGGACCTTCTCATTTCGTGCTGTCGGGTTAGACGCCTTCACTCCCGCATCACCATTATTAAGCCCGATAATATGGGTGGCGCCCGGAGGATATGCTTTAAGAGGCGCTTACTGGATAACTTATGCTAGTGGATGCCGGGTAGCTTCATGAAGCCCTGTCTGCTCTGCAGGGGGGCCAGGGGGCTGTGCGGTGAGAGCCCGTGCCCCCTCTACTCCGTCTGGCATGTGGCTGAGGAGATTAAGATCCCTAATAGTAGTATTCTGGAAGCTCCCTCGCCTCCCTCGGTTTTCGTGAGCTGGACGGATTATCCCAAGGTAAGGGTTGCACCTTCGGTCTCGGTGGGCGATGGTGATGCATGGATGTATGATGCGCCTGAGAAATGGCTTGACTTGAGCCTAGATGAAATTCTCAAGATGAGGCTTAGCCTCGTGAGAGGCTATATGACGATAGAGGTCGGAAAGCCCATGCTGATCGAGGATCTAAGGCTCATCGCGTCCTCGGCGAGATCCGTTGATCTCGAGTTGAAGTTCGCGAAGCCTCCGAGGCCTGAAGTGAAGCTCGACATAAACTCGCCGCCGCTCGGGCCCGCGGGAATAGTGGAGAAGCTCAAGATCGTGGATGAGCCGATGATCGAGAAGCCCGTCGAGAAAGTTCTCTCCGACGGCGGCTTGAAGGCTTCTGAGGCGGTTATCCAGCTCTACTCAAGCGGCATCCCGGTATCCCGGATACAGAGGATCTTTTCCGTCGGCGGACTTGGTCTCGAGGGCTTGAGAAGAATCGTGCCGACTAGGTGGTCAATAACGGCCGTTGACTCGATAATCTCCAAGAAGCTGATCGAGGAGGTGAAGAGGCTTCCGGTCATCGACTCGTATCTCTTCTTCGAGAGGAGGATCTCAAGGAACACCTTCATCGCTATAATCGCGCCGCATGCCTGGAGCTATGAGTGGATCGAGGCCTGGTTCCCCTATACCACCTGGAACCCCGGAGCGGAGGTCGAGATAGAGGGGGATTGGGAGGGCTATAGGGGTAGGACTACATACGCGTCGCTCGGCGGATGCTATTACGCTGCGAGGCTCGCGACAGCAGAGTTCATGCTGAGAGCTGGGAGGCAGGGGACAGCGATCCTGATCCGCGAGATATACGAGGGATTCTTCCTGCCGATAGGAGTGTGGTTCGTCAGGGAGAATTTGAGGAGGATGTTCGAGTCGAGGCCTGAGAAGTATGATCGGCTCGAGGAGGTGCTGGAGAGACTTTCGAGATCCACGAGGCTTCCGCTCTCGACGTGGCTCAGCGAGTCGAGGCTGCTGAGGGATCTGTTGACGCAGGCTAGGCTAGAGGTGAAGCAGCTCTGAGCGTGGTGTATAAGAGGATCCGGGTCTCGAGCGCCCTATCCAAGACCGGTCTCTACGATCTTGACTACGCCTACAACCCATATGCAGGGTGCCATCACGGGTGCCGTTACTGCTATGGAAGGGCATACACGCGCTACAGAGAGGTGGCCGAGGCATGGGGCGAGATTGTGTATGTGAAGGAGAACGTTGTCGAGGTCTTGATGGAGGATGTTCTGAGGGCGCGGAGGGGAGTGGTCGGAGTCTCGACGATAACAGACCCATATCAGCCCATCGAGGCGAAGGAGCGCTTGACTAGGAGGGGCCTTGAGATACTTCTGGACTTGGGATTCGAGGCGAGCATCCAGACGAAATCACCGCTAGTGCTCAGGGATCTAGACCTCCTCTCCAGATACAGGGATAAGGTTGATGTCGGTCTCACGATAACCACGTTGAGCCCTGAAGTGGCCGCAGTGATAGAGCCGCGCGCTCCGGAGCCGGGCTCTAGGGCGGAGGCGCTGAGAAAGCTCTCGGTGGAGGGGCTCAGCACATGGATCTTCCTAGGCCCGATAATGAGGGGCGTGAATGACTCGCCGGAGGTGATTGAGGAGATAGTGGCCCTAGCCTCGGAGACCGGATCAAAGCTCTACTACGATTTCTTCAGGATGAAGCGGGGGCTCACGGCGGCGATGAGCGCGGTTAAAGATAGATATCCCAACGCCATGAGCTCCGAGCGCGAGTGGAGGATGAGGGTTGCGGCCACGGTCGAGAAGCTCTGCGAGAGGGAGAGCGTGAGATGCGAGCCCGCATTTCCGGCGCGTGAGAGGGGGAAAGGCCTTCTCGAACATATCTAGCCCCTCAACTTTCTCCCGCAATACTGGCAGAACCTCGAGTCTCCCGCTATGAGGCGGCCACAGAACGCGCACTTAATCCTCCTCTCACTCCTCCTAGCGCGGCTGTATCCGAGGCCCATAATACGCCCTCCCAAAAACCATCACCCATAACCCAATATCCACACCAGCTTACGAATATGACTATAATTATAATACTCGTTACTCGTTATAATTATAATTTTGTTTCTCGCTTCTCCCCAAATCTTTAAAACTCTCGGGCCGGCGATCTTCCTAGGAGTATGATTTTCGTTGATAGTAGGGAGGCTTCAAAGGCCGCCGAGATATACAGGATGCTTGTAGGCGTGTTTGGGGAGCAGGTCGGCGTCAAGGCCCTTGAGGTGGGGGATTATCTTCTCGACGGCTCTGAGGGAGTCGCGGTGATCGAGCGCAAAACTATCACGGATCTGCTCAACTCCATGAAGCCCGATGAAGCTGGGAAGGGCAGAATATGGTCTCAGCTCGATCAGCTGCAGGAAGCGGACTCATTCGAGAAGATACTGGTGATAGAGGGCTGGATGGGGATCGTTAGGAAGGTTACGGGCTGGAATGAGTCGAGCATCTACAGGCTCATTGAGGGAATCCAGAGAGCATACGAGGACCTCATCGTGATATTCACGCCCGACTGGAGGGGGACGGGCCACTACATAGCCGCGAAATACAGGAGCCTGCAGGAGCGGAGGGAGCCGAGGGAGCTCAGGCTGAGGGCGAGCTCTGCTTCAAAGAAGCTCGAGGAGCAGGCATTATACGTTATAGAGGGACTGCCCAGAGTCGGCCCAACCCTCGCGAAGGCGCTACTGAAGACGTATGGGTCGGTGAAGGGGGTCATTGACGCGCTCGCCTCCAAGCCGTCCGCGATCTTGAGGGAGGAGGTCGCGAAGGCTCTCGGCAGAAGGCCGCCGGAAGACGTCATCAGGCATGCGAGGGATGTGGTGATCAGGAGGATCGAGCTGGATTAGGCTGCCGCCCGCTCTCCAGATTCTTGAGGGCTATCTCGAGAGACCTGAGCTTATCCTCCATCCTCCTCTCAACATCCCTCCTGTCATCTATCTTTATCACCGTTATCACTCTCCTCGCACCGGCTTCGAATACAGCTTCATGAGCCAGCCTCACGTAGCATAAGGCCTCCTCCAAGCTCGCGGCCTCGAGGATTGTTCCCATGGGAGTTGTCACGTGCTTGACGCCAGCGTCTTCTAATGCCTTAACAGCCCTTGCCACAAGCCTCGAGACGCTTGTGCCCTCGCCGAGCGGGATGACGCTGAACTCTAGGATCACGGTCATGAGAATGTGTTGCGCGGGCGCAAACATAACCTTTAAGCGACGTCAGAGCCGCACCAATCTTCATCCCCACGAGTCCGCCCGGGTCGAAGCCTCATCATCCGCCGAAAATAATGAAGAACGCCAGCTAATTAGCAGTTATCCGGAGGACAAGAGTTATAAGATCGAGCAATAATAGCGGCATGAGAGCCCGATGAAGAATGCGGGACAGGCTGAATAGACGCGAATGATTGGAGCTCAGTCCGCAGAAGGGCTCAAAAATTCATAATCTCCAAAACAAGATGAAATAATCTTAGAGAGTTCAAATGAGGATGCGCATAAGCATGATCATAATCAAAAATGACGTGAGCACGTGTGAAGCCCCGGGCGGGCTTTGAACCCGCGGCCTCCGGCTCTAAGGCCCCCCTTCTTCGAGGGATACCAAGCCGGCGCTCTAACCAGCCTGAGCTACCGGGGCGCTGCCGCGCACCAAAATAATTGCAACCAGAATTTAATGAATTTATCTTGCGGCGGCTCCGGGCTGCTTTCTCGGGTCTGAGACCGCTAAGAAGAGATCGTTCTTCTTGAATATTGCTTGAACTGCGCCGAAGTAGAGGTCTGTTCCGGGGTACATGGAGATCTCTCGAACCCTCTCTAGCCTCAAGCCGGCCATCGATAAGCTACTCGAGATCTTATCCTCGAGAAGCTCCTCTAGAGCGATTCTCTCCTCTCTAACGTGGAGTCTTCCCTCGAGTATCGCGGAGATGGGGTCCATGCCCCTCAACAGGTAGTTGGAGAGAACCTGTATAATCGAGGATATTATCCTCATGCCGCCCGACGCCCCTATTATGATCTCCGGGAAGGCCTCTTCTGCGTCGAGGATCATCAGCGGGGACATGCTGCTAGCCGGCCTCTTGCCCGGAGCTATCGAGTTCGGATGGCCCTTCTGAAGCGTGAAATCATGCATCTCATCATTTAGCAGAACTCCTCTCACGGTCACTCCTGAGCCCATGAAGCACTCAATCGTCTCTGTGAGGGAGACGCACGTCCTGCTCCTAACATCCGCCACGCTTATGTGAGATGTTCCGCCGCTATCTCTAGTCGGATGAGGTGTCAGCTTGCCCTCCTCGATGAGCCGCAGCGCCTCCTCAATGTGAGAATCTGAGAGATGAATTCGCGCATCAATATTGTTAAATGCCGGGTCACTTATCAAGGAGCATCTCACGTCAATTATGTGGAAGAGCGTGTACGCGAGCTTCAGAAAATAGTTCTCCGCATTCAAGCGCGTGAGAGATAGGATCTTAAGAGCTTTCGCGAGTAGCGCTCCAGAGCTCGGCGGTGGCATCGCGACAATCTTGAGCTCCTTGCCACGTATATCCAGCTCGCTGATTATCGGCTCCCTCCAGATCGGGCTATAGCGCGCTAAATCCCTTGATGATAAGAAGGCATTATTGCCGGAGAATATCCGGTCGATATCATCCGCGAACTCGCCTTCATAAAAACGGCATACGCCCTCCCTGATCATGCTCAAGGTCTCAATAAGCCTCGCGAAGGACACCTCAGCCCCCTCGGGATAAACCTCGCCATCTCTGAGGAATGTCGCGTAGCTCTCAGGACAAATTGCGAGCTTGCGTAACGCCCCATCGAGGTTGGCGCGCATGCACGTGCTCCACAGCCGAGATGCGCGGCAGCGCTTTGAATATTCCATGACGAAATCGAGGATCCTGCTCCAGCTCATCTCGCCGAGCTCTTGATGCAGTGCCCAGAGACCCCTCAGCGTTCCAGGCGTTGCTACAGCCTTATATCCTACTGATAGATCCTCCTCGCACCTATACTCATCGGGTTTCACGTTGAGCGGCGCCGTCTCCCGATAATCTAGGGCCTTGAACCCGAGCTCCTCCGAGTATACTAATGCGAATCCGCCGCCACCCAGGCCGCTCCAGCCCGGCTCGAGAGCATTTAATAGAAGCGAGGCGGCTACGGCCGCATCCACGGCGTTGCCGCTCTTTTCGATTATCTTCAGCGCTATGGCCGATGCCAGAGGCGAGTGCGATGCTACAGCGACCCTGCCGAGCGCATGCAAGCCGCCTGACATCCCATTATCCTATCCTATGCCAGCTTTTCAGCCCATCGCGATCCAGCTCGAGAATCAATCCCCTCAGGATTCCGGAGGAGTACTCTGACCCCGGATTGAACACCATAGTTCTTCCAATTCTATCATATCCGGGCGACTCGTGTATGTGGCCGTGCATCCCCATCAGCGGCTTATACTTCTCAAGGAATTTTCTCACGGACTTACTTCCAACATTCTCCTTCTCTATCTCCCCCAGGCTGTACACTGGTCTGAGGTTCTTGTCCAGCTTGGGGGCCACATCTATCATCGTGTTATATGGTGGCGCGTGGAAGCAGCATATCATCCTGCTCCAATCTCTATCGACGAGGTTTGCCACCTTCTCCAGCATCTTCCATAGATCCTTCTCATCAGCCTCCCTCGGGGTATTCCACGGTGTCGGATTCACGTATTCGAGCGATATCATCGCGTAGCCTAGGGGCAGCTCCACCAACCTGCCCAGGGGGTAGATGTCCCTGCCGCTTTTCTTCAGCACCGGATCTATCTCGAATATATCATCATTTCCAGGCATGACTATGACCTGCTTATCCGCAGGGATGTGCTCCTCGATCATGGAGATCCACCTCTCCATGTTCTCGATTATCAGCCTAGAGAATAGCCTATTGACCTTCTCGGGATCACTTTTCAGCTCTTCCACCTCGCTCATCGTGCAGACGTATGGATATATCCCGGAGTTCATCAGCTCGCTCTTCGCCCTTTCAAGCTCCTCGGGGCCGCTGACGACCATGGTCTTACCCCTGAACGTGTACTGGTAGCGGTTTCCGCCAAGATCTATTATCGGGATTATCGCCTTCCCCGTTAAGTCGCCTGAAAGAATCAGGATATCCACGTCATAATGCTTTGGTATTGATAGGAATTTCCTGAATACGAGCTCACTGTTATGTATATCGGCCATGAAGAAGATCTTGAGGGGGGCCATCATTTCCCAACCCGTGGCATTATAAAATTGGGGGAGGGTGGAAGGCTGGGGCTCATCGCGGATTAGGCTGGTGGTATCGTGCCGAATATCTTCCTCACGTCTATGCCCTTCTTCCTATTAGCCCAGCTGTAGTAGGCATAAAGCGCCACCGCTAGCAGGGTCCAGCCTATCATCCACAACGGCGACACGAGCGTCACGTCCGCGGCCACTTGCTGTAAGCCAAGTATCAGGAGAGCGAGTGTCGCTATTACCGCTGCGCCGCCGACTATCGACATCACCGGAACCCCTCCAATCGTCTTGGTATAGCCTTCCTTATAGATCTCCGGCCTCCTGTATGGCAGGATTGTCGTGGCCACGGCTGAGAGGAACCACCTGACCGCCACAGCCGTGACTGCTGTGATCGCGTAGAAGAGTGGCCCGTATTCCGGCGATGCCAAGACGAATATCATTACTATGGCGCCGGCCATTACCAGAGCTATGGACCAGTGCGGCGTTCTAAACCTTTCATTAACCTCCGCGAGCTTCTCTGGGAAGAATCTATCGAATGCTAGGGCGAATGCTATTCTCGAGGGGACCATCATGTATACGGGGATCCCGTTCATCACCCATAGGGGGACCGCGAGTGTAATGATCACGGCGAGTATCGGGGCCCAGCCTCCGAAAAGTGAAGCTATGAAGACGGCCCAAGTCGGCGTCTGAACGGGGTTGATCGTGAGCTGGCTGTAAGCCGACTCCGTGTACATCACGTATTCATAGGCCGAGAAGAACTCCCTGAAGCCCATGAGAGTTAGGGATGATATCGAGAGGTAGTATGCGAAGACGAGCACGATTGCGCCGACGACTCCCAAGAGGAAGTTTCTCTTCGGCCTATCTATCTCTCCGGCCATGTAGTTTGCGTACTCGAGCCCCCAGAAAGCATATGCCGAGATCACCAGGCTGAGCGAGAGCGTTACGCCGAGCGACCATGGGCCCGGCCAGCCCCAGGTAAGCGGATCGCCCGAAACCGACGCAACGTACTCCCTCCACCCCGATGCCTCCGCAACCCTCATTATCTCATCATATGCTCCGGCGCCATAAGTCATATCCCACAAATGCTTTATCTGGCCCGGAGATAATGTCGCGGCATAGGCTGCTCCGGCTATCGTGGCCACTCCAGCCGCCAGCGCCACTAGGAATAGCGCATTAACGACGTACTTGTAGACCCTTATCCCGAGCAAGCTGATGACGCCGAATACCAGCACGAATATTATCCCGAGGGCCACGGATGCCGTTAGATCGGTGGAGAGCCATTCTCCCAGAGCTACTAGGCCACTATCGTGTATCGCTAATCCTATCTGGATTATCGCACTGCCCCAGAACCAGGCCATGAAGAAGGATAATGCGCCGACGATCCAGATGTGCACGCCGAAGACTAGCAGGGCCTCCACGTATCCAAGTAGCGGATGAAGAGTCCTAGAGATGCCCACATAGTCGGAGGCCGTCCTAGGCATGGCCATGGTCAGCAGGACGACGGCGAACGCGGCCAGGGCCATTATTATCCCGCCGATGAGCAGCGCAAGGGGTATATTCGCTCCGGGAGCATAGTATCCCTGACCGGCCGCGAAGAGGTAGAATCCATCAGCTATAACGTAGTTAGCGGCCATGGCCATCACGGAGAACGCGCCGATCTCCTTAACAAGCCCCGAGGTTCTTCTAACGAAAACTATCTCGTCAGAACTCACGGGTTAGAGGCGGCCTACAGCCATATATAAAAATTTTGACGAAAGCTGCATTTGCCGAACATTTTTCGTCGAAAAGCCGTTTTTCTTAAAAGTTAATTAGCTTGCTCGAGAAGCGTGGACTATATGAGCAAGCTGGAAGAGGTTATTGAGGCCGCTAGGAGAAATGGCATCCAGCTCGTAAGATTCATCTACGTTGGATTGGATGGAGTCTTGAGGGCGAAGGCCTCGTATCTCGACGAGCTCGCGGATCATCTGATGCACGGCATAGGATTAACAATGGCGATGCAGTCCTTCACGGCTCTCGACACGATCTTGGCCGAGCCGAGATTCGGCCCGGAGTCGGAAGATATCTTCCTAGTCCCGGATCTGGAGACCTTTTCCCCGGTAACCTACTCACATGGTCAGGGTAGGGTGATTTGCGACATGAGGCTGAGGGATGGGGGAGAGTGGGATTTCTGCACTCGCAGCCTTCTCAGGAGGCTCTTGAGAAAGTATCAGGAGGAGATCGGCGTGTCCTTCCAAAGCGCTGCCGAGATCGAGTTCTACGTATTGAGGCAGGTGGCTCCGGATAAGATTGAACCAGTGGATTGGGCCAGATGCTTCTCGACCGTCGGCTACGATACTCTTGGAGACATAACCTTGGAGATCATCAACGCTCTCAAGGCATCCGGCATATCCGTCGTGAGGTTCATCAAGGAGTATGGGCCGGGACAGCTGGAGATAGTTATGAGGCATCGGGATGCGCTAAGAGCGGCTGATGATGTGGTGGTCTTGAGGGATGCCGCGAAAGGTGTGGCGGCTAAACACGGGCTAGTGGCAACGTTCATCGCGAAGCCATTCGACTGGCACGCGGGAAGCGGCATGCACCTCCACATAAGCGCCCTAAACTCAAAAACGGGCAGAAACGCCTTCTACGACAAGAATGATAAGCGGGGGCTAAACCTCTCCAAGATGGCATACCATTTCATAGGAGGAATACTGCATCACATGAAGGCCCTATCGGCTATCGTCGCCCCGACAGTGAACTCGTATAAGAGGCTTATACCCGGCTCATGGGCGCCGTCGAACATATGTTACGGCTACAATAACAGGTCCGCGGCGATAAGAATACCTACGGCTAGGGTTGGCAAAGAGGAGAGCAACATGAGAATAGAGTTCAGGACTCCGGATCCCGCGGCGAATCCATATCTAGCTCTGGCGGCGACCCTGGCGGCTGGAGTGCACGGCATCAGGGAGGAGATGGAACCTGGGGAGCCGGTTAATGTCGACGCATACAAGCTTTCGGAGGAGGAGCGGGCTAGAAGGAATATCGAGCTGCTTCCAGGGAGCTTAAGAGAGGCTTTGAGCTTCCTCGGACGAGACAGCTATCTCAAAGCTGAGCTGGGCCCCGACCTCATTGAAGAATACATCAAGATTAAGAAGTTTGAATGCGACATGTATGACCGATACGTGAGCCCGTGGGAGATTAAGAACTATGTCCCGGCATTTTAAGCTCGAGGATATCCTGGGCACGCTGAAGGACGTTGATGTGGAGAGGGTGCTACGAGCACTCGGTGGTAGAATAAGGGCGTACCCGACGCCGCACTACCTCGAGATTCACAGGGAATACGTCAGTGAGCTTGATCAGAAGGAGAATTTCTGTGGAGCGTTCGCCGCCGCCTACATCTTGAGAGGGCTGGGCTACAGGCTTCATAAAAGCGAGATCGTGGATCAAGATTACGTTGCATACCTCGCTAGGGTAAATGTTGATCCGCGAGATCTAGAGAGGTTGAGAGCGCTGAAGCGCGAGATAGCATGCTTATCGAAGGAGGAGGCTGAAGAAGTCATTAGGGAGAACAGGAGCATATGGTATAGATTCGATGATCTTCCAACAACTCTAAAGCCTCAGGAGCTTGGAGCCAGCCCCGAAGGGGTTATTTACGCAATCCAGGAGATAAGCATGTCCAAGTTCAAGGCGATCCCGGTGAAGACATTCAGCAAAATCGAGGGCGACCTCTTAACGAGGGAAAAGATGAACTCATTCTTGGACCTACTAAGGAGAGCGGAGGAATATGATGCTCAATTCATACTGAATCTAAACACGAAGCACCTGCTGGACTCGGAGAGAATCCCGAGGCTCTCTGAGAAGCTATTGCTGGGAGAGGAATTCCAAGAAATCTTTAGAGAGGGGGTTGGGCATTATGTTGGGTGCGGAGGTTTGATAGAGGTTGATGATAGGCAGCTGATAATCGTGAGGGAAACTTATGGGAAGTATGGTGTGCATCTTCAGCCCGCAGAGCTCGTTAGACGAGCTCTCCTCAGGCGGGATGGCAGGGAGGGCGGGATAATAGTAATAACTCCTGCGGACTTCGAGGAAGAGGTTAAGCGATTTTTATCGGAGAGGGGGCTGAGAATCGAGATATGGGATAATGGTAGCCCGTATATACCGTTTACCAGCCGGCAAACCTCCTAACCTTCATCTTATCAACTCTATCCTTCTCGACATCGTCCAGCGCCTTCTCAAATATCTCCAGCCCCTTCTCCGCGTCCTCGATGCTCATGGTCAGCGGCGGGGTGATCTCGACAACGTTTGAATATGCTCCAACATAGGTGACCAATAATCCGAGCTCAAATGCCCTGTAAACGAGGCAAGCAGTTTCAAATGTCGCGGGGATGCGGGTCCTTCTATCCTTAACGAGCTCGATTCCCAGGATCATCCCACTGCCCCTGACATCGCCTATCAATTCATGGGCTTCACTCATTTCCTTGAACCGTTTCATCAGGAATGACCCCATTCTGCTAGCCTTCTCGAGGATTCCATCCTTCATTATCGTGTTTATGGTGGCAAGAGAGGCAGCGCAGCTGATGGGATGCGCGCTGCTCGTGAATAGGTGTGCCGCCGCAGCGGCGTCCAAGATCTCAGCCCTGCCGACGACGGCGCTAAGAGGGAATCCGGAGGCCATGGGCTTCGCCATCGAGATCGCGTCAGGCGCCACGTCGTAGTGCTCTATGGCGAAGAATCTACCCGTCCTACCGAAGCCAACCTTGACCTCATCCACGATGAAGCTTACCCCTTTATCCTTACAAATTCTGTAGAATTTTGGAATAAACTCTGGTGGTGGGACGATTACGCCGCCATCACTCTGCACGGGCTCGATGATTGCTGCGGACAAATCGTCGGCGGGCGCGTTTTCCATGACATTGCCTTCTATGAAGTCTAGGCACAGCAATCCGCATTCAGGATAATGCTGCTTAAATGGGCACCTGTAGCAATATGGATAGGGGGCTTTCACGACATTTGGGAACCCGATGAACCTCGCTAGCGATTTATGCCCCGATAAGCTTAGCGCCCCCATTGTTTGGCCATGATAGGATCCTTGGAACCCCAGTATCCTCCTCCTACCGTTGTAGATCGGCATAATCTTGTAGATGAACTCGTTGGCATCTGAGCCCGTTAAGCCGAACCAAACCTTTTTCTTGAAATCGCCGGGAGCAAGCTCTACGAGTTTCTCGGCCAATTGGATCGCCGCGGTGTTCGGGAAAGTGGTGTGGGAAGAGAATATCAGCTTCTCCATCTGATCTTTTACGGCCTTGATCACATCCGGGTGATTATGCCCGAGATTCATTACAGCCCATTGGGACGAGAAATCAACATATTCCCGTCCATCTACGTCCCAAACCCTCGAGCCCGAAGCTCTCTCAACAACTATGGGGTAAAATCTTATGCCAATAACCTTCCCAATGACGCGCTCCTCCCTCTCCAAATACTCGGAAACCCTTGACATTAATCGATCAATCTTTCATCAATCAGATATAAGCTTATAAGCTTACATTTCTCAACAAACTATCTTCAGCCATAATGCATACCGGGATGAAAAGGCGTCGACAAAATCGAGGCGGCCCCATCTCGAGGAAAGAGTGGTGTATGGGTAAATTGGAGGAAAAATTGAGATAGTGCTGCTTGGTGGTGGGGTTTAAGCCGGAGCTGTGAGATGGCGGCGCCCACCCCCTCCCGCCACTGGTAAAGAATATTTCGTGAAAGGCCTATTTTTCCTAAGATTCTTCGGGGAAGCGCAGATAAGCTTATAAAAATCCCGCATACCGGTGCTATAGGCCTGGCGTTGCTGGACGAGTTCTCCTCAAAAATCTTAAGGACGGCGCTTGAGGTGGTTGAGGCGGCTCAGGATCGGGGAATAATACTCAGAATCCTTGGAGCAGTGGCAACATATCTCCACTGTCGTGAAAACGAGCAGGTGATCCTCTTCATCAGGAGTGCCGGAAGGGTTGATGGAGGGTCAATGTTCACGGACGTGGACTTCATCTCCTACAGCAAGCAGCGGAAACAGATAGTGGATCTCATGAGGGAGTTGAGCTTCGATGAGGATAGGATGATAAACACGCTTTTCGGCCACAAGAGGATGATATTCTTCAGGGATGGCGTGAAGGTCGACATATTCTTCGATAAGCTCGAGTTCAGCCATGATGTGTTCTTTGGTAGCGAGCCCGGGAAAGGGAGGCTCGAGCTCGACTACCCGACCATAAGCCTGACGGACCTACTTCTCGAGAAGCTACAGATTCATCACATAAACAGGAAGGATATAATCGACGTGATAGCAATCCTGATGACGCATGAGGTTGACGATTCCGCCGGGAAAGAGGTGATAGATGCGGGATACATAGGTCGCGTGTTGTCAGATGACTGGGGCTTCTGGTATGATGCTCTAGAGAACCTGAGGAAGGTGGAGTGCTTTGTGAGCAAATTCGTGGATGAGGGATTGATTGGCCGCGATCAGTCCGAGAAGGTTCTCCAGAATATTGGGAGGCTCAGGATGGCGATCGAGGGCTCTGAGAAGACGAAAAACTGGGTTAAGCGCGCCAAGATAGGAGTATCCAAGCCTTGGTATAGGAACGTGGAGGATCTGAGCACTTAGCGGATCCTCTTTCACGATGTGGGCCGCGTGAAGTTCAGCTTATCTATCACGGCGTAGGGCGCGTAGATTGGCGTATCAACCTCCCACCATAATATCCAGTAGCGCTCCTGGCTCAGCTCCCGTATATTCCTGAAGACTCTTATGATGTTGTCGCTTATCCTCAGCCCCTTGATCGCGCCCTCTATGCTCCCCCTCCGTATTCTAAGTAGCGCGTCCCTTGGGATCGTTGAGAAGTCGCCGGTCCGATAATTCTGGTATCGGAGATACCAGTCATTCGTGACGAATACTCCGTCGTCTATGCTAGAGATGAGCTTTTCGAGACTTCCATCTCCACCCTCCACGATGAGGTTGAATGGGTGCGGGACTATTAGCCCTGCATTCGCCGTCGTCTCCGCATTAAATTTCCTCGCGGTCATGGAGTTATGGAGGTAAGTTCTGAGGACTCCCTTATCGATTATCACGTTTCTCCTCGTCGGCAGCCCCTCATCATCGAACGGTCTCGCCCCCGGCGTCCCCTGGATCGTCGGATCATCAATTAACGTGAACTTCTTTGATGCAACGCTTTCACCAATCTTATCAGCTAGGAATGATAGCCCTGAGTCGATGTGAAATGCGGAGTCATGTTCGCCGACTTCCTCGACGAGATTCGCGAATGTCATTGGCCCCAAGAGGGCCTCGTAGACGCCTGGCTCGGCATCCACAGGGTTCACAGCCATCGCCGCGAACTCGCCCGCCCTTCTCCCAGCTTCCTCGGGCTTAAAGTCCTCCTGCTTAGATGCTATCGAGACGAAGTGGCCGGTGGCATTATCGGCTGCGAGCGCCCGGATCGAGAGCTCGATCATGGAGCCTTCATAGCTTCCGCCGGCCTCGCCGCTCGTCAGAAGCCAGGTTTTCCCCCGCGTGTAGATGAGGCTTCCTGCAGCCATCTTGGCCCCCGCGGATAGAGCCGCGTTTATCGCGGCATTAACATGATCTATTAGCGCATCGGGGTCTCCTGGGATCCTAGAACCCCTCAGCAGCTTATCATCGTATTTGAAGGGGCCTTTTGGGAGCGGTGCGTAGACATCCGTCGGGGGCGTGAGCCTCGCCAGCTGGATCGCCTTCTCCACGGCTTCCTTCGCTCGTTGCGGGCTGAGCCCTTCGATCGAAGTTGCCGCTCTCCTTCCCTCTATCGCGATGAATATGTTAATATTGCTTATGTCTCGATTCTCGGCGGCCACCACAGCGTTGTTGGCGAACTTTATCATGCACTCTTGGCCGACATAAACCTCCGCGACGGCATCCGTTGCGCCGCGTCTAAGAGCCTCCGATATCACGAGCTTGCAAATCTTCTCCGGCTTCAAGCCGACCGATGATTTAGAAGGCTGAGAAAATAAAGATTGCGCGAAGAGGATTAATGAGGACGCTGGATAATCTCATTCTGAGAATTGCCGGAAGAATTGTTGAATGAGGTTGCTGAGCGAGTGATGAGCTGCCTGAAAATGAGAGAGAATAGCGTGAGATCTCTGAGTGTGCATGGGGCAATAGCTCTCGGCCACGAGAATGAGCCATATCAAGTGCTGGTCGTCCTGAGGGGAGAAGCTCCTCCGAGATTTCAGAGGCTTAGGGAATTCAGACAGGCGGATCTGGTGATTACCGTTGGTGAGGGGAATTTTGAGGCGGATTGCAGGGAAGAGCGATTCGGCGGGGCGATAGCATCGCTACTACTCTTTCCATATAGGCTGGTGTCGGGAGATCTGGCTCTGGATGCGGCTGAGGTGGAGTACAAGAGGCACGTGATCATGGAGTCGCTTCAGAACTTGATTCTCGATTATCGGCTCGCCTCAAGCCGCCTCCTGATAAGAGCTGAGTATTTTCTCTTCGATAAGCTTAGGAAGCTTTCAGCTATAAATCTCCCCGCTAGAAGGCTCGTTAAATCCTGCTTTCAGGCTCATCTCGCCGATTCGCTTAAATTGGTTCTCCAGGGCTATGAGCGAGCTTTGGGCGAGCTGGTCTCTCAGGGCATCCTCATCAGGAGGAATGGGCGCTATACACCCAGCGAGAAATACGTGCTCTCGACGCTATCCAGGTCCTCGGCATTCATGAAGCTCTCAAGTGAGCTCGAGCACTCCTTCAAGCTGTATCTCAGCGCCAGCCTATCATCGCCGATAGAGCATCTTAGGGAGCTCGCCCTCGACCCCATGATACTAAAGCCCGTGAAGCTCCCGGAGCCGTCGAGATATGTGGAGAGGGAGACCGCCCTGGGGCCTCAGCCCCTCAACGTGGAGCTCGGGCTCAAGGATTTCGTCGAGGCCTTCTACGGCGCTGAGCCGGATAAGATTAGGATCAGGAGGGCTGCGAGCGTCCTGAATTCCGCCTACATCATCGAGTTCACCTTGAATGGCGCGCGGACTAAAATCTTCGCGAAGAAGTATCTCAACTGGACTGATTTCAAGTGGGTTGCGGCCTGGCTGTGGGCCATAGGCGTCAAGAACTTCTCGCTCCTCGCCTCGATCAGGATGGGCAACGAGATATACTTCGTGAACAAGCTCATGGATCTCGGCTTCAACACGGCCGAGATACTTCACGTGAACTGGTCCGAGAAAATACTGTTCCAGAAGTTCGTCGAGGCTTCCGATCTCATGAGCCTCCTGAGAAGCTCCTCGGGTGCCACCCTCGCGGAGCTAGCTCGTGAAATCGGCGAGCTCCTCGCCAGGCTTCACGAAAACGGCATCTGCATCGGAGACTGCAATCCGTCAAACTTCCTACTCTCATCCGATGGCAGGATCTACGTCGTCGATCTCGAGCAGTGCTCCTATGACGACTCGTATGCCTGGGATTTGGCCGAGCTCTTATACTACTCGGCGAGATTCCTAAAGCCGGAGAGTGAGGATGAATTCATTTCTGGGATTATCAAGGGATACACGATGGTCGGGGATGTGAGCGTCGTCGAGGAGGCGGCGGATGCGAAGTATGCCAGGGTCTTAGCCCCGCTCATACTGCCGAGAAGCCCGCTCGAGTTCAGGGAGAAGATTATGCGGCTGGCGAGGAGATGAGCGGCCGGATAATCGAGTATAGAATCGGCTCCGCGCGTATTAGGATCATGGCTGATCGGAAGGTGTATATGCCTTCAGCCGCCACGCTCTGCCTCGCGAGGAACATGAGGATCGAGAGCGGGTCTAGGGTTATGGATCTCGGAACGGGCTCGGGCTTCCTGGCGATTCTAGCCTCTAAGCTGGGCGCGGGAGAGGTCGTGGCCACGGATATCTCCGCCAGGGCCATTCGAGCGGCCAAGAGTAACGCGATGTTAAACTCCGCAGATAACATAGACTTCAGGCTCGGCTCGCTTTACGAGCCCGTAATAGGGGAGAAGTTCGATCTAATAGTGTCCAATCCGCCGATGACGCCCTCTAAGAGCCCTCTCCCACGCTATACATGGGGAGGCGCCGATGGCCGGGAGGTTCTTGACGAGGTCATCCGCGGGGCGGTGGATCACTTGAGAAGCGGCGGCCGACTCCTGATACCAGTCATCTCGCTCGTTGGGATCGGGAGGACCTATAGGCTGATGGCTGATGCCGGCTTCAACGTTAAAGTGCTCGACTACCTGACCCACCCATTTGGAAAAAGGCTCATGAGGATGCTCGATTACCTGCGAAGCCTCCCTTATGCCGATTACGTGTATGATTCTTATGGGAGGCTCTGTTGGAGGCTTCTTGTGCTCGAGGGCGTCAGGAGCTGAGTATATCGCTGGCCGCCTGCTTAAGTTTCTTGAGCCCATCAGTTATGTGATCTTCCGAGGCCGAGAAGCTCATCCTGATGTATCCCTCGCCATAAGATCCCAGGGCGGTTCCATGCAGGAAGGCGACGCCATACTTCTCTATCAGCATCATGACGAACTCCTCTGCGCTCATTCTCAGCTTGCTGATGAGCTTGCTGACATCTATCATCATGTAGAATGCTCCCTTCGCCTTGACGAACCTTATGCCCTCTACCTCTGACAGCATCTCGGCGGCGAGGTTCCTCCTCTGCTCATAGCCCTTCCTCATCTCATGCACCGGATTCTGAGGCCCGGTTAGGGCCGCGAGGGCCGCCCACTGGGATATCGAGCTCGGGCAAGAGGTCATCACGTTCAGGAGCTTGAATACAGTCGTCGTAAGCTCCTCGGGGATGAGGGCATATCCTATTCTCCACCCCGTCATCGCATATCTCTTCGAGAAGCCGTCAGCTATTATGAGCCTGTCAAGCGATCTCTTCACCGAGAGCGGCGAATAATGCTCCTCGCCATCGTAGAGGAATGGCCTATAAATTTCGTCGGAGAGTATGTAGAATCCATGATCATCCGAAAGATCGGCTAGGGCCTTAACATCCTCCTCCCGCATTATGGAGCCGCAGGGATTATGCGGAGTATTGATCACGACGAGCTTCGTTCTGGGAGTTATGAGCTCCGCGATCCTATCGGCATCGATCCTAAACTCATCCTCTATTGTGAGCTTATATGGTATGGGCTTTGCTCCGGCGAGCCTGGCCGCGGCCTCATACTCCGGGTAGCCGGGATTCGGATATAGAACCTCATCCTCCTCCTCCAGGATCGAGAGCATAGATGCTAGAATGGCCTGCTTGCACCCATTCGCTACAACCACGTTTTTCTCCCAATCCACCTCAACCCCATAATCTCTTTTCACGCTCTCAGCTATCGCCTGCCTCAGCTCGGGAATTCCGACCGTCGGGGTATAATGCGTCTTCCCCTCCTTCAGGGCCCTTATAGCCGCCTCTTTAATATGCTCCGGCGTATCATAGCTCGCATCACCTATCTCTAGGTGGGCGACTCTCCTGCCAGTTGCCTCGACCTTCTTGGCCGCGCTCAGGACGACGAAGGCCGCCTCAGCCTCAACTCCATGAAGCCTTCTGGGAACAGTATACCCCACCATTTTTGAGAGTTTCTCGGAATTTAATCGCATAAAAAGTTTAACCGCGAGAAGCCCGGAAAAAGCGCCGGAGAGACAGCCTAAGCTTATTACCTCGGCTCTGCCGTGAGTAGCTCGTGAGTGGTCAAGATGCTTTACAAGGATACTCGGGCGATCTTCGAGCTCTCCTAGAAAAAGCCAGAGTTGAGGTCGGTGATGAAGTGGAGATTCAAGCTGAGGGAGAGATCTATCGCGGGATATTGATGGCCAGATACGAGCTCGCGGACCCCGGATACGTGGTCATAAAGCTCCCAAACGGGTATAATGTCGGGATAAATGCTTTCAAGATCGCATCCATCAGGAAAGTGGCCTCCGCGGCTAAGCCGAGGTTCATTCCACCTCCTAGGCCGCCGCAGAAGCCGGGGCTGCCGAGGGTCGTCATAGTGAGCACGGGGGGCACGATAGCCAGCAGAATAGACTATAGGACCGGGGGGGTTAGGGCCGCGCTAACAGCCGAGGATCTCCTCTCGATAGTCCCCGAGCTCGCGGACATCGCCGAACTCGATGCTAAGATCCTCTTCTCGATATACAGCGAGGACATGACTCCGGAGCACTGGAATGCCATGGCAATCGAGGCGGATAAGCTGATCAGGAAGGGGCTCGACGGCATCGTGATAGCTCATGGGACAGATACGATGGGCTACTCGGCCGCCGCCCTCAGCTTCGCCCTCCAGAAGCCCCCAATCCCGATAGTGTTTGTCGGCGCTCAGAGATCCTCGGATAGACCGTCGAGCGATGCCGCCACGAATTTGATAGCGGCTGTCAGGGTCGCGGGCCACGCCCCGCTCGCGGAGGTCTGCGTCTCGATGCATGCCTGGCACTCGGACACGGTTATAGCGATCCATAGAGGGACGCGCGTGAGAAAGCTTCATACGAGCAGCAGGGATGCATTCAAATCAATAAACTCCAAGCCGATCGCATACGTTATCGGAGATGAGATAAGGATTAACGCGGGGAACCTCAATCCGCGTGGATCCGGCGGCTACAGGTTCGAGCCCGGCTTCTCTAAAGACGCCGCCCTCATCAAGTTTTATCCCGGGATGCCGCCCGAGATCTTGGAGGCCGTCTATGAGCTCGGATGCAGGGGGATCATACTCGAGGGAACAGGTCTCGGTCACGTCGCCAACAAGATCATTCCAACAATAAGGGAGCTCGTGGAGAAGGGTGTATTCATCGGAATGACCTCGCAATGCATCTTCGGCAGGATCAACATGAGGGTCTATGACACGGGCAGGTATCTCCTCAAGGCGGGAGTCGTTCCGCTCGGCGACATGCTTCCGGAGACCGCTTACGTGAAGCTCTCATGGTGCCTGGCTAGAGCCCGCGACATAGAGGAGGTGAAGAGCCTCATGCTGACGCCGATCGCGGGAGAGCTGGGCGGGAGGAGCATGCCATCGATGCGGGAGGCGGATGCCCCGTGAAGCTCGATTACGAGAAGCTCGGATTAAAGGTCGGCCTCGAGATCCATAGGCAGCTCGACACGCGGCATAAATTGTTCTGCGAGTGCCCAACGGCGCCGAGGGAGGGAGGCAGGGAGATAACGTTCATCAGGTGGCTGAGGGAGGCTCAGAGCGAGCTCGGCGAGGTCGATCCCGCCGCCCTCTTCGAGTCCTGGAAGCGGAGGATGATCGTCTACCACGCGAATACGGAGAGCACGTGCCTTGTAGAGCTCGATGAGGAGCCTCCACACGACTTAAACAGGGAGGCTGTGGAGGTGGCGCTCACGGCAGCGCTCCTGATGAACGCCAAGCCGGTCGATGAGATCCACGTGATGAGGAAGATCGTCATAGATGGGTCGAATACAACCGGGTTCCAGAGAACCTGCGTGATAGCGCTCGGGGGCGAGATACAGGTTGATGGGAAGAAGATACCAATCCAGACGATAACGCTCGAGGAGGATGCTGCTAGGATAATCGAGCAGAAGCCGCATGAGGTGCACTACGACCTCTCGAGGCTCGGGATACCTTTGATCGAGGTCTCGACCGCTCCCGTGATAAGCTCCCCGGAGGAGGCGTATAAGGTCGCCCACGCGATAGGGAGAATTCTCAGAGCAACTAGGAAGGTGAAGAGAGGGATAGGGACAGTCAGGCAGGATCTCAACATCTCGATAGCGGGTGGAGCGCTCGTGGAGATCAAGGGAGTCCAGGAGCTTGATCTCCTGCCAAAGGTCGTCGAGCTCGAGGTGATCAGGCAGCTCCACCTACTCAAGATAAGGGATGAGCTCGAGAGGAGGGGCGCATCAGAAGAAGAGCTTAGAAAGGAGCCAATAAGGGATGTCACGCGTATTTTCGCGAAGACTTCGTCCAAGATTATCCGGAGGAAGATGGAGGCTGGCGGGGTCGTCTTGGCGTTGAGGCTCAAGGGCTTCGGCGGGCTCCTAGGCTTAGAGGCTGCTCCGGGAATAAGGCTCGGAGCGGAGCTCGCGGGA
Source organism: Candidatus Wolframiiraptor sinensis (assembly GCA_023268255.1). GTDB lineage: Archaea > Thermoproteota > Nitrososphaeria_A > Caldarchaeales > Wolframiiraptoraceae > Wolframiiraptor > Wolframiiraptor sinensis. The sequence continues at coordinate 139,606 of JALNJX010000003.1, forward strand.
AGAGCTAGAGCATGGTCGGAGGTTGAGGGAATCTTCCACACGGATGAGCTGCCGGGCTATGGCATCTCCGAGGATGAGGTTGCGAGGTTGAAGGAGGAGGTTGGCGCGGGCGAGCTGGACGCAGTAGTGCTAGTTGCGGCGGAGCGCGAGAGGGCTGAGGACGCGCTGGAAAGGATTAGGGAGAGGGCTATCGAGGCACTTCATGGAGTGCCCTCCGAGACCCGCGGAGCCAAGCCTGATGGAACGACGATATACTTGAGGCCGAGGCCTGGAGCCGCCAGAATGTATCCCGAGACAGATATTCCACCCCTTCCGCTGCCGAGGGAATACGTGGAGGAGATTAGGCGCCGCCTCCCGCCCACGCTCGACGAGGTCGCCGAGGAGCTCTCGAAGAAGCACGGCCTGAGCAGGCAGATCATTGACGAGCTGATAGACTCCGAGAAGATTGAACTCTTCGAGAGGATAGTCGGTGAGACGGGTGTTCAGCCGAGCGTGGTCGCCTCAGTACTCACGGAACACATGAAGAGCTTAAAGCGGGAGGGCTGCGAGGTCGAGAGAATCCGAGAAGATGATCTGCTTGAGTTCTTCAGGCGCGTAGCAAGGGGGGAGGTGGCAAAGGAGGCGGCTCTAGACGTCATGAGATGGCTCGCCAGGAATCCTGGTAAAAGCTTGGAGGATGCGGTAAATGCTCTAGGTCTGAGGGCCGTCAGCCTTGAAGAGGTTAAAGCCCGCATCGCGGAGCTCGTGGAGGCGAATCGCGAGCTGGCGAGATCCAATCCGGGGAAAGCAATCTCGATCATAATGGGCGAGCTCATGAAGACTTATCGCGGGAGATTCGATGGCGGAAAATTATACCAGCTCGTTTCCCAAGCAGTCCATGGCCAAGGCGGCTGACCAGATCCCCTAGAGGCAGCCGCGAGCTGGTGCTCTATCCGTGCTCAAGTCTTATGCAAAAAGCCCATTTTCGCCCGGGTCTATAAGCCTTAATAGTCTTTAAAGAAGCAGTCTCAATTAGAGCACGGATGACATACAGGCTGAGAATAAAGCTTGGTGGGCTTGAGCTCGAGCTCGAGGGAGATCGAGAGTTCCTCGAAGCCAGGTTCGCCGATCTGAGCTGGATCGACGCACTTCTTGAGAGGCTCGGAAATCTTGAGCAGCAGAGGGCCGTCAAGCCGCCCCAGCAGCAGGCCGTGGTCGGCAGCTTCTCCTCCTTCGTCGAGTTCGCGGGCCGTGTGAACCCGGAGAAGAATTGGGAGAAGTTCCTGACGATAGCATATTACCTATACAGTCAGGAGGGCAGGGATCTAACCTACGATGATGTTGAGAAGTATTATGCTCAGGCCAGATGGCCCATGCCGAAGAACGTCTGGGACGTGATGTCCCACCTAATCCGGGAGGGTTACATGGAAGATGCTGGGAAGCAGAATGACCGCAAGATCTTCCGGATACTAAGGAAGGGGATAGAGCACGTTGAAAGGCTCATGGGCGGCGGAGGTGGCGGCAAGTGAGCGAGAGGATCAGGGCGGTAATTAGGTGCGGCGAGACGGAGATTGAGTTCGAGGGAGGCTATGAAGAGGTCTGGAGAAGCATCAACAAGTTCTTCTCCGAAACGTATCCAGCCCTGGAGATCGCCAGAAAGCTAGCCGGCGCGGTCGATGTCATCGAGCTGGCGAGGAAGCTCGAGGGATTCGTGGAGTTCAGGGATGGCAGAATCGTGATCATGAAGGAGATGGATGCTAAGCGGAGGATTCTCCTCTGCCTAGCAGCAGCTTATGTCGGTAGGAGGCTGGGGCTCTTCGACAAGGAGTATCTAGCGCCGAGGGAGATCGCGGCATATGCTGGGCTCGATGAGCGCGTCGCCCGAGCCAGGCTGAGCGAGCTGAGAAAAGCCGGGCTAGTCGTCAAGGCCGATGAAGGATTATATTCGTTCACATCGAGCTCTATTGGCGAGCTTTTCGGTGGTGAGCCATGAGCTCGGAGGAGCTTAAGGTAACTATAAGGTGTGGCGACATCGAGATGAGCTTCTCAGGACCTCCAGAAGCAGTTTACCACCAAATCATATCATTCATGGAGAAGGTTCTTCCAGCATACTCGCTCGCCAGAAAGATCGCGTTTAACATGGACTTGAAGGATCTCCTCGAAGCCTTCAGCAGCGTGTTCGCATACGATGCCCAGGAGGGCCTATTCTTCAAGATAAGTTTAAGCCAGCTGAAATCCGTCTCGGACGCGATTCTCCTCCTCGCGTTGAGAAAGCACTTGGAGCATAAGCTCGGCAGGATCGAGGCGCCGAACATAAGCCCCGGAGAGCTCGAGGCGGCGCTAACAGCGAAGAAGAAGACGATAATGAATAATCTCACGAAGCTAGTTCAGATGGAGCTTCTCAGGAGGCTTGATCGCGGAGACTACGCTATAACTCCGCTCGGGATAAAATATCTGGCCGACAAGCTCTCGAAGGAGCTGATGAGCGGCCCCGAGTAGCCTAATAAGACTATCGTTGCTCCTGGATTGCCGGCGAAGGCTTCCGGTAAGCATAGCGCCTTGGAATGCCCTCCCTCACGAGCGCTTTCTCCCTCACTAAGTCGAGAAGGCTGTGCGCTATCGCCGTCGAATCATAATGATAGCCCTTCTTAGCCAGCTCCTGAACGACCTCCGAGAGGGTCCTGGGCTGATCGAACCAGCCCTCGCTGATAAGCCCCCTTATAAGCTCGGAGCACGTGGGCGCGGGCCTCCGCCGGGCCTTCTCGGGCTTGGCCATACTGGATCCCGCCAGCGCCTCATTAGCCCCGAGCTCGGGTAGAGCCGATCTTAGAGCCGCGACGGCGTTTCTCACAGCCTCCTCTATCTGGTCTGGAGGAGCCTCAACCCTAACCGTGGCGGGGCCTATCACGATCTCCACCCTGATTTTGTTCTTCTCGCTCATTTCCCATCTTGCTCAAGTTGAGCAACATTTATAAGCACAGGATGAGGAGTAAAATCGGGGAAACCGGGGGCATGAGCCAACTCGTTCAACCCACACTCAATGACCTCGAGACCATCTTTAAGTCTTTCCTGGAGATGGGGCGGAGAAGCCTGGGCCTTGTTAATGGAGCATACTCGACCGCGTTTGATGAGGAGGATCTTGCTCAAAATGAATGGGATTTGGGGCTTATTGAGCAGGCTGAGCAGATGGAGGTCTCGGCGATCAGCATACCCCTGGAAGGAGCCTTGAAGAGGCAGGTAGTGGCCATAGACACCTCATCGGTTGTTGTCGCGGTCGGGAGGGGTGGCATCATCCTGGGGGTGAGGGGGAGCATAGCCATCAGGAGCGCGCTCGGCCTGGAGATCCAGTGCATCGGCCCCTTCATCACATATCTAACCCCAGAGAATATCTCCAGTATCTTAGGCTCTATCCTCGGAGACCCGCCGCCGCTGGATCTCTCGAACTACCAGCTGGATGGTCACATTCAGAAGATTCTGGCCAGCCTACTAGAGAAAAGGCTCCAAGAGCACGTCGTCAAGCGATTCAGAGATAGCATAATACTCTTGGATGGATCGCTCTCAGCGGGCCCGCAGGACAATCCATTATGGCTCGTCTCCAGGATTCTGGAGGAGGCTGGGCCCAGGGGCAACGACATCCTAGCTTTCTCGAAGACCAGCATCCTCCAGTTTTGGGGCTCGATATTCACAGAGGATAGGCTTGACGTTAAGCCGCCCTACATCATCGACATGACCTGGTTCATCAAGAAGCTTGAGCTGAGCGTCCGAGTCCTTGGAAGAACATTCCTCGCGAGGCTCAGCTCTGGGCTCAACGTCTACAGGGTTGATGCGGCGACGTGTAGGAGGGTCGAGGAGGTTTTCGGAAGCCTCCTGAAAAGCGACCCGCTGATCTACGGGTATCCGGAGCTCCTGATATTAGCCCACGACTACTGCACCTTCACGAAGAGCGACGTGATAGCTATGCAGGCGATGCTAAGAAGGCTTGGAGCCGAGCTCTTCAGAGAAGGCTCGATACGGGATATGCTCTTCAATCCGATCGACAGGAGGTGATGAATGGGTGAAGATTCTCTCGAAGAGCGGAGACACGATCGAGCTCCTAGCCTCGCCTGATGAGGAGCCGCTTATCCGCGGAGACTATATACTAATAACTGATGGCGGTAAATCCCTCTTGGCCCAAGTGATAGATGCGGAGTACGCAGACGTCCCGGGCATTTTGGAGGACGTATTGAGGGAGCTCGCATCCGAGCAGCTCTCGATGAGGAACTTCGACCCATACGGCGTCGGCTCGATACTCCTCGATGTGAAGGACTCTCGGAGGATAATAGCGAAGCTCCGCGGGGTGATTGTTGATGGGGTGCTGAGGAATGATGTGATCTGGCTTCCATCGAGGTTCAGCTCGAGGATAGAGAGGGCGTCCCCGGAGCTCATCTTCAAGCTCATGCGAACATGCGGCCGAAGGCGGATAATCATCGGGGAGTGCATGAGCGGCGTGGTCTCCGTGAGCGCGGAAGATCTGGATGGCCGGCTGACGATAATCACGGGCAAGAAGGAGACGGGCAAATCCTATTTGACGAAGATCCTGATAACATCGCTGGCGGAGTACGGCGCCACTGTGGTGGTCTTCGACATAAACGGTGAATACCTCGGCCTATCAGAGACCATTAACGGCACTGCTAGCAGGATAGCCGACAAGCACATCATACTCTCCCCGGGAGAAAACTTCAGGGTCTCGGTCAAGGATGCGGGCCTCAAGACCATGACTGACATCCTCCAGCACATCTTCGCGACGCCTGCAACCACGATAAGGGAGTTCATCAGGATCTGGAGCCTCGTCGAGAAGAATGAAGGCGAGATCACGCTGAGGGGGCTTATAAGCGCCGTAGGGAGAATGCCGATGCACGAGTCCGTGAGGGAGGCCCTGATGAGCAGGCTTCTAAGCCTCAGCGAGACAGGCTTCTTCGACGACGATAACCCGACGGAAATCAAGGAGATATTGAACTCCGGGAGGGGCGGGGTAATCGTGATAGACCTTTCGAGAAGCATACATCAGACGAAGAAGATTATCGTGGAGTACATGTTGAGCAAGCTTTCAAGCCTTCTGCGCGAGGGCGCGATAGAGCCCCTCTTCCTGGTGGCTGAGGAAGCCCACTTATACCTCAGAGAGACGTATTGGGATGATCTGGTCACGCGGATGAGGCATATAGGGATATTCCCGATATTCGTCACGAATCAGCCGGACAGCATCCCCGAAACTGTGTACAGGCAGGCCGACAACATCTTCCTCTTTAACTTCACGAATGAGTCGGACTTGAACTACATCTCGAAGGCCTCGAGAATAGATTCGGAAACCGTCAGGAGGATAGCTAGGATGCTTCCTCCGAGGCACTGCCTGATAATAGGCAGGATCGTTAACGATCTCCCGGTAGTTGTGAGGGTAAAGGAGGTCGAGCTGAAGACTATGGGGGAGACTAGGCTCCTATTCGGAAGCAGGCGCGCGTGATCCTCTCGTGGCCAAATCCAGAGCATGTGGACAGTATTTCTCCAAGAATCCCACGAGCATCACGTTGCGCCCCATTTTTCCAAAATACTTTAAGAGGCCGGAAGCCCGAGAGCAGCTTGCTCATGCAAATGCTTGGCGGAAGCGGTTCCGGAGAAGATCCATTCATTAATGAGGAAGCTAGAGAGGAGATTAGGCGCAATCTCGAGCAATCTCTCAATAAGCTCAATGCGCAGATTCTCAGGCTGGAGTCCAAGTATCGGGAGCTATTGTCGAGGAGCAAGGAGTACTTCGAGCAGGTCGTGGACGCCATGGAGTCCGGGGACGAGGAAAGAGCATCAATATACGCTGAGGAAATAGCGGAACTGAGGAGGCTCGCCAAGATGGTTAGGAGATCGCAGCTGATGCTGGAGCAGGTGAAGCTCAGGCTTGAGACGGTAGTCGAGGTAAGCGACCTCATAGGATTGGTCGTTCCACTGCTCTCGCTCATCGCGGAGGTGGAGGACGAGATCGTGGGAGTAGCCCCGGAGGCTGCCAAGAACCTCCATGAGCTCGCCTGCTATATCGAGGATTTCACGAGCTCGAATATAGCCAGCCCGGTGGAATTGGGCTCCCATGAGGTGAGCGAGGACGCGGAGAAGATTCTCGAGGAGGCTAGAAAGATCGCGGCGGAGCGCGTCGAGAAAGCCTTCCCGGATGCTCCGCAGCTCTCCGAGGTGGAACAGCTGGTCTACTCCTATCTCTCGAAGGCGGGCTCCGAGATAAACCTGAGGAAGTGCGCGGAGGATCTCGGGATAGACGTTAAGCAGGTTAAGGAGATCTTGATGAAGCTGGAGGAGAAGGGGCTGATAGAGCTCGTGGACTAGACTGCTCCAAATTTCTCGTACCACTCGAGCATCCTCTCTATGCTCTTCGGGTCGACGCTCGGCTTCCTGCTTCTAATGACCTCCAAGAAGTCCTCCATCGTTATCTTTCTCAGCTCATCTCCTCCCTGCTCGAAGAACTCGCTGACGATTCTCGTCTGAACCTCCACGCATATTGAGTATATGTCGGCGGCAGAGTATCCCTCGGTTATCCTGGCGAGCTCCGCGAAGTCCACGTTATCGAGATTGAGCTTCCCCGCATAGTACTGGAATAGCTTGAGCCTCGCCTCGTAGTTCGGCAGCCCTATGTAGATCCTTTTCTGGAACCTCCTTATGAAGGGCTCATCGAGGAGCCAGGGCTTATTTGTCGCGGCCAAGATGTAGATCAGGCTCTTCCTCCCCTTATCCAGCAAGCCATCCATCTCTTTTATCAGCTGATTTCTCGCCCTCGCTTCTCCGCCGACCTCATTCAGCCTCATGGCTGCCAGAGAATCAACCTCGTCTATGAAGATTATAACGGGCTTCCCCGAGGACTCGTACTTCCTCGCGGCATTAAAGATCTTCGCGATGTTTCTTTCGGATTCGCCGAGCCACTTAGACATTATCAGCGATGCATCCACGTGCATGAATACGGCGTCTATCTCGTTCGCGACCGCGGCGGCGATCATGGTCTTACCGCAGCCCGGCGGGCCGAATAACAGGATTCCCCGGGGCCACCCGAGCGGGAAGAGGTCAGGCCTCTTCATCGGGTAGATTATGCTCTCGAGAATCGCCTTCTTCGCCTGCTCCAAGCCTATCACGTCATCCCACTTTATGGGCGGCGGATTCTGGATTACGAAGCTATCATCGGCCTCGACCTGCTCATCGATCCTGCCGCCAACCGAGATCTTCTCGCTCAGCGCCTCCACCCTGCGCCTGTACTGTGCCTGCTTCTCCTCGTATATCCTCCTCATGACGGGATCTTCTGTGAGCTCTATGAGCTTCTCTAGGAGGGCTATCACCTCACGATACCGCTTCGCGGCCTCCTCCCTCATCCCGATCTTATCGTATTTGACGGCAGCTCGAGCCTTCTCAGCCGCAAGCCTCTCAAGCTCCTTCATATCCTCGAGCCTCTTCCCGGGAAACAATAGGCATAAAATCTATGCTTGGAAATGCGGATCGCGGAATACGCACTCATAGCTTATAGGAATACGCCGATAACGTGCAGGGGCTCATGGGTCTTCTTTAACGCTGTGGACGGCGACGCACGTGAGGGTTCTCGCCACCCCGTGCATCCCCCTAATCTTATCTATGACGAGATCTCCTATCTCCTTGATCGAGGAGCCTCTCACCTTAAGCAGTATATCCCATTCCCCGGTTATCAGATGCACCTCCTCGACATTATCAAGCATCGCGATCTCCTGGGCTAGGGCTTTCTGGGAGATCTCGGAGCCAGGCATGAATGAGACGAGGACGAATGCGAGGGTGCCTTTGCCGAGCTTAGCTTTATCAAGCTTCACCGTGAAACCCTTTATCACGCCCATCTTCCTAAGCCTGTTAATCCTATCCTGGACGGTTGTCCTCGGCATGCCGAGGGACTCGGCGAGCTCTCTCAAGCTCCTAGAGGAATCAAGTTCGAGCTCCCTCAGAATGAGTAGATCCCTTTCATCGAGCTTCTCCATGATCTTGCCGGCCTTCCTCATCCAATCCCAGGCTAGGAGGACTTGATGTTTAAGACTTCTTCTTACGTTAATCGACGAACCACTCCTCGACAATATTTAAAAGGGAGAAGCCGGAAAAGGCTCAGAGGAATATGGTCAAGCTGGGCGATGTAGCAATACATGGTTATGGAGGCTATATCCCGAGATACAGGATAAAGGCGGAGGAGATAGGCAGGATCTGGGGGCAGGATAAGTCCGGGTTTCCAGTCACGGAGAAGACCGTGGCAGGAATCGATGAAGACGCCGCGACCATGGCCGTCGAAGCAGCTAGAACTGCCCTCAGGAGAGCCGGGATAGACCCGAGGAAAATAGGCGCGATCTATGTTGGAAGCGAGTCGAAGCCCTACGCGGTCAAGCCCACCGGAACTATCGTAGCTGAGGCCATCGGCGCCACACCCACGAAGCTCGCCGCAGACCTCGAATTTGCCTGCAAAGCCGGTAGCGAGGCGATAGCGATAATAGCGGGCCTAGTGCGCTCGGGCCAGATAGAATACGGCTTAGCGATCGGAGCTGATGCTGCCCAGGGGCGGCCTGGCGATGCGCTGGAATATACTGCGGCAAGCGGGGCCGCGGCATTCATCATCGGAAAGCCGGATCACGGGGCTGTTGCGGAGATTGAGGCTTGGAGCGGCTACGCGACTGATACCCCGGATTTCTGGAGAAGGCCCTCCGACAAGTATCCGATGCATACGGCGAGGTTCACCGGCGAGCCGGCATACTTCAAGCACATAATCGGCGCTGTGAAATCGCTCCTTGAGAATGATGGCTACTCCCTCAGCGAGATCGACTACTTTGTTTTTCATCAGCCTAACGTGAAGTTCCCGCTTGCTGTCGCGAAGTATCTTAAGGTTGGCCAGGAAAAGGTTTCCCCAGGGCTCATAGCGAACCTCGTTGGGAACACTTACAGCGCCTGCTCGCTGCTGGGCCTGGTAAATGTCCTAGATCAGGCTCAGCCCGGCCAAAGAATACTTCTAGCATCATATGGCTCGGGAGCCGGCAGCGATGCTTTCGTGATCAGGGTTCTCGACGGCATCTTGGAGAAGAGGGATTTAGCCCCAAGACTCGCCGAGCTCATCGAGGACAAGATCTACGTGGATTACTCGACATACTTGAAGCTGAGGGATGAGATTCTCATGAGGTGAGCTGGCGATGGCCGGAGTATACGTCGCGGGAGTGGGCTTCACGAAGATCGCGGAGCACTGGGATAGGGATCTTGAGCACCTCATGGTCGAGGCAGCCAATAAGGCCATGGAGGACGCGGGCGTCTCCAGCGTAAACGCGATCTACGTTGGATGCGCCTTAAGTGAACCTCTACAAGACCAGATGAATCTGGGCGCATTAATGGCTGAGTGCGCTGGGCTCGTCGGCGCGCCGGCGCTCAGGATGGAGGCGGCTGAAGCCTCCGGGGCCGCGGCGCTCTATGCTGGGTTCTGTGATGTCGCCTCGGGCAGATCCGAGGCCGTTTTAGTGGTCGGGGGAGAGAAGCTCTCCGACGGCCTCTCGGATGAGGTTTCCTCGGGGATGATGATGATGAGCGGGAGAAGCTGGTATGAGGGCTTCATGGGGGCGGACTTCTACGCGCTGAACGCCCTGCTCTACAGGCTCTACTCGAAGAGATATGGCGAGGAGGGCATACCATTCTTCCCAGTGATAAGCCACGAGCACGCCGAGGGGGTCCCCCACGCCCAATACCCATTCAAGATAAGCCTAGATCGGGTCTTGGAATCGCCCTTCATCGCTGATCCGCTTAGAATGCTCGAGGTGAGCGGCATAGGGGATGGCGCCGCCGCGGTGATTCTCGTGAACGAGGATCTAGCGCGCAGGCTAAGCTCCCCCAAAGCCAGAATCTACATCTCCTCCGCGACGGACTACGTGAACCCATTCGATAGAGAGGATCCGCTCAGGCTACAATCGGTTTTACTGGCGGTGAACAAGGTCCTAGAGCAAGCTGGGGTCAGCAGAAGCGAGATAAACATGATCGAGCTCCATGATGCCACATCCATATTGGCCGCGCTCTGCCTGGAGTCCGGTGGATTCTCGCCGCCCGGCGAGGCCGGCAAGCTGGCCATGAAGGGCGAGTTCGGCCTCAACGGGCGCCTTCCATGTAACACCTTTGGGGGCCTTAAGGCGCGCGGGCACCCATTCGGCGCGACGGCATTATACCAGGTAGCGGAGATCTATCTCCAGCTGGCCGAGCGCGCTGGAAAGAATCAGCTCGATAATCCGAGGGTAGGGCTGACATTGTCCTTGAGCGGCGTTGGCGCGGCGGCATTTGCAAGTCTGCTCAAGAAAGAGTAAGGGGTGATGAGAAGATGAGGGTTCCGGGATATTGGAGAAACATGCCATTCCTCTATAGGCTCGCGGGTTGGAAATGTGTCCACTGCGGAGCCTTCCACAATTATAAGCCGGTGGTCTGTAAGAGGTGCAGGTCCAGGGAGTTCGCCCAGATTGAGCTACCCGCCTCGGGCAGGCTGATAGCATACACGACCGTCAGGTCTCCTCCGAAGGAGTTTGCGCAGGTCGCGCCCTACGCTATAGGCCTCATAGAGCTCGATGATGGGACGAGAATAATCTCCCAGCTCACCGACTTCAGGGAGGATGAGCTGAGAGATGGAGCTAGAGTTGAAGCGGTCTTCCGGAGAATTAGAGTTAACGGAGATCAGGGTATAATCGAGTACGGCTATAAGTTTAGGCCCGCGCTTAGGCGGTCTTGAGCTGGCCCTTCAACCTCTTCCAGAGGTATAGAGTCGCGTACTCCCTCGGGATCCCCTCGCGCTGGGCTATGACCTCGATCTGGGATCTGATCTTTACCGCCGCCTCATCGGGGTTCTCATACCTCGTCTGGAGGCTATTAATGAGCTGCGTAAAGATGGATTCCACGAGCCCCTTATACGATGTTGCTTCATAGACGTTCTCACGCATTCTCCTAAGCTCCTCGATCCTGCTATTAACCTCTTTAATCATCTTATCGATCTGGGCGAGCTCCTCTCTCAGCTTTGGGATCATGCTCTCCAACTCCTCCCTCTTCGAGACCGAGATCGGCTTTCCCTGAGACTCGAGCTGCATTAGCGTATCAAGCTCAACCTGATTGAAGTAGACCTCCTCCTCGATGCTCGAGAACTTCTCCTCCAGCAACCCAGCCAGCTTGCGATACCTCTCGGCGGCGTCGTCGATATAGCGCACCAGGTCCTCTCTCATGGAGTCCCAGCGCTGGATGAGCTTCTTGAGTATCGTGAGGCTCATCCCGGGATCCTCCAGAAACTTTTTCTGAGTGACCTCCTCCCTAACCCTTATCTCCTCGATCTTTCCGATGACGAGCTCATAGGCGGCCTCAGCGTCCGCGAGGGCCTTCTCGAGCATTACATCCTCTCTCCTCTCGGCGGCACCGGCCTCCTCGACCTCCACCTCTCCGATTGTTGCCTCCACCGGCTTCTCAGCCTCTTCAACAGGCTCTATAACGGGCTCAGCCTCCTCCAAATCCGAGTCCTTAATTATGATGCGCTTGGGCATCTCCACAAATCCTATAATCGATTGCTTTTAAGTTTATTCGCCGCGATCAACTTTTAAATGCGCTCTGTTAGTCTTCAAAAAGCCGAGATGGCTTGAGGAAGCTCGAGCTCGATCACGCTTTAAAGTCCGGGGAGGAATGCGGCTGCGGCTATCCCCATGATAGGACGCTTAAAGCGATTTTCATGGGCTCCATAGATGAAATTGCTCCAAAGATCGGAGACCTAGACCTCGAGCCGCCTTACGCGGTCTTCTACGATGAGAATACGTATAGAGTGGCCGGAAGGAGGGTCATGGAGCTGCTGGAGGGTGAGGGCTTCCTCGTTGAGACCCCCACATTCTTATTCGCTGAGGAGATCGCGGCGAAGGTTGAGGGCGCGAGAACGGTTGTGGGCGTCGGAGGAGGGACTGTGATAGATGTGGCCAAATACGCGGCGTATAAGGTGGGCGCGGGTTTCATCTCCATACCAACATCTCTCTCCCACGATGGAATCGTCTCCCCAATAGTCTCGCTCTTCGAGGGGAGTGGAAGAAAGTCGATCCTCGCTAGGTCGCCTAGGATAGCGGTCATAGACCTCGAGATAATCAAAACCGCTCCGAGGGATCTGATAATATCGGGCTATGGGGATGTCCTCGCGAAGATAGTTTCGATTAAGGATTGGCAGCTCGGTAGAAGGGATGTGGGTGAGCCGTATTGCCCAACCGCTGAAAAGCTCATCCTCGACTCTCTCGAGATGCTAACTTCGTCGATAATGGGCTCCGCGGGGGCGAGATCCTCGCTCGAGGTCCTTGCAAAGGCTCTGGTAAATTGCGGCGCGGCCATGATGATCGTCAGCTCCTCGAGACCCGCGTCAGGAAGCGAGCACCTCATAAGCCATTACCTCGACATGAAGCTGGGGCGTAGATATCCTCACGGGATACAATGCGCCATAGGCACGCTACTCATGGCGGCATACCACGAGTTGAGGAACCCGGACTGGTGGGCGGATGAGAGATATCGACTGAAAATGATTCGCGAGTACTTCCTTAGAGTGGGGCTTCCGACGAGCTTGGAGGAGATCGGGCTTCCACGAGACCTGATAATTCGCACGATACTCGAGGCACGGAACATAAGGCCAGATCGCTACACTATTCTGCACAAGTTCAATCCCCGGGCCGAGGATGCCGAGCTAATTCTCAAGATATCTGGTCTCGGATAAACTCTTAATTTAAGCCCCTCCGCCATACTGCGAGAAGATGCTGAGGGTGGGCATTATCGGAGCGGGCCAGATAGGATCGGCTATAGCGCGGGCTCTCGCGGAGTCCGGCAAGTATAAGGTGATGGCATCCCGGAGAAGCCTCGAGAAGATCAGGGATCTCGAGCGGGTAGGAGTAGAGCTCACGACGGATAATGTGCGGGTTGCAAGCGCCTCCGATGCGATCTTCCTAGCGGTTAAGCCGAATAAAGTTTCCCAGATCCTGAGGGAGGTCTCGAGCCTGCTTGATGGCAAGCTACTGATCTCTGTGGCCGCGGCGATTCCAACCTCGAGGCTCAGCTCCCTAGCACCGAAGGCGAAGATCATTAGAGCCATGCCCAATGTTGGGCTGATCGTGAAGGCCGGCTTCACCGCCTACTGCAGGGGCCCCAACGTGGCCGAATCAGACATCAAGGTGGTTCAGGAGCTTCTGGGGGAGCTCGGAGCATACGTCGAGGTTGATGAGGACTTGATGGACGCGATCACGGCGCTGAGCGGGAGCGGGCCAGCCTACGTGGCCCTCCTCATAGAAGCCATGGCCTACGCGGGGCTGAAGGTCGGCCTTCCAAGAGACCTTGCCTATCGCTCCTCAGCATACACCGTCTACGGCACGGCGAAACTAATGCTCGAGACGGGGATGCATCCATCGACGATAAAGGAGATGGTTTTAACGCCGGGCGGAACGACGATTGAGGGGATATTCTACTTGGAGGAAGGTGGTGTGAGGACAGCGGTCATGAAGGCGGTTGAGGCAGCTACTAGGAGGGCGAGGGAGATAGCTGAGAAGCTCAACAGCTCGGCATAAAAGGGGCCTAAGCCCTCCACCACTCGAAGAGAATATAGGTCGGCTTCCCACCCGAGCGATCGGGAACAGCGATCGTGAAATACTTCCTAACAGTCGTCGCAAGCCTCCCGGATCTAACTATCTCAAAGGCTGAGATGCTTTCCCCGAGAAGCTTGACTTGGACTATGAAGGGAGCGTGCTCGAGGCCCGGCCCCACCCTGTAAACCGCGAAATCGCTTCCAAACTTTATCCCAGGCGTCACGATGAACCCCCTCTTCCTGAGATCCCTATACACCTGATACTTCTCCCCGAAGTTCTCGTAGGATTTCTCAGCGTATTCTATCAGCTCCTCCAAGCTCATTTTTCTTCCATCCTCGTATACCTCCAGCAAATTCTCCTCGACAAGGTATACCGCCTCGATTATATCTAGGATGAGGGGCGCATCGAACTCGGCGGACTTCGGCTTCGAGATTCCGAGAGGCTTACCATAGAATCCCATCCTATACAGCTTTCTCCCGCTCTCCGCATCCCACACTATTATGTTTCCTTGAACGAGCTCGGCCCTGATGGCTTCCCCGACCATGGCCAAGCCCTCTAAACGGGCACAATAGTCAATGTCCGTAGAATATCTGTGACTCTCTCGGCGTGATCGGAGACGTCCTCGATCATCTCAGCCACCTCCCTGCATAGGAGCAGCTGAGCTATCTGAAGATTGCTCTTGAGAATCTCCAGGTCGAGCTGCCTATAAATCTCGTCCGCCCTCTTCTCATTAGCCTCAGTCTCCACGATCTTCTCGACCAGGCTCGACGAGTTCAGGGTGGTCGCGAGCAGAGCTTGCCGCATGGAGTTCAGGGTCGTCAGGACAGCCTCCCCAAGAGATAGGAAGAGCTTGCAGGTTTCCTTCCCGAGCCTTGTCTTCATCCTGCTCAGGTTCAGGATCCTGAATGCGGCCCCCTCGGTGATGTCCGCTATCCTATCAACCTCCAGCGTCAGCCTCACGAAGTTCTCCCTGGATGTTAGGATCGCACCGATCCTCGAGATCTCCCTCTCGACGAGGCGATTCGCCTCCTTCGCCTTCTCATCGTTCTTCAATATCTTCTGATAAATTTCCTCGATTATGCTCGTCTGCTCGCCCTTCAGGAATTGCTCCAGCATGTCTAGGAGGAGGCGGTACCCATCCAGAACAACTCTAACCTGATCCTGTATGAGATTAAGAATTGTTATCCGGAAATCTTCCTCTCTATCGCGCGGAAGGCTCATTTCTTCTATTCGATTTCTGGGCATTGCCTATATAAAGCCTTTCGCGATTTCTCTAGGGATATGCCAGCCACTCTCTTAAGAGGTGGGGTAAGTCGCTTGCATCCACTCTGATCTGATGCGCTGAGTCCCTGAACCTTACCGTGACGCTTCCATCCTCGATAGTCTGATGATCGATGGTTATGCATATTGGGACGCCTATCTCATCGTATCTCATGTACCTTCTTCCGATGCTCCCCGAGTCATCGTATTCCACGTCGAAATCTCTTTTCAGCTCATCGTATATTTCCAGGGCCCTGCTGGTTAGTGGCTCCTTGGATACGAGCGGCAGGATGGCGGCGTCTATCGGCGCGAGGTAAGGCGGCAGCCTGAGCACCGTTTTCCCGTCCTCGAGACTGAGGAAGTTCTCGAGGATGCAGTATAGGCTCCTATCAACGCCCATCGAGAGCTCGAATACATGAGGCAGAACCTTCTGGCCGTCATCGAGCACCTCCATCTCGTGGCCGCTCATCCTCTGATGGCCCCCGAGATCGTGGTCTCCCCTATTATTGCATGCGACGAGCTCTATCCACCCGAGGCTTGTCTCAACCTCCAGATCCCAGGCCTCGACGGCGTAGAACGCCTTTTCATCCTCGCCGAGTTGCCTCAGCCTAATCCTCTCCCTCGGGATCCCCGCCTTCTCGTAGAACTGCTGGATCAGGGCGAGGTAGTAGGCGACGAGCTTGCTTGAGACTAGCCCCCGGCCTAGGGCCTCTCTGCACGTGATCTCGGTCGGCTCGCTTTCACCGACCTGCTGAAGCCTCAGCTCATAATCCATCACAGCGTCAGCCTTCGGCAAATCATTGGCCCTATTCGGGTTGAAGAAAACCTCTATCTCGGCCTGATAGAACTCCCTCATCCTGAGAAGACCCTGCCTCGGCGAGATCTCGTTCCTGAAACTCTTCCCATACTGCGCTATCGCGAATGGAAGCTTCCTCCTCATCGTCTTGTATATCCTGAGAAAGTCCACAAAGATGTTCTGGCAAGTCTCCGGCCTAAGGTACGCGTCCGCTTCCGCGACGCCGACGCCAACCCTGAACATCATGTTGAAGTGGGAGTAGCTCGTCAGCTCACCTCCGCATCGCGTGCACCTCACCCCGTTCTCCTCAACCATTCTCCTCATCTCATCTAAGTTCAATCTCTCTGGGACGTGCAGCCCGGTCCTCTCCTCTATCAGCTTATCAACGCGATATATTGCCCCGCATCTGCCACATCGCGCTATGGGGTCGACGAAGCTGTCTAGGTGCCCGGAGGCCTTGAAGACGCTCTTGGACAGGATTTGCGCTCCATCGATCTCGAGCATTCCATCTCTTCTCACCAGCTCCCTCCTCCACAGCTCTATGAACTTTCTCTTCATCGCGGCGCCGAGAGGCCCATAATCCCAGAAGCCTGCGGGAGCATCACCATAGATCTCCGATGATGATGAGAAGAATCCCCTCTCGAGGGCCAGCTTAATCAATTCCTCGAATTTCCTGCTCACACCTTTGTCCTGCTTCAGCTGCATAGCGAGACCTCGTTTTCGATCAGTCCGCCGTTATATTAGTCTTTTAGCCCGGCTTCTAGCTCTCCATGACGATGGCCTTACAGCTGGGGCATATCCCGTTAACGCTCACCCAAGATTCTATGCATCCCCTGTGAAATAACGCGTCACAGTTGCTGCATCTCACGGCTTCGCCCTCCGATATGAAGTCGAAGCATATGCTACATATTGCTTCCTCGACGTCAGATGCTGGGACGAGTTTTGTAGTCGCTGGCCTAGGTGGGCTCGGAGCGGCCATGCCGGCTTCAAGGAACTCCGGCGCGGCTGGCGGCACAGCGGTGAATGCCGTTGAAATGACCTCCTCCCTTATTGGCGTGAGTATTGCGAGAGCTCCTATGGCCAGCAAGATCACACCCGTGAAGACGGCCGCGAAGAACCCTAGGTCGAACCTCGAGTAGCTCGAGAGCTCGAGAAGCCAGAACCAATATGAGTATATTGGCGATATCGTCGCGAGGATGCCGCCTAAGATTATCGAGACCCCCAGGACGTTCTTCATGCTCCTGAGCCCCTTAATGAAGTGGATGAGGATCACGCCCACGCCCGCCAGTGCTCCGCCGATGAGAGACATCATCGTCCCGTATGGGCTCACGAGACCCTGAACATATTTCTCGGTGCCATCAATCACCTGAACATACCAGCTCAGTAGAAGTGTAAGAACATGAATCGCCCCCATAGCAGCTGCACCCGACCCGATCTTATACAGCCTAGACATTACCTCCTCCCTAGTTGTGAGCAAGTTCGCACAGCGCCCCCCAGAAGTTCGGTTCTCCCACTTTATAAACGACTCGTAACATGGCATGCAACCGGAAGCTATGGCCAAGCGCGGATCAACTTTTTATAACGCTTTGAGGGAATCCTGCCTAGAAAATGGCACCATTTGGCGGAAAGAAGGTCGAGGAGCTGGAGGATAAAATAGAGGAGAGGCTGAGCCGACTTGAGCGAGAGTTCTCCGCGAGGATAACGCCCCTCAGTGATGCGTTGAAAAAAATAGAGTCTAGTCTCGCTGAGATCCGGGCGCTTTTAGGGGCGATATCATCACAGCCAGAGAGCATAAGGTCTAGGCTCGCGGTGTTCCTCGAGAGGGCGGAAAAGGTCTCCGAGGAGCTCGCCCAAGTCAGGCTTTACGAGAGCACGCTTCTCTCGATTCAGGAGGGCTTGAAGGATATCATTGATGCTTTGAGCAAGGAGCGCGAGGCAATAAAGAGGGAGGTTGAGGCGTTGTTGAAAGAGAAGAGCGATCTCGCCACTATAAGGCAGGAGCTGAGGAAGTGGGGAAATGAGCTCGACGCTAAGGAGAAGGAGCTCGCGCTCAGGGAGGCTGAGCTGAGGCAATTCGAGGAGAAGAAGCTCGAGCTTGAGCGCAGGATTTCGGAGCTGGAAAATAACTACCTGAAGAGTCTAGAGGAGGCAAGAGATAGGCTCGAGAACATGTTCAAGGGCCTTCTCAGGGACTTCAAGATAAGGGAGATACGGATGGAGAGGCTCATAAGAAAAGAGGCTGAGCTGAGGCAGGAGTTATCCAAGCTCAAGGAGAAGGAGGAGTCGGCAGAGGAGCTCGAGAGGCGAGTTCTCCAGCTGAGAAGCGAGCTTAACATGCTTGAGGAGCGGAAGAAGAGGCTCGAAGCAGAGATAAAGGAGCTCGAGAATAAGCGGATAAGCCTCGAGAGGCTGATCGCCGAAATGAGGCGCGCGGTCGTCAGCCCCTAATACTCTCCTCGAGCCTCTGAACCCTCTCCGCCAGATCATTAACCACGTCGGTCAGCGTCGTCAGCTTGTCGTTCAGATCCTCCAGCTCCAACTCCAGCCTTTTTTCCAAGCTTCTTAAGCCCTCCTCGACGCCCTCCAACCTGGCCTTTAGGTCGTTTAGCTCTGACACGTTAGCCGGCGCCAAGTTTCTTATCTTCTCCTCAAGCTCCGCAACGGCCTCATCTAGGACCTCGAGGGCTTTCGCCAACCCCTTGACGAAATCATATGTGGGGATCTTGCCCTTGGGGGTCTCCAAATACTTCGGCTCCAAGACTATGCCGCCCTTTTCAGCCCTACTCAAGCTCGAGCCCCTCTAATTTTCTCAGGCCTTCTGTAATAAAGGTCTTTTGCATATCGGACATGTTCCCCGCTCATCTATCCAGGGCTGAACGCATCTAGCATGCATCTTATTTCCGCAGAAGGGGCACTCAAAGACGAGAACCCCTTCATATATCTCCGCGGAGCAGACCGGGCATATATCCGGTTTCTTCTCCTCCTCGAACTCTAGATCCCATTCACCCGCCTTCTTCTCCTCTGCTAATATTATCCTCTTCAAGGCCCATCACCTTCGGAGATCCGAACCCTTAACTGTAGTGGCATGAACCTTCTGCTGGTGGTGATATATAATGTATCGCCCTCACCGATTCCCAGCTCTGAGATCCTCTTATCATCTGAGAGCCTCCACTCCCGGTATAGTACTTCGGGATCTGGAATGCTGAACATCTCGGCTATCTTCTTCTTAAGCTCTAGAATTGTCTCGCTGGGCTTGACGGTGATCGTCAGCCCTTCCTCGACGATGTCCCCGCAGACGAAGCAGTCCGGGCTTCTCTCCAGCTCGGCGATCGTGAACTGCCCCGAAAGCCCGTCATACACTAGGAGCCCCTTTATGGGCTCTCCGAGCTTATCTCCATGGAGTATCTTGGCTATCTCCGTCGATGCCAATCCGGAGATCATGGCGGCGACGCTTTGAAGCGCTGGGAGCTTCGGCCTTAGCTTCTCCCTAATCTCCCTAACAATCTTCAAGGTCTTATCATCGAGTCTCATCAGCACGCTTTCCTGAGCATACTTCAGATCGTATACTGTCTTGATATCGTGCTCGAAGAGCTTCTCGGCGACCTTCAAGCTTATCTCTATTCCAGCCTGCTTCAGGTCTTGAACTAGGTCTTCGGGCTTTCTCCTTCTCAGCGTGCACTCGGCGAGCTGCATCTCCTTAGGCATGAGCTCCTCTCCATGGCACTCCAGGCAAGCGGTCTTCTTCGGAATAACGATCTGGAGGTTGGCGTAAAACCCCTCCATCGCGACGTCCACGAGCGGTTTATTCAACGCGACCGCCAGCGAGTTGAGCCACCTCCTGACAGGCCAATTATCGAGGCAGGATACCAGGACGTCTGCCTCCTCGAAGATCGACTCATCAAGGTTTCTAACATCATCGAAGATCGGCTCAACTTTCACGAGGGGATTCATTTTCCTCAACCTATCGGCGGCAACTATGGCTTTAGGCTCGCCTAAGTTATCATCCAAGAAGAGCATTTGCCTGCTCAAATTCGATAGCTCGACCACATCATTATCGACTAGAACTAGCTTGCCGATGCCCATTAATGCAAGGTTTTTTGCTACCTCGCATCCGGTTGCTCCAACGCCAACGACCACGATCTTAGCCCTAGTAAGATTCTCCTGATCCCAGCCCTCAATCCTGACCTGGCGATCATATCGCTCGAGATCTCTCCGTTCCTCGGTCATTCTACCATGGAGAAGCGGCTCACGTGGCTTATATGAGTATTATTTCTCGCCCATTTCAGGGCTCCCCGGCTAATCCTGAAAGGCGTACTCCGGCCTAGCATACAGCTCGATGTATCTTCTGACTCTCGCCTCGAAAATATCCGGCCTATACTTCATCTCAGCGGCGGCGAACGTGTTTAAAGGATCATCGGGATTCGGGTTATTGAGTAGGTTCCTTAAAGCCTCTATGACGGAGAAGAGGTGGAGCGAGGGACTCCAGTCATTCTTGAAGATCGACTCGCAGATTCTCGCGGGAACCTCATCCGTGAAGTTCGGATGCCAAATCCTCGTCCACCAGATGACGTCGGGAGGCGTGTAGGGGAATGCTCGGGGAACGAGCACCTCGACCTTGAAGAATCCGCCCTCATAGAGACCCTCGCCAATGATCACTCCTCGGTAGTGCGTCAGCTGATTATCCACTATGTCGAAGGTAGGCTCATTCTCTCGCATCAACTTGTATTCTAGCGCAAGCCTCCTACTCCACAGAGCCTCGGGAAGCTGCGTTTTCAAGCTATTACTCCTATATCCGAGAGGGAAGTAATTAGTTTTAACGCCGAAAATCGGGGATTATCCGCGAGAATTATCCTCCGACAGTTCTAGTTATCAGTATGAGCTTATCTCCATCCTGCGCTCCTATTGACTCGAGCGTCTCCGTGTCCTTAAGCGCCCTACCCCTGTAGGTGAGCCTTGTTGTATCTGGTGGAAGCTTCTTCATGGCGCAAACCTTAGCCCTGATAGCTCCGATTGTCGTGGAGGGTGAGACATCAAGCTCGATGGGATTACCCCCTCCCACGGCGGGAATAATCCTAATCTTCATATCTCCTTCAAACCTCCTGCCTGAGAATAGGGCGACCACACGATATATAAATATGTTGTGCAGGAATCCTCTAAGAAAGTATTTCTCGAGAGTTTTTCAGTAAGATTTGGGTGAGGGGCGCCACCCCTCCCCGAGCTAATAGCATAAGAATGTTTAAGATTTTCTTGAACGGTGTTTTCTCCTGCATGAGGGTTAGGATATATCCGCTGGCGCTGGGAAAGATGCTGAAGCACGCCTTAGACGACTTGAATAGGGAGGTCGCGGGCCTTCTCGTTGGAAAGTACCTGAAGAAGGGAGATGTGCTCGAGATATGGGATGCCATTACGGGCGAGCAGAAATCGACGCCGGGCTTCGTCTATCTGGAGGAGGAGACTATAGGCGCGGCGGCGGAGTGGGTTCTCAGGAATAGGCCCGGCTTATACATCGTCGGGTGGTATCACTCGCATCCGGGCTTCGACGTATTCCTCTCAGCGATAGACATTGAGACCCAGAAGCTGTATCAGAGGCTCTTCCCGAAGGCGGTGGCGCTGGTGCTGGATCCGGTCAAGTACGCGAAGACGAGGAGGCTTCAGGATCTCAATTTCAAGGTCTTCAGGATAAGCCAGAAGAACGAGGTAATCATGGTCCCCGTCTCGATAGGAATTCAGAGGCAGAAGCTTCTAGAGAGCACTCTAAGGGGAATCGAGACCATGGAGCTGAAGTATATCGGCGGAGGGACGAGCAGGGAGCCGCCGGAGTATGTTGAGGCAGATCTAGATATCCCAGCAGATAAGCTTACAGGCCCATTAAGTAATCTTCTCAAGAAGATCAGGGATAAGGTTGGCTCCCGCACTTAGCTCTGATAAAGGTTTTAAGGAGGAAAAAGAGGGTGAGGCGGGAGGGGCATCTAGACAACCCTTCACCTGCGTCAAGCTGGGGATTACTCCTTCGTGGAGCATCAAAAGCTTTAACTACAGGCCTCATCAGGGCTTTTATTCCTGCCCCTCCACCCGCGATAGCCTCATTGAGGCTCCTCAAAATATTCAGCAGCTTCCATGGACAAGGAGAAGATCCGGAAAATAGCGTCTTGAGAAGAGTTTTAGAAACAGGGGATAGGGGTAGAAACAGGGGATAGGGGTCTAAAATTAGCAAAAAATATAAGCTGGGAGATCCGAGCTAAAAGTCGGAAAATGCCGAAGTCTAAGGGGCTCCGTTATAAGTCCAGGGATCTGCTCACGAGGCCCGTGGGGAGTAGGCAGGGGCCTAACCCCGAGATCTATTTACAGGATTTTCAGCCCGGCGAGAAGGTCGTTATCAAGTTGAACCCATCGGTGCATAAGGGCGCGCCGCATAGGCGATATCACGGTAAGATAGGCGAGATTTTGGGCAAGCGGGGGAGAGCATACATAGTTAGGGTCGGGCTTGGCGAGAGCTCTAGGACTTTGATGATTCTCCCGGATCACCTGATTAGGTGGAGCACGTGATCGCCATGGCGAGGAAGATAATCTCCCGAACCCCACTATCACTTCCAGAGGTCGAGAGAATACTTAGTAACAGCGAGGTCGAGCTGACAACCCTCCAGCAAAGAGTCTTGAACTATGTTATAAGATACTCGAAGCTTCCAGCCGATAAGGCCGAGAAGCTGATAAAAGAGCTAATGGAAAGGTTTGAGCTCACGAGAGAAGAGGCCGTCCAGATAGTCGATATCTGCCCAACTCACGTCGAGGAGCTCAGGGCAATCCTGAGCGGCTATAAGAGGCTTGTTCCATCCCTTCTCTTCTCCGAGGAAAAGCTCCAGGCGATAGTTGAGCTCATTAAAGCCTATCTGCAGGAAACAAAAGAGAGAGAATAGTGGTAGAGCATAAATTGCTTGTAGCAGGATGTGAGGCGTATTGGTGAGACAGAAAAAATACGAGGACTTCGCGTATGTGCTGGACGTCTTTCCCGCCTCAGAGATCAAGGCTCAAGCCTCGAACATAATCGTTCATAGGGATGAGAACGTGATCCAGCTTCTCGGCGAGGAGTTCTTCACGCTCCTCGAGGCGGCCACACCGAAGGGGAATAAGCCGGCGGTGGGAAGCAGGTTATACATCGGGAAGGATGTGCCCAGAAGCGTCTTGAGAATTCTCAGGAGGATAAATTATGACGACTTGACGGTTAACGCTAAGATGAATCTCGAGAGCGTGATCCTCAAGATATTGGAGGAGAATGAGAAGCGCTTCGTCGATTTCTTCAACACGGCTCGGCCCCTGACGCCGAGGATGCACGCGCTTGAGCTCATGCCGGGAATTGGGAAAAAGATCGCGATGAAGATAATAGAGGAGCGGGAGATTAAGCCATTCGAGAGCTACGAGGACCTCAGGAAGCGCGGTGGGGTGCTCGACCCTGTGAAGGCGCTCCAGCAGAGAATACTCGAGGAGCTCAGGAGCCCGGAGGAAAAATACAGGCTATTCGTTAGGTCGCCGATATCCCGGGAAACCGCGGCATGAGAGGGAGCAGGAGAAGGGCTCTCGGCCAGCACTTCCTCACAGACCCAGAGATCCTCGATAGGATGGTGGAGTATGCGGAGCTATCTCGATCAGACGTCGTATTGGAGGTTGGGGCCGGAGGCGGCGAGCTCACTAAGAGGCTGGCCGAAAAAGCTGGAAGAGTGATAGCGGTCGAGGTTGATGAGAGATTCGCGGAGAACCTTAGATCAATCTCAGAAGTGTATCCAAATGTGGAGGTGCTGCTCGGCGACATCTTGCGCCTGAAGCCGGGCGGCATCAATAAAGTCGTCTCAAATCCGCCTTACAGAATCTCCTCAAAGCTCATCGAGTGGCTGGTGGAGCAGTTGCCGGAGCTCATGGTATTAACCCTCCAGAAGGAGTTCGCGTCCAAGCTGACCGCCCCTCCCGGCTCGCCGAAATACGTGTACATCTCGGCGATCTCAAGCCTATTCTACGAGATCAGGAGGATGGAGATCGTTCCGAGAACGTTATTCAAGCCTCCTCCGAAGGTCGACTCGACGATAGTCGTGATGAGGCGGAGGAGCGGGGTTCCGGCGCTGGGAAGCTCCTGCAAGCTTCTCTGGAAGAGGCTCTTCACGAGAAGGAGGCAGGTGCTAAGGCGTGTTCTAATGGACTTATCGAAGGATGGCGCGCTGCCCACCAGCCTCGTGAGAGAGCTCCCGGAGCAGCTAGCCTCCAAGAGAATCTTCCAGCTATCTCCCGATGAGCTTCTCCGCATCTGCGAGCTCCTCGGATTTCAGGAGGAAGCCTAATTAAGCGGCTTTAACGCCTAGCCCGGGAGATGAAGGCAAAGAACTGGAGATCTCTTGAGAGGCCGTATACGAGGGTTGACTATATCGCCGGCGCCCCCCAGCCCAGAATAGCGAAATACACCGCCGGAACATATTCTGATGACTACGAGTATGAGCTCTCCCTGGTCGCCAAGGAGGATGTGCAGATCAGGGATGTCTCGCTGGAATCCGCGAGAGTTGCCTTAACGAAGTATCTGAGCTCGAAGCTTGGCGAAGCGAACTACTTCGCGGAGCTCAAGGCGCACCCGCACCACGTCTTGAGGGAGAATAAGCTGATCTTCGGCGCTCACGCTGATAGGCTCCAGGAGGGGATGAGGCGCGCCTTCGGGAAGCCCGTCGGGAGGGCTGCAAGAGTTCTCCGCGGCTCCACGGTATTCAAGGTCCTCGTGAGAGAGAATGGCCTCGAGGCGGCGAAGGAGGCCCTCGACCTAGCCTCAAAGAAGCTGCCCAAGAGCTATCAGATCGTGATTAGAAAGATCGAGAAGAAGGCCGCGGCTTGAGAAGGCTGAGGATATTCTCGGATGGCTGCTCTAAGGGTAACCCTGGACCGGCCGGCATAGGCTACCTGATATTCGACGAAAGCGGTACGCTGATCTCCAGTAGGGGGAGATATGTCGGGATCAGGACTAATAATGAAGCGGAGTATCTGGCGGCGATAGAGGCCTTGAGAGAGGCGCTGACCCTAGGCGCATCCGAGGTCGAGCTCTTCTCCGATAGTGAGATCCTCGTTAAGCAGATTAAAGGGGAGTACTCTGTTAAAAGTAGCAGACTATCGCCGCTATACGCGGAGCTCATGAGCCTAGCCAGGAACCTCGAGAAATTCGTTGTAACGCATGTTGAGAGAGGTGAGAATTATGAGGCTGATAAGATCGCGAGGCTCGCCGCCCGCTCATCTTCTGAGGTCCAAGGTAGCGATCCTCTCCAATATTAGGATGAATATCGCCTCAGCTCTACTGCTCGCTTGAACGGACTCGATCTCCGCCTCCTCTATGCTGTAGAATTCGGCGGCCTTAGCAAGCCTCTCGCTTCTCATGAGATAATCATCATCAACCTCCACGCCGCCCACCGCTCTAGCAAGTTCCTCCGCAATTCTCGCGGCCGAGGCTCTATCATCGGCGAGGACGCAGAGGCCAACCTCCTCTGTGTCCGCCCTCACGCCGAGCCTATCGAGAGCTCTCCATATCTGGGTATCCGCGGCGAGCCTGAGCAGAAGCTCCATCTCCATCTTCTTCGAGATATTTGTTCCGGCCTTGAAGGCCAGGTGGGCGGCGACGGCCGCCGCGTGAATCTGCCTAACGGATGCGACGCATTTGGCATCAAATGCCTGTATAACCGCGCCCCTATTCGCGGCTCTAAGAGCATCTAGGATCTTAACGGGATCGGCTAGAAAGCTTCTCCTAGGATTTTTCAGAACGGATGCGGCGGCCCACTTGTCCCCGAAATTCATGAGCCTCAAATTGTATCTCAGCCTCCATGAATCACGGGCACCATGTGTATCTCCCTAACATCCTTAAGAGATATCTCATCCGGCTTGCCGAGGCAGGAGATCTCGACGCCATCGATCAGAACGAGGAGCTCGGGGGAAATCTCCCCATTCTCTAAGATCCTTTCCCGGAGGGGCTCTGGAAGCCTTCTCAAGACGTCTATGAGACTCTCATTCTCGCCGGCATCAACCTCGAAAAAATCCTCTCTCGAGACCTCCCTAAGCGGCCCGAAGATCCTGATCCTCACCTTAAAGCGGCCTCCAGAAGCCCCCTCAGAGAGGCGCATGCTCCTCATCTAGCATCCGTGCAGGTCATTCTCATCATCGGGATTTAGCTTTACCCTTCCGGGAACCTCAGGAGAATAAAAGTGCCAGGGTGCTTAAAAATCTAGCGATAAGGCGCTCGCGAGGGAATGGTTTTTAGTATTGCTTAGGGATCTTCTGCTTGGATGGAGATTAGGAGCATATACAATTTCGCGTGCAGCAATTGCGGCGGGGAGATAGCTGATGCTAGGCTGATCGAGGTCGGGGTATGCGAGAAGTGCCTGCCCGGGAAGGCCGCGGGCCTCATCGAGGCGGCAGAGGTGCTGAAAAAAGCCGGAAGGCTCCAGAAGCTCAAGGAGTACCTGAGAATCCAGCTGGAGTATGAGGAGTTTAGGAGGTTTTTCAGGAGGGCTCTGGGCTTCGAGCCCTGGGCGCTTCAGGAGGTCTGGGCAAAGAGGATAATCTCGGGCGACAACTTCGCCATAGTGGCTCCCACGGGCGTCGGCAAGACCGTCCTAGGCCTGATAATGGCGCTATACCTCTACACGGCGAGGCGTAGGCGATGCTACGTGATAGTCCCGAGCAGCATCCTCGTCCAGCAGCTCTATGAGAAGGCCATCTCCTTCGCGGAGAGGCTTGGGCTGAGGATCAGCGATGGACTCCTGCTCTATCATGCCGGCCTTAGCAGGGCGGAGAGGGAGAACGTTCTCAATTCTCTGAAAAAGAACGATGGCCCGATAATCCTGATAACAACCGACAGGTTCCTAATCGATCACGGAGACCTCCTCATGGGCATAAAGCCATTCGACTTCGTCTTCGTCGATGACGTGGACTCGTTTCTCAAGTCCCCGAAGAACATTGACAAGGCTATTGGCCTTCTCGGGCTTAGGCCCGAGGCGGTGGATCTCGCGCTCAAGCTCATAGACGTCAGGATCAAGCTGGCGAGGTCGCCGTCGAAGGGTCTCTCCGATGAGTATGAGCGGCTTTCGAGGGCGGTTGAGGAGGAGAGGAAGAGGAGGAGAGGGATACTCGTGGTCGCGGGGGCGACGCTCAGGGGAAGGAGGACGAGGCGGATGATGATATTCGAGCAGCTCCTAGACTTCGAGGTCGGGAGATTCCAGGAGCTCGTGAGAAACGTCGAGGACCTCTATGTCGAGCCCGCGGGAAGCCCGATCGAGGAAACCGTGAAGCTCGTGAAAAGGCATGGTGGAGGATGCCTAGTGTTCATCCCGCATGCCCTTGGAAGATCATATGCCGAGAATGTGGCGGAGGCCTTGGAAAAAGCTGGGATAAAAGTCCACCTATACAGGAAGATGAGCCAGGATATTCTCCAGAAGTTCGCGAGCGGCGAGATAGACGTGATGGTCGGGATAGCGTCTTCGAGAAGCCCCTTCACGCGCGGAATAGATCTCCCATCGAGAATAAGATATGCGGTCTTCGCCGGAGTCCCGAGAAGGGAGATAAGGATCGAGAAGGCCGAGTATAATCCCGCGAAGCTCCTGATACTCATCCTGAACCTAATGCCGATACTGGATGAGCGCTCGAGGAGGGAGTCCGAGCCGATTATAGCGAAGCTGAGGAAGATAACGCCGCTGACTAAGGATGTGATGGAGAAGATAAGGAGGGCGGATGAAGAGGGCATGAAGCTCGACGGATTTGAGGGCTACGCGCAGGAGGTGATAGCATCCGCGAGAGAATTCGTTGGAAAGATCCTCAGCCCGCAGCTTCTGGAGAGGATCGAGAGGGATCTTGACATAACATTGAAGCAGGCCGGGGATGGCTTCACGCTGATAATACCGGATACGACCGGCTACATACAGGCATCGGGCAGGACTTCGAGGCTATATCCTTACGGGATCATGAAGGGCGCGAGCATCGTGGTCGTCGACGACGCCAGGGCCTTCAGGGGGCTCATATCCAGGCTCAAGGCCCAGATAGAGGAGCTGGACTTTGAGCCCTACGACGAGAAGAAGGCCGAGCTCATATTCGAGCAAATCGATAGGGAGCGGAAACTCCTCGGCGAGATCCAGCGAGGAGAGGTCGAGATCCGGGTGAAGGATCTCGTTAGGGCAGCTCTCATGCTCGTCGAGTCCCCGACGAAGGCCAGGACAATCGCCTATCTCTTCGGAAGGCCCTTCAGGAGGAGAATCGGCCCTCTAACGATCTATGAGGCGGCGATAGGCGGGATGATCGTGGGCGTGGCCGCGACACAGGGCCACATAACAGACCTGATCACCGGCTCCGAGAGAGGGCTCCACGGCGTCGAGAATATGAATGGCAGATTCATCCCGGTTTATGGAGTCATAAAGAGGTGCTATAACTGCGGGGAGCAGTGGGCTGATGGAAGGCCGTGCCCCTCATGCGGATCGGACGACATATTCGATAAGATCGAGATAATCGAGGCCATTAGGAGGCTCGCCCAGCAGTATAATGAGGTCTACTTGGCGACGGACCCGGATGCCGAGGGCGAGAAGATAGCATACGACCTCATGTGCCTGATCAAGCCATTCAACCCCAACATCCATAGGCTGGAGTTCCACGAGGTTACGAGAAGAGCTCTCCTCTCGGCTCTCCAGAATAAGAGAAGCGTGAGCATAAGCCTCGTCGAGGCGCAGCTCCTCCGGCGGATCGAGGACAGGTGGATAGGATTCGAGCTTAGCAGAAAGCTCTGGGAGCGCTTCGGAAGCAGGTGGCTCTCGGCTGGAAGAGTCCAGACACCGGTGCTCGGATGGATAGCCGAGAGAACGATCGATTATAGGAAGAAGAGAATGATGATCAGAGTCAGGCTCGGCGAGAACCTCTACATCGACCTACTCGAGCCGGAAAACGTTGAAGAGGTTTTAAGGGAGTGGGAGGCCGGAAGGCTGAAGGCAACAGTCAGGATACTCGGCGAGGAGGAGGTTACGATCAACCCGCCCCCGCCATATACGACCGACTCACTTCTAAGGGATGCATCATCATATCTAAAGCTCTCGGCGGCGAATGCGATGAGAGTGGCGCAAGAGCTCTTCGAGGCCGGCCTCATAACGTATCACAGAACGGATGCGACTACGGTCTCCCAGGTTGGAATGAGTATAGCAAGGGAGTACCTGAGCAGGATAGATCCAAGCCTGTTCGCGCCTAGGGCTTACAGGATGGAGGGCGCCCATGAGTGCATTAGGCCTGTCAAGCCTCTCGATGCGGAGAAGCTCCGATACTACGTCAGGATAGGGCTAATCACGATACCGGCTGCTAGGCTGACCGAGACCCATTACAGGATGTATGACTTGATCTTCAGGAGGTTTATCGCGAGCCAGTGCAGGCCAGCCAAGGTAATCACCCAAAGGATCTCGGTGGATGTTCTGGACAACAGCGTCGAGTTATCCAGGGATGTGAAGCTCCTGGATAAGGGCTTTCTCGAGTTCTACCCGGTAATCAGGATCGCTGATAGGGTCGAGGCGGGCGAGTATCCGGTGAGCGGGCTGGAGATGAGAAAGGTTCCATCGGCCTGGCTCCTGACCGAGGGAGATGTCGTCGCGCTGATGAAGGAGAGGGGAATCGGTAGGCCAAGCACCTACAGCAAGATAATCGAGACGCTTCTCGAGCGCGGCTACGCGATAGAGAGAAATGGAAGGCTCATAGCGACCAAGAAGGGCATAGCGGTATACCGATACCTCATAGAGAGGTTTGGGGACTACGTCTCGGAGGAGCTCACTAGGAGGCTTGAGGCAGACATGGATCGCGTCGAAAGCGGCAAAGCGGACTACCAGAAGATACTTGAGGAGCTCTACCAGGAAGTTATGGCGATCAGAGCCGCCCCGGCGGTCAGCAGATAGGAGGATCAAGCATGGATTACAAGCTTCTCGGAGATGGCGTAATGATTCATCTGAAGAGCTATGAAAAGATGCGCGAGGTCGAGGCGATAATCTTCGACTGCGATGGAACGCTCGTGGACTCTACGGGATCATATTACCTGGCCGATCGTATGGTGGCCTGCATAATCCTCGATAAACTCTATGGGCTTGAATGCCGCCTGGGGGAGGACGTGAACGACGTTCTAGCGAGGATCGAGATGCTCGGAGGATTCAACAATGATTGGAATAAGACGAACCTCCTAATCCAGGCGATAATCCTGAGCGCGGATAAGCCCCCCCAGAGGATCTCCAATGACATCGGCGAGATAAGGAATGTCGAGAGCTATTTTGAGGGATGCCTGGTTGAGAAGAGCTCGCCGGAATGCGCTAGAAGCGGCTTAAAATATCTCCTGGAGAAGGCATCACAATTCTATGGAAAATTCATGTCATTACGTGATTTCGAGGAGATAATTGATGCCGAGGCCAAGAAGATGGGGAGGCTGAAGCAGATCCAGGAGCTGAGGAGCATTCTAGGCCCCCTCACCGGCTACGGCTCAGGCCTCCTCGCGACTCTCTACGATGAGGTTTACTTGGGTGAGGATGGTGTTAAGGAGAGATATGGAGCAAGGCCGCGTTTCGTCTCATGGAGGGGGCTGATCGACCGGGAGAAACCGCTGATCGAGAGGAATACGCTGGAGGAGCTCGTTGAGAGCGTTCCGAAGGGTCTCGCGATGGCCACGGGTAGGGGGAGATGGGAGACGGAGAAAGCGCTCAACGGCTTCCTCGAATACTTCGACTTGAAGGCTAGCGTTTTCGCGGCTGAGCCCCCCAGCAGGTACGAGAAGCCGGATCCGAGAATTCTGATCGAGTGCTCCAGAAAGCTCGGCGCGGAGCGAATCATGTATGTGGGAAACTCCATGGAGGATCTGCTCCTAGTCGAGAATGCCAGGGAGGGCGGGTTGGACGCGGTCTTCACTGGAGTTCTCACAAACCCTTACGCGCTGGAGATATTCATCCGGAGAGGCGCCGACGCGATAATAGATGAGGTCAACCTGCTTCCACGGCTTCTCAAGCAGGAGAAGGCCTTTTGGAAGCCCTTATAGAATCCCCGGAACATAGTTAAGCCCGCGCAGCACCATATAGGAGGTAGGGGCAGCCGATGAGGATAATCGACAGCATGAGAGATTTCATAATCTACTGGAAGGATTACTCGGGAAAGAATCCGGAGGAGGTGTTTCATGGATGGATCAACAACTATGCCTCGAGATACCCCGAGCTACTAATCTTCGAGGCAGCTTACTGGCGCGATCTCGATCGCCTTCAAGCCGAGATCATGCGCGTTCTCGGGCGAATTGATGCGGTGATCCATGATCTGATCGAGGCCTGGATGACCACGCTCCAGAGCTTGGAGGATGTATACTCCGCGGCGTCTAGGAGGCTCGGATTCCCCCGCGAGCCGATCTTCGCGATATACGTCGGATCGGGGTGGAAGTCTAGATGGATCGCCTCGATCCTCGATGAGGCGGCACTATTCATCGATCTCGGAGCCCTAGCGACGCTGAAGTGGATCGATCAACGGGATGTTCGCGGGGTTCTGGCATTCGGCTTAGGGCAGCTTCGCCAAGCCATGGAAAGAGGCGGAGCAGAGAGATACGCCGAGCTTGAGGAAAACCCGTATTTCCGGCTTTACAGCCAGGGATTAGCCCAGTTCCTGGAGAAGCTGATACTCGCCGAGGACTCGTGGCACGGCATTGCGGAGGAGGATTGGGCCGAGGAATGCAGGAGGCGGATGGGCGAACTGGCCGCCAGCTACCTGGATGGCGCCCGGAAAGGGCTCGTAGATCAATTCTACTCGCCATATCAATCCGTGAAGGGCTTAAGCTTCGCCGGCAGATATCTCGGATATGAGCTCATCAGAAAATTGAGCGAGAGCAGAATGGGGTTAAATCAGCTTCTAGGTATATCTGAGAGCGAGGTGGTCAAGATATCAAAGGAATTTTTGGAGAGATTAAGCGGGCGGTGAACATTTTTTCAGAATTCTGGGTTATAACGCCGGAATTATTCTTCTGAAATGCTTATATCGGACCCGCTTGGATAAATTTCGTCATGGAGGAGGTTAAGCTTAAGCGTAAGGGCGAGCTGTTCAAAGACGAGGAAGGAAACCTCATACTGGTTAATGAGGCGAATGAAGCTTACAGGGTTGATGAGATCGTCGCATACGTCTGGAGCATTTGCGACGGCAGGACTGTTGAAGAGGTCGTAACCGAGTTCTCAAACCTGAGCGAGACGAGCGCCGATGAGGTCAGGGAACCATTACTAGACCTCATAAACAGGCTTAAGGCCGCATCACTAGTAGAGTAAGCACTGGACAATAGGGAGGGTGGCCGGCTGAATCCACGCCTATAAATGGGTTTCATAAGAGCTTTCTTTATGATTGAAATAATTATGATGGATCTTCTGAAGTCCCTCATCTCTCTCTTGATAGTGATGGATCCCCTGGGAAATATACCGCTATTCATCGGATTGACCAGTGGGCTAGATAAGGCCGCGAGGATGAGGATCTTCAACACGGCAGTTCTCACGGGCTTCAGCCTACTCATAGTATTCGCGACGCTCGGCGAGTGGGTTCTAAGAATATTCGACATAGAGCTTTACAGTATCAGGATCGCCGGAGGAGCACTCCTACTCTTCCTAGCGTTCGAGCTCCTACTCAAGACTGAGACCCAGCTCAAGGCCTATAAGCCGGAGCAGGCTGGCGCGGTTCCACTGGGCGTCCCGCTCCTCGTGGGGCCCGGCGCCATAACCACGACGATAATCATACTGAAGACCTCCGGAATAATCGTCGCGATCTCGGCGGTTACACTCGCCGCCCTCATAACCTGGATTATACTCAGGTTCGCCGCTCCAATCCACGAAATGCTGGGAGAGGTTGGGGCGAGCGTGATCTCGAAGATCATGGCCATGCTACTAGCGGCGATAGCAATTCAATTCATCCTTGAGGGCGTGAGGGAATACTTGGAGAAGATTCATTAAAGGTAGCCGGCTTCCATCTCGAAAAATAGGCCGCGCATCCCAGTCCTAAATATCCATTCCTCTCAGGATCTCAGCGGCGATCCTCTTCGCCTCAATCTCTTCAACAGCTATTCTTTCCTCGACCATGTAATCGTATTTCCTGATCAGGGATCTGAGCCTATAATCGATGCTCCTCATCTTCTCGAGCTGTATTCTAAGGACTTCTGATGCGATTTCGCCGCCCATCCTCCTCAGGAGAGCGGTTAGATGGGGGAGGCAGAGCATGGGCCTCTCTCCCCGAAATAGGTTAAGGATCTCCGGTTCCCCAATCCATTCGGCGAGAGAGCTTATGTAGATCTCCTCACCCTCTTCCAAGATCTCACATATCACGCATTCATGAGGATGTTTCGGTATCTCGCCCCTTTCGAGCTGCTCGATCTTAGAAGATAATAGGTCTTGCAGAATTATTGAGGTGGTCAGCCCATCAATCCCCGGATTAGCTTCCACATACCTGATGATGTCCCAGAGGTGGTGGGCGCAAAACCCCTTCTCCCTAATCCTCCTCCTCACATGGGCATCGCTGGCGAGCTCGTGGAATAAGCTCCCAATCCACTCTTCTTTCCTCCTGGAGAGTAGCTTGCAAATGGGGCAGCCGAAGTCGGTTAAGGAATTCTTCAAGAGGGCGTAGAGGATGTGCTTTTCATGTGCTCTTTCTTTCATGATCCTTCCCCCGTGAGCATCGTGAGGGACGATAGTGCGTAAAATGTCGCCTCCAAGCTCGACAGCCCGATGTGCACGGAGTTTCTAAACCCGCCATCATAATTAGCGCACTTCATGGTGAACTCGAGGTGCTGCTGGACATATTTCGGCTTAAGCCTCAGAATTCTCATGGACATTAGACCATAATATAGGTGCGAGAGCAAATATGCTCTCTTGACGGAGGGCATCACCCTAAACCCGCCGAGTGGGTCCTCGCATTCCTTCACCCATGCCGCGGTATCTCCGAGCTTTTCGACGTCGCATCCGAGCTTCTCGAACACCACTAGCGCGTAGAAGGTCTCATCGATGGAGGAGTAGTTTAAGCCAAACCCGCCATCCTGCATCCTGTAAAGAAGAACAACACTCTTTACTTTTTCTTCATGATCAATTTTGCGACCGAGGATTTCCAAGGCCTCAGCTACCATATGCAGGTCGGAGAGCCTTGAGGAGATCTCAATGTTATAGAGCTTCTCAGTCAGATCCCAGGATTTAAGGACGCCCCCCTCAATTTTTGGATGGAGCTCCTCAACAGCTCTCGCGATCTTACTCATGCCGCGCTTTTTCTCCTTTCTCCTTAGAGCATTTCTGAGCTTTAGCATCAGATAGTCGGATGCGCCGCGGGGGTCTTCTGGGCGATCGCCGAGCTCGGATAACCACCATCATCCCTCTGAATGCTCCTAAGGAAGGAGATCGTCTTCTCGGGCTCAGGAGGATCCAAGCCTAAAAGTTTAAGCGATTTGATGGCGTAGTAAGTGTCATCCACGCTCGAGTCGAATATTCCGCGATATTGATAAGTGAGGTATCCACCATCTCTCCCTTTCTTGCTGATTATGTAGTTGGCGGCTCGCCGCGCGTTAATCGATGAAAGCTCCAGTCTTGATGGCATGAATCTCCGCCGCGCATCGTGTGCCTCATAATATAGGCTTTGCGAAGTATGAGGTGGAATCGGACCAGCCGAGAAAAGTCTTGAAAATTCATTAAAACGGGCAATGAGCTTGCTTTGAGGTAATTGTGCCTTGGAGTATAGGAGGCTTGGTAAAACGGGCGAGAAAATAGCCGCGATAGGCTTGGGAACGTGGGGAATTGGGGGAGGAATGTCCCCGGATTACTCGGCTGATAAGCAGGCCATCGAGGCCATCCAATACGCGATAGAGCTCGGCATGAACCACATAGATACCGCCGAGATCTATGGAGGCGGCCACTCGGAGGAGCTCGTTGGAGAAGCTATCAAGAAATTTAGAAGGGATGAGGTCTTCATAGCGAGCAAGGTCTGGCACACGAATCTGAAATACGATGACGTGCTGAGGGCCTGCGAGAGGAGCCTGAAAAGGCTTCAGACAAGCCACATAGACCTATACTACATACACTGGCCGAACCCCCTGATACCGCTGAGCGAGACCATGAGAGCGCTGGAGAGGCTTCATGATGAGGGGAGGATAAGATACATCGGCGTGAGCAACTTCTCGGCGAGCCTCATCGAGGAGGCGCGATCATACTTGTCCCACGCAGACATAGTTGCGAATCAGGTCGAGTACAGCCTTTATGAGAGGAGCATCGAAAGGGATCTGATACCATATTGCTATGAGAAGGGAATAACCGTGGTTGCATACAGCCCGCTCGGTCAGGGAAAGCTATATAGAGAGCTGTCGTCATCGAGGCCGAGCAAGAGGGTGAGAGTGCTCCGCGAGGTCGCCGAAAGATACTCGAAAACACCCATTCAAGTCGCGTTAAACTGGGTGATCTGGCGCGAGCACGTCATCACGATACCGAAGTCGATTAGAAAGGAGCATTTAGAGGAGAATGCGGGAGCTGCTGGATGGAGGCTCGATGAAATGGATTATAAGTTCTTGGCCGAGGCCTGGGAGGGCTGATCTGATGTCGTATATGAAAATGACCCAGCAGATTGCTGAGATGAGCGTGATCGCCGCCATATACTTCGTCATGACATTCGCGCTGGCGCCGATAAGCTTCCTCCCATTTCAGGTGAGGTTGTCGGATGCGCTGATAATGCTCTCGGCGATCCTCGGGCTTCCAGCGGTCTACGGCGTCTTCCTAGGATGCCTTTTCGCGAACCTCTTTCCCCTCGGATACCCGCCGAACCCGATTGACGTAGTGCTCGGCAGCCTAGCGAACCTAATGGCCTCATACGCGGTTTACAGGATCTGCTATGGCAAGCTAAACAAGCTTAGGGTAATCCTCTCGAGCCTGGCTTCCTCGCTAATCATAACCCTAATCGTTGGATCCTATCTCCCAGCGCTGATTCTTCCAAGCTTCTCTTGGTGGGACGTGGTGTGGATCGGATATCTCGGAGTTCTGCCGGGAGAGCTGATAGCGCAATCCATCGCCGGCTCAACCATCGTGCTGGCATTAGCTAGGATGCTGAAGCTCAGAAAATAGCTGGATCAGGAAAGCTGAAGATGGGGCTCAGACTTATCGAGCCTCATTGCTCCTCCCTCCTTTTTCATCGGTGTCATGCTAAGCGCCTCATAATCAAATGCCTAGCTGTGAGAGCCGATTTTCAGCCACGCACGGGAATAGATTTTAATGATGGCGTGCACCTGAGAAGCCCGTCCTCCGACATGAGGCTGATCATGAGTGATGAGGTTAGATCCAGGTTCCCCGACCTGCATGTTCTCCTCAAGAGAATAGATGATCTAAGGGTTCGGGAGAAATTGGAGAAGCTTGAGCGGTTTAAGTTGGAGGTGTACGAGAGGGTTAGATCGCGCTTTAGCCTCGACTCGCTCAAGGATGATCCGATAATGAGGGCTTACCGCGACTTCTTCTGGAGAATCGGCATAGATCCGACCAAGATTAGGCCGGCCTCGGAGGCGCTAATAAGGAGAATTCTCGGCGGAAAAGATCTGCCGACGATAAACACGCTCGTGGACGCCTATAACCTGGCCTCAGTTGAGTCGCGCATCGCCCTGGCAGCATTCGACGCTGATAAGCTCGAGGGAGAGGAGCTGATTATGAGGTTCGCGAGGAGCGGCGAGGAGTTCCTCGGAATAGGGATGAATAGGCCGAAGAAGCTCGGAGGAGAGGAGATAGTCGTCGCGGACTCCAAGAGGCTGATAGCGATATATCCATACCGCGACGCGGACTACAGCAAGGTTACCCTCGAGACCAGTAGAATATACCTGATGACGTGCGGAGTGCCCGGGATAAGCCTAGAGGATCTCGAGAGAGCGGAGGACCTCGCAACCCAGTACATCATGAGATTCTGCCGGGAGTGATTTACCGATGAATGAAGTTCTCCTTTAAGCAGCTGCCCATGCCTGAATCTGTTAGCCGCGCACAAGCATATGTGTAATCCTCGAGCTTGCGATTCAACACTTCTAAGAATCCGGGAAATATCTCCAAGCGATGCTTGTGAGGAGCGTCGGAACTACTGATGTCCACGCGGATGAGAACTCCTGTAAAGCATCTCCTGCACTCAAATCCCCTGCAGCCAAAATATACCATCCTTAGATAGGAGATCCTAAGCATTCTCTGGATGTTTCATAGTGTTTAGAGCGGGCAAGCGATAGGAGGAGAGGAGAATGGTAGCCCGGCCCGGATTCGAACCGGGGTCCTCGGGGCTCTCCTCGGAGAGCCCGATCCAGAGCCCGAGATCCTTAACCCCCACAACTATTCTGACCAGCTGTGGGTTTGGCCGCTAGACGACCGGGCTTCCCCGGGATAATACTATCTCTCAGGCTTCTATTAAAACATAAGATCCGGGGGTGAGGCCTGGGAGGATGCTTTGACCACTTTAAGGCGTGCTAATGCTGAGGATGCTTCGTCGCGGATCATCTTCTCCCCGTTATTCGCGGAGTGTTCTCACGCGATATACGCGGATCTTATCCGCAGCCGGCGATGTTCTCTCGAGCATATTCTTCGAATCCGAATATCCAGTAGCATACCTAGAGGTTTCTCGCGAATTATTTTCTGGCCATTTTGAGATGAATGGATAAAGCCGCTGACTCGAAAGCGCCGCCGCCTTGCAGGCTACATGCCTTCTGAGCTATGAGCTCACGGATTCGTGGAAGCGGGCGAGGGATGGATGGGGTATCGCCCTACATAGGATCTGCTCTAGGACTGGAAGCTTCCCCCCGGCTCTAGCCTACTACTTCATCATGAAGTACTCGAGGTTCGGGGACGTGGTTCTCGACCCGTTTAGCGGTAAGGGGACTGCGCCGCTCGAGGCTTGCCTAAACGGCAGGGTCGGAATAGGCAATGACCTCTCTCCGGAGGCCTATGTCTTGACTAAGGCGAAGGTTAGGCCCGTCCCCTACAAGCGCGTTTTAGAATGGATAAGGTGGGCTGAGGCCAGGATGAATCCCTCGAGCTACAGGTTATCCGAAGTCAGCGATGACGTCAAGGCGTTCTTCAGCAATTACACGCTGAGGCAGATTCTCGCGGTGCGCGACCTGATAGATGAGACTGGCGACGAGGATCTCGCGAACTTCATCAGAGCTCTCATGCTCGGGATACTCCACGGCCCGACGAGAATGCATCTAAGCGTCAGGTGCTCCCATTCCTTCTCCATGGCGCCTGGCTACGTGAAGAGGTATGTTAGGGAGAATTG
The DNA here is from genome assembly GCA_023268255.1 of Candidatus Wolframiiraptor sinensis. Taxonomy (GTDB): domain Archaea; phylum Thermoproteota; class Nitrososphaeria_A; order Caldarchaeales; family Wolframiiraptoraceae; genus Wolframiiraptor; species Wolframiiraptor sinensis. Next base: position 177,544 of record JALNJX010000003.1, read on the forward strand.
CGTGAGGAAGCCGAGGAGAAACGTGCTGAGGTGCTTGAGGATGAAGGCCGAGAGGGTTTTCAGGGATGGGATACCGGCGGTTAGGGGCGAGGCGTACATGGAGGATGCTAGAAGACTCCCGATCGAGGATGAGTCCGTGGACTTCGTCATAACCTCGCCACCATACTTCAATATGCAGACATATGCTTGGGATAACTGGCTCAGGCTCTGGTTCCTGGGATACGATTACGAGGACGTCGCGCGGAGGCTTTTCCACACCGAGTCCGTCAAGAAGTTCAAGCAGTTCATCAAGGATGTTTTGGAGGAGATCTTCAGGGTTCTTAAATGGGATAGAGCCGCGGTGATAGTTCTCGGAAGGGTTAAGCTGAAGGGCATGATAATAGACATGGCCGAGGTAACAGCGCCGATCGCGGAGGAAATGGGATTCAAGGTTGCTGGAATAATCTCCGACTCCATACCAAAGTCGAACAAGCATCTCTGGTACCTGAAGGAAGATGACGGGGTCAGTAAGGAGGTGATACTGGAGCTCCATAAGGGGGACTTCGAGCCGAGCCCGATCCGCATAGACTGGGAGAATGCGAAGCCGCTGACGATCGCGAGGGAGGAGGTGGTTGGATGATACTGGAGGCTCACGGCGACATCTGCAGGCTCGGCTACCTCAGGATAATACCATGCCTGCTGGAGGATGAGGCTCCGAAGACGTTCGATTTCCTCGCATCCGTCCTCCACGAGATCGTCAGGAGCGTTGGCGACAGGGATTTCCTGACTGGGCGGCCGATCGGCCTCATAACCAGCCTCGTGAACGCTAGAAACTACGTAACCCTGGCCGCGGAGCTCGACCTGATAGATAGGAAGAGCCAGAGGCTTGGGGTCTTTGGGAAGCTTTACCTGTGCTCGAGAAGCGCCTCAAGATTTAGGAGGCTCGTAGAGGGAGATAGGTCTATGAGGCTGATAGACCTCCTGATGCTGAATGATGCCGAGAAGCTCTTCTTCCTCTGGAACATCTTCACGAGAGACTACCCGTTCATACAAATGATAGTCGGCTGGGCGATAAAGAAGGGGAAGTTCAGGAGGCAGGAGGCGATGATATACGCGATGGAGGAGGCCTATCCGCAGGCGCTGAAGCGGGTTCTGCCAAAGAGCAGGATGAGGGAGGTTCAAGAGGCCGAGAAGTTCAGGGAGCGCAGGCTCATGATAAGAGATAAGGTCGAGTGGATAAAGAGCAGCCAGTACGCGAAGTACAGGCACATAGCTCCGCCGAGATTCGAGTGGCTTGTCGACTGCGGCGTGCTCAAGCGGAGCGGTAGGGGAAAATACGAAGTGAATACTCAGATGATCTATGACCCCGAGAGAATATTGAAGCTCGCATCCCTTCCGCCGGAGAGGATCGAGCAATACCTCTTCGGGGAGTTCCTTAAGCCGCTTGAGAAGGTGTATAGGCAGGCCGACAGGTACGAGGCATCAAGAGCAATCATCGAGACGTATAACATCATGAGCAGGCATTTCGGGGAGAACGTTGACCTGTTAAGGCTCGAGTGCATGGCGATAATATCGCTGATAGAATTAGGCTCGATAGCTAATCTAAGCATGATGCACGACGCATTCAATAGCCTCGCGATACAGTTCCCCGACAAAGTCTATGTTACGCCAGGATCCAGAGGAGGATCACCTTTAGCCTACATCGATGTGAGAAGCCTGGAGCTCTAAAGTCTGCTCGAGCTCGCTAAACGTCGAAGTATTTCTCGTATTCCCAGTCCGTTATCCTCCGGGTGGCGTAATCCTCCCACTCCTGCCTCTTCAGCTTGATGAAGTTCTCGCCGGCCAGCCGTAGAGAGCTCCTGAGCAGCTTATCCTCCTCCAGAGCATCCAAAGCCTTCTCGAGAGTTTGGGGCAGGGTTGGAAGATCCCTATACAGCCCATACTCGTAGATGTCCTTCTCGATGGGCTCAGGGGGCTCTAGGTTTCTCTTGACGCCGTCCATTCCGGCCGCCAGCAGGACCGTGAACAGCAGATACGGGTTCGAGGATGGATCAGGAGCTCTATACTCTATCCTCGCCCCAGCTTTTCCGCGGAATTCCGGCACTCTTATCAGGGCATCCCTATTCTTCATGCCCCAGTAGACGTATTTCGGAGCCTCGAATTCTCCCAGCCTCTTATACGAGTTCACGGTCGGGTTCGCGATGGCGGTAATTCCATCTACGTGCTCAAAGATTCCGGCTATGAAGTTCCTCGCCAGGCTGGAGAGGCCATAGGGATCACGCTCATCATAGAAGAGGTTATCCTCGCCGGCCCAGATGCTCATGTGTATGTGGAACCCGTTTCCGGGCTTGCCATGGAATGGCTTGGGCATGAATGAAGCTTTTAGGTCCATTGACTCGCAGACCAGCTTGATGATGTTCTTCGTTAGGAGGGTCTTATCGGCGATCCTCAGCCCCTGGTCGTGAAGTATGTCGACCTCATTCTGGCCAGGCCCAACCTCATGATGACTTATGCTCCATTCGATGCCAGCTTCCGAGAGCTTCTCAGCTATCCTTATCTTGATCGCGTTCGCCTTATCCCTCGGGGAGACGTCGAAGTAGCTTCCACTGTCGATGGGCTCCCCATCCTTGAGCACGTAGAACTCCAGCTCGCCGGCGGCGATGAACGTGAAGCCCTCATTTTTCTCGAGCCTCATGAGCATGTCCTTCAAGATGGTTCTAGGGTCTCCGTCGAATGGGGCGCCATTCTTATAGACGTCGCAGAAATAGGTCTTCACGCCGTTAACCGTGTAGTGCGCGCTTGAGTCCACTACAAGCATCATATCGCTCTCGAATCTCCTAGCGAAGCCCTCTATCGATGAGCCATCGAACCAAATGCCCCTGGATACGGCCCTCTCAAACTCCCGCTCGGAGATCAGCACCTCCTTGAGCACGCCATTGATATCCGAGAACCTTAAGCTGATTATGGAGCTCAAATCCACGCCGCGAGTGAAATAACGGATCTTAAAAGCTTTGATGTCCCTCGTCGAGCCACACGGCGGAGAACACCCTTATATATGCGAATTATCCGGATTTTCGGAGAACATGAGCAAGCCCGCCGAGCTCGGCTCGCTTAAGGTCGGCCATAATATTGTGATAGATGGCGAGCCCTGTAGGATTGTGGAGCTGGAGAAGAGCAAGCCGGGGAAGCATGGCTCGGCTAAGGTCAGGATCGTGGCAATAGGGATTTTCGATAATGTTAAGCGGACGCTCGTGGGGCCGGCGGATAGCAAGGTCGAGGTGCCGATAATCGAGAAGAAGACGGGCCAAGTGGTCTCCATGGGAGACATGGTCAGCGTTATGGATAATGAGACCTATGAGATAGTCGAGGTCCCGATCCCGCAGGATGAAAAGCTCCGCGAGAGGCTCGAGCCCGGCGCAACGGTCGAGTACTGGAGGATCATGGGGAGGTACATGATAGTCAACGTGAAGACAGGCTAAGCCGTCTCAGCTTGGCCATCTTACTTTTTGATGAGCCTCGCATCCTTGACAATTAGGAAGCCGCTATACCCGCTCCAGCTGACCTCGTAATCCAGGATCTCGAGTTTTTTCCTGAATAGGGGCGAGTCCAGCACGAGCGTCTCGAACTCGCCGCCCTCGCCGAGTAGATCCACGCCATACCTCTCGGAGAGGGAGTGGAGCAGAATTATCAGCTCCTGGTCGATGATCTTCCCCAGGAGCTCCCTTCCCAGCCCCATGGCCGCGACGCCCACGATCATGGCGGCTATTCCGCTGGAGATGATCTCATCGAGAAGCTGGCTTGGATCTCTCATCCAGAGGGGGGCGATGAACTCCAGCCCTAGCTCCTTGCACAATCGCTGGAAGAGCTCGTGCTGGGACCCGCTTCTACTGACCCCCGATAGCAGGCCATCAACCTCATCCCCGATGAGCTCGATGGCATCCCTGAGGGCGCGAATCTCATCCTCCCTAGACGCTGACCTCGCTGCAACCATGATCTGCCTTCTTCCCATGGCTCTCGCTTGGAGCCCGGTAACCCAGATATTGGGATAATGAAAATAGTAGGATTCATCGGAGGCGGGCTTGATCGTGATCAAGTAGTCAACGTGATAGCCCATGGACTCGGCCAGCTGTATTGCCAGCGTCGAGTCCTTTCCGCCGCTGAAGAGAGCCGCCAGCCTCTTAGCGCCCAATACCCACCTTCACCGCCTCCGAATTTGCGTAAAAGCCTTATATCTCATCCTCCGCGCGAATACCTCGGAGAACCCGTGAAAAGATCTTGGGATGGAGAAGCTCTTGATAAGCGTGAAAGAAGAATAATCATGAGGATGAGCGCTGGAGTGAAGCTGCAAAAAGCCGATCGAACATGGACTTAGTATACCAAATCACTTAGCCTCCCCAGCTTAACGGCATTCTTTATCTCCCTGGCTATTCTCCTGCCGGTGGACATGGGCTCATCATGGTAGTATGGGGAGTATGGGGAGCCCATGGGATAGAGGTTTGTCCCGGCGACGATTCTAGCCGAGATCTCGAAGACCACGAATCCGCGTCTCGGATGATATATCGTCTCGAGACAGAATGGGCCTATGAGGCCGGGATCGAAGAGCCTTCGCGCCGCCGATGCTATCTTCGCAGCTGCCTCCAAGAGATCGACGATAAACTTCTCCCTGACAATGACGGGAGTATTCCCGGCCACAGTATAGTCCAAGTATTCCTCGATCATGTCAGGGAATCCTCGATAAATCTCGTCTATGATCTCGAGCCTCCGATCCATTCCGAGGAGCTCGAGCCTGCCATGCGCAAGCCCCGGGAGATTCGGCCTCTCTAGGGGTGAGAGGAAGAAGTGGGGATAGAACCTGACGCCGGGGATGAACTCCTCGATTATGAAGCCGGTCTCGCCGCTCATAGAACCTCTCATCCTGAGCTCATCGAGCTTCCTCCTGAGCTCGCTCGGGCTCGATGCCCTGAAATACCCTCTTCCGCCTTTAGCGCCATGAAGCTTCACCATAACCGGGCCATCTATCTCATCCGGCGACGCGTATCGCCTTGGAGCCCTCACCCCGGCCTCCGCAATCCACCTCCTCTGCTTCTCCCTATCTCCCTCCCAGTAGAGAGTGCGCCTATTCCCGAACATCGGAACCCTGAGTCTCTCGAGGATGTTCTCGGCGCCGACGTATTCGACGAAGGAGCCGTGGGGTATGATCAGCGCGCTCTCAGAGATCAGTTTTTCCTGAAACTCCTCCTTCAGGATATCGCTGTAGCTCTCGACCTCCATCATGATCTCGGGGCTCGCCTTCGGAAAGCTCTCATAATATGGCCTATTCCTCCTCAATGCTATTCCTATAGTGCCGAAGCCCTCCATCCTAGCTCCGTGAAATATTTGGAGAGCGGAGTGGGAGCAGATCGTGGCGATCCTGATGTCCCCCTCATCATATCTAGAGAGAATCCTCAGCAGCTCCTCCCTAGGTATCATGTTAAGAGATCGAGGAGCCTATCCTGCTTTAAGGATTCCCTGATCTCGAGCGCTATCCTCCTCCCGACGCTCATGGAAAATCCCCAAAGATTCTCGGAGTATGGAGTGAACTTTGTTCCAGGGGACCCGGGAACCCTGACGCTCAGATCATAGACCACTATGTCCTCGTGCGGCGGGCCCGGGATGATCATGCTCTGGAGGGCGAAGGGGCCTATGATTCCCGGTGGATACTCTTCTCTCGCAGCCTTCACGAGCTTCTCTGCGAGCTCGAAAGCTCTCTCGAGAAGGGACTCCCTGACGGTGCAGGCTATGTGCCCGACCTCGATAGTCTTGAGCTCCATGTGCTTAAGGACCTCAACTTGATAGGGCGCGGGCAGCCTCATTATTCCCTCGAGGTTCGTCTGCCTCCGCGTATCCACGCCGAGGAGCTCGACCTCGCCGGTGAGCGGCGAGTAGAAGAAGTTGAAATTGAATGGCGCGCCGACTATGAACTCCTCGATCACCGCCCTCTCAAGCCCCTCTCGCGTCAGGGCCCTCTTCCGAATGAGATCCTCGGCCTTCTCCTCGAATTCTCTAGGAGAGGATGCTAGGAAGAATGCCCTCTCAAATCCTCTCGCCGCCTCAGGAGCCTTCACGAGCGCGAGCCCATCTATCTCAGATGGATCTCTGAAAATCCTTGGATGGGGGATTCCGGCCTTCTCCATCAGGTAATACTGATTGCGCTCAACATCCCGCTCCTCCACCTTCAAGAGAAACCTATTCCCGAACATGGGTATCCTGAATTCATCCTCCAGGGCCCGGTAGCCAACGTATACGCAGAGGGATCTATGGGGGATGAATATCGTGCTTCTCGACCTTAGCTCTAACTGCACATCGTCGCGCAAGATCTCCCTGAACTTATCTAGAATTATTGCGTCATCGACCACGCCGACCTCGCGGCCGAAGATAATCCTCCTCCTATAGTAATTGGCATAAGTCTTCTCCCTCCCCTTCTCGCAAACCACTACCGTCTTGAACCCCTCATCTTTCGCGCCCCTGCATATTTCTAGGGCCGAGTGGCTTCCGAGAACCCCGATCCTCAAATCATCTCGGGAGTAGCCCTCAATAATCGAGGCTATCTCATCCTTGCCTATCATGGCCCGGAATGCTAGCACGCTGGAGGCTTAATTAAAGGTAACCTCGAGAGGAACATAACTTATTTCCATCAGGGCTTTTATTTTGTCCCTCCACCCGTAGCGCCATTGATGCAAGCCCCCAGGACGCTCAGCACCCTCTTCTGGTTCCTTGCCTTCGTCAAAAAGCATGCCTATCTCTTCTCAATATGGTAATTCGCTCGATCCACTAACGACGCGCACCAATAAGCGTTAAGCACGTCTGAGAACATTTATAATCGGCTTCTCACACGAGCTTACTTTTGAGGGGAAAATGCGGTGGAGGGTTGTCATCGGGTTCGTGGTCTTGGCGATGATGCTGCTCGAGCTGGCGCATGCCGCCGCCCAGTCCGAGGCCAGGATCATGTTGAAGGACTTTGAGGGTGTTAAACCGCTTGCTGGGGCCAAGGTTGTCGTGATCGATGCGGCCAATCCGGCCGATAGGCGCGAATACCATGCCAGCGATGACGGGGTAGTCGTGATACCGGGGATCAGGGCAGCCGCGAGATACGTCTTGGAGGTTTACTGGGAGGGGTCGAGGTTCGCTGCCGGGAGCGCGCTGGTCCTCAGGAGGGAGATGTGGGGAGGCGAGCTGCTGGCCGCTGAGGAGGTCAGGGCCCACGTCTTCAAAGCCTCGATAATGCCCGTGACCGCGAGCGGCGGAGAGCTGGCGCTCCTCGCGAACCCGGTGAAGGGGAAGGTGTTCGAGAGGTTCGCGGGGATATATCTCGACGGCGTCGAGCTCGTGAGGGGCGAGCCGCCGCAGTTTACGCCGATGTCCGCCGAGGCGGAGATGGTGCCGCAGGGTGCGCATAGGCTGGAGGTTTGGTGGGCTGGATACAAGGTCTACGACGGGGAGATATACGTCGGGCTCGACCACCTCCGCGGATACATCCCGGGCATAGATGACCCGGACCACTACAGGGAGGAGCTGAAGAAGCTCAAGATCCGGGTCACGACGAACACCACGGAGTTCAGGCTACTGGTAACCTACATGGGCGAGGGCGTCCGCACCGCAGTCCGTATAATGGATGAGGGCGAGAGGTTCATCATTTCGTATTTGACGCGCCCCTATCCGGTTTGGATAGCGCCGGTCCCGATAGTCCCGCTGAAGCTGCGCATCGTGTACCACTACACGTGGGAGGAGTTGGCGGAGGGGTCCTGCATGCCCGACCCGGAGAAGGTCTGCGAGGTGGTGATACCGCCGGAGAAGGGCCCCTTCTACACGATAAGGGTTAGGGTTACGTCGAGGGAGGGCGCGCCGCTCATGGGGGCGAGGGTGGAGCTGGACGGCTGGGGCGAGCGGACAAACGATGAGGGCGTGGCGACATTCTACCTCGTCAGGCCGGGGAGGCACTCGCTGAAAGCCTCCTTCGGCGAGGTCGTCGCGGAGAGGGCGATAGAGGTCAGGGGGCCGGAGGAGGTGGCGATCGCGCTGGACCTAAAGCCGGTGAGGGTCGACATGCAGTTCGTGACATGGGATCATAAGCCCTGCGAGGTCTACTGGGTCCTCGAGGGGAGCGGGGGGCTCAGGTTCGATTCGGGCGGCCGCCCATCGTCGAGGATGGTCATCGAGAGCCTCCCAGCCGGGAAGTACACCCTCAGGTTAAGGCTTCCGGAGACGGGCTTGGAGTACGTGATGGTGGTGGCGAATTACTTGGATCTCGCCAAGGACAAGTTCCCGGTTCCGATCGGGGACGTGAGGATGAGGTTCCTGCTGGATGGGGTCGAGCCGATAGCGAACGCGGCGGTTAAGCTGACCACGGATGGGGTATCCTTCAACTCGACGACGGACGGGCTGGGAGAGGCCCTCTTCGAGCGCCTGCCGCTCTATAGAACGTATGACGTCGAGCTGAGCTGGGGAGGCGGATACTCCTACGCGGGCAAGCTGAACCTGGGCTTTGATCTGGAGAGGACCGTCAATATCCCGAGCGACGAGGTGAGGAAGCCGGTAGCAGTCACCGTCACGAAGACGGAGCGCGAAACCGCCTGGACCACGATCGCGCAGGTCGTCGTCGAGTACAGGATTTCGACGGAGACCGTCACCACGACGGAGCGCTCGGCCATCACGACGACCAAGACCGTCACGACAACCGAAACCGCCGAGGTCGTGGCGAAGAGGGTCACGGTGCCGATTATCCCGATAATGGCCGCGGCCATCGCGGCGGCGATAATAGCGTCCGCGGCGATCGCCGCCAGGAGGTGGGCTAGGTGAGCTGGAGAATCATCTTGACGGCGCTAATCGCGCTGGCCCTGATCCTGGGAGTGGGCGCCGAATCCGCGGGAATAGGGCCCGCGCCTACGACCAGGACGGACGAGGAGGCCGCTCACCCCCCCAGCTGGACCACGACCAGGACGACCACGGTCTGGGAGGCCGTCACGAGCACCGCGACGGTGACCGTGACTGGTACAATCGAGGCTACGGTTACGGAGACCGTGAAGGTCCCGGAAATCGAGGCGATTCTGAAGGTCGAGACAGTGACGGTCACGGCCACAAAGATCATCGAGGTTGAGGAAGAGGCTATCCCGAGCATCCCAACGACGGCGGCAATAGCGCTCGCCGCCACCGCGATAGCCGCTATCATAATAGCGAGGGCGAGGAGGTTAAGGAGTGGCCTAACATCAAGTCCAAGCCGGGCGTCGAGTATAGGTAGATAAAGGCTTACAGTGGGAAGGCGATTATCGGTCATCTTGAGGCTTATAAGAATTATCTGTGCGGGAGAAGATTCGCAGAATCGTGTCAGGAGAATGGTCTCCTTAAAAGGTGTTGGGGGATGAAGCTAGGCGATCTAATATTATTGCTGGTTGAGGCTAATGGGGGCAAAGTGGAGGGCAGAAGCATTCGGAGGAGACGGTCTATCTAGCGGCGCGCGTGCCCGGCTCATATTAACTTTTTTAAAATCAAAGATAAAGTTAACCACCGCATCATGGAGATGGAGATTGGATGGACGAGCTCTATGCCATAGTCTATACTGAGCGGAATCCGAGAGCGCGCGAGGCGGCGGAGAGGGCTAAAAGAATCCTAGAGGATCGGGGGATAGCCGCCGAGATCTACAGCGCCTCGATGCTTGTGGACAACTCTCTCCCTGAGAGCACCTCGCTCGCGATCACGCTCGGAGGCGACGGCACAATACTGAAGACCATCGGAGCTCTGAGAAAACCGGAGGCAAGGGTACTCGGCGTGAATTTCGGGAGGGGCGGCTACCTCACGGAGGTCGAGGCGGAGGAGCTCGGTGAGGCCCTGGAAAAGGTTCTCGCGGGAGGCTACTCGGTGGAGCACAAAATGCTTCTCTCAATAACCGTTGATGGCGAGATTATCGGAGAAGCGCTCAATGAAGCGTATATCGCGTCTCAGGCAATGGGAAAGACCCTAAGCCTCGAGGTGAGGAGAGATGATGAGGTGATCGCCAGAGGCCTCGCGGACGGCTTGATAATAGCATCACCGGTCGGCTCAACGGCTTACAGCTTCTCGGCCGGAGGCCCCGTAGTTGATGATGATCTGGAGGCTGTTATCCTCACTCCAGTCTGCCCTATCGGCGGCCTAAGGCCCATGGTGCTCTCCCTCGAGCACAGAGTGGAGGTGGCTGCCGGCGGCGACTACGGCTTCTCGATCCTGATAGACGGCTATCTCCTGAGAAGGATCGACAAGAGATCGGTAATTGTTGCTGTGAGCAGGTCGAGCAGGCGGGCCGCCTTCCTAAGGCTGAGGCCGGGTGGAGGCCTTGCTAGGAGGATCAGGAAGAAGCTCGGCTAGGCGAGCCATCGTGCTGGATGCCGCGGCCCTCATCCTCGGATTCACGCATATCGAGGACGCTCTTGCAGTGACCTCGAGCAGGGTGCTGGAGGAGGCCAGGGATCGAGAGGCGAGATACAGGGCTCTCGCCGCCCAGGAGAGCGCATTGGTAAAGGTTATGGAGCCGGAGCCGGCATACATGGAGAAGGTTAAGGAGGAAGCGCGCGGCCTGGGCGAGATCGAGCTCTCCGAGGCCGATATCAGCGTCCTCGCCCTCGCCCTGCAACTTTCCAAGTCGGGCTGGGATACATGCATCCTCACCTCAGACTACTCAATCCAGAACCTGGCCTCGAGGATGGGGCTAAAGGTCAAGCCGATATTACATCAGGGCATAAGGGAGGTGATAAGCTGGGAGGTTTATTGTGGAGCCTGCGGGTGGGTTGGAGATGGCAGGCCGGGCGAATTGTGCCCGAGATGCGGCCATAGGCTGAAGAGGAGACCGCGGAGAGGGGAAAGATGAGAATAAAGCTGATCTCGGAGTTTGCGGATGAGGAGGTGCTCAGGGAGATCGCGGAGGCGCTGAGGAGAGTTTACGGCGAAGTGGTCGAGATAGAGTTCGCGGAGAACCTGATCGGAAAAGGTTTCCTCGACCGCGATAGAGGGCAGTATGATGCATGGAAGATAGTTCAATACTACCGCGAGATGCTCGGTGAGGACGAGTACATACTCCTAGTAACGGATAAGGATCTCTACGCAGCAGGGCTGAACTTCGTCTTCGGCCTCGCGTGGAGGGGCGTTGCGATAATTTCGGTTCACAGGCTTTTCCCCGAATTCTATGGCCAGCCGCCGGACCACAGCCTATTGAAAGAGAGGGCGGTTAAGGAGGCGGTGCACGAGGTCGGCCACCTCCATGGGCTGACGCACTGCGATGATCGGAGATGCGTCATGGCATTCAGCAACTCGATAATCGACACGGACTACAAGATGAGCAGGCCATGCAGGAGGTGCCTCGCGAAGCTACGCCTCATCTGACCCAGCCCTGGCCTCAAGCTCCTTGAGTAATCTCTTCACATGGGATTTCGGCAGGACCTCGGCTTCAACGAGGTTCACGATCGAGTTCGGGGACGCCTTGCCCGAGACCCTCCCAATGGCCCCCTTAACCTGCCTCCAGATCAGGCTCGTATTCCCGCTCTTGGAGTTGTAGATGATCCCGAGGACCTCATAAGCCTTGACGAACTTTATCTCCTTAACGGTCTCCAGACTGAACTTTGAGACCGCCTCCACGTGAATTCTCCCGGGAGGATCCCTCTCAGGAAAGATGGATGGATCTTTCAGGTAGCCCTTTGGTATGAAGGAGTAGCAGGTATTCAGAATCATGAACCTCCTAAACTTCTCGAGCGTCGTCTTCACATCGATCTCCACAGACATCCACCATCCGCTCTTACGGGAGGCTTCTCCAGCGGAGGAGATTACGCGCGTCCTAAAATAGCTTTTACCGCGGGGCGCCCGAGTTACTGGGATAATTCTGGGAGATTTTCGTGAGTATGCTTCGAAAAGCGCGCGGGCATATCCCTTAATATGGGGATTCCTCAACCGCCTTAGAGAGAATGGCATCGAGCGGGGAATCCGCCGGCGCGATGGAGGAGGCTTCCAAGCCCACCGGCACCTATATTCGCGAGGTCATCCTCGAGAACTTCATGAGTCACGAGTACTCAAGGATTACGCTCTCACCGGGCCTCAACGTGATCACGGGGCCCAACGGCTCCGGGAAATCCTCGATCCTCCTAGGAATATCAGTGGCCCTTGGTCAAACTTATACCGATAGGGCTGGAAAGCTCAGCGACCTGATAAGGAGAGGTGAGAAGGCGGCGAGGCTAACGGTAATCTTCGATAACGCGGAGGTTGATGGGCGGAGGCCGATCCCCTGGCTGCAATCCGATCAACTCGTGATAACGAGGTACCTGAAAAGGACGGGCGAATACTGGCATTATGTCAATAACAGGCTTAAGACCAAGGCGGAGGTCGATCATCTCCTGAGAAGGCTCGGGATAAATCCGAACAACATGCTGATAATAATGCATCAGAACATGATAGAGGAGTTCGCCTCCAAGAACAATGTCGAGAAGCTGAAGATGGTGGAGGATGCGGTCGGCGCATCGCAGTTCAGGCAGAGGATAATAGAGGCCGAGGCCAAGCTCAGGGACATAGAGGCTCAGGAGAATAGCTTGAAGAGGGCGCTGGAGGAGGCGAGGGCCGCGGTGGAATACTGGAAGGAGCAATACGAGAAGCTTATGATGAAGAGGAGGCTCGAAGGGGAAAAGAGGAGGCTTGAGCTGGAGTATGCATGGGCCCTCGTCTCCGAGGCGGAAGCATCGGCGAACAAGCTCAGAGAGAGGATCGAGGCGCTTATGCTCGAGGAGAGGAAGCTCCTGGGTGAGATAGAGTATCATGAGGGCGAGGTCGAGAGGATAAGGCGGAAGCTCTTGGACCTGATAGACGCTGTTAAGCGCGGCGAGCTCGTGAACTTGGAGGGATTCGGGAAGGACTTGGACGTGCTATTGGATGAGAAGGGGCTCGCTGAGGTCGCGAAATACAGGCTCCAGGAGAACAGGTCTGAGCAGAAGAGGCTTGGCTATGAGCTCAAGAGGATCGAGAAGGAGCTGGCGGAGAAGATGGCGAGCGCTTCAGCTCTCGGGGAGAGGGTCAAGACCGCTAGAAGGCCTCAGGAGATACTGGAGGATATCCGGTCGATTGGGCTCCAGATAGCATCCCTCGGAGAAGTATTCGAGGAGGCTGAGGACATGTATCTCGTCGCGGATGCCAGGTATAGGGAGACGGAGCAGAGGTCCATGGAGCTCGAGGAGAACCTGAAGAAGGCGATGGAGGAGCTCGAGTATAGGAAGGAGCTCTGGAGAAAGTTCCTGAGAGACCTCGTGAAGGACGTTGAGCCCAAGTTCGACTCAATCCTCTCAATAGTCGATGGCGCGGGAAGAATAGTGCTAAGAAACCTAGAGGATCTGGAGAAGGCGAGCATAGAGCTTCACGTCGGGTTCCGGGGCGCCGAGCCGGTCCTACTCGACGCCCAAACCCATAGTGGCGGGGAGAGGATCGTCGGGACCCTCGCATTCCTCCTAGCTCTCCAGAGGTACATCAAGTCGCCCTTCAGGGCGGTTGACGAGTTTGACGTCCACTTGGACCCCCTGAATCGCGAGAGGATGATAAAGCTCCTGGTGAACGTGGCTGAGCAGGAGCCGAGATCCCAGTACATAATAATCACGCCCGGAAAGATCCCGGTGAAGGAAGGCATGAACGTGATACTAGTCCAGAACGTTGGAGGGAAATCCATGATCGGGAGGCCGGAGTAATGTCCTCGAAATCATTCAAGGTCTCGAGGGAGGAGCTTGAGAGAATAATACAGATCTGCGAGAACATCGAGAGGAGGGGGCTCGACCCGTTCACAGTCAACGTGAGGGCGCTGCTGGAGAAGCTCAGGAAGCTTCTCGAGGAGGGTGGAGACCTCGATCACTACATCTTAGACGCCGAGACCATGTATAGAATAGCCGCATTAATCGCGCTCCAGCACAAGTGGCTTAGGGAGCGAGCCCAATCCCTCTTCATAGATGCTCAGATGATTCAGGCGAGGCTCATCGCGCTCGACAACAAGTCAATAGTCAGGGCATTCCTCAAGGCTTGGAGACCGGCAATCTCCCTAGAGCAGATAACGATTCACAGGCTTAGGCATGGGATCGAGCACTTTCTCAGCCTGCCGCCGAGAACCGGCGAGAGAAGCTTGGGATGGAAGATCTCTCGGAGAGATGTTGAGCAGGCTAGAGGAAGCTTGGAGCTAGAGGAGGAGCTATCCGAAAAGCTGGAGAAGCTCCATCAAGAGCTGATCGAGAGATACAGGCTCGAGGGTGAGATAGATTACTGGGATTTCGTGCGCGGCAAGGGGTTCGAGGAGACATTCGAGCGAGCATATCTCCTGAGCTTTCTCATAACGAACGGTTACGTAGATGTCAAAAGGAATCCACTGAGGGGCGAGATAAAGCTCGTGCCCAAGAGGGAGAAATCGGAGAGAAAACGGCCGTCCTCCCTCGTAATAACCTTGAGGAGTTGATGAGCCAATGAGCAGCGATGAGGCTTTCTCGAGAAAGCTCGCGGTCGCGGCCGCGATGTTGCTATTCCGAAGCCACCGCAGGCCCGGCGTCAAAGGATGGGAGCTGAAGCAGAAGCTCGGCAAAAACTATATGAAGGTAATCGATGCCCTGAACTCATATCTCAAGAGAATGGGGCTCGAGGTGAAGACGGTCCTCGAGGAAGGTGGTGATCTGGATAAGGCCAGGTTCTACATAGTCCTCTCACATCAATTGACCTTATCAGATCTCGTGGCGGCCGGCTGGAGCATAGATGAGGTCGCGGCCCTAGCAGTGGCCCTATCCATCCTAGCCAGCAGGGGAGGCAAGGCTCCTCTAAGGGATATCCTAGAAGTCCTAGAGGCAAAGCTCCCGAGGTGGAAGGCCGAGGCGTATATCGAGAGGGCTATTCGAAGAGGCTACCTAGAGAAGATGGATGACGATGTCCTAGTGGTGGGCTGGCGGACGAGGGTCGAGGTGGATCAGCAGGAGCTCCTGAAATCGATCCTCGAGTTCCGCCTGGAGGAGTCGGCTCAAGGCGGGGAGAAAGAGCAGGAGCAGGCCGATGAATAGATCAAAAGCGGATGAAGACTCTCCTAGAATTACTAGAATGCGGTCCAGAATATGGGTGCGACGGTTCTAGAATCGCAAGAATTAAACCATCCATGAGGCGTGTTAATCTCCGGGATGGAGCGGAGATCATCGCTCTCGCAGATAAAGCTCACGGCCTTAATAGTCTTGAACACGCTACTTCTGGCAATACTCTTATTCGTAGCCCTGCTTTAGGCGGGGGCAGCCTCCTTGAAGCCGGCCGAGAATAAGGTTTTCTACCAGCCTCCCCTTCTCATCATTGGGGTGAGTCTCTAAGCTTGGCCCTAGTGAGAATAGGCCTCATAGGCAAGACGAATACCGGGAAGACCACGTTCTTCAACGCCGCGACCCTCGGGACCGCCGAGGTATCAACATACCCCTTCACGACGAAGGAGCCGAATTATGGGACAGCCCACGTCGTGACCCTATGCGTCTGCAGGGAGTTCAACGTCCAAGATAATCCCAGAAACTCCCAGTGCATTAACGGGTGGAGGCATATCCCGATAGAGCTCATAGATCTTCCCGGGCTGATTAAGGGCGCCTGGGCTGGCAAGGGCCTCGGAAACCAGTTCCTCTCAGTGGCATCTCAATCGGATGCGCTTCTCCACGTTGTTGATGCTAGCGGCAGCGTCGATGAGGAGGGTAGGCTCGCAGAGCCGGGGACGGGTGACCCTCTCGCCGACTATTATGACATCGAGGAGGAGCTGATAATGTGGTTTATCAAGCTTCTCGAGCGCTCCGAGGAGAAGATAATCAAGGGGTTGAAGAAGGGCCTGGAGCTCCCAGCCGCGATGGAGGAGGTTTTCAGGGGCGTGAAGGTGTCGGCTCGTGATATTAAGAGGGCTCTCGAGGTCACGGGCTTGGATAAGAAGGAGTTCGAGAACTGGACTCCATCCGATGACCGGAAGTTCGCGACGGCGTTGCGCGAGATCTCGAAGCCGACGATCGTTGTCGCTAACAAGATGGATCTCGACACGGCGCCCGAGAACTTCAGAAGGCTCAGGGATAACTTGGTGGATAAAATAGTTGTTCCATGTAGCGCGGAGGCCGAGCTGATACTCAGGAGAGCCGAGCAGAAGGGGTTGATAAAATATGTACCGGGCGAGGAGAAGTTCGAGATCCCCAACGAGGCGGCTCTGACGGATAAGCAGAGGTGGGCATTAGAGATAATCAGGCGCAAGGTTCTAGACGAGTATATGAGGACTGGCGTACAGTTCGCCCTGAACGTCGCCGTCTTCAAGCTCCTCAAGATGAGCGCCGTCTACCCGGTCTACGACATCAAGAAGCTATCTGACCATAAGGGCAATGTCCTTCCGGATGCATACCTGATGCCCGAGGGCGCGTCAGTCGAGGATCTTGCGAGGGAGATACACAGCGACCTGGCAAAGGGAATACTATACGCCATCGATGCGCGGACGGGGCTCAGACTTCCGGCGAGCTATAAGCTCAAGGATAGGGATGTGCTCTCGATAATATCGGGGCGAAAGAAGACTTAAGCACCCTTCTCATCGAAGTTCACTCTTCAGCGGGGATCAAGTGGTAGAATGGGATATCATTTTCCCTAATCTTGGCTATCTCGAGCCTTACTCGCGCGCCGCGTCTTAGCTTCTTCGGATCATCGCATCTGATCCACGCTAGAACCTTAAACCCATCATCCATCTCCGCGATCCCGACCGTGTAATCCTCGTATCGTTGATAGCTCTCCGGCTTAATGTTGACGACCGCGTGGGCTAGTAACCTTCCCTCCCTGCTAACCTCGATCCACTCGAGATCGCTCGAGCCGCAGCGAGAGCAATCTGGCCTCGGCGGAAAGTATTTCGCGCCGCATTTGGGGCACCGGGTCCCGTAAAGCACCCCTCTAGCAATCCCCTCATAGAATTTCCTCAATCTTCCCACAGGCATCACGTATTGGAGTACAAGGGTTCTGAGATCCTTCCAGAGCATGGCTCCGGACTTATCATCCACCATGATCGGGAAGAGCTCGGATAAATTCGTGCCCTCGCTCATCAGCATCTCCTGATCCAAGCCATTTAATAAGGAAAACCACTATCCCCGGAGAGTGAGCAATATGATAAAAAGGCGGCTAAGCGCATCAACATGCATGGTCAAGGAGGCTAGATTCGTGTTGAAGGTCGAGAGAGCGGAGAAGCCTCTGAAGATCGAAAAGGAGACATCAGAAGCCTTGAAAGCCCTCACGGGAAAACGCCTACTGGATAAGCGGGAATACGTCGAGTGCCCCTTAAAAGGGGAGAAAGTATCATTTCTAAGATGCTTTGTCTGCACCTCATTCATCAGGAGGGTGAAAGGTCTCGTCCACTGCTCCGGCGAGCGCTTCGAGATAAAATCCTAGACTACCATCAAGAGGAGAGAAAACATATATTTGAATAGATTGATTGAGATAGAAATAGATGCACCCGAGATCGATGAAGAGGTTTGGCGGTAAGCTGGCTGGAGCCGTGAAGGGGGCTCTGAAGGGCAGGCTGATGCTGTTTGAAATCTTCCTCCTGATATCCATACTACTCCTCGGCTTCATGATCAGAATTCTGCCAATGAGATGGGGAGTATACTTGATGGAGTTCGATCCATGGATGCAATTCAAGGAGATGAACTATGTCATCGAGAGGGGTTGGAGGGGGTTTATAGACTTCTTCAGCTGGCATGACTATACATCTTGGTATCCTCATGGGAGAGATATTGGGAGGACCGCATTCCCAGGCCTACCATTCATGGCGGCCTTCATCTATCACCTGCTCCACGGGATGGGCGTTGAAGTGAATGCTCTTGAGCTCGCGGCAATGTTTCCGCCGATGATGGCAGTAATAACCATAATCTTCGCATATCTGCTGGGAAGGGAGCTGGGCGGAAAGCCGGCCGGACTCCTCTCAGCATTCTTCCTGTCGATCAGTAGCGGGCACATTGAGAGAAGCCTCTTCGGCTGGTTTGATGACGAGAGCATAGGCCTCCCCCTCATGCTGATAGGCATCTGGGCCTACATTCAGGCGCTGAAGGATGACAGGAGCCAAAGAGGTGTGGTCGCTTACGCAGTTCTAGCGGGCTTATCCTTCGGATATATGTCCGCTAGCTGGGGAGCCGCGAGGTTCCCGTTAGCCTTCATCCCCCTGATATCTGTCCTACTCGCGCTCCTCGGGAGATATAGAAGAGAATTGCTGACCGCCTTCACCATAACCTTCTCAACTTATACCCTGATAGCGGTGATGGTTCCGAAGCTCGGCCCAGGATACCTTAGGGAGATGACGATACTCGCCGGCTTCGCGGCCTTCATAATACTCCTATCCTTCGAGGTCTCGAGGCTCCTGCCCGAGGGAAAGCATACTAAAAGGCTTCCATACTACGTGATTGCGGCCAGCGTTCTCGGCTTCGCCGCTCTCATGGTGCTGGGCGCCGCCGGGCTTCCGGGCTTCAAGTTCCTCAGCGTCCTCATTCCATCACTCAGATATGATCTGCCGATATTCGTATCCGTCGCCGAGAACCAGCTCTCAACATGGAGCATGCTTTTCAGAGATTTCGGGTTCCAGTCAATTCTGATGATCGTTGGCGTCTACTACGCGCTGAGGCGAAGGAGGGATGAGGACTTAATACTCGCGGTATTCGCGATCCTGAGCATATACTTCGCATCAACGATGGTTAGGCTATCGACGCTAGCAGCGCCCTTTGTTGCAATTCTAGCCGGCCTTGGGCTCGCGGAGCTCGTCACGGGCTTCGCGAGAAGCTTGAAGGCCACGGCGCTTAAGCCCAAGACCAGGGCGGTCGGAATCGAGTATTATCTTTTGACCCCCATCCTAGTGGGCTTCATCCTCCTCTTCTCATTCACTCCAGGCGCCTATGGGATCAGGTATCCACTATCCGGGATAGATGCGGCTTATGCTCCGCCCACGATAGTCTCCTCATCCATCGGGGCTAGAATGGAGATAGCATCGTGGCTTAAAGCACTTGAGTGGATGAGGGAGAACCTGCCAGAGGACTCTGTGGTGGCATCATGGTGGGATTACGGCTACTGGATAACGATACTCGGCAATAGGACAAGCATCGTAGATAACGCCACACTTAACTCGACTCAGATAGGCGAGGTGGGATACGCATTCATGTCCCCCGAGGAGACAGCCTACAAGGTGTTCAAGACTCTCGGAGCAACGCATGTCTTGATCTTCGTGACGCACTACCCCTATGGCCAGCAAGCCGGAGTTCTCCTGGGATATGGCGATGAAGGTAAATGGATCTGGATGCTGAGGATAGCAGTGCAAGAGGGCTATCAGCTGAACGAGAGCGAGTACATGACCCCCGAGGGCAGCCCGACCGACAAGTTCTGGAGCGAGACAACGCTCGGCCAGCTAATCCCCTTTAAGCCCTATCAGATCAGTGGCCAGACATACCACATCTACAACCCATCTAATCTCAGGCACTTCAAGCTCGTCTACGCCTCGGATGAGCCCTACACGAGCTACGCCTATGTTTACATCTACGAGCTGGTCGATTAGCCTATGTAATGGGGCTCCCTCTCGCCCTTAATCCTGTCTTGGAGCATCCTCTCGTAATCTCGCCTAAACTCCTCTATCATCTCCCTCTGCCTCCTAATTTCATCCTCGAGTTTCTCTAGATCTATCTCGAAACCGAGTACACGCGATAACAGCTCTAGGAGGTCCTTTGCGGCGGCTGGATCCGGGAAGTAAGGCATCACCTCGGCGGCGAGCAGCCAGACCTTGCCTGTTCCCTTCAAGTAGAGGTGCATGAGATGCGATGAGAGCTTGTCGGCGGGCACTTCATCAAGGCTTCTCAGGAGCTTCGCGCCAGCCTTAAGGAATACTCCAATACTATTGGGATCCGCTGACGCTATGTAGACGCCTCTTGACCCCGTAAGCCTTATGCCGGTCAGCAGATAATAGTTCCTAGCATTCCGCTCTATGAGGAACCGGTATATCCTCTCCGCGATTAAGTAGCTCGGCTCGCCATCCTCCATGACGAAATTCCTTGAGATCAGGACGAGCTTTACCCCGCCGCTTTCATACTTGTAGAGCTCGATCTTCGGCTGAGAAGCAACGCCATTGCTGACAAGGCTCACGTGCGGGAAGTAGCGGGACCTGACCTCCGCGATCTTCACAGGCCTTAATCCATCTATCATGTAGCTGAGCGCTATGGAGGGCGCTATACCCGCCGAAGGAGTAGCATCAATAACATGAGCACCGCTCAGGTCGACAGACTTATCCAGCTCAACTAGGATCACGCTATCCTCCAGCATTCTGCGAGAAGGCATGCTGCCAGTAAGTCCTAACCACCGCGATTTAAATCGTTCTCCCAGCCGTGGACCACAGCAGCATGACTCCTGTATGCAAGAAAGGTCACTTGCCCCGGCCGTAGATCATGCCGCTACAATTCCTTACGCCGCGCCTTAGTTATAAGATCTATGTACCTGTGTTTGAGGGATATATTTGGTGGATGAGCTGATTTCAGGGGCCCTCCGCATACGGGACATGATTCCTCTTTTATGGTGTATCTGCCGCATTTTATGCATTTTTTAAGGAGGCCGGGCATCGCGCGCTCACTTCAGCTGGAGTTCTCCCTTTCCCCCGGCTTCTCTGATCACCGCGAGGCAGGCTTCCGCGACTTTCTCGATTACCTTTCTGCCGCTCTCCGCGTCCTCCGCCCTGACGCTTATGAGATACCTCGGAGATCCTATTGTCGTTATCAAGACATCCTCTTTTCTCGCCGCCTCGAGCCCACGGCTGACCGCGCGCCTTATCACCTCCACGCCATCGCCCCTCGGAACGCTCATCACCAATACTCCCTGAACCGTCACCTCTCTTATCTTTATCTCTTGGCCGATTATCTCCATCAGCAGCTTGGCGAGGCCCTCGTCGAGTTCCATCCACTCGGGAAGCTTCTCCTCCTCAAGCGACTCGAGCAGGACATCGTATAGGCTTAAGCCGCGCTTTAAAGCGGGCTCGACTATGAGCCTCTTAAGCTCCTCTTCGCTTCTACCAGACCTCTCTGATAAGAGCTTCAGTATTCTCAGCAGCCTCTGTTTACGCTTCCAAAAGCGCATCTTATCCTCCCGCTCCTTCTGAGAAACCCTTCGATAAGAGACATCCGCCTGCCTTGTAGCCGGATCTATCCTAAGAACCCTGAACACATCTCTCTGGCCCTCCTTGAGATAATCCCGGATATTTCTTATCCACTTGAGCGAGATCTCCGAGACGTGAACAAAGCCCTCCCAGCCGGGATAATCTAGGAGATCCAAGTATACGCCATACTTCTCGACGCGCTTAACCAAGCCGATCACGAGCTCATCAACGGTTGGAGCACTTCTCTCAACGAACTCAGACATCTAGAATACTTGAATGATGATCGTGAATTTAAGTTAAGACCTCCAGAACTCTTCCCAGGATCCTGGCTTTACCGCCTTTAGGCATCGCGAGGGGCGCGCTGCACACTTGGCACTTAACCTCTATCTTCGCGTGATCGAATACTATCTGCTTATGACCACACTCATTGCACTGGACTAGGAGGAACCTGGACCTGGGCTTCGGTATCAGCTTCTCCCAGTCAACCTCCATGACCGGCCGAATTTAAGGCAAACTCCCCTAATTAACCTATTTTTCCTCTGCACCCGGAAGAGTGGAGCCCCCGGACTGTGACGACCAAGATACACGCGAGGTGATAATTAAGGGGCTTCCTCGAACCTTTCTCATCCTCCCTGCGCCGGCCTTTCGGAGTAAACTTTAAATTATTCAGCTCTCTCCATGCCCTGAGTTGAAGGTTCCATCCTCAATCAACACGTATTGCCGTAGGTGCCGGAAGCATACCGAGCATAAGGTTACGCTTTATAAGAAGGGTAAGGATAGGTCTCTGGCGAGGGGCGCTAGGCACCACGAGCGGGAGCTGCGCGGCTATGGCGGCCAGAAGTACCCAATACAGAGGAAGAAGTCTAAGACGACCCAAAAGCAGACGCTGAAGCTGATATGCAAGGAATGCGGCTACACAATACATAGGAAGGGCATTAGGCTGAGGAAGCTCGAGATAGTCGGCTGACCTCGCCGATCTTCTCCCCCAAGATCTCCAGCCCCTTCTCCAAGATCTCCTCCTCCATATTCAGCGCGGGCGCTATGATGATCGTGGAGCTGATTCTCCAGAGAAGAAGCCCGGCCCTAAAGCACTCATCCACGATGATCCTCGCCTCTCTCTCGCCGGCTCCGGCGCTCCTCCTCGGCGGCCATATCCCGACGAGCATGCCCAATCCATGAGCCATCCATCCTAGTTCCCCGGCCATCTCCCTAACTCTCTTCAAGAGAGTTCTTCCGATTCTCTCGCCCCTCTCCACTAGCCCCTCATCCCTGATCACTCTGAGGGTCGCGAGGGCGGCTGAGATCGATAACGCGTTCCCACAGCAGAAATCATGCTCAGATGGCTCCATGTCTAGGATCTCATCCCTGGCGATCAGGGCTCCGAGGGGAAGTCCTGAGGCGAGCTGCTCACCCAAGCACACGATATCGGCTTTAAAGTTCCAGCGATCTAGGGCGAACCACCTGCCAGCTCTAGCGGGCGCGGTAGCTCTCTCATTCGCTACAAGCAGGCCGCCAAAATCCCTCGCGAGCCCTTCAAGCGCCTCCATATAGGAAACTGGCGGAGGCGTCGGCGTCTCTAGGCCCATTGGCTCGAAGACTATGGCCGCCAGGTCATCGGGTGCCACGGCCTCCACGATCTCGCGCGATAACTTGAGGCACTCGCCTCGACACCTCTCCGGCTCCAAGCTGATCGGGCACTCAGCGCAATTGCGGCCAACACCATATACCACGTCAACGATTTTCATCGGCGGCCTCCTGAGCCTCGAGCTGGCTGAGAGCACTAAAGCCTCTCCCATAGGCCCGTGATAGCCTCCGGTAAAGGCTAGGATTACGCTTTTGCCGGAATGCCATCTCGCGGCTCTGGCCGCCGCGTCGATTGCCTCCGAGATGCTGTCGCAGAAAAATATTCTCACGCCTCCCCTGATCGGCGCGATTCTGGCGAGCTCCTCTGCGAGCTCAACGGCCCCCTCATAATAGAGAGCAGGCGGGATCGACATTGAGTTCTCAGCGCAAGTTTTCACGGCCTTGATTATCTCCGGATGCTGGCCTCCCAGCGGCAGAGCTCCGAAGCCGCTTGTGAAGTCTATGTATGCATTATCGTTCACGTCGAGCACTATGGATCCCTCGATCTTCTTCACAGCGATCGAGAACTTTCTCCTGCAGGCTCGGGCCATGAGCTTGATATCTCTCGAGATTATCCTCGCGGCATCGCCTGAAGCTGGAGGACGCGTTATCTTCGGAAGATCACTCTTCATCGCCGATGGACCTCGCGCATGCCTTGCTCTATAATGATATCACGGCCTCAAGAACCCCGACGTATATCACCCTCCCATCATCTCTCCGCAGCTCGTCGCTCGACAAATTTATCTCCTTGATCCTCAGATTCGAGTAGAACCCGCTTCTGAGGAGCATGATGGTTTTAATGCAGTTATCTATATTCCTCCCCCTAGCCCGAAGGACTATCTCCTTCTCACCCCTATTAAACAGGGTTATGCACGCCGTGACGTACCTCATCACGTTCTTCCTACCGATTATAACCTGGGATCTCGGCATCCTTATTCAGAAGATTTGGGAAATGGTGATAGTTATCTATTTTCAGGTCTCTTAAATGAGGGCGCCAGCTATCAGGGATCCCAAGAGGAATAGGGTGAAGATGATAATTCCTTGCCGGGTTCTCGCCGCCGTCTCCTGTAGAAAGCTTTGGGACATTATCTTCACGCGGGGGAATTTCAGCCTAACCCACGCGGACTCCGCGGGCTCGGCATTCTCCAATGCTCTCTTGGCCGCTTCCACAGCCTTCTCGGCGATGACCTCGGCGGGAACGACCTCACCTAAGGGGTGATATCCTCGCCCACCAAACCTAAGCCCATTAACTACGTGAGTATCGGTCGTCACGACCTCGACGTGCTCGAATCCAAGACTTCTAAGCCTTTCCAAGATCATGTCTCTAACTTGTGGCAGGCAGTTGTTGCCATCCAGGCTTACTATGGCCGATGGGCGGCCATCGAGGATGAAGACCGCAGTTGAAACCCCCAGGTCTCCCGCGCCATCCTCCCGAGAGTATCCATCAAACCCTAGCTGCGCGTAGCCGAATATCAGGTTCCTCCTCTCGCCCAGCTCGGTCTCCTCAGCCCTCTTCAGGAGCCTCGAGATCATCTGGAGGCTATCCTCACCTAGATCTTTCACGAAGTCGGAGAAGCTGTTATGGCAATCGACGGGTATCAGGAATTGGTCGCCGGAGTTGTTGCACAGGAATCTCGGAATATCCTCCATGCCGCGCGGATGAGTGGTGACTAGGAGGAGTCTGGCGTCGCCAATGCCCAGAAGCATTCCCTTGACATGACCTTCGTGCAGGATCTTCGGCGGATAAGCGTGAGAAGAATACGTGAGATCGTCCTGATTCTCGAACACCAATTTCCCAATTCTCTTCAGGATCAGCTCGCAATCCTCCTCAGAGATCAGGTTATCGTGATGATTCGAGAACCCCTTGAGAAAGATCGCCTTAACGCCGTTCTGCCGAAGTTCCTCATGAATCCTATACATTAGGCCACTGCTACCATAATCCTTGAACGGCCCCGGGTGGAAGTAGGGGATGATTATCGCGGCGACAACCCTCCGAGTCATGTTCCTGAAGAGCAGGAGGTCCAAGCTCGTAAAGCCCTCATCATCAAGCCTCTCGGAGATCTCCCTGAGCAAATCCCTCCTATCATCTAGAAGATATGCGAATACGCTTGATACGTAGTCAAGCACCGGAGCACCCTTAATCATCAGAACGCGCTTGAACATGAGAATCAATGTCAAGGAGAAGGCCGCTCCGATGAGATATCCTTTTATGATCGAGATCGCGTAGGCGGTGTTCTGGAGAAAGAGCATAGGCGCGGCTTCCGCGAAGAGCATCAGCGCGAATGCGGGCAGCGCCTTAAGCAGTTTTCTTCCCGCCAGCGTGAGAAAGACCACCCCCCTTATGAATAAGCTGATGCTAACAATCGCCGCGAGAGCGGCTAATCCAAGCGGGGTTACCGAGGCCGCCAGCCCGAGGGCCATGAAGCAGGAGCTCACTATCGCCAGCTGATTCAGCCTCCTCGAGTTGATCATTCCCAGATCGATCTCCAGGCGCTCCACGATCCAGCCTAGCAGGATGCCGGCCATGAAGCCCACTAGGATTAGCGGCGTGTAGGCGCCAGCCCCGCCGAGAAAGGATATCGCAAGCGATACGATCGCGTTGGCGCATATCGCGATGGCGAGAAGTCTCCCGCGTAGCGGGATGCCCCAGAGAAACCTGTACAGCGATGATAGCTGGGAGGTGGCGCTCTTCAACTCTTTCTAGCGGGATGTGGGCGGACTTATAAACTGTGACATTCGTGGAAAAGCTCTTTAGCCCGGGGGGAGCTTATCCCCTACTGGGCGGGGCCATGGAGGTTCTTGGCGGGCGCGGATTTCTCGTGAAAGCTGGCGATACGAGGATATGGCTGGACTCGGCGGCTGAGGGTAATGGCGTGAGCCTGGTCTCGCACGCCCATATGGACCATGCTCCCGGAAGGTCCAGCAGGATTATAGCGACGCCGGAGACCGCGAGCGTACTGAAACTCTTCGGCCCGCATAGGGTCGAGAGGCTGATAAGGTATGATGAGAGCATAGACTTCGGCGGCATCAGGGTTTCAGCCCATCCATCCGGCCACGTGATCGGCTCAAGCCAGTTTCTCATGGAGGGCGATGGCGTGAGCCTCGTCTACACCGGCGACCTGAACACCTATGACAGCATAATATTGAGGGGGGCGAAGCTCCTGGAATCCGAGGTGCTGATACTTGAGGCGACCTATGGCTCGCCGCGCTACATCTTCCCCAAGAGAGAGGAGGTTTACGCTAAGATAATCCGCTGGATAATCGAGACGATAAAGGCTGGCGAGGTGCCGGCATTCAAGGTCTACGCTCTCGGAAAAGCTCAGGAGATAGTGGGCTTGATCAACGCCTATCTCGAGGTACCGGTCCTGACGAGCTTCACCATAAGCAGGATAACTGAGAGCCTCTCACAATACGGCTTCAAGCTCGATCACCTCCCAATAAATAGCCCCGAGGGCCTCGAGGCGCTCAGGCAAGGCGAGTGCGTATACGTCTCAAGCAAGAGGTATAGCCCGCCCTCCAGGCATAGGATCAGGTGGGCAGCCGCCACGGGTTGGGCCTTAAGATACCGGCTAAACGGCTTTGACGCCGCATTCCCCCTCAGTAGCCACGCCGACTTCCCAGGGTTGATGAGCTACGCGGAGGAGAGCGGGGCCAGGCGAATATACCTCGTTCATGGATTCGCCGAGGAGCTGGCGAGGCATCTCAGGAGAAGGGGGATACGGGCTGAGGCATTAGCCCGCGTCCCATGAACTGGGAAGGGAGAATTAATAAGGTGAAGCAGCCCTCGTGGGGATGAAGAGGGTTGGCCGCGAGAAGGCGTAGGGGGGCTCCGCTACCGGCATCGGCAGCAGGCCTACTGAGATTCTTCGAGGAGGAGGCTAAGGGCATAAAGATCCGGCCGGAGATAATCCTGATCCTGGCAAGCCTTCTGATAGCCGTAACGATAATAATGAATAAGCTGATTCCATTGATTCCATGAGGCGCGGCGAGGGGTTAAGCTAGAGCCTCCTCGAGATTGAGCTGCCCGGATCCGCTCAGCTTCCACAGAATCTTGCCCTTAAACCTGAGCTTCTCGACTATGCCCTCAGCGAGCATGTTCTTCAAGTGCCTTCTCACCGCCGACTTGCTTAACCCTATCTCCTCAGCTATCTGCGAGATAGTCGAGGCCTTCCTGGATAAAGCATCTATGATCTTAGACCTGGTGAGGAGCCCGCGCCTAACATTCCTCAAGCCCCTGAGATAGGCTCGCCCGCGGATTATCTGCCTCTCAAGCTGGGTAAACACTGGATAAGAGAAGCATGAAAACTAATTAATATTTGATCCGCCGCAACGCTGCATCGAGCTCCAGCGTAAGCGCTCAGGGCTTTTGGCCATCGCGGATCACTCTCGCCCCTCTTCGCACGCCTTCCTCAGCCTCAGAAGATGCATCAATGGTAATAGAAATGCAAGAGCCATGACTATGAAGATCAAGAGTACTGCGAGGGGTCCGAGCTCGCCGTGGAATAGTATCGGTATCGGGCCTATTAGGATTAGGCCTCCGCCCTCGGCCCCCACTATATTGCTTGAGGAGAATAATCCAGCGAGAACTAGGAAGAATCCGATTAAGATGAGGAGGAATCCGAGCATGAGAAGCAGGAATGATGCTTCCGGCGAGATCCTCGCCCGATCCTCCAAGCGCTATCACCTCACGACTCCGATGAGCATGAGAAGGATTACCGGGATTAACGCTAAAAGAGCAATAATCAGCAGGATAATCCCCAGAGATCTGTCGCCGAATATTATCGGTATTGGGCCTATCAGGATTAATCCCCCTCCCCTAACCCTCGCCCGGCCCAGAGAGGCCGCGAGAAGCAATAATACCCCTCCCACAAAAACTAAGCCGAGGCCGAGGAAGATTAAGACCAGATCCATGAGCTCGGCCGCCTCATAATCGTCTTCTCGGTATATTAGCCTTGAGCTTTCAGCGAGCTCTTCAAGCCCAAAATTAATTCAATTAATTCATAAGGGAAAAAGAGGGATGCGGGGAGAGGGGGAGGAGCATCTAGACAGCCCTTCACCCGCCATTAATTTTGGAACCACTCCCTCGTGGAGCAGTAATTAGGGCGACCACGGGCCTCATCAGGGCTTTTATCCTGCTCCTCCACCTCATTGGCGCCGTTGAAGGTTCTCAGAACTCCTAGTAACTCCCTCAGCACCTCCTTCTCATCCCTCGTCCTCGGCGGAAAAATTTTCTTCTTGGCAAACATTGCCGCCGTCAGCGAGTTTAAATATCTCCTAGCATAGCTGTTATAACGCCTCACGAATTTCTCCCTCATCTTCTCCTCATACTTTCTCTTATCATCTTTTGTCGGCTTATACAATCCTAGAAACCTCCTAGCTTTATGATATGATGGCACATTAAACGGCCACTTCAGGTAGATTAGCAGCCCAGCCAGCGCCGACAGCGCATTGACGTCATCATTGTCCAGTCCTAGCTTCTCAGCGATCTCGGTGAATCGAGGAATCCTCTCTTGCGCTTTCTCGACAATTTCCTCACGTATCTCCGTCAGCCACTTCTTGTGATCCTTAATAACCTCGTCCTCAATATAGACGCCGAGCGCCTGCAACTGGTATAACTCGTTCAGGATCTTAACCACCCTCCTCTCCCTCATCAGCAATGGCTTGAACTCCACGTCGAGGGGCGTGACTTCCGCAAAGGCCTTTGGCATACCATGAATCCTCGACAAAACGTATGCGTCGCCGTAATCCGTCTTCCACTTCCCAAAACTTCCTCTTCAAATCGTCGGCATATCTCTCGCGTAGCCTCTTCCACTTCCAAGGCCACGCGAAGTAGAAGACCCTCGCGCCATCGTTTATCAACGCCTTCAGCTGAGGCCACATATTCGGGAAAAGCGCGCAATCAATGTAAACCTCATCATATCTTCCGGCGAGCTCAGCGAGATCCTCGACCTCAAAAAACCCGTCCTCAGCCGGGTCATAGCATGTATGGAGCTTCGATTTCCATGCCGTATCCACATAAACCCTCCTGACCATATCGATCACTTTCCGCTCATAAGCTCGGCTCCCATCCCGCCGGCCATCCTCGCCAGCATCCTCA
Organism: Candidatus Wolframiiraptor sinensis; assembly: GCA_023268255.1. GTDB lineage: Archaea > Thermoproteota > Nitrososphaeria_A > Caldarchaeales > Wolframiiraptoraceae > Wolframiiraptor > Wolframiiraptor sinensis. The sequence goes on from JALNJX010000003.1 coordinate 206,397, forward strand.
AAGCCCTCCTCCTCCTCGACCCCACCATACCCCACGCGGTTGAGGGGTTGATGGGTATATCAATGCTGGTAACCGAGACCCCGGCGACCAGGCCGCTGGGGGGTATGGATACCGCGCCTCGATCCATGTAAATTGTTATCTCGTGGAGGGTGAGATTAACGAGCCTCACGCCCTCCACGACCTCGCCCATAACACCACCCTAAAAAACCCATCAACCATAACCGCGATTATAAGGTTTCATGGACTGGAGATGAATGGCTTACGCGGATAGCCTCACATGGGATAATGATCGAGCTGAGGAGGAGCCTAGGATAAAAGCATCCATGTAACGTCAAAGATGAGAGAATAGTGGAGGAGGATGAGTCTAAACGATCTGATATTTTTGTTAATAGAAGCTGGTGGCGGCGAAGTGGTGGTCGAATAAACGTCGAGCATTTACAATAGATCGTTTTGAGTTTATATTTAAGCACTCTGAGAAGATACGTGTATAAACATGGTTGAAAGTATTGCCCCCGAATGCCGGAGAGAATTAGAGCGGAGGTGGAAGCCTTAAAGGACGTGGATGCCTCGAGAGCTTGAGCCTAGTCGGCCTAAGCGTGGAGCCCGCCTTCATTCGCCACAAAAGGGGATGATGCATCCTCCCTCCGAGGAACATAGTCTACTACAAGCAGGTATGGGGTGAGCATTTCTCGGAGGCTGTAACCCTTTTATAGCGAGGTCTTTGATAGATGCTCAGCTGAGGTGATGAGTATGGAGGAGGACTTGGAGCTTAGAGCTCTCAAGCTCAGGAAGTTCATGGAACTCGCAGCACTCAGATCGCGGGCGAAAGCCGCGGGCTCGGAGAAGAATGCGAAGCCGCTGAGCTTCGAGGAGGCCCTCAAGATAGTTAGAGAGAATCTTGTGGAGCGCGGGGATGAGGTGCTGGATGCGGCGCTGGAGCAGTATCCAGAGCAAGCCAAGAAGATAGTAATGATCTTGGCGGAGAAGATCATTAAGGGCGAGATAGGCCAGAAAATAAGGGGGAGCGCGTTGATGAGCCTCTTCGATTATCTCGGAATGCCCGTAAAACTGAGATCTCGAATTCTCTACTACAAAAAGGGCGAGTACAAGTCTATCGAGGAGCTATTGAGGTCCTGAAATAAGGGAAACCTTATAGATCAGCGGGGATTTTGCCTTTGCGAGGTAAAATTGTCGGGGGAATATCAAATTCCCGAAGGATACTATTACGTGAGAGATCATATCTGGATTAAGGTTGATAATAATGTCGTCACGATAGGGATAACCGATTATGGTCAGAAAAAGCTCAGAGACATAATCCACATCGAGCTGCCGAGCATAGGTCAATCTATCGAGGAGGGCGAGACCCTTGCCGTGGTTGAGTCAATCAAGGCTTCGGTCGAGATACATTCGCCGGTCGCGGGGAGGATCGTTAAGGTGAACTCCAAGCTCATGGATCATCCGGAGCTGATAAATGAGGATCCATACGGTAGCGGGTGGATAGTGAAGATAGAGCTGGCTGAAGAGCTGAGGACTGAGGATCTAATGGAGGCTGACGAATACTCTAAATACATCGAGGATCTAGAGGAGTCCGTCTAGAAGGCTTGCGGGGATATGGTGCTCGTCAGAGTTCATAGGGTTTCAAGCGTGAGGGATCCCGAGACAGGCAGATACGGCAAGATGATAGAGCTTATCGAGGAGAAGAGGGTTCAGGCCGCTCCGAGAGTTTCAGGGCCGCCTGAAACCCTGATGATACAATCTATGCTACAGGATCTCATGAGCTACTTCCAGTCAATGGGGTTGATGCTCGCGCCCCCCGTTAAAACGAAGATGATTTTACTCTTAACTGAGGAGGAGTACGAGATGCTGGGAGTAAAGCTCGACGTGAACGAGGTCTATGAGCTGGTTTTTGAGAAGGGCGCGATAAGGTTCAAGAGCGCCTATGACTAGCCCTCATTCTCAGTGCTTGGATGGCGTAGAGCATTCTCCACGTGACGGTCATCATGGCGAGCAGGGCGATCAGGATCATGGAGACCTCTAATGCCTGCCGGATGAACGGCGTTATTATGGACGCGATGATCAGCAGCATAGTGCGCTCAGCTCTCTCCATGAATCCCACGCCCTTCAGATCTACTCCAAGCGGCTCGGCCCTATGCCTCACATAGCTCACCATTAGCGATGATGTGAGGGCGAGTGTCCCCCAGAGCACGCTGACAGCCCCCGAGGTGATGATCGCCACATATATCGCTGCCTCTCCTAACTTGTCAAAGACAGAGTCCAAGAATGCGCCGAGATCGCTCGTCATCTTAAGCTTCCTGGCCACAGCCCCGTCAACGGCATCGAGGAATCCGGAGAGCGCCAAGAATAGAGCGGCGAGGAAGTAAATCATCGGCATACTCGCTCCCAGGTAGTAGGATGCCGCGGAGATCAGGGCCGTGATGAAGGCTAGTGCGGTTATGATCATCGGCTTGACCCCGAGCCTTGACAACTTCTCGATGAAACCTTCGGAGAGCCTCCCGAAAACCTCCTCCTCCAGCTTACGCCTTCTAGAGGCCATGCTCCACGCATCAAGCTAGCGCCCCGCGATTTTAAAATTTCCCGCGGCGGCGCAACCTTATATAGCGCCCTAAATCATAACGTAGTAATGATCAATAAGGATCAGCTCAGAAGCAAGGTCATCGCGGCTCTTAGGGAGGCATATGATCCCGAGATACCGGTGAACGTCTATGATCTCGGGCTCGTATATGGAATTGATGTTGATGATGAGGGTAATGTTGAGATTAAGATGACTCTTACGGCTGTGGGCTGTCCAATGGCGGGCCTGATAATCTACAGGATCGAGGAGGAGGTTAGGAGCAGGGTGCCGGAGGCCAAGAGCGTGAAGGTCAAACTCGTCTGGGAGCCGATGTGGAGCCCCGAAAGAGTTACTCCCGAGGGAAGGGAGGCATTGAGGAAACTTTATGGCTACGATGTCGTTAGCGAGTGGATCAAGAGGTATAAGGGAGAATAGACGGATAAAATAAAGAGCTAGTCTATAGGTTGTTGATCTTGGCCCATGCCGCCGATATTCTGCGTCGTCAGCCTCGGTAGGGGCAGGGGTAAAACCAGGCTTATCGAGAAGCTGGTGGCGGAGTTATCGAGGGCGGGTGTAAGGGTTGCGACCATAAAGCACTCAATGGAGAGCGTTGATCTCGCGGACAAGGATTCCCGCAGGCATCTCGAGGCCGGCGCCATCGAGACTTCCATAGTCTCGCCGTCAGAGCTCATAACAATTAGGCGATCCCGAGCATCCTTGGAGGATGCGGTAAGCTCGCTTCACGTCGAGGCCGACCTCATTCTTGCCGAGGGGTTCAAAGTCTCACCTCATCCCAAGATCCTCTGCGCCGAGGATGAGCGAGAGGCGGAGGAGATGCTGAAGACATTATCGAACGTGAGAGCGATAGTCCTCAAGTCACTTGGATCTGCGAAGGGAATCGCCGGAATTCAAGTTATGAGCGAGAATGATGTCCTAGAGCTCGTTAAGAGAAGCGTGATCGAGTATTGGGTCGAGCTCGTTCCAGGCCTGGATTGCGGCAGGTGCAGGTATGGGTCTTGCCGGGGGATGTCGAGGGCGATTCGGCGTGGTGAGGCCACGATCAGGGACTGCATGGCGAGAAGAGCGCTTAGGGCTAGGGTGAGCGTGGATGGCGAGGAGATCCCCCTCGGGCCATGGCCCCAGCAGCTCCTCCAGAATCTCTTGAAGGCATTCATCTCGTCGCTCAAGCTCGGCGAGAACATTCTCGAGAACGCCAGGAGTATCGTGGTTGAAGTGAGGCTTAGGGATGGAGATCCTGGTGATGGGTGATGGCGGCGATACTGGAGGGCCTGCGCTTCCAGCCCGGATCAAGCTTCATTCACAGGCTCGATCCAAGGGTCAAGCTCTTGATCTCCTCAACGCTCCTTATAACGGCCCTCCTATACTCCGAGATAACGGTCGTGAGCATAGTGATCGCGGCGGAGGCATTACTCTCGGCGGCCAGCAGGACTCTCAGGAGATGGGCTAAGACCGTCTACGGCGCCATTCCTCTAATAATCCTGGTCTTCGCGATGAATTACCTATTCCTATCGCTTCAGGCGGGAGCCTTCGACGATCCCGAGATAATCTACAGGAGCTTCACGGCCTCATATAGGCTAATAGCTTTCATCGCCTCGTTCTCCATTTTCTTCCTAACGACCACGCCTGAGGAGCTCGGGATGACCTTCACGAAGCTCAGGATACCATACATCTACTCCTTCGCACTGATCTCCGCGATAAGGTTCACCCCGGTGCTGGCGGAGGAGCTTCAAGCGATAATGGATGCTCAGAGAGCCCGCGGCCTGGAGCTCGATAAGGGAGGCCCGATAACCAGAGTCAGGAGATATGTTCCCATCCTAGTGCCCCTGATAGTCAACGTGCTCAGGAGGAGCTATGAGCTAGCCGAGGCCATGGAGGTCAAGTGCTTCGGAGCATCGAAGAAGAGGACGTTCTTGAGAGAGCTGAAGATGAGACCAGCTGATTACGCGGCTCTCACGATCACAGCCATCTGCCTCGCATTATCGGTTTATGTGCGACTCTCTATCACCCTCGCGGTTCCCTAGCGCGCAGAAGAGCGGCGGGAAAAGGCTTAATGCCATGTTTGAGCAATAGAGAAATATGCTCGAGATAGGCGGTCAAGTTGAGTTTCTATCGGGCTTGATACTCATCATACTGGGGCTTGTAGTCGCCTTCTTCGGGAGGAAGCTCGCGAAGATTCTATTCTTCCTGATAGGAGGGCTGATCGGAGCATTCCTCGCGCTACTGGTATCATCTGCATTCATCCAGCCGCCCTACACGTATTTCGCCGCGGTGGCGGGCTTCGTGATACTGGGCCTGATATTCCTCCTGCTCATGCGATTCGGCGCTGGAATACTCGCGGGCTTCGCGACATTCCTGCTCTTAAGAGATGTTATTGGAGTGCTCTTGGCGGTCGTCCTCGCCCTAGTAGTCTTGATAATAGTGATAACGCTCTTCGATAAGATCCTCTCGGTGATCACGGCGTTCGTCGGCTCCTTGATCTTCGTGGTCGGGTTGACGCAGGCTGAAATACCGCTGCCGGGAGCCCTGCAGCTCGCCATAATAGCCGTTATAACGATCCTGGGGTCTATAGTCCAGCTCAAGACCTAGCCGCGGCGAGGCTATACGCCAGCTCAGCAGCCTCCTCCGGATCCTCGGTGAAATGCGCCTTGACAATCCTACGGTGATCCAAGTACCCGTCTTCACAAAATTCCCGGAGCTTATCCGATGGATAGCCGGTCCCGATCAATATTATCAAGGGCTTCGCATAGAGATATGCTAAGAATGCCTCTATGATTGTTCCGGCGCCGCCGCCTAGGATCACCATCGAGCTGCAGCTCCTAGCGAGCGTTATGCTCCTCATCTGATACGTCATCCCGCTTAGAATTGAGATCACATTATAGGGGCTGTATCTCGGGTGGCTCTCGCAGATGAGCTCATCCTCGACCGGTATGATTCCGATGGTCAGCCCGCCGCCCTCGACGAACTCCCTACATGCGATCCTCATCAGCCCGCCGTCGCCGCCGCTCATCAAAATGACGTCATCCTTGTATCTGAGGAGTGCTTGAGCGAACCTGCGCGCCTTATCAGCCGCGATTAGCGGCGGATCTGGATCGCTTGAAGCGCCTATGGCGATCAGGATCCTCTTACTCATGCCGGCACAATGGCTTCTAGTGGAAAATAAAGATGAGGAGGTTAAGTCTCAAGCTCTACTCGGATCTCCGGCTTCGCTCCAGCTCTCTCGAAGATTAATCCAACGGGACATATCTCCATGGTCAGCTTCAGCGCCGTCTCGACCTCCTCTCTGCTCGCCGCCGTCTTTATCCTGAGGACGCCTCTCACCTTTTCTATTGTCTTCTCGCCCTTCTCCGCCTCGAGCTCAACTCTGAGGCTCTCGTAGCTAAGCTTCCTCTTCCCGGCGACGATGGCGAAGATCGTCCCGATGCACCCTGCCAGGCTCATTAACGCGAGCTCGAGGGCTGTTGGGCCTAGGTCCTCGCCGCCCTGATTCACAGGAAGATCCACGACCACGCTATGAGCTCTACCATTATCCACCACGCTCCTGAACCCTGATATCCAGACGGATACGGCCTTCACGGAAAGTAAATTATGCCCCGACTGTTAAATACTTTTTTTGGCAGGATGCTGAATGCTTCCTGCGATGAGCGCGCGCGATCGGGTCAAAAGCGCGCTAAGAGCTGGGCTGAGGGATATTGATGAGCGGATAAGGGATGTTGTGGAGCGCTATAGGCGCGGGGAACTCGATCGCGAGGCATACATAAGGCTGAGATGCGAGCTCGAGCTGGAAAAAGGTAGGAGAGTTTTGGAGAATCTCAGGAGAATGTTCTCCGGCCGCCGCTCACTCGCCGAATAATGGAACCCTCCCGAGATAATTCATCAGAATCCTCATGAGATCTGTTCCCCTGATCCTGCAGAGAGCTCCACGGGCGCAGGAGATCTCGTCGAACTTCCTGACATCGTCTCTGCGGACGTCTGGGCCCATGATCGCGAGCGGTACGGGGTCGCCTCTATGCTCTCCAACCTCGCTGGGCGTCGTGTGATCTCCCGTGATCGCGAGATAGTATCCCTCGGATGACACCTTCTCGACCAGCGGCATCAGCTCCCTCGAGATCCACTCGATCACCTTGACCTTCTTCGCCGGATTTTTGTCATGGCTCACGTTATCCGTCGCCTTAACGTGCAGGAAGACGAGATCGTAATCGTCCAGGGCTCTTATGGCCGCCTCGACCTTCCCCCTCAAATTCGTGTTCACCGTGCCATTTGCTCCGGGAACATGGATGAGCTCGAAGCCTACGGCCTTCGCGACCCCCTTATACAATCCGCCGCCGGCGATTGCCGCAGCCCTCACGCCCCAGATCTTCGTGATGGGCTCAATCCTTGGAAGAGTTCCAGCTCCGCGGGGCAGTAGAGTGTTCGCGGGCATCAGGCCCCTCCTAATCCGATCCCGATTCAGCGGGTGCTCTGCCAGAATCCTGCCCGCCTTCTCGAGGAATTCCTGAAGAGCCTTAGCGGTTCTCTCCGCCTCCGGGCTATTATCAAGGGCCCTGGGAGCCGCGGGTCTCACGCCAGCCTTATGCGTATCGACATCAGAGACGTGCCTGGAAAGTCTCTCACCCCTCAGAACTAGGACTCCCCGATGCTCGGATGAATGATGGAAGATTGCCTGGACCCCGCTGACGCTTTCGATCCTGACCTCCTTCAAGGCCTCGGCAAGCTGTCTAGCCTCCTCGCTACTTATCCTCCCAGCCCTCCTATCAATTACAACGCCATCCTCGTTCACTGTTCCGAAGTTGCATCTGAAGGCCACATCGCCCGGCTGGAGCTCGACGCCGACTCCGAGGGCCTCGAAAGCCCCCCTACCGGGATAGCATGCGAAGGGGTCGTAGCCGAAGATTGCGAGATGAGCTGTATCGCTTCCAGGAGGCTGTCCAGGCGCTATCACATCCATTATCCCGCACTCGCCCTCAGAGGCTATTCTATCGAGAGCGTCAGCTCTAGCGGCCTGCAAGGGAGTTAGGCCGCCGAGAGCTCTCACGGGCCTATCGCCCAGACCATCGCAGACTACGAGAATCACCTTCATGGCGCCAAAACCTAGCCTTAAGCATATTTTAAACATCAATTTTTCTTACGGGGGGTTGTAGCATTAAGGATTAAGGATATCAAGGAGCTCATTGCGGGCGATGCATGGCTTGCGCGTGCCCTAAGTGTGGCGGCGAGATGATGAGCATAGTCAAGAGCCTCTCGGCGAGGATCGGCCCATTCTCGGTTAAGAGCTTCCTGCCGCCGGAGCTCCAGAGATATGAGTCGGTGGAGGTGAGGGTCTGCGTGGCCTGCGGATACACGGAGCTCTACTGGCTCAAGTAGGCGCCCGTGGAAACCTCCATCCTCTCAACTTTCTCTAATGCATTCGCGATTAGCTCCTCGACGGGTAGGGCTTTCTCGATCTTCTCGATTTCCTCCAGCTTGGCCGCCGTCGCCTGCCTTCGGGGCACGAAGAGCGTGCAGCAATCCTCCTGAGGTTTTATCGAGATATCATATGTTCCTATCTCCTTCGCCAGCGCGGTGATCTCCTCCTTATCCAATCCTATGAGCGGTCTTAAAACCGGGGTTCTCGCAGCCGCATCTATGACCCTGAGGTTCTGGAGCGTCTGGGATGAGACCTGGCCCAAGCTCTCGCCCGTGACCAAGAACATTGCCCTCTCGCGCTCAGCAATCACCTCAGCTATCCTGAGCATGAATCTCCTATACAGGATCACGAGATACTTGGGATCAACCCGGGTTCTCAGGTAGGATTGTATCTCGGCGAGCGGCGCGAGGTATAGTGTGCGCGTTGGCCCATATCTCGAAAGAATTCTAACCAGTTGCATCACCTTATAGATGCTGGACCTCGAGATGAGGGGAAAGCTGTGAAAATGAAGATAGACAAGCTCCACCCCCCTCCTCAGCATGAGGTACGCGGAGACCGGGGAATCTATTCCGCCTGAGATCAGCGAGATCGCCCTCAAGCTCCCGCTAAGACATCGTCTCGGCAGCTTGCTTTAAACATGCTTTCCAGCGTTCCTCGATAAGCCTCCTGCAGCCAGTATCTTGGATAGGATGAAGCCATAGACCAGCGAGTCCGCGAGTATCTCTAGGGTGTGGAAGGGCAGGATCACCGGAGGAATGGACGGCCTCGAGATTAATGGTATGAATCCCCCGACTAGGAAGAGCACGAGGAACACGGCGATGAAGCTCGATTTATGGTCGCCACTTAGTGAGGCGATGATAGGGAATAGGGCGGCCACGTAAAGGAGCCCTCTGAGGATCTCCAGCGGCACGATCAACTCGAATCCCGGGACCTAAGGCCAAGCGTCGAATCACTATAATACTCGGCTACGAAGGGTAGATGAGCATCCCGAAGAAGGAATAGAGCAAAAGATATGCTACGGCGCTGACAGCTATTTGCCACGCCCATGAGCCGGCATTACGCGAAGATAAATGGCTCCTAATTAGGTTGAGTAGGCTTCTATCTCCGGTCGGCAGAATAATCACCGCCATTGTCGCCTCCGCGAGAGTTATGGGAATCGGCATGGTGATCGCGGCTGCCAATACTTCTACCCGGCTGAAGATCGTGGTGAAAAGTACGCCTCAACAATATTGCTGAGAAACGTCACGACGTAGAGGTTGATCCAGGTTAGGATAAGAGCATGCAGCGGCTTAACTTCGATTCTCGTGAGCAGCCATGTAAGAAGGGAGCCCAGCATAACGCCGGTCATGAAGCTTAGGAGAATGAATGATGCATCCAAGACTTTTCCAGCAATCACGCCGTACAGCATATCGGTGATAGCGATGAAGGCAATCAAAGCAAGATATCTAGCGATCTTAGCTCGGCTCATGAGTATTTTGGCCGCACCTCAATAATAAGACTTTCTCTCCGAGCATGCTCCATACTTCTCGGCTATCTCCCTAATGCACTCGACCGCGTAGTCGATTTCATCTCCAGTTGTCCATCTTCCTATGCTGAGCCTCAGGCCTCTCCTAGCCTGCCTCTCATTTAATCCTATTGCTAGGAGTACGTGGCTCGGCTCGATCTTTCCGCTCGAGCACGCCGATCCCGTGGACGCGGCTATGCCGCGCTCATTCAGCTCCATTATCAGCCTCTCGCCGTCGATGAACTCGAGCCAGAAGCTCGCGATGGTCGGCAGCCTCCTCTCCGGGTGGCCCGTCAAGTGGACGCCATCCAGCTCGAGAATTCTCTTGATTAGCTTTCCGCAGAGCCCCCTCAGCCTCTCAGCCTCCTCGCTCATGACTTCTCCAGCTATCCTGCACGCCTCCGCGAATCCAACCGCTCCGGGGACGTTCACGGTGCTAGATCTGAGACCATGCTCGTGGCCGCCGCCGTGGAGTAGGGGCTCGAGCTTGACGCCATCTCTGATGTAGAGACCGCCAATCCCCTTCGGCCCATAAATCTTGTGAGCGCTAATCGTCAGCAGATCCACGCTCATTTCCTCGACGTTCACGGGGAGCTTTCCCAGGCTCTGAGCCGCATCAACGTGAAAATATACTCCACGTTCTCCGCAGATTTTGCCGATTTCCCTCACCGGCTCTATCGTCCCGATCTCGTTATTAGCGTGCATTATTGAGACGAGTGTCGTGTCGCGCCTAATCGCGGCCTCCACATCGGCCGGATTGACCAGCCCATGCTCATCAACTGGGAGATAGGTTACCTCGAAGCCGTACTTCTCGAGCCACCTGCACGGCTCTAGGACGCTGGGATGCTCTATCTTGGACGTGATGATGTGCCTGCCTCTCCCCCGGTTGGCCAGGGCAACGCCCTTAATGGCGAGATTATTGCTCTCAGTGGCGCTGCTCGTGAAGATGAGCTCCATCGGATTAGCGCCGATAAACGCGGCAATAGTCTCCCTAGCCTTCTCAAGCGCCTCCCTGGCCTCCATGCCCCAATAATGGGGGCTCATCGTGTTCCCGAACCTATCCCTGAAATACGGCATCATAGCCTCGATTACTCTTGGGTCCATTGGCGTCGTGGAGGCATAATCCATGTAGACGCGGCGCGCCGCAGGCATTTCCAGCCCGAGATCGGCTTCCGCACCCTCACAATATATGTTCTTCCACCATCATTCCCGTCTACCAAGCTCTTGATATCAAGATGCTAAATCATATGCGATTTTCTCAAATTTCATCATTAGAGCAGATCTGGAAACGTATTTTAGATTGTCGGCTTGCCGGCGAATCGAGTTGCCTCCGCACTACGCGACCCCGAGTCTCAGGCTCATTCTGGTTCTGGAAATGGTATTCGCGGGAGCATATCTAGCTCTAACTAGGAATCTCCTAGTGATTTACTTGACCTCGATGGGATTCGGCGTCGGCGAGATCTCGATCGTAACTGTGATCGCGACCGCCATATCATCTCTGTCCTCAGTGATGCTGTGGAAGTTCCCGAATTTCCTTACGCGCGGGGTTAAGGCGAAGTTCTTACTATTCCACGCTCTCGAGCGGATATTCTGGATTCCGATGGTGCTCACGAGAGACCTGCTGAGCATAGCGATCTTCTACGCGGTGATAGGCACATCGACCACGATGATAAGCGCATTCATGAACCTGCTGATCTACTCCTCTTTCGACGAGGCGGGCGTGAGGGATGTTACGGCCAAGAGGACTATTGCCGGCAACCTGATGACCACGATTGGATCCGCGGCGGCCATAACGATGCTCGCGACCCTGCCGAAAGACGTGAAATTCCCTGTAATCTTCGTAGTCGGCTCGCTATTGGGCCTTCTCTCAACATTCGCGCTATCAACCGCTGACATGAGGCATCTCGAGGGATTCGAGGTTCCGGGAAAGGTGAAGAGGCCTGAGCAGATGTTCACGGTCTCATCATTTTTGCTCGCGATGCTGACATCCAGCAACCTGCTTGGAATAGTGTGGACCCCTTACTTGATGGTCGTCTTGGGAGCTCCCGACTACCTCGCGGCTACGATGAACTTCGTTTCGACGATCTTCGGGATACTGGGCTCGCTCTTCTGGGCGAGGAGGTCGCTCAGGAGCTTCAGGATCGCCCTTGGAGGCGTTACCCTAGTTCCGATCGCGGCCTTCATCACCCCTGCGCCCGCGGCTCATCTCGGGATATCCGCCTTCGGCACATTCATGTTCACTGGAGCGAGCTTTCTCGGAAACTTCCTATTCGCCAGGTACCTGAGGGAGTTCGGCGCGGTCAGGTCAAGCATAATACTCTCGGCGCTGACTAACTTCTCCCAGCTTCTGGCAACACCCTTCGGCATCCTCCTCAGCCAGAACTACATGCTTCTCTTCGCCTCCGTGATCTCGATCAGGCTCCTCTCGGTGATTCTTGCATTCCTCGCGGTGCCGGAGGTCGCGGCCGTGCCGGAGGACGTCGCGAGAACATACTCCCAGCTCATCTACACAAATAGCCTCATGGGGTATGCGCTCATCCAAGAGACGAGTAGGGAGATTGTGGCCCTAACGATCAGGCTTCTCGCCCTGGCCGCTGTGCTCACTCTCCTTTACGTTATCTACAGGCTCGTTTTTCTCCTCGCCGGGCTCTAAAAGGTAAGCTAAAATGCTGCCGAATCACAGGCCACCGGGATGCCTGGCTCAGGCGAGGAGGTTCTCAGGGAGTTCGCATTCCAGCTCATGTCGGATTTCACAGCTTTCATCCCCAAGCTCATCCTCGGAATAATAGTGGTAATAATTGCCTTTCTAGTCCTCAAGCTCGCTGGAGGCGCCATCAAGAAGCTGCTTTCCCTCGCGAACCTTGATGGGCTGATGGAGAAGCACTTAGGCATGAGGCTTCCAATCTCCCTCAACTCCATTATTCTTTGGATATTCTACGTCGGAGTTCTTCTGGCACTGCTTTACGGGCTGATCCATATATTCCTGGGACCGGAGTACCTCGAATTAGCCAACGCGGCGTTGCTCTATGGGGCCAGGGTGATAAGCGTCATAGTTCTAGCTCTCATACTCTTCACCGCGTTCTCTGCGATAATTGAGAAGATCAGGGTCGAGAGCAGGCTGAAGGGATACCTACTCTTCGTGGTGATGCTCCTCATAACCACGATGCTGATAGATATAACAGCCCTCAGCGAGCCAGTCAAGCAGGCCCTATACACTGGCCTAGCCGTCGGAATAGGAGCATCCCTCGCAGTATTCTCAATCTGGTTCTTCTTTAACGAGTATCTTGAGAAACTCCTCGAGAAGCCCAGGCGGAGGAGGCAGTCGGAAAGCAATGGGCGACAGAACGCCGAATAATCCTAGAAGCTAAGCCTCAATAAGAACGGGAGAGTGGGGTGAGAAGACTCAATAGATAGCCCGCTACATCCTATTCTGAGGTAACGTGCCGCGCCGAGGCGGTCGAGAGGCTGAGAGTGACTCGGGGATGCCAGCCGAGAAGAAGGTCTATCTCCGGATCGAGGATCTCCCATCGGTCGGAGCGGCCACGGCGCAGAAGCTCAGGGAGATAGGTTTCTCGACGATAGAGTCTCTGGCGACGGCCACGATCGCCGAGCTGGCGGCGGCGGGAATAGGCGAGAAGAGAGCTGCGGAGATAATCGCGGCTGCTAGAGAGGCGATAGAGATAAGCTGGGTTACGGCGAAGCAGCTGGCCGAGCTGAAGAAGGGCGTTGGGAGGATAACGACGGGGAGTAAGGCTCTCGATAACCTGATTGGCGGCGGGGTCGAGACCCAGTCTATAACAGAGTTCTTCGGCGAGTTCGGGAGCGGCAAGTCCCAGCTATGCCATCAGCTGGCCGTAAACGTGCAGCTTCCGACTGAGAGGGGCGGCTTGAGCGGCGCAGCCCTATACATAGACACGGAGAACACTTTCAGAATTGAGCGGATAGCGCAGATGGCGAAGCATGTCGGCCTCGATCCGGATGAGGCTTGCGAGCGGATAATCTACGCAGAGGCATATAATAGCGATCACCAGATCTTATTACTCGAGAAAGCGGATAAGGTGATTAAGGAGAACAATGTCAGGCTGATAATAATAGACTCGCTCACCGCGCATTTCAGGAGCGAGTACGTCGGGAGGCAGAGCTTGCCGGAGAGGCAGCAGAAGCTCAACAAGCACATGCACAAGCTCCTCAGGCTGGCTAGGGCTTTCAATGCCGCCGCGGTCGTCACGAATCAGGTTATGGCCAGGCCCGACGAGTTCTTCAGCGCGATGGCGGTTCTCCCGGTTGGAGGACACATCGTCGGTCACACTAGCCACACGAGAATATACTTGAGAAAAGCGGCTGGAAAAAACGTCAGAATAGCGAGACTCGTCGCGAGCCCATATCTCCCGGAAGGCGAGGCATTATTCAGAATAACGGAGAATGGTATAGAGGACTTGGAGGGGGAGAACGCTGAATGAGCCAGCCAACGAACAAAGCTGTGAAAAACTTCTTCACGCTGCTCTTCTCGGGCAGGATGAGCAAGGCCGAGGAATCCTTGAGCAGGCTCGAGAAAAAGCTCGGAGGCAACGGATACTACAAGGCCCTTCACGGAATATACTACGCCTATGTCACAGATGACCGTGACTCATTCATATTCCAGCTCTGGAAAAGATACCTGAACGGCGAGGATAAGGCGAGGCTTAAGGAGATGTTTACGGATCTTCTTGAGAAAGCCTATGATCCGCCCAAGGACTTCATACAGGCGTGGATAGATCTAATAGATATGATTGACTCTCTTCCAGTGCCGCATAAATTGGCGAAGGAGCAAGCGGCTACAGGAAGCGAGGAGGAGTCTGAAGCTGAGGGCGAGCAGGAAGCTTAGCTCTACTCCAGTCCAAAGTGCTTTATGATCTTGTCGGCGATGGCCTCGGGCGTGAACCCGAAGTCCCTCATCAAATCCTTGTAGGGCGCTGATTTCCCAAATCTCTCTATGCTTATTATGAGGCCATCGTCTCCCACGTATTTGTGCCAGCAGAGCCCGACGCCAGCCTCTATCGCGACCCTCCGTTTAATGGACTTCGGGATAACACTTCTCCTATACTCCTCATCTTGGAGCTCGAAAACCTCGAATGAGGCCATGTTCACGACCCTGACCTTGAGCCCGCGATTCTCGAGGATCTTCCTCGCGTCAAGGGCTAAATGCACCTCGGAGCCCGAGGCGACTATCAGGATGTCCGGCTCATCGTCCGCGTCCGCTAGAACGTACGCTCCCCTCCTTATGCTCTCGGCTGGCGGATAGATGCTTCTATCAAGCGTTGGAACCTTCTGCCTCGTAAGGATTATGGCCGTTGGGCCATCCTTCCGGCTTATCGCCATATCCCACGCGACCGCGACCTCGTTTGGATCGCATGGCCTTATGACCCACATATTCGGTATAAGCCTGAGGGATGATAGCTGCTCCACCGGCTGATGAGTGGGCCCATCCTCGCCCAGCCAGACCGAGTCATGAGTGAACACGTAAATCACCTGCAGCCCCGCCATCGCGGCAACCCGGATGGCAGGTCTCATGTAATCCGAGAAGACAAGGAACGTCCCGCCATATGGCAAGATTCCACCATGATACGCCATACCATTCATTATAGTCCCCATTGCATGCTCCCTAACGCCATAGTGTATGAATCTCCCAAGCGGATTATCAGCTTGAAAGCTGCTGTAGTTGTGGAGGTAGGTGCCCGTGGACTCGGCGAGATCGGCGGAGCCTCCGATCATGAGGGGCAGATGCTCGGCGATCGCATTAATCACCTTATTACTCGCCTGCCTGGTAGCTAGCTCCTCGCCCGCGCTGAAGATGGGTAGGTGCCTCTTGTATTCCGCGCCCCAATCCCTATTGAACGCTCTGACCAGGAGGTCGGCTAGCCCCGGGTAGTTCTCCCTATACTTTTCGAATAACCTGTTCCACTCAGCCTCCCTTTTCTCGCCCTCCTCAATCTTTCTCCTCCTATATTCCCAAACTTCCTCCGGGACATAGAATTCTTCTAGGGGCCATCCAGCTCTCTTCTTAGCATCCAATGCTGCCTCCTTTCCAAGTGGTGCGCCGTGCGCCTTGCAATCATCCTGCATGGAGGTCCTGTAAGCTAGATGAGTTCTCACAGCTATGAATGATGGCCTTGATGTCTCCTCTTTTGCCCTCCTGATGGCCTTCTCCAGAGCATCGAGATCGTAGCCTTCTTCAACGCTCTGGACATGCCATCCGAATGCCTCGAACCTCTCGAGCACGTTCTCGGACCACGCGAGCGATGTTGGCCCATCTATCGAGACCCTGTTATTATCCCAGACAACTATCAGTTTATGGAGCTTCAGGTGGCCGGCGAGCGCGCCAGCCTCGCTCGATACCCCCTCCATGAGATCCCCGTCGCTGCACAGGACATAGGTGTAGTGGTCGATTATGTTGAATCCCTTCCTATTGAAGTAGCTCGAGAGGTATTTCTCGGCGATTGCCATGCCGACGGCGTTGCCGAAGCCCTGCCCCAGGGGCCCGGTCGTCGCCTCGACCCCCGGCGTTAGCCAGCTCTCCGGATGCCCAGGAGTCCTGCTATTAAGCTGCCTAAAGCTCTTCAGATCATCGAGCGTGATATCATATCCGTTTACAAAGAGCGTGGCGTAAAGCATCGCGCTAGCATGGCCGGCGGAGAGAACAAACCTATCCCTGTCAATCCACCTCGGGTTTTTCGGATTAAACTTCAGAAACCTGTCAAAGATGAGGTATGCGATGTGCGCTGCCCCAAGAGGCATTCCCGGATGACCAGATTTCGCGCGCTCAACCTGATCGAGGCTAAGAAACCTGATAGCATTTATAATGATTTCGTCGTACATTTTTTCTCCCATCTTTTGGTTGAGGGAAGGCGCATCCTATTAAATTATTTGCACAGTTTATCAACGGACTTTCCCGATCAAAGAATGTTGAAGACTATTATCAGGCTTATGATCCACATGGCCGCGTAGGCAGTCGCGCCGCTCAGGTAAAGTCTTCTTCCAAGTCTCGACCTCTCCTCTGAGGGGAGAATCGACCTGAGGATTATCGCCGAGATTATGTAGGCTGCAACCGCAAAGGCCACTCCGAGAAGGATTGTCGGCTCATATAGCTTCAGGATCGCGGTTAAGGAGCCCATTACCACGCCTCCGAGAAATCTCGCCCAGTAAAGCTTGTCCTCAAGCCTCAACGCTGCATCACCCAGATCTTGAGATCTCTTATTATTTGCGGAGAAATCCTTGTTAGTAATAAGGATTTAGTAATAAGGATTCTCAATCATGGGGCTGGAGAAAGCCGGTGAAGTGGATTGGAGCCGGCATCGTATCTGGAGCTTAGGAAAGCTCTCAGAGAGGTTCTGGGCCTGATAATTGGAGCCAGAGTTCTCAAGCTCTATCACATGGACGATGGGTCAATTATTCTCAAGATTAGGTCGGAGGATTTTTCCGGAGAGCTCAGGATCATACCGGGCCTATTCTTCTATCTTGTTCGAGGAAGCTATGAGAAGCCCGTGGAGCTCTCGCAGGCCGGCAGGGCGATGAGAAGCGTGATCGAGGGCGCGAGGATAAGGGGGGCAAGCCTAGTCGAGGGGGAGAGGATTCTGATACTGGAGCTGGAGAGCAAGCAGAAGCTCAAGCTGATCTGCGAGTTCCTCCCGAAGGGAACGATCGTGATCTCGGATGAGGCTGGCAGAATACTCGCATGCCTCCATAAGCTGGAGATGAGGGATAGGCGCATAGCCCCGGGAGAGCAGTATGTGCTTCCGCCGCGGAGGCCAGCGCCCTCGATTGAGACCCTGGGGGAGGTTTTGGAAAAGCGGCGCGCGCCGGGGAAGAAGGTCGTGTCCGCCCTCGCCTCGGAGGCGGGGCTTGGAGGAAGATACGCGGAGGAAATTCTCGACCTCGCCGGCGTTGATAAATCGAAGAGGATCGACGAGCTGAGCTCTGATGAGGTTGCCAAGGTGCTGGAAGCAGCGCGAACAGTCTTCGAGCTGATCGAGAATGGTCAGCCCGTTATCGCTCTCTCCGGCGATGGAGGCGTCCAGCCGCTACCATATCCCATGAAGACATACGAGTCGAGAGGATGGAGGTTTGAGAAGGTGGAGAGCTTGAATGAGGCCTTTAGGATCGCTTATGAGCGCTATTTAGCCGGCCTACTCGAGCGGGAGAAAAAGAGGGATTTAGAGGAGAAGTTGAGGGATCTTGAGAGTAGAATGAAGATCGAGCTGGCTAAGGCTGAGCAGCTCTCGGCTCAGGCGATGGGGCTTAGGAGGATCGCTGAGAGGATCTTCCAAGCCTCGGCCCATGTGGAATCAGTGAAAGAAATGCCGGGAGAGCACGAGATCATGGGGATGAGGGTAAGGGTCGATGAGAAGAGTAGAAAGCTCGTAATCTCCGATCAAGGGGTTGAGGTAGAGCTGAGCATGGATGAGCCGATCACGAGGCAGGCTTCGAGGCTCTTCGATGAGGCGAAAAAGGTGATGGGGGCGGCGGAGAAGCTGAGAGCGGATGCTCATGAGCTCGAGAAGCGCGCCGAGAATCTCAGAGAATCCATGCGAAGATCCATCGAAGATGCTCTTCTCAGGGTATCCGCCAGGATTAAGCCAAGCAAGGCCAGATGGTATGAGAGATACAGGTGGTTCATCACCTCGGAGGGGCATCTCGTGGTAGCCGGCAAGGATGCATCGAGCAACATCGCGCTTCTGAAAAAGCACTTGGAACCAGGGGACCTCGTGTTCCACGCAGAGGTTAGGGGAGCCGCAGCTGTGATACTTAAAGGCGGGATGGGAGCTGGCGAGAGATCGAGAGCTGAAGCCGCGCAGTTCGCGGCGACCTATAGCAGGGCGTGGAAAGAAGGCTTAAGGACTATAACCGTCTACTACATCGAGCCGAGCCAGATCTCGTTCGAGCCGCCGCCGGGCCATTATCTTCCGAGAGGAGGATTCATAGTAAAGGGCGAAAGGCATTACATTCAAGCGAAGCTCGAGCTGGCGATAGGGGTCACCGGCGATCTCGAGCTGGTATATGGTCCGTCCACTGCCGTGGCCGCTAGAGCCAGATCATTTGTGAGGCTTGAGCCGGGGAATAGGCAGGCGGATGAGCTCGCGGACGCGATTCTAGAGCGGATCCTCGCGGGCGCAGAGCTGGATGCGAAAACGGTAAGAGACTTAAAAGAGCAGATAAAGGAGATAATACCCTACGGCAGAGGAGAGCTTGTCGGGAATGCATGAAGAATCAGGGCCCGGCGACTACAGCTGTGAGGAGGGGCATTTCGCGGTTCAAGAATGAGTTATTGCTCTCTCAAGAGCCCTCAATCTATCCTCCGTAGCGAATACGGGTAGCTCTCCCAAGTAAATTAGGTCTCCCCGATACCATGGCCCTTCGATCCATATCGCGGCCTTGCAGATCGGCTTCTCCCCAGCTCTTTCAACAAGCCTTTCAAGAGCATTCATCGTCCCGCCCGTCGAGACGACGTCATCGAGTATGCAGACCCGCTTGCCGGCGATCTCCTCAGCATCTTCTCTAGCCAATATCATTATCTGCCTCTCTTTAGTGGTTATAGACCTGGCCTCCTCCACGAGATAACTCCTCATATACGCCTTGATGCTTTTCCTCGCGACGATAAGCCTCCTATGATCAAGCAGCTTCGCGACCTCGTACGCGAAAGCTATGGCCTTGGCCTCCGGAGTAATTATGATGTCGGGCCTCAATGGTCTAAGCTTCTCCGCCATGGCCTTCGCCGCGGCAGAAATGAATTCTATATCGCCGAAGATGATTCCAGCGTTAGAGGCTATCCATAATCCCTCGTCTACTTGAACAAGGGGGAGATTCCTTATGACGCCCGCCACGCACACTCTATGATACCTCTGGCCCCTATATAGCTCAACGCGCTCAAGCACTCTAGATCACCCCAATCCAGTAATGGAGGGCCGCCAGCACCACTGCTACCGCGCAGCCACTAATCACTGCGATGTCGAATGCTCTAAGCTTTCGCCTCAGATATCTTCTTCTGTTGAGCGAGAATGCTCTAAGCTCCATCGCGAGAGAAAGCTTCTCAGCGTTCTCGATGCTCCTGATGAATAAGGGTATCAGTATCGGCACGTAGTTCCTAATTCTCCTGAATAGCAAGCCCTTATCCAGCTCGAGCCCCCTTGATGATTGCGCCTCCTTAATAGCCCTATAATCCTCAGCTATGGTGTGCAGGTGCCTCATCGTGAGACCCAATACGAAGACCGCCTTATATGGAAACTTGAAGGAGTTCAGTGCGTTAATGAGATCCCTCATGCCCATCGTCGCGACGAATCCCAGCGAGGATAATAGTATAAGGAATAGCCTCAAGCTCATAAATGCCCCGAGTTGCAGGTTGATGCCGCTCCCATATCGCTGGAATAAAGACCACTCATGCATGAACGACCATAGCAGGAACGCGACTACCAACAGCGGGATCATGCCCCTCAAGCCTCTAATGATGAAGCCTCGCCTGCTGCTCAGAATCAGCGTAAGCAGCGTTACCACGGCTAGGGTGGCGATCACGAGAAGATCCCTGATCATGAATGCTAGCGCTATCACCGAGGAGAAGACGATGATCTTCGTCCTGGGATCCACGTTAAGCTTGATTATCATAATTCCACCTCAACGACTTGTAGGATATCTATTGGAGGCTCCAACCCCAGCTCCTCGACAATAGGCCAGTTTAGGAGTATTTCCTTGGGCGCCCCATCAGCAGCTATAGCACCATCCTTCATCACTACTAGCCTATCACTTACGCTTAGAGCAAAGTCGCTATCATGAGTTACAATGATTATCGTTTTACCCACAGACCTCAAGTAGTTTATCATGGAGGAGATTGTCATTAACGTCTCCTCATCTTGCCCGGTCGTCGGCTCGTCGAGTATCAGGATCTCGGGGTTCATCCCGATAGCTCCCGCCATCGAGAGCCTTATCTTCTCGCCCATACTGAGAAGATAGGGTGGGTCATCCTTGCGGCCAATGAGGCCGAGAGCCTTGAGCGCTTCCTCCGCATAATTTTCGCTCACCCCGATGTTCCTTGCCCCAAAGGTGGCCTCTTCCCAGACTGTCTCGCATGTTATGTGCTTATCCGGATCCTGAAACACCATTCCCACGTATCTTGATAGCTGCGCCGCGCTATACTCCTTGGTATCCTTGCCCAAAATGGTGACTTTTCCTTTAACGGGCTTGAGCAAGCCATTAACGTGCTTGATCAGGGTTGTTTTACCGGAGCCGTTCGGCCCCATCAAAGCTACACATTGTCCTTTGAGGATCTTCAGGTTAATCCCCCGCAAGACGTAATTCCTCTCTCCCGAGTATCTAAACCAGACATCCTCAAATGTTATCACGGGCTCGCTTCTGCCGGGATCAACGATATTTTCAGGCTCGGGTAGCTTCGCTGCGGTTCTCGCGGAAACCTTTCTCCCATTTAATGATATTACTCTGTCTATCACGTTTTCCAGTCCTTTAAGCCTCCTAGTCATTATTATTATGCCTCTGCCATCCATCTTCAGCGCGTTGATCGTTTTGCTGAGCTCCACGATCCCATTCCAGTCTAGGTTTGCCGTCGGCTCATCCATCACGAGGTATTTCGGGGCCATAATTATCGAGGATGCTATCGCGAGCCTCTGCTTAAGGCCTCCTGAAAGCTCGTGAACATAATAAGACCTATAACTTGATAGGCGGAATTTTTCCAGCGCCCACTTGACCCTTGCTTCTATCTCGTGCTCCTCTAGGCCGAGATTCTCTAGGCTGAAGGCCAGGTCCTCCTCCACGGTAAGCCCGAATATCTGCATCTCGTAGTTTTGCAGCACAATGTTTACCAGCTTTACATTATCCCTGAGCCTCGATGTAAGAACATTCTTGCCGTCGACTAGGACCCTTCCCTCAACTTCTGCTTTTATCCTGTTGGGTATTATGCCGGTTAGGCAGTATGCAAGCGTGGTTTTTCCTGAGCCGCTTGGCCCAACCACGGCCACGGCATCACCAGGCTTTACGCTGAAGTTCAGATCCCGGAAGATCCAATCCTTCCTCCTCTCATACCTACATCCGAGATTCTCGACTCTGAGCTCTTCCCCGCCTATAGCCTCCATTTCAGAAGCTTCCTCCTAAGCAATGGCGGAACTAGGGCCTTCACGATTATCGGCGTCCCGATGAGGATGGGCGGCAGATCGCTTAATGCTAGGAATATCACGGCCGGCCCAAAGGGCGCCACGCCGACCCAGTCAAATCCGACGGCGACAATCGGCACCATGATCACGCCAGAGATGAAGGAGATTACCGTGATCTTGAGAAGACCTCTGGAGCTCATGACATCTTCCGGCTTGCAGAAAAGCCCTGGTATGAGTCCGGTTAAGCCAACGCCTATCAAGTCAAACACGGGCGTAGCTGGGTTGAAGTATCCTCCGAGAATAGCCCATAAGGTATTGCCCAACGCGCCTGCTAGGAATCCTATTATCGGGCCGAAAAGGACGCCGAAGACGCATGGAAGAAATGCCAAGACCCTCCAGTGAATAGCGCCTGGAATTAGTGGTATGGGCGCTGTTAGAAGAAAGCCCACACCGGTTACCGCAGCGGCCATAACCGTATAGGCTATAGCGGTTAAAGCATCAGGCCTAGAATATTTTACTACTTCATCGCCCATGCCACCACCTTTTTCCACAAAAATATAAAATATTCTGAACATTTGAGCAAATATTTTACATAAAAATGTATAAAGCCGCTTATAAATTACATGACCGACGGCTGAAACGGCTAGGCCCTAAGATATGAGAGTAGGGTCGTGCCGTGTATCGCGCTGAAACGGCTCTGCACATTATCGTCAGAAATTTTGCTAAGGCGATTTTAGCATTTTCTTGAATGGCGCATCTGTGATGTGAAGAAGGCTCAGAGCCCCGGGAGCTACACGGCTACGGTGGCCAGAAGTATCCGATACAAGAGGAAGAAGTCTAAGACGACTCAACAGAAGCAGATGCTGAAGCTGATATGCGAGGAATGCGGCTACACGATGCACAAGATTTAAAGGCATCTGGCTTTACGTCTATGTTGGCAGTGTGGTAGGGATTGAGGATCACTGATGAGGTGCTCGTCCGCGAGGTTATGTCGAGCCCCGTGATAGAGTGTAGCCTAGATGAGAGCGCGCAGGAGATAGCCGAGAAGATAATGAGGTATAAGGTTGGGGCGGTGATAGTGACGTCGGATGATGGCTCCCCGCTCGGGATAATAACGAAGACGGACTTAGTTGAGAAGGTCATAGCCAGAAATGCGAAGCCCAGTGAGGTTAAGGCGAGGGACATAATGTCCACCCCGCTCCACACGATAGATCCCGAGGCGAGGATCGAGGACGCGGTAAGGAGGATGAGCAAGCTCGGGGTCAGCAGGCTAGCGGTGGTCTATAAGAACAAGCTAGCCGGCATAGTCAGCTTGAAGGATATACTTCAGGTAACGCCCGAGATTCTCGAGATAGTGAAGGAGAACATGAAGATCATGGGCCTCCGCCTCCTCAGGAGAAGCGGCGAGGGATATCTTGAGGGATACTGCGATAGCTGCGGGGAGTGGTCGGATATGCTGTTAAACGTCGAGGGCCAATACCTTTGCGAGGATTGCAGGCTCGACCTCCTGAGAAGGGAGAGGGAGGAGTAATCAAGGTATTTGAGCCGCTCGAAGCCCCCTAGCCCCAATGATAAAGCTCATCTCGTTTGACGCGTGGAATACCATTCTCAGGCTGGACATGATAATGAGAGCCATTGCTGAGAAGCTCGGCGAGCAGATAGGCTTAGGCCGCGAATCTGTGCTCGAGATCATGATAGGCGTTTATAGGGAGCTTAAGCCCAGATGGGCGTCCGGGCTGATCGAGGACTCGATGATAGTCGAGGTTGCTCAGCGCGCGCTCGCGGAAAAGCTTTACCTCACGAGAGACGTAGTCTCAAAGGCTGTTATAGATGCTTTCAGAACCATGGATCCGCTAGAGCTCGTTTACCATGATGCATGGAGCACCTTGGAGGATCTCTCGAGAGAGTTTAAGCTAGCGGTGGTCAGCAATGTATTCTACTGGCCCGGAAGCTTGACGAGGAGTGTCATCGAGGAGGCGGGGCTCTCGCGATTCTTCAAGGCTCAGCTATACGCGGATGAGCTCGGAATATCCAAGCCCGATAGAAGGATATTCCTGAGGCTTTGCAGCATGCTGGGGATCTCAAACGAGGCGGCAGCGCACGTCGGAGATGAGCTCATTGAGGACATCGGGGGAGCAATCTCGTCGGGAATGAGGGCGATTCTAATAAAGAGAGATGCTGAGAAACCTCTGGTAATTAAGGAGCTGGGTCTCGCAATAATACCCAGGCTATCGGACCTGCGGCATGCGCTGAACGAGCTTCAGAGGCACGCTGAAACATAAAAGATAGCAGCTCATCTTCCTGCTGGTCTTAGGTGTGAGCACTGAGGAGCCGAGGCGTCGCAAATTCGTCGCGGATGCCATGCTCAAGAATCTCGTTTCATGGCTGAGAATTCTCGGATATGACACCATCTACTGGAGCGGCGGCGATAGGGAGGTCATCGGCATAGCCGAGGCCGAAGATAGAATTATACTCACCATGGATAGGGGGCTTGCAGCCGCCGCCGCGAGAAGGGGGCTAAAAGTCCTCCTATTCCACGAGAACAATATACCCGGAATCCTTGCTAGGATGGCTAACGAGCTCGGCTTAAGCCTGAGCTTCGACCCGAGATCCACTAGGTGCCCGGTTTGCAATCACCCGCTCAGACTTGAGCATAGATCTGGTAGGGAGGAGTGGATGTGCCCGGGATGCGACAAGAAATACTGGAGGGGCTCGCACTGGAGAAACATTAGCCGGGCGCTCGAGGAGGCTAGGAGAAAGCTCACAGGCTCACCTAGATAGCGGCGCTCGCACAATTTTAAGAAAAGGGAAAAGAGGGTGTGAAGAAGGGGAGGGAACATTTGGACAGCCCAGCCCTGCACTAAATATGCAACCACTCCCTATATTGGAGCATTAAAATTGTGACCACAGCCCCCATCAGGGCTTTTATCGGGGTGGTTGAAGGGATATTGAAGAAGCGCCAGAGGGAATATCACTTCATCAAGAGGCTCGTGGAGGTGACTGAGGAGGGGGAAATGGCCGCCGCCAAGATGCATTACTTGATCAAGGAGCCGGAGGGGGTCTCCATGAGCTTGAAGATTCTAAGGAAGATCGAGAACGATCTGGCGGTCTGTGGGGGAGCTATAGTCTTTTTTCGTGATCAGACTATACATAAATATGCAGGAGGAGGTTTATCTCGGCGAATATGGAGAGGCTTAGCTTGAGTGAGGGCGCTTATCTCGTCAAGCTTGCGAGAAAGACCATAGAAGTTTATCTTTCCGGGAAGACGCCCGTTCCGCCTGAGGATGCTCCGGAGAGGCTTAGGAGGAGGCAGGGAGTCTTCGTGACGCTCTACACGCATCCCGAGAAGGAGTTGAGGGGCTGTATAGGGATTCCGCTGCCCGAGTACCCGTTGATAGAGGCGGCGATGAGAGCCGCGATAGCGTCCGCGACCGAGGATCCAAGGTTCCCGCCGGTCTCCCTCGATGAGATGTCGAGCATAATAGTTGAGGTCAGCGCGCTGACCCCTCCCGAGGAGATAAAGTTCACGGATCCAAAGGAGCTTCCGAGCACGATAAGGATCGGGGAGGATGGGCTGATAATCGAGGCGGGAGTTTACAGCGGCCTCCTCCTGCCGCAGGTTCCCGTCGAGTATGGCTGGACGCCGGAGGAATATCTCATGCACCTCTGCCTCAAGGCCGGTCTCGCGCCCACCTACTGGCTCACCGGAAAGATGAAGCTATACAGATTCTCCGCGCAAGTGTTCGAGGAAGAATCTCCTAGAGGTAAGGTAATCGAGAGAAAGCTCGAGAGGCATTAAGGGTGCCCAGGTGGAGCTACGCGGATGACGTCCTCTCATAGAATACACTTCGGAGTATGCGGCATAGGCTACGGACACGCGGCGAGATCAGCGATCATAATACGCGAGCTTGAGAGGCGCGGTCTCGCCGTGACTGTCTCATCTTATGGTGATGGCCTAAGATACCTGAGATCCGTGGGAGCGGATGCGCTGCAAGCCCCGCCGATATCTTACGGGGTGCTCCCCGATGGCAAGGTCAGCATAAAGATGACGATCTTCCGGAACATATTTCTGCCCCTCAGGTTCATGGAGCAGGTCTCGTGTGAGCTGGGCTATGCGGAGGGCGCGAGCCTAGTCTTATCTGATTCAAGGGCTTCCACAACCCTGGCCGGAAAACTTCTCGGCAAGCCGACGCTCACTATACTAAACCAGTTTAATATCAGGATCGAGTACCCGAGATATCGGAGGCTGATAGAGCTTCTCGAGGCCGCCTGCTACGCGCCGGGAAAGATATGGGGTCTCAGCGACGAGATCCTGATAGCGGATTATCCCCCACCATACACGATCTCGAAATGGAACCTGGTTATCCCGGATAATCTCCTAGAAAAGACGAGCTTTATAGGGCCTGTAATTGAGAGGCTGGAGGAGAACCCGCGGAGAGATGAGGTCTGCGGGAGATTCGGCTTGGACCCGAATGGCGGCCCGATAATCTTCTATCACGCGAGCGGGCCGGCTTACGAGAGAAAGATTCTGACGAACCTCATACTACCGATCCTTGACGAGATAGCGGAAGAGTATCAGGTGATAGCGACCCTCGGCGGCGATAAGCCCGAGCACATTACCAGGCGCGCAAGAGTTTATCACTGGATCGATGATCCGATGAAGATATTCGCGATCTCTGACTTAGTCATCTGCAGGGCTGGCCAGACTACTCTGGCAAAAGCTCTCGCGATGGGAAAGCCAGTGATAATGATACCAATACCGGCGCACGGAGAGCAACTCGGCAACGCGCTATCAGTGGCAGAATCCGGAGCAGGCATAATATTGCAGCAGCACCAGCTATCGCTCGAGGCGCTCAGATCGGCGATAAGAAGAATATTGTCGGGGGAATCCTTCCGCGAGAGCGCGGAGGAGTACAGAAGACTTCACATGACGTTGAATCCGATAGAGCAGATATGCTCAAGAGTTTTGAGGTGCATCGAATCCACAGTTTGAAAAGATGCGGGGAAAACCTTTATCTCATGGGCCTTCACATACTCTACAAGGAAGGTGGTAGATGAGTAATAGGCCTAAAATTTCCTCCTCTGTAACGCCTGAGATGATCACGGGAATAATCAACGTGATTTTCGATCACGGAGGCAGAGCGGATATAGCGCGAATAGCGATAAACTTGCAGAGCGACGTTGATGATCTTCTGCCTGTGATAGATGTCGCGGAAGCCCTGGGTCTCGTGAAGGTGGAGGACGGTGACATAGCTCTTACGGAGCTCGGCAGGGAGTTCGTGAGGGCTAGATCGGATCAGAGGAAGCTAATTCTGAGAGATGCGCTGAGGAACGTTGAGCCATTCGCGACGATATTCAAGCTAGTGGAAGAGAGGGAGGAATTCACGGCCGAGGAGCTCTTCGAGGAAATATCGGAGGTGAAGGGGTTAAGCGAGGAGTACAGGAACCCGGATGAGATCCATAGAATGCTATTGGAATGGCTCCTCTACACCGAGCTCGTCGAGTATGATGGGGAGGAAAAGACCTTCAAGGTCAAGAAGATCAGCTGAGGAGGGTGTAGACCTCGTCGACATAGCTATAGAACTCCGGGCTTCTTCTCGACCTAGGTCTCTCGAGATCAACTTCGACGACGCCGGCGATCTTGGCCGGCCTCTTCGTCAGGACTATTATCCTGTCGCATAGCTCAACGAGCTCCTCTATATCATGGCTCACCATCACGACGGTGCTCGGCGGCATGCTCTGGTTCAGCCAGAGGGACTCCACCTCCCTTCTCAGCGATATCGCCGTCAGCGGATCAAGATGGCTGAATGGCTCATCCATGAGGAGGAGATCTGGGTGCGAGACCAGTGCGCGGGCTAGGGCGACTCTCGCCTTCATTCCGCCGCTCAGCTCCGCCGGGTAAGCTGACTCGAAGGCCGTCAAGCCCACCATGTCCAAGAACGCCTTAGCCCTCTCAATCTTATCATTCCCGCTTAGATTCTTCTCGTGGATCAGCGCGAGCATTACATTCTCAAGAACTGTGTACCATGGAAAGAGGGCGGGGCTCTGGAACATTATCGCGATCCTAGATGTGGGCTTCTGGAGGGGCTTGCCCCTGAAGAAGACTTCTCCCTTCTCGGGCTTGATGAGGCCCGCCATTATCCTGATCAGCGTGCTTTTGCCGCATCCGCTGGGCCCGGCTATCCCAACGAACTCCGCGTACTTCACGCTCATCGAAAGGCCGTCGAAAATCTTGACGTTCTCGCCGCTTCTCAGCTTGTATCCGAAGACTATATCCCTGAGCTCCAGTATCGGCTCCCTGATGCCGGGCTCGCTCATCATGCAACACCAACCATTCTCACAGCCCTCTCGTATAGTCTCCTCCATAAGAGCCTATTCAGGAGGACTATGAAGCCGGCCATCCAGATCGTCGCGGCAATTAGCAGGGCGACGTCGCCGCTCTCCACAGCTATGCTCATCATCCTCCCTATCCCCGGGCTTCCGAGATCCCAGGTGAACTCGCCGAGAAAAGCGCGCTCGGCTATTACCAGGGTGTTCCATCCGCCTCCAAAGCATACGAGGCAGCCCATTATGAGCGAGGGAAGCATTCTCGGGAGATAGAGGTGCCTGAGCTTCTGGATTCTAGTCATCCCGAGGGCCTTGCAAACCTCCTCCTCATCATAGGGTATGCCCCTCAGACCATCCAGCAGGAAGAATAGGAGATACCACTGTGTTCCGAGCAGTATCATCAGGAATGCGCCCAGCTCCAGCGGGAGACCCGAGTCGATGATTGCCTTCGCGATCAATGGCATGATGAGCGTCGCCGGGAAGGATGCTATGATCTGGAATGGCGGTATCAGGATCTTCTCGAGCACCTTATTCTCGTAGATAAGGATCGCGACCGGCATGGTCCAGAGAAGGCCGAAGGCGGCGGCGGCCGACACTCGGGCGAGCGAGAAGCCTATCATCACGAGCGGATCAATAACTCCGAGCCTTAGAAAGCCCTCTAGGATGTCTTGTGCCCAGGTTAGCGTGGCCCCCGTGAGAATTCTCCCGAAGATGTTTTGCCAGAGAAGTGCAGTGATGGCGGCGGATAGCGAGGCGATTAGCAGGCCTTTCCCTATTCTGGAGGGAATTCTCAGCTCGAATGAGCCGATCATGGGGCTTAAGCCGAATGATACTCTTTTAACCACTCGCGACAACCAGCTTGAGACTCTCTCGATCCAGACTCTTGGCATCTCAGCTGCTCTCTCCTCGAACTTGTACCTCTCACTAAGCCTCATGACCGGGATGAAGACTAGCAGGTTCATGAGTATCACGGCTGCAACAACGGCGGCCATGCTCATCACGAACTCGGCCACTCTCCCCGCCAGTATGTAGTTCGTGGAGAGAGTCCCTATACCGAAGAGACTCCACTCCGCCTCTCCCACAGTGATTATCTCGCAGGCCACTAGAAAGTATAGCCCATTGGCCCATGATGGTGGAAGATTGCTTGCTATGCCGGGGAAGGCGGCCGGGATATAGAGGCTCGTGAGCCTTTTCCACGCGCTTAGCCCAAGGGCGCTTGAGGCTTCTCGAAGCTCCGGGGGTATCAGCCCCACCCCCTTATAGACGCCGAATGCTATGTTCCATACCTGGCTTGTGAATATCAGGAAGATCGCGGCCAGCTCGGGCCCGATTATCGGGTGGATCATTATGAAGACGTATAATGCTATCGGGAAGAAGCCGAGGATCGGGATCGACTGAAGTATATCGAGGATCGGGATTATGATCTTCTCCGCCGCCTTGTTGATTGCGGCGGGTATCCCGACGCATAGGGAGAAGACTATGGATATGATTAAGGCTATGGTCATTCTTGCCCAAGACATCCCGACAGCTGCCAGGATCGTGATCAGCTCCTCTGGAATAGCCAAGCTCTCATCAGAATCCTCATAGGCTTGAGGCCTCTAAAAATGGATTTCCCGGAGACCTAGAGATGCCGCCTGATCATGTCCTCTATCGCGGGCCTCGGCCTGGCGCCGATCATCATGTCCACGGGCTTACCATTCTTGAACAGGATGAGCGTGGGTATGCTCATTATCCCGAATCTCATGGCGAGGCCCCGGTTCCTATCAACATCCACCTTCGCGACGACGATCTTTCCAGCGTAATCCCTGGCTATTTCATCTAGGATCGGGGCTATCATCCGGCAGGGACCACACCACTCAGCCCAGAAATCCACTAAAACGAGCTCATGAGATCCGATGAACTCGTCGAATTCCTCCTCACTTATGTGGACGGGTCTCGAGTATTTCATGGGCTCTTCAGTCCTGCCCATGAGCCTCCTCATCTTCTCATACTTGATTTTCTCGAGCTCCCAGTCCTCAGGCATCGAGAGCTTAAACATCGTAGCCATCTAATAAACTCGAGGGAAAAAGATGGGTAGTGTCAGGGAAGGGGCATCTAGACAGCCCTTCACTCGCCATTATTAGATGATCACTCTTTTGCTGGAGCATTAAATGTGGGCTAAGTCGAAAAGTTCATTTAATGGATCTCGATGGCGTGGGGTGGAAAATGCCGACTCTAACGGTGAAGAAGCAGCGCTTCTGGAGTCTTCTCGGAAGAGAGCTGAGCGATGAGAATCTCTCCAACCTTTTACATGATCTTGGACTCGACGTAGAGGAGATTGGCGAGGACTATTTCCGCGTTGAGTATAATCCGAATAGGCCGGATTTCTCGAGCTCGGTTGGGATAGCGAGGGCGGCGAGGGGCCTTCTCGGAATATCCGTCGGCGCGCCGAGGTACGTGCTCAGGCCCGCTAGAACGTACATTGAGGTCGATCCTAGGCTGAGGGATGTAAGGCCCTATGTGGCGGCCGCTATAGTCAGGGGCCTAAGGCTGGGGCTTGAAGAGCTCGAGGAGCTGATAGCGATGCAGGAGGACCTGCACTGGATCCTCGGAAGGGATAGGGCCAAGGTCGCGATAGGCCTTCACGACTACTCGGCAGTCAAGCCCCCGTTCAAGTACGCCGCGGCGAGGGGCGACGAGTACAAGTTCATACCATTGGGCGGCTACTCGCCCATGACGCTGGACGAGATACTGGAGAAGCACGAGAAAGGGCTGCGGTACGCCCATATTCTCAGGGGAAAGCCATTCTACCCGCTGATACTCGACTCCCTAAACAGGGTCCTCTCATTCCCGCCGATAATAAACTCGAGGCTGACCGAGCTCAGCGAGAAGACCACGGACATATTCATAGACGTGACGGGGACGGATTTCAAGGCAGTGATCCACACGATAAATATCCTGACGACGACAATGGCGGATATGGGCGGCGTGGTTGAGCGCGTCAAAGTTAAGTATCAGGATAAGGTCATCTCGACGCCCATCTACAAGCAGAGGAAGTGGAGGCTCAGGAGGAGCGAGGCAAGCGAGGTCCTAGGACTCGAGCTAAGAAGTATAGATATAGTCAGGGCTCTTCAGAGAATGAGGCATGATGCTAGAGCTCGCGGCGAGGTGATAGAGGTTACTCCGCCTCCCTATAGGCCCGATATAATGCACGTGGTCGACTTGATAGAGGACGTGGCGATGGGCATAGGATATGGTAATCTCGAGCCGGCTCAGCCTCAAGTGCTTGCTTATGGCAGCCTTCACTCGGACACGATCTTAGAGGATCTCGCCAGGGAGATAATGATCGGGCTCGGCTTCACGGAGGTCATGAACTTTACCCTTACAAACATCGAGGATGAATATGTCAGGATGCGCGTCCAACCTCATTCGCATATCAAGCTCAAGAACCCTGTCTCACAGGAGTACTCGATCCTCAGAACATGGATCCTCCCGAGTTTAATGAAGACGCTCGCGCTAAACGTCAAGGCGCAGTATCCGCAGAGGATTTTCGAGGTAGGCGATGTCATTTGCCCGGATTCATCTAGGCCGGAGAGGGCTGCTCGAAGGCTAAGGCTCGCCGCCGCTTCATCCCACTCCGAGGCATCATACTCTGAGATGAAGTCCGTTGCCGAGGAGGTTTTGAGGAATCTCGACGTGGATGGCTGGGATCTTGAGCCGCTGGATTCAATGCCATTCATAGAGGGCAGGGCGGCTCAGATAGCGTGGAGGGGGGGCGTGCTGGGATTCTTCGGTGAGATCCACCCGGAGGTCTTGACAAGCTGGAAGCTGAGCATGCCTACGGCTGCCATGGAGCTCGATCTAAGCCTGCTGGCCGAGAAGCTTCGAAGGTGAATATCCATGCGCTACATCATCGTGGATGGCGGGGTTCTCGCGCTAGAGGAGAAGCTAAACTCCCTGAGGGAAGTTGACGCGATAATCTTCGACTGCGATGGGACGATCGTGGACGTATCATTATCCTTCCCGCTGGTTGGAAAACTCATAACAGCAATATACCTCGACCAGCTCTTTGGAATAGATTGCGTGGTCGGGAGCGATTATGATGAGGCCTTCCAGCTACTGAAGATGCTCGGTGGATTCAACAATGTCAGAAACATAGTCTCAGTGATACTTCAAGCGGTATTCGTGGAGCTGGGATGCCCCGACCCGCTGAGAGAAGATCTGGAGCCGATCGAACTTCATCACTACATGGGGCAGATCTCGCACGGCTGGAGTAGCTCGAAGCCCTTAGGTAATGCTCTCAGATGGCTCATCTCCAGCACGGCTAAGCATCTCGGAGAATATGTGACACCAGAAGATGTCGAGGCGTTGCTGGAGAGGAGGGCGTGCTCCCCGCAGAAGCTGAGAGAGTTTAGGAAGCTCATCGGGCCGATATTCCCATACGGCTCGGGAGTGATGACGACGCTCTTCAGCGAGCTTTATCTCGGATACGAGGGGATAAAGAGAAAGCATGGAGTGGATCCAAGATACTATGATGGCCCGGGGATCCTGTATAATGAGAGGCTGATGGTCGAGCTCGAGGTCTTGGAAGCGCTTAAGCGCTTCGCGCCAAACGGGCTCGCCATACTCTCGGGCAAGGGCCGCTGGGAAGCCGAGAAGATCCTTAGCCCAGTTCTCCATCACTTCAACTCGGATGCAATACTCTTCACTGGGGATAATAGGAGGGAGATGGATAAGCCTAATCCCGCGGGCCTGCTGGAATGTTGCAGGAAGCTCGGGGCGAAGCGCGTGCTCTACGTCGGCGATGGCGGCGAAGACTACTTCCTAGTCCTGAAAGCGAGGGAGAGGGGGGTCGAAGCGCACCTAGCAGCCGTGCTGACGAACAAGTACTCCTATGCGTTTTTCACGAGATGCTTGGCCGACGCGATCATAGAGAACACGAACTTTCTCCCCAAATTATTATTTAAGGATTAGAGATTGGATTTAGAGAGGGAAAAGAGGGGTGGTGTCGGGGGAGGGGGCATTTGGACAGCCCTTTCACCTGCATCAAACGGGCCACCACTCCTTGTTGGAGCATCAAATAATTTACCACAGGCCTCATCAGGGCTTTTATCCTGCCCCTCCACCCGCAATAGCCTCATTATAGGTCTTCAAAATTCCCAGTAGCTTCCTCAACACCTCCTTCTGATTCCTTGCCCTCGGCTTAGAAATCCTCTCTTTGCTCAATATGGCAATCGTCAGCAAGACTAGGTATCTCCTAGCATAGCCGCTGTAACGCTTTCTATATTTCTCTCCGCTTCTCTCCTCGAACCTTCTCACCTCCTCTCGCGTCGGCTTATACAGTCCTAGGAGCCTCTTAGCCCTATGAAATGATGACACCTCATAAGGCCACCTCAAGTAAATTAGTAGCCCGGCCAGCGCCGACAGCGCATTGATATTATTATCGTTCAGTTCCAGCTCCCTGGCGATATCCGCGAATCTCAGGATCTTCTCCACAGCATTCTCGACTATCTCCCCGCGAATAATCATCAATTTCTCCTCACAATCCCTGATCTCATCCTCGA
>JALNJX010000004.1 GCA_023268255.1 Candidatus Wolframiiraptor sinensis
TTTAACGCCCATTGTCGCGTTGAGGTATCCGCTTGTCGGCACCATGAGGTATCCGCTGTATGCTGGTAGCGTGAAGCTGTCTATCTCTCCCTGCTCATTCGTCGTGAAGTTCGCGAACTTGACCTCCTGCACCACCGGGTAGATGTAGTCAGAGCTGATGGCAACCGCTACACCTTTGCCGCAGAAGTTCCTGATCAGGAGCTTGGCGGGGCTCGGAGGCACCTGCAAGTAGTATTCACGTCCGTCGGGGCACGTTATTGTGATCCTGTCCCACCTGACTCTCTCGAATACCTGCGGCGTGGCGCTCTCAACCCACTTCATCTCCCACCTCCATGAGATGCTAATATTACCGGCGTCGGGCTTGTTAGGTAGTAGTAGCGTTCCATTACCGCTGTCCGCGGCCGATATCTTGACCGCGCGGGTCTCGTTTACGTCTAGGTCTAGTATCCATAGTTCTATTCTGGCGTTTGCGAGCGGTTCTCCGCCCTTTGCTACTGCTCTAGGCTTGATGAATGTTACTGGCAGGGGCGCGATCAGGGTCTCGCCATCGTAGATTATGACCTTGTTTCTGAGGGCTGGCCTCTTGACCTCGAAGTTCTTCTGTATCTCCGTCCAGTTCGCGTAGACCGCTGTTCCCCTGAAGAGCTCCTCGCTGGGCTGGAGCGTGAAGTTCAGCACCGGCCAGACCTTGTTCGGCAGTGCGGACTCGTTGTAGAACATGTTCACGGTGAAGGTGAGGTTCGTCTCTAGGCTGAGATCCCTCAGCATATAGCTACCGTTCCACCATATGAACGAGTACGGCTTCCATTTCTCCGCCGCGTATACAACAGTCCTGTAGCGTAGGACGTCATCCCACTTCGAGACGTTGTAGTATCCGGTTATCTCACGGATTGATCTACCGTTGTCGTTGACTACGTCGAAGCTGGCGTCTCCGATCCTCAGGCCGCCATCAACCATGTCGAGGTTCCATGTTAGGGCCCATGTTCTGAGCTGGATCGCCGTCGCTCCGCAGGCCGTGTAGACTATCGGGTAGTTGAATAGCCTGAGGACGACCCTGCTGTTAATAGTAGCCGGCTCGTGAACCTCCTCTGGTAGCATGGACTCGCTGCCGGGGCTCCAGCTTATCACAGACTCATATGGCACCGCCACATCTCTTCCTGGCCAGTACTTCTCTCCAGGAGTCCTGTACGTGTAATCCTTGCTGACGACGGTCGTCACCGTTATGTTGTATGTCGTGGCCGGCATCTGGTAGAAGATGTACTCGTTGGTGTCGCCGCGGTGGAAGATGACGTAGCTGAAGAACTGGGCGACCCTCACGCTCGTGTTATAGTCATTTCTATCGATGTCGAAGTCGTCGGGCAGGCCGAGCCTGACCGCGAGCTCATTATCGATCACTGCATATGGGCCTGGATCCATCGTCTGTAGGAAGTACCATGGCTCTCCAGGTCTCGTTATGTTATATCCTACCCAGGAGATTGTTATGTTGAGGTCTGGTATTCCGGTTATGCCCGCGAAGTCCGTCGTCCTGAAGATTATGTCATCGATCATGGCCGTGATCTTTATCGGCTCCCTAAAGCTCCTGTCAACGGCTATAGTCACGCTTCCGTTCGCGGCAGCGCTGATGACCGTTCCATCAGGCAGCTTGTAGTTGACGAATCTCACGTCAACACCCTTCCAGTATAGCCTTGTGAATCTGAGGGTCTGATTCGGCATAACGAAGTCTATTCCGCCATCTGGGCCCGTCAGTAGCTTGACCTCCATCTGGAGCGCCGGATCGTAGACCCAGACCGGCGTGTCCGTGAGCGGCCTATCTCTGCAGTCCACGAAGAGGAGCTTGACCCTGAATATCGTCGCGTTAACCGTCACTGCCTCCGATCTCACGAGCTTCGGGACCGCCGCGGTGTCAGTGTAAATTCTCACGCCCTGGTAGTTGACGACGATGCCGTACATTAGCTCCATCGGAACCTGATATGCGACGGCTATGAATTTCGGCGGCACGCTCGGGAACCCTACGAGCGCGGAGTCAATTAATACCCGGTAGAGGAACGGCCATGAGACACGCCCGTAGTATTCATATATATGCTTGTCATTATTATCGGTTGATACGTATTGGAAGAATGCAAGCTTTACCGGTGGGCCGTTGTCCCTGAGCAGGTAGGCTTCTGTGAAGTCGGGGTGTAGGATGTTGCCCTCCTGATCCGTTATTATGAAGACTATGTCGGCGACCCTCGCCGTGACGAATATCGTGCCGTTCACGCGGTTAGTTATCCAGTTGGGCTTCCTGAGCGAATAATCGTATGGGCTATTGACCAGCGTCACGTTCACGGAGATTTCGCGTCCGCCGTATGCGTTGCGGAATCCTCCAGCATACTGGACCTCCATTCTGAAGCCCCTGTATGGCCCGGGATCATCGCTGACGGTCATGGTGTATAGGTAGTCGTTGAGGGCTATGCGCCTCGGGTCATCATATCTCAGGTCATCTGTTCCGGTGTAGTATTTGGATACGTATACCTCGGCGCTCGCGTTGTAGACCCTGCCCGCCCCATCAACTATGGCTATTTCCTTGAACTTTAGGAAGAGATCCCACCACATCGTGGCGTTCGGCACCCTCAAATAGTTGCGGTACTCGCTTAAGTAGCCCGGCCATGCATGCGGATTTGTCGAGGCCGCATAACTATTATTATAGAGTTCATTGGTCTTTCCTAGCTCGTGCATGAAGTGGTATGGAGCGCCATTCCTATCCCTCAGGTTGACCTTGCAGCTCGCGTAGAATAGCGCCGACTTAACATCATTATTCGGGTATACTATTCCGTTGACCTGCGGGTCGCTGTCCCTTACCGCGCATCTGAAGTAGAAGACTGTGGAGTTCAGGTTGAATGTTCCGGCTGTTATGTTGAATGGGCCTGGCAGATCATTTCTCCCTTCAGGTCTAATGAATAAGGTCGTGTTTACGAGGACTGTCTCCCACCAGACTCTGACGGTTGCATTAAGGTTTGGCTGTCTACCGAGGTTAGCTAGCGGCACAGTGTAATATGGGTCTGTCCTGTTTAGGCGCATTACTTGGAGCGGTATTGGGACCCATTCGTTGTCCTTTATTGTCTTGGAGTCTGCTGGGTAGAGCTCTCCTGTTGCCGCCGGGTCGTATAGGCTGTTGCCCGAGCCATCACCCTTTGTGATGAAGGCTCTTAGGAGGGACTTGCTGTCAGAGGCGGCCGTGTGGTTGATATCGTAGATCTTGACCTGGGCATAGCTCAGATTATCCTTCAAATCATACCATGTGTGGACGTGGAACCTCTTGAAGGCTACAGCAGCCTTGGCGAGGAGGGCGTTCTCGGGCTTGCTAAAATTGGCAACCCATGCAGCCATATCAAGGTCATTACCGGTGTAGTTGAGCCCCGTAGTGTTATTACCTTTTATGTTTACATATAATGCGTAGACTATTATTCCCTCTCCTAGGCTTCCTCTCCCGAGCTCTGTGCCGTCATAGGTTTTCGCCTTGACGACTATTGTGGCGTTATCCCAGGTCTTCGGCCATGATACTTTCACGAAGCCCGTTCCATTCGGCCTGAAGATCCCACCATACAGCACATCATTGTAGGGTGCTCCTCTCTGGTGGAAGACCTCGACAAAATACCATCTATCCGTCAGATTATATCTCCCGGGCAGAGTAGTGTTCGCGGGATCTGGGAACACCGGATTAGTAGTATTACCCTTCCACTGTGTTGTTACCAGCTTCATCCATATCTCGTATTTTGCTTGGGCTGTTGATGGTGATGGTATTACGCTTATGGCGACTGCGGCTGTTGCGGCTATTAGAAGCACTGCGAGCACTAGCGAGATGCTGTATCTACCGATTTTATTACTCATTTTTCCCATACACCTCCAAACTTGCGGGAGGGAGTCATCCGAGTGGCTATAAAGACCCTACTATTCTAGATCAGATTCTAAACTCTAGAACCTTGGGCTCAGCCCGCTAGAATCGGCGTAAAAACCGTAATACCCGGAGATGCGCTCAAAGCCCCGAAAAAGGGCTTATTCCAATATATGAAAAACGGAGCGTCACCTCTCCCTTAATATTGAGGCGCCGGAATTCATGGATGACGAGCATGCGGCGCTGGAGCCCCACATTGCGCATCGTCCTCATCATTATCCTCCTCTGGATTTCGGTCTTCCTCGAGCCGATAAGCGCGCTATCAAGGCCCATTTACCCGCCTCAAAGAATACCCATAGATTATCCTGAGCTGATAGCAGGGTATGAGGGCTGGCTCGTAATCCAGGACGCCGCGCAGAGGGCCATATACTTGGTTAGCCCGGAAACCTGGGAGGCCAGGCTCCTAGTATCCGGCGTGGACGCCGGCGACATGCTGGTGCTCGGAGACCTGTTGGCCATAGCCCCCCGCGAGGGCCCCCTCATAATCTATGACATTAAAGCTCGAGGTGAGAGAAGGCTGGAGACTCCCGGGAGAGTAGAGGATCTTGAGGCCGGAGGTGGGGTCATCTGGGCATCAATACCATCTCTGGGCCTGATCGTGGGCATTAACTCCTCGAACTTTGAGGTCGCTCGAACCCTGAGTATCAGCGCATGCGCTGGGCGGGAGAAGATCTCGGCCTCGGACAATGCGCTGTGGGTGATAAACCAAGACTGCAGGAGCATCACGAGAATAGACCTGAGATCCGGGAGCAAGAGCGCTCTGGAGCTGGACGAGCAGGCCATAGCGGTAAAAGCCATCAGCGATGGAGCGCTCATAGCAACAAGCGGCAATAAGATCCTGAAAATCTCGAGCAACCTCAGAATTCAGAAGACCTGGAGCCTCGGCGGAGACTTCATAACCGAAGCTCAGCTCTACCAGCTAGCCGATGGAAGAATAATCTACGTGGCGCCCTCCAGGTGGATCATAGGGGAGATCGAGGGAGACAGGATAACCGAGTTTAAGACCATGGCCGGCATAGGAGGCTCAGCCCTCGCAGGGGATAGAATCTGGTTCACGGAGCCCTCGAAGGGCAGGATAGGCTATGCGCCGCTCTCAAGGCCTCCAAAGATAACGGCATTCAAGGTCGAGAAAGCTGGGGGAGAAGTCTTCAGAGCATATTTGGAGGCGAGCGACCCGGATGGAGAACCCCTCAAAGCCTACCTAATCGCCTACTACCCGGATCTCATAGGAGCGAGGCAGAATAGAACATACGAAATGAATCAGGAGGATGGCCGC
The DNA here is from genome assembly GCA_023268255.1 of Candidatus Wolframiiraptor sinensis. Lineage (GTDB taxonomy): Archaea > Thermoproteota > Nitrososphaeria_A > Caldarchaeales > Wolframiiraptoraceae > Wolframiiraptor > Wolframiiraptor sinensis. The sequence continues at coordinate 5,208 of JALNJX010000004.1, forward strand.
TACGCGCTGGAATTCACGGTAGATCATGGGATGAGGGCAGAGGTATACGCGGCCGTGGTAGATCCATACGGTAACCTAGCGAGAAGCGAGAAGGTGATGATCGAGGCGGAGAGGGTGGAGACCGAGACGAGCTGGCAGACGACGCGAACAAGCCAAACGCACGCAGTAACCCCAGCGGATATCTACGCCCTAGCAAGCTCACTCCTACTATTCATCCCAATAATCATAGCCATAATCTACCTGAAAGGAAGAAGAAAGAGGAGGAGGTGAGGATGCTCAGCGCAAGAGCCGTTTCATTAAAACCTCCAGCAAGTATTTCCTTAATCAATCACTCACTTTACAAGTTTATCAGTTGACCGAGCTTATGAGGAGCTAGCATAAGCCATCAAGAAAACCAGCTTCATCATAAGATAGCAACATCTCCTCAAACAGCTCGCTAAAAACTATGTCCCCCTATGTTTAAGGATCTATTTACCCCACGCTGCACAATCCCCCTTACCATACGGCTCGTAGAATAACGAACGTGATTAGCTAATCATTGAGATGAGCTAGGTTTCCAGACTCTTCCCTCCCTAATATACATCTTCTTTGCCCGCTCTTTTAGCTGTTGAATCCTCTCCGAAGATGTTATCATTATGCCTTCCACCAATGCTCCTAGGGCCAATGGGTTGGCTCGTAAAACCATTTTCTCGAGCTCTGAGAACGTGTAGCCTAAAGCTTGTATTCTTTCGACCCTGGCCTCCTCCAGAATGCTCAATCTTTTATGAAGAGCTAGATTCTCGAAATCGTCGCTTATCACGAGAACGTCTATATCGCTTGTTGGGCCTAGGCCGCTTCTACAGGCGGATCCATGCACTATTAAAGCCTCTATCGAGATCAGCTTGGAGAGGTGCTTCTCGAAAGCCCTCAAAGCTTTAATCCAATCTCCTCTAGCTTCCGCCTCGCCCAATCCACAATCTCCTCCGCATATCCTATGGCCCGCCCCGACACTTCCTCATCATAGTATTGACCCGGATAACCCGACTCAAACGCATTCGGATACCTGCTCGGGATATAGTGCCTATCCAGCTCACGAGCCTTAGATAAGAATAGATCGACCTCGGAGCCATGGAGCTCCCTCAAAGCCTCAAGCAATTCTAATACGCTGTGGCCCCAGGCACCCCTCCCATGAGCATGAAGTAATGCTTTCAGAGCCTTCTCGGCGGACTGCTGTGCTTGGAAAACAGCCCACTCGAAGTTGCCCATGCTGTGACTGTCCTTGGATGCTTTAAGATCCCTCACGGCTTGCATAAACCATCGTTTTGCTTCCTCAAATCGCTCCATTACCACGCCGAAAGCTCGATGGACGTGCAGGCTATTTAACATTTCAGTTCTTAATACTTTCGGATGATTATGTATCCAAGCCAGAACTTAGAACGTTATGGAGGTTTTCGTTCTCTTGAGCTTACCAGCGCGCTTCATTTCATGATACTTTGCTAGGAGTACTTTGAACACATCATTCGCGTAAAGCATCCTTCCCTCCTCCATAGCATCGACGATTATCGGGTTTCCTCTTTCAAGCATCTCTAAAGCCTCATCGAGCGTATATGGATGCGGCTCCACCGGTATCCGCAACCCCTCTGTTAGCTCAAAGAGCATCTTTAACCTCTTGAGATAGGGGTCGTGAAAATCGCCTATCAAGAGTATGTCGTAGTCGCTCCATGGGCCATGATCGCCGCGCGCTCTGGAGCCGAAGAGTATGGCCGCATGCAGCTTCACAGCGCGCATCACCCTACTCACGTATTCCTGGAGCTCCTCGATCATTTTACGCCCAGCCTCTCTGAAGCATAATTCACGATCTCCTGAGCATAGCTTATGGACTCGCGTGACGTCTCCGGGTCGTAGGCCTCATATGATGTTCCCGAGGGATGGGCATTTGGATATCTCGATGGAATGTAATGCCTATCAAGCTCCCTAGCATAGCTGAGGAGCTTTTCCGCACCTCGATCCCCGGATTTCTCTATGTATCTTTCGAGCAGGACTCGTATGCTGCGGCCCCATGGCGCCTCATTGATCCCATAAAGAAGGGCTTTCACGGCTTTCTCGCCGGCCTGATGAGCATAGAAGCAGGCCGCGTTGTATCGCCCATTCTGGTGAAGTATTCTAGCCGTCTCCAGATCCCATCTCGCCTCATCGATCCAGCGCCGCCACTCCTCCCTCATCAGCCCAGAATCAATGCGCTAGAATGCATAAGAAGGTTTCCGGCCACAATCATGCGGCTGGGTTTGTTGAGAGGCTATAATATGTGCGGGTACTTCAGGATCGTGTCGGGGGCGATTGTTGCTACTATCCCCCGCCCGAGCTCCCTAGCTACCTTGAGGGCCGCGTGGATGTTCGCGCCCGTTGGGGGGCCTCCGAGAATCCCCTCATGCCTGATCAGCGCCTTCACGGCTTGGATTGCCTCCTCATAGCTCACCTCGATGATTTCATCCACGATGTGGTGGTAGCGCTTCCAGATTCCTGGAACTAGGTCCGAAGCCAGCCCCTCGATCTTATCGGGCCTCCCACATTCACGGATTATCCTCGAGCCCCTAGGAACCACGCCAACTATCCTTACTCCTTCCCCGAGCTTTTCTCTGAGGAGCTTTCCGACTCCCGCGATCGTCCCGCATGTCCCGATCCCCATTACGAATGCATCGATTCTTCCATCGAGCTGCTTGAGGAGCTCAGTCCCCGTCGTTTCATAATGCGCTCTTACATTGGCCTCATTATCGTATTGATTGAGGAAGAGGAGTCCGTGATCCTCGGCATATTTTCTCGCGACATCCGTGTAGCTGCCCTTCGCGGGCGGCACCTTAATGACCTCCGCGCCGAATGATCTTATCAGGCTAAGCTTTGCCTCCAAGACCCCCTCCTCGACGAATATCTTGACCCGGTATCCCCGGATGGAGCCGATCCAAGCAACCGAGATCGCGGTGTTGCCGCTCGAGGCCTCCACAACCTCATCCCCGGGTCTTATCAGCCCCCTCTCCTCAGCATCCCGGATCATGTAATAAGCTATCCTATCCTTATGGCTCCCGGTCGGGTTGAGGTACTCGAGCTTAACGTGCACTTCCGCTGAGCCTTCGCCGGCGATCCTTCTGAGTCTTATGACCGGCGTGTTGCCGATCAACCTCATGATGTCATAGCTCATCGCACCAGCATTCCTCAGCTCCCTTAATGAATCTTCTCAGAATAGAGCCAGAAAAGTCAATTGAATGAAGAGAAATGCGCCGACGATGAGGATGTTCAGGAGCTCCAAAGCCGCCCTCAGAGTGGGATCCCTTACGCGGCGATTAATCATCAAGCCAAGCCCTCCGACCGCGTGCAGAATTGCGAGGATCCCCGTGACATGGGGGAGAATTCCCGTGTGAAAGATGATGCTTTCCCTATGGCCGAGGAACCCGAATGTCAGCCACCTGACCTTAGGAGTTACCAAGCCATAGCCTGAGAGATAAAGGAGATATAGGCCTATCAGAAGCGGGATGGAGGAGTACTCCACGAGCAGAATGTAAGCCCTGCACCTAGCGCTTCTTCCGAGCATGATGTGATGCTTGACACGGCTTGGCTTTAAGCATCCGCGATCGATCGCGCGTTAAGGCAAGCTTAAATACGCTAAGCCAGCAAGTTTAATCGAATGTCCGCCGATGAAGCCGAGATTCTCAGGATGCGTGCTCACGCATTTCTTCGCAACGCCAGGAGACTCCTAGATGAGGGAGAGTATGACCTGGCGGCATTCAACATAGAGCAATTCTGCCAGTTAATTCTCAAGTATAAGCTGCTGATCAGGACCGGAACTTATCCGAGAACCCACTCGATCATAAGGCTTTTAAGAGATCTCGATAAGCTCGTGCCCGAGAAGAATCTCGCGAGGTTCATAGACTCGGAGATAATACTCCTCACGAAAATGGAGGACGCGTATATAGGGTCAAGATATCTCCCGAGAAGATATGAGAGGAGGGAGGTCGAGGAGCTCCTCAAACTCGCCGACAAGCTCGAGGAGGTGATCAGGGATGTTTGATCAATACATCGAGTCGGGTAAAAAGATTCTAGGCTATCTGAGGGATTATTGCAGAGTAGCGGAGGCCGTGAAGCGGATCGCCATGGAGAGGTGCCGGAATGTCAGGGTGCTCGTCTTCGGGTCGGTCGTCGATGGCAAGGCAACAGCGCTAAGCGACATTGACGTTCTGGTGATATGCGATCTTGGAGCGGAGGAGCGCGTTGAGTTGAAGGCTGAAATTCGTAGGAGGCTCGGATATGACGTGCCCGTGGAGCTGCATATCGTCTCAGAGGAGGAATATCAGGACTGGTATAGGAGGTTCATGGGAAAATTCGAGGAGATTTAACATCCTCTTCCAGGCTGAGCATTCTGAGCAAATAGATTAAAGATGGTGGCGAATGATCTTTTGAGGAGAAGTTGAGGAGGGTTGCCGACTGGCTCCGGCAGGCGGATGCCGCGCTATCTCAGGCTAGGGATTCTAAAGAGGATGGGCATTATTGGGCTTCATGCTTCTTCGCCCATCAGGCGGCTGAGTATGCTGCAAAGGCCTTGCTCGAGTCCCTCGGGGTTGAGGCGAGAGGTCATAGCGTGAGTAGCCTGCTCGATAAGGCGCGGGAGCTTGGCATCGAGATCCTAGAGGAGATGCGGAGAAAAGCGCTGAGCTTGGACAGGCACTACATTCAATCAAGATATGTGAACACGTTCTATTCCGGCGCTCCAGTCGATTATTATTCTCTAGAGGATGCTGAGAAGGCTTTAAGGGAGGCTGAGGAGCTTGTCCGATATCTTAAGGAGAAGATACGAGGAGCTTGAGAGATACTTGTCGGAGCTCGGGCGAGAGCTCGATCTAAAGCTCGTCATTCTATTCGGCTCGCTGGCTCGCGGAGACTGGATGGAGAGCAGCGACATAGACCTGCTAATAGTGTCCGACGATCTTTCAGATGATCCCGCTGAGAACTTCATTAGGCTTAAGCGGGGGCGCGTTGAGCCGCATGGATATAGCACGAGGAGATTCTTGGAGGAGCTCGAGAAGCCCAATCTCTTGATCCTGGATGCCCTGGAGTATGGCGAGAGGCTCGTAGTCGATGATGAGTTCATGAGGGTTGTCGAGAGCAAGCGCGAGGAGGTCAAGAGAAGATACGGGTTGAAGTGGGTTGATGGAGCCTGGACCTGGAGGATTGAGTATTAGGCGGGATAATGCGTGGAAATGTTAAAGTCTTGGCGAGCCCTAGTCGGTGAATGAGCTCGCGGGCCGGTAGTCTAGGGGCTATGACGCCGCCCTTACACTCGCTTATGAGGGGGATACGGCGGAGGTCGTGGGTTCGAATCCCACCCGGCCCATATCTTCTACCCGATTCTAGCGAGAAGCTCTTCTAGGCGGAGGCTACCGGATTCTAGGAGCTGGGCGGCTTCTTTCCATGGAAGCGGCTTGATTATCGCGCCGTCGGACAGCTTCTCTCGCATTTTTCTGGTGAGTTTATCCAGCCTAGCTCCTAGCCGGAGATATAGTATGTGCGTTGAGAGCGTTAAATGATCGTGATGGGCTATCTGGTCTCCGAGGAGGCGGCTGATCTCATCGACCTCGCTTATGGCCGCATTTAGAATCATTACCCTATCGAGACCTCTTATCATCTGCTCGGCGAAGAGCTCGAGTTGGGTTAGTGAGGGCATGTCCGCCGCTAGGCTTATGGGAGCGCCTTCAAAGATCCCGGCGACATCCAGAAACTCTATGGGCCTATCGCCATCATAGCCTAAGCCGGCCGCGAAGGAGCTCGCCGACAGCATCTTCCTCACCGTAAGGCCATTGGGGAGCGGATACTCGATTGTTATCTTCGATCTCCCGATCTCATGGACGCGGGCGGTGTAGGGCGGCTTTCCGGATGAGGTGGGGTCGAGCCTTGCTTGAAGCCGGATTACGGTCTCGATGAGCTCCTCGTCGGGCTTTACGGTGATCCATCCACCCGGGCCTTCAGACACCTCGGCCCTGAAATCCGAGGCCTCCTCGAGGACTCTGTTGAGCCACGTTTCAACCGCCTTGATCAGATCCCGCCTTCCCACGGCCTTCTCCGCGAGAATCATCTCCGCGGGGGAAGTTTTTTAGGCAACGCTATAAGTTCTATTTATCGGGATGCTCCTGATAATGGAGAAGGAGACCCTAGTCGAACTTGCAAGGCTCGTCGGCGGAGATGATGCCGCGAAGGTCATGAGGCTTCTAATAAGCAAGCCCGGCGTGGTCGATGAGCAGATCGCCAAGAAGCTTAACATGGATGTGCGCGAGGTGAGGAAGCTGCTCCACAAGCTCAACAGCATCGGGATACTCTACTACGAGCTGGCTAGGGATAAGAAGACGGGGCACAGGATATTCAAGTGGTATGTTCAGGAGGAGCAGGCAACAGGATTCATAATCTCGAACATGCAGAAGATCAAGGAGAGGCTTCTCGAAAAGCTTCGCGCCGAGGAGAGCAACCAGTTCTACTGGTGCGGGACCCTGGGCCACCCGAGGCTCCTCTTCGACCAGGCCATAGAGCATCTCTTTAAATGCCCCGTATGCAAGAAGTCCATGGAGCCCCATGAGAACAAGGATCTCATTGAGGCTCTCAGGCGGAGGATAGAGGAGATCGAGAAGGCTTTAACAGAGATGATGGAGGCAAGGAGGCCTGAGGTGGCCGAGAAGGCGGAGTAGCACTCAAGGCATGTCGAGGATAACCGTTCTAAGGCTCGGCCACAGGGTGCCGAGAGATAAGAGGGTGACTACGCACGCCGCTCTAGTCGCGAGGGCTTATGGCGCCGACGAGATAATAATCGTGGGAGATCGCGATGATGATTTGATACGCCGCATAGAAGGCGTCGTGGAGAAGTGGGGAGGATCATTCTCCGCGAGGTTCGAGGATAGCTGGAGAGAAGTTATCCGCAGGTTTAAGGAGGCCGGAGCAGCGATAATCCACCTGACCATGTATGGCGTAAACCTCCCCGATGTGATAGATGAGGTTAGGAGGATCTGGAGGGAGGGGAGAAGCCTGCTGATAATCATTGGGAGCGAGAGGGTTCCGGGAGAGGTTTACGGCCTAGCGGACTACAATATCGCGATCGGAAATCAGCCCCATAGCGAGATCGCGGCCCTAGCTACATTCCTCGACTGGCTCCAAGAGGGAGAGGAGCTTCGTAGAGAGTTCTCGAACGCGAAGTTGAGGATAATTCCGAGCCCCAGGGGGAAGAGAGTGTTGGCGCTGAGAAGCGATGATACTTCCAAATGATTCGAGGAAGCTAAATAATCTTAGGCCCCGGCCCTCATTAGGGGTATGATATAGGGACCCATCATCAGATGATCCACGATTTATCATTTAGCATTTTCCAGAACCTCGCGGCTGAGCATTCTCATCAACTCGTTCTTCTCCACGGAGACGGCTGCGATTAGAACTCGGATCTCGGCCATGGGACTGACCTTCTGCATGTTCCTCGATTTTAGGACCTCGCATCCCTCTTGATCTCGAGTTCGAGCGTATCCTCGCCGTAAGGTGGCTTAACCCTCGTAACCTGTTCCTAGCAGGATGATTTACTGTTGTTTAAAATTTTTAAGTTGGAGCAGATTTAGGACGGCTTGGGCCGGTAGTCTAGGGGCTATGACGCCGCCCTCACACCTGCTCCACGGAGGATACGGCGGAGGTCGTGGGTTCGAATCCCACCCGGCCCACTACCATTTAACCCAGATACCTTCTTGAACGCGCATTTTCCGTCTTCAGTAATTATGCAATGATCAGCCTTTTTGCGGAGGCTTTAACGGTCGCAACATGAATGACTATGCTGGAAGGACTGAAGGTCAAGATCCTTGAAGATGCGCGGCCTCAGAGTTGATTACAGGGCCACGCGCAATACCTCTATGATGTCCTCTTTTCGCGGAGGAGGATGCCCCGGGAATCTTCCCTTCGCATCGCAATTAACCTTCAATGACCTTCCGCCCAATGGAAAAGCATTTCTTCGTTAATTTTTCCCGAGACGGCATACTATGAAGCGCAAAAACTCTTCATACGTCTCATATACCCTTTATACCCTTCACGGCCAGTCTCAATTTGTCCCCACCATTTGCCGTAAGCGCGGGGCCGAATGGGCAGCAGCACTTTTACCGATCATCAGCTCAGAACATTCGGATGCTGATCTTCACAGGCTTTAACGAGCTGAGTTACAAAATCCTCTTATATCGGGGGCCTAGCGCTGGGCTTGAAATTGGGCATCATCGAGGCTAGGAGCTTGACGAGAATTTATGACGGCTTGGTAACCGTCGACCACATAGACCTAGATGTTGAGGAGGGCGAGATCTTCGGCTTTCTCGGGCCTAATGGCGCCGGCAAGACGACGACCATCAAGATGCTCACGACGCTACTCAAGCCGACCGAGGGCGAGGCGAGGATCTGCAGCTACGATGTCGTCAGGCAGCCGAGCCAGGTGAGGCGTGTTATAGGCGTCGTCTTCCAAGATCCCGCCCTCGATGATAGGCTCACGGGCTGGGAGAACCTCGACTTCCACGCGAGGCTCTATGGCATGGATAGGAGAGAGAGGGAGGAGAGTCTGAACATCCAGGCCGAGCGTGGGCTCGTCTAGAAAGAGGACCCTAGGCCGGTGTATGAGGCCTCGAGCTATCTCGAGCCTCCTCTTCATGCCCCCGGAGTAGTTCTCGACGAGCTCATCGGCCCACTCCCTCAAGCCAACAAGTCTCAAAACCTCCTCGATCCTAGGAGGGCGATCTGGGGATACATTCTTGCGCTGAATAGGAGGGAGGAGGTTACGGTCTTCCTCACGACGCATTACATGGAGGAAGCCGACTACCTCTCGCACAGAGTCGCGATAATAGATCGTGGCAGAATACTTGCGGTCGATGAGCCCCGGAACTTGAAGGACATGATAGGCGGCGACGTAGTCATCGTGAGCTGCTCTGATCCCGGGCCATTAGCCGAGGAGCTAATGAGGCAGGACTGGGTCAGGGAGGTTAAGACGCGGGGAAGCGAGATCAGCGTATACGTTGATCGCGGTGAGAAGAAGATTCCGGAGATAGTGATGATCGCTGAGAAGCTGGGGGTAGCCGTGGACTCGATCCTGCTCAGGGAGCCGACCCTCGAGGACGTTTACCTCAAATTCACCGGCAGGAGTATTAGGGAGGAGATAGCGGACGCAGTGGAGAAGATGAGAAACATTGCTAGGAGGAGGATGCGGAGGTGAACGCGGAGCTTCAGGCGATCTACGTAATGTGGCTCCGGGACGTCAAGCTCTTCGCAAGAGCTAGAAGCAGGCTGATAGCAAACATAATCCAGCCATTTTTCTTCCTAGCATTCTTGGGAATAGGCTTGAGGCCCATGAGCCTTCCGGGGATGCCGAGAGGCTTAAGTTACCTGGACTTCTTGGCTCCCGGCATGATCGCCATGTCCGTCATATTCTCCTCGATGTTCGCGGGCCTCTCCGTGATCTGGGATAGGCAGTTCGGGTTCCTGAAGGAGGTTCTAGTGGCGCCCGTCAGCAGGCTCTCAATAGTCGTAGGCAGGATTCTGGGAGGCTCGACCGTGGCATTAATCCAAGGCCTCTTGGTACTCGCGGCAGGCATCGCGCTCGGCGCCAGAATTAGCATCCAAGGAATAATTCCCGCACTAATCTTCATGCTGTTGATAGCGTTTTTCGCCGTCGGGCTGGGCCTCAGCATAGCCGTGAGACTCAGGGATCCAGACGCATTCCCACTCCTCATGAACCTGATAATGATGCCCTCGATCTTCCTCTCAACAGCCTTCTTCCCGCTCGAGAGCGTGAGCGACTGGCTTAGGAGCCTCATGTACCTGAATCCGTTAACATATCTTGTCGATGGTCTTAGAGGCTTCCTCACGGGATCGTCCTCGATCCCACTCGCGGCAGACTTGGCGGTTGCGCTGGCCCTATGCGTCTCCACGACGGCACTCGGCGCCTACATGTTCAGCAAATCCGAGGCATAATCCCGCGTGATATGGCTATGGCTTGATCAACTCATCCGCGAGCGTCGCATAGCATGCTCCGCCAAGATGCATCAGGATCTTCGCTTTCCCCGGCTTATAGACTTCATCGAATACCTCGCTCTTAGCGTAGGCTTCTAGGATCCTGCCGATGAAGAGGACGTGGTCTCCAGCCTCAACCTCCTTTTCAACCGCGCATTCTAGAACCGCTAAAGCCTCCCTAATGTGCGGTGGCTTAACCCTCCTAGATCGCATCAAGCTGAAGCCCGCCTCGGCGAGCTTATCCCGGCCCCTCCCTGACACAGTCCCGATAAAATGAGCCTGCTTGACATAACGCTTATCCAGCACGTTTATCGTGAACTCGCCGGACCTCTTGACCAGCTGATAGGTGTATCTTAGCGGCGATATCGAGACGCCGACGAGTGGCGGAGAATGGGATAAGGGTGTTGTCCATGCGGCAGTCATTCCATTAGCTCTACCGGACTCGTCCACGGAGATCACGATGACCGCGGGCTTCGGGTGTATAAGGTGATAAGCTGTGAATATCGGGATAATCCTAAACTCCTCGGAGACCATGACTTAGCGCTTACTAGGATTCTAGAAAAAGATTCCTCTCGCTAACCTTTATTGCCTTGGCAACGCGGACTAATGGCGAGAGGCGATGGGAAGAGGCTCAAGGATAATCGTCGTGGATTTCGGGGGCCAATACACCCACCTGATCGCGAGGAGGTGCAGAGAGCTCGGGGTCTACTCGGAGATAGTTGAGCCCGAGGGTGTTGTCGCCGAGCTCGGGAGGGGGGATGTTGGGGGCGTGATACTCTCCGGCGGGCCTAGAAGCGCCTATGAGCCTGGCTCGCCGACAGTAGACTTGGGCGCGATAGTTTCCAGAGGCTTGCCGGTTCTAGGCATCTGCTATGGCCATCAGCTGATCACGAGGCTTTTCGGGGGAAGGGTCTCGCGGGGGAGATTCGGCGAATATGGTAGAACGCTTATCGAGGTTATCGAGCATGATAGCCTCCTAGAGGGGATGCCTAGGAGGTTTAATGTTTGGATGAGCCATGGCGACTCTGTTGTCGAGCCTCCGCCCGGCTTCAGGATCACGAGCGTGAGCGAGGGCGGAGTAATAACCTCGATGAGCGAAGAGGAGAGGAGGATTTACTCGCTCCAGTTTCACCCGGAGGTCGCTCACACCGAGCATGGCATGAGGATCCTGGAGAACTTTCTGAGGAGGATATGCGGGATAGAGCCCTGGTGGAGCCCCGGCGACAGGATCAGCGAGCTGATCGAGGAGATCAGGAGAACGGTTTCCGAGGATGAAAGGGTTATCTGCGCCGTCAGCGGCGGCGTTGACTCATTGACCACCGCGATCCTCGTCTCTAGGGCCATCGGAGACAGATTATACTGCATTTTCGTGGATCACGGGCTTCTGAGAAAGAATGAGAGGGAGAATGTCGAGGATAGCCTGAGGAGATTCGGAGTCAAGAACCTGATAGTCGTGGATGCTAGGAGGAGGTTTCTGGAGAAGCTTAGGGGCGTCTCTGACCCGGAGGAGAAGCGGAGGATCATCGGCGAGGAGTTCATCAGGGTCTTCGAGGAAGAGGCTGGTAAGATACCCGGTGTGAGGTGGCTGGCCCAGGGAACGATTTACCCGGATAGGATCGAGAGCGGTAGGGCGAGCAGGGCGGCCGCGCTGATCAAGAGCCATCATAACGTCGGGGGCCTGCCCGAGAGGATGAATCTCAAGCTCCTCGAGCCGTTGAGGGACTTCTATAAGGATGAGGTTCGCGAGATCGCGAGGAGGCTCGGGCTCCCGGATGAGATCGTGAAGAGGCACCCGTTCCCCGGGCCCGGTCTCGCCGTCAGGATCATAGGCGAGGTGACGGAGGAGAAGCTCGAGATATGCAGGGAGGCGAACGCTATACTCGAGGAGGAGCTGAGGAGGAGCGGGCTATACGACGGGGTCTGGCAAGCATTCGCCGTCGTCTGCGATGACAAGTGGGTTGGAGTAATGGGCGATAGAAGAATTGACGGATACATCGTGATAATCAGGATAGTCGAGAGCGTTGATGGGATGACCGCCGACTGGCATAGGATAGATCACGGACTCCTCGAGAGGATCTCGAGCAGGATAACTCGAGAAGTGCCGGGAGTCACGATGGTGGCCTACGCCGCGACACCAAAACCCCCATCAACCATAGAGCCGTGCTGAAGAGCTCGGAGCGCTATGGATCTTCGAGGAATCTGAGCTTATCCCAGAGCTCTAGGACATCCTGGATCACGAGGTCGGGCTCGCTCCTGGGCACGTCGGCGACGAGAGCGGTCTTCATTCCAAGCCTCTTCGCAGTCTCTAGCTCAACCCTCCACCTATCGCCGACGTATAGAATTTCACTTGGGCTTATGCCCAGCAACTCGACTATCTTCAGGTAGCCGTCGGGCATGGGCTTGGGCTCCGCATCATCGCAAGTCACTATCAGGTCGAAGATCTCCGGCGGTATCCCGAGAGCATCGAGAACCTTCTCCGCGAGAGCTCTGCTGGCATTCGTGTGGCAGGCGAGCTTGAAGCCCATCTCCTTCAACTCTGCGAGGAATTTGAGGAGCTCGGGCCTCGCGGCGATGAATCTCTCCGGAGCCAGCTTATCCACAAGCCTGCGATAAAACTCGGACTTGTCCAACCCGAGGGACATTATGCCGAGTGTTATACTGCCATACTTGGACCTCAGATCGCGGAGGAGTCTTGAGGCATCCTCCATGCTCATCGAGAGAAGCTCCGCCAATGTCTCGAGGATCCCCTCCTTGAGGTGCCTCGTATAATTCTCTGACCTGTATAGTGTTCCATCGAGATCGAAGATTAGGGCCCTAATCCTCAAGGAGCTCGCCTGAAAAATCTCGGAAGCCCCGCATAAATACCTGACCAGCCGCCTAAGCCATCGCTGAAGCGCGAATCTCCATAATACCTTGCTGATTATGAGGGTTTTAAGGCAATCCTTTTTAGGAGCAATGCTTTTAAAGTGACTCTGGTGGATAAGTCCCTGTCAGAGGGGACGATGGATAAGAATGAGCATGTGAAGTATCGCCTGAAATGCTGCAGCCCCGAGGTCATGATAAGCCTTATGATCGGCGACTCCGGTGAGACGGCATCAGAATACGGTGGCGTGATAATCAAGGTCCTAGACCCGGGTAGATTTCCATGGGAGCAGGTTTTTAGGGCCCTGCTGAAGCTCAATCACGAGGTATATGTTGAGCAGCAGGATGACTCGCTCATCATAATCTCGAAGCCGAAAGTGGACTGAAGGAGACGACGCGGCTATACCCCTAACATTTAATAGCTAATGGTATTAGCGTAACTTGAGCTATGAGAAGACTTCTCGCCTACCTCGCGATACCAGTCATCATCTTACTATTCTCGCGGACGATCGGCTTTGATCCCGCTCAATCCCTCTCACTTACCATCTTCCTATCCATAGTCTCTGGGGCCATAATGTTTTGGAGGTTCAGGGTTGCCTTCGCCCTCGGAGGAGTATCCATACTCTTCGCGGCCGGCTTACTCGATCTCGAGCACTTCATACGATATGCAAACCTTGATGTCGTAGTTTTCCTGATCTGCATGATGATAGTCATAGGCTTCTTGGAGGAGAGGAGGTTCTTCGAGGTTCTCGTGGATAGGTTGATGCAGTATTCGGGAAATAGGCCCTACGCGACGATATTCATGCTCATGGTTCTCGCGGCGCTTTTCGCGGCCATGGTCGATGAGGTCACGTCAATACTATTCATGATGGGCATAGCGATAAACATCGCCTCTAGGCTCGGGGTCTCCCTGATACCGCTGATGCTCATGACCGTTTTCGCGACCAATATAGGCAGCAGCGCGACGGTCATCGGAAACCCCGTTGGAGTTATGATAGCCTTCGCCTCGGGGTATGGCTTCTCGGACTTCCTAAGGTGGTCCACGCCGATAGCAGTCTGCGCCCTGATGCTCATAGCCTGGCTGATGATCTTGTACTTCAAGCCGTATCTGAAGGAGGTCGAGGAGAAGATGAGGAGAGCGATACCAGTCACGGCGTACGATGGAGCGGGCGCGGACCACCGGAGGAGGATAGATAGGACCTCCCTGATCTTCTTCCTATGCGTTATAGGCGGGCTCGTCCTTCACACTCAGCTGGAGGAAATACTCCATCTCCCGAAGAACACCATGCTCTTGGGAGTCCCGATGATCGGCGCGGCGGTCGCGCTCCTGATAGAGAACGTGAGAGCGAGGGAGCTCGTGGAGAGGAGAGTTGACTGGTGGACTATACTGTTTTTTCTCCTGTTCTTCACGTCGGTTGGCACGCTGAAATTGACTGGGGTAACCACGACCTTCGCCCACTATGTAATGCCGCTCGCGAGCCTAGATCCGATGATCTTCTTGATCACCCTCGGATACATCATAGGGATAATGTCGGCTTTCATGGATAACATACTGGCCGTGGCCCTCTGGATAGCCGTCCTCCAGGACATGGCTAGCCTCGGCGTCAATATAGCGCCATTATGGTGGGCGGCGCTATTCGGCTCGACATACTTGGGGAATCTGACGATAATAGGTAGCACAGCGAACATAGTGGCCGTGGGAATGGTGGAGAAGCAGAAGCTCGGGCACGTAACGCTGAGAGAATGGATGAAAGCGGGAGCGCTAGCATCATTTCCCCCACTAACGCTCGCGCTGATACTTCTCGCGCTACAAATTCCGCTGATGACTTAGTGCGGGAAAAATCTTTTATAGAATTGCGGCATAAAGTCCGCGGCGGCCCGCATGGCTCTGCCGCAGGATTTCATGAAGAATGTGCTGAGGTATAAGATGGGTTATCTCGATTTTAGGGGCGGGGTTGAGGGATCGAGGTTTGAGGGGGAGAGGAGGGAACATGAAGCCGAGATTAAGAGGATACTTAGTAGAGAGAATTTGGAGAAGCTGGATGAGGGCGGTCTTATCGCTCTCGCCAACAACCTGTATGCCTTCATGTGGTGGGCTAAAAAGGAGTATCTGGTGGATTACTGGATAAGAGGGGCTGGGGGATTAGATAAGTTAAGGCACCACTTGAAGGAGCTACTCTACTCCGACCGCAATTTAGCCGAGAGATTCGATGAGTTTCGCAAGAATGTTAGAGGCATAGGAGTTGCGATGATAACGGAGATGCTCACGTACTTCAATCCGAGGGAGTACGGCATATGGAATAGGAGGGTTAAGGAAGCGCTACTAAAACTTGGGCTAACCCAGGCCGCCCGACTCGGAGTAAGTAGGCTGACGGGGAAGGAGTATTCATCGATAATCGATATCCTAAAAGAGGTAGCAAACCTCATAAGAGATCCCAAGCGCCTTCCAGACCCAGACCTCCTAGACGTGCACTACTTTCTATACTATGTTCTTACAATTGCGGAGGAAGAGAGCGAGACCGCAGCTAAGGAGTCACTTGAGCACGAGGACATCGTCAATATGCTGCTGAGTATCGGGAGGGGGTTGGGATTTGATGCCTTGAGGGAGGTCTCCTTGGCCGCTGGGGCGAGGGTTGATGTGGTTTGGCTGGCGAAAATAGGTAATCTGGGCGAACTGAGATACGTGTTCGAGGTTCACGTGAAGGGAAGCATAGACTCGCTGCTACTCAATTTGATGAAGGCCTCGCAGGACCCCACAGTCCAGAAGGTCATAGCGGTCGCAGACAAGGAGGAGCTGGAGAAGATCAGGAGAGAGTCATCGGCCTTGAAAATGCTCTCGGATAAGCTCGTTTACTGGGATGTAATGGAGGTCGAGAGGGTTAATGAGCTCATCGAGGAGCTCATGGACAAGATGCGGAAGCTCGGCCTTACCAAGTTATAACGGGCGCCGATCTCGCCCCCTTCATATTCAGCTTCAGCTGAGTGGCATGGTCGCTGGCGGGATCCTCTAAGCGATCTCGCGGCATGAAGCGCAATTCTCAGGAAAATCCTCAAATAAGTTTCAAGCAGTCAGGGTTTCGGGATAATGTCTCTGGACCCGGCCTTTGCGGCGAGCTCCACGGATCCCGTTCTCAGGGCTATTGTCACGGTCGGCGTCCTCGTCTTCTTCGCGAAGATCTTCGCGAGCATGTTCTCGAGCCTCAGGCTTCCGCCGGTCGTCGGCGAGCTCTTGGCCGGAGTGATCTTCAGCCCCTACGCGCTGGGAGGCGGGATAATAGTCTTCGGAGAGCCCCTAGTCGTCTTGAACGATTATGTTGAGGCGTTCGCCGAGATAGGCGCGATCATGCTACTCTTCTCTATGGGGCTCGAGATGGGGGCTGGCCAGCTTGAGGGAAGCCGGGATGTGGGTGGTTCTAGTCGCAACCCTCGGAGCCGTGATCCTATTCATCGCCGGATATGAGTTTTATAGCTTGAGCGGGATGCCCCCTATCTCGGCGCTCTTCATCGGGGCGATAATGGTCGCCACAAGCCTGGCCATAAGCTCCAAGGTCCTGGAGAGCCTCGATCTTCTGAAGACGGAGGAGGGCGTGCTGCTGATTAATGCCGCCGTAATAGATGACGTGCTCGGGGTCGCCGTTCTCGCGATCATAACAGCTGTAGTAGTTCACGGGACGATAAGCCTCTATGATGCCGCGAGGATCGTGACCGCCTTCTTCGCGATCTGGTTCGCGATGGTGGGATTCGGCGCATACTTCCTGCCGAGGGTGATGGAGAGGGCCATGTCGCTCGGAGTCGAGGGCGCGGTCGAGGCCGCCGCAGTAGCATCCGCCTTCGTCCTCGCGGCCATAGCCGGAGCGCTTGGATTATCTCCGATAATCGGGGCTTATGCAGCGGGAATGGCCATAGCCGAGTCGAGAGCGCTCCAGCACGTGAAGGATTTCACCAGGCATATCAACACCGCATTCAGCCCGATATTCTTCACGGTAGTGGGAGCTAGGATGAACTTGGGAGCCGTCACCGACCAGGTCCTCGTCGGGATACTCATGATGACGGCACTGGCGATCACGAGCAAGTTCACCGGCGGGTTCATGGGCGCGATGATAAAGCTCAGAAACGGCGTTAAGAGCGCGAGAGTTGGTGTGGGGATGATCCCGAGGGGGGAGCTGGGCCTTATAATAGCTAGCCTAGCCCTCAGTAAGGGCGTAATCGGTCAAGATCTCTACGCCCAGGCGGTCTGGATGGTTGTCCTCACTTCGGTAATCGCCCCAATCATACTATCCAGGATGTATCGCGCGGAGCTGGAGAAAAGCTAGGGCCAGGAATCCCGAAAATCCGGGCTTCACCTCCTGAAATCTCGAGAATCGAGGGGCTCTCGCGAGAGGCGGGTGCCGCATAAGTTAATATTCGAGGTTTATCGCTTTGCGTTGAAAGAAATGGCGTGGTGCCATCTCCTGATAGACCTCTACGGCTGCGATGTGAAGAGCTTGGATGATAGGAGGCTGCTGGAGAAAGCTCTCAGGGATCTCTCGGATATAATGGGCCTCCGGATAATCGTCGGCCCCATACTCGTCCACTACGTCGGCGAGGAGGGGAGCTTAAGCGGCGAGGGCTACTCCGGCTTCGTCATCGTAGCGGAGAGCCATGTCTCCATACACACGGATATCAGGACCGGGTATGCCTCGATAGACGTTTACTCCTGCAAGGAGTTCGATGTCCAGCGCATTGAAGAGTACTTGAGCGCGGCCTTCAAGCCCACGAGAATCGAGAAGCAGCTCGTGCTGAGGGGGCTGACGCTGGAGAAGGCAGCAAAGAGGGCCTAAACGATCCACCCCCATATAATCCCTTTTATTTCGCGATCCACATTCCCCGCTATGGCCAGGTATCTTCTCCGATGCAGGATCTGCGGAGAGCTTTTCGAGAGCTATATGGAGCACGCAGAGCACGTCTTCTCGAGGCACTCAGAGGCCCTCTGGGCTAGATTCAAGCCCGAGATCGTCATGAGGGAGTAGCTATATCCCGGCGCCCCCCATGGAGTCCCTGGAGAATGTCTGCTGGAAAAAAGAAGGATTACGAGACCTTCCTATTATCCGGCCAGATGGTCTATAAGGATGATGAAAGGGTCGAGGCGTGCGGCGCGATCGATGAACTCTCATGCCTGCTCGGAGTCGCCAAGTCTTTCCTGAGAGATGAGGAGGCGGCGATGATACTCACGAAGATCCAGGAGCACCTCTTCATAATGGGATCCCAGATCTCGAGCCTCGGAGCCGAGATCGATGTTCCGAGAATTGGCGAGGAGCATCTAAGCTACCTAAGCAACCTTATACGGGAGTATGAGGGCAGGGTTCCAGCGCTGACCCGCTTCATTTACCCTGAGGGCTCCCCAGCCGGAGCGCTCCTCCACATGGCCAGGGCCTTCGCGAGAAGATGCGAGAGAATCCTCGTCAGCCTATCTAGGAGGTTCGACGTCGATTTAGCGATGATATCCTACATGAATAAGCTCTCTAAAGCCTTATTCCTCCTAGCGAGATACGTTAACCTGAGGGAGGGCTTCGGCGAGAGGACCTGGGAGAGATCTTAATAAGGTCTGGCCGATATATTGCTTGGAGGAAGCGTTAAGGCGTTGAGCGAGGATCTCAGGGAGTACTCGAGGCTTCTCGAGAGGGTTCTGGCGAGATTCCCGGAGCTGAGTAGAGAGGAGCTTGAGGCGATGGTCGAGGCTAAGCTGAGGGAGTCTAGGCTCCTGAACAGGGTCGGGGCGCTGCTGCTGGTCGCGGAGGAGCTCGGCGCATTCAGGGAGGGAGAAGACGTCGGCGAGATAAAGTCCTATGCGAGGATCGGGAGCCTCGTCCCCGGCCTCCGCGATGTCTCAGTTCGGGGAATAGTATATGCTTTATCAGGCCCGGTGGAGGCGGGAGGCCATAAGCTTCTCAGGCTCAAAATGGGCGATGAGACTGGCTCCGTGAACCTGATAATCTGGGATGATAAGGTTGATGAGGTTGATGCTCTCGGCCTCAGGCTCGGAGATCAAATAGCGGTGCTCCACGGCTATACGAGGGAGAGAGTTGAGACCGGCAAGCCGGAGCTCCACGTCGGCTCCGGGGGAGCGGTCGCGAAGCTAAGCGAGGGCGCACGCGACCCGAGAAGCTTCTATCTCGATCTCGGAGAAGCCCTAGAGGCTGGGGACGGCGTATACGATGTGAGGGCCATAGTCTTGGACGTCGGCGAGGAGAGGCAGGTGAGCACGAGATATGGAGAGGCGAGCATCCGGGAGATTAGGCTCATCGGAGAATCGGGCGAAACCAGGCTGACGATCTGGAGGGATAGGGTTACCGAGTTCAGAGACATCAAGGTCGGCGAGCGCATATACTTGACCGATGTAAGGCTTGAGGGGGGCCGCGCCGCGCTAACGCCCAGAAGCATCCTCGCCATCAGGGAGAGTCCATCAGAGGAGACCCTCAGGATCATCGAGGAGAGGAGAGTTCACGAGCTCATCCTAAGAGTTCTGGACGTTGTCGAGAGGAGAGCCGGCGTCATCACGATCGCGACAGACGGCAGGGATGTAATCAGGGTGCAGCCTTGCCCGCCGGGGGTCAAACCCGGCGACCACCTGCTAATCAAGGATGCTGTGAAGGAGATTAGGCGGGGCAGGATAAGGCTGTTATGCGGCGAGGCAGGCGTCCAGAGGATCGAGCCCGCTCAGCCCATCGAGCCGCCAAACAGGCTCATCAAGCTCTCGGACATCCTGTCTAAGCGGGATGCGGAGCTTCTCGACGTGATAGTCGAGGGCATACTCTATACGAAGACTCAGCCATTCAAGGTGAGGACGAGGTTCGGCGAGGTCGAGAAGGTCGGGTTCTGGCTGAAGGACGGGGACGCCGCTGTGCAGGGATCAGCATGGAGAGGCAAGGCCATGGAAATCGCGGCAATAGAGGAGGGAACAAAAATCAGGCTGAAATGGGTGAGCATAAGAACCAATATCTTCAACGAGCCCGAGATCCAGCTCGATGAAGACTCGATAATAGAGGTTTTAGAAAAGCCGAAAGAAGAGGGGAAGCTCAAGGGATAGAAGCAAATCGATCACTTCCATGACGCCCTCGCCATCCTTCTTCTTCGCAACGTAATCAGCAATCCTCTTGACCTCTGGATCGCCATCCGCTACCGCCGCCCTGAAGTCCGCCACTTCGAGTAGCTCTTGATCAATCTCAGAGTCTCCGATCGCCGCCACGAATCCTTGGACGTCGAGGAGCTTAAGCGCCTCCTTTAGGCCAAAACCCTTATCCACGCCGGGCGGGAGAATTATGATTACACCCCTATTATTCTTGAATACCACTTTCAGTCCCATGATCTCGACCTCGCGCCTAACCGTCTTGAGATGCTTTTCATTAAATGAGATAGTATTCTCTTTCTCCTCTATAAATGGTAGGCGTGCGAGTTTCTTGATCATGCTTCTCCAGGTCTCATCTGCAAAGCATCGGTATTCCCCGGTTTCCGGAATATATACTGCGAGACCGGCCTCCAGAACCCACGCGTCAAAGAGATTCTTCAAATCCCACCTCCTCATGATGTATCTCCTATCCCTGCCGGTTGCAAGGATCAGCTTCCACCCCATCTCCCTTAAAGATGTCAATGCCTTCCTTATCCACGGCTTCACTTCGTCCTCCCCACCTCGAGTTAGAGTTCCATCAAGGTCGACTGCTAAGATCTTACTCGATCTCAACATCTATCCCTCTCGCGTGATATGCCTTAACGATTTTCGCGGAAAGCCACCTAAGCTTCCTGAGGTTCACTATCGGCAGGCTCATTATTACCTCAACCTTGTCTCCTGTTTCTTTTATTGAGATAAGCTCCGGGTCGCCGAGAAGCTCCGGCTTAATCTCCTTCATGACCTCCTGTACGGTCTCCTTAACTCTATCGAGATCCATTCTCGGCATCATCAGCTTGAACTCTATGCGCCTCGCGATTGACTGGGACTTATTGATGACCGGATGTCTCAAGAAGAATGAATTTGGAATTATAACGAGATCTCCATCATATGTTATGAGCTCTGTATCTATTCCACCTATGGACTTGACCACGCCCTCTACATCCCCAACCCTTATCCAGTCATTCTCCTTAAATGGTCTCCTGATTGCGAGATACAATTCCGCGGCCATGTTCAGGAAAATATCCCTCATGCTCACGAGCACGAGAATGAATATCACGGCGCCGATTATGGATATCGCCATTACATCGAGGCTGAGAATGCTAATAGCTATAACCGCGCCCATGAATATTATAAAGTATCGGGCGATTTCAGCGAATTTACTTGCGAAGCCGGTGCCAAACCTCGATAAACTCTTCTCAAAGCTCAGCCTAGCATGCTTGCTGAGGAAATACGTTATGACCAGGACTATCACCGCTGAGATTATTCTCAAAATCAAATTCAACGTCTCTGGCTCCATTGACATGCTCACCGCATCACCACATTTCTAGACAGCTGTAGTAGCTTTTCAATCTTCTCGCGAGGGCCCATAATGTATGCGCTCCCGCCGAGACTCACACTGCTAGGTGACGAACTAATTTCACCGGTTCTAGAGACGAATGCCGCGATGACATCATCATGCTTATCTAATGCGCTTCTTAACTCATGGAGAAGCTTTTCGTTTAGTATTCTAACCGATGCTATCTCCAAGTTGTTTACAAGCGATGAGAATACCACATTCACGGGAGCACCCAGAATCTCGAAGAGCTGAATTGTTATCACGCGGTAAGGGTCTATAATGTAATTTATCTTCTCCTTTTTGAAGATCTCGTAATTCAGTGGATTGTTTAGTATGCTTACCGTTATCGGGACCGCATTCTCTCTCGCAACTCGACAGTACCTAAGGTTTAGAGAATCGCTCTCGGTCGCGGCTATAACAGCGTCGAGTAGCTCGCTATTCTCCTTGATATAGTCTTCAACTCGATCAATCTCTTGAAATAAAACTTCTGCTGATGGAAACGTTCGCGAAAGCATCTCTACTTTCTCCCTCGTGAACTCGATAATTATCAGATGACCATCAGGATCGATTTCCCTAATGGCTCTCGCAGCGAAGTAGGCTGAGTGCCCTCCGCCGATGAGCAGAACCCTCACACGAATCCCCTCTCCGACTCGAGCCCTAAGTCCATTGCCCTAACACCGCTCATATACTTCTCGGCCCACCTCGGATCCACCTTCTGATCTCTTATTGCTCTTCTCAGGATAGCGGCCGCGACCTCGTAGGCCATGTCGGTCAAGGCGTGAAGAGGCTTCATGTCGTGATCCTTATAGCCTATGTCCCGCTCCACGATCCTGGCCCCGAGCTTGTAAAAATCTATCAGTAGGCCAACATCAACCCCCCAGCCGCGCTCAAACTCCACCTTGTAGAAAAGCTTTCTGAGACCGGCGATCTCGCCGCTGAGAGGTTGCCTGAACTTGGCTAGCTCCGGGTAAAACATTCTTAGGAGCGGCTTCGCGACGAGCTCGGTCACCCTGCCAGCCGCCCTCTCAAAGCACCCTTTCACGAATTCTGCCTGCCCTGAAATTATAGGTTCAGCAAGTTTCTCGATGAACTCAGGCGTCACATTCCTTATATCGATGTCAAGATATACGAGGATGTCGCATGATGCTAGATATGCTCCATCTCTCATGGCAATGCCTTTGCCAGGATAAATCAAGTCACTTTGCACAATAACTTTAGCGCCCTCACGTTCAGCGATTCTAATAGTATCATCCATACTGCCGCCGTCAATAACTATCACCTCTTCCACGCGATGAGCTTTAAATGCGGTCCTGACAGCGCGCTTAACGTAATGAGCCCTATTCTTCGTGGGGAATATCACCGAGATACTCATTCCAGAATTATCATGAATCATCATGATATATATGCGTTTGGAAAATTTCGAGGAATACTATGGCAGTTCGCCAAACTACACCGAGATCTATGAGCTCATCCACATATTCGTGAAGAATAATCCGGGCGCTAACTTATCGAGCGCTGTGAATTCGCATAATAGCGCAATGGAAAGTTTTGGTCTAATGTGGCTCAATGGGCCTCTGATGGGTGAGCGCGCATTTTGCGGCACGAGATGTGGAGAAACGCTTAACTATGGTCATTACAGATATGCGTTGAGATGAGAAGGGAGTGGAAGATTTTTCCCGCGAGCATGTCCGCACCGTGCTCTCCCTGATACCCTGCATCCTCCTAAGCTATGCCCTCATTAATGCATCATACTCAGCATTTTCTCAAGAATTAGAGGAGAGACTACATACCGACTGGGCCATAGTGAATTACGAGGTTATTCCGCTGATGCCACTTGCAGGCGAGAGATCGAGGCTCCAAGTCTCCGTAGGTATAGCTGCGATAATAGAGCCGCTACCTCAAACGGTCGAGGTGGCGCTGAAAATAGATGGTGTTCAAAAGGGCGCATATATCCTTACATTCGAAGGGGATCCCGCTCAAGTTTTAACCATAGAGGTGGATTGGGCTGCGGTTGCCGGGAAGCACCTCTTCGCGTGGATAATAGATCCGCTTTCCAAATATGATGACCCGGATTTGGAGAACAATTACGTGGCGTTTGACTTGGAGATAGCGCCAGCAGCCGAGACCGAGAGCGTTGCGACCACGGTTGTTGTGACTGAAACGATCACGACGACCCAGATCGAGGAGGCGACCGTTCCCGGAAAGTGCCCGGAGCATCCAGAGATGGGCTCCATAACCGAGACTGTGACGAGGGGAGAAACTACGATCATGATCTTGGAGACCGCGAGAACCGAGACCCTCACAGAGATATCGCATCACCCCTTTACGGTGACGGAGAAAGTCACGGAGACCATGACGACTCCGGTCAAGGAAGTTGAAAAAATACGTGGATTATTTGCTGCTTGGAGTTTTTGGAGGAGCTTCAGCCTTGGTTGCGGGGATACTGGGGTTAATGTTTGGACGCAGGCTCTTCAAGAAGACTGAGCTGCCCCCTCTGGGGAAGTCGGAGAAGCTACCCGAGATGGCGATCTTTTCAAGCACCATTTATCGCCTCGCGAGAAAGTTGGATGGAGGTGAGTGGGAAGCTAAGCCCGGAGAACATATTCCAGAAACCGGCGGCATAATAACGGTTGATAAAGAAGGAAATGTGGCGATAATTTCAGATTACCAATGCTTATACAGCTCCGAGATCAACAAAAGACCATTAGCTAGAGAAGACCTTGAGAAGATGGATAGAAGAATACTTGAGAACCTCCTAGATCAATTGAAAAGCACTAGAGAGACGACGGAGGCCATGGAGCTCGAATTAAACGATAAGCAAAGGCAGGCCATAGAAGAGGTGATACAGAGAATGGAGGAGGAGCTTTCCAGAAGAAAACTAACCCAGTAAAAACAACTTCAGCAATGCGCTCCTTAACGTTGAGGCAAAGCCACTCATGATCCTTATAAATCGTTGATGGAGGGCCGCGGCTGGGATTCGAACCCAGGCATCCGGCTCCACAGGCCGGAAGGCTAACCGCTACCTCACCGCGGCCAGCTCATCTCGAAATTCATGCTTGCTCGCGGTTTTTAGCCTTATTTCTCCCAGATCATGCTCTCCCTGGCTATTGGCTTTCTGGAAAGCTATTTTACGCGGCTGGCTTCCGGCTTATTGAGCCTCCTTGGAGGTTCTCCAGCTCTTCCTCCTGGTAGTCTTTGTCTCGGCTTCCGGCGCTCTTGCTCCAGGCCCCCTCCTCTTCGCCACGATGAATGTTTCTCTTAGGGCTGGCAGGTATGCGGGCTTCATGGCCGCGCTGGGGCACATGGCGTTCGAGCTTCCCTTAATCCTGGCAATAACATTTGGCATCTGGAGCTTCATACAGGATCCGGGCACAAGCTTCATGATAGGCATCGTGGGCTCGGCCGCGCTCGTTGCCTTCGGGCTCCTCCAGATCCGCTCCTCGATCAAAAGCTTCTCAGGCAATGATCCAGGAAGCAGCGGCCAGATCCCCCTGCTGACTCGCGGCGCTGGTCTTCTGGCAGCCTTCCTAGTCGGCTTAACCTTCACGGCCTTAAACCCCTACTTCCTCACGTGGTGGTTCACCGTGGGGTTACCACTAATCTCCGAGGGAATTAGGATGGGCGGGCTCGCGGGGATACTCACGATGTTCGGCTTCCACATCTGGCTTGATTACGCCTGGCTGGGAGCAGCCGGCTACGCCACCGCCACGGGCGCCAAATTCCTCAAGCCTAAGCATATGAACCTGCTCTCATTAGCGCTCGCGATCGCGATAATCCTGCTCGGAGCCTCGCTCCTCGCTCAAACGCTCGGAGCCATTTAGGGCGGATGAGAGCTTGCTGGACCTCCCGATCCTCCTCGTTTTAATCGTTTTCGCCGCCACAACGATATTCTACATCATGCTATACTGGAGGATCTCATCTAGATGCTCGAAGCCCCATGCCCTGAGGCGCGAGGATGTTGATGCGGATGAGGAGGTCGCTAAGCTGAGAGGCGCCCTGCCCGATGATTATGGTAAGCTGAAGGCGCTGCTGGAGGAGTTAAAGGAGATAAGGAGGAGAGCCGAGCTTCTTCTACATGAAGGAGGAGGTTCTGAGGGCGAGGGAGGTGGCGATAAGAGAAGCCCTGAAGGAGATTAGGGATGGAATGGTCATAGGATATGGTTCCGGGACCACCGTCGCCCAGATGACCGCGATCCTGAGGGAGCTGGTGCGCGAGCAGGAGCTGGATCTCCTCTTCATACCATCATCCCTCCAGTCAACAGATCTCCTCATCTCGCATGGGCTACGGGTCGCTTCGCTCAACGAGTATCCTGAGCCAGATCTAATGCTCGATAGCTTCGACCAGGTGGACTCTGAGGGTAACGTGATTAAGGGCGGTGGAGGGGCTCTTCTCAGGGAGAAGGTGTTAATGCAGGCATCTAGGAGAGTAATCCTCGTCGGCGACCACCTGAAGCTCAAGGAGAAGATGGACTTCCCAGTGCCAATCGAGATCCTCCAATATGCCTATCCGCACGCAAAGAGAGTTCTGAGCTCATGGGGCCTGAGAATGGAGGCGAGGATATCGGGTGGAAAGATGGGGCCAGTAATAACGGACAACGGAAACATCCTAGCAGATGTTCACGCAGGGACAATAGATGATCCAGAAAACCTGGACAGGATCCTGAAAAGCGTCGCCGGGATACTGGAGACAGGCATATGCCCCAAAGCAGCCGACCAAATCATAATAGGATATCCTGATGGCGGCATCAAGCGCATAAACATCAATAGAAGAAGGCTTTAACAAGTCTTAGCGCTCAAAAAGCACTGGCACGAGAATATCATGCTATGACTCTCTCAATCTCGGAGATGTAGTATGACATGCGGGGGGTGGGATTTGAACCCACGAACCCCTACGGGACAGGGGCCTGAGCCCTGCGCCGTTGACCAGGCTTGGCTACCCCCGCTATCCCCTCGATTAATTTCCCCACGGTAGGCTTCTCATAAGCCTTATCCCGGGGTTACTAGCGTTCCGATGATCTCTCCGGCTAATGCCTTCTCGAGGTTCTCGGGCTTTCTCCCATCGATCACGAGGACTGTTACCCCGCTTCTCTTCAGAACTTTTATGGCTAGCTGGTCGATCAGCTTGTACTCGC
The DNA here is from genome assembly GCA_023268255.1 of Candidatus Wolframiiraptor sinensis. Taxonomy (GTDB): domain Archaea; phylum Thermoproteota; class Nitrososphaeria_A; order Caldarchaeales; family Wolframiiraptoraceae; genus Wolframiiraptor; species Wolframiiraptor sinensis. The sequence goes on from JALNJX010000004.1 coordinate 31,708, forward strand.
CGGCGGCGTGAGATGATTCTCGGAGAATCTCCTCGAGCCTTGATAATGTGACTTCTCTCAGCAGCTTCGCGTGCGGGCTCCTCTTGGGATCAGCCGTGTATACTCCCTCCACGTCCGTGGCTATGATCAGCTTCTCGGCTCCTATTGCCTCGGCCGCCAGAGCCGCGACCGCCGTCGTCGATTGCGCCGGCTGAAGCCCTCCTGCTACAACGATTCTCCCGGTCTCTGAGTACTCCACCAGCTGCTCTAGGCTTTCTGGAATCGCCCGGCAAGCCTTCTCGCCGAGCAGCGCTGAGAAGATCATCGCGTGTATTCTCGTCACCTTGATCGCCAGCATGTCGCAGAATGCCTCGCTTAGGCCGAGGCTCCTCGCGGCCGAGATGTATCTCCTCGCCTCCTCCCCTCCGCCGACCACCACGCACCATCTTCCGCCGGTGAAGCTCCTCGAAATCGTCTCCGCATATGATCTCATTAGGCTCAGGTCTAGGCCGCTTGGCCCGGATATCAAGTGCCCGCCTATCTTTACAACCAGATTAGAGGGCATGCTTCAGCATGAATTGGAAAAAATATGTGAGATAAGTGTTTGGCTATGGCCCCTTCTGAGTTATCTCCTTGACTACTCCGGCCGCTATGGTCATTCCCATATCCCTTATCGCGAATCTGCCGAGCTCCGGGAAGTCTGCGTACGTCTCCAGGGCCACGGGCTCGAGAGGCTTCAATCTAACCAGCGCTACATCCCCGGTCTTTAGGAACTGCGGGTTCTTCTCCAAGACCTGGCCAGTTCTCGGATCCATCTTCTGTATCAGCTCGGCGAACTTCACAGCCGTCTGGGCTGTGTGTATGTGCATTACCGGCGTGTAGCCGGCCGCTATCGCGGTCGGGTGATAGATTATTATCACCTGTGCTATGAACTCATTCGCGACGCTGCATGGGCTGTTAGGGTGGCTCACGACCATACCCCGCTTTAGCTGGGACTTCTCAACGCCTTTGAGGGCGAATCCGATGTTGTCTCCGGGTATTGCCTGCGGCATCGGCGTATGGTGCATCTCGATCGACTTAACCTCGGCCTTAAGCCCCGGCGGCATTATCACCACAGTGTCGCCGACCTTGAGCACTCCCGTCTCAACCCTTCCAACGGGCACCGTACCGACGCCCCTGATCGAGTAGACGGCCTGGATCGGGATTCTCAGCGGCTTATCTATCGGCTTCGGCGGCTCCTGGAATAAATCGAGGGCCTCATATAATGTGGGCCCATCATACCATGGCATATTGCTGCTCCTCTCGATCAGGTTATCTCCGGTCCAGCCCGAGGCCGGTATGAACGGTATCTTCGAGACATCGTAGCCCAGCCTCTTCAGGAGGTCGCTTACACCCTGCTTGACCTCCTCGAATCTCTCCTTGCTCCAGTTTACCGTCGGGTCGTCCATCTTGTTGATTAGAACTATCAGCTGCCTAATTCCCAGGATTGAGAGGAGGAATGCGTGCTCTCTCGCTTGGCCTCCCGGCGCGATGGCCACCTCGTACTCGCCCTTCTTAGCTGAGACGACGAGTACGGCGCAGTCAGCCTGGCTAGCTCCCGTGATCATGTTCTTAACGAAGTCCCTGTGCCCCGGAGCATCTATCAGCGTGAAGTGGTATTTCTTGGTCTCGAAGCTCTGGAAGGCCAGGTCTATCGTCAGCCCCCGCTCTCTCTCCTCCTTGATCCTATCGAGGATCCAGGCGTACTTGAATGTCTCCTTGCCCAGCCTCTTCGCCTCCTCTTCATACTGCTGCAATGTTCTCTCATCAACTATTCCCAGTTTCACCAAGAAGTGGCCCATCGTTGTAGACTTGCCATGATCAACGTGTCCCACGACGACAAGGTTCAAGTGAGGCTTCTTGCTGGCAGACATCTAGAACACCTCTTCCCAGCAGCTAGCCTATAGAGGAGTTCATCCCATATATAAGCTTCTCCCGAGAAGCTAGCGATTATCCGCATCATCCACATTACCGGTTGCAGGGGCGGGGGAATGGTTTAAAAGATGCGGTGGATAGGCGCGTGATGAAGGTCATGAGTGAGGGGCAAAAGGTGCCGGCGCATTCGCCCGAGCTCGCCGAGAAGTTTCTCCTCTTCGGCAAGTGGAGGCTTGATGAGGTCGAGGTGAGGGATCCGGGGCTCAAGGCGTATATCTGCTTGAAGCCTATGCTTGTTCCACATAGCGGCGGCAGGCATGAGCACAGGAGGTTTGGTAAGGCCGAGGTAAACGTCGTCGAGAGGCTCGCGAACATGCTCATGAGGCCGGGGCCGAATGGTGGCAAGAAGTCGAAGGCTCTCAAGATAGTTAGGAATGCTCTCGAGATAATTCACGCGAGAACTGGGGAGAACCCGGTCCAAGTCCTAGTCAGGGCGATAGAGAACGCCGCTCCAAGAGAGGACGTGACGAGGCTGAGCTATGGAGGCATAGTCTACTTCAAGGCGGTCGATATATCACCTCAGAGGAGGCTTGATCTGGCCTTGAGGTGGATGGGTGAGGCCGTGAGGACGGCGAGCTTCAGGAGCAGGAAGACCCCCGAGGAAGCTCTCGCCGACGAGATAATAGCCGCCGCTCAGAATGATGCCAGCAGCCACGCGATAAGGAAGAAGAATGAGCTCGAGAGGATAGCGCTCGCATCTAGGTAAGGCTTCCGCCTAGAATCTCAGAACCCTGAAGGGCTCGCCTCGCCTAAGAGCCTCCACCTCCACTAAGTGTGCTATTGATGATGTCTTGATCTTCTTTCCGAGAACCTCCTCCACCTGGAATATTCCGGCCTCATTATCCATGTCCACGATTATTCGTATCGGCGTTTTCCCCGGCTCTCCCCGGGTCACCTCAACCCTCCTTATCGCGAGGGCTGAGAGAGCGTGTATATCGTATTTCCCCTGCCTATATGGCATCCTCGCCCTCCCCTCGGCCATATCTACGCCGTCGGCCACCTTCGTTATCCCCGCCTCGATGCTGAGCGCCCTCACATTCTCATCGTGCGAGAGAATGCAGTGAAGAATCTCCACGGTGAGCCTGTAAGCCTTGAGGGGGTCCTGATATATTCTCCTGAGAATTCGTGGGAGGAATCTGGCGGCCAGGGCGACGCCGGATACGTAGTGGTAGCTCCTGTGAACGGCATTGCCTATGTCGTGGAGATATGCTCCCATCATGACCACGAGCCTGGCGTCCTCTTCATCCCCCACGCCATCCTTGACGACCGATGGCACGAAGCCCTCATCCAGCAGTATCTCGAGCATCTCGAGAGCAGCTCCGGCCACGATCTTGGAATGGACCGGGCCATGATCATTGTAGAGAAGCCTCTGAACAGCCATCACATTCGCCATCGAGAGATATGCCTGGACCTCGCGGCTTCTCTCGAGCATCCGGAGAGCCTGCTCGAGAATGGGGTGCCCGCTAATCCTATCCCTCAGAATGCTGGGTGAGACCAGGACCATACGCTAGAGAGTCAGATCAGCCATGTAATTAAGAATCGCGTGGGCCATGGCCTCTCAGAGAAGCTTCCTCAGCTCCTCCACATCGAAGTATGTCTCGGCGCACCCATTTTTAAGGAGCGGCACCGCCTGGCCCGGAATCCCGAGCCTCTTCAGAGCCATGTAGCCGAGCTTCAGCTCCGCGCCGCACGCAACCCCGACGGCGGCATCATATCTTCTCAATGCCAGTATCTTGGGGATGCATGATCCGCCTGGAAGCACGTAGACGTCGTATCCTCTCTCCCTCGCGATGGCCGAGGCCTGGTTTATCAGGCAGTCCGGCGAGCAGCTCATACACCTGTAAGTTGGGGTGCTCGGATCGAACTCGGCCCTGCACCGTTTGTCCATGTATTTTCTCGCGCAGTGTGGTAGGAAGAGCACCTTCCTCCCTCCAGCCGCCATGAACCCATCACGATTCAGTATGTTCAGCACCTGTATCTCGAGGAGATCCTCGAATAGGGATATGGCCTCGAGCAGGTTCAAGCCCGTGATCTCCTGAACCCTGAACTTCTTGACAAGGTATCTCGCGGCGTGGCTCATCCTCCGATGAATCTTCAAGCTATAGGCCAGTTTTAGGAGCTCTTGGAAGAAGCTTCTCGGAAGACCCCTGAGGTCGAAGGTAAATCCATAGGGCATCGCGCCGGCGCCCCGCGACAAATCTTGAACATGGGATGGATGATAAACTTTGATTCATGCCCGTTAAACATTCAAATAGAAGCTGATTTTAATGCGATCAAGCCTCTATGAGCAGGTCACGCGCCATGGAGCTGATTAGAAGCCATGAGAGATATAGGGCGATGACCCTGAACATGATTCCCAGCGAGAATGTTCAGAGCCCAAATGTCTTGAAGGCCCTTGCAACGGATCTCGCCGGAAGATACTCCTATAGGCCGAGGTATTATGCTGGGACGAGGCATATTGATGAGCTCTGGGAGTACGCTGAGGATCTTGCGAGAAAGCTATTCGGCGCCGAGTACGTGTTCCTGGAGCCGCTTTCAGGCCACATCGCCGCCCTCCTGACATATGTATCCCTCGTGAAGGGGAGGAAGATGGCCGCCCTCGCGCCCGAGTTCGGGGGCTACATGGGGAATGCTCCGGACAAGCTCCCCGATCTCATATCCGCGGACATAGTATATCTCCCGGCGGTCAAGGAGATCCTCATACCTGATCCCGAGAAGTCCGTTGAGCTGATCAGGGCGGAGAAGCCTGATCTCGTCGTATTGGGAGGAAGCTACATGCTCTTCCCGCACCCCGTTAAAGAGCTCTCCGAGGCGGTTCATGAGTATGGCGGCCTCCTCGCCTACGATGGATCCCACGTCTTGGGGCTGATAGCCGGCGGAGTCTTCCAAGACCCGCTGAGGGAGGGCGCGGACGTGCTATTCGCCTCGACCCATAAGACCTTCCCAGGCCCTCAGGGAGGATTGATACTCACGAATAACGAGGAGGTTTATCGGAAGATCGCGGGTAACATCTTCCACAAGATCGCCGATAACATTCACTTTAACAAGATCGGGGCGCTGGCGGTCTCCCTCGAGGAGATGATGAGATGCGGCAAGAGATACGCGGCGAAGATCGTGGAGAATGCCTATGAGCTGGCGAAGAGCTTGGATGAGCTGGGCGTCCCGGTTAAAGCCAGGGATCACGGCTTCACGAAATCCCATCAAACGATACTCGATGTGCCCAACCGCGAGGAGAGGATCAGGCTGAGGGATAGGCTCGAGGAATGCGGCATAATATCCGACGCGGATCTCAGGCTCGGCGTGCCCGAGGTTACTAGGAGGGGGATGGGCAGGAGGGAGATGGCCAAGATAGCGAAGCTCGTGAAGAGGGCTTTGGACGGCGAGGACCCGAGGAGGATCAGGCGCGACGTCGCCGCCCTGGTAAGAAGATTCAGGACCGTGAAATTCTGTTAAGCCTAATGCGGCTAGTCTCGGCGGAATACGCCGACATGATCGAGAAGCCCCGCTGGGAGGATAGCTAAATAGTCGGAGATATTACACTATTATCTGGGCCTCTAGGCCTCGAGGTGGATTGCGTGGGAGAGGAGCTTAGGATTAGGCTTGAGAGGGCTGAAAGCTTTGGAGAAATATTCAGCGTCGTCAAGAAGGCGGTTGAGGAGGTTCTAGGGATTAGGCGAGCCGGCCTCGAGCTTCTTCTAGTAGATCTACCCGGAGAAGTCGGCGCGATGCATCAGATAGGCTCGAACGCGATAATAATGAATAGGAGGCATCTCCAGGCGCTCCTGAAGTCCTCCAGAAGCAGGCTTGAGATCAACTCTTACATATTCCTGATCCTGCTCCACGAGTATCTCCATAGCCTCGGCGTGCTTGATGAAGGCGAGGTAGCTGCTCTCTCGATGAAGGTGATCAAGGAGGCTCTCGGGGAGGATCATCTGGCATATAGAATGGCTCCAAGGAAGCTCGCAGAGATAGCTGAGCAGCTGATCGGCGAAGACGACCTCATCTCCCTCGATGATGCCGAGATCATCAGGGACTTCGATACCGACAACTCTCAATACATAGGCTGAGCCATCACTCTCCAAGAAAAATGAGATGATACTCTGGAAGAAGTTTTCCGGCTGCATGCTCTCAGCCGCCCTAGGAGATGCTCTGGGCGCGAGCTACATCCATGCAACTGAGCTGAGGTACACAGATGATACTGCAATGATGATAGCGCTTGCGGAGCACATTCTGGAGAATCGCGGCGCGGTTGATCCCGTGAAGCTCGCCTGGAAGTTTCTCGAGGCATATGAAGCTGAGCCCTGGAGAGGTTATGGCCCCGGCCCGCCGAGGATCTTCAGGATGATTAGGCGGGGCGAAGGGCCCCTCGAGCTGGATAAAATGCTGTATCCCGGGGGATCGCTGGGGAATGGCGCCGCGATGCGGATAGCGCCAATCGGCATCTTCCACCACGATGATCTTGCGGAGCTCGAGAGAGCCGTTAGAGCATCCTGCAAGCTCACGCATAATCATCCGCTGGCGGTTGAGGGCGCGCTCCTCGAGGCCTATTCCATCGCCATGGCCACCAGGCTCGAGCCAGGAGAAAATATTGATCCAAAGGTGTTCGTGGAGCAGCTCATCGCGCTTCCGGTGAGCGAAGTCTATCGCCTGAAGCTCGAGCTTATCCCGAGCCTAATAGAGTCCGGCGCGAGCGGGAGGGATGCCGCGAGAGCTCTCGGAAACAGCGTTGAGGCCCATAACTCTGTTCCCACGGCTATATACTGCTATCTCGCCGAGCAGGATATCATCCGCGCGATCAGGAAGGCGATAAGCCTTGGGGGCGATAGGGATACGATGGCCTGCATGGCCGCGGCGATCGCCGGAGCCCATAGAGGCATCGAGGGCATACCGGAAGATCTACTGAGCAGGCTCGAGAACGCCGACCGGATAAGGCGGCTCTCCGAGGACCTGTATCGCCTATGGCTCGAGGTGAGGGGGCGGCGAGCATAAGCCCCGGGTAATATCAAGGTGATACTCGTAGGGGGCCTCGGCGGCGCTATGATAAAAAGCCCCACAGCATCTGAATAATCTGCTGGATAATGGTCCTGATAGCTCATGCCGCGGATATTCACCTCGGCTACGCCCAGTATGGTCTCTTAGAGAGGGAGATGGATATCTACGAGGCGTTCGAGGAGCTCGTGGAGACCGTTAGAAGGGAGAGGCCCGATCTCCTCCTGATCGCCGGCGACCTCTTCGACTCGCCCAGACCGCCGATAAAAGCTCTCATGAGGGCTAGAGAGCTCCTCGGAAACCTGAGGTCCTCCGGCATCAGGATCTGCCACGTCATAGGAGACCACGAGCTCCCTAGGAGAGTCAAGGATCTACCGCCAACCGCGATCCTCGAGGGAATCTCGGATTACATCGGGTTCCAGAACATCAGTGTGGGCGATGAGATCGTCATCACAGGGCTCGACAGGGTTAGGCTCAGCGAGAGGGATGAGGCCATGAGAAGGCTCGGCCAGCTCGCCGAGGACGCGAGGCGATTCAGGAAGAGAGTGCTTCTCGCCCACGCACCGCTTCGCGGTCCCGAGAACATGGTCAAGGATCTTCCCAGGGGATACAGTTACTACGCGCTCGGCCATGAGCATGATCGCAGGATATTCTCCTTGGATGGGTCGGCTGCAGCATACTCGGGCTCAATCGAGATACTATCCACCGCGGAGATAGAGGGGTGGAGCAAATCCGGCAAGGGCTTCCTGCTGATCGACCTTTCAGGCGATGAGCCGATAATTCAGGAGGTTAGCCTGAGCTCCATCAGGCCCCAGAAGCTGATCTCGGCGAGCATGAATGATCTCGAGAGAGCCTTAGAGGAGGCTGCTAGCTGGTCCTCCGCCCAGCGCAAGAAGCCGATAATCCACGTCAGGGTTAGGGGTAAGGCCATCGACCGCCAGCCGGCCCTTCGCATCATCCAGGAGAAGCTCGCCGGAAAGGTGCTCCACTACAGGTATGAGGTCTTGGAAGAGGTCGAGGAGGTCGGCGAGATCGAGGTGGCTCCGGCGATAGATGTCAGGGCCATGATCAGGGAGCATCTTCTTTCGAGGGGCTTCCGCGAGGATGATGCGGAGCTCGCGGTCGCGATCTACGACGCGTATATCGGCCGAGGAATCGAGGAGGTTGAGAGGCTGATTTTCAGGAGGCTGGGTGAGCTCGAGAAATGATCATACACTCGGTCAGGCTGAGGAACTTCATCTCGCATAGGGATACGTTCATAGAGTTTCCGCAGGGCTTGACAGTCCTCGTAGGCGATAACGGCTCCGGAAAAACCTCGATCCTCGACGCGATAACATTCGCCCTATTCAAGGAGCACGGCCGGGGGAGGGATGAGAACCTGATAAATCGCGCCGCATCCAGCGCGATAGTCCAGGTGACGTTTAGCTCAGGCGGGAGAGCCTATGAGGTGACCTGGAGGCTTGGGAGGGGCAGGAAGACTCAGGCCACCCTACGGGATCTCACCTCGGGCGCGACTCTGCTGGTGGATGCCGGCGAGAGGACCGTGCTGCCGGAGATCGAGAGAATCCTCGGGATACCGCGCGAGGTCTTCCTGAGCGCCGCGTATGTTAGGCAGGGCGAGATGGCGAAGCTCCTAGAGGCGAGGCCATCGGAGAGGAAGGAAATCATCTCGAGGCTTCTCGGCATAGAGGAGCTCGAGAGGCTCTGGGAGGAGCTCAGAATGCCGATAAGGCTGCTCGAAGAGAAGGCGGCTGATCTCAGGAAGAGGGCCGAGGGGATTAAGGAGCTTGAGAAGAGGCTTGGAGATGTTGAAGCCGAGATCTCGAGAGCTCGTGAGAGATTGACCGCGCTGGAGTCCGAGGTGAAGGCGCTCGAGGAGGAGCGCGAGAGATTGGAGTCTGAGCTGCGCGCGATGGAGGAGAATAGGAGGAGAATCGAGGGGCTTAAGGAGGCCGTCGCGAAGCTCGATAACCTGATAGCCTCGAGGAGGCGGGATCTCGAGTCGCATGAGAGGGATCTGGCGATTGTTAGGGAGGCGGAAAAGCGCGCTCTAGAGCTGGAGAGGGCTGAGGAGGAGCTGAGGAGGCTGAGAGACGAGGTGGAGAATCTGAGGCGCGAGATCTCCGAGCTCGAGGCTATGAAGGCTAGGAAAGAGGTTCTTGAGAAGAGGCTCGGGGAGATCTCGGGGGAGATGGCATCGCATAAGTCGCTCATCGAGGATTGGATGAGGAAAGTTGAGAGGATTTCGGGGCGCAGGCTCGAGCGTTTTGATGAGCTGCCCAACGCTCTCAGGGGGCTGCTCGATGAGCATAGAAGAAGCGCGGATGAGCTCGAGCGCAAGATTCGTAGGATCGACGAAGAGGTCGGCAGCGTACAGGGAATGATGAGAGCCGCGATGGAGAAGATCGAGGAGCTCGAGCGCGGCGGGGCCGCATGCCCGCTGTGCAGGAGACCAATGATCGAGGAGCATAGGCTGAGGGTCTTGAATGAACTTCGAGCGGAGATCGAGGATTATGAAAGGAGGGCTAGGGCGCTGGAGATAGAGCGAGAGGAGCTCCACCTAGACCTAGAGTCGGCGAGAGCAGTCTTGAAGGAGTTTTCCGGAATCGATCCCGATAGGATCAAGGACTCGATCTCGAGGATTAGGGAGCTTGAGGAGGAGCGGGCGAGAATAGAGGCCGAGCTGAGAAGTATGGAGGAGCCCAGCAGGCTGGAGGATCTCAAGAGGATTCTCGATGAGAAGATGACGTCCTTGAGGAGAGCCGAGGAGGAGGTTAGGAGGCTGGAGAGGGAGAGGGGGATTCTGGAGAAGCTCGGGTCAAGCATGGAGGTCGAGAAGAGGGTTAGAAGGCTGGCTTCCGAGATCGCGGAGCTCGAGGAGAAGAAGAGGTGGATGATCGAGAGAATGAGGAGCATCAGGTATAGCGAGGAGGAGTATGAGGATCTGAGGAGGAGGTTGAAGAATGCTCTCGAGAGGCTCGGCGGCCTCAGGGAGGAGTATTCGGCTCTAAGCCAGCGCTTAAAGGACCTGGAGGATGAGAGGAGCAGGATCGCGGGCGAGGTCGAGGACGCGAAGCTCGCCGGTAGGAGGCTTGAGATTGTGGAGCGCGAGCTCGCAAGGCTCAGGGCCATAAGAGATGCATTCAGCAAGGATGGTGTTCAGAAGCATATCAGGGCCGCGGCGAGAAAGAGCATCGAATACTATGCGAGAAGCCTCCTCAGGTCCTTCAACCTCGCATACACGGATCTGAGGCTCGACGAGGACTATAATGTGTATGTCTATGGCCCGTTCGGGGAGCAGCCTATAGACTCGCTGAGCGGCGGCGAGAAGACGGCGGTGGCCCTCTGCCTCAGGCTCGGCATAGCAGCAGCCTTGACCGGAAACAGGATTCAATGCATCTTGATGGATGAGCCGACGACGCATCTCGACCCGGATAGAAGGAGGGAGCTCGTGAGGCTTCTGAGCAATCTTCGCGGCGAGAGGGGCTTGATACCCCAAGCGATAATCGTCACCCATGATCAGGAGGTCGAGCAGGCGGCCGACCATGTTTACCGCGTCGAGATCGAGGATGGGAGCTCGCGGGTCGAGAGAGCATAGACGGCAAAACCCTTTAACCACCGGGGCCAGAGCTTAGGATGAATTGGCTAGAATACATCCGCCGAAGCCCATATCCTGCGGCATCCTCCTCTCATACAAGTGCACCTCAACATGCAGGCACTGCATGTATGCATGCTCTCCGACGTGGAGGAGCGACTGGATATCAGAGAGCGATTTGAGGAGTGTGCTATCCCAGCTCTCGGAGAGCATTGCTCCCGCGCCGGGCGGCCCATCAGGGATAGGCGTAAACTATGGCCTCCACTTCACTGGCGGCGAGCCCTTCCTGAATTACAAGCTTCTCCTGAGAGCTGTTGAGCTCGCCGAGGAGCATGGCATACCATCGGTCTTCGTTGAGACCAATTGCTTCTGGTGCGCGAGTCAGGAGAGGGCTGAGGAGATGCTCTTAGAGCTGAAGTCCGCCGGCCTCGACGGCATGCTCATTAGCGTCAATCCGTTTCTCGTGGAGTATACGCCATTCGAGAGGATGAAGATGGCGGCTGAACTCGGCGAGAGGATATTCGGCGGGAGCCTGATAATCTATCAGCTCGAGTTTTATGAGCAGTTTAGGATGCTGGGGCTGAGGGGGACCATGGGCTTCGAGGAATACTTGGCGAGGATCGGCGTTAATGGGCTGAGGTGGGCCGAGCTCCTGCCCATGGGGAGAGCATGCTACAAGCTCCGGGGAATATTCAGGAGGTATCCAGCTAGGATGTTCTTCGACGAGGATTGCGGGGCCAGCCTGCTGAGAAGATGGCACGCGCACATCGATAATTATGGCAACCTGATCACGGGATACTGCGCCGGCATATCTCTCGGCGATGCTAGAAGGCTCGATGAGCTCATTGAGGAGGGCGTTGATCTGGATGAGAGGCCGATTCTCAGGATGCTCATCCTCGAGGATCTCGGAAGCCTATACAGCTTCGCGGCGAGGGAGTTCGGCTATGTTGAGAGAGGCGATGGATACATCTCGAAATGCGATTTATGTCTCGATATTAGGAGGCATATTGTTGAGCGGGCTGGAGCGGGCGAGTACCCGGAGCTAGCGCCCCGAGAATTCTACATGCACCTGGATGAGGGGAGGTGGGGGCTCAGGTGATCGGGATGAGCCTGGTCTCGTAGTACCCTTTCTCGGTCTCGACTTTTACCGCGAATAGGTTTGTTCTCGGCTTTACGCCGTAGAGCAGCAGGCATCCATGCCTTCTGGTGAGCCTTAGGTGCGCCGAGGATGTGGGCGCAACCCTCCTCGTCAGCTCGGGATGCGTGGACTTATCCAATAGGAGGCTTAAGCCGTTATTTCTCCTGGTCCAGGCCGCGATGCTCGATGTTATCTTCAGGGAGTCATCATGGCCATAGTTGAACTCGAGGGAGTCCATGCTTACGGCGATTATCGGCGGGCTCCCGGCCCTCTCCATGAGATCCTCAGCCGCCTCCTCGATCCTATCTACTAGAGAGGCTGCTCCCTCATCCGGGTCATAGGGGATTATGATGTCGGGTGGGCTGCGGCCGGCCGCCTCGGATACTATGAGGTGCCTCGCGAGCGCTCGCTCCTCTTCAGGAATCGCGTAGCTCCTGTAGAAGGCTTCTATATCCCTTGGGCTGCTCCCTATTCCTGGGATTGTTATCGCGGGCCTCCTGTTTAGGAGGAAGTTCGCTGTGTGGGGCCAGATCAGCATCCTATACTGGTCTCGCGTTATCCTCGGATCGATCTCGAGCAGTATTGTGGAGCCTTTCGGATATCCTCCCATGATGCCGTCCAGGTCTCTTATTCCGCTGGAGTATCTTCCGGGCGGATCTGGAACCGGCTCCGGGGTTTTGGGGCTCTCCAGCACCGGCGTCTTGTATGGTGGGAAGGCGATGAAACCGGCTCCGAGCGTGTAGCATGCTCGGTTGTTGGGAACAGGCATTCCCCTCAGCTTCTCTATCCTCATCCTCCTGAGGAACTTGTCATCTACCATGTCCTTCTCGAGGATTATCACCGCTGAGGCCACGAACTCCTCGAAGCCATATCCTATTCTCGCCTCTCCGACCGGCACCTCCTCGATGAGTATCGTGGTGCAGCCCAATCCCCTCATTATCTTCGAGAAGAGGCTGTGGAGGAATACTCGGAGCTCTCTCGGCTCCCTCATCCCCTGGGCGAGGGCTGAGAGCGAGTCTATTACGAGCCTCTGCGGCCCAAAGGAGACAACATCCTCTATTATCGCCTCGAGGAGCTCCGCCGTCCCCGCCTCCATTAATGTTAGCGCGTCAATGAAGTGGAAGAGACCGCGGCCTTCCAGGCCCCTGAAATCGTAGCCGACTCTTCTCATGTTCGTGATGAACGTCTCCTTGTCCTCGGCGAGGGAGACGTAGACGCCCTTCTCGCCGTATTTTGCCGCGCCCCAGTATATGAAGCCCGCTGAGAACATCGTCTTGCCGGTTCCCGGACCTCCCGCGATGATCACGAGCTCGCCCCTCGGCAGGCCTCCGAGAAGCTCATCCACGCCGGGTATTCCGGTCGGGATCATGTCTCAGCACCTCCAGCTCTACGATGAGAGGAGCAAAGGATTGCGAAGAAATGGATCTTGAGCTCCTGATCGCCGTTCTCGAGGAGCTCGATAACTTGATCCGGCGTCAGCCCCTGCACGCCGCTTTCCCTTATCAGGGTCTTCGCGAGCACCGTGAGGAGGCCCTTGGCGCCGGGCCCGAAGAATGATCTTAACCCGTCGCAGAAGAGCCTTGGATCCTCGTAGAGGGCCTTGTAGGGATCTTTTCCGAGAAATCTCCTGAGGTGGAGCTCGAGGATCCTTGAGCCGTTCTCGCCGAAGACCGATCTCATCGCGCCCCTGAAGGCGCTCTTGACGAGATCCGGGCTCACGTATTCCTCGACCAAAACCCCTCCCTAGCCCTAAAGCTTGAAATGAGCTTAGATAAGGCTTGCGCATGGGCTTCCGGGGCGGGTATTCATCCCCCGTGGCCAAAAACTCGGAAAAGGAAAGGACCACGGGGATCTCGCTCTAAACCAGATCATTTTCTGATGATCTCGCCGCGGGCTGGGGCGAAAAATTATATAGAGCGATCATCCGAGCCATTTTCACGAGAGCATGAGCGGAAGAGCTTCGAGGAAGGGGTTATCGCCGCTGCTGGCCATAATCATCGGCCTCGTCGTGACCATCGTCGCCGGAATACTACTAGCACAGCTATACTTCAGCTACGCATCAACGATGTCAATAAGGCCGGCGGCAAACATAGAATACGTTGACGTGGTGACCGACGGCACGACGAGCATACTCGCAATAAGCATAAAGAACATGGGAAACGTCCCCATCATCGGAGGTAGTGTCACAGCAGATAATATGCAACTACCCAACTGTAACATTGGTAATATTCCGGTTGGAGGGGTAGGAGGTTGTAGTGCACCATTGCCACAACCCAGGCAACCAGGAACTACTGTTGTGGGCAGCGTTATGATTAACTTTGATGTCGATGGAGATGGAAATGCTGATAGTAGTCAGGTCTACGCCTTTTCGGTGAGAGCTAGAAGCGCATAATTCCCATAATTCCTAAGAAAATACTCCGGAATAACTCCCTTTTTTTATCTGGCCAATTAGTCTAAATTTATTTGAGAGTTTTTCGGTCTATTCTTTTGAGGCTTGATCTCCGAGTTTCGCCGCGGCTTGTCGCCTCTCTTGGCAATATTGATCGGGATCTTAGTTGTGATTGTTGCGGGTATTCTTATTTCTCAGCTTTATTTCGGGTATTCGGCGAGCCTTTCTCATAGGCCCGCGGCCCTCATAGAATACGTGGACTTGGTTCGCGGGGGATCCGGGGCAACGCTGGTAATCAATATCAAGAATGCCGGCAATGTTCCCATAACCGGGATCAGGATCGCGGGCGATGGGGTGAGTATCGAGAAAACAGGCTTAACCATATCCCCGGGCGGGGTTTACGGCCTCGCGGAGAACATACCCAACCCCCTGAGTAACCGCATCTTGTCGGTAACAGTGATATTCCAAGATGGCAGCACGCAGAGCTATACGATCTTGCTGGGGCCGCTCGGCCCGAGGATCAGCGAGGGCGGCGGGGGCGGAGAGGGGCCGGAGGAAGAGGAGCTGGGAGCCTTCTCGATCGGCGTAAGCGAGAGGATACTCGAGATCAAGGTGGCCGGATCCGGCTCGATCAACATAATCCTCGCATCCGAGGGGTATGAGGGCTGGCTGAGCGTGAGCGCCGCATGCCCCGATGCCCTGCTATGCGAACTAAGCGCGGATAGAGTTTATCTCGGAAAGAATGATGAGGTTACTGTGAGATTAACGGTAACCGGCTTATCCGAGGGCGCATACGGCGTAGAAATCATGGTGATTGATGAGAGGTCTGGGCAATCCAGCGAGGCATACTTGAGCATAATAGTAGGGGACTTCCACCTGAGCCTAGATCCGGACGCCCTCGAGCTGATTCCCGGTCAGACGCGCATCAGCAATCTGATGATAACATCGGCCAACTATCTGGGCCGGCTAAAAATACTGGTAACAGATTGTCCCTGGCAGGGCTCATGCTGGGTGAGCCCGGATGAGGTGGAGCTGGAGAAGAATGGGGTCTCGAGCGCCCAGGTTGGGGTGGGCGTTCCGGGCGGCGTGCCTGCCGGGGAATACACCGTTGGAATCAGGGTTGAGGACGTTGAAACGGGCCATGGTAAGAGCTTGGAGCTGAGGATCAAAGTCCAATACTTCACATTAGACGTTTTAGAGGATCGGGTCAAGGGCTTCGTCGGGGGGCGGGCGAGCGCCATCATCGAGCTCCGGAGCGCAGGCGGCTACTCTGGATGCATAACGCTAAGCTACTCGGCGGAGCCATCGGACGGCATCTCCGACGCCGAGTTCGATCAAAACCCCGTATGCTTGGATGCTGGCGATGTGAAGCGCGCGATCTTCAGCTTCAAAATAAGCCGCGCGGTTGATACCATGATCGCGGTAACAGGCACCGATGATGAGGGGGTCTCTGTAAGCGATGCATTCACGGTCATGGGAGCCGACTTCCAGGCATACTTCAACCCGGCTAGCATAACGATCCTAGTAGGAAGGCAGGGCTCATCAAACCTCATAGTAACCTCAAGCAACTATGAGGGATATGTCGAGTTCAGGATCGCGAGCTGCCCAAGCCAACTCACATGCAGCATAAACCCAACTCAGCGATACCTGCCGAAAAATGGGCAGACATCCGCTCAGCTAGTGATTCAAGCGAGCGGGATGGGAGGAGTATTTACCGTCGAGGTGGAGGTGAGGGATCCGGATACCGGCTACTCCAAGACCGCCCCTCTCGAGGTCAAGGTCTCGGACTTCAGCATAAGCCTCAACCCGAACAGCATAACTATACCTAGAGGCAGTAGAGGAACCGTAACCGTGACCATAAACTCCATCGCGGGCTACTCGGGCACCATCACATTAGGAGCATTTAATATGCCACGGCGCACAGCATTTGCATTCGGACCCAACCCGGTAGTCGTTCTGCCCGACGGGTCCGTAACAAGCACTCTCACGATCACTGTTCGGCAGAATGCTCAAGCAGGCACCTATTATGTGACTATAAGGGGGACAGATCAGAATGGCATTTACCGCGAAGCGACCTTAGAGCTTAGGATCACATGATCTCCACCCCCAGATGGCTATCAATCACGGACCTTTCCGGAATTCATTGAGAAATGAGGTCCTGAGCCGTGCGGAATAAAGGATATTAGGCTCTTTTTGGGAGCGTTTTCCTAGATGAAGTCTAGGGCCGGCATCTCCGTCATGTTCATGACTTTTATCGCGGTTAGCATCCTCTCCTTGATCTTCATCTCATATTACCTCTACTTGACGCAGTATAATCTCTCGGCCTCGGAGGCTCAGAGGATCTATGCTGAGGCGGCTCAGGAGAATCTCGAGGTGATCTTGGATAGGAGGAGCGGGGAGGTTCTCGTGAATAATACGGGCGGGATAGGCGTCGTGATAAAGTATCTCGTGGGGCTGGATAGCTCTGGCGGAGTCGCGGACATCCGGGAGCCGCCCAGCCCCATACCGGTCCCGGTTGGGGCCAGCATCGCGCTGAAAGATGGTCAGGGAGGCATCTCCTTCCCAAGAGGAGAGCTATACGTGATGACCGAGAGGGGGAACATGTTCAGGGCGGTGCCAGGCGGATACAAATTCGAGATCGAGGCAGAACCATCCAGCATAAGCCTCGGACGCGGGGGATCAGCGGTCGTAACCCTGAAGCTGAAAGCAATTCTCCTTGAGACGCCCGAGCAGGGGGTAATACTGGTGGTCGCAGATCCCAGCGGATGCAGAATGACCACCACGACCACCAGAACAAATATCGCCAGCATAACATATAGCACGACAACGATTGCCGGAGGAGGTCAAGTAATCAGGAGATATGTATGCGCGGAGCCAGGTCCTGCCGGCCGTTGCAACGCATGGGAGCTTGTTAACATCATTGTTGCTGCTGAGGATGTGTCTATAGTCATCGTTAATGCTAGTTTAACGACTGAGACTATTACGACGAGCGAGGAGTGGATTAGGACTCCTGGGCCTATAACCATGACATTCAACGCAAGGACCAGGGCAACCGTGATAACGCCGATTACAATAAGTGCTCAACAACCGTCATTCTGGAATACCGGCTCAGAGTGCTTCATCTGGTTCAAGGTCCTGAACGCGACGAGCGGGAGCAGGCTGGCTGAGGCTGGAGTAAGAGCTAATGCAGGAATACCATAGCCGTGATAACCGCCTCAATATGAAACTCATGTGCAATATTCTTCATAGAGTTTCTTTGCTTTTGAGTGGGCTTCTCGCGCGTATTCTAGTGCCTGCTCTGCGTCGAGGCGTGAGTATAACTGGTCCGGGGGCGTGCCCGTCTCCTCATCTCCATACATTGAGGCCTCGCGCTCTCGCCTGAGGGTTCTCGAGATCATCGCCAGATAATCTATGGAGTTCCTGAACCATTCCGGAAATTTCTCCCTCTCGCGCCTTAATACCGGCCCGACATCATGCCACTTGGGAGGCTCCACGCCCACGATTCTGAGGCATGCTTTGAGCGAGAGCTCCACAGCCTCCTGAGACTGCCTAACCACGTACGCGTAGTTCCCATCCTCTAGAGCTTGAGACGTCCACTTCACCCTCTCCTCGGCCTGCCTGAGATATGATCTCGCCATGTCCAGGTTATTCAATCTCTATCACTTCCCCGGGCCTGTAGTCCTTCTTCAGCCTCCAATACCACTTCCTTCCGACCCAGATCCTCTCGGCGCCCAGCCTCTCCAGCGCATCTCTAAGTCTCTCGAGAATTCTCTCGAAGAAACCATCTTTATCATGCACTATTATCGAGTCCTCGACCATGTCGAGGTAGATCGGCCTAATCCTCGAGGCCTCGGCTGGAGTTATGATTATCGGCGATAGGTCGACGTTGACGCCCCTATTCCAAAGATCCTCCAGGAAGCTCCTCAAGCTCGACTCCTCTTCGACCTCCAGTAGCATCCTCTGCCTCTCGAGCCTGGATCTCGGAAGGCCATCAATAACGATCAATAGATCTAGGTCGCTGTCAGCCCTGAAATCACCCCTAGCGACGCTACCATAGACGATCAGCGAGATGAGCCTTTCGCCGAATCTATCCAGCAGACCCTCGAGAAGCTTGGCCACGATGCTCCTATACGGCTCCCGAATTTCCTCGAGACCCCTCTTAAGCATCCTAGGATCCATTATGAGCGTGCTGATCCCGGCTAAAAGGCTTCCCGAAAGAAATCACGCGCTATTCATCCGGGCTACCCCATATGATTATCCCCCTTTCCTCCGCCCCTCTTATGAATGATGATCCGGATCTCCTGAGCCTAGCATACTCCTCCTCCGAGTAGATGTGGATCTCGGCATTCGGGAGGCCGAGCGTGTCCCAGCAGATGCTATATGCATCATCTCTCTTGGATCCGCGGTAAACTATGAGCAAGTCTATGTCGCTCGCCGCCGTCTGCTTCCCAGACGCATAGGATCCGAAGAGCACCATGAGCTTCAGCGGAATATTCTCCGAGATCTCCTCGGCGCAGCGCCTCAGCTTTTCGACAAGCTCCTCCCTACTAAATCTTGGATAGTAGATTCTCACAGAGCTCGATGATCCTCCCCGCATACCCTATCAACCTCTCCGCCTCAGCCCTCGTATAAAGCTCGCATGGAGCTCCCTCGGGATGAGCATTAGGATACCTGGTGGGTATGTATGCTTTATCGAGCTCCTTCGCGAGGTCCATGAGGTCCTCGCCGGGCCTAAGCTCCTCAGGTAGAGATGATAATAATCCGGCGACGGAATGGCCGAAAGCCTCCGCTCCGAGCTTCTGAAAGACGGCTTTCACAGCCTTCTCCGCGGCCTGCTGCGCCAGGAAGCAAGCCCACTCATAAAAACCCCCGGCAAGCTGATGCTCAGCCGCCTCGAGATCTCTTTTCGCCTGCCTAATCCAATCCTTACTCCTCTCAACCAAGCTCATCACCCAAGAATTACCCGTATCCAGGCATTAATAATCACGATGACTGAGGCCCTCGCTATCCCTTTGAAAAATGCTGGGATCCTGCTTTAGGGCACTTTCGAGGAGCTTAATCAGCTCGTTTGATAATTTGCCCTTGAGGGCGCTCGGAGGATTTCTTCTGAGGCTCTCGTAAGCATTCATGCGCCTCAGCGCATCTCTCAGCTCCATTTCGCCGATTCTGACCTTCTGGGCCATGAAGATCATATTCGCCCTTTGAACCGCCTCCTTGGAAGCGCCCCAATGCACGATCTCGGCGATGTAGTACGCTAGAGCATCTTCAGGAGACATTACTTGGACTCTATCACCGCCGATCTCGACCTCGATAAACCTGAATGGTATATCTAGGCCGACGAAATCCAGCACGGTATCGGTCTCCTCCAAGATCCACGGCGACCTGGCATATTCTCTATGCTGCTTGAACCCCAGCTTTTTGAGTAGCTCCGGGTTATCGGCGAGCTTCGGGGCGTAAATGTCCGCCTCGGCCGTTGAGCAGTATCCATTTGTATAATATGCCGCGGCCAAGCCCCTCACGATCTTTATCTCGGAGGAATTTCCGAGAATGCGCGTCGCAATATAAGCGAGAATCCGCATGTGATTGTATGGATAGCGGAGCCTTTTAGCCTCCTCGACAGCCCTCTTAAACTCTTCAATCAAGGATCTCCACCACGTCCAGATCTCTCGAGATCATCCTAACTCTAACATCCCTCAGACCTTCGGCCAAGAGCTTCTCAAGCCTGACTCTGAAGCCGAAGCTCGTCTCCTCATTATACTCATTGAACCTTCTACCCGCCAATTCGCCGAGCGCGAGCGTCGCCTCATCCACCTCCGGCTCCATCCACAATCACCCAAACAATCACGCTTAATTAATTTACACCCGAAAAAAGCTCTCGCATAGACCTCACAGAGATGTTGGTATTCCTAAGTATTTTGGGGGCGTGCGGCGGTAGCCCTCCTTCTGTGTTTAGGCGGGATTCGTCTAGTCGGCTCGAGGAGCCTCGCCGGGAGGCATGCTCACCGGCTCCTCTCCCTTTCCCCGCGCGGGTCGCCCGTTTCACCCGATCCCACGCCCTCGCTCATCGGCTTCCCGGCGCCGAGTCATTCTCATCGAGCGCGGGAGGTCTCGTTTCTGCGGCGTTGCCCGGGGTCTCCCCCGGTGCCTCGCGGCACCGCGCGCCTCCCGGCCTTGGGGGAGGAACTTCCTCGGGATTTCCCCGTGGCCCGCCCCGCCGCTCGCCCCATTATATCGTACTGCTGGGCCTCTTATTTCAGGCTTCCTTTTCTTCTAGGTTAAGTCCCCGCACTCGCATAGGGCGTCGCTTATCAGGTTGTATAGGTCCCGCATTCCCTGCCCAGTTTTCGCCGAGATCTTCGCGATCCTCATAGCCTTCGAGAACTCCTTGACGAGCTCCATGAATCTCGCTGATAGGTCCGCGATGAGGCCGTGTTCCTCGGACGCTATCCTCCGCGCGAGCTCGGACTCGTCGGCCAGCAGCTTCTCTAACTCGCTCACGTCTATTAGATCCGCCTTGTTTATCGCGGAGATCACCGGTATCCTAAGCCTAAGCCTGGTTACTATGGACATGGAAACGCCGACCGCGAGCCCCGAGAGGCTCGAGGCCAGGAATGGATCCAGTATGTAAACCGCGACGGCCCTCGACGCCTCCGAGATCCTCTCAATTATCTTCGGCCCCATCTCCCTGAAGAGGAAGAGCTCCATCTGCCCCGGTGTGTCGATGAGCCTGAAGCCCATCCCGCCCAGAGAATGGATGCCCATTACCACCTCATCCAGCCTCTCCTCGATTATCTCCACGGCCCGGATCATCGCGCCATTCGGCCCAAGGCCATCCCTCCTCATCAAGTCATCAACTCTCACGATAGACCTAACATCGTAATCGGGCTCATAGGGGAGGTTTAAGACGCCGGGATCCAAGTTCACGTAAGCCGGCTTCTCGCCGAGCTCCAGCTCAAGCCATCTGCCGAAAGAGGCGGTCAGGGAAGTCTTCCCACATCCAGCCGGCCCGATCATCACCACATTCATCCAAGCAGCCATCCATCTCCAAGAAGAGCGCTCTCATAATTTAACTTGACCGGGCTCATTTTATTGGCTGTTGCGCGACTTTAATCCGAGGCACATGAATGCTGCTCCCCGGCTATGGGGTGACATAAACCATTCGATGCGCTCACTTCATTATCTTTATCCTTCTTCTATCTATTGTTAGTATCGCCATGGTTATCGCGATCGCTCCGAAGATTATCATCCTAACATTCAGATCTATTGCGAGCATGCTTAACCCCGAGTCCAGCCACCTGATTATCAACACTCCCAGCAGCGTTCTATGAATGCCGCCCACGCCCCCCGTTAACGCCGTCCCTCCGACCACAACGCTCGCGAATAAAGGTATCATGTCGAGAACGCCAACCTGCATGTGAGCCCCCTGAATCTGCGACGCATAAAGCACCCCCGCTATGCTGGCCAGCAATGCGCATATCATGAAGACCGCCGTCCTCACCATCTTAACGTTTATCCCCGCTAATCGCGCTCCAACAATATTTCCGCCCACAGCGTAGATCGCTCGGCCGAAGGGCGTCATGAATGTTAGGAATAAGCATGCCGCCCATATGAGAATGGCCCAGTAGAATATTGATGGCAGCCCAAGAATCATTGTTGTTGAAATGGCCCTGAAAGCGGGGTCCGTGATTATTCTAGTATAGCCGCCCGAGATTACTTGGGCTAGCCCTTCGGCCATCATCGAGGTAGCCAGAGTCGCCATGAAGGAGGGTATGTTAAATCTCGCGAGCAGCGTGCCATTAATGAATCCGAAAATTAAGCCCACGGCAACCGAGACGAGAATCGAAGAGAATCCCAAAGATGGGTAAAGTATGGCGAAAATCATTGCCGAGAGCTTTAAAACGCTCGGCACTGAGAAATCAAACGACCCCATCAGTATTACTAAGGTTAATCCGCACGCGGCGATCAGGAACCATGATGTTCCGTAAATAAGGGTTATCAAGCTATCCCAGCTGGTTAGGAAGTAGGGATTCGCTATCCTAAGCCCTAGTATCAGCACGATAAACCCGGCAACAGGGATTACCGTGTTGAGATTTCTTTGAAGCCATTCACGGAAAACCCAGACTTGAGCCATAGTCATCCCTCCTCACGCTATCAGAGCTCCCTTAAGGGCTCTGGAAGCAGCTATTACCGCTCCCAGCAGAAGCGTTCCCACATATAACTTGAGGTGATTCGGGTCCACGCCCGGCAAAAGGAATAGCCCATTGAAGATAAGGACGTATACCAATGCTCCGAGGAGCGTTCTATGCGGCCCCCCCATGCCGCCTGCGAGAGGCGTTCCTCCCAGAACTATTGCTGCAAGCCCTCTTATAAGCTCACTTGGATCGAAGTCTACTCTCGTCTGACATCCAAGATGCACGAAAATCGCTATCGAGCCGAGCCCCGTTAACAGCCCGCTGAGCGTGAAAGCCAGGATCTTATACTTCTCGACATTTATTCCCGCGAGCTTCGCCCCCTCCTCATTAGATCCTATAGCGCAGAAGTATGTGCCAAGCTTTGTAAAGAACATGAGGAATAATGCTACTACAATTACCGGTAAAGCCAGTAGGAATGGTGAGGGTAAATAGGGTATTGGGGATTCTCTTAGGAAATTGTAAGCGGGAACTGTTAAAGTTAACACCCCAGAAATATTTCTCACGTATGTCGTCAGAAAAGCTAGCAGAGCTGTCATGGCGAGCGTTAATATGAATGATGGGACCTTAGCCTTCACATGCACCACGCCATTAAAGAGGCCTACCAGTAAGCCGAAGATGGGGTATATTGCTATCGAGGCAAGGCCTAGATAGGGGTATAACAGCCACACTAGTGCTCCGCCGAACATCCATATGCCCATATATGATACATCGATGGAGCCTAGTAATATCACGAAGGTCGGCCCTACTGCCAGCATCGAGGTGACCGCGAAGCTTTTCAAAATAGCTACAAAATTGCTTGGCGACAAGAACCTTTCAGGAACTATCGCCGAGAAGATTATTACTAATGCTATAATAGCCCATATCGCGGGATTCATTTTAATGAGCTTCCATGCAGAGGTTATTACAACCGCGCCCACTCTTAATTCTTTCAGCCCACTCTTCATAACCCCATCAGCCTCCTGAACTCCTCATTCGTGTATATCGCTTGCACGACTCCGTTCTTTAGAGAAATTATTTTATCGCATAGAATAGCGTACTCTTTTGGATCATCGCTTGCGAGTATCATGGCTATGCCATTTCCCTTCATTTCGAGCAGGACCTCATAAATCTCCTCTCTCGCCCCAACATCTATGCCTATAGTCGGGTCTTCGAGTATGAGCACCCTTGGGCTCTTTTCAAGCCACTTGCCCACGGACACCTTCTGCTTATTTCCCCCGCTCAGTGAATAGCATTCCGTCTCCGTGCTCGGTGCTCTTATTCTAAGCTTTTTCATGATTTTCTCCGCCAAAGCCCTCTCAGCATTGAAACTTATCACAGAGATAATTTTTAAGGGTTTCTTACATACCTTCTCAAAATTCACTAATGACAGATTCTTTCTTATTGGCCAGAAGAGAAATAGCTCCTTTCCGGTTTCTCCCGAGAAATATCCTATACCGATCTTAATCCTCGCGTATGGCTCGCTCTTCAATTTCACGTGCTTGCCATCCATTATTATCTCCCCGTGATCCGCGAAGATCTCTCCATAAAGTGCCCTAGCTATTTCACTTTTACCACATCCTGCTGGGCCGAAGAAGCCTATACACTCTCCTTCGTGTAAATCAAAAGATATGTTTTCGAAGTAACCCTTTTTCGTTAAGTTACGCACAGAGAGCACTACTCTCTTTCCCTCCGCTTTTCCTACACCATATACATATCTTGCCCATAAGCTGTAATAAGATTCCCTTCCGACAATCTCCCTGAAAAGCTGATCTTCAGTAACTTTTTCTGATGAGAGATCATGGTGGGCGACCACTTTACCATCTCTCAGCACGTAGATGCGGTCGCTGAATTTCATAACCTCCGGAATAATATGAGAGACGAAAATGAATGAGTTGGACTTCTTCAGATTTAGGAGGTAATTGAATAGCGCATCTCTTTCCTCCGTAGAAAGAGGTGCTGTTGGCTCATCAAGTATTATTATCGGAGTTACTTCTGATTCTCCATCCCCCTCAACCATCAGTTTAACGCTCAATATTGCTCGAGCTATCTCGACCATTTTCTGGACAGATGGAGGAAGCTCATACATGCTGCTAGCTAAATCGCATTTTATTCCCAGCTCCTCGAAAATTGACTGTGTTAATCCGATTATCTTTCCGAGTTGCAATCTCCCAAGCTTCGTAAACTTTTCCTCAAGTCCGAGGAAAAGAAACTGGTAAACCTTCAAATGGGGTATGACCCCTCTCTCCTGATATACTATCGAGATCCCTTTTCTAAGAGCATCTAATGGACTCTTGGGAAACGGTATCCTCCTCCCAAGATAATACATCTCTCCGGAGTCCGGTTGATAGATCCCAACCAAGATCTTCATTAAGGTAGATTTACCAGCACCATTTTCACCGACAACGCTGATTATCTCGTTTCTTCGTATTTCTATACTAACATTGTCGAGGGCCTTAACAACTCTATCAAAAGTCTTTGATATATTTCTTACCTCTAATATGGAGTTTGTTGTACTCATATGTTTCACCCGTTTTTCAAGAAAAATAAAGGGGGGTAGGGAGCTTATATATCCTTAGGCTGGTTTTCTGCGATCTAGCTTGTTTCTAGTCCCCCACCTTGCCCCAGATCGGCTCTAGTTTAAGACCTTCTCTCTCAGCAGCCTTAACCTTCTCCTCGTTCTCCGTCCAGGTGTCCCAGTTGAGGTCAAGGAAGTATTTCATAGTCAATCCGAACTGCTTTCTGAATGATTCGAGGTTCTCTCCCCTTGTTCTGTCCTCGGTAACCTTCATCCTACCCATCAATGGCACATAGTAGAAGTCGTTTGCTGTTAGGTAGAATTTCGCGTGCCTATCATACGTGAGGCCCAGCTCCCTGCATTTGCCGATGGAAAGCGTTCTGAAGTCATATGGATACATCTTCGTTGGATATACCTCGCTGATCATGAGGAAATCTAGCAGGACGGCAGCATCAACAGGGATGAAGTTCGGGTGCCACCATAATCCAGATGCCTTAATGAGCTCCTCATTCTCCTCCTTTATCTTTGGCGTGGTGAGGTTTAGGACCGTTGTAACCCAAGGCGATTGCACCATCTCATCCCTGAGGGGATAAGAGGCACCCGTCACCGCATCGTATGTATCCGCGACGCGCTTTCCACCGAAGTACTGGAATTCTGTGAGTGACGTGATAAACCATTCACCTTTAGCAACCAGCTCAGTGCACGCTACTATTGCGTCCCTTGAGGCTGCAAAGGGGCCGATGTCTATTCCCCTTTCCTTAAAGACTGAGACCGTTCCCATAGCCTGGTCATCATTGTGGCCCCAAACGGCCTCGTAATCCGTTCTAACAGCCAATGCGTCTTCTCCGGCTTTTCTGCCTCCTGGATATGCCCATTCACCCCAATAGTGTCCCAGCAGCGTTATGAATGGATACCTCCTCCAAGCTATGGATATTCCTTGATTGATCAACGCGGTGGAGTCCGGCGCGATGGTCTTTGATGACTGTACATGTAAAACCTTGCTTCTACCATATTTCCTCATCTTCTCGAAGAGCAGGGTCATGCAGTGGAAGCTCATTTCATCTGACATCGTGCTGAACTCTAGGAACCAGTATGGACCTCTGTCTCCGGGCAATAATGCCGGATCTCTGCACCAGGCGGTTGCTGCGAATACTTTATTCGCCTCACACAGCTTGACTATTTCCTCCATGGCAGCAAGCGCCGGCGCCCAGTAAACTATGCCCTTAGCGCCGGCAGCGATCAACGCATCGGTGGCCTCTATGGCCTTTAGAGCCTCGGCACCGATTTCAATGCCCTTAAATTCCAATTCGAGCTGCTTGCATGCCTGGTCTGCGCCCTGATAATCGTACTTGGGCGCCTCCTGGGCTAGAGTCCAAGTAACATATCCTACGAGGAACTTCTCGCCGGGCTTTCCGGTAGCATATCTTTGCGCCAGCTCTCTCCTCATCTCTGCCAATCCTAGTAATGTTGGAGGGGCTGTTGCGGTGACAGTGACCGTTTCTCTCACAGTTGTTGGAACCGTAACAGTCACTTCGCCTACGGTAGTAGTAATAGTTTCTGTTACAATTCTCGTTACTGTCTCAGCGGGGGCGGCTGGCTTGGCAAGATATCCCGCAACACCTCCCACGACGAGACCCGCAACGGCGACTCCAGCTATTTTTGCAGCGGTTCCAATTGCCTTCCTCCTAGTTATCCTCGCATCCAAAACCCCCACTTCCTTCTCTTTTTTCAGCCCTTCTCCAGACATACTTACTCGACTACTCTTACGGAAAGAGTATAATATAAACATCTCCACCGCATAATGTCCGGAGGCCGCGCTACTAGCCACCCCCCCTCCCGAGCATTTGCCATATCTTCAGACTTATGACTCGAGGCATTAAGAGTATATTAAGGAACGAGGCCGGGAATTACGTCCAGAAGCACCATGTCATCTGAGCGAAGCTACATAATTCGTGATCCATTTCTATTGTACCGAGAGGGAGTCCGCGAATCTCATAGGGAGAAGGTGAGGGAGGGAAATATTGAGATTGCGAAGTCCATGGCTGAGTTCTTAAAGAGCTCTCTGGGACCAATGGGGATGAGCAAGCTCATGATCAATAAATTTGGGGATACAGCCGTCACGAAAGATGGCGCTGTAATTCTCGACATGATGGATGTATATCATCCAGTTGCTAAATTTCTGAAGGAGACCGCTAAGAGCGTTGAGAGCGCCGTCGGAGATGGCACTAAGACCGCGATAATATTGATCGGAGAACTCGTGAAGAGGGCTGAAAGGCTAATGGAAAGCGGGATTCGGCCTGGAACCATAATCAGCGGTTATAAGAGAGCATGCGAGATCGCTCTGAGCAGCCTGATAAGCTTCTCCAGACCGTTCGATCTGAATAACGATGAATTGATGAAAAATATTATCAGGAACATGCTGAGAACGAGGGGAATTGATGTCGCCGTCGATCATCTAGCCGATCTCATCATCAAAGCTGTTAACACCGCGATTGAATTCAGGGATGGCAAGGTGATTATAGATAGGGACGTGATACAGGTCGTTAAGAAGCCTGGTAGAGGTATTCTAGAAAGCGAGCTCATAATGGGTGTTGTCTTAGATAGGGGGCTCGCGCACCCGATGATGCCTAAAAGGATGCTAAATGCGAAGGTGGCTCTACTGGATATGGCGCTGAAGGTCGATCCATTTAAGCATCTTCAACCATACAAACGTGAGATACACATTGCCAATGATGAACTTGTAAAGAAATTCATTGGGGAAGAAGATAAAATTGAGAAAGAGTTTGTTAACCGGATAATCTCCGTTGGGGCTAATGTTGTTATCTGTAGAAGGCGCATTGGTAATGTTGCAAAGTACGAACTCGCAAGGGCTGGAGTTATGGCCGTTGAGAGACTGTTAAAGGATGAGCGCATAGAACTGATTGTAAGGGCCACGGGCGCTATGAGAATCGCAAACCTTCAAGATCTTAGAGAGGATGATTTGGGGCATGCCGATCTCGTGGAGGAGCGTAAGATCGGAGGGGACAGGATGCTGGTTATTGAAGGGGGTAGATCATCGAAGATAGCTACGATACTTTTGAGGGGTGATCCGTATCAGGCCGATGAGGTGGAGCGCGCGATAAAGGATTCCGTGGTGATGATCTCCGCTCTCGCCGCGAAGCCTGCATACGTCCCTGGCGGCGGAGCTATTGAGGAGGCGCTCTCGATAGTCCTTAGGAATGAGTCGCTCAAGTATCCGGGGAGAGAGCAGATAGCGATCCAAGCGTTCGCGAATTCCCTCGAAGTCATACCCATTCTCCTGGCTAGAAACTCTGGGCTTGATCCGACAACAATCCTGACGGATTTAAGGGCCAAGCATGTCAGTGGCATGTGGGAGTATGGTATAGACGCATTCTCCAAGTGCATCGCTAACGTTATCGAGGTGGGGCTGATAGAGCCGCTCGCCGTTAAAGAACAGATTCTTAAAACATGCACAGAAGTCGCTTCAAGCATCATCAGAATAGACTACGTGGTAGATAGAAGGTATGCCAAGAAGCATCGTGGAGAAATGCCGTAAATCAGCCAGATATTCCTACTTGAATTGTGCCATGCGCATACGCAATGCTTATCTCCTCTCGCATCTAAACCTTTTTTAACGTGAGATGTTATGTCGCCTCAATACTTTATCGGCGTCGATATAGGGACTACTGGGACTAAAGCGACTATAGTCGATGAGGAGGGGAGGCAGCTTGCCATAGCTTATGAGGAGTCAAAGCTCTATTACCCGAGGGTTGGATGGGTTGAGCAGAAGCCCGAGGATTTCTATTCCTCTACGAGGAATACCGTGAATGAAGTCTTGAGGAAGTCTCGCGTTGATCCGAGGGATGTCGCCTCCATAGCCTTCAGCGGCCAGATGGCCGGCATACTCGCGATAGATAGGAACTGGAACCACGTGATACCGTATGACTCGTGGCTGGATATAAGATGCAAGAAGTATATCGACATGTTGATGGAGGGGTATGCCGATCTTTTGATAGAGATCACGGGCGTGCCTCCGACAGTTGATCATCTTCCCAAGATGATGTGGTGGAAGAATGAGAGACCGGAGATATTTGAGAGGATTTACAAGTTTACCGTCCCGGCGGTTTATGTTGCCGGCAGGCTAGCAGGGCTCAGCGGTGATGACGCCTTCTATGACTACACCTATGTTACCTTCACCGGGTTATTCGATATCAGGAGGATGGAGTGGTCTGAAGAGCTTAGCAGAACTTTCGGCATCCCGCTTGATAAGCTTCCTAAGGTCGTGAGACCGTGGGATATCGTGGGCGAGCTGACTTCCGATGAAGCTGAGAAACTCGGCCTTGTCAAGGGGATACCCGTTGTTGCTGGAGCGGGCGATGGCATGGCATGCTCTCTTGGAGCCGGTCTCACGGAGCCGGGAATATGCCTCGACATAGCTGGAACCGCATCAGCATTCTACGTTTCGGTGGACGCGATAGTCCCGGACACCAAGCATAGGACTCTGCTCCACCTGAAGTCCGTTGTTCCGGAGCTATGGAATATCGGGGCCTACATCAATGGTGGAGGACTTTGCTTGAGGTGGTTTAGGGATGAGATCGCGAGAGATGTCAAGATGGAGGCGGAGAGGAGGGGCGTGGATCCATATAAACTCCTAGATGAAATGGCCTCAAAGATTCCAGAGGGCTCTGAGGGCCTCTTCTTCATACCGCATCTCGGCGGCAGGGCTTATCCATATAATCCAAAGCTGCGCGGCATATGGGTTGGATACACCTGGAAGCATACCATGGCGCACTTCTACAGGTCAATCTTGGAGGGAATAGCCTACGAGTACTTTCACTACTTGAAGATCTTGAAGGAGCTCCTGAAAAGCGTGAAGATCACAGAGGTTAGAGGAATAGGCGGTGGAAGCAAAAGTCCTATATGGAATCAGATTAAAGCCGATATACTCGGAGTACCATATATACTATTGAATCAGGAGGAGCTCGCCGCCTTAGCTCTCGCGGTCATCGGAGGATATGCTGTCAAAGCCTTCAAAGATTACAAGACGACAATAAATGAATGGGTTAAGCCTATCAAGAGAATCGAGCCGAGAGAGGAGATCCACGAGAAATACCTGCAATACGCAGAGTTTTACGAAAGGCTGATAGAGAAATCGGATGAGCTTTTCGAGGGCCATGAAAAATTAATCGAATAGCGCCCGAGCAGTAATCGAACAAATTGATGCATCATATCACATAATCCCTACTTTAGGAACTTTTGCCTAAGGTTATTAATCACGTGAATTTGCCATTCTCGATGCATCCTTCATTTAGCATTATGCTTAACGATGTAACGTTAATAATGAAAGAAAGGTTTATGATGTAGCGGCCGAAAGGCTGATGTTTGTGAGGAATTATGGAGGCCTCCGACCTGCGTAAATGGAAGGGGCTCACTGGAAAGCTTCTGAGAATAAACCTCTCAACGAGGAAGATAATGATCGAGGAGATACCCTTCTCATGGGTTCAAAGGTATCTGGGGGGGAGGGGGCTTGCGGCGAGATACTATTATGAGGAGGTTGGGCCGGATGTTGACCCGCTCTCTCCGGAGAATAAGCTGATCTTCATGAACGGGATAATGACGGGCGCTCCGGCATTCGGGTCGACGAAAGCGTATATCGTTGCGAAGTCCCCTCTTACTGGGCATTATTCGGTAACCAATGCGGGTGGATATTTTGGGGTTAACTTGAAATGGGCTGGATATGACGGGATTATTATTGAGAGTAGGGCTGATAGCCCAGTCTACATCTCGATAATCGATGATGAGGTTGAGATAAGGGATGCTAGCGGGTTCTGGGGAATGATGACGCAGGAGGCGCAAGATGCCATTAGGGAGGAGGTTGGCGATAAGCGAGCATCCGTCGCTTGCATAGGGCCTGCCGGAGAAAGACTTTCGAAGATCGCGTCGGTTATGGCTGATCACTCGAGTAGGAGGGGTGGAGCTTTTGGAAGAGGGGGATTCGGCGCCATCATGGGATCTAAGAATCTCAAGGGAATAGCGGTTCTTGGGACGAAGGGGGTGGATCTCGCCGATCCAGACGGTCTGAGAGAGTACTTGAAAGATCATATAAAGCAGCTCAGGGAGACGACCGGGAACCATACAAGATACGGCACGCTCCAGTATGTCGAGCCGCTGTATGAGTTAGGAGCATATCCGCTCATGAATTTCACGAGGACGAGGATCGATGATGAGTCTCTCATCAGGAACCTCTCGACAGAGGCTATGAGAAGCCGATACCTCGTTAGGGATGTAGCGTGCGCAAACTGCCCAGTCGCTTGTGGGAAATTCCTGGAAGCGAAAGAGGGCTCTTGGAGCGGATACAGGTGTAAGGTTGAATATGAGACCCTTTGGTCCCTTGGGCCGCACTGTGGAGTATTCGACTACAACGTCGTGATAGCAGCTCATCAAATCGTAGATGAGTATGGCTTTGATGGTATCTCGGCGGGCTATGCTGTTGGATTCGCCATGGAGCTTTATGAGCGCGGGATCATAGATAGGGAGTTCACCGGGGGGCTCGACCTGAGATTCG
The DNA here is from genome assembly GCA_023268255.1 of Candidatus Wolframiiraptor sinensis. Classification (GTDB taxonomy): domain Archaea; phylum Thermoproteota; class Nitrososphaeria_A; order Caldarchaeales; family Wolframiiraptoraceae; genus Wolframiiraptor; species Wolframiiraptor sinensis. Next base: position 63,023 of record JALNJX010000004.1, read on the forward strand.
GTAATGGTGAGGCTGAAATAGAGATGCTCAAACTCATGGGCGAGAGGAAGGGAGTTGGAGATATCTTCGCCGATGGCGCTGTCGCGGCCGCGGAGAGAATTGGAAAAGACTCAATAAGATACGTCATGCACGTTAAGAGGCAGGAGTTCGCCGCCTACGAGCCCAGAGCATTCTACGGCATCGGACTGGCTTATGCGACATCATCGAGGGGTGCCTGCCACAATGTCGGCGGCTGGACGATTAGAGATGAGCTCCTCAAGCCCAGAATCGATAGATTCGCCATAAGAGGCAAGGGCAGGCTCGTCAAAAGCATACAGGATGTCAGGGCCTACATAGACTCGATCGCCTTATGCACGATCCCGAGAAGATCTCTGAACCTCACCGATGATCCGAGCCCCGAGGTCGTTAACTACATCACGGGCGCTGGGCTTACTGGGGCGGATCTATTGATAGCCGGCGAGAGGATATACACGCTCGAGAGGATGATCTTGAATCGCGAGGGAATAACGAGAAAAGATGATCTATTGCCCCCTAGAATAATGTATGAGCCTGTTCCGGATGGCCCCGCCAAGGGGCACAGGATATCGCCTGCGATGCTCGATTTCATGCTCGATGAGTATTATGAGGCGAGAGGCTGGAGCCGAGATGGAATAGTGACAGAAGAGACTAAGAAAAGGCTTGAAATGATCTAGCACGAGGTGAGTGCGGTGAACTCCGAGTCGATTCTGAAGGCGGTCAAGCTCGATTTAAAGAAATACACTATGAATCCTGCCACGCGTAAGAGAGAGGTTAGGCTCAGCGAGTTAAAGGAATATTTTAGCAACCCGGAGGCGGCTGATAGGATTCTCTCATCAGGGCGGGACCCCGTGGTATACGAGTACTACGAATACTCCGTTGAAGAGGCTGTGGGACACATGACCTTAGGGCTGACGATAATTTACCCCGGGAAGGTTGGCAAAGAGTACTTCATGACTAGGGGGCACTTCCACCAGAAACCAGCCGCAGAATTCTATCTTGGAATCCGCGGTAGGGGAATCCTGCTGATTCAAAGCGAGGATGGCAGGACGGATTACGTAGAGCTTAGACCAGGCATCATCGGCTACGTCCCTCCAGGCTGGGGCCATAGAACAATAAACACCGGGAGGGGCAAGTTTATCTTCTTCTTCGCTTATCCATCAGATGCAGGACACGACTATGGTATAGTGAAGGAGAAGGGGTTTGCAAAGATAGTCGTGGAGGAGAAGGGCAAACCAATAATCGTCGATAATCCAAAGTACGCCGGCTCAACCTGAAAAACGTCATTCAAAAATCTTTCACGATTTTTATGGCTTGATTACAATCTTGAGACCCTCTCCCCTGAGAGCTGTCGAGAATGCTTCTAGGCCTTCATTCAGCCCGAATACGTGGGTTATCAGCGGCTTGAGATCCACGACGCCGGCGGCAACCAAGTCCAGCGCTCTCCTGAACTCGAAGGGCGTCTGCATTGATGTGCCCAGCACAGTTATCTGCTTGTAATGTATGATGTTCGTGTTTATCGGAATTTCCTCCTTTCCCGCTGGTAAGCCTGCGAAAAAGTTCACCCTGCCACCTCTCGCGACTATTCTCAGGGCGTCTCTCTGCGCCGCTCCCACGCCCACAGCTACTATGACCGCGTCCGCACCCCTGCCGCCAGTTATCTCGTGCACTCTCTTCTCTAGATCCTCCTTCGCCGGGTTAATCAGGTAATCTGCTCCGAGCTTTCCGGCGATCTCAAGCCTCCTATCATCTATCTCATTCATTATCACCTTCGCAGCGCCGAAAGCCTTAGCGAGCTTTAGATGCATCAACCCTATGGGCCCCGCGCCTATTATCGCCACGATGTCGCCGGGGCCTATCCCCAGCTTTCTCTGGCCCCGGAAGCAGGCTGATAGAGGTTCTATCAATGATGCCTCCTCATAGCTCAGATTACCGGGTATCTCCAAGACACCGCCAACCCTGAATGCTTGATCTGGTATCCTGACATACTCCGCGAAGGATCCATCAACGTCAATTCCTATCGCGTATCTATTCGGGCATAGGACGTGCTCGCCCCTGAGGCAATACTCGCATCTGCCGCAGAAAATGTTGGGGTTGACCACAACTCGCCTGCCAATATATTCCCGGTACTCGTCGCTCGCCTCGACGATCTCTCCAGCGAACTCGTGGCCCAGGGTTATGGGGAGCCTAGTCCTAGCACCAGTAGTGTACGCCTTTACATCGGTAGCGCAGATCCCGGTGGCCCTAACCCTGAGAATCGCGCCAAGCCCCTCGAGTCTCGGCAGATCTACATCTTCGAGCCTAAGATCCTCCTTATCATGAAGCCTTAGAGCAAGCATAATCCATCGGCACACCTTGGAGCTAGGCTCTTAAAAAACTTTCGAAAACCCGGAGAATCTGCTTGAAGCCGCGCTCATAGCGCCTCGAGACACTTTCGCCTGGATGGTAAGCGCCCCGTGAAGGACCCCTCGGGCGATTGGGAGTGGCGGGCTGAGAGCGTCCGGCACAAAGGCCTCCGCTCTTACACCCCCACCCCATCAACCCCCTCTTCTAGGGGAGCCCTCGTCGAGGGCCGAGGCCCGTCGCCGGGCCCCATGGCCCCCGATTGGCCGCCTAGTCTCGGGAGCGGCTTCGGGCTTAGATGCTTTCAGCCCTTATCCGCTGGGGCGCGGGTGCCCGGCGCCCCCCTGTAGGAGGACCGGTACCCCGTTGGCCCCGGCGCTCCGTTCCTCTCGTACTAGGAGCGCCTTCCCCTCAGGCGGCCACCGCCCCCGGCAGGTAGAATCCGACCTGCCTCACGGCGGTCTAAACCCAGCTCACGTTCCCCTTTAATCGCCGAACAGGCGCACCCTTGGCCGCTGCTGCACGGCCAGGATGGGAAGAGCCGACATCGATGTACCAAGCCGCGGGGTCGATGGGGACTCTCGCCCGCGACGAGCCTGTTATCCCTGGGGTAACTTTTCTGTCACCACCGCCCCCCACCGGTGGGAGGCGATGGATCGCTAGGCCCGGGTTTCCCCCCTGCGCCCCTTACGTTCAAGGGCGCAGTCAGGCCGGCTTTTGCCCTTGCACTCTACGGCGGGTTTCTGTCCCGCCTGAGCCGACCTTTGGGCCCCCTCGATACCTTTTCGAGGGGGTGCCGCCCCAGCCAAACTGCCCACCTGCCGTTGTCCCAGGGCTCAGGCCCTGGTTAGCGGCGCAGCCGGAGGTGGCCGGTGTTACATCGACGCCTCCCCCAGCCCCCGGAGAGGCTGGGATCGACGGCTCCCGGCTACGCTCTGCACCCCCAGCCGCACCGCAGCGACAGGCTGCAGTAAAGCTCCACAGGGACTTCTCTCCCCGCCGGGGGCCCCTGGACTATGCATCCAGGTTACGTGGGTTCACGGGGTTCCGGGCGGGGACAGCGGGGCCCTCGTTGATCCATTCATGCACGTCGGAACTTACCCGACAAGGCATTTGGCTACCTTTCTCCCGGGGCCTTACCCACTTCATAATCATCCGAATTCGGGATTAGAGATAGAATTTCATCAAGAGATCTCTTACGAGTGGATTTTAGATTCAGCTTTGATAACCTGTAAGCCATGATCACCAGCTCTTTAACCTCCTTACAGGTGAGCGAATATTTGCCTCTAGCAAGCTTGAGAACGATCTCGCGAAAGCAGTTGTATGCGGGCTTTTTTGCTACCAGCTTGAGCTCATCTAATGCTGGAATCAATCTTTGGGAAAGCTCATCGAGGTTATCCACAATTAGCATCCAGAGATGTCTTTGGCCTGGTTTTCGCGTTATTCTACCACAGCCAAGAACTCTCTGAACCATCTTTAGCACGTTTTTGTTTCTTTGCGTTATGCTGAAGACGGGGTCAACGCGGACTTTGCAATGCAAATCAGGCTGGAGTTTTATGCTTACCTGAAAAGCTAGCTTCCGCATCTATTAAGCCGCTTATGTAGCCTTTCTCGAACACGTTACTCATAATCTGGCCATCAATTGATGGCCAGGAATTTATACCTTAACCGTGGGCAGGTCCCCGTTAAGAGAGTCAGAGTTACTCCCGGCGTTTAGGGGCCCTTATCCCGGTTGGACCCGGGGTTCAGGGACCCCCACTGGCCAGGATTGAGGAGCCGTTCACAACCTTTCGGTCTCGCGGCTCCCTATGTTTTTATTAAACAGTCGGGACCCCCTTGTCACTGCGACCTGCGGTCCCAGGCTCGCGGCCCAAGACCGCAGGCACCCCTTCTACCGAGGGTACGGGGCTAATTTGCCGAGTTCCCTCGCCCGGAGTACCCCCAGACGCCTTAGGCTCCTCACCTAGGGGCACCAGTGTCGGTTCTTGGTACGGTCACGGGGGCTCGTTCCCGCCTCCCTTTTCACCGGCCCCAGGGCTCAGCCGAAGCCCCCATACGGGGGCCCCATCCCGCCTTCACCCGGTTCTCGCCATTACGGCACTCCCCGGGCTTATGCGGTTGGACCGGGCTACGGCCCGGCTCGGCCTACCCCGAGGCGTCAGGAGGCGGGCTTGCGTTGCCGCACCTACCCCCGTGGCACCGGAATCTTAACCGGTTTCCCTTTCGGCCTACCCGGTTAAGGTCGGCCTTAGGACCGGCTTACCCCCGGCTGACGACCATTGCCGGGGAACCCTTGCCCCTACGGCGGAGGGGATTCTCACCCCTCTATCGCTGTTACTACCACCGGGATCTGCATTAGGGGCCGGTCCACCGGACCTCACGGCCCGGCTTCTACCCAGCCCCTACGCCCCCCTACCGCCACCCGGCATCTACCGGGTGACCCGGGGTTTCGGCGGCCCGCTTAGACCCGTCAATTTTCGGGGCCCCCCGCCTCGGCGGGTGCGCTGTTACGCGTTCCTTAGAGGATAGCTGCTTCTAAGCTTACCTCCCCGCTGTCTTAGGCGGGAGACGCCCTTCGGTTTGTTCACTTAGCGGGCACTTAGGGGCCTTAACCCCAGGTCCGGGTTGTTCCCCTCTCGGGGCAGGAGCTTACCCCCCGCCCCCCACTCCCGGGGTCTACGGCGCCCAGGGATTCGGAGTTCGAAAGGGAGGCGGGCCCTTTCGAGCCCTTACCCCCCTATCGGTGCTCTACCCCCTGGGCGGCCTCGCCCGGGGCTGTCCTGCGAGACACTTCGGGGGGAACTAGCTATCACCGGGCTTGATTGGTCTTTAGCCCCTACCCCCAGGTCAGGGGACCGAATCTCGTGGGGCGGCCAACCCAGCATAATTGTCAGCATGAGATTCAGGACTTCATTCTTCATATGACCCCTCCACCTGAAGCTTTTCGAGGTAACAAGGCATCCGGGGATAAAGATCATTAACGAGAAGCAACTAAGCATTGCTTTATTCACAGTCCCATAATAATCCCTATAATCCCTCTTTTTACTGAGGAGCAAATTTGGGCGGCCGCCCTTGCACGTCAGGACCCCTTACGGGCCTCCACCGGGGTTTCCCCCGGCTTCGCCCTGCCCAGGGGTAGATCGCCCGGTTTCTAGCCGCACGGCCGTGACTTCAGGCCCTTATGGGACCCCGCCCCTCGGAGGGCATAATGCCCTCCTGCGGGCTAGTCGGTTTCCCTACGCCTACGGGCCTTGGTGAGCCCTTAGGCTCGCCACGGCCGTGCACTCCCCGGCCCGTGTTTCAAGACGGAGCGGGCGACCCCGGTATCCCCCCTCGACCCCCATGGTGAGGAGTCTTCGGAGGGATTGCCCTTGGGGGCCGCCCACGTCTGTTACCGGCCGGTTTCAGGCGCTTTTCACCCCCCTCCCGGGGTACTTTTCACCTTTCGCTCACGCTACTGGTGCGCTATCGGTCTCGGGACGTATTTAGCCTTGGAGGCCGATGACCCCCAACTTCCCGCACCCTATCCGGGGTGCGGTACTCGGGGACCCGGGCATCACCCCTCCCACCTTCCCCTACGGGGCTATCACCCTCTACGGCGGCCCATTCCAGGGCACTTCGGGTCGGTGGGCTGGGGTGGGCCCCGGTCCCATCACCCCACATCCCCGCGGAGTTATCCCCCGCGGGTTCGGTTTGGGCTCCTCCCCTTTCCCTCGCCGGTACTCGGGGAATCCCATTTTGGTTTCTTCTCCTCCCCCTACTTGGATGTTTCCGTTCGGGGGGTTCCCGATCCCAGGCCCTTTGGGGACCCGGGATCAGAGACCGAGGCGTAAACCTCGGTCTCTAGGAGATCCCATTCGGAGATCCCCGGATCAACGCCCGCCTGCGGCTACCCGGGGCTTTTCGCAGCTTGCCACGTCCTTCCTCGGCGCCCGAGCCGAGGCATCCACCGGCCGGCGTACTCGGGTCCAGGGGCACTTACCATCCAGTAGGCGGTGTCTCGAGGCCTATGAGCGCGGTCATCGAGCTGAGCGTCCTCCCGCATCCGATTTCCAGCGCGGTCGCGCTGGAAACCTTCATCGTGCCAATCATGTTTCTAACGCAGCTACATATAAGTATTTTCGGGGCCCGCGATCGCGTAACCCCTATAATCGGCTGACTAGCGTAGTATTGAGTGATGCTGGAATGAGTGGGATAAGTGTGGATTCCAGGGTGCTGGATGATGTTATGGAGGGCGTCTTAATGGTTTCGCGAAAGCTGTTTGAAGAGGGTCTTGTGAAGAGCACTTTCGGGGTAGTGAGCGCGAGGATTCCTGATACCGATTACGTCGTCATTACTCCGAGCGGCTTCAGCAAGGAGAGGGTTGCCAAGGAGAACCTCGTCGTGGTGAACTTGGATGGGGGAGGTTGTTCAGGGAAAGCTTAGGCCATCGAGCGAGACCCCCATGCACGTTTACGTCCATAAAAGAATTCCCGAGGCTAAATGCGTTGTTCATACGCACTCGCCCATGGCCACAGTCTTCGCCATACTGGAGATAGATACACCGTGCCTGACAACCGAGCAGGCGCACGCATTCGAGGGAAGGGTGCCAGTTGTTAGAAACTACTCGTATCCTGGGACGACGAAGATGGATGAGCTGGAGAGCATTGTCGAGGCTCTTAGAAGGAGCAAGGTCGCCTTACTGAGAAAGCATGGCGTCATCACCTATGGGGTGAGCTACGAGGAGGCCCTAGATAACGCCGTTGTTGTCGAGGAGCTCGCGAAATCAGCGATCTTCGCGCTTCTCCTCGGAAAACCCGAGGAGCTCACGGAAGCCGACATAGAGTATATGAGAGAATTCAAGAAAAAAAGGTATGGTCAGCGGCCAGCCAAGCAGCCTTAACATGTCCTCCTTATTCTGCCTTTAGCGAGCCTTTTACGGCGTATTTGACGTCTGGGACTTATAGTTCTCCGCCGCCTCGGAGCCCAGCTCTGGCAACTCTGGGAACTGCTTACTCATCCGCTGAGCGGCGATCTCCGCGGCTTCCTCTAAGATCCTTCTAGCCTCTCTATCAGCGACCGTCACAGAGGTTATGGCTCCAGTGAAGTTCCCGGCCTCAACCATCAAGCCCTCGAGCATCTCATCGATCACCTCCAAGTTGTGGGCGACCTCCGGGACTATTCCCGAGAGATCCGTCTGTATCTGCTTGATTATTCTCGTGGCGGGCGCTAGGACATTCATGACGTCCCCGAAGTCCTTTATCGTCTCCAGCCTGAGGATCACCTTCTCGAGTGAGATCTGGCTTCTCAAGATAGTTCTGCTCATTCTGCGAAGCTGAGCTATCTCGTTAGCGTATATCGTTGCTCGATCCCTATCCAGCTCCTGCTCCGCCGTCACGCATGCCTCGAAGAGCTCTCTATCCCTGGCTACGAGCCTCTGATAAGCCCTCTTAAGCTTCTCCGACTGTACTCTAAGCTGAATTATGACGTCGTTTATTCTAGGGCTCAGCGTTAGGCTTCTCTGCTGCTGAGGCTGAGGGCTCTCGCGCCGAAACAGCTCCCAAAACCTCATTATGACCACTCAACCGCCCCTCACGCATCGCTACCTATTTAGAGCTTTGCAGAATCTCCTTCATGGATAAGACGAGGAGAATTCCAGAAGAATTTCGAGGATACTATGCGGGGCTTCAAAGAGGGCTGAGAAAGATAAATTTGGGAAAAGATACCCTTAGGGCCGCGTTGATGACATTATTCTAGAGGCGAGATCGTAGCACTCCATCAGGCTTTCGCGCACCTTCTTGTAGAGCTGATAGTATTTGTCGTATATCCTGGTATTCTCCAGGCTCGGCTTCACCACATTCTCCACGGAGACCCACTCGTATATCGTCTCGTATTTCAAGTATCCTGTTCCCACGCCAGCTATAAGCGCGTCGCCTAGCGGCGCTCCTGGAGCCGGCTCAACGTATCTCAGCTCCTGCCCGGTTACATCGGCCATTATCTGCCTCCAGATCGGAGACTTCGCGCCCCCATCCACCAAGATTATCCTCTTTATCGGTATACCGGCTTCGCGAGCGACCTCTATGCTATCTCTGAGAGCGTATGCGACCGCCTCTAGGAAGGCTCTGTAGATGTGGGCCTTGGTATGGGAGATCCTTAGGCCGAAGAGGCAGCTTCTCATGTTCGGGCTCCAGAAGGGCGCTCGCTCGCCGACCATCATGTGGGGCGTGAAGATGAGGCCATCCGCTCCCGGGGGAATCTTCTCCGCCATCTTATCCAGCAGCATGTAGGCCGATACGCCGGAGCTCTCCGCGACGATCTTCTCGTGCTGCGATAGCATGTCCTTAAACTACCGGACTATCGCGCCGGCGGTAGCTATTCCCGAGTGCGAGTAAACCTTCTGCAGATCATATGCCACGTGCGGCAGGGTTACGATCTTCTTCGAGAGCCTGAGCTCATCTTGGATGACGCCGTTGCACATTGATGTCCCGATCATAGACGTCAGGTCTCCATCGTTTAGGGCGGTTACGCTGAGCGCCGACATCGGGGCGTCTATTCCGCCCGCTACGACCTGCGTCCCCTTCTTGAGACCCGTCGCCTTAGCTCCCTCCTCCGTGATCTCGCCGACCACATCCTTCGAGCAGTTTATCTCTTCCGGGAAGAAGTCCCTCGGAATCCCCATCTCCTCCATTAAGTCCTCGGCCCAGTCTCTTTTGTGAATGTCGTAGATCCCGCCTATGTTGCCGGCGCTCGAGTGGTCTATGCAGTTAACGCCCGTGAGCTTGTAGATTATGTACCCATATATCGTCATGAGCTTATGTATCCTCTCCCAGTTCTTCGGCTCATGCCTCTTTATCCACAGGATCTTCGGAAAACCATAATACGGGTCGATGACATTCCCAGTTTTCTTGAAGATGACGTCCTCCCCTATCTCCCTCTTAATCCACTCGCACTCCTCGACAGCTCTTCTATCCATCCAGATGATCGCGGGGCGTATCGGCTTGAACTCCTTATCAACGGGCACCCCGGCTCCCGAGAAGAGGCCACTTATCGAGATCCCGATGATATCTGCTGGATCGACTTTGGCCGCTTGAAGAACACCGTGGATGCTCTTTACATAGGCATCCCACCATACGTCGGGCCACTGCTCCGCCCATCCCGGGTTGGGAATCAGGATATCCGACTCGACGAAAGATGTCGCCAAAATTCTCCCAGAAGCATCCACGATGCAGCTCTTAGTCCCGAAAGTCCCAACATCTGTTCCGAGAAAGAGAGGCTCGCCCCATGAACCATCAAGAAATAAAAATTATCGCGTGGCTTAAATATAAGCAGTTCAATGGAAAGATCAGCCTGATCCGAGACCCTTAGAGCGCGTAACAATTAATACATTCCACCATTGGATGATAGGCTGTAAATGGGAGGCTTCATGGATAGGGCTTCCGCCGTGGTTTATGTTGGAATTGATAGGTCGGGTAGGCGTGAGCTTGGCTTGGCGAGGATCGCTGGTAAGCCCATGATTGAGCATGTCCTAGACGCTGTTCCGGATGATGTCGAGGAGTTAGCTATACTCGTGGGCGAATGCGATGACCCGAAGGAGTACAGTGAGATTGCTGAGAAGTATCTCGCCGAGATCATCGGGTTTAAAGAGCGGGTTGTTAATGATAGAGTACTGATAGAGTTCGTCGTTGAGAATGTTCAAGGCGACAGGATGCTCATACTTCCGGGAAATGCTCCCCTGATCACGAAGGATTTTGCAACATTTCTCCTCGAGTGCTCTAAGAAGTTCAAGGCCGTTCTCCCTAAATCCCCCTCGAGGAACACGATATACTCGATGGCATCTTATCAGACGAAGCCCATCAGGGAGTTCTTCAGCTCTAATCCCGGCGTGGCGATGGATGAAGCGATTAGGAGGATCGGGGGCGCGATTTACCTCTCGAGCATGAGCCTTAGGATATTCGATGATAAGCTTGGGATGTTTTTCAGGGTTTCAACCCCCCAGGACTTGAAGAAGGCGGAAAAGATATTGAGGATGAGGAAGCTTCAGCGATTGACCGAGCTATGAAGAGGCTTGGGAAAATCGATAGAAATCTTCTCGAGAAGATTGTTTTCCGCAGGCTCGGCTATAAGAGGAGGGATGTCGTGGTTCCGCCGAGGTTCGGCGAGGATGCCGCTGTTGTAAGGAGCGGAGGTAGGCTACTTGTAGTGGCCATGGATCCCATAACGGGCGCCAGCGAGCTGGCGGGTTGGCTCTCGGTCCACGTGAACGCAAACGATGTCGCGGTTATGGGCGCTGAGCCGAAATGGTTCTCATCGACGATACTGCTCCCAGAAGATCGGCTGGATGACCTCGATAGGATAACCCGGGATATTCATAGGGCTTGTAGGAAGCTGCGCGTGGCGCTCGTGACTGGGCATACCGAGATTTCTCCGGGGATCTCGAGGCCGATAATAATTGGCCATATGGTCGGCGAGCTAGTATCGGGGAAGCCCATCACCTCCTCGGGCGCGAGGCCTGGAGACCTCCTCGTCATGTCGAAGACCGCTGGGATCGAGGGAACCGCCATCCTGGCATCGGATTTCAAGGGCTTGCTCTCGGGGAGGGTGCCGGATGAGGTTCTAGCCCGCGCCGAGGGGTTCTACAGGAGGATAAGCGTCGTCAATGAGGCTTTGAGGCTTGCTAGAAGTGGGCTGGCCAGGGCCATGCATGACCCCACGGAGGGCGGCTTGATCGGCGGAGCCTATGAGCTCGCGGAAGCGAGTAGCTGCTCCTTCATAATCTACGAGGAGGCAGTCCCCATAGCCAGGGAGACTAGGCTCATATGCGATGCCCTCGGATGCGATCCCCTGAAGCTCATCTCCTCCGGCGTCCTGCTCGCTGCTATTCCCAGGAGCCTGGCCGGGGGGCTAGGGAGGATGCCAGGCTTTAAGGTGATCGGGGAGCTGAGGGCGAGAAGGGAGGGGAATGTCGTGGTTAGGAGGGACGGGCTGGAGGAGAGGGTTAGGGGGCCGGTCCTCGACGAGCTCTGGAGGCTATTCATGGAGCGCAGCTGACCTCCCGGATCAAATAATAAATTCTGGCGCGTCGTTTTCGCGGAGGGAAATCTGTGGGGGAGATCCTAGGACATATCGGCCTCTCCTTTGACGATGTTCTCCTTATTCCGAGAAGATCCTCCATAAGATCTAGAAAGGAGGTTGATACGAGGAGCAGGTTCACGAGAGGTATCTGGCTGAATATACCCATAGTCTCGGCCGCGATGGATACTGTGACCGAGTCGAGGATGGCCATAACGATGGCCAGGGAGGGCGGCATCGGCGTCATACACAGGTTCATGCCGCCCCAGAAGCAGGCCGAGGAGGTCTCGAAGGTAAAGCGCGCGGAGAACATCGTGATAGAGAAGCCCGCCACGATAAGGCCCGACGCCACGGTCAAGGAGGCGAAGGAGCTCATGGAGTTCCTCGGCATAAGCGGCCTCCTCGTGGTCGACGATCACGGCAAACTCCTCGGAATCATAACTAGAAGAGATGTCCTCTTCGAGGATTATAGGAAGCTTGTGAGGAGCTGTATGACGCCGAGAAACGACATGATCGTCGCCAAGGAGGGCATCTCGCTGGAGGAGGCTAGAGAGATATTCAGGAGCCATAAGATAGAGAAGCTTCCCATAGTCGATGATGATGGCAGGCTGAAGGGCTTGATAACCAGCGTTGACCTCGTTAAACGGGAGGCTTACCCGAATGCCTCTAGAGACTCCAAGGGAAGGCTTCTAGTCGCCGCGGCCGTTGGGGTAAAGGAGAAGGAGCTCGAGAGGGCTCAGCTCCTCGTTGAGGCTGGCGCGGACGCCATTGTCGTGGACGTGGCCCATGGGCACAGCGAGATGTGCATAGAGATGGTAAGAAGGCTCAGAGTGATCTACGGCGATGATGTTGAGATCGTGGCGGGAAATGTTGCGACTCGGGAGGGTGTGGAGGACCTGGCATCGGCCGGGGCCAGCGCTGTCAAGGTCGGGATAGGGCCGGGATCCGTCTGCACGACAAGGATAGTTGCTGGGGTTGGAGTGCCGCAGCTCACGGCTATAATGGAGTGCGCCGAGGCGGCCGAGCGTATGGACGTGCCGATAATCGCGGATGGCGGCATAAGGGAGAGCGGCGACGTCGTGAAGGCCCTTGCAGCCGGAGCTTCAACGGTGATGATAGGAAAACTTCTTGCGGGCACGGATGAGAGCCCGGGAGCCATAGTGATGAAGAATGGGAGGAGGTATAAGATATACAGGGGAATGGCCTCGATGTATGCCATGCTAGGGAGGGAGTTCATGGTGAGGGATGACGCGGAGACCCTCCTAGATGCCTCGGAATACTCCTACTACGCGGAGGGCGTGGAGGCTTATGTGCCCTACGTCGGCTCAGCATCCGATGTCGTGAAGAGGCTCGTAGCGGGCTTAAGATCCGGCATGAGCTACCTCGGCGCCAGGAACCTCGAGGAGCTGAGGAGGAACGCCATCTTCATCAGGGTTAGCCCGGCCGGCATAAGGGAGAGCTACCCGCATGACGTGGAAGTGATCTAGAGATGCCGGGCATAGTCATAGTAGGGCTCCAGTGGGGAGATGAGGGCAAGGGCAAGATATCTTATCTGCTGTGCAGGGATGCCGACTGCGTCGTCAGGTTCCAGGGAGGCGCGAACGCGGGCCACACCGTCATCACCCAAGGAAGAAAGCTGAAGTTCAATATTATCCCAGCTGGGTCTGCGGCCGGCGCGAGACCGTGCATAGCATCCGGCACCGTCGTTGATCTCGATGAGGTCTTCGAAGAGCTTGAAATGCTCAGGTCCATCGGCCTTGATCCTAAGCTGATGATAAGCAGGTCCGCAAGCATCGTCCTCTCGATGCACAAGAAGCTGGATTCGAAGATAGAGGAGGCGAGGGGAGGAAGCGCCGTCGGAACCACTAGGAGGGGCATAGGGCCGACTTACTCGGATAAGGCTCTTAGAACGGGCCTGAGAATCGAGGATCTATTGAATCCTGATGATCTGAAGGAGAAGCTCGAGATTCTGAGAAGGCTTCATGGTGAGGAGCCGGACAACTTCGAGAACCTCAGGAGGCTTGGCGAGAGAATAGCGCCCTACGTGGGAGATGTCGAGCTATACGTGAACGACGTCCTGGATTATGGCGGAAAGGTCGTCTTCGAGGGAGCTCAGGGAACGCTACTCGACATAGATCACGGGACCTATCCCTACGTCACGTCTTCGAATACGATTGCTGGCGCCGCGTGCACGGGCTGCGGGGTCGGCCCCACCAGGATAAGCCAGGTGATCGGCGTCGCTAAAGCTTACACGACGAGGGTTGGAGCTGGCGTCTTCCCGACGGAGATCAAGGGCGAGCTGGGCGAGAGGCTTCGGGAGCTGGGCCAGGAATATGGGACCACGACCGGCAGGCCGAGGAGGGTTGGATGGCTCGATATCCCGCTCATGAGATACGCGATGAAGATAAGTAATGTGGACTGGATAGCATTGACCAAGCTCGATGTTCTGAGCGGGTTGGAGAAAATCCGAATATGCGTCGAGTATGAGGTCGATGGCAAGACCCTGGGAATTGCTCCGCCGAGCGTAAAGCTTCTCAGTAGGGTTAAGCCGGTCTATGAGGAGGTCGATGGATGGAGGAAGATCTCTGAAGATGAATGGAGGAGGATTGCTGAAAGAGGATGGGAAGCTCTGCCGGATGAAGCCAAAGCCTACATAGAGCTTCTCGAGGACCTCCTAGAAAAGCCGATTAAGCTAATATCAATTGGAGCTGAGGCTGGAATGGAGGTCGAGAGATGAAATGGATCCGCTCGAGGCGATAACCCCGATAGATGGAAGGTATCGCGAGAAGCTCGAGCAGCTATCAGAATACTTCTCCGAGCACGCGCTGATAAAGGAGAGGGCCAGGGTCGAGGTTGAGTATCTCGCAAAGCTAATCGAGGAGGTTGAGCCCGGTAAGATAAGCGCCCTGCCGCTGAAGTGGAGGGAGGTTCTCAGGGTCATAGGAGAGGAGGTCTCCATCGAGGACGCTAGGAGGGTTAAGGAGCTGGAGAGAGCTCTTGGGCACGATGTCGCGGCGCTCATCCGCCTCCTCAGGGAGAAGCTCCACGAATATGGGCTCGGGATCATCGCATCGCACATACACCTAGGATTAACATCGGAGGACGTGAATAATCTCGCGCTCTCCAGGCTGCTCCACAGGTTTAATCAAGAGGCCTTAATCCCGGCGCTCATCTCTCTTATAGAGAAGCTTTCATCGCTCGCATTAGAGCACGTGGACACTATTATGCTCGGCAGAACTCACGGCGTCCCAGCCGTGCCGACGACATTCGGAAAGTTCTTGGCGAATTATGCCTACAGGGTGGCGAGAATAACTGAGGAGCTCCACTCCTTCAGGTTCCCCGGGAAGCTCGGTGGAGCCGTCGGCGACCTATCCGCTCTGAAGGTCGCTTATCCGAACGTGGACTGGCTCGAGTTCGCCAGATCATTTGTAGAGTCCATGGGCTTGGAGTATTTTCCCGCTGCCACCCAGATTCTGCCGCATGACCGGGTCTCCGAGTACCTGATGAAGGTCGCTATACTCGATTCGGTGCTCTCGAATCTCTGCAGGGACCTGTGGATGCTCTCATCGCTCGGTCTCCTAATCTTCGGGATTAAGGAAAAGGAGATACACTCCTCCACGATGCCCCATAAATCCAATCCGATTCTCCTCGAGAACGCTGAGGGCGCCTTCGACCTCGCCTCGGAGAGCCTCGCATACATGGCGAGGAGGCTCATCTCGAGCAGGCTCCAGAGAGACCTCTCCGACTCAATAATCAAGAGATTCTACGGCCTGCCGCTCTCGCTGACAGTTCTGGGTATCAGGAATCTGGAGGGAGCATTAGATAGGATTATCGTGAGGAAGGAGGAGATGCTCCTCGAGGTTGAGGGTCATCCAGAGATCCTGACGGAGGCCTATCAGGTCTTCTTGAGGAAGCTCGGCGTCGAGGACGCATACGAGCTCATCCAACAGGCGGTTAAGGATGGCTGGAGCAAGGTGGCTGAGGTTTTGAGAAGTCATCTGCCGGAGAGCGAGTACAGCAAGCTGGCGGATCTAAGGCCCTCAAGCTACACGGGTGAAGCGGAGAGGCTAACAATACAGCTTCTCGACGAGGTTGATAGAATCTACAAGAAGCTCACGGCCGCTCGACCCTAACTCCCTCGACGCCGAGCCTAACCCTGAATACTTCGAATCTTCCTGAGATCCTCGAGATTATTTCGTCCATCTTATCGGGGTCCGCAGCGGCTATCACGCAACCTCCACCTCCAGCTCCCGTTAGCTTGGCTCCATAGGCTCCGGCATCCAGGCACATCGCGATCGCCTCCTCAAGCTCGGGCGATGAAACCCCCACAACCCTCAGAAGCTCCTGGTTCCTGCTCATGAGCATTCCAAGCCTCTCCAAGTCACGGCTCCTCAACGCATCAAGCCCTTCCTCGATTATCCGTCCAGCCTCATCTAGGAGCTGCTTAAACTGCTCAGGCTCCCTCTCGGCGAACCCCCTCACCCTCAATACCATATCCCCGGTCCTCCTCCGCATACCAGTATTCACCACGAGTATTTCCTCGAGCGCGATGTCGAGCTTCTTGTACCCGCTCGATCTCGCGTAAACCCCGATCCCGCCGAATGTCGCGATCGAGGTATCTATGCCGGACGGCATGTAGTGAATAATCTTCTCGCCCTCATGCGATGACTCAAGTATCAGGTTGAGGTCAAGCCTTCCGGCTAGAAGATGAAGCGCCGCGGCTGAAGAGGATGCCGCAAGGGCAGCTGAGGAGCCCAGGCCGACGCTCTGAGGTATTCTTGACTCAATCTCGATGATCAGGCTCGCGCTCGCGCCAAGCCTGCGCAGGACATGTTCAACAGCCTTCACCGCCGGATTATCCTTGGATCCATCACTTAGCCTAACGCCCCCAGATTCCGCGCGCTCGACGATCGCCGCTGCCCTGAGGTCTATTGAGGCCACGAGCGCCGGGGCGCCGTGGACGACAAAGTGCTCGCCGAATAGTATCACCTTGCCTGGGGCTGAGGCCGCTGCTCTCATTCCCCCCCATGCTCCCTTCTGCTCTTGAGTATCAGCGGGATAACGATTCCATCTATGTACTCGATGAACTCCGACTCCGGCATCTTGGTGAAGGACGTTACCACGCAGTTTCTCGTCAGCCCCATGACCCTATTCGTCCCAGTAACCGTGAATACTATGTGCTAAAAAGTAAAGTTGGATATATATCCTTCGCCAATTTATCCGAGCTCCTGCTCGCCTCGAATAATATTTTTATTTTCATGATTCTATCTTAACTAGTTAACTAGCTTAACTAGTCTCGGCATGCTCACAGCCTCCGAGACTACCCTTAAAAGGACTCCCGCGATAATGGTAACCTGAGGACGCGCGCCAGAAGATATATCATCCCCTGAATGCTCCTGCCCTCCACTTTGCCCCCATTAGCCTCAACCAGCAATAGTATTGGATCGCTTAGCATCATTTCTCCTCAGCCACTTTCTCAGCCCTCTCCCTGTCTATCACTATTATCGCTCCATCCTCCATCCTGACCTTGCATGGATACTTTATCTCGAGATCGCTTCTCGGCTTGACTATTATGGCGTATATTCCGGGCATCACGGTGGATGAACATAATACAACAATGCTTCCCTGCCCTTGACGCCTCCTATACTGGCTACGCTGACCTCTCTCCCAATTCGGCATCCATGGCCTTCCTAACGAGATAGAGCGGCTTTATCGGGTGATATGGTGATCTACTCTCCAGCTTCAGATCGGAGAATTCCTGGAGAAGCCTTCGACGAGGATTGGAGCCGGCTTTATCGGAGGATGAACGCGATCGCTTAGAGGTATCTTACGGCGAGGTCGAGGAGGAGGGCTTTGAGGATTCTGGCTAGGGGGGCCGGTAGAATGGGAGCCGAGCTAATGGACGGAGAGAGATGGAGGATGACTAGGAGAATTTATATGGGCACTGTTGGAATTCTAAGCCGCACGTATGCTATGACCCCGTCGAGGACGTGTTCTTCGAGGTGACGTAATGATGCCTTCTGAACGGATTATCCAAAAACTTTTTGAAGTTAAACCCATACTACGTCGATACAATAGGGTGGTGGAGTGTCCAGAACTCTCCTACACCATCGCCGGATGGCTCGGTGATGGGGCTTTCACTATAGATTTTAGGCACCATCACTATGGGATAATGCTAAGGTCGGTGGATTACGAATTTGCCGCCGAGTGGGGGAAATGCCTTGCAATAAGTCTTGGCAAAAGGAGGGCCTATAAACCGTTTTGGGACAAAAATCATCAATGCTGGACAGTGGTTGGAAGGAGCGTTATATTATGCAGGATACTTGCCGAAGCATGTAAGGACGTGACCTCGGTCCGACATATACTCAAGAAATACCCTATAGAAGCATGTAGAGCCTTCTTCGATGCGGAAGGCTGTATTGTCAAAGAACGTTGGCGATACGAGATAGTTGCAGCCAACTATAATAAGGCGCTCTTAGAGCTTGTTAAAGAGCTATTAAACGATTTAGGAATCGAGGCCACAATCACAACCCAAAGACGTCTAAAGTCAACATTCTTTAACAAACAAACAGGAAAATGGTACAAGTATAAACAAGACCACATTTACATTTTAGAGATCAGACGAAAGGAGAATTTAATTAAATTCTATGATGCTGTCGGATTCACTATACGAAGAAAAATGGAGACTCTCAGAGAAAAGATATCATCAAACAAAAAAGATAGATAAAAAAGAAAGGAGGAACACAACCCCTCCACCTTTCTTTCCCCTTCCCTCCTTTTTACCTTTAGACTAACATTCACTTTTTTTACTTTTGATTATCAAAGGGATAATTACTTGTTCAATATAATTTATGAACTCATCAATCGGTATTTTTGTGAACGAGGTTACTACACAGTTTCGCGTTAATCCCATTACATAACCTTTTTCCGGGACTTGATAAACTAAATAGTGGATCTTGCCATGCCTGAGGTATTCCTCGTAGAGAGCAGTGTTCTTCAGGGAGTCGCCGTAGAGGGCGAGCTTATCGACGTCCACGAAGTCGAGGTCGTCGAAGTATATCACCTTTGTTCCCTCCGGGTTTCTCTCATGAAACTCCCTCATCACTGATGGCGAGACTCTGGCCTCTGTTATTGCCTTATAGGATAGGAAGAGGTGGTGGGAGAGGAGCGAGGCCACGGCGTTCGCGAAGTGCTTCTTCTGAACGACGGTGAGGAGCATGAGATCTTCGGCTCTCCTGAAGATTATCCTCGCCTCGACCGTCTTGAGCACCGGCACGAGCCTCCCGCGCTGATTAACGACTATCAGCTTATCCCTGCTGAACACGCCCTCGAGCCTATCGCTCTTGAGATCCAGATCCCTAACCTCCGTTATGAGCTCGAAGGATTGGCCGTCCTCCTCCCTCTCCTCGACGACCCTGTAGCCCATAAGCTTGTCAGCTATCTCCTCGAGCGCCGTCTCAGCCCTTATCTCGAAGATCTTTGCGGCTAGCGGCATCTAGTGGTGAGGATGCCCCCGAGCTCATAAAGATAGCTTACGGAATCCTCTGCGCATAACCCGCTCATAGACTATTATAGTTAGGATCGCCGCGACGGCTGATGCGGCGATCAGCTGTAGGGTCGTGTCTAGGAAGGCGAGAGCCCATGGCCTCGCGATCATCGAGAGGGCGAGCGCGATCATGAGATATCCCGAGAACAATTTTATCCTCCTCGACCAGGCCTCGGACAACCTCATTTTCCCAAGAGTGTAGGCGAATGCGAGGACTATCCCAAGCATCGGCATGACGTATATCAGGTTATAGAGCGCGAGATAGAGGTAGTACTCGATGTAGCTTATGCCGAGCGATGCTAGGATGCTCGTGTAGTAGAGCGGGAATCCAGGGGTGCAGGCCAACTCATAGATATTGACCGTGAAGGCGAGCGCCGCCGAGCTCGCCGCGAGAGCTCCCAGTGAGCTCACGCGCGCAAGTCTTCTAGCTGATTTGCCTATCTTGGCGAGACTTCTCTCTGATACGCCTAGGGATGGGCCGCGGCCGTGAGCGAAGTAGTCCTTCACGTTTATGGCGCCGGCGGCCGCCACGATTATCATGATTATTAGGAAGAATGGGCCGAGCGCGCTCAGGATCCTGAAGACGTTCAGGCAGGCGGTCATGAAGAGGAAGTAGGCGAGACCTGAGATGAGGACGAATATCCCGCCGATGAGGAGGATGCGGACGCGATCCCTCGCGCAGATCAGGATGCTGAGCAGGAAGGTTAGTATGTAGAATGCGCAGGGATTAATGCTATCCATGCCGGCGATCACTATAGTGAGCCAGAGGAGGTTCTCCCCCATATCAGCGCCATCGAGCTGAGCCTCCGCACCGAGGCAGCTTAACGCTAGCGCTAGTGACAGCGCCAAGAATATTGCCACAAGCGATCTCCACGCATCGCTCAGCATCTTCAACCTCGACGGGATCTCGACTAGGGGATCTAGAAAATGTTTCCGCTATAGATCCTTCTCAGCCCGATATGCGTCCCTGCCGCGGCCATAATAGTCCTTCAACCTAGATATGAATTCGTATCCGAGCGACTTGTAGAGGCTTATCGCCGGCTCATTATCGACCGCCACCTCCAGCACCACTTTCTCACATCCAAGCCTCCTGAACTCCTCCTCGAGCCTCTTCAGGAGCGCTGCCCCGATCCCTCTTCTGCGGAAATCCGGCCTAACATCCAGCGTGTAGACTCGACCCAAGATCCTGCCGCCGATCTTCTCGATCCTACCTATCGCCGAGCCCACGAGCTCGCCCTCTGCATTAACGGCCTTCAGCGGGATCGAGCTCGGATCTATCAGCAGCAGCCTAAGGATGGATCTCGTATAAGCGTCCCCGCCGAAGCATTTTCTCTCGAGCTCATAAAGCTCCTCGAGATCATCTAGGCTCGCCTGCTCGATCCTAATGCTCCTCGGCGGGCTCGCGTAATCCATGAGCATACCTTATATTGAGTCCGGGCGGAAATATTTTTGGTGCCGGTGTTTGGGGCCGCCGCTGATCATCGTTAAGCTCGGTGGATCCCTAATAACCGATAAGAGCAGGAGATTCTCCTTGAATGCTGAGGTTGTTAGGAGGCTTGGAAGGGAGCTCGCCGAGGCGGTTGGGAGGTCGGGGGCGGACCTCATAGTCGTCCACGGCGGCGGCTCATATGCTCATCCGGTCGCGAAGGAGTATTCCGTCTCGGAGGGGCTGAGGAGCAGGGGCGGCCTTAGAGGCTTCATCGAGACGTCCAGAGTCGTCAGAGTGCTTTGCCTCGATGTTCTATCGAGTCTCATCGAAGGGGGCTTGATGGCCATCTCAATACCAGCTTCATCAATATTTACGACGAGATCTGGGAGAATAAGCACGTGCAATCTCGAGCCCGTGCTCTCAGCCCTAAGGCTCGGCCTCGTCCCCATAACATCCGGAGACGTGGTCTTCGACCGCGATCTGGGATTCACCGTGCTCTCCGGCGACGAGATAAGCTCATACCTCGCAGTCAGGCTCCGGGCCAAGAGACTGATCTTCGCCATGAACGTTGATGGAATCTACGTTAGGGATTGGGCGACGGGCGGGGTCAAGGTCGCGGAGGAGTTTTCCCGGGGAATGAGCATAGCCCCAATTGGGGGCAGCGTTGAGGACGTGACCGGCGGGATATCCCGGAAGATAGAGGAGGGGTTCGCGGCTGCCGAGACGGGCGTCGAGGTGCTTTTCATCAATGGCTTGGCGGAGGATAGGCTGAGGAACGCGGTTCTGGGGCTCCCGGTTCCCGGGACGAGGCTCAAGCCTTAGCCTGCTGCACCCTTATCTGGAGGAACTCATCCGGTTTAAGCCTCTCCGAGAGCTCGGGAGTCATCTCACCCCTCTCGATCAAAACTCTCCTGGCTAGATACCAGAAGGCGTAGGGTAGGGCGAGGCGCCCCCTATTATTCACGGGGATCACGAGGTCCACGTTCGAGATCATGTTATCCGTGCTGCACATCGCTATCGTGGGGATCCTGGCTATCTTCGCCTCTACCACTGCCTGGTTATCATATCTCGGGTCGGAGACTAGGACCAGCTCGGGCTCCAAGTAGGTTTTAAGGCTCGGGTTCGTGAACGTCCCCGGCTCGAACTTCTCCACAATCGGTATGCAGCCGGTGTATTCGCAGAACTTTCGGACGGGGACCACGCCGTAGACGTGCGTTGAGACCACAACGACTTCCTCGGGCCTGTAATACGAGATGAATCTGGCAGCAATGTTCAGCCTCTCAATTATCTTGTTCAGGTCTATTAGATAGACGCCATCCGGCCTAAGCCTGAAGATGAACCTCTCCATGTGCTTGACCCTTATCCTCGAGCCTATGTAGAGGCCATTCTTGATGAAGAGCTCTTGTATATTCTCCATCGAGTCGACTGCTTCCTCGCTCATGTCCGCTTCCACGCCGATAATCAAATCCTCTAAAAAATATTACCTCCGGGCTCTGGAAGCCCGGGAACCAAGTCTTCTCGGGCGCGGTTGAGATGCTCCAAGGAGGGGAAAAGGAGCGGTGGAGGGATTTCTAAATCTTGAGCTCGGCCATCTTATCCAAGCCAACAATCTCGCTTATTCTCAGGAGCTCGTTGGCTTTTGCGACCCGCTCTCCGCCGACCACCCCGGCCTTCAGGAGCTTTCCACCCCAAGCTACCGCGAGCTGAGCTAAATGCCCCTCCGGGGGCTCTCCAGACCTGTGAGAGACCACGGATATGATCCCATTCTCATGAGCGATCTTGACGGATTTCATGGCCGTGGTGAGCAAGCCCACCTGATTCGGCTTAATTATCACCGCCCTCACGGCTTTTAGCTCAGCCGCCCGGCTTAGGATTTCCGGATTCGTCACGATCAGATCATCGCCACAGATGAGTGCTTTCTCGCCCACCTGCCTGCAGAGGTCGGCGAAGCCCTCCATGTCATCCTCCTCGAGCGGGTCCTCGACGTAGAAGAGCTCATACTTGTCAATCCACTCAGCGACCCTGCTCATCTGCGCCTCCCGATCGAGCTCAACCCCCTCCGTCGGGTAAACGTATCTCCTCTTCTTAGGGTTCCAGAGGCTTGATGCCGCGACATCAGCGCCCACCCTTATCTTGAAGCCGAGCTCATCCGAGATCTCATCCGCCGCCTGCTTCAAGAGCCGAAGACCATCCTCGGTCTTTATCGGCGGCGCATATGCGCCCTCATCGCCCTTACCGAGCGTGAATCCTCCCAGATGCTTGTCAAGGAGCTTCCCGACCCTCGCGTGGACCATGAAGTTCGCCTTAACAGCGTCCTCCACATTCCTCGCCCCGATCGGGCTCACTAGCATCTCCTGCCAATCCGGAGCGCCCCTACCAGCATGAGCGCCGCCGCCAATCACATTCCCGAGCGGATACGGCAGCCTAAATGAATCGACGATCCGGAGATGCTCGTAAAGTTGCTTCCCAGCCGCGTTCGACGCCGCTATGGCCACCGCGAGCGAGATAGCAAAGGCCGCGTTACCCCCCAGCCTCCGGAAATCCACTGTCCCATCATATTTTTTCAAGGCCTCATCGAGGGCCTCATGATCCGAGACGTCGAGGCCCTTGAGCCTAGCGGCCAGCTCGCCATTAATGATTCTCAGAGACTCATCTACACCGCCCTCGGGGTAGTACATCACCTCCTTCCCGCCCTTGCTCTTTCCAGCCGGCGCAGCCGCCCTCCCTAAGGCGCCATCAACCCAGGCATCAACCTCGATCGTCTCCTCTCCCCGGCTGTTGTAAACTTTTCTGGCCCTCAGCTTCTCAAGCCTCAGGCTCATTCTCCTCCACCTCCTCCTTCTCGGTCTTGAGATAAGGCTTGGATCCATAAAGCGCGTGAAGCTTAACTATCTCGTCGAAATACTCGCAGTGGCTCAGGAACATCCTCCTGCAGCAGTATCTCTTTATGCCCAAATCATCCAGGACTTTTCCGGGATGCTCGCCTTCCTCAATCCTCCTAGAATACTCCTCCCACTTATCCGCGATCAACGCGCCGCAACTAAAGCACCTAATCGGAAACATCATGTCCAGACAACCCCGAATTAGGACCTTTTCATCATTATTTTAACGTAGTGCGAGTTGTAAATCTTTAAAATTGAGCACCTTTGCGGCAAAAAATGATGCGGGTAGACGTGGTGTTAGGTCCTCCCAAAGAGCCCGCCGAGAACCTGGTAGTCGTGGACATCTTCAGGTCAAGCACATCCCTCGTCAAAGCTTTGGAGAATGGGGCGGTGGAGATCATTCCCTGCAACTCGCTCGATAAGGCTAGGATACTCAGGAGGAGGCTTGGCGAGCAGGTGTTGCTCGTCGGCGAGAGGATGGGGATAACTCCAAGGGAATTCGACCTCAATATCTCGCCCAGCCTGCTCATCCGAGCGCGCGTGGAGGGAAGAAGGATAATCTACTGCTCAACCAACCTCATAAGAGTCGTCTCTAGGCACATGAACCACGCCAAGCATCTCATCATCGGGGGGCTCGTGAATGCCAGCGCCGTCGCTAAGTACCTTAAGAGGCTCGGCCTCGACAGCGTCTCGATAATCGCATGCGGACACATCCCGGATAAGCTCGTGTCCCTGGAAGACGTTATAGGGGCTGGAGCGATAGTCTCTAGGCTCGGTGAAGAGGAGCTCTCTGACACCGCGCTCCTGGCCAAGCTGGCCTACGAGAATGAGGACTGGAGAAGCCTCGTGCTGCAGAGCCGCACCGCGCGATATCTCCGAGAGATCGGGTGGGGGATGGATCTCGAACTCTGCCTGATGGAGGATGTATCGAACATCGTCCCAATTCTCTCGAACGGCGTCATTAAGGGAGTCAGGGTCGAGGAATAGCTACCTATAGGACTTCTGCTTGAATCTTCTAGCGGATCTCCTGTTGGGCTTCTTCGGCTCCGCCTGCCTCGGATCTCCTGCCAGCAGCACCCTATTGTAGCTTTTTATCTCCTCGCCGGCCCTCTCATTATGCTCTGCCACCGCTCTCGCCAGGGCGAATGCGACCGCGTCGGCGATGGCCATGACCCCACCGCCCTCAACCTTCACGTCGAAGTCATGGCTCTTCCAAAACTTCTCATCGAAGTAGAGGGGAGTCAATATCTTCATCCTGACAATCTCGTTTCCAAAGTGCTCGAGGGGCTGATTGTTTATCAGTATTCTGCCCGCGCCCGGCCTGATGAGAACACGCGCGACCGCCGTCTTCCTTTTTCCAACGAATATCCTGAGAGCCTCAGCCATAGCTCATCCTCCCTCCCGTAAGCTCTTTGCTCAGCTCGCCGAGGGTCATGTACCTGATTATCCTGCCGGATCTGCTTATGGGCTCCCGGAGAACCGCGTCTTCGATCACGATCTTCTCAACATTCTCAAGCTCCCTGGGAACCCCGGCATAAACTTTCAGCCTTTTCAAAGCCTCCTTCCAGCGCCTATTATGCCTTGGAAGCATTCTATAAACCGTGTACCAGAATATCCTTTCGGGCCTCTTCGGGTACCAGACCGTGCGCCGCCTCAGGGAGACGAGAGCCCTCCTAGAAGTCAGGAACTTATATCTCTCGAGTATCGCCTTTTTCTTGCCCGTGATTATGGCCTTCTCCGCGTTGACCACCGTCACGCTAACGCCGCTCAGCAACATCTTGGCTATCCTAGAGGCGGCTCTCCCAACCTTATGCATCGTTAAATCGACGACTACGCTCTTCGCTCTTTTTTCCAGCACCCTCAATTCCTGAGTAGCCATGACCTCGGCTCCCGGATCAGCATGAAGGGGCCTAAATATATAGATCTTGGTGTATGCCTCCTGGAGGATTCTTCATGCTTTCGGGGGCCTCAGCGTGGCCGCGGAGATCATTAGCCCGATAACCGCTAGAACCGCTGTTGTTAGGAATGCTGGAGAATATGACCCGGTGATTGTCTGAAGGTAGCTCGCTAGGGTTGGGCCTATGAGCGCGCCGGCCCCATATCCCGTGAAGACTATCCCATAATTTGTGCCGAGGTGCTTGAGACCGAAGAACGTGGATGTGCCAGCGGGAGCGATCGCGAGCCACCCGCCGAAGACCAGCCATAAGAGAGCGAAGGAGATCAAGTATAGGGGCAGGATATGGGCCTGGGTGGCCGCAAGCGCGGCGGCGAAGATTATGAGGAACGATATTAGCGCGGTCTTTCTCACGCCAAGCCGATCGCAGAGATAGCCAAAGGCAGGTCTTCCAGCGCCATTGAAGGCCGCGAATGCTGCCGTTGCGGCGGCGGCGAGCTCAGGAGTAAGCTTAACCACCTCCTGCCCGTATTTCGCCGCGAGCGATATTGCTGTGAAGCCGCCGAGCGTTCCAAGCGCGTATGAGAGCCATAGGCCGTAGAATGTTAGAGTCCTTATCATCTGCCTCGGCGCCAGCTCCGCCAGAACCCTTGTTTTCGCGGCCTGAGCACTTGTGCTTGGCGGCGCCCAGCTCTCCGGTGGGAAGCTGAGCGGGATCGAGAGCACGATCAATAATGCTCCGAATATTATCCCGAGGTATGCGAATGTTCTCATGACGCCGACCTCGTATATCAGGTGATTCGCGATGGGGGCTGTTATCAGCGGCGATAAACCGAATCCCAGTATCGTTACTCCCACGGCTAAGCCCCTTCTCTCCGGTATCCACTTGCTCGAGACCGAGATTGGGACGCCGTAAGCTATTCCTACACCAGCTCCCGCGATCACGCCATAGAAGATTAGCGTGAATATCAGGGGCTCGGGTAGGTCGGCAACGAGGCTCGTCAAAAACCATCCAAGGCCCACCAGCGCGCCCCCCATCAGCGATGTCTTCCTAGGTCCCAAAACCTCCATCAGCTTTCCTCCGAGAGGCATGAGGAGGGCGAAGGCCAGCAAGAATACCGTGAATGGTAAGCCCGATTCCACAGCACTCCAGCCGAAAAAACTCTCCAAGGGCTTTCTGAAGACGCTCCAGCTATAGATCGTCCCAAGCATCAGGTTTATCACGAGGCCTATGGGCGGGTATATCCAGCGATTCACGAGATCACCCGGCAAGACCTATTTAAGCTTCTATTTTGACTCTCCTCCGATGCTAATCAGGAGAGTTCAGCCTATTATCTTCACGCCGCTCCCGGTCGGGTATTTCTCGGCAAACTCCCTCGTCGTCAGGATTGTGCACCCGGATTTCAAGAGCTTTTCATAGGCTTTTTGCGAGAAGCTGAAAGCCGAGATCGTTATCGCGTGGTCAATGCTCCCGGAGCCCAAAACCTTTCCCGGAACATAAACAACGTCGCCGTTGCGTGTTAATCTATTGAGCTTGTAAAGGTTTACGACCCTCCTCCGCCTCCTAGATTTCTCCGCCTCTTCCAGTATTCTCTTCCAGAATCTCGTCTTCCTCGCCTTCCCCGGTATTGCCTTGACAATGCTCAGCTTGAGCCCCGGCTTGACAACCTTTCTCCGGCTAACCATCGTGGATCAACTCACCTTAAAGGTCTCTAAAAAATCATTTCCCGGGCCCCTGCTGGATGGCCTCTTGGAAGAGGCTCTCGAGCCCAAGCACCTTCTTCTCCAGCGCTTTAGCAGCCTCCACAAGGATCCTCTTGGGCGGCAGGAAGCCTATAGACTCGACATAAAGTATTCTTTCATCTTTTCCGCCGTCCTCGGGCTCGTAAAGCGTTGCTATCGCAGCCTGCCACTTCGCATGCTTACTCCCCCTTCCGACTCTGACATAGAGCTCGAGCTCAATCTTCTGGCCAGGCCCGAGCTTGACTATCGGAATCCTAGGGCTCACGGGCTTCACAGATGTCTCCTCCTCTGGCACGATGTCTCCGCTGTAAACAGTTATCGGCTCATCCTTGGCCTCAGCTCTCAGGACGAACCTGACCGCGCAGCGCTCACATCCAAGCCTCTTTCCGCATCCGCACTCCTCTGGGGGCACATAGTGGTCTATATCCGAGATGAATGGTATGAGGGAGATCCTGTGCGCCAGGACGTCGTTTGGCATGCTGGAGCTATTCTCGATTATGAGCACTTCCTCGATCGCCATCGTCGGAACCTCATTTATCGCCATGCGCCGGATCGCGTTAGCCACCGCGAGCGGAACACCCGACAACAAGAGCTTAACGCTCTTCTCATCCTCCTCCAAGAGCTTAACGGACACCATGAGCCGGTCCTCCAGCAGGAAGGCAGGCTAAAAGCATTTCGCGCAACACCACTCGAGAAGAAAAGAGCACGGAATGATAGAGCACAACGCTTCTTCAAACCTATATTCCTCCACCGCATAATGGTCACCTGATGCTTAGGGTGGGTAATTCCGTTATTGAGCTTGTCAAGGGCGATATCACGGAGCTCGAGGTTGATGCCATCGTCAACGCGGCCAATTCTAGGCTCAAGATGGGCGGAGGCGTTGCTGGAGCTATTCTGAGGAAGGGTGGCTGGAGCATCCAAGAGGAGTGCGATAGGATTGGTTACTGCCCGGTCGGCGGGGCCGTGATCACCGGCGCGGGGAAGCTCAAGGCGAGATACGTGATACATGCGGTCGGCCCGAGGATGGGCGAGGGAGATGAGGATGATAAGCTCCGCAGCGCGACCCTGAACTCGCTCAAGCTCGCGGAGCAGCATCGGGTCAAGAGCATAGCCTTTCCAGCGATCTCGACTGGAGTATTCGGCTTTCCTAAGGAGAGGTGCGCTAAGATCATGCTGAGAGCAGCCGTGGAGTACCTCCAGAGGGGAAGCGGAATCGAGCGCGTCATCTTCTGCCTCTACGATGATGAGACCTACGGGATATTCAAGAAGGAGCTCGAGAGCATAAAGAGGGAGCTCGGCCAATAATAGGAGGAATGTGCTCCACGTTACCCCTCTATTTCACGCGATATAGGATGGTTTCCCATACCGCTCATCATACATTCTCTCGATTTCCTCGACCATCCTTCTCAGGTCCGCATTCTCTTCCATAGCCCTGCTTATCGCCTGCCGGAGCGAGTCGGCCATCATCTTGAGCTCGCTGAGGTCTATCGTTATCTTCATCAGCTCAGCGAGCTTCACGGCCAGGTGATAGGCGGCGATCGCGTTCGGATGCTGTACGTAGGCTGGCGTATGAGCCCAGAGCCCCACAGCCTCCAAGCCCATCTGCTTCGCCTTTATCATCAAGTAACTGTGGATGCTAGCCGGCCCGCTATACTCCGTTAGATCGAGACCTGATAGCAGCATCTCAGATTTCAAGTGCTCCATGTTCACGACGGCGGAGATCCTCGGTCTCCTAGTGTGCGGAACCTGATCCAATACTCCTCCCACGAGATATATTCTTCTGGCTGATATCGTTTTGCATAAGCCTATGATAAAGTCTGAAAACTCCCTCCATCGAAGGCTCGGCTCGACGCCGCTGAAGATTATGAGGGATGAGCTCTGGCCCGGATCCTTCCAGAAATAAATTACTGCTCCGGGCATGCGGAAGCTCTCGATCAGCGCCTCCCTTATCTCCACGAAAGGCCTATTCATTGTTAGATCATGGATCTCCGAGCAATCGAGCTCCATGAGCTTCTCCGCTTTAAGGGCTCTCGCGAAATACTCGACCGTGAGTGATGCGACCCTGCCAGCATCGGGCCATCCGCCAAAACCGAGCAGCGCGTATCTCTTCTCCGCAGCCCTCCCGCTCATCACCTTCTCTTCTACTTCCAATGGGATCTCAAACGCCATTGAGCCACCTAATGAAAACTTGGCTATTAGGGGGATTTGAGGCTATCGTCTGGAAGATTGTTTAAATTTTCATGGCCCTTCATCAGAAAATAGCATGGAGATATGCTTTCACCCGATAGGCTACGTGGAGACAGAGTATAGCGATGAGGAGGTGGCAATGTCTTGGCCTCGGGGCGTCGAGGGCAGAATCGTGATCTATCCCCAGTATTCCAGCGGCCTCATCGGGTTAGAAGGCTTCTCCCACATAATCGCTATCGCCTGGCTCCATAAGGTTCCGGAGAGCGCGAGAACGACTCTTAGAGTCAGGTTTAAGAGATTGATTATGATGGGGCTGAGCCCGGAGGAGATTCCGGAGGTCGGAGTCTTCTGCTCGGACTCGCCGCATAGGCCCAATCCGATAGCATTAACAATCCTCGGGCTTAAGAGAGTTGATGGGAGTATGCTTCACGTCTCAGGCCTCGACCTCTATAATGGGACGCCAATACTGGATTTAAGAGCCTATACACCCTCATACTCCATAGATGACTATATGCTGCCGAGCTGGTACATGGAGTTGCTGGAGAGACTTAAAAGGATGGGGATCAGCTGGAAAAAGCTTTGAATTATATTGCGGATCTGGCGCCAGGCGAGCTCGCCAAAAATAATAGCGTCATAATTAGGGTCAAGGTTAATAGGAAGCTTAGCATGCTTTCGAGATGGTATGGCCGGGCTCTCCAGAGCTTCCTCCCAGAGGGCTAGAATCTCCCTACTGAAGCTTAGGCTCTCGATGATAGGCGTGTGGGCTCTCATAACGGGTCTCGCAACGCTCATCCTGACAGCGATCCTGCTATATCTCGGGTTCCCGGTGATCGGGGTCTACGGCATCCTGGGCTTCGTCGTAGCATTCCATTTCCTCCAGTGGCTCATAGGCCCCTACATAGTCAACGCGATCTACCATGTGAGGGAACTTAAGCCCGGCGAGTACCCGTGGCTGCGCGAAGCCGTTGAGAGGATCTCCGCGAGAAGCGGCTTAAAGCAGCCTCCGAAGCTCATGATCGCTGAGATAGATCTCCCGAACGCGTTCGCTTATGGGAGCCCCTTAACGGGGAACATGGTCGCCGTTACTAGGGGCTTGCTGAGAACCCTTGACCCTGAAGAGGTTGAGGCCGTGATAGGCCATGAGCTGGGCCACTTGAAGCACCGGGATATGATAGTCATGATGATGATAAGCCTCATCCCGGCCCTCATCTATTACATAGGATATAGCCTCTATCTCTCCGGCTGGCTCGGCGGAGGCAAGAGTAGGGAGGGCGGTGGAGGCGGGCTCGCGATCCTGATAGGGATGCTGCTAATAGCCGTCAGCTTCATCTTCAACCTCTTCGTCTATTACATGAGCAGGCTTAGGGAGTATTACGCGGACTCGCACGCGGCGATCAACGTCGAGAACGGCGCCAGAAATCTCCAGAGGGGGCTCGCTAAGATAATGGTTGCCACCGGAAGGCTCCCGAAGTCTGTTAGAAGCCGTCACGACCAGCTCAAGATGTTCTTCATCTCGGACCCGGATGTGGCTGTAAAAGCCTACGGCGATGTTGACTCGCTGATAGAGGAGATTAAGAGGCAGAAGCCCAGCCTAGCACTGGAGCTATTCAGCACCCACCCGCATCCGGCGAAGAGGCTGAGATTCCTAGACCAGTTCATAACCGTGTAGGTGAGCAAAAAGCTTAATTCCCAACACTCTCCATTTTGCGAACCATTGAGAACGATCGAGATAAGGGTGGGGATAATATGAGCGCTGTAGAGGTTCTTGAGAGGCAGCCTCTCCGGAGATTTCACTACATCCTACTGGCGATCACGAGCCTGATCTACGGGCTGACGGCGATGAACGTCATGCTGATCTCCGTCACCCTTCCGCGCATATCCGCTGAATGGGGTCTCGATAGGGCTGCTGCGGGGTTGCTGGCGAGCTTCGGCTACGTCGGGATGTTTCTGGGCGCTCTCTCAAGTGGCTTCATAGCCGATAAAATTGGGAGAAAGCCCACCATGATAGCCATGATCCTAATAGGCTCTATATTCACGGGGCTATGCGGGCTCTCTCCCAACTACGAGATCATGGGTGCCTTTAGGCTGATAGCCGGCTTCGGGCTCGGAGGCACATTACCGCTACCGGGCGTCTACATGAGCGAGTATCCTCCGGCCAAGTATAGGGGTAGATTCGTCGGCATAGTCGAGACCGCGTGGGTTTATGGCGCAATACTATCGGTCGTTTTCGGCTATATACTGATACCGGAATATGGCTGGAGAGCTGCGTTCAACGCCGCCTACGTACCGCTGATACTCGTGCCATTCATAGCACTTCAGGTCCCAGAGTCGATAAGGTTCCTAGAGAAGAAAGGCAGGATCAATGAGATCAGGAGCATATTTAGGAGGTATGGGCTGGTCGAGGATGCTGAGAGGCTCGATCTCAAGCCTCAGCCGCCTCAAAAGATCAGCGTCAAGAAGCTGATCACGGGAGAGTATCTGAGGAGGACCATCATATTATGGATGCTCTGGGCCGCCCTCGTATACACCTATCACGGGATATTCATCTGGCTGCCATCGATCTACGTGGATAGGCTGGGTTTCTCGATCGTGAAATCGCTCGAGTGGGTCCTGATCGTCACTCTAGTGCAGGTTCCAGGATACTATAGCGCAGCCCTTCTCCTTGACAGGGCGGGGAGGAAGCCCATACTCGCCTTCTACCTGGCCGTCGCCGGGATCGCATCCCTCCTCCTCTCAACGACCCAAGATATCAGCATGATCCTCCTATACAGCTGCGTGATAAGCTTCTTCAATCTTGGAGCGTGGGCCGGGCTCTACACATATACGCCAGAGCTCTATCCGACGGAGCTCAGGGGGACGGGCTCGGGAGCGGCTGCGAGCATTGGAAGGCTGGCTGGAATACTGGCCCCATATGCCACGGGATACCTCATGGAGGTCAGCGGAGGAGAGCTCTTCTACGCCTTCCTAGTATTCGCGCTGGTGCACTTGGTGGCCGCGGCCACGACGGGCGCTTTCGGCGAGGAGACCAAGGGGAAGAGACTCGAGGAGATCTCCAAGCTCTAGTATGATCTCGCGACATAGACGACTGACTTAGCTTCGCCTCCGCATACCGCGCATGGGCCGAGCGGCTTCTCAGCCACGTCGTACCTCTCCCCCCTGATCTCTCCGCCGACCTCCTCCTTCAGCTTCTCGGCGCACTCGATGCTACCACACCAGTTTATTCTCGCGATCCGCCTCTCCTTCAAGACCCTCCTTATCTCCTCGATGTTCCCGGCGTCGGATATCGCGCTGAGCATCATGCGCCTGCTCCTTTCAAGCAGGCTCGACTCTATGGCCTTCATCAGCTCATCTACCTTGCCGACGAGCTCGTCCAGCGGCACCTTAATCCTCTCCAGCGTATCCCTTCTTGCGAGGGTTACCGAGGACTCGATAACCTCCTTCGGCCCGATCTCAGCCCTGACCGGGACTCCCATCAACTCCCAGTGATAGAACTTCTCGCCCGGGGTAACATCATCGCGGTCGTCGAGGACGACCCTCCATTTGCCCACCAGCATATCCCTTACCTTGAGCGCGTAGTCGTTTATCTGCTTCTCCTGACCCTTGAATGGTATCGGGATTATGACGACCTGCGTTGGAGCGATCGCCGGCGGGAGAACTAGGCCCCTATCATCCCCGTGCTGGGCTATGATGGCCGCGAGAACTCTGCTGAAGCCGAAGCCATAGCATGTCTGATACGGTATCCCCCGACTTCCATCCCTCTTTTCGAACTCTATCTCATAGGCCTTGGCGAAGTTTCTCCCGAGGTTGTGGATCGTCGCTACCTGATTCACTTTCCCATCAGGATTCCACGCGTCAAATGCTATGGAGTAGACTGCTCCGGCGAACTTGTCGAAGTCGGGTCTCTTAAGTATGATGTAGCCTATGCAGAGCTTTCTCAGGACTCTCTCATATATCTCCATGGCCTCTCTAACTTGCTTCTCGGCCTCAGCGGCCGTCTCATGCACCGTGTGAGCCTCATTCCACGGTATCTCCCTAACCCTGTAGAGCGCTCTCGTTGCCTTTGTCTCTTTCCTATAGACGTTCACGCTCTGATGAACTTTCAAAGGTAGATCCGCGTGGCTCCTTATCCAGAGCTTGAACATCGGGTACATTATCGTCTCGGAAGTGGGCCTGATTATGAGCTTCTGCTCCCCGGCGCCCTGATCTATTACGAAAACCTCCTTCGAGAACCCCTTGATGTGCTCCGCCTCCTTCTTGAAGAGCTCCTCGCTCGTTACTAGCGGGAAGTACATCTTCTTGTGCCCGGTCTTCTCGAGCTCCTCCTCGAGGAGCCTCCTGATCATGTCAAGCATGAAGGCCCCATTCTCCACGTACACCGAGAAGCCCTTAACCGGAAACCTGTTATCCACTATCCTAGCTCTAAAGATGACGTCGTCAAACCAGTCGGAGAAGTTCTCGAATTTCTTCGACGCCGAGACGCTCATCCCATTAAGCCGCGCCCCCTTCCAATATATAGCCTATCCTCCCAAAGCCTACTCCGTAGGGCTCGTATGCAGGTATCCGGCTTAGTTGAGGTTTTGGGCACGGGGAGGGCGGCTTAGCCCCTCTTCTCCCAGCTCCTGATCGCCGCCTCGGCCATCTCGGCCAGAAGCTTCTTCGGATCCTTCGCTTTAACATATGCGCTGGCTAGGAGGACGCCTTCTGTTCCGAGCTCTATCGCCTTGGCCACGTCATCACCCGCCGAGATCCCGGCTCCGCACAGAATGTGAACTGATGGGTTTATCCTCCTGATCGCCTCAACAGCACCCGTGACGACATCGGGCTTCGCCTTGGAGACTGGTACCCCGGTTCCTATGAGCTCCGGGGGCTCTATCGCGAGGATATCGGGGCCGAGCACCGCTCCAGCTCTCGTGGTCTCAACGGTGTCCGTGCAGAGAAGGGAGATGAGCCCGACCTCCCTCAACCTCGCTAGAACAGCTCCGATATCGGCTAATAGAAGCCTTTTCTCAGAATGATTGACTATCGAGCCCACGGCTCCTGATGCCTTAACATCCTCCGCGATTATTGAGCCCGTGTGGCTTCCGGGGCGATGTGGGTCAACGTGCTGGGCGAAGACCGGTATGCTGACCTGCTCCACGACCGCCCTGAGATCCAGTAATGGCGGCGCGACGATTATCGATACATCGTATTCCCTTGAAACCTCCTCCGCGATCTTAGCGAGCCTTATGGCGTTCTCGCCTATGGACTCGAGATAGACCTTAAAGTTAAGGGCGATTAGAGGATACCTCAACTCAGCGGCCATGCTCTTCCGTAATATAAGGCTTGTTGATAAAAGTATTGATAAAAGTATCTTGAGGCCGGGCTACCTCGACCGCGGCCGAGCCTTCTCCCGCTTCCTCGCAACCACCTCTCCCCACATGAGCTCAATTTCCCCTATCAGTTCCTCAACCCTGAGCGCGCCCTTCTCGGTGACATATGCACTTATCAGCCTCGGCGGTAGAACCTCGAAGTACGGGTTTAGGCATCGGAGCTTGACCTCCCCGGCATACACTTCCTCGCCGGGATGCTTTTCCAGGCCGAAGCCGTAGACCGCCGCCTTCCACAAGTCCGTCACGATGTTCACCGGTATGCCGGCATCCATCGCTGAGAGGGCGATCATCTTGGAGCCTATCTTGTTCGCGATCGAGCCGTCATCGAGTATCGCGTCGCATCCGAGCATTACGGCATCAACAAGCCCCTGATCGATAACGTATGATGCGGCCGCATCCACTATGAGCGTCACATCATGTCCCCTGGCCGCGAGCCTCTCCGCCAGCCTCCTACCCTCGTAGCCGGGCCGCGACTCGGTCACGTAAACCTTAACTTCCCTGCAGCTCTCTAGGGCGCCGGCGATCGTCGAGCTATAGCTGTGCGTGAGGATGCTGCTACACTTCCTCATGATCTCCGACGCGTTCTGCACAGCTTTCCTCAAGGAGCCCTGATACTCGCCTATGCATTTTCTAACGGCGTTCTCTATCGCCTCTTCTATCGGCTTTCCCGCCGAGACTTCCTTCTCGATTATGGAGCCGATCATGTGCGCCATGTTCGCTATTGACGGCATGCTCGGCCTAGCGTCAGCGAGGGCCTTCACTAGCCTTCTCACATCCTTGATGCTCGCGGACTTCTCGAGCAGCTTCAGGAAAGCTGCAGCGGCCTTGATCGTGAGCTGCGATGCCCCGCTAACAGAGTCCTCCCTTATCTCCCTCACCAAGTCAGCGATGTTCATCTTCCCGCGGGCTACCTGATTATGCGATTATTAAGCTGTTTGCGCAGATTCTCCATCCATCCGCCGCTCTTCAGCCCCTAAGCCCAAGTGTATTATCTTGACTAGGTGCACGGGCTCCTCCCTCATGCCATAGGTTAGGACGACCGTGTGCTCCCTCACACTTATCCCGCCGCTCATGAGCATTCTCCCCAGCTCGCTCAACCCTTCCTCATAGGTCTTGGATGAGACCTCCACAGTCTCCACGCCTCTCAGGAGCATTAGCCTGCGCAGTGTTCTTTTGCTGGGCGAGGCCGCTATCACGCTCGTGGACGGCCTGAAGCTCGCTATCCTCTGAGCAGTCCTGCCGGAGATCGTGTAGATGAGAATCGCGGCGTTAAGGGATTCCGCCAGCGAGGCGACGCCATAGGCGAACCTCGTCCTAATATCCTCGCTCGGATCAATGATTCTCTTCGGCGGAGTTATCCCCGGCTCATATCTCTCGATTATCTTGTGTAGCCACTTAACAGCCTCGACCGGGTATCTGCCGACCGCCGTCTCATTTGTCAGCATCAGGACATCCACCCCCTCGGATATCGCGGCGACGACGTCCACTATCTCGCTCCTCGTCGGGATCGGGTTCCATATCATCGACCCGAGGAGCTGCGTTGCGACTATCACGGGCTTGCCCCTTCCTATGGACTCCCTCACGACCATGCTCTGGAGCCTCGGAACCTCCTCGAGCGGGAAGTGCATTCCTAGATCGCCTCTCGCGACCAAGATCGCGTCGGCCGCATCCACTATCTCCCTGAGGTTTCTCACGGCGGCCGGCACCTCTATCTTCGCTATTATCGAGGTCTGCTCGGCTCCGAGGGATAATAGCATTCCCCTCAGCATCGCCACGTCATGCTCTCCCCTGACATAGCTTAGCCCGATATAGTCGAGCTCCTCGCTCGCTGCGAACTTCACGATCTCAACCTCCCTGCCGCTTATCGTCGGGAGGTCTAGGTCCTTGCCCCTCACGACCATGCTCTTCCTGCTGCTTATCCTCGCGTCGGTTAATGCTCTCAAGACGGCCTCGGAGCTCGATGCGGATTCCACCTCGAATGCCGCGAGACCATCATCCATGAGTATCACGTGCCCCCGCCTAAGAGCCGCGAGAACGGCCTCATTTGGGAGCGGAATCACTTTCTCGGCTCCTCCCCGAGAGCTATCTGAGAGGACGAGCTTCACGATCTCGCCCGCCTTCACATCCACCGGCTCCTCTAGTACACCTACTCTGACCGATGGGCCGGGCAGATCGCCTATCAGGGCTAAATGCGTTCCAAGCTCATCCTCAATCTCCCTAACGATCTTAACGGTCTCCCGCCACTCCTCGATGGAGCCGTGGCTGAAGTTTATTCTAAATGCTCTCGCGCCCGCTAAAGCCATTTTCCGAATAATCTCGGGTTGCCTATTAGCCGCGCCCACCGTTACGGCTATCTTAGTCCTGGCCATCTCCTATCTCCAAGTCGGAGCTATGAAATAAGCTGTCCCCATGCTCCGGTGGGTCTTAGAGGTATCCCTCCGCCTCGGCGAGTTCGGCGTTCAGGACCGCGTTCCCAGCGGCACCCCTAATCGTGTTATGGCCTAGAACTAGGAATTTTATCCCATTTCTCAGCACCGGGTCCCTCCTAATTCTGCCGACCACCACCGACATGCCGTTGCCGGCGCATCTATCCAGTCTGGGCTGAGGCCTATCTGGCTCGCTTCTAACGATTATCGGATTCTCGGGAGCTGTTGGTAGCTTAAGCTCCTGCGGCCTCCCCCTGAACCTTCTCATGGTCTCAGCGACCTCCTCCGGCTCAGCCTCCCTAGCGAGCTCCACGAAGACCGCCTCCAAGTGGCCCTCGAGAACATTAACCCTATGGCAGCTCGCCGAGATCCTGATGTCCGCGGGAGCTATTCTCGAGCCCTCGAGCTTTCCAAGAATCTTTAATGCTTCGCGTTCCACCTTCTCCTCCTCATTCCTTATGTATGGGATTATGTTGTCCGTTATCGCCATGGATGGCACTCCGGTCCAGCCAGCGCCGGATAAAGCTTGCATAGTTGAGACGATGACGCTCCTGATGCCATACACATCTAGGAGTGGCTTCAGAGCGAGTATCATGGCATTCGACGTGCAGTTTGGGCTCGTGACTATGAATGACCTCCAGCCCCTCCTTCTCTGCTCCTTCACGAGCTTCAGGTGATCCGGGTTAACCTCCCCTATGAGAATCGGGACATCCTCCTCCATCCTATAGGCGCTTGCATCGCTTATCACCGGTATTCCATCCCTCGCGAACTCCGCCTCAACCTCCCTCGCGATCTCGGATGGTAGGGCTGAGAAGACGAGGTCCACGCTTCCCCCACGCTTGACGTCCTCCAGCCGAGCCTCGACAACAGTCATCTCCGCAGCATTCTCCGGAACCTCGCCTTCGATGCACCAGTGAACGGCCTCGGAATACTTTTTCCCCGCGGATCTCGACGAAGCCGCGAGAACCTCGAGCTCGAATCTCGGATGATCCGCGAGCAGCTTGACAAGCCTCTGACCGACCATACCCGTGGCGCCGAGAACGGCGGCCTTCAGCTTATCCATACATGCTTCACCCCGGATTTCAGGCGATGAAAGCCCTCATAGAGTTAAAAAAGTTTTAACCCGCCGGTGGATGAACTGAAGCGCGACTTTACGCGAAGGCATATAATAGGAGCTTTGGATCCCTAGATGAGCCTTTTTATCAGCGGATGCTAGTTTTCTGTTAGGCGGCGTTTAGCCCAAATGCGCGATGCACTGCTCTCAGCGCTCTGACTCCATCCTCCTCCTTTACTGCGAAGGATATGTTGAGCTCTGATGATCCCTGTGCTATCATCTTTATGTTTATGCCCTCCGCGGCGACGGCGTTGAAGATCTTCGCGGCTACTCCAGGCCTCCCCCTCATCCCGGACCCTATGACCGCTATCACGCATATTCCTTCCTCGCAGTTCACCTTCATCTCATCCTCGGCGAACTCGCTCTTTACCGCCTTCAAGGCTTTCTTCAAGTCTTCTCTCGGTAGGGCTATCGAGATATTTGCCTGCGATGATGCCTGGGAGATCATTATGACCTGGGCGCCGACTCTGGCGAGAAGATCTAGTAGCTTGACATTCGTGTTTAGGGCCTCGGATGAGCCGACTCCGCTCGCGAGAATTATCGCCGCATCGCGTATCATCGTCAGCGCCTTGACCGTATCGGACTCCGCGGCGCCGATTATCAGCGTGCCCTCGGCGGATGGATTATAGAAGTTCTTCACTCTTATCGGTATATTCTCCCTGGATGCGGGCTCGAGCGCACCAGGGTGAATCACCTTTGCGCCGAAGTATGCTAGCTCTAAGACTTCATCATAGGACATTCTCGGTATCGGCCTCGCCTCCGGGACGAGCTTCGGGTCAGCAGTCATGATGCCATCAACATCCTTCCAGAGAATTATTTCATCAACTTTCAGCGCGGCGCCGATTATCGTCGCGGTGTAGTCGGAGCCACCTCTCCCGAGCGTCGTGATCACCCCCTCTGGGGTTGCGGCGATGAAGCCCGTGACGACCGGTACTATGCCCTCCTCCAACAACGGGCCGAGCCTCCTCCTAACTTCCTGATACGTTATCCCCAGGGGCTTGGCGGATCCGAACTCGTCGTCCGTGACTATGCCCGCATCCCAGCCCGTGAAATACTCGGCCCTCACCCCCTGATCTAGGAGCGAGCCCCAGAAGATCCTCGTGGAGAGCCTTTCGCCGAATGATAGCGCGTAGTCCCTGATCCTAGGCGTAACCTCCTTCAGATACGCTGTTATCGAGAGGAGTTTTCCGAGCTCCTCGACCTCCCGCCTAATCTCCCCCAAAACGCTGCTTCTCAGATCCCCGTTTCTTATAGCCTCAGCGCAAGCGTTCTCATGCCTCGCCCCGAGCCTCTCGATGAAGCTACGTATCTCGTCCTCGCGCCCCCTCTCCGCGCTCGCCAGCGCCTCGAGTATCCCGTCAGTTACGCCGCTCAAAGCCGACACCACTGCGACCACGCGGCATCCGCGCTCAACATAATCCCTGACTATCTCCGCTGACCTCCTAACCGTTGAACCATCCTTCACGCAGCTTCCGCCGAACTTCATCACATATCTGCTCTCAGCCATCTACCCCGCCTCCACACCCTTCACCACAAGATCCTTCTCCCAAACGGAATTTCTCCTGCTTATAGCCTTAATCCGTAGTTTCTGCGCGGCGGTAGCCTAATTAGCAGGCCGGGCATAGGAGGCGCGGAGGATATATGGATGAGGGTTAAGTTTACCCTAGCTCTCAGCGATAGGCCCGGCGTCCTCTTGAAGGCCCTCGAGCAGATCGCAATCAACGGCGGGAACATCATCTCGATAATTCACCGCAGAGATAGCATTACGTCCGGCTATGTTCCCGTGAGCATAAATGTCGAGTTCCCGGATTCCGCGAGCCTTGAGAGGGCCAAAAAAGGGATAGAGTCCTCGGGCATACCAGTGATCGAAGCTGAGACGCTCGAGAAAGCCATATGCACGATCATCCTGATAGGCGGGGTGAAGATCGAGGATCTTCTCGGGAGGGTTCACGAGATGGAGTCGAGGATC
Organism: Candidatus Wolframiiraptor sinensis; assembly: GCA_023268255.1. Lineage (GTDB taxonomy): Archaea > Thermoproteota > Nitrososphaeria_A > Caldarchaeales > Wolframiiraptoraceae > Wolframiiraptor > Wolframiiraptor sinensis. The sequence goes on from JALNJX010000004.1 coordinate 102,988, forward strand.
GCGGAGATCTCCATGACAGGCGGCCTTACATCGCCCTGCATTAAAGCAGTCATCGAAGCTCCCTCTGATAAGCTCAGCGCGCTCCTCAAGTCTCTGGAGGATTTCGCCGAGAAGCAGGGAGCCCTCCTGATAACCGAGGGGTGAAATGGCGAGCATGCTGAGATGCGTCATAATCGGGTATGGTTTCCTCGGCAAGAGGCTTGCCAAGCTCCTCGCAGCCGGCGCAGTCGAGGGCGTTAAGCTCGTCGGAGTAGCATCCTCGAAGGGATACATCTATGAAGAGAGTGGCTTGACGCTCGTAGATTTGCCGGATGAGCTACAGTCCTCCAGAGCACTAAAGCCCTCGCCGGCGATCGAGCTCATAGATAGGGGCCTTACAGACCTACTCGTCGAGTTGACTCCGACGAATATACGGGATGGCGAGCCAGGGCTGAGCCACATTAAGCTGGCGCTCGAGCATGGAATCGACGTGGTCACCGCGAATAAGGGGCCGATAGCCCTAGCATATGATGAGCTTATGGAGCTTGCCGAGGAGACGGGCTCGATGCTATTACACGAGGCCACGGTTGGTGGAGGAATACCGCTCATCTCGCTGAAGAATCGGTGCTTGGCCGCCGACGAGCTTCTATCGATTAAGGGGATCCTGAATGGGACGACGAATTACATTCTCAGCAGGATGCATTTCGAGGAGATGACGCTGGAGCTCGCGCTGAGGGAGGCTCAGATGCTCGGGATAGCCGAGAGGGATCCCACGCTGGACTTGGAGGGCATAGACACGGCTCTGAAGCTCGTCATACTCGCGAACAGCCTGATGAATGCCGGGAAGAAGCTGAGCGACGTGAAGATCAAGGGGATAACGGGGATAACTAGTGAGGCCATAGCGGCGGCGAAGGAATCGGGAATGACGATAAAGCTTATTGGAACTGCTGATGAGAATGGGCTACGGGTAGCACCCAAGCTCGTGAGGCTTAATGACCCGATATGCGTTCATGGAACTCTGAATGCCGTGAGCTTCAACTTCAAGATCCTCAGAAGGCTGACGATAATCGGCGAGGGGGCGGGTGAATCAACGATCTCAGCGCTCTTGAATGACATCTACGAAGTCGTGAAGGCTAGAGCGCGGTCGAGCAGGACTTAAGCGACTTTTCCGCTAATGGCTTTTCGGGGAGCCGGCATGCCCAGGATAGCCGTGGTTGGCCACCTGACGATAGACGAGATAGAGATCGAGGGGAGAAGCTATACTAGCATGGGCGGGGTGGCCTGCTACGTCTCCTTGGCCGCGAGAGCTCTGGGCGCCGGCGTGAAGATATTCACGAGAATCGGGAGAGATTTCCCGAGAGAGTATCTCAGGGTGCTAGAGGAAGCTGGGATAGATCTATCAGGAGTCATTTCCGGAAAGGATGAGAATAGCACTCGGTTTAAGCTGACATATACGGGTGATCAGCGCCGCCTGAGGCTCCTATCGAGGGCCGGAAGCCTGTCGCTCGAGGAGATCGCGTGCGAGCTCCAATCATTTGATGCGGTTTATCTTGGGCCCGTCGCATGGGAGATGAATATGGACTCCATAATTGAGCTATTCAGCCGAGTCTCCAGGCCGGTTTTAGACCCGCAGGGCTTAATGAGGGTGGCCGATGAGATGGGCTTAATCGAGCTCAAGAAGATAGACCTTGAGATGCTGAGGCCCTGGATTCTGAAATTATCGAGGGAGGAGGCTGAGGTGCTTACGAGATCAGCCGATCCACTCGAGATGCTCGACCGGCTGATGGGCGTCGGCGCGGAGATCACGATATTAACCATGGGAAGGCTTGGAAGCCTCGTTGCACGCGGCCACGAGATCCTCAAAGTCCCATGCTATGAGACTACCATATTCGACTCGACTGGGGCTGGAGACGTATTCGGGGGAGCCTTCACGACATCATATCTCGATTCTCGGGATCTATGGTGGGCGGCGGCCATGGCGTCCGCGATGGCATCCATAGTAGTGGAGGGGCCGAGCTTCAAGCCCCTCATTTCGCCCGGCGTGGGAGAGGAGGCCGAGCGTAGAGCTAGGATAATCCTTGAGAGGATGGAACGCCTCTAGTCCACTTTTATCCCATGCTTATCCAGGGCCCTCTTAATCTTCTCAACCTCGGATCTAAGCCGGATGAGCTCCTCCACGATCATCGCTAGATCAGATGGTAGAGCATAGCCCAGCCTCCTAAGATTTCTAAGCCTATCGAGCGGATCCTCCGGTAAAGCCATCTAACAGCACCAGCGAAAAATGCTCTCTACTTCCTTAAAATAGTAGTCACGCTGAAGGAGCAAGGTTATTAAGCATCGCTCCATCCACCCGGCTCCGAAATGGAGTTATGTCCCTCGTTCAGGCTTTCCAGAGCATATCGGGCGGAGACCTCATGATATTGGCCGCGCTGGCAGGGCTCTTCACATCGGCAATGAATTTAGTTGGCGCTCTACCGATACTATTTTTGAAGACATCATTTAGGAGAGTTTCCGATCTCGGGCTCGGGTTCGCGTCCGGCGTTATGATCGCCGCGAGCTTCACGAGCCTACTTCTGCCAGCGATCGAGCTCGGAGGAATACTGCCGGCGCTGCTGGGAGTGGTGCTGGGAGCGGTCACCATCTCGTTAATGGATCGACTGATACCCCACATGCACGCTATCATGGGCATAGAGGGAGGATCTTCCAGGCTCAAGGCCGTATGGCTCCTCGTTCTCGCGATAATGATACATAATATGCCTGAGGGTCTGGCGGTCGGCGTTGGCATCGGATCGGGCGACATCGCCGCCGGACTAGCCTTAGCGATAGCCATAGGGATACAGAATATGCCGGAAGGGCTATCGGTAGGCCTATCGTTGATCTCCGCGGAAAAATATGGAAGAGTTAGAGCTTACCTCATCTCCACGGCATCGGGGTTCGTCGAGCTACCTATGGCGGTGATAGGCGCCATAGCGGTCACAATAATCCATCAAATAGTCCCATATGCCATGAGCTTCGCGGCGGGAGCAATGCTATTCGTCGTAAGCGACGAGATAATACCGGAGCTGCATAGGCTTGGCAAAGAAAGAACAATAACCTACAGCATAATAGCGGGCCTGCTCACCATGCTATGGCTGGATGTCTTATTTTCATCCTAGCTCAATCATCAATAAGCGAATAAATTCCTGTGAAGGAAAGTGATTTATGATGTATTAGATCTTAAGAAATCCTCTCTTCTCAAGCTCGACTCTAAGTTTTTCCAGCTCATTGTCAGATAACGGCTTATGCGGGAATTTCGGGTATCCTACATCAACACCTCTAAGCCTGAGGACCGCGTATGTGGCGGGTATGTTGGGGACGGAGTACATCAGGTCTCTAAGCTCTATTATGCTGAACTGCTCTTTCGCCGCCTCATCATATTTCTTCTCTTTGAGAAGCTTGTAGAATTTTACAACTATCTCTGGAAAAGCGTTCGCTAAGTCCGCGACGCATCCATGACCGCCAGCAACCATGGCGGGTAGAAGGAGCCTCTCCGTGCCAACTAAGAACTTGAAATCACTCTTCTTAACAGACATCATGAACTGGTAGAATAAGATTATGTCGCCGCTCGTGTCCTTTATTCCAGCGGCCCCATGCTCATGGCCGGGCTGAGTCCATATGTACCACATATGAAGAGCCCGTTAACATTGTTTCTCACGAGAAAGTTGATGAGTTTCCTTATTCCTTCAGCATATATTCTCCCATCAGCAATAAATGGGCTTATCATAGGGCATATTATGTCTTCAAATTTCATGATTGTAAGGGGATGAAGTAGCCCGATATCAGGCGAATTATGATCTTTCAAACCTGCTTTCGAGCTTTTTAAGGACCTGTGGTAGAGTAGTATATTCCATCTCGCTAGGGTCTAGGCGGGCTGGCATGAATTCTCCCATGGTTCTCATGTATATCGCCAGCTGAGCTGCGATGCTTCTGCTATAATCCCAGAATGGGTCGGCGAAAAGGTCCGCGGGTTCTATTCCATCAACTCCCACAAGCTTTCCATCGGATATCTGCCAACCCATCGCTATGACTCTCGGAGGCCCGTCGAAATAGGATATGACAGCCTCTCTGCAGCTCACGGGCATCAGGGGGCCATTATGGCTTCCCCTCATCCACCCGGCAACCAAGTGCGGCGTAGCGAACGGTGCCAGTATCTCGCCTATTGCCGGGAATCCCGACTGGGCTCTAACTATGAGGACTGGGTCATCTTTTCCAACGTATTTGCCAGCTATGAGTGAGAGGCGGTTCGTGGATGCTGCGGCCGCCGGCTCGCCATCAGCCCTGTAAACCTTGCTCACGCAATATCTTCCCGTGGTTCCCAATAGGGCGAGCAAGTCATAGGATTCCTCAGGCGTTTTCAGCCGAACCTTCTTGTCCTCGATGACATCGAGTACCTCGAATACGAAGCCATCTCGAAGCTTCGGATCTATCACGAGACCAGCTGTATTGAATGGGTCTGCAAATATCTTGTAGAGCGGTAAATTCCATGCTCCGGGCTCCGTTTTATCGGCAGCAAATACGACTATGGGATCGGATTGCCTCTCCTCGAACTCTAACTCCGCGACGCCTGGGCCCATCCCACGAATATTCCCGCTGAAGGCGTCTGAAAGCAGGTCTTGACCGGCCGCGTAAAGCTTCAGGGGTTTAGCAACTTTTTCCGTTAACTCCTTGAATACTTTCCAGGAGAGCGCGTGAATTTCCGGGTTATTCTCGCCCTTATAATGCGTCAGCACAAGGCCTATATCATCACCCACACTATAAACATAGAAGCTATTGATGAGTCCCACCTTTTCAGCTTCTGAGAGAATTGTCTTGGCGAGATCAAGCATTTTCTGATGTGGCTTATAATGCCCGGCGATTGAGCCAACATCCGCTTTAATAACCGACACTGTTGTTCGAACCATACTTCTTCTGGCATCACGTTTTAGGCGAAAATAATGAACATTACGTATACATATTATGCATTGCCAAATTATTTAAAAATTATTAAATAGCATAGCACTATAATCTGAGGTCCCTACCTATCTCCTTTAGAGCCTCGAGTGACAGCTCTAGGAACTTGTCCAGCGATAAGCCCACTTGTTCGCAAAACATTATCCTCTCCCTGCTAACGTTTCTCGCGAAGTCCTTTTGCTTGAACTTCTTCTTCAGGGTCTCAACGCTTACTTCCTCCAGCTTCTTGCTCGGCATCACTAAAGCCGCGGCGATTATGAGGCCCGAGGCAGCATCGGCCGCGATTAACGCCTTCTCGAGATCATTCTCAGGTCTCACTCCCGTGTTTTCGAAGTTATGAGATTTTATTGCTCTGATGATCTCTGGCGGCGCGGAGTCTCCGAGGATCTTCTCGGCTTCTAGGCCGTGCTTGCTGGGCTCATTTTTTGTTAGCTCGTAGTCCACGTCGTGGAGTAGGCCCGCGAGTTCCCAGAGCTTCTCATCTCTGCCGAGATGCCGCGCCAGCGCCCTCATTATCGCGGAGACGGCGATCATGTGGAGGACTATCTTATCGTTGGAGATGTTATTCCTGATTATTCTTAGTGCCTCGTCTCTATCCATCTTTCCATCCCCCACAACTATTCAAGAGCTTAAGAGTATTCCTCCACCGCTTCGCGAATCCTTCTGCACGCCTCTCTGAGGGGCTTTTCATCGAGGACCGCTGAGATCCTTATGTGGTTGTTATAGCTTTGCCCAAAGCATGCTCCAGGCGCGATAGCCACGCCCTTCTCCTCCAAGAGCTTCCACGCGAACCTCCATGAATCGAAGTTCTCCACGTTTATCCTGGGGAAAATGTACATGGCTCCCTCGGGCGGCTTGACTTCTATCAGCCTCGATCTCGAGAGCTCCTCGTAGAGTATCTTCAGCCTCGCTCCGATCAGCTCGATGTTTCTCCTCGCGGCTTCCTCATCGTTCAGCGCCGCTAATGCTGCTCTCTGGACGAACTCCGGTATGCATGTTATCGCTGTGTTCTGGGCTCTCGCCACGCGCGCCACCATCTCCGCATCCGATACAACGTAGCCCACCCTGAAGCCCGTCATGCCCCAAGTCTTTGAGAACGAATTGACCATTATCGCGCGCTCGGCCCCGAGCTCCAAGATGCTCTTGAAGCCGTCGCGGTAGCAGAAGTCCATGTAGACCTCGTCGCTCATAATCCATGCGCCATGATCCTCGGCGAGCTCGATTATCGCCCTCATGCTCTTCTCGTCCAAAACTTTCCCCGTGGGATTATTCGGATAATTCAGTATTATCAGCCTCGTCATTCTGCTGATCTCATCCTGGATCATGCTCACGGGATCCCAGTCGTCCTCGAACCTCGTCCTGATTATTCTCGGCCTTCTGCCGAGCCACCTGATTTGGTGAGCATATAGGGGCCAGGCCGGCTCTATCACGATGACCTCATCTCCGAGCTCCGTCGCCGCCTCTATCGAGCCGTAGACGCCGAATGTTCCACCCGCGGTGATCGCGACGTTATCGGGCTTCAGGTCGAGCTTGAATTTCTCGGAGAGCTTTGAGGCTATTGACGCCCTAAGCTCCTTTATGCCATTCGCGGGCCCATACTTGCTATAGCCCTCCCGGATCGCCTTACAGGCCGCTTCGACCGCGCTGGAAGGAGCCGTGAAGTCAGGCTCGCCGAGCTCCAGCCTGAAGATCTCCCTCCCCATCCGCTGCAGCTCGAGCGCTCTTGAGGCGAATTCCCTCAGTTTCAGGCCGCTCTCCGAGGCTCCGCGCCCCCTGATCCTCTCTCCCTCCTCCAAGATGAGCGAGAACAGCTTTCTCGCGAGATCGCTGCTCAGCCCATGCCCGGCGAACTCCGAGATCATCCTCTCCAAGATCTCCGGGCTTAAATCGGATCTAGCCAAATCCGCGCATAGCCTGGATAACTCGGCTAGCTCCCTCATCGCGGCTTCACCCTCATCTCGCAGCGTCATCCATGAATTAATGCTTTTAACCATTGCCGTTATCTTTGGGTTATGAGGGCTGAGGAACCTAGAGTTGGGGAAGCCTTCTATCATGTCAGGGTTAAGCCCGGAGAGATCTCGAGATACGTTCTTCTGCCGGGCGACCCGGAGCGCGTGCCCCTGATCGCGGAGTTATGGGATGAGGCTTGGGAAGTCTCCTCTCACAGGGAGTTTAGGCTCTGGAATGGCAGAGTCAATGGGAAGCTTATTTCGGCGTGCTCAACAGGCATAGGCTCGGCCTCCGCCTCGATCGCGGTCGAGGAACTCGCGAGAGCGGGCGCAGATACTTTTATCAGAGTTGGTAGCACGGGCGCGATCCAGCCCCACATAGACATCGGAGATCTGGTGATATCGTCCGCCGCCATCAGGCTCGAGGGCGCGAGCATGGATTATGCTCCCCCAGAGTATCCGGCTGCCGCGAGCTACGAGGTTCTATTGGCCCTGATCGAGGCCGCCGAATTCCTAAATGTGAGATATCATGTTGGAGTTACTGCGACGACGGACAGCTTCTATCTCGGCCAGGGGAGAAGGGGCTTCCGGGGCTATGTGCGGAGCGGCGTGAAAGAGCTTCTCAACGACTTGAGAGCGATGGGGGTCCTGAACTTCGACATGGAGACGTCGGCCATCTACACCATAGCCTCGATCTATGGGCTTAGGGCCGGATCCATATGCGCCGTCTTCGCAAACAGGGTTAGAGACGAGTTCGGGGTTGCCGGGGAGAGGGATGCCGCGAAAGTCGCTGTTGAGGCCGTGAAGATCCTTCAGGAATGGGATGAGCTCAAGGCGAGGTGGGGCAAGCGCTTCTTCCATCCATCGCTTCTCAGACCCCGAATCTAGAAATATAAGCTTGAGCCCATCTCGTGGAGAGCTCTTTGACCGGTCTTCTCGACTCTATGCTTGAGTGGGCTAGGCTTCATCTCGTCCCTCTCGGCATCCCAGGGCTAATTCTCACCGCTTTCACAGAATCAAGCTTTTTCCCGATACCGCCCGACGCCATACTCATCCCGCTCGCCCTACTAGATCCGGGAAATGCTCTGCTCTACGGCTTTCTGGCCACAATCAGCTCCACTGCCGGAGCTCTTCTCGGCTACTGGATCGGGCTTAAGGGCGGCAGACCGATACTCATCAAGCTCGCCGGCGAGAAGTCCGTGAGGAAAGCTGAGGAGTTCTTTAACAGATATGGCGCCTGGGCTGTAGGGATAGCGGCCTTCACCCCGATACCCTACAAGGTCTTCACGATAGCCTCTGGAGCTTTCATGCTCAGGGATATCAAGGCCTTCATCGCCGCCTCCCTTCTCGGCAGGGGTGGGAGATTCATGGCGGAGGCACTACTCATAATGCTCTTTGGAGGGGAGATATTATCATTCCTCAGCTCGCATTTCGAGGCAATAACGCTCTTGGCCGGCGCGGTGATTGCAGTACTTTTAGCGGCCTACAGCCTTCTCAAAAGGAGGCTATGCCTCGGAGGCTCTTCTCCTCGCGAGGGTTATCCGCGTCGTGATTAGCCTCTCTCCCATGAATAGCCATGAGCTGAGCAAAAGCAGCATCACGGCGAATCCCAGCATCACCATTATCGATGTGATCGCGGAGGCTATGTCCCCGGCGAACCCGCTGTGAATCGCGAGGAAGAGGTGCGTGAATGGATCTAGGAGAAGCCCGATCTTAACGCCTATCGGAAGGCTCTCGATGGGGGTGAATATTAGTATGAAGAACGGCGGCATTATGAGCGGGAAGGTTACTGCTCCTACGAGCTGCTGGGCGCTCCTGACATCGCTTCCCAGGACGCCGATGAGCAGGCCTATGCACGTCATCATGACCATCGCGATGAATATCGAGGAGACGAGTATCGGGAGGAAGGCGGGGGATGGCCAGAGATCGAGGAGCGTTAAGCTCACCTGCGGCTCCGCGGCAATCTCCTCAACCAAGATCTGGGCCATCATGCTCCCCGCGATCATCAGGCCATAGATCCCGAACCCGACGAGGAAGGAGATGGTGCTCAGAAGAACTATCACGAATGTTCCGAGAAGCTTACTGAGCAGGATCGTTATCCTCCTAGCCGGGATCGTTAGTAGGAGCTCGAGAGTCTTAGACTCCTTCTCGAGAGCTATGCTTGTCGCCGAGACCGTGGAAGCATAACTCGCGACCATCACGGCGACGAGCGGAAGCCCGAAGAGCGTCGTCAGGAACGTCGCAGCGACCGCTGAGACCGGGGCCCTCAGCACCCTTCCGAGATAAAGTACGACGGAGCTCTCCGAGATGGGCTTCTCGAAGAATCTCGGATCAACGCCTCCTCCGTGAACCCTCTCGGCCAGGGATTTGAATGACTCCAGCAGGATTAGCGAGAATCTCTGGCTCATGCTTATCTCCGATATGGCGGCTGATCGTATCGAGTAGACCGTCGTGATCCTGCTGTGAACGCCGGACGTGAAGTTCCTCGTGAAGCCGCTCGGGATTATCATCATCACGCCGAGATCCTGCTTCGCCGCCGCCTCGACGCACTCCTCCTCAAGCGAGCACTCAACCCTGATGAGCCTAAGACCTTTTTCCTCGAGGAGCCTTGGGAGCTCGATGGATGTTAGGCTTGTCCTATCTAGGTCCGCTATCCCGATCACGAGGCCGGCTTCAGCCCTCTCCATCGCCGCGCTCATTCCCAGCCCTGTCAGCGCGCCCATCAGCGGGAAGATTATTAGGGGTATTATTATCGCGCCGAATAGTATGCTCCTCTCCATCAGGAGCTCCTTAACCTCTTTCTTCAACAAGATCCTGAGCATGCTAGGCAGCCCCCATGAGCTTCGCGAAAACCTCCTCGAGGTTCTCTGCCCGATGCTCGGCCTTCAATTCCTCGGGCCTGCCCTCAGCGATGATCCTCCCACCGTTTATGAAGGCTATTCGATCGCAGAGATACTCTATCTCGAGCATGTTATGGCTTGAGACTATCACAGTCCCGCCGCTCTCCCTCGCAAACCTCCTTATTCTCTCCCTGACGTGCACGGCGTGGATGACGTCTAAGCCGGAGGTCGGCTCATCGAGTATCGCGACCCTCGGCCTCAGCATGAGTATCGCGGCGATCATTATCCTGCGCCTCATTCCCTTGCTATAAGATCCCATGGGCTTTCTCAGCGCCTCGCCGAGGCCCGCGATCTCAGCTCCCTCTTCGACGCATCGCCGATCCACGCCATGAACTCCAGCTACGAAGCTCAGGAACTCCAGGCCCGTCAGGTGCCTGTAAACCCCAGCATCCTCCGGAAGATAAGCGATATTCCTCCTAACCTCGTCCGGCTCGTCTCTTACGCTGTGGCCCATTATGACTGCGTCGCCCGCATCCGGCCTGAGAATCGTCGCAAGGATCCTGAGCGTCGTCGTCTTGCCGGCTCCATTCGGGCCTATCAAGCCGAAGATCTCCGATCGCTCGACCTCGAATGAGACTCCCCTCAATACATTGCTCGAGCCGAATCTCTTGATGAGGCCGCTGGCCATGACCGGCTTCAACCCGCAGCTCCTCCAGGCCTTCCCCCGAGCATTACGCGTCCACATTTAAGGCTTGAGCTTCCGCCAGTCGCCTCTGATCTCCGGCTCTCCCGAAAGTCCTCTCAGGTAGTTGTGCGCTGACAGCGCCGCTATCGCTCCCTGAGCCGCCGCTATCACCGCCTGTTTATACGGCATATCGCAGACATCACCGGCCGCGAAGACCCCCCTCCTGCTCGTTCTCCCAAGCCTATCCACGATGATCTCGCCGCGCTCATTCAGCTGGACAAATTCCTTGAGCCAGCCGGTATCCGCCGCGTATCCGAGCTCCACGAAGACCCCATCTACCTCCAGCTCCACCCGCTCCCCATCATCGAGCCTCCTCATAATCAGCTTCCTAACCACGGTGTCGCCGGCAATCTCCTCAACCCTCATGCCGGTCATCACCTCGGCGCCCAGCTCCCGCAACTCCCTCAGGATACGATCACCCTCCATCGGCCGCCCGGAGTGGATCACGTAGACCCTGTTATGGTAGTTCCCGAGTATTGAGGCCGCTTCATGAGCCTGCTCGCCCCAGCCGACCACCGCCACCTTCCTGTCCCTGTATAGCGGCGCATCGCAGATGGCGCAATAGCTTACTCCCCTGCCCGCGAACAGGTCCTCGCCCGGGACTCCGAGCTTCCTCGGCTTTTTCCCTACAGCGAGTATCAATGCCCGCCCCTCATGCTCGCCGCCCCTACACCTGACCTTGAATCCCCCCTCAGCTTCCTCGACGCCGACCGCCTCATCATAAATCACCTCGGCCCCGAACTCCCTAGCCTGTTCCAGAATGCTATTTGCGAGCTCGAATCCCGAGATCGGAGGTGAGGCCGGGAAATTCTCTATCCTCGGAGCCGCTAAGAGCTGGCCGCCGATATCCATCGTGATTACCAGAGTCCTCATGCCCTGCCTAGCAGAGTAGAGTGCCGCCGTGAGCCCGGCGACGCCGCCGCCCACAATCAAAACATCATACATCACAGGATCGATGGTTCAGCGGAACCTATAAAGCATCCCCTAAAATCCATGGAGAATGATGGAGATGAGCTCGAGGGCAACCATTATCCCCAAGATCGTGCTGAAGCTCGCGGCCGCGGCAGCATTAGCTATACTGGCCTACTACGCCTATGAGGGAATCTCAGCCGCCCTATCAGCCCCGCCAATCTTCGCAGCCCTATTCCTCGCATTAATCACAGCCGCCATAATTCTCGGAGCACTAAGCCTCCTCACATGATAAACCAGAACAGGTTCTGAAGTGATTGCAGTAATATTCTTAATAGGAAGTGGATGCGCTGAAAATCTTTAGGGGCCGGTAGATCAGCTGGGAGATCGCCCGCCTCGCACGCGGGAGGTCGCGGGTTCAAATCCCGCCCGGTCCAACAATTCGCCCAACGTTCTTTTAGCACGCGGATTCATCGGAGGTCTCCACATAATGCTCTCTCAACTAGGATGTATTATGAGAAGGTCATAGGCCGGAGCGTTTTCTTTCTCATTCATGAAAATGGCTCTATGGCGAAAAATTAAAAGGTGTAGCGGATGACTTGGGCGTCATGAGCGGGGAATATGTGCAGGTATCCGGGAGAATAATTTATCATCTACTCCATCCCAGGCCGGCGGTTCTAGTGATCTCGATGGGCTCTGATTGTAGGCCGGGCGGCATGGTCGCTGCCTGGACTGTCTCCTTATCCCACTCGCCGCCGCTGGTTGGCGTCGCCATCGCTCCTCAAAGGAATACCTACAGGCTGGTAAAGGAGTCAGGGCAATTCACGTTAAATATCTTCGGAATGGATTTCCTCGATAAGATACACGCGCTGGGGAGCATCTCGGGGAGGGAGAGGGATAAATTCGCCGAAGTGGGGCTGGAGCTGGAGCCCTCGAGGACCTTGAGGGTTCCCCGCGCCCGCGACGCTCTAGGAGTCTTAGAATGCGAGCTTGAGAAGATAGTGGATGTCGGTGGAGATCATGATCTCTTCGTTGGAAGGGTTGTCGATGCGTATGCTAAGAAAGAGTTCTTCAAGGATGTGTATGACCCTGCTAGGGCGAAAATAATACTGCATCTCGGGAAGAGAATCTACACAACTCTGGCCGAGGTCATGATCGTCAAAGAGCATGATGCGCGCTGAGATCGTGATTCCATAATTTTCCAACTTTAGATCTCCATCGAGGCTAGGCGGAGAGGTAGTAGTATTCCCCCTCCTCTTTCTGGAGCTTATCGAGCTGCGAGCCCGGCTTATTTGCTCTCGGCCTCCTCGTCTCCGGGTCTCTCCGGAATGTTATGCCAACCTCTCTCAGGAATTGATTGAAGCCCGTTCTCAGGTCCGTCGGCGGATTCGCGATTCCATGTATTCCGGGCTTTCCGGTGAATACCATAAGCCTCGTCGAGGCGAAGTCCAGAACCATTAAATCGTGATCGACGAGGAAGATGTAGGCTCGCCTATCCCTCGCGATCCTCCTCAGGTATCTTGCTATCGAGTATCTCTCCTCCACGTCTAGGTAGGCGCTCGGCTCATCTAGGAGATATATCTCCGCCTCTCTGGATAGGGTCTCGGCCACGGAGACCTTCTGAAGCTCGCCGCCGCTCAACTCGCTCATGTTTCTATCAAGGAGCCTCTCGAGCTGGAGGGGCTCGATTACCTCGCTCCAATATAGCTCCGTCTCGAACTTTGAGCCGGCTGCATCCCTCAGAGCCTTCTCCACGATCATGTCCCTGGGCTCGGGGTATTGGGGCTTATAGCTCACGGACCTGAACTCCAGCCTGAATCCATCATCGCATGGCTCAACACCCGCGAGAAGCTTGATGAATGTAGTTTTCCCTATTCCATTCGACCCGAGTATCCCGATAACCTCGCCCGGGTAGATTCTCCCGCCCCTAACCTCCAGCCTGAATCCATCATAGGTCTTGGTCATCTCGGGCCACTCGAGCGGCATCCCGCTCTCAACGATCTCCTGATGAGATGGCGGCCTGGCGTGAAAGACTATTCTCTCGGACCTGAACCTGACGTTATCCGTCGGGATATAGCCGTTCAGGAAGATGTTTATTCCCTCCCTGATGCCGAATGGCCCCGAGACTATCCCGAAGACACCGGCCCGCCCATAGAGTATGAAGACCTTGTCGGAGAGGTAGTCGAGGACCGCGAGATCATGGTCGCAGACTATTATCCTAGTATCGCCGTTCAGCATGGATCTTATCGCGGCCGCGGCCCTAAGCCTCTGCCTTATGTCTAGGAAGCTCGACGGCTCATCTATGATAAATGTATTCGCGTCTTTGGATAAGCATGCGGCAAGGGCGAGTCTCTGAAGCTCCCCGCCGCTGAGGGCTGATACCTCGCGGTCCAGCAGGTGCCCGAGCTCGAAGAGCTCGATGACCTTCTCCATCTTATCGAGACTCGCGATGCGCTCGAGAACCTCTCTAACTTTCCCCTTTACGACCTTCGGTATCTTCTCTATGTACTGGGGCTTGTAGCTTATCCTGACCTCGCCTCGAGCTATTCTGGTGAAATAGTCTTGGAGTAGAGTTCCCCTGAACTGCCTCGCCAGCTCCTCATGGCTGAGGTCGCTGGAGTCGTATCTTCCCAGATTCGGCTTCAGGATATTGGCTAGTATCTGGAGGGCCGTGCTCTTCCCAGTTCCATTCTTTCCTAGCAGGCCTATGACCGCGCCCGGCTCCGGATAGGGGAGCCTATAGAGCCTGAAGGTATTTGGCCCATACTGGTGGACGAGGTCGGACTCGAGCTCCCGGGGCAGGTTGACTATCGTTATAGCCTTGAAGGGGCATTTGACAGCGCATATGCCGCAGCCTATGCATAGGGGCTCGACGATTATCGGATAGCCGTCTTCCCCCAGCTTGACTACCTCGGCCCCGCTCCTGACTTTCGGGCAGAACCTGATGCACTCTAGCCCGCACTTCTTCGGATCGCACTTCTCCCTATCGATGACGGCTACCCTGAGCTGCATCCCCGCGTTAGGCTCCTCCACCGAGCCTCCTTATAGTCTCCTCAATCACGTTCTCCGCCTCGCTCACTATCTCGCTCAGCCTCTTCTCGGTCTTCGCCTCGGCAGTCATCTTCACCTGAGGCATCGTATTGGATTGCCTAACCAGAACCCAGCCATCCTCGAAATACGCCTTAACGCCATCTATCGTGCTCACCTCAAGGCCTTTCTCGCGATAATATCTCGCGATCTCATCAACGACCCTGACCTTCAGCTCATCTGGGCACTCAAAAGCCCTTATTGGGATCGAGGGATACTTGGGGATCGCATCGACGAGCTGGGATAGCTTTTTACCCGACTTCGCGATTATCTCCGCCATCCTGAGGGTCGCGTAGACCGCGTCGTCGAAGCCCCAGATCTCCGGGAAATAGAAGTGGTTGCTCTTCTCGCCGCCGATGACGGCATTCAGCTCCCTGACGGCGTTGAGTATAAACGCCCTCCCAACCCTCATCTCGATCGGCTCGCATCCCTTCTCGAGGATGATCTCCCTGAGCGCGCTGCTGCTGGATACGTCGTAAACCACTTTCCCGCGCTTATCCAGGTGCTTGACGTAGATCGCCAGCGTGATGTCTCCCGGAATTATCCTGCCCGCATCATCCACGAAGACCACTCTATCGCCATCGCCGTCGAAGCCTGCTCCGAAATCCGCCCCAGACTTGACCACGAGCTCCTGCAAGTCTCTCAACGTCTCCTCGGTCGGCTCGGGGAGGTGGCCCGGAAACCTTCCATCCGGCACATCATTTATACTCACCACCTCGATACCGAGCCTCTCCGCTATTTTTGGGAAGCATATCGCTGTAGCGCCGTTAGAGTAGTCGATCGCGATCCGCAGGCCGGCATCGATTCTGAACCTCGAGGCCATGAACTGAATGTAGGGCGTGAGCGCGTCAGCCCTCTCGATCCTGCCCACTCTCTCTCCCTCTCTGAACCTCCTGTTGAGAATTATGTCTCTCAGCTCCTCCATCCCGGCTCCAGCCGAGAGCGTCGCGCCTCCGGGCTTAACTATCTTGAACCCATTCCACTCAGGTGGATTATGGCTTGCCGTTACTTGGATTCCGCCATCCACCTCGAAATGCACCGTCGAGAAGTAGAGCATGGGTGTTGAGACCATCCCAACGTCGAGCACATCGCATCCAGCTCTAGTCAAGCCCCTCGCTAAACCCCTCGCAAGAGCTTCGCCGCCGATCCTAACATCCCTGCCCAGTACGATTCTTCCTCGATTGCCGAGAAGCGTTCCATAAGCTAAGCCCACGAGCTCAGCAACCTCCTCATCGAGGTCCACGCCGTAAACTCCCCTAATATCATAAGCCCTGAAGATATGCGGCTTCACGGAAACCATGAGTATCCACTGGTTAAAATTGCTCAGCCACAACTTTAACCCTTTTCTCGGCGGGCATGATATGGCCAAAGCGGGCCGGAGAGTGCTCCGAGTGGAGGGTGAGGCGGGGTAGATCACCATGCCTAATATACCTTTCTCGAAAACGAGAGCCTGAAAAGCGCGGAGTAAAGCTAAATTTATGGGCACGGAGAACACGAATAATTGAAAGACCATGCCTCGTGAAAGGATTGTAGTGGAGTCGAAGGTGCGAGAACTTCTGCCGGAGGGAATACGCCTGGCATCCGATGCTCTCGACGGGCTTGATCAGGCTGTCAGGGAGCTAATAAACAAGGCCGTACAAAGATGTAAGGCAAACGGGAGGAAAACAATCATCAAGGAAGACTTCTAAATCACATCCCAAACATTATTTTCTATCCTCAAACTCCTCCTTCAGAGAAAAAGGTTAGGAGCTGAGCGGCTATCCCGGCTACCAGTACTTGATTCCCGTTTTCTTGATATGTTCGTAAACTTTCTTCGCCGTCTTCTCCATCCCGAAGGCCTTCAAGTGCAGTAGAGTATCAGCATAAGCTCTGCTCCTTACAGCATTCTTAGCCTCATCAGAGATTTTATCGAACTCGCTGAAGAACTGCTTTAAGGCGAACTTAGAGTTCTCCACGAATATCTCTGCCTCCGGCGCGCCCTCCTTCCTATAGTTCTCGATAACCCACCTGTAGATCCCCTGATATAGCTCGGGCTCATAAATTCTCAGGATCTCGTAGAACATGAGCATGTAGTATGTCGCGACATTACCCTTCCCGATCATGCCCTTCGGAAACTTCTCGGCGATCAGGTAGAGCGGCGTCCCGCTCACGCCGTGCTGAGCAACCCTAGTCGGGTAACCATTATCCCATAATGTTCGAACGATCTCGACTGTCCGCTGAATGTTTATCCCGAGCTGCGGGACTATATTCCCCTCAGCATCGACGGAGACTCCGTGCTTTGAGCCATTATTTATGGCGAGCCAGTGGAGGTCTATGCCGTTCTGCTTCATAGACTTCACGTAGTGTAATGCCTCCTCGGCGGTTGTTAGCTCCGTTTTGCCGATCTCACCGACCTCGCCCTCCCTCCCGTAGCTTCTATGCCCTATCCGCTCATCCAAGTATCTGAACATCTCGGTTCCAACCTCGATTATTCGCTTGAGTTGCTCCGGCACAGTATCCTTGCTCAAGTCGAAGAGATATGAGGCGTCTATCGCGAAGCTCGTGAAGCCCGCCTCGACCCTGGCATCAAGCTCCCGCTTAACATTCTCGATCTCTTCATCAGTTCCCTTCCTGATCACCACGTGATCCGCGTGGAGCACGTAGCCGTACCAGCCGACGTTCTCAGCGGCCTTTCTCACTCGCTCGGCGAAGGCCTTCGGCGTCAGGCCGGTATATCCTCCCTTCAAGTTCATCTCCGATAGGGCTAGCTCGAGTATGACCACGTTCTCCGTATCTTTTGCTGCCTTCAGGATACCCTCAATAACCTCGAGGCTGACCCTCGGATTAACCGCTAAAACTATCTCCCTCGGCGGCGTTAGGGCCTCGAATAGCACGTTTCCGGGAATCGGAGGCTTGGGATCCTCGAAGAACGCTATGTGCGCCGGCTTCATCAATCTACCACCTCAATCCATGTGATTCAAATTCAGTCTATAATTTAACACTTTGCATATAGAAAAAGGATAAATATTGCACGAAAACCCGCGGGCAAACTTTAGTGCCCGAATAAAGCGCCTTTCCGAAATACGCTTCAAGCCGCGCGGTTCATTGTTTTTATTGTCGGCGGGATGCTGGTGATCTCGAAGGATGAGCTTAAGGGTTGTTGTGATAGGCTTGGGCGAGGTCGGCAGGCCCATCTACGAGATATTAAGGGAGAGGTTTCCAGAGGTTTATGGCTATGATCTCGATCCATCGGCGCGCGTAGATGAGCTGAATGATGTACCGAGGGGGGTTGATGTGCTTCACATAGCTTACCCGTTTAAGGGCCTTAGGGAATTCGCGGGTTCCGTGGTTGATTATGCTCATGAGCTCGGGGCTAGCATGGTTATCGTGCACTCGACCGTGGCGCCGGGCACGACCAGGATTATTCAATCCAAGATCGAGTCTCACGTAGCATACTCTCCGGTGAGGGGGAGACACCCCAATCTCAGGGAGCACTTGATGTTCTGGCCTAAGTGGGTTTCAGCGGTGAGGGGGGAGGCCTTGGAGCTCGCCAAAAAGCATCTTGAGCAGGCCGGCTTTAAGGTGAGGGTTGCCCCGGATCCCGAGTCCCTCGAGCTCGCGAAGCTCTGGGAGACCATTTACAGGGCTGCGATGATAGCGTGCTGGCAGGAGGCCCATAGGATCGCGAAGGCGGTTAAGGCGGATATCGGAATTGTCGCCGAGTTCGTCTCAGAGGTGCATGAAGTGCTCCGCGATAGACCGATCTACTATCCGGATGTTATAGGCGGCCACTGCCTAATCCCTAACACCCGAATACTCTATGAGATGACTGAATCGGATCTCCTGAAATTCGTGCTCGAGTCTAATGAGAAGAGAGCTGACGAGGTCCATGAAGAAAATATCAGGAGGGAGATAGAGGAAGTCAGGAGAATCTGGCTAAGACACGCCCCCAAGGAGTATTACAGGATCTGAGACTTCCCATTTTGTGAATAACACGATCTTTATTGAACGGAGAACGAAAATTGTAAAATTTATCTATAAGCGCAATTGTTAGAGCGCCGTAATGAGGTGGCGCGCATGAGCGCTCTAGATCCATTTGAGATGGCGGTTAAGCAGCTTGAGAGAGCCGTTCAGCACATGGAGATAAGCTCTGATGCCCTCGAGTTCCTCAAGAAGCCGATGAGGATCCTAGAGGTCTCCATCCCGGTCGATATGGATGATGGCTCGGTGAAGATCTTCACGGGCTTTAGGGTTCAGCACAACTGGGCTCTTGGTCCCACCAAGGGCGGAATCAGGTGGCATCCGGAGGAGACGCTCAGCACGGTCAAGGCTCTAGCCATGTGGATGACTTGGAAGTGCGCTACGCTCGGGCTTCCATATGGCGGAGGCAAAGGCGGCGTAATAGTCGATCCAAAAAGGCTCAGCGATAGGGAGAAGGAGAGGCTCGCGAGAGGTTACATAAGGGCAATTTACGATGTGATAAGCCCCTACACCGATATCCCCGCTCCAGACGTCTACACGAACCCGCAGATAATGGCCTGGATGATGGACGAGTATGAGGCGATCTCGAGGAGAAGGGATCCATCATTCGGCATAATCACCGGAAAGCCGGTGATTGTCGGCGGATCGCTTGGAAGGGAGACGGCGACCGCGCAGGGCGCGATATTCACGATCAGGGAGGCCGCGAAGGTCTTGAAGATAAATCTAGAGGGAAAAAAGATCGCGGTGCAGGGCTATGGGAATGCAGGATACTATATGGCCAAGCTCGCCAAGGAGCAGCTCAGGATGAAGGTGATAGCGGTCTCAGACTCGAAGGGGGGAATCTATAACCCGGATGGCCTCGACCCCGACAAGGTTCTAAGGTGGAAGCAAGAGCACGGCTCGGTGGTGGATTATCCCGGAGCCACAAACATGACGAACGAGGATTTGCTGACGCTTGATGTCGAGGTTCTCGCGCCATCCGCAATCGAGGGCGTAATCCGCAAGAATAATGCCGATAAGATTAAGGCGAGGATCTTGGCGGAGGTCGCGAACGGCCCGGTGACGCCGGAGGCGGACGAGATACTCTTCGAGAAGGGCGTGCTCCAGATACCGGACTTCCTCTGCAACGCGGGCGGCGTGACCGTGAGCTATTTCGAGTGGGTCCAGAATATAACCGGCTACTACTGGAGCGAGGATGAGGTCCGTGAGAAGCTCGACAAAAAGATGACCGAGGCTTTCTGGGGAGTATACAACATCCACAGGGAGAAGAAGATTCACATGAGGGACGCGGCATACGTGAGAGCCGTCAGCAGAGTATACGAGGCGATGAAAGCCCGCGGATGGGTGAGGAGGTAACCGCGCCCTCTCAACATCAATCCTCACCATATTTTCCACAAATTGTATTCTCCTTTTGGGCTAGACGGACGTAATGCGCATAAGCTTCAGCTCCCGCTTGAATGGATCTAGGACCAGCCTAAGCATCTTCAGAGTAACTGCTCCTAAAACCGCCTGATCGCCCTCCTTCCCCAGTATAACGGGCGTGTGCTCCTCACCCTGAGGCAAAATGATATAGCGTTCAGATATCTTCCCAACCACTCTGGTGCTATCCGTTAATACGAAAACGTGCTCCCTAAGGGGCTTAAGCCCCAATTTCATCCACTAAGAAACGCACTTTCTCCTCTTTATCTGTCGGCCCCCGACGACCCCCTCAACATATACGAGATCAAAGACCTCGAACGGGAATATGGAATGTAAGAGGCTATAAGCATTCACGAGAAATAGTATTCATCGTTGATAAGGCTTAACTTTTTAACACTTAGCCCTCAAATTCAACTATACATACAGGGCAGTTTTCCAACTTTTCCACCTCTTTAGCTAAGTAGCATTATGTTAGGCAAAGAATTCTTGAAACCATCCCTTCACAAATTTAACCCTCCGCTAAAAATAAAATTGCAGAGATCTCAATCATATCTCCTCTCAAATTTAAGGATCAGAAAAGATAGAAGGATCGGTTGATAAAAAGTAAAAATTTAAAATAGCTGGATATGATTTATATACTTTCGTGAATATTATGGT
Organism: Candidatus Wolframiiraptor sinensis; assembly: GCA_023268255.1. Lineage (GTDB taxonomy): Archaea > Thermoproteota > Nitrososphaeria_A > Caldarchaeales > Wolframiiraptoraceae > Wolframiiraptor > Wolframiiraptor sinensis. Next base: position 123,522 of record JALNJX010000004.1, read on the forward strand.
CTAATTAACTGTTATTGGGTGAGGACGGTTGTCCGCGAGGTTGGGGACTGAATTAAGGAAGCAACGTGAAAGAAATAGAATCTTAGTAACAACATATGTTTATGATGCTGTTTTTAGAAGGCCCATCCCCAATAGTGTACTTGCAAAAGACATCACTTTACAGAGATTATAGGTATTATGAAAGAGTTAGGGATGCATTGATAAGGGAGGGACTAATCACGTTACATGATTCGACAAAAAATGTAGAGATTACTGATAAAGGCAAACATGTCGTGATCAGCTTATTGACAGGGAGAGGTGCTTCTTCAGATGTTCCATTATCGCGTATTGCAACAATGTTTTATCCTTTTGCTGTCTTACGTATAAGCGATTATGAGCGTGAGGCATTGTTCGCCACATTTTTACTTATGTATGCGGATGCGGGAGGTGATTCTTCAAAAAGTTATCACGAAGAAATATTGAGATCGGCAAAAGAGGATATTGAGAATGATACAATGGATGAAAGATTGCGCAAAGCATCTTATATAATCTCTTATAACATGGACATTGATCAAACTAAGAACAATCTCATTGTCACTAATGGATATTCTCTTATCTGCAAATGGTCATATCTGCTAATTTTATACTACACATTTAGGAAATTTTCAAAGCTGGCAAGATTTTTAAGCAAAACATATTATATTCTCACGAATAGAAATTTTAAAAATCTACTCCTCTCAGTGCTGGCCGTAACTCTTCTTACATTACCATACTTGCCTAATCATTTATCACCTCAGCATTTACTAGCCTTCCTTCTCATTGAAGGAGGAGTTCTCATCTCTTTTGGAGCAATTATCGGATTGCTCTTTCTCATAATCTATAGTCCAGTCTTCGTATATGTTGTTATAAAGATTATGTTATAAAGATTGCATTTAAACTATTACGACAACGTCTTGGAAACTTGTCTAAGTCACTCCAATAACAATATTGGAGTGATCTTCTAAGCTCCAATATTCTTATTGTAGAGAAATAACTTAATTGCACCTAGCATTTTGTCTTTGCGGAGATGATGGATGCAAGCAAATTGGGAACAGACAAGCCGAACTTAAAGCACATAATAGCACTTTTATTGCAAGTGAGCAGAAAACCAAAAACTCTGGACGAACTTGGACTTACGCGTGAGGACGCGAGAATACTTGTTGAAACTGGTTATTTTGAATGGAAACGTGTAATTTTTCCAACAGAAAGTGGATATGAGTTGGTAAAGTGGCTGCTGCGAGGAGAAAAAGAAGAGGAGTTCGAGTTTTTTGAAGCAGTAAAACAAGAGGCATTAAGAAAAGTGATAGAGAAAGGAAATAGAGCCATAGCCGGTATTAGAATGCTGGAGCCGATACATCTTCATGTCTTGCAAAAATTACGAAACAGGCAACCAGTATTCTATGCGGATATTGAGAAAAAAAGTTGTAAAAGAATTAGTTAGGTGGGGGCTTGTGAAAAAGGTAGGTGTTTATAACATCTTAGACTTAACGAGGCTTGGTCAGGAATTTTTAACATGCTTTGAGGAAGCGTACCGTAATATTAAGCCAGCAGTTCGCTTAGGGGAGGTGATTGAAAAAGAGGCGGAGTGAATATGATCCACAGCTTCCTGGATGAGAACAGTAACATTGACAAAGCGCCCGGGCAAAGTGCTCCAAAAGTGAGACCAAAATCCCTTATGCTCCGCTTACCGGCGAAAGAGCATAAGGGGGGTGACGTTAAGTGGTCAAAGGAGTCAGTGACTCAGTAAGACCTAAAGTGCTCGAAGCTATCCTAGCAACATACTTGACGGATGGACATTATAACGGCATTTCAATAGGTGTTAGAAATATAGACCCGATAATTTTTAAACATCTCGCTGACCTAAAACTAATCAAATCGATATTTATCGTAAAAGGAACAGGAGATACGTGGAGTTTCGGAAGTTATTTTTCAAAGGAGCTAAGTGATGTGGCGCTAAATTGTCTTGAGGGGCCCAGAAAACCATTCGCCAGAATTAAGAATGAAATCTTAAAGGATATAGATTATGCAACATTTTTCAAATGGGTAGTTGAATACGAAGGAGACATATTCATTAACCGTTGGACGAATAGACTGTTATTAGTGGTTTCTTTCACACAATATGAACCAATTCTTGAATCATTGAACGTCAATGCGGTTAAACGATTGAAGTTATCGGTAAAGAATACTAAAGAATTAATGCTTAATGGAGTTGTCACGCCAACTAGACTGTGGCTCGATGATGTAATTGAGGAATTCATGCGGCAAGAATTGAACACCGCACCAGTGAAATATTATAAATATTACCAGATCGAGGCGACGAAAAGCAAAGTCAGCTTTGTACATAACTACCAGATATACACAGACGTAACAACAGATAATATCGCTGTCGAGCACCTTTGCTCGATGACTTTAGAGGGAACTTGGAAAAGCATCGTAGCTAACATAATTTGCGAGGCCATTCAAGCATATCATAAGGGTTACATTAACAGTAAGGACATACATTTGATAAAGAAAGTCTTAAGTTGCAACATTGAAAGGCCATTTAAGGGCCCCTACAACGAATACATCATGAGAAACCTTCCCGCAATCTACCCTCTCATACTAAATGGAACGAGACTACAGGTTCATAAGAAGCTTAAGAAATTCGAAAAGCTCAAAGAATATCTTTCAATTAGAAGAAAGAAATCCTTAAATTATCTGTTGAGGTCTATGCCGTTGGATGAAGTTGAGCGATTACGCTACTTAACGCTGACCATTAATTCGCTAGGCTCTTTATTTAGAATGCTACAAGAAGGGAGCACGCCTATAGGGCGCATAAAAGTTATGGGGATGGTAGTTAAATAGTTAATCATAAAAAAGGGGTTATAACGAATGAAACATTCAAAACATTTTAAAAAAACCCAAAATAATTATCGCATGGCCTTATTCAGAAGATAACGTGAAGTTTGCAAAGGCGCTGATGGAACTAGGTATAATAGATGATTATTAATAGATGATTATGAATTATCAAAAGAACAACATGAAGTATATCTCATTAGCTATAGAAATAGAGCCACAATTACACTGAGTGACGAAGAAAGGATGTTTAACACGGCACTCGGTTTCATACCCAAAGAATTCATTAAAGATACATGGTTTGATTCATATATCGATATCAGGCAGGGTAGGATTGTGAAATACACAAAAGAGGAGGTGATAATTGAATCATCTGAAAAACAACGATAAAAAATAATTCATGTAACAGTCAAAATGATCAACTTTTATCAGCTCTAAGAGCTTTCACAAAAAGTAACAAGTAAAATCCAACTCTTTTACACCGGTAAACTTAATCTGTGAGAAAAACTTATATATTACTTCAGAGGGACATACATGGAGCTGCGCGTCGCCCCGACTCCTGCCTTACCATGCTTTACCTGCTTGCATGTTAGCGCGAATTCCCCCAGCCTATGCCCTATCATCTCAGGCTTTATCTCGACCGGGATGAACTCCTTACCATTGTAGACGTGTATTGTTAGGCCGACCATCTCCGGGAGGATTACCATGTCCCTTGCATGAGTCTTGATTGGCTTCTTAGGCTTCTCGCCCCTCCTCAGCATTTCATTCGCCTCTCTTACCTTCTCAAGCAACCTGAGCTGGACATTGTTTAGGCCGCGCATCAGGCTCCTCCTCTGCCTGCTCGGCAGCAGCTTTATGAACTGATCCATGCTCATCTGCCTGAGCTCTTCCAGCGTGTAGCCCCTATACGTAAATTCCCTCGGCACGAATCACCGTCCGTGACTCCAAGATTTAAGGATATACTGCTCGCGCTCCTCGGATTTTTGGAGAACTATTCAGCCCGAGGGTTTTACTTGGTCTTTCTCACCAGATGCGGGAGCATCCTCTCCACAGCCTTCATCACTAGTAGCGCTAATATGGTCGAGAATAATGTTTGGCCGAAGATGTCTCTCGCATAGGATATTATCGCGACCGGAAGGCCTTTTATGAAGACGTTTACGAGGAAGTACATTGTCGCCATGTAGACGCCGCTCGCGAAGAGTATGGCCGCCTGCAGGGGCAGACTCCTGCCCCTCCCGAGGCCTGCTATCAGCCCCTCTCCCCCATGCGCGATTATCGTGACGAACCATCTAGGATAGCCTATTATCAGGTCCGCTATCAGTGGGCCTATGGCCCCGACGAGCCCGCCGACCCTCGATCCATAAAGGAGGGCTGCCACGAATATCGCTGTATCGCCTATATTCGTGTATCCGCCCGTCGGCGATGGGAAGAATGATCCTGTGAAAGCGGTCAGAACGGCCGCCATCGCGGATAAAGATGCGGTAGCCGCCAGCTCCACGCTCGTCAGCCTTCTGATGGGCTCTGCGCGGCCCAGCTTTATGAAGATCGCCGATTCGGCCGCTAACATGATCGTTGCGGAGGCTAGGAGAATGATGCTAAGAATGGAGATCGGATAGCTGAAAGCGTGCGGAAGTATCTGGAGGATGATCGCTGAGGCGGCCGCTACGGCCGACACATAACCGCTCCACCTAACGCACCTTCTCAGGAACACTATGCCGGAGGAGATCGATGCTAGGATCGATATCGCGGAGAATGTCAGGTAGAGCGGCACCTTGATCTTCTCTACATCCGGCAGGGAGATCATAGACAGGATATCCGCGACCCCGAGGTGCCTGAGGATGCTGTGGAGCTGGATGCCGATACCGGCTACTATGATGGATGTGGAAAGGGAGATGAGAGCGGCGATTAACCATGATATCCCCCTGCTCGGCTTCGCGGTGGATTGCATGTCAAATGCCTTTAAGCGGCTCGCTGGTATTTATCGGTGTCGCGCATTATATTTAATCGAGGCCATCTCGCTTCAGGCGCTTATGATTCGCGCGAGCCTACTCGCTAGGATCAGGGCTATGGCTGGATAGATGCATAGGCTCGCGAATGCCGGTGAGAGGGGTATCGCGTGGAGCAGCATGGCCACGGCGATGGGGCCGAAGAGATTCCCAATATCCCATGAGGTCAAGTAGATGGAGTTTCCCAATATCCTGAGATTCGGGCTTACCACGTGAGCTGTTATCGCCGCGGTTAATGGGAACGTGAGGCCATGCGCCATCGCGACGAGATATAGCCCGGCCACGAACAGTAACGCATTGGGTGCTAGTCCTGCGATTAGAGCTCCAGCAGCGCAGGATAGCATCGAGACCTTGAGAAACTTTACTAGATCAATTTTGCTCATGTTCCTTGATAACGCGATCCTCGTGATGTATGTGACCAGGTAGTAGCCGGTGAATATCGCTAGGATGATGGGGTCCGGAATTCCCAGCTCTATGCTCGCCTTCAGGGGGCCGTATGCGAAAACCCCTCCTATCGTCGTCGAGTATAGGAGATAGAGGAGGGTTGGCAGGAGAAGGGGCTTCTTGAGAATTGTTTTGACCATCGAGAAGCTCATCTTCGAATAGTACGTCTCCTCCCAGAGCGATGGCCGGGTTTTCGCGAAGGATACTCCGAGAAAGACCGCGATCAGGCTTATCAGAGCGGCGGAGGCCATCAGCATCCTCAAGTCCATTAGGTAGCTCAGGATTGCGCCGATCGCCGGCCCCAGCCATAAGCCGAGAGCCACATAAGCCGTGTAATCTACGACGGATTTCCGGGCTTCCTCCGGCGCCATCATCAAGCTCGCGAATGAGAGCATTAAAGTGTAGTTTAGGGCGAAGGTTATTCCCTGGAGCACCCTGAATATCCCCAGCATCCACGGCGTGGTGCTGACGGCATAGCCGAGCAGGGCCACGGTATTCAGCGCTATCCCGAGGATCAATATTCTCAGCGCATTTCTCCTCATAGCGAGCATGGATGATGGTATTCTGCTGAGAGCCGAGGCTACAGCCGCCAAGGAGATCAGGATGCCGACCTCGTACTCTGATGCCCCGAGAGCCGCGTAAATATAGACGGGCAGAATAGGCCCGATAATCTCGTATGAGAGCGTGAAAGTGAACGTCGCATAGTTGAGAAATCTTTGATGACGTCTCATAGCGATCAGGGTAAGCGTTTCCTACAACTGGGATGATAATAAACTTTGGAGGCGCGAGCCGCGGCGCCTACTTCTTCTTTCTGCCGGTTCTTCTTGCCGCGATGTAGCCAACCTTCCTGCCGGGCGGAGCATTTCTCGAGACGGCTTCAGGTCTTCCGAGCTTCTTCCGGGTTCCCCCGAATGGATGATATGCCGCCGCCATCGCGACGCCGCGAACCCTCGGATACGTTGCGACCCTATGCTTCGCGACCATCCAGTGATGCTTCTTGCCGGCTTTCAGGAACGGCTTATCCTTCATCCCGCCGCCCGCCACCACTCCTATCATCGCGAGGCACTTGGAGCTCAGCTCAACCACCTTCTTCGACGGCAGTAATACTATCGTCCTGTCGCCGAGCTGGGATGTTACGGTCGCGTATGTTCCAGGCGATCGAACTAGCTTGCCCCCATCGCCCGGCTTATGCTCTATCATCGAGATCGCTGTTCCCTCGGGAATCCTGGCTAGCGGGAGTATGTTTCCCGGAGCTATCGACGCCTGCTCACCCATCTCGATCACCTGGCCCACATACATCCCCTCCACAGCCGCAACCGGGAACTCCTCGCCATTCTCCAATGCTATTAGAGCCACTGGAGCGCCTCTACCGGGATCATGATCCAGCTCAATCACCCTGCCGATCAGAAACCGGGACTGGGAGATGAGCTGGGATGGATAACCTAAAGCATACTTCCGCCTAATCGAGGCCCTGAACGTCGGCGAGCCCCTGCCAAGCCTCTGAGCCCTTATACGCTTACCCATCTCCACTCACCGAGATTTCCTTCCAGCCCAGCGATCCAGGAGCCTTATTAAAAATTTTCCTCTCGCTCCGATCTTCTCCGGTAAGATCATCACATGTTTACGTTTTTACGTTCTAGAACGTTCTAGAGTAGGTTAATCTAGAGAGTTAAAGGGGGAAAAGGGAGGGGTATTTGGACAGCCCTTCGCCTGCATTAAAGTTTCCACTACTCCCTTAGAGGGAGCAATAATAGATTGATTACAGGCCTCATCAGGGCTTTTATCCTGCCCCTCCACACATAGCGGCCCATCATAAGCCCTCAGAACTCCTAGCAATCTTCTCAGCAACTCATTTTCACCCTCGCCTTAGCGGAAACTTCCCTTTCCTACTCAGTAAGCTAGACGTCGGTGTATTTAAATACCTCCCAGCATTGCCGCCGCAATTTTCCTCATATTCCTCTATATTCCTCTCCTCAGATTCTCTTTATGTTTTCTCATTCGGCTTATTTAGTCCCAAGTATTTTATTGCCTTATGCATCAATATCATCTCGAGTATATTCCTGTCAGCGTCGCCTCCGCTAGAAGTGGCCGCTCATCAGCTTTAGGACGTCTTCCAGTGAGGTGGCTGGGCCGAGCTCGAGCCTCGTGTCCAAAGCATAGAGCTTGAAGATGTATCTATGGGGTTTTCCGGGCGGCGGGCATGGGCCGCCGTATCCGATCCTCCCGAAATCATTCACGCCTTGCATAATTCCTCCGGAAGCTCCTCTAGCGGCTTAACCCCCTCCTCGAGCCTATTCGCATCCGCGGGCATATTGTAGATTATCCAGTGAGTGAAGGTTCCTCCGGGAGCATCCGGATCCTCCATTATCAGTATGAAGCTTCTGGTCTCGGGCGGATAACCCCTCCACTGGAGAGGCGGGGAGATATCGAGGCCATCACAAGTATATTTTTCCGGAATTCTCTCGCCATCGCCGAAGGCCGGGCTCTCGAGAATGAATCTTCGGATGCTCGTAGTGGTTGTGAGAGGTTTTCCAGAGATCTCGGGCTGCGTGAAATAGACAGTCATGCTAACGATGGCCACCAATATGACCGCGATTACTAGCGCTATCCGGAGGCCCTTCATCCAATGATAATGCTCTGGCGAGGGGCTATAATCTTTGCTGGAGGGCTAGAGTATTCCGAGCTCGACTGCGAGGTCTGCTGCTTTGTATTCTGGGCTGAGCTTTACGTAGGCCTTCTTCTCGCCCCTCGGCGTAATCATCGTATTCACCTTCTCCACCTTCACGCCATACAGCTCTTCTACGGCCCTTTTGACATCCGCCTTCGTGGCCCTCAAATCCACTATGAAAGTGAGCTTATTCTCCTTCTCGATGAGCGAGACCGCGTCCTGCGTTATCACGATCCTCTTGATCACTTCCGATGACCTCATGCCAGACCACCCAGAATCTTTTCATCCAGCTTTTCCAGGGCTGATTTTGTCCATATCGTGAGCCTCCCGGGCACGGCGCCGGGCGCCAAGTGCAGAACGCTCAGATCCTTCAACTTCACGACATCTACTCCCGGAATGTTCTCCGCGGCCTCTTCGATTCCCTGATCCTCGAGTATCACTATTAGTGGGCCGACCCTCCGCTTATACCTTCGGCCCCTCCGCTTGCCCTTCCCAGCCCTGATCTTCTTCTCCTTGCATCGTTCCAGCTCCTCGCCGAGGCCGATCTTCTCGAGGAATTCTCTAACCTCCCTAGTCCTCGCGATCGACTGAAGCGCGTCATCGACGACTATTGGAAGCGCCATGTCCTCGGGAATTCTATGGCCTCTCGCCTTAACCGCCTCACGGCTTCCCGTGAAGGCCACCGCGACAGCCAACGCGGCCCTCTTCTCCTTCTCATTAAGATCCTTGTGAATCTTCTTCTCTGGCACCGGCGGATGACCTGGTCTGCCGCCCACGGCCGAGTTCACCATTCCGCCAGCCCAAGCCTTTCCAGTGCCATGAGCTCTTATTCTAGAGACCCTGGCGATGCCATGGCCAGCTCCAAGGGACTCGACAGAATACTTGTGGCCGGATCCCTTGAATGCGCCCTTGGGCTGGAGAACGTGGGTTTGGAGGTGTATGAAGGCTCTCCAGACCAGATCCTCCCGAAGCGGGGCTAGAAATGTCTTGGGGAGTGTGATCTCGCCAACCCTATTTCCGGCTAGATCTAGGATGGGCACCTTTCTCTCGCCCGCCCTAGAGGCATTCATCAGCAGCTCGACCAGTAAGCTCATTCCAGGCTCCTAGCCCGCAAAACCCATATTTAAGGTGTCTTTGAGAGGCGGCCGCCGAGCTCCCATCACCATTCAAAGCGCTCATGGAAAATGTTATATCCGCATTTTGAGGAATTCTTACGAGAACCGGGGATCCTTGCTTAATGAATTTAAGTATTCGCGGTGGATAAGGGCTGCTTGTCAAGCCCTGGAGTCCGCGAAGGCCGATCTCTCGCGGGGAGAGTATAACTGGTCATGCTTTAAGGCGGAGCAAGCCGCTGAGTGCGCTCTGAAGGGTCTTCTAAAGGGGCTTGGAATACTCTATGATACGCATAGCTTGACGAGGATGCTCGCGGGCCTGCCGAAGGACTTGGACTCATCCAGTATAACGAAGGCGGTGAGCGAGCTGGATAAGCTCTTTCTGCCGACGAGGTATCCGGATGCATGGGTGGAGGGTGTACCCTCAAACTACTACACGAGGCAGAATGCGAGGGCAGCGATAAGCTATGCTATGATGATAATCAAGTGGGTTGAGGATGCCTGGAGCTCGCTCAAGAGGCAGGAGCGGCGAATAACTGGAACCTAAACCGGGATCCCTGCATATATCAGTTGCGGCGGCTCTATTGCCGGCGGAGGCCTAGCCGGCGCACGGAGGACTATCGGCCTCTTCGGCGTTCCCGGAACAGTTCCCTCAAGCAGTATATACGTCGTTCTTATAATGCCGAAGTGGGGGAACCCGCCCTTCGGCGTGACCTTTGATCCATCATCTCCTATCGCGAGTATACGCTTATTGAACTCCGTTCTCCTATGGTATCCCAGCTGGCCCGGCCTTGGCACGGTGTATGGGACGTAGCCGGGAGTTCTGCTGCCGATGGCTCCGACGACCCGCCTGCCTTTCCTCTTCTTCCTCGGCAGAATCGAGACTCCCCAGCGCTTCACGACGCCGGCGAATCCCTTGCCCTTCGTCACAGCGATGACGTCTATGAAGTCTCCCGGCTTGAAGACTTCATTCACCCTGATCTCCTGGCCCAGCTTCGAGATCGCGTAGTCTACCGCCTTCTCCACGTCTCCGCCGATCTTAATCTCTAATATATCCGGCTTCTTTTTCGAGAGGCCCGCTTGCTTGGGGAATGCTGCGGCGATTATCCTGATCTCCGCGATCTCTCTTCGCAGCGACTCGAGCCTCCTTAGGTCCTCCTCGTTCGGCTTCCAGTTCGAGGTCTTCCTGCTCATTAGGTCCGCTGGAGCCTTGCTACTCCAGACTCTCACGAGCTCCCTCAGGGCATTATTCTCCTCAGCGTATGCTACTAGGCCCGCCACGAGCATCGGCGGAGCAACTATGACCGTAGCCACTTTGGCGACCTCCTGGCCCTGCGTCGGAGAATTGGGGGTCGTGTCCACGTAATATGCTGTGAGGTGCCCAGCCTTGTAGCCCAGGAAGCCGAGGGGCTTCGGCTCGCCCTCATATGGCGGCCAATATTTCACTCTGGGAACGAGGCGGCTAGCCCTGCATCTGGGCAGGAAGGCGAGTGAGCCCGTTTTCGGCCTTGAGTCCTTGACCATCCTCTATCTCCCACATAGCCCGAGGATTCCAAGATATAAGCCTAATCCCGGAATCCTTTCCGCGAATTCTGCTTAAATAGAGGGCTGGAGAAATATGACGTGCCATGGCCGCTAGGGAGCTTTCCGTGACTCGCGAGATAATCGAGTTGATCAGGAGGCCGAGCGTTGTCGGCCTCGCCACCCACAGGCATCTCCCGCATGAGCGCGCAATATACATGAGGCATGGTAGATGCGGCTTCGCGATCGATGTGCTGGTCGATGAGGGCGGCACCAGAAAGCTCTACTCGATTCTCGTGGAGGCGGAGGCGAACATCAAGAACGAGATAAAGATCGAGTCATTGATGAAGCTGGGAGGAGTAATCCGGTATCAGCTCTCCGAGAAGACGAATGATGGATTTAGGATGATGAGGAGGGAGCTCGAGTACAGGGATGGCGAGGAGCTATTCCATCAAGTTGACCTCGTGAGATCCGCGTTTTACGAGAAGTATAGGGAGCTTAAGGCGAGGGCGGGCGTCGGGCCCGCGAAGATCGAGGAGGAGATTTTTCACCAGGTTGGAATCGGGCCTGAGGAGCTGCTGCTGGGAGTATAGCCTGATGATAGGGCTCGCGGTGGCCAAGAGAGCCGAGGAAGCGAGAAGCATCGCCGAGAGCATCGCGGCCGCGCAGAGATACAGGCTTACCAGGCCGCATAGGCTGATCGAGATCGAGACCGTGATGGGATTCGCGTGCGTGGCCGCGAGGGAGGGAGAGATTCTCGAGAAGAGTGATAGGCTGATCGCGTGCGCCCATTATCCACCCCTAGATGAGAGCCGCCTCGAGAAGTTATTGGAGTCGGAGGATCACGTGAGGTCGCTGAGGGGCCTCGACCAATTCTTCTCCGGCGTCATCATCGATCGAGAGAGTATCATGCTATTCAGGGATCATGTTGGCCACATGCCACTAGGATACGCGAAGACCGCTAAGGCTCTCACAGCGGCCTTAAGCAGATCGGCGCTTGGGCCGGCCGCAAAAACCCTAGAGCCGGGCCACATGCTAATTCTGAACTCATTCGGCTCCAAGATAATCAGGTGGTATGATCCCGCGCCATGGGCGATGAGTAGCCCGAGGGAGCTCGCCGAGAGGTTGATGAGCACCGCCGAGAAGTATCTCCCAGATCAGGTCTTCCTCGGCTTCTCCGGGGGGCTCGATAGCTCGATCCTCGCGCATCTAGCAGCTCTACTGGGCAGAAGAGTTAAGGGGATTACAGTGGCGATGAGGGGAAGCCTCGATTATCTATGGGCACGCGAGGCGGCAGATCTTCTAGGAATCGAACTCGAGATCTTGGAGCCCCATGACGCGGAGCTAGCCGAGGCCGCGAGTCTCCTGTTAAGCCATCTTCCGAGAGCCGGGCTCATGGATCTCTCGATAGGTTCGATAGTGCTTCTTGCCGCTAGGAGGGGTCGAGGCATGCTCGTCGTCGGGCAGGGTGCTGATGAGCTCTTCGGCGGCTACTGGAGATACGAGAAAGCCGTGCTCGAGGGCGGTATCGAGGCAGCGGCCGAGCTAATGAGAAGAGATGTCGAGATGATCCACGAGAAGAATCTGGTGAGGGATGAGCTTGCGGCCGCTCTCGCCGGATCCCAGTTGCTCGCGCCCTATGTCGCTAAATCCATTTATGAGGTCGCCCTCTCAATCGACCCAAGTCTCAAGCTGAGGATCTTGGATGGCAGGGTTATCAGGAAGTGGATTCTCAGGAAGGCCGCCGAGATTCTCGGGATCCCGATGGGGATTCTCGAGAAGCCGAAGAAGGCCGCGCAATATAGCTCGGGCATCCAGAAGAGGCTCGGGAAGATATTGGCTGAGAAAAAGATGGGGTTGAGGATTGTTTAGGGCGGAGACTCCTTCTCCTTCTTCTTTTTCGCGGATTTCTTGCAGCAGGGAGCCATGGCCCTGCTTTCATAGTGCCGGGTGTTAAGCATTTCCCGGGCTCGAGCGCAGGGATAATACGTGGTTATTCGCCAGATCTCTCTGATGCTCTCGGTAGAGGGGCTTGCGAGGATCCATGATGCCGTTGTAAGGCTTAAGGAGCTTAGGAGAACCGGCTGGCTCAAGAGGGGCGTGAGGAATCCAGAGAGCGTTGCTGCCCACTGCTACGCCGTCGCCGTGCTCTCGATGATCTTGGCAGATCTCATGGACCTCGACGCGGCGGAGGCGATGAGAATAGCTCTGATACATGATCTACCGGAAGCCTTCATCGGAGATCTTACTCCAAGAGAGAAGGAGAGGATCGGGGATCTGGGGGAGAGGGAGGCGGAGGTGATCATGGAGATGGCCAAAGCTCTTCCCGACGAGGCCGCCGAGAAACTTATTGATGCTTGGAGGAAGTATTCTGAGGGGTCGAGCGAAACCGCGAGGCTCGTTAGGGACGTGGATAAGCTCGAGATGGGCCTTCAAGCCCTCAGCTACATAAAATCCGGATACGCTGGGGCGTGGGAGATCTACGAGTCCGCTTTGAGGGAGATTAGGAGCCCGGAGCTCAGGGGGCTTTTAATGAGGATGGCGGAGGGCTTAGCTTAATAGCTGCACCCCAGCAATCTTGACCGTAGATGGCCTCGATTAAGGGGCTCTCGATAACCGCCAGATACCCGTTCCTGCCTGAGGCTAGGCGGAGGCTCGCGGAGTATGGGATAACCCTCGAGAGCTTCAATGATCCGGCTTACCTGAAGGTCGTCGAGAGGGCGAAGAGAAGGATCCTCGAGGCGATCGAGCGCGGCGATGAGATTGAGCTCTCCGGCCTCTCAGATGATGACTTCATCGAGCTGGCATCATTCCCGCTCTCAATCGCGATGATAGCAGCAATGGGCGATAAGAGACTCGCGAGGAGATTTGCTCTCGCGACCGCCTCCCTCACGATCAAGCTACTCGAGTCAGAGGATCCGGAATGGAGGGATGAGATAGTTCTCAAGATCGCGCGGGATGTCTTCAGCATGGATGTTAGGCAGGATGCGAGGGTCATAGGCGGCGTATCCTACGGCTACTCGCTGGGCTTGAGGGATTACCTGAGGGGCGCTCTCGCATTCAATAGGCCGGAGTGGAAGCTCGTGAACCGGGTCGTCGAGCGCGGGAGAGTCCTCGTAACATCCCATGAGCTCATCAGGCTTTTGAAGGATCGCGTGATGGAGCACGTCTTATCCCTGATAGAGAGGGTTGGGAAGATTGGAGCGCTTCCCGGGCCGGTTGAGGAAGCGATCAAGGAGATAAGGGGGAAGATGCCGGCCGCGGTGGAGCTCGAGCTGGACGCTGTTAAAACTGGGCCGGAGACTTGGCCGCCGTGCATGAGGGCCATAGCCGATAAGCTCATGGCCGGAGAGAACATAAGCCACTTCGCAAACTTCTCCTTCGCCGCATTCCTCTCGAACATAGGGTTTGAGCCCCACGAGATAATCAGGTTCTACGCGAATAGGCCGGACTTCAATGAGAGGATCGCGAGATATCAGGTTGAGCATATAGCCGGCCTAAGGGGCAGCAGGACGAGGTATACGGCTCCGAGCTGCAGCACGATGAAGACCAATGGCCTGTGCGTGAAGGATGGCGCTCTATGCGGCGGCGTCAGGAGCCCGCTAGCCTATTATAGGAGGGCCATTAGGAGGATGAAGAAGCTTGATAAGGATAAGGATGAGGTGGGAGAGGAACGCGGAGAAGCTGGCGGCGAGGCTATCAGAGGTTCTGGCGCCGATGGGGATAATGCCGGTCATCAACAGGTCTCAGATAATCTTGGATGATAGCTTCGCCGGCGGCTCGCTGGATGTGGATGGGATAGCCAAGCTCACCGCGAGAACGCTACTTGATCTCGGGATAAAGTTTCGCGGAATAACGAGCTCCGAGAGCGAGGTCGTGGTCGAGGATGAGGAGTCGGGAGAGGGAGGGAGCCGCGGCCCGAGCTTCTTCATCTGCCCACACTGCGGCTTCATAACCCCCTACGAGGAGGAGTATTGGAATCACGTAAGGATACACTACATCGGCTTCTAGGGTTTCTTTAACTTCGCAGCTAAGCTCCTCCAGTAATCCCAGTCCACAAACCCGTATACCTCTTTGACGGCGTTCTCGTCTATCGCCTACACAGCTAATCCACCGAGCTTCTCGATCGCGATGCTCGCGATCGTCCTGAATGGTAGGCCAGCCGTCCTAGCTGCGCGCATCACCACAAATGTGCAGGACCTTATGAGGTCCCAATCCACCGAGCCGATCTCCCTCTCAATAAGCTTCGCCAAGTCTCCGAGGTCGCTGAAATAGTCCCTCAAGTCCCTCTCTATCTCGGGCACGCTTGTGAGAGTATTTTTGGACAGTGATAGGATCCTGTGAGCGAAAGCCTCCACGTGCGCGATCCTCCAGTTTATCGCGATCAGCTTCGATGGAGAGACAATGTCCTCAAGCCTTCTAATCCTCTCCTCGAGCTCATGGAGCTTCTCCGAGAGCTCTACTCGAAGCCTCTTAACCTCCCCGATCACTCCTTCCTCAGATGCCAAGCTCCTAGAATCCTTTGACGGCGAGGTCTATAATCTTTTTGATCGACTCCTCCAGGAAGCTCGGCAGATTCAGGGATGATACATCTAGGAATCCCCTGACTATTATGGACTCCGCCTCCTCCCTCGAGAAGCCTCTCGCCATTAGGTATACCAGCTGATCCTCGGAGATCCTGCCTATCGCCGCCTCGTGCGTCAGCGACGCGCTCATCCTCCTCGAAACCAGCTCCGGTATCGCATACACCTCGGCCTCATCGGAGAGCATTAAGCCCCTGCAGCTTATGTGGCCGCGGCCATCATCCGCCTCGCACACAACTCTCCCCCTGACTGCGAGCTTTGCCCTACCAGATGCCACGGCACTTGTTATCAGCTCGGCCCTGCAACCCCTTCCGGCAATCAGGCAGTCACCGCCCAAATCCATCCTTGAGGAGCCATCGAGGTAGATTACATTGTTCATGGATACCGCGGCATTTCCCCCTTTAAGCACGGCGGACGGCTTTGACTGGAAGCTGCCCACCGCTCCGAGGAGCACGTAGTTGTATGATAGCACCGCTCCCTCATCGAGCGCTATACCAGTCCTGGGCCTTACGTGGAAGCTCGGCCCCCACCTGTGGACCATGGTGTAGTTTAGCCTCGCCCCGGGCCCGATAAATATCTCGGTTACGCCGATGTGCAGGCCCCTCTGATCACGCCTCCTCATCGTGCATCCCGTGATCACGCATGCCTCGGAGCCCGGCTCCGCCACTATGATGTTGTGGACGCTCTGGATTATCCCCGGCGAGTATGAGAGGAAGCAGGCCTGTATCGGCATGTGAAGCCTTCTGCCCTCCAGTATTCTGAGGAAGAAGCCGCCCGCGGATTTCAGCGCATTATACGCCGTATACTTGTCCGCGTATGGGCTTACGAGGCTCCAGAGATGCTCTCGAACCCATGGATGCTTCTCAACCGCCTCCTGTATGGGCATGAGCTCGATATCTCCCTGAAACTGCTTCTGTATCGCCCTATACGCTATCTCGTGATCTACTTGAAGGAATGTTGTGAGTGATGAGGCCTTGCCCAGATCAACCCCGACCTCGAGGCTCCTCCTCCTAACATCCTCATCCACCTCGGCTCTCACTCCTGGCTCCCGCTCGAACTCATCGAGATCCAAGTCTTCGCCGTGCTCAGCCGGCTTTCCGAGAGCCTCTCTCAGCCGCCCCTCATCAATCTGCATCTCTCGCACCACCTATAACCATCCCTCATTATCCTGCTGAGTATCTGCTCCGGGTCCCCCTCGCACGCTATCATTCCATCTATGAGGACATGGGCTTTCATGGGCTTCAGGTGCCTCAGAATGTGCCCGTGATGAGTTATGATCAGGGCGGATCTATTCCTCAAGCTTTCGGAGAGAAATCTGCCGATGAGCTCGAGGTTCTCAACATCCACGCCCGAGTCCGGTTCATCGAGTATTAGGAGCTTCGGATTCGAGGCCAGCGCCTGAGCGATCTCGCACCTTTTGATCTCGCCGCCCGAGAACCCGACATTCACGTATCTACTCAGATGTTCTCGCGATATGTTGAGCTTATCGACTATCTCTAAGAATTTTTCGCCAACGCCGTTCTCAGATGCTATTCTCGCGAGGAGATCCTTCAGCCTTATCCCATGAAGCTTCGGCGGATTCTGGAAAGCTATGCTTATTCCCATCCTGGCCCTCTCGTCTATCGGCTTCTCCGTTATGTCCTCTCCATCGAAGATTATTCTACCGCTCACGATCCTGTATTCCGGGTGACCCATTATCGCCATCGCAAGGGTAGATTTCCCCGAGCCATTGGGCCCGAAGATTACATGGACTTCACCATCGCCGACCTCGAGGTTCACGCCTTTGAGTATCAACCTGTCCCTAACCGCGACGTGCAGGTTCTCGATCTTGAGCAATATCCCCATCACCTCGATCCCTCACGCGATCTTGAATAGTAGCCAGCCCCTCCCGATATTCACCATAGCGTATCTTCCTCTTAACCTTGATCCCATGCACTCGAAAACTATCTTCTTGTCCTCCTCGTATTCCATGAGCTTGAACTCCCCCTTATCCCATATATTGACGACGCCCGCTCCATAGCCCTCCTCGATCACGCCCTCGAAATCCGCGTACCAAAGCTCGTGATCAGGCTGCGGTATTCCGAGCCTTTTCACGCCGCGGCTCGTCGGGAGCTCCTTCCTGAAGGCCCAGGACTTCAAGACGCCGCCTATCTCAAGCCTGAGATCATAGTGCAGGCCAGCCCTCCTCGCGTGATGCTCATGAACCACGAACCTGGGAGACAAGGGCGATCCATATCATGCGCTGGGCGGAAGATAAACCATTAGATGCGATCGATAGCATGCGGCGAGAAGGATACCTTAATACATGGTGTCGTGTGGAATATCAGCTGCTTGAATGAGCCTGAGAAGCTTTCTCGAGTTACTGGATGAAGAGGGGCTTCTCGTCCACGTTCGGAGACCCGTCTCGACGAGGTATGAGGCCGCCGCACTGATGAAGAGGCTGGATCCGAGACCCGTCCTTTTCCATGATGTGCGGGAAGCTCCGGGCTTAAAGCTTCTCGGAAATCTCTGCGCCGATAGGAGTATTCTGGCCAGAGCTCTGGGAATATCTGAGCGCGATCTCCTGAAGAGAATTGCCGATGCGATGGAGAAGCCTGGAAGAGGCGAGATCGTGAAGGATCCGCCATGCCAGGAGATCGTGATCGATGACCCCGATCTTAGGAAGCTTCCATTCCTGATCTTCGGCGAGAGGGATGGCGGCCCATACATGACCGCCGGGATAGTGATCGCCCGCGACCCCGAGCTGGGGCATAACGCGAGCTATCATAGGCTCATGCTCCTAGATGAAAGAAGGGTTGCAGCAAGGATACTGCCGAGGCATCTCGACGAGTTCATCAGGAGGGGTGTTAGGAGGGTCGCGATAGCTGTCGGAAATCATCCAGCTTTCATGCTTGCGGCCGCAGTCACCTGGAAGATCGGCGTCAGCGAGCTTGACATAGCGGCGGCTCTCGCCCCGATGAGATATGCCAAGGCCTTGACGAGCGATACTCTCGTTCCAGCGGACTGCGAGCTGGTCATCGAGGGAAGGATAACGGATGAGAGGGCCGATGAGGGTCCATTCATAGACATAACCGGAACATATGACATCGTTAGAAAGGAGAGGGTCATCGAGATAGAGTGCATCACGATGAGGAGGAATCCGATATTCCAGCAGATACTTCCGGCCGGAAGCGAACACAGGAATTTGATGGGCATGCCGAGGGAGGCTGCGATCTACGCCGAAGCATCGAAGGTATGCGAGGTCGTGGATGTCAGGCTTACGCCGGGCGGATGCAATTGGCTTCACTGCGCGATAAGCATCAGGAAGAGGAGCGATGATGATCCTAGAAGGGTTATTGAAGCTGCGTTGAGGGCTCATGGAAGCTTGAAGCACGTAATAGTCGTTGATGACGATATAGATCTCTCGAATCCGCTTGACCTCGAGTGGGCCATAGCGACGAGGGCTCAGCTCGATCGAGATCTCGTGTTGAAGCCGAATGAGCTTGGATCATCCCTAGACCCATCAGCCGATCAGGTTACTAGGAGGACGTGCAAGGCCGGCCTGGACGCGACAATACCGCTCTCCGCCGATAGGAGCAAGTTCATTAGGGCGAGGATACCCGGAGAAGATGAGATCAGGATCGAAGATTACGTGAAGTGACCGAGATGTATTTGACGAGGCTTGAAGAGGAGATGCTGGCGGGCGAGCACGGCTACGCCGCCCAGAAGGCCATGGAGATACTCGTCGCGCTCGGCAAGATCTATGGAGCTGAGCGACTGATCGAGATAAGGAGCGCGCAGATCTCCGGAGTTTCATATGCTAATCTGGGTGAGGAGGGGCTGGAGTTTCTTCTCAAGCTCGCGGAAGATGGCAAGGTCAGGGTTCCCACGACCTTGAACCCATGCGGCATGGACTTAGAGGAGTGGGCCGAGATGGGTGTTCCAGAGGACTTCGCGGATAAGCAGCTGAAGGTTATCGAGGCTTATCTAAAGCTCGGAATCGAGCCGACGCTAACCTGCACGCCATATCTCGCCGGCAACATCCCAGGGCTCGGAGACCACGTAGCGTGGAGCGAGAGCTCAGCAGTAATCTACGCGAACTCGGTTCTTGGCGCGAGGACTAATCGCGAGGGCGGGCCTAGCGCTCTCGCGGCCGCGATCGCTGGCAGGACGCCGCTATACGGCCTTCACCTCGATGAAAACAGGGCGCCCACCATGCTCATAAGAGCTCCGAGGATAAGCAGTGAACTAGAGGCATCGGCTCTCGGCTACCGCGTTGGGAGGATGCTGGGAAGCGGTGTCCCATTCTTCAAGGGGCTTGGAGCGGTTTCAAGGGATCAGCTCAAGGCTCTCGGCGCCGGCCTCGCGTCCTCTGGAGGGATAGCGCTCTTCCATGTTGAGGGGATCACTCCGGAGGCGCATAGATATTCCGGGATGCACGCCGAAGAAGAGATCGAGGTAACGGAGAAGGATCTGCGGGAGGAGATCGAGCTGCTCAGCGAGAGCTTAGAGGATCCCGACCTGATATTCATCGGATGCCCCCACGCCTCGATCGAAGAGCTCACGGAGCTGTATTTGCTGCTGGGCGGCAGGAGGATTGGGCGGAGGCTCTGGGTATTCGCCTCAAGGGCAGTCAAGGCTCAGGCCGAAAAGATAGGATTACTCGAGAAGCTGGAGGAGATCGGAGTCAAGGTTTACTGCGATACGTGCCCGGTTGTCGCGCCCCTTAGAAGGCTCGGGGTAAAGACCATCATCACAAACTCCTCCAAGGCCGCATACTATCTGAGAAATATTCACGGCGTCAGGGTTCAGCTCAAGCCCCTGCAAGAGCTCGTGGAGGATGCTGTGAGATGAGGATTGTTCTCGAGGGCAGGGTGATTAGGGAGGGGCGCGCTGAGGGCGAGGCGCTGACGACCCGGCAGCCCATAAGCTTCTACGGCGGCGTGGATCCCGAGACCGGTAGAATAATCGAGAGAGGACATGAGCTCGAGGGAGAGGTGATCGCCGACAAGATACTCGTCTTTCCATATGGGAAGGGCTCGACCGTCGGATCATACATTCTTCTCAGGCTGAGGAGGCGTGGCCTAGCGCCGAAGGCCATAGTAAATCAAAGGTGCGAGCCCATAATCGCCGTCGGAGCAATAATAGCCGAGATACCGTGCGTGGATGAGGTGGATATCAGCTTGATCTCGAGGGGAGATATTGTGAGGGTCGAGGGCGCGAGAGTGGAGGTCTGGAAGAGGAGGCAGAGTCCATAGCACGCGAGGCGATTCAAAGGAGCGGGGAAGCTTTATCCCGGGGGCGTTAGGGCTAAATCCAGCCTCAAGCCCGCGAATCTCAAGAGAGCAGGTATCTCTTGCTGGGGGGTGGGGGATGAGCCTGCCCATCCCAGTTGTCAGGAGAAAGCTCAGGAATGGTAGGATTATCGAGAGAAGTGGCAGGGGCTTCAGCGTGAATGAGCTGAGGGAGGCGGGAATAACGATCCAGCAGGCGAGGAAGCTCGGGGTATACGTCGATGAGAGGCGCAAGAGCTGCAGGAGGGAGAATGTCGAGGCCCTGAAGATGCTGTTGAGGGCTGTGAGCGAGGCCGGGGAAGCGCGTTAAAGCTCCTCGACCCTCGAGTCCAGCACCTTGAATAGATCGGCCTTTGTCACGATCCCCGTTATCCTTCCATCCCTCTGGAGGAGCACCGCCGGATATTCTTGGAGGAGCTGCCTGACAAGGCTTAGAGAAGCCTCCTCGGGTATCATCGGAAAAGCCTCATCCATTATCTCGCCCACCGGCACTTCCGTGGACCTTATCCTCTCGAGCTTCCTCATTATCGATGACTCTGAGATGCTTCCGATGAGGATGCCATTCCTGAGAACAGGGAGCTGCGATATCCCATGCCTCCTCATCAGGTTTATTGCCTTGCTCAATTGATCGGATGCCTCCACGCAGATAACGTCCCTCGTGCAGATATCCTTGGCCAGGAGCTTGGCGCCCCTCTCAGCTCTAGCCATCTCGAGAGCTTGGAGAATCCGCCTAACAGCCTCATAGGAGGGATTGATCCTGCCGCGCTCGATCTTCGAGATCAGAGACTGGCTGACCCCCGACATTCTCGCAAGCTCCCTCTGACTCAATCCAAGCCTCTTTCTGAGCTTCGCGAGGGACTCGAGATCCCAGAGCCTCTCCAAGGAGCAGCCGTCCCCTCAATGATTCCTGTTGGAATATCTGATTATAAATGTTTATGAACATCCGATTACATTTGAAACATCTGCAAAATGGCTCGAAAAATATCTACTGAAGCGATTCACGGGCACGAGTATAGGGATCGCGAGAGGGGGGTATTTAAGGTCCCCATATATCAGACCGCCATATACGAGTATCCGGACTCGGCAACTGGCGAGCCTAGGCTTAGCGATCGCGGCCTAGATCTTAAGTATAGTAGGGAGGAGAACTATACGGTTAGAGCTCTCGAGAAGATTTTGGCGAAGCTTGAGAAGGGCGTTGATTGCCTCGCTTTCGGGAGCGGTATGGCGGCGATCGCCGCCGCTTATCTCTCGAAGCTCAGCGCGGGTTCGAAGATCCTGGTGCCGCTTGAGTGCTATGGGACCACGCAAGAGCTCGCCCAGAATCTCTCGAAATTCGGCGTCAAGTGCATTCTCGCCAGATCGGATACGAATGAGTTTCTCGAGAGGCTTGAGGATGGGATTTCACTCGCGCTGGTCGAGACCATCACAAATCCCATGGTGAGGGTTGCCGACGTCAAGGAGATCGCTAAGAGATGCGCCGAGCTCGGGATACCATTAATCATCGATAACACTTTCACCACGCCGATACTCTATAACCCGCTCGAGGATGGGGCCTGGATCGCTGTTCATAGTTTGACGAAATACATCGCGGGCCACAACGACGTCGTGGGCGGCGCGATAATCGTGAAAAGCGAGGAGGATGCGAAAACCCTCTGGAACTGGAGGAGGAAGCTCGGATCGATCATGAGCCCATTCGATGCTTTTCTCACGATACGTGGGGTGGCGACGCTCGAGGCGAGGTTCGAGAAGCAGTCGAGGAGTGCCCTCGAGATAGCCGAGTTCCTCGAGGACCACCCGAAGATCGAGAGGGTTTACTATCCCGGGCTCTCGAGCAGCCCATATAAGAGCATCGCGGATAGGATATTCAAGCGGAGGCTCTATGGAGGAGTATTGAGCTTCAAGGTGAGGGGAGGCCAGAGAGAGGCGATCGAGGTCTTAAAGAGCACGGAGCTGATTAAGCCCACGCCGAGCCTTGGCGGCGTCGAGAGCCTCCTAACATATCCGATCTGGACCGCGGCCAAGAACATGAGCAGGGAGCAGATGGAGATGCTCGAGATAAGCGAGAACCTCCTCAGGCTATCGGTCGGCCTAGAGGATGTCGAGGACCTGAAGGAGGACTTGGATAGGGCGCTCTCCAAGATCTAGGATCGCCGGAGACGATACGGCGATAATGCCTCAAGTATGACCTCTGCTCTTAAACCTGCCTGAGGTTAAAGCCCGCTCGAGAGCATATCATATGATCGGAGGATGGAGCACGCTCTGAGGCATTATTTGAGGGAGGATGTCGCGAGGGAGATCTCGAGATTCTGCTCCGGTAGATGGGTTGCCCTGGAGTGCCGGTCTAGCGGCGGTGACCGAATCTTCTACAGATATTGGCCTGATGGGAGACCGCTCATGATAAGCGAGCCAGCCGACTTGAAGAGGCTGATAAACAGGTTCGGAAATAGGGTGCCGAGAACGATCTACGGCTCGGCGAATGTTTACAGGAGGCTTGAGCGAAAGGAAGACGTCTCCTCCGAGGATAATATTCTCATGAGCACGCCGAGCTGGGATGTCGATGGATCGCTGGAGGAGGTGGATCTGATCAAGGAGGCGGCCGGGATACTCGTGGATACTCTTAGAGGCGAGGGAGTCGAGAAGTCCATCTACCTGGTCTGGTCCGGGCGGGGAATCCACGTCCACCTGAACGAAAAGGCGTTGAGTGGTGAGATCTGGAAGATGGGGCCGCTGAGAATCTCATTCGCGATAGCAGAATATGTTCTTACGCGCGCGAGAGATGAGCTCGAAAGAGTGTGCGATAGATCGAGGTCGAGTGATAGGAGGATTAAGATCGAGAACCTGATGGATGTTCAGAGAGTCTTCACAGCGCCCCTAAGCCTCCATCGAGAGCTCGATCTAGTCGCCGTGACGATCAAGCCCGATGAGCTTGAGAACTTCGATCTTGACTGGGCCAGGATGGATAGCTTCAGGTATTGGAGTGATTGGGACTTATTTGAGGATGGCGAGGGAGATGAGCTGGCGCTGAAAGCTCTTGCCGAGATCAGGAGCGAATCGAGGACTATGATAGGCGGGGAGGGGGTGGAGGAGAGGGCGGCGCCCGCGGCTCGAGCCGGCCAGGTTGGCAGGTTCCAAGTCATGGGGCTTCTCCAAGCCGCGAGATACTACGTGCTGAGGGGCGATCTTGATCTCGCCAAGTCCTTCGGGCTGAATAGGGCAATATTCTATGCTTGGGCTAAGAAGCGCGGCGTGTCCGCGAGGAGGCCTGGAGGGAGCTCGAGGGCGGGTCAGCCCGCCGAGCGCGAGGAGATAGAGGAGAAGGTGGGCGACGAGATCGCTTATCGATCTCCCGGGGGATACTTCATGATAGGCGGGCAGATTCAGAGGCCGGTTGATTTCGATAGGATGATAGCAGCGAGATTCGGGTCGAGCTTCGAGAAGTTTTGGGTTGCTGCCGTCGAGTATGTCAAGGGGTTCCCGGAAGACGTTCTCAGAAGCCAGCGAGACTTTTACGAGAAGGTCTACTTGCCTGTGAGGGATAATCCGGGGAAGATCTTGGAGCGGAGTGGGCGTGGCCAAGAAGCATCAAACCTCGATGAATCTCCTGACGCGGCGTAGCCTCATGCATGCTCGGCGAACTCGGGCTTTAATATGGGCTGAAATCCACCTGAGGCAGGGAGCAGAAGAGGATGAGATCCGACGGCAGCCTCGCTGATAAGCTCATCGAGATCTTCAACGTTAAAGTGGATTCCACTGAGGATGTTCGCGTGGAGGGGTTATCGCCGGGAAGCAGGGTTTACAGGGTTAAGGGCCTCCCAAGGAGCTGCGAGGCATACATAATTGACTGCGAGGCGGGGAGGGAGATCGCATGCCACCCGCATATAGTTGGTGAGAGGCTGGAGGAGCTGGCTCTAGCCTGCGCGAGAGATGCCGCGAAAGCGATAACTCAGCTGACACGCCTAAGGGAGTATCGCGCGGATGCGATAGTCTTCGAGCACGTGCTGAGGGCCGCGCCCGGATACAGGCTTCATGAAGCATTAAGAGAAATCGGGCTCGGGTTTAGGGAGGTCTGGATAAGGCCCCGCTACGTGATCCCCTCATACAGGGCTCACCATGCGGCGGATGAGAGAAGGATAGAGATAGTTTACGAGGATTTCTCGGAGCTTCCGAGAAGGGAGCTTCTCATAGTCTTGAAGCCCGATACCGAGGCGAGTGGGAGAACCGGGAGAGCGTCCCTCGAGAGGCTGGCCGAGGTTGCGGAGGAGAGGAACTCGGCGCTCGAGGAGCTCATCGTCTACGGCTTCATATCGATCGACGGGCTGAGGATGATACATGAAACGGCCTCGAGGCTGGGATTCAGGAGGACATACTTCTTCGCGATTGGAAACTTAACCGCCCTCTGCTACAACCTCTACGACATGCCGCTCTATGGCCCAGACGAGAGCTACTACTCTGAGAGAGGCGAGTTGAAGCTTCTCGGCGGGATCACGAGCTACGAGGCGTTCAATAGGTATCTTCCCGAGTATATTCCGGGGGCGGATCAGCCGGGAGACTGGTCTGCGAGGCAGACAACACTCTACACCGGATATGATTATGAGCCCGGCGACATAGAGAAGCATTTAACGAATAGCATAGCGCTCATCGAGAAGCTCTGGAGAATCTCGAGGGGCCAGGAGTGGTTCACCGAGATCCATGAGCGGGCGATAGAAAGAGAGCTCGAGAATCTCAGGGCGGTGCTTACTCATTATCGCGGGGAGAAAAAATAGGTTCAATGCGCTTAAACCGCTGGAGCCTTTAGCTCCGCCTTTCTGCCGCCCACCTGGAAGATCTTTCCAGAGGGGAGCTTTATTAGAACCGCTCCACATTCGAGGCATTTGAAGTAGTAATTGTAACCCTCGTAAGCTTTCTGAGAGCCGAGATATGTGAGGCGGGAGTGATTGCACATGCCCAATATATTGTGGGCGGCGGGGAGCTTTATTCCTTGTGAGTGAATATTCGTTAAAATGCCGGGACGCGCCTGAGAGGATCTTAATATCCCTCCGCACGATTCTGCATCACGATTTTGAGGGTTCTGGTGACGGGCGCGGCGGGCTTCATAGGCTCACGCCTTTGTCAAAGGCTACTGGATTTCGGGATTGAGGTTCACGGTCTTGATGACTTGAGCAGAGGATCCCTTGAGAAAATCAGGATGCTCAAGAATCGTGGCATGCTCTTCCATAAAGCGGATATCAGGGATGGGGCTGCAGTGCTTGATGTCCTATCCGATGTCAGGCCTGATGCCGTGATTCACTTGGCTGCTCTGATAAGCGTCGAGGAGAGCATGAGGCTTCCGGAGCTCTACATGGAGGTGAACGCGGAGGGCACTAAAAAGCTCGTTGATGCCGCTAATAAGGCCGGAGTGAACAGGCTCGTGCACGCGAGCAGCGCAGCGGTATACGGCGAGCCCGTTAAGCTCCCAGTTGCCGAGGATCATCCCACGAGACCGCTCTCACCCTATGGCCTCTCGAAGCTCATGAGCGAGGAATACGTCGTATCGGGCTTCATGGGCCGGGAGAAGTCCTTGATCTTCAGGATCTTCAACGTTTATGGGCCTGGTCAGAGGCCCGAGTATGCCGGCGTCATAACGAAGTTCATGGAGAGGCTGAGCGAAGGAAGGCCTCCGATCATATTCGGGGATGGAAATCAGACGAGAGACTTCATTCACGTGGATGATGTTGTGGAGGCATTCATCAGGGCTCTCGAAATCCCTTTGGAAAGAGCCACCATAGTTAATTTGGGGTCTGGTAGGCCGGTCAAGATCATCGAGCTCGCCCGCATCATGACCAGGCTCTATGGTATGGATGCTGAGCCGATTCATGCTCCGCCCAGGCCTGGCGACATAAGGGATAGCTATGCCGACATATCCCTGGTCAGGAAGGTGCTCGGCTGGAGCCCGAGAATAAGCTTGGAAGATGGGCTGAGGAAGCTGATCAAAGAGGCTGGGAAAGCGCGCGACGTATAATTACTGGTCAGGTTTATCGAGCGTTATGGTCATGCGTGTTGGAGTCGGCTCGATGAACGAGGTCAAGATAGAGGCCGTGAAAATGTGCTTCGAGAAGTTCTTCGGCGTGGTGGAAGTCGCGCCCATCTCGGTCGATGTTCCGCCGCAGCCCATAGGCTTCGAGGAGACTATTAGGGGGGCTGTCATAAGGGCGTGGGAGGCCTTGAGGAAGGCTGATGCTGATCTCGGAGTCGGGATAGAGGCTGGGCTCATGAGGGTCCTGCACAGCATCACGGGATACGCCGATCAGCATGTGTGCGCGATAATCGACTCCGAGGAGAGGGTTACTCTCGGGTTCAGCATGACACTCGAGTTTCCGGTAATCGTCGTGGAGAGGATACTGGGTGGAAGGGCTCGGGAGGCTGAGGAGGTCATGGAGGAGATCTCGGGGATCAGGGAGATCGGGCGCAAGGGCGGAGCTGTGGGATACCTGACGCGAGACCGCGTTAGGAGAATAGACCTGTGCGCGCAGGCGATAGTATCGGCGCTCATCCCGAGGCTGAACCCAGAGCTCTATAATGTCGAGTGGCCGAAGGCCCACGAGATCCTAGGAGAGAAGCCGTAGCAGCGATCAAATAATCAATGTGCTCCGCATCGGAGGGGGATCAGCTTCTTCCATCGCCCCCTCTTCATCGCGCCTCATGCTCAGAGAAGGACGCGCTCATCATCTCCTCGATTAGCTGGAGAGTTTGTTGAATATGAAATTGCGCTTTTCCGGGCTCTCATATTGCGAGCTTCTCGGCGAGTTTCAGTATCTCCAGGTTGAGCGGCTTCTGATTGCTGCATGCTTCCGCCAGGCTTACCGAGGTTATTCTCCCACCCTGTATCCCGACGACCCTGCTCCTCTCGCCGTCGAGCAGCAGCTCTATAGCCTTCTCCGCGAAGACTGATGCGAGGTGCCTGCTTCTAGCTGTCGGGCTCCCGCCCCTCTGAACATATCCGAGGATACTTATCCTGACCTCAACCCCGACCTTTCTCTCTATGGCCTCCGCGAGCTCCCTCGTCTTCCCAACCCCTTCAGCGATAACTATTATGCTCGATCTCTTGCCCTTGGCTGCATCCCTTCTAAGCCTCTCCAAGATCACCTCCTCGTTATACGGTATCTCCGGAACGAGAATTACCTCTGCTCCGGCGGTTAATCCGATCTCGGAGGCCAGGAAGCCCCTATTCCTTCCCATCACCTCCACTATGAACGTCCTCTCAAGCGATACCGCGGTATCCCTGATCTTGTTTATCTCCGTCAAAGCCGTGTTGACGGCGGTGTCGAATCCTATCGTCTCATCCGTCCCGTATACATCGTTGTCTATTGAGGCGGGTAGAGCTATTATCGCCGCGTCGGTGAGCTTGCTCAGCTCATGTGCTCCGCGTATCGAGCCATCGCCGCCTATCACTATCAGGGCATCGAGGTCATCTTCGGCTATGCTTCTCGCCGCCTTCTCGACGCCCTCTCTGGTCTTGAACTCCGGGCACCTGCTCGTCTTCAATATCGTTCCGCCGAGGTGGAGTATGCCGCTAACAGCCCTAGGCTCCAGCAATACATACTCGTTCCTGATCACGCCGCTCCAGCCCCTCTCGAACCCGATGACCTCCATGCCGCTCCACGCCGCGAGCCTGGCGATGGCCCTTATCGCCGCGTTCATGCCGGGCGCGTCGCCGCCGCTCGTAACGATCCCAATCCTCCTCAAGCCCCGCACACCCCGCGGCCACTACCTCTGCTGCTCGCCCCTACGGCTCCTGGGCGGAGCGTATGGCGCGGGCACGTACTCGACGCTCGGCCTTAGCGCGGCTGGCTGCGGATAGAGCTCCATCAGCTGATAGACTTCGGCCGGTATCTCGGTCTTGACCGGTATCCCGAGGCTTCTGGCCTCCTCGACCGTTATCGGGTAATCATGAGTCCATCTACCCTCAACCATTATCTTCGCCAGCTCCCTCGCCCTATCTCCCATTTTATCCTTTAACAGCTTGTAGACGAGCTCCTCCATCTGCCTCATCGCCTTCTCCGCGATGTCCGCGAGCAACAAGTATTCTTCCCGAACCTTATCTTTACCTTTCTCATTCACGACTCTCAGGATCGAGGATGCTGGGATCGCTCCATGCCTCGGGTCGCTTATTTGCGGGTCAACTGGGCCGAGGACTGCGTTCTCGTCCATCCAGATCTCGTCTGCCGCGAGGGCTATGAGCGTTCCACCGCTCATGGCGTAGTGCGGGATGATGGCTATCGTTTTCGCTTTATGCTCTTTTAGGGCGAGGGCTATCTGGGCTGCCGCGAGGACCAGGCCGCCGGGCGTATGAATTATGATTGCTATCGGCGTGTCGGGCGAAGTAGTCCTGATTGCCCTGAGCACGTGCTCCGAGTCTTCTATGTCTATGTACCGGTAAAATGGTATCCCGAAGAGCCCTATCCTCTCCTGCCTGTGAATGAGCGTGATGACCCTGCATCCGAGCTTCGCCTCGAGCTTCCTGATCAGGCTGAGCCTAGCGCCCTGAAGAGCCCTAAGCCTATACTGCGGCCAGAGAAAAATCAGCAATAGGAGGAAGAGCCAGAAGACGATTCCCAAATCGAATCCATTCATGCATTAATTGGGGCTGAGCACCAGTAATATCTCTTTCGCCGCACTTCAGAGGCTCATCCCCATAAGGCACCCCGGATATTCATGGTGTAAATTTGACGGGAATACCTCAATTCCGCGCGAGCAGCATTCTTATAGGCATGCACAGCGAGAAAATGATGAGGTAATGTCGCATCGGGAGTATTCTCCGAGCCCCTCAGGAGGGGAGGTCGCTAGGATCATCCGACCAGTGCTTGAAACGCTCTTAGGCAGAACAGGGCTGAGGGTTCTGGAATATCATCTTGAGAAGTTGCTGCAGAATAATCCCTATGATGCCCTATGCGCGGACCCCCACAGCTTCCACGTAGCGATGAGAAGACTCTTCGGGCAGGGGGCCGATGCGATGATCCGAATAATGGCCAAAAAGATGATCGAGGAAAATATCCTCGATGCGGAAGACCCAAACGAGCTCCTTGAAGCCCTCAAGGATCCTCGGGAGGGGCGGAAGAAGCTCCTGAGAATGCTCAGAATCCATGAGGATGATAAGCATGAATAAATGAGGAAACATTGAAGCCAATAGAAAGATTTGGCGATACAGTTCCCGAGCTTTTCGCACAGCTTACTCTAATCCGATGAGCCATAGTGCGGTGATGGCTCCTCGCTCGTCAAGCCTCTATACTCGCTCATTCCATGCGCCTGAGCATCCATCCGCAAAAACATAATACTCTTAAATATTTCACTCCATTTCCGAGGTTTAACGCGATGGAGCTCAGGAGATATGGTAGGAGAGCTCTGGTGGTTTTTGTTCTGCTCGGGCTCATCTCGCTGGCCGCTGACATGGTTTATGAGGGAGCTAGATCCGCCAGCGGAGCCTATTTGGAGCATCTCGGAGCTCCGCCAATCGCGTCATCCATAATCGGCGCGGGCGAGTTTCTGGGATATGCTCTCAGATTCGTGAGCGGTATGCTGGCATCCTACCTGGGGTCCTCGGCCGCCTTCTGGGGCTTCGTAGCACTGGGCTACGCCATGAACGTCATGGTCCTGCCCTTCCTCGCCTTCGCGGGATTTTGGTGGATCGCGACAGCGCTATATCTCGTGGAGAGGGTTGGAAAGGGCTTAAGGACGCCCTTGAGAGACGTGATCCTGGCCGAGGTAACGGAGGGGGTTGGCAGGGGAAAGGGCTTCGGCCTCCACGAGGTTATGGATCAAGTCGGCGCCTTGGCAGGCCCCCTACTCTTCGCATTCATGCTCATACACTATGATTACTCCAAGGCATTTCTAATGCTTCTGATCCCGGGCACTCTGGCGATGATTTTCATATTCACGGCATGGTCTCTTTATCCGAAAATTAAGAGCGTCGAGATCTCGCCGAGAAAGCTCTCGTTCAGAGGCCTGAGCAGAAGGTTTTGGCTCTACACATCGGCGATGATGCTCCAGTCTCTGGGCTTCCTGCACTGGGCCATAGCATCCTACTTCCTGAAATCATGGGGTATCATGGGAGATGCCGAGATAGCGATGCTATACGCGATCGCGATGGGCGTGGACGCCATAATAGCCCTCCCAATAGGCCACCTTTACGACGTGATAAAGTTCAGGAGCCTCTACATAGCTCCAATAGCAACATTAATGATCCCGCTACTATTAACCACGAGGAGCGCGATACTAGCATACGTGATGGCAGCCTTCTGGGGGCTCACGATGGGCGCCTCAGAGACCATAATGAGGGCCTCAATAGCGGATATAGTGGATAAAGAGGGGCTGGCGATCGCCTACGGAGTCTTCGGAATGCTTTACGGAATCTCATGGGGGGTTGGCGGCCTCATACTAACACTCCTACTACAACTACCAGCGCCCACAATCATAGGCTACGTAATCATCACTCAAGCAGCGTCACTCATAACGCTGGGAATATTGAACAAGCACTCAGCTCAAGAATGAGCAATCCGGAAGAAACGCAATCTACATGAGGAAAGCCGTAATCTGTAACCCTGAGCGGCTTCGAACCCCCGACCTCAGGCTCCCTCCAACCTTCTGATCTAGGGTTTCCGAAGACCTAAGTTCATTCACTATTCTTACTGCGCCCTCTCAAATCTAGGCCACTTAGGTTCTCGGATTCATGGAAGAAGATGGCCAGAAGGTAGAAGAAGATGAGCCAGCTGATGAATAGGCTGATGTTTAGGGTCAATTCGCTTGTATAAATGGATAGAAACGTGTAGGCGGTCATTATGCCTCCGTGCAGTGAAGCCGAGACATAAATGTCTGATGCCTCCCTTAGAGCGCCGGCCAGGCACCCGAAGGCGAAGGCTCCTAGGATGTGTATGGGCATCCACCAAGCCGGCTCCCACCTTGATATAATCGGATTCCAGTAGTTGACTATGTGAATCAGGGCGAAGATTATGGAGGTTAGAGGTAAGCTCATTCTATAATCGACCTTCCAAGCCTTAAAGATGAGCCTCCGCCAGCGCCTCTCAAAGGCCTCATTAAGCCTAGACCGCACATAACCCCTAAAATAAGCCTCCTCAACAAGCCCGATGAAAATCATGTTGAAGATTACGTTTAGAATTATGCTGAGCGGCGATAGCCCAGCAGGCTTAGCCACGCCCAGAGCTGCCGACACCCCGATTGAGAACACCGCGGGCAGGATAAAGACCGCTATAAATGCTGAGCTCCACTTCAATGTAAAGCGCGGGCTTCTGGGCAGAAAGCCGTAAATCCTAAAGCTCCTCCTGGGTAAGATTATGGCAAGTAGGGCTATGAGCATCATAAATGCTGGGGAAGCCAAAATGCCAGAACATACTACACTTCAAGTAGGCTAAATAAGCATCTCGGAGCCATCCAACAAAAGTCAGAAGTAGAGAGACTAGGCAGACCTCAAGTAAAGTCGCATACCGCTTACCTAAGGAGACCATACTAACAACATCCTACAATTGAGATGATAAATCTTAGCAGCCTTGCGGTCATTAAAGCCTTAAAGAGAAAACACGTGACTAGGAATATTGAAGCCCCGGGCGGGCTTTGAACCCGCGGCCTGCAGCTTTCTTGAAAAACAAAAGATCACATAAACTTTACAAGGCTGCCGCTCTACCCGCTGAGCTACCGGGGCTGTAAAATCTATTTTACTCTCAAGCTAATTAACCTTAGCTCTTTAAAGGAATGTAGAGAAAAGGGAAGAAGAAAAGAGAGGGCCTATGAGACCGTATGAGGCGGCCCCCAGACAGGTCGGCCTTGTAGCGCGTCTATAGGTTTTTCAAAGAAACTATAGACGCGTCCGTCGCTCTTGCTGTCTGAGGCTCATTTCCTCCGGTCCCATAGGCACCTATTTGCGATGCCGACTTCACCGAAAGTTCGATGTATGCTCTTCTAAGATCTTTGATGACCATTCTCTTGAGTCTCACGAGCAACTGCCTCTTCGACAATTTTCCTCTCGATTCTTCTATGAATTTCCTATACGCCTCCGGGACCACGTCTCCCCTTAGATAGTGGCGATAAATGCTATACACTAACTTTGATAAATGCTCGTTCACTTTTCTACTCCTCCAACAATACGTCAACAGCTTATTTATTCCACGACTAAGATCCAAGTATGTTAGTAGTATGGCTGCCTCAACGCTACCCCTCAACCCTATCTTTTCCAGAATTTTTCGATAATTCTCGCCGAGTGCACTGATTATCTCTCTGCCAATCTTACTCCTTTCTTTCTCGAATTCTCTTGACGTTTTCACGATCTCCTTTCTTATTTCTTCGGAGGTTTGACCATCTTTAAGCCATTGTTTTAGAGTTTTAATCCTTCGGGTTAAGACCTCGTATTTCGCTATCAATGGTTGCATTTCCATTCTCCTCCTAATTTCCTCCACACTCACATTTCGGAAGCATTCTTTTGAGATTAGTGATAAGACTTTTGAATCATTTTCATCAGTTTTTCTTACATTGTTTTGGACTCTCAGCTTTTTGATGAGTTTTGTTTCCGTCAGCAGAAAGATTTTAATGCCCTTCTCTAGCATCTTTAAGACCTCACCGTAGTTCTCCGGGAATAACATGTCAACGTAGATTTCATCAGCATCCTCGAGCTCCATCAACCTCCTAACCTTAAAGGTCCTCTTTCCATCAAAAACCGCATGCAACTTATTCTTCTTTCCTGCATTAGCTACATCCACATAGTATATCTTCCTTTCAGTCAACTCCATGGCACCTCCTCTATTAGCTCATAGTCTTTTTAAACATCGTTCTATAATCATGTAAACTAATAATTCTTTTCCTAGGACCCTGTTCTCAGCGTTGCAGAAGACGTCGGGTCGCTAACTGCTCGGGCTTTAAAGCCCCATGCGCCGCACTTCTCCTCAAGTTCCCGGACATAAAAGTTTTGGTATAAACATGTTTAATGTTAGGGTGTTAAAGTGAGGGGGGCCTTAAGCCGCTCTGCCGGCTGAGCTACCGGGGCTCCCTGGAAATCGTAAAAATTACTCCTAATAACCATAACCTTAAATGCCGAGCAGTCTGTAAAGCTAAAAATCAGCATGCCATTGAACCCTTGCCGGGGGCCGTGGTCTAGCTTGGTTATGATTCGCGGCTTGGGCCCGCGAGGTCCTGGGTTCAAATCCCAGCGGCCCCACATTACCGCAACAATAATTTCATCATCGCACCGAAGGATCTGAGAAATTGAAATTATTTTACTGCCGAATCTGTGAGCTGAGTTATCTCGTGGGAAAGCGCTCTGCTCGCATGGATAAATAGGGGCTTTTAGAGCATGGGGCTGCGGCCGTGAGCCTGTGCGCCTAAGCTCGAATGGTAAATGAGAATGCCGGATAGGCTCGATGTCAGGAAGGCGGTCTTGATCCTGATCGCTGCATCCTTCATCATAAATCTCGGGTTCTCCGCGCTCGGCCCCCTCTTTCCATACCTAGTCCTCGCGCTGGAAGGCGTCTTGAAGGAGCTTCCTGAGCTGACCGCGGGCGTGATCGAGGCGCATCATGGCGCCTTGGAGTTCGGCCTCCTCATGGCGGCATTCATGATCACTAGAGCGCCCATGTCGGTGTTCTCGGGATTTCTGAGCGACGTCTTCGGGAGGAAGCGGACGATAGTCGCCGGGATGAGCCTCTACCTCCTCGCGACGACAGGCTTCATAATCTCCCAGAATATCCCGATGCTGATAATCTTCAGGGCCGTTCAAGGAGCCGGCTCCGCAATGGTCTGGCCCGTCGCCCAAGCACATCTCGCAGACGTGACTAGGAGGTGGCAGAGGGGGAGGGCGCTCTCAGCGTACGTCGCCTCGATGCTGATCGCGGAGCTGATAGGGCCGGGGATAGGGGTTGCGATATACAAGACTTGGACCGCGTTCTTCGGGGGAGCCGACTACATCATGGCTATGAAGTCCCCGATAATCTTCCTCGCGCTCATGACCCTCGGCTCCCTCATCACCGTAATCTTTCTACCGAGCACGCCGGCGAGCACGAACCCGAGAATAAAGCCTGGACTCAGCGAGGTCAAGGCGGCGATAAAATCCTTCCCAGAAGCGGTCTCAAGAAGCTTGAAGATAATGTATCTCAACGGCGCCATAAACGGATTCAGCCTCGGGATAATCGAGATCGCACTAATAGTCTACATGATAGAGTTCGTCGTGAAGGATCCAGCATATATCGGGCTATATTACATCATCTCTTCGGCCGCCGCTCTCCCAGCCTCACTCGCATCCGGATATGTAACCGATAGGATCAGAAGGAGAAAGCCCATCATAACGCTTGGATACGTGATCGGGAGGGGGACATTTTTCCTGATACCATTCATCCGCGATCCAGCCCTCTTCCTCGCGCTCGCGATACCATCCAGCATGACATTCGGGATATCGGTGCCGGCCATGCAAGTCCTCCAAGCAGACCTGACGCCGAAGGAAGTCAGGGGATCGATCTTCGGGATCCAGGAGCTCTTCATGAACGGCGGCGTCCTCGCCGGATCAATACTCGGAGGATGGCTCACCCAGATACTAGCGAGCCAGACATACCATGTCACAGAATTCCAGATCCAGGGAATAGCCCTCCCATTCTGGATCACGGGAGCACTCGGAGCGCTCACCACAATACTATTCATACTCCACGTCAAAGAACCCGAGTAACCGGCACCAATCTAATCCCAAGTTCAAGGAGTCTGAGGATCCATGATTCGCTCTATTTACTGCATGAACTTACTTGAGCTAAAGCTCATTACCTGATCAATACGGCCAAGTGACCTGGAGGCTAAATGCAACTCGTTCATAAATTCATGCACTTTCAATCTTTACATCAGCTTCAGCGATACAGTCTCAAAGAATCGCGCAGAACATTCTATAAAAAATTTAAAAAATTTAAAATAAGAACATTCTATAAAAAATTTAAAATATTGCCAGCCCTACCGGCAATCTAGTGAAATAATGACTGGTTTATCCTTTATCACGTTTACCAAGAATTCAGCAGGTAGAATTGGTGGGTTACTTGAGCATGTTAAGGATATTGTTGATGAAATCGTGGTGATTGATGGATATAGTGTTGATGAAACTGTTGAGATTGCTAAAAGTTATGGTGCGAAGGTCTACTTGAGAAAGCCGTGGGGCTATGCGGAGCCCGATCGCATGTTTGCCTTGAAAAAAGTTACAAATCCCTGGGTTCTATACCTTGATGATGATGAGAGGCTTTGCAGAAGGTTAAAAAATGATATAAGAAAGTTTGTGGAATTTGGGGAGAAACATGAAATCTCTGCCTTCAGTATAACAAGAGTAAACTTGAATAAGAACATGAAGCCTGTGCTGGGACCGTGGTATCCTGATACCCAAGTTAGGATTTACAGGAAAGATAGAGTGATTTACAATGGATTGATACACGAGCTACCGAAAGTTGTGGGCATGAAATATCATCTTCCGGAGGAATATTTCATAATTCACTTAAACCAAGAATTCTGGTCCAAGAAGAAAGTCCACTACGTCTATATACAGAAAAAGCAATACTGTAAACCTGTAAATACTGGCAGGACTAAAAGAGTGCTCCAAGCTTTGATGCCATTTAGCCTAATTCCCTATTACTTTTTCATATTATATGCTTGCTTGATCAAGCGAAAACCCCTAAATTTCCTAGCAATAATTTATTCATTTAGCTCAGCACTTTACGATGGAATATTAATCACTCTAGTAAAGATGAGAACAAAAAGGGAGGAAAAAATAGCAAGGGTTTTATCGAAAAGGGGATTGATCCCGTTACTAAGACTAGATGAGTAAGGAGCAGATCTATTTCCTAATAAGCACGAAGATTGGGATTAACAGAACTGTTTAGGATATTTTCGAATTATTGTTTTTATATACCCATGCAAGTGTGATGGAATATTTTCCATAGAACATGTTAAGCCTGATGAATTTGAAGAGAAGGAAGTTGAAGATTAATGGTAAACATGTTAATAGCATCGTTAGATTACCAAATTGGATTATATAATCAATACTTTCTGCATCATGCTCTACGTCAAAAGGCTCTAATAAACCATGTTATTGACATTAGCTCAGCATCCATACTCTCAACTGTAAAATATTCCATTTATGCTAAGGTTTATTACTCAACTGTTTTTTGATCGAAGATTTCGAGGAGCGCGATGCGCGTAGCGTTTTCCACGATGGTGCTCTTATCGCTCGAGCCCGCCGAGGCGATCAGGGTTCTAGCTGGCGAGGGAATCCCAGTGGAAGTCGCGTATGACAATTTCAGATCTCTGGGAGGCATGGCGGTTGAGGATGAGCTGATGAGAAGGGCATGCGAGCTAGCCGATGAAGGGGTTAGGGAGATGATTAGATCTGTGCACATGCCATATGATGGAATAGAGGTGGACGCGATTCCCCTGGACATCGTGATCAAGCGGATGCTGAAGTGGCTGGACTTCGCCCACCGCCTAGAGGCCAGCATAGCCGTATTCCACACGCTGGAGAGCTCGCTAAGAGAGTTCGAGGCGAACCTCGAGTTTTTCAGGAGAATGGCGAGGGAGGCAGCTGACAGGGGCATCAAAGTCGCCGTGGAGAACAGGCTGGAGAGAAGGCTCTTCGGATCCGATCCCAGGGACCTGAAGCTCCTCATCGAGTCCGTTGGCGACAACATAGGCGCATGCGCCGACATAGGCCACGCCAACATCAACCACAACCTCAGCCAGCTCCTAAAGACGTTAGACAACTCCATAATCGAGGTGCACCTGCACGATAATAATGGCGAAAAAGATGATCATAAGCTGCCATTCACCGGATCCATAGATTGGAAGCTAGTACTAAATTGGCTCAAGACGCGAAAGAAAGACGTTAATATTGTCTTCGAGATATTATGCGCGGAACAAGCACCCAAATGCTTGATGATTGCCAAAGAATCATCGTCGGCATTCAACAACATGTTCTCGAAGGATAATTCATCATTTCTCTGATTGCCTCTATATCGGCCTTGGCGACATTTCTCCATGAACTGTGCATTTTCAGGAAGTTCATGAAGTTGTCGTCTAGGTGCTCTTCTTCATGCTTGGAAACGTCTCTTTTGAGTATCTTTATTGCCTCTTCGGCCATAGCCTTATAGTCATATTCCTTCATGATTTTGACAGGCTTCAAGCCCTTGTAAACGCTCCTAATCGCGGGAATATCATAGGCAACAACCGAGCACCCTAAAAATAATGCCTCTAACACAACCAGTGAAAAAGCATCGGAATGCGAAGGATATATCAGGACCTTAGACCTTGAAACTACCTCAATCAATTTCTCTCGCGGAAGCCAACCCAAATACTCTATATTCTTAATCTTCTTTTCTTCGCAAATTCTGAAGAAAATCCTTTTTTCAACAA
Source organism: Candidatus Wolframiiraptor sinensis (assembly GCA_023268255.1). Classification (GTDB taxonomy): domain Archaea; phylum Thermoproteota; class Nitrososphaeria_A; order Caldarchaeales; family Wolframiiraptoraceae; genus Wolframiiraptor; species Wolframiiraptor sinensis. Next base: position 161,385 of record JALNJX010000004.1, read on the forward strand.
TATTATCAAATCTACCAATTACCATTAGGCGATAACCTTCTACAGCCAATTTCCTAGCAATAGAAAGTATATCGAATAAACCTTTAGACGAACGAAGCCGAGTCCAATAAACCGCCACATCTTCTTTCTTACGAAGCACACGGCATCGCTCCCTTTCGTTAATATATTTACAAAATTCCTCCTCAACAGCATTCCCAGGTCTCACTATTTTCACCCTAATACCTCTTTCACGAGCCCAGAAGTCCAATCCAGAGATTATTAACGGTGCCTCTGAAACAGCAAGCAATCCATGAAGATTATTGCGAAATGCGTAGGAATAACTATAGCGTGCATCTGATAATACAGATTGCAGGATGAACAGGAAAAGTCGAGCAATTTCTCTAAAAGTTTGCTGCTCACCAAATGTTACTCTGGAAATCCAATCATCAATTACAAATTCTCTAAATGGTTTAAATGGTTCCAGCTGTAGCTGGATATATAACTTCTTTTTGAGAGATTTTGCTAAGAAAGATCCCACAGTTACAAAAGATGGACATTCATGCATAGAATAAACAAATTCCAATTTATCAGAATCTATCCCATTATCTCGTATTAACCTTGTAAGGAATTTCTTGGCAGAAGAAATGATATCTTTGAATCCTTGAACAGATTGAATAGACCTCTTGATTATTGAAGCCACGGCAAGCATGCCTTTCTTTTGAAAGTAATCAAAATAGTATTGAACATTAGAGCGTATATTCTCAATATTTTCATAAAGTTCGTTGGGCACTATCACATTAAAGCGCTCCAAGCTTTTTAATATATGGGCATACTTTTCCAATCTATAAACTTCTTCTAACATAACGGCAGACATTAAATCAGAATATGGGATATACAAAATTGGGATGAAACCAAATTCACTAAAATATTTTAATGCTTCAAAAGTTCTTCTATCCCCCCCCACTACTATACGGATGTGGCCTACCAATAGCTAAGAAATACATCGGGACATAACGTTTTACCACTTAGATTTTAAGTTTAATAGCTCAATTTGGTATGAGTTGACTCTTGTGGCAAATGTGCAACCCTAAAGATGTTAGTTGAATTGCTTTGGGAAGCCTTATAAGTTGCTGTGCATTTTCCGTGGTTGAAGCTGAATATGATTGTGTCCTTTATAACGAGGAATTCTGCTGAGAGATTGCGTTATTCTGGGATAACTCTTCACGATGTCTTGAATTCTTCTCTGCAAATACCGTATAAGTCCATAATTCTCGTGGATGACTCTTCCGCCGAGAGCAAAACTATTCAAGTCTTTAGGGAGTGGTGCGATGCTCATAATAAGGAGCTGGTTGTTTCTAATTCTAGATATTCTTGGAATGGCAGATCTACCAGGGCTACAGCCAGGCAGACGGCCATAGACATATTCTTTGAGAACTTCAAGGATGATTTCCTCATGTTCGTCGATGACGATGTGATATTGAGGGATGGATGGTGGAGGTGGATTGAGGAGAACAGGGTTTTGGAGGATGATGAGGTTGGTGAAGTTTGGGGCATAAACTGGGATGTGGCATCCGCGAGAAAAGGATTTCTAGATTTATGCTGTATAAGCTTCGAAAAATATCTCGTGAAGAGGTTTCGCGAGAGAGGTGGAACCCATGACACAATTTATAGGAGAGAGGCGCTCAAAGGCATTTCCATACCACCAGAGCTTCATGTGTATGAGGACGCTTATATCCACTTTTGGATCTCGCGCGCTGGCTGGAAATCCGTCATAAATCCCATAGGGGTTTTACATTACCCGTCAGGGCCGCCAAGCGGAAGCGCATCCATCGAGGAGATAAAAGAATCCATAAGGCTGGCCATAAAATATGGCGTCTACGAGGGTGAGACTCTCAAGAAATACTCATCCAGCAGGCTAAGAAGAATGATTGGATATCTATCGCTTACAAGGCCCATCCTAGGCTTTCTCCCGATTTCTCTAAATCTGATAAGATCCAAAAACCTGAATAGAACAGGATTTATGGAAATCTGCAGGCAACAATATTTGAAATTGTGGGCTAAATGGCAAATATTGAAGGCCAGTAAAACACTGAAATAAATTATACGAGAGCCATAAGCTTCCGTCCGCCATTTTTGATCCAAACGAAGTTGTTTACAATCTTCACCTAGAGTGTTTCAATAACTTTATTAGCCTGCTGATCTAGTTTCTCATCATAGCAGTCATGCCATCGTTGAGCATCTATGGAACTGTCTTTAATAATGGATACGTTATAGAGGAATCCGTTCGCTCTTTAGTCAATGCTTTACAAAACTTCAACAAAGAATATGAGATAGTGGTAGTCGATAACTACTCCACGGATGGCACTTGGGAAACTTTACTCAAACTCAAGCAAGAGTATGGGAATCTTAAACTATTTAGAAGCAAGTGTAGTAGAGGGAAGGGTCGAGATCTAGCATTGAGACAAACCTCAGGAGATTATGTCATGTACGTGGATTTCGATTGCATATTTGAGCCCGAGTTCGGCGAAATTGTAGATAAATTATGCTCAATATGTAAAGCTGGAGAATTGTGGAATTTTGGCTTTTCAACGAGGAGAACGATGCTGGAAACTATTGGCGGATGGAGGGATCTTAACTTTGGAGAAGATGGGGAGGTCGCGTCGAGAGCGATGTATAGGGGCGTGGAACTTAAAATCGTATTAACTTATCCATTCATGGCAAACGTCCGTGTATCAGATAAGGGTTACTCAGAAAGACGCTACGTCCAAGGGATATTGCAGTATTATATTAGAAAGATCAGAAACATATATGATATGATAAGGGGAGTGAATGCTACCCCAGCATACATCATAAGAGATGAAAGAAGGCTAAGGCCCTCCGTTATTTTAGCTCTATTCATTTCATCAGCTTACACCATTTCCAAGTTCTTGAGCGGCAAACCGCTAATGACATCCGACGAAGTATCTCAAAAAATGACTACGTACTTGTTACCAGAGGATGTTGGATTACCCAGAGAATATCTATTCGCGTATTGGGGGGAAATTGATGCACAGTGGTTATCAATTCGCAATAAGGTGAAAGATGTTGTAAGGAAAGCTCGGGATGCCGAAATAGCCGCCTTTCCACGCGATAGGGCGATAGTGATCTTCAGAAGCGATGAATTGTTTACACGTTGGCTCAATTCTATGAAAAATCTCTCAAAGCTAATAAGTGGTAATTACAAGAGGCTAAGGAAAAACGATCTTGAGAATAAGCCCGAATTTTAGCTTCTATGGTTGATTGCGTGAAAAATACGTCTAGGCTTATTTTCGTCGTATAATCACTTATTTACTGTAAAGAGAGAGACAAAGCAGGTGGATAAACTATTAATTAGCCTTCTTCACCGAGAATATCCGAAGTGACCGTGAAGGTTTTGGTAGTGCATCATAGCTTGAATAGTTGTGGCGGCGGGGAAAGAGTAAGTCTACATTTGATTAAACTATTACAAGAGATGAATTTCGATGTTTCGCTGGCAACTACCGAGAAAACGGATTGGGAACGCGTTCAAAACGTCATGGGAGTGAGACTTGAGAAAATTCCGAGGGAGTATCCATTATTCCCGTTTAAGCTCAGAGCTTTTGGAATATATCAACGCTTCCTAACCTCTTTTCACACCTCCGCACTAGCCAGAAAATATGATCTAACAATAAATACGCATGGAGACGTCATGGCCTTGCCATGCGATGTAACTTATCTCCACTTTCCAGTCTTAGCATATTGGAAAAAGAGAATACTTAGACCCTATAGTAAATATTTGAAATCGCTCTTCTGGTTTGCCTACTTCCAACCATATCGCCTAATAGAAGAAAAAATGATAAGGAAAAGCTTCAGCCAATCATTAATATTAACAAACTCAAGGTTCAGTAGAGAGGCAATCAGGGAGGTGCTCGGAAGGAATTCGATAGTCATATATCCACCTTGTGAAATTGAGGAATACATTGAGAAATGTGGTAGAGTGGAAGATAGAGATGACGCGGCCATTTACATCGCCAGGTTCAGCGAGGAGAAAAATAATCATTTACTCATACACATTGCTAGATTACTTCCTGAGGTTAGGTTTTATCTCGTTGGCTCTGTAGCTGGCAAGGGAGTAGATTACTATAACTATTGCAGAAGATTGAAAGAGAGGCTTAACGTGAAAAATGTGGAACTCTTCCCAAATGCTTCACATGAGGTTAAATTGGAGCTTATCTCCAAATGTAAAGTTTACGTGCATTTAATGCCCATGGAGCATTTCGGAATATCGGTTGTTGAAGCCCTTGCTAGTGGATTGCTTCCAGTAATTCATAAATCGGGAGGAGCTTGGACCGACATACTAGATTATGGTGAATATGGGATTGGATATGAGTGCTTTGAACCAGTGCATATTGCTGAGAAAATCAAGATGGCGTTTGAAAAATGGAACTCCGCATACATCTCTCTCGCTATAAATAGATCTCGCGAATTTTCGACCGAGAGATTTAGAGAAAGAATGAAGAAAGTGGTAACAATGATGTTGGAGTCTTTTTCAAGCGCGACTATCCACTAACATTACCTATTGCATTAAACTGAATCATCTTGGAGGCAGGTTCATTGACTAATTGATTTTATTTTTAGCTACAGGAGCTGCTTTAATATGCTTCGAGTCTCCTTAGCCAGCTTTCTTGCATAATCATCTATCAGAAAAACTAGTGTGAAGTAAATACATCCACCTATAATGGTCAATACGACTATCCCCATTATCAACCTAATGACGCTTCCGGCGAAAATTCCGAGGATCGTGCTTCTCAAACCGGATACTATCAACGCCATTAATGCCGATGAAAGGAAGAAGCGTGCGATGTTTTTTGCTGGAACCTTAAAGCGCACGCCCATGCTATTGAGCATTTTAATCTTGTATATCATGAATGGTGCGCCCGTGAATGATGCTAGGCTCCAATAGAGGGTTGCTTGATAGATTTCTCCGGCCGATAGCATGATGGCAAGAGAGACTGCGACCACATAAATCACGGCTGATAAATGGTTTAAGGTCATAACCTTGGATATCGTGCTCCTTGCGTATTCTCTGAAGCTCACGTCATTTTTTAAATCGATGGTCTCGCTTCCCATGAGAACCGGATCTACTACGTAGTTTATCAAGGCTATTAAGGAGGCAATTACAACCACTATTCCCGCCAGATATGCATTGACGTACTCACTCCCAAAAATTTCAAGCAGTAAATCCATTAAGACTATGTTTCCGAGTGCTATTGGTATAGCCATGAAGCTCATGAACTTCAATAGCTCTTCTACATCCTCTTCCCAGCGCCTATTACTTGCCGCGCCCAAACTTCTGGGATAGAGTGATAGAGATAGAGAGGAGACATAATTTGGAAAAGAACCCGCAATGCTCGCCACCTTCCTAACGCCGATCAATGTATCAGTTGAGGAAATGATCCTAGCCATTAACACATCGAATCCACTTATTAATCCCGAAAATAACCCGTATAATGGTAGCCATGAGAATTTAAACCACTTTTTGATCACATCATAACTCATAATTTCTTGAGTGATGAATCCCCGAAGCACCATCACCAAGTACATCGCCTGAATTGTTTGAGCTAGTATCACGGATATTATTGCGCCAGCTAATCCCATTTTCAGAATTCTAACAAATGAGTATGCCATAACAACTTTAGATGTTTCGAAAACGATGTTTGAAATTCCTATGTGGGTTGGTGAAGTTCCTATTACTGCGCTGCTCAGCGTGCCCAACATTATGTAAGTTATTGCTTGCGGCGCGGCGAGGAGCAATATAGCAAGTGGTTGCGAAAATGAGTTGCTCGCCAAGATGGCTAGCAATAGGTATAGTGATAATCCAATTGATGATAGAAACGCGCCGAAGATAAAGCCGCTTTTCACAGCTCCTTTAAATCCCCTGGCGACGTATCTAATAATCCAGAACGATGCGATGTTTGCAAGAGGTCCAGCTGTATAGGCTATGTACTGCGATATCATCGTCCATAAACCAAAATCTGATATTGTCAAAGTTCGCGTAACAATTACTGTAAAAGCTAGTCCAGTAAAGAGACTATAGATGTTGGATGCGAAATGTATAGCCCCCGGAAGCTTTAGTTTCAATGACGACATTTTCCATTAATCGTTTATGTAGCGATATATTAGGAAAACTATAGTTTGGCAATGGTGGTTTTGCGAGTTTATGTCCGCCCGTCAATATTCATTAAAAGCGAAGTGAATTTTATTTACGTGGAACTTCTGATAGCTGACAATGAAATCGACTCTCCATTAGGATTATCAATATCCTTCCTTTTCGGCGTCTAAGATCTGTTCGTTGCGAAAGGGGAACTTATGGCGTAATTGTAGATCATCTCTTAGGATTACTCCATGTTCCAGGACTTCCCTTATAAGAATGTCGTTCCTGCTATGAAGCTTCTCCAATTCCTCTAAGTTCAACGGTATTATTTGAAAGCCTGGTGGTGGATCAATTTTCTTCAACCTCTCCAGCGGGTTCCCTTTAAACGTGTCCGATATAATCAGTATGTCGACGTCGCTCCAGAGATTGAAGTCTCCTCGAGCGTACGACCCTATTAGTATTGCTGATGTTTTGAAGTCAAGCGATGAAGCCCACTTTCTCGCGTTTTCTATCACTTCTCTCCTTCTCTTTTCTCTTCGCTTAATGACTTCCATGTGCTTATCACCCACTCGATTATTTTCTCCGCATATTTTACTGCTTGTAATGAGTCTTGTTGGGTGTAGTAATCTGTTGGTAATCCTTCAGACCATGCATTAGGATATCTTGTTGGCACGTAGTATTTATCGAGAGTTTTCGCCTCTTGCATTATTCTTGATGAATCAAAATCTCTCGGCAGCTTTAGAAGTAATGCCGAGATGCTGTGCCCGTAAGCCTCCATGCCGAGCCCGTGCAAGATCGCCTTCACCGCGAACTCCGCGGATTGCTGCGCCTTAAAACATGCCCAGTTATAGTCCCCTCTCTCAAGATCGCCTTTAGCGGATTCAAGGGTCTTTTTGGCCATACCCATCCATCTCGAAAATTCCAATTCATCAAGCAACTCTATCAAGGGTTATTCTCCTAACAGCTATACTTAATCTTATCATGCACCCCCTATACGGCAAGTTCGTAAAGTCACTAAGCTTGACCTTTTCAATGAATACTAATTAGCTTGTAATTTTATTGAAACCGAGTGATGAAGATATTACTCGGAATGCTACGTTTGGCGGCGTCGGCAGATCCGGTAGGCACGTTAGACTTCTACACGACTTTCTGATCTCTGAAGAATAAGGTGGACTTCGAGCTCTGGACAATCGAGACCATTGGCTGCCTAAATATTAAGAAGCTTAAAAATGCGTCATTTTACTTGAGATGCAAGCTCAAGCGAGTGCCAGAAGATATAAATATAATACACATTCACAATCCCAAATTCACGGGCCTATTCGATGAGAAGAGAAAGAATGTGCTAATTGTTCATGGATCTTATGAGGAGGAGCTTATGCTCCAATACGGCCCACTTATAAGGCCCATAGTACGGTATATCAGGAGAAATCTCAAGAAAGCCGATGAAATCACCTGCGTTGATCCATATGTTGCTGATTGGACTGGATGGACTTGGATACCGAATATGATTGATGTCAGTGAAATTGAGAAGATACCGCCAGCGGAGGGAGAACCACGTCTTCTTCGGATAGGGAGAGAGCCTCACACTTGGAATACCAAG
>JALNJX010000005.1 GCA_023268255.1 Candidatus Wolframiiraptor sinensis
TCGAGGAGGAGATCAGGGATTGTGAGGAGAAATTGATGATTATTCGCGGGGAGATAGTCGAGAATGCTGTGGAGAAGATCCTGAGATTCGCGGATATCGCCAGGGAGCTGGAACTGAACGATAATAACATCAACGCGCTATCGGCGCTGGCCGGGCTACTAATCTACCTGAAGTGGCCATATAATGTGCCATCATATCATAAAGCCAGGAGGTTTCTAGGATTGTATAAGCCGACAAAAGATGATAAGAGAAAGTATGAGGAGGAGAGCGGAGAGAAATATGTAAGGCGTTACAGCCGTCATGCTCGAGGATACTTAACCTCATTGACGGCCGCTATATTGGTTAAGAAGAGGATTCTTAAGCCGAGGATGAGGCATCAGAGGGAGGTTCTGAGGAGGCTACTGAGTATTCTAAGGACTTACAGTGATGGCGCCGACGCGGGCGGAGGGACAGGACTAAAGCCCTGATGAGGCCCGTGGTTCCTAAAATATGGCTCCGCAAGGGAGTGGAGAAATATGCAATGGCGGGCGAAGGGCTGTCCAAATGTCCCCTCCCCCGACACCACCCTCTTTTTCCCTCTATTCCGTTTAAAATGATTTTAGGGCGCGTGTATCTGCCTTGCTGGGGAAGGGCGCCCTGGCAAGAGCTGATGGTGGATGCCTGTGGAGGATGGCGCTTGAGAAGTTTAGGGGATTCATGATTCTGAACATGTGTTATTCTTTCATTCCCAGGGGTTATTTGAGAGATCCATCGATCTTCCCGGAGTGGGGTCCTCAGAAATTTCACGTTGAAACACTTTCCAAGCTCAACTTCAAACAAAAATGCATATTTTCGGCGCGTAAGCGCTCGAGGCGCCGAGGCTACCTGCCCTTCTTCTTTTTCTTCTCCTCGGATTTCTCCTCCGAGGACGCCGGGTTGTGCGGTAGATAGGGATTAACCTGCCTGCCTCCCAAGCACCCCACCCAGCTGCTCGAGTATCAGCTTCAGGCTTTAACCCTTACTCCAGCATCCGCTTAACCCGCTCGATTAGATCCCTTAGCCCGCGATTCCATAATATTAGGAAGAAGTCTCCCCAAACCTCGATGATCTCCGTCATCCTCATCCTCGCGAGGCTGCTAATCTTCCTCCTCGGGCAGTCCGAGCCTATCCAAATCAGCGCCGCCTTCCTGAATGCGCGCCTATTACGCATCAGATGTCTCGCAGTCTTATCCGCGAGCTCTTCCGGCGGGTCGGCTATCAGGAGATCGCACTCGACGCCGCGGCCGAGAAACTTGAACGCATCCTCCCTCACGATCTCGATTCCTCTCATGCTTCTTAGATTTCGGTAGGCGGCCTCCGGATACAGATCCACATAGATTATCCTCTTCACGCCATTCATGGCCGCCAGCTTGGAGACCGCCCCGCTTCCCCCGAAGAGGTCTATGAGGCTCCTAGGTCTCATGGCGCGGATAAGCGCATCGGCGGCTTCAATGAGCCCCGGCGACGACCCGTAAACATACTCGCCATCGAAGAGCATCAGCCATCTTATGCCGAGCTTCTCCGCCGCGAGGACTAGGGGCGACATGGGCGATACCTTCGCGGTCCTCGTCAGCCAATCAATCCTAACGGGCTTCACTTCTCTTACTCCCGCCCTCATATCACGACGCGCCGATGAGCATGAGGATGGCTCAGTCAAATGCCTTCACTTCATCAGTTCCGCATAACTCTGACTCCTCATCGCCAAGATCAAATCTCGCTAGCCCAGCTTATTACCCTATCCAGGGCTCCTTCTTTACCCCGACCGGGATTATGTAGAGGGGCTCCCCAACTCCTCCGACAATTCTCTTCACATCATCGTCGTAGAATGCTCCGATCACAACGCATGCGAGACCTAGGCTCACGCACTGGAGGTAAACGTTCTGGCCGACGTGCCCCACCTCCATGTAGACGTACCTGTATCCGCGCTCGCCATATCTCCTGGTTGTCCGATCGTAGACCGCGTTTATCACGAGGTTCGCGGCCGCCTCGAGAACCCATTCCTGGCCGAGGGCAGCCCTCGTGAGATCCCTGCTATAATCTCCCGGCTTCACCAGCTCAATCTCATGCGATCGGGGTAGATAATGATAGATCCCGGGGCCAAGGTCCTCGACACCGCCATTCTTAACCACGACGTAGACCTCGAGCGGGTAAGTGGCACCGGCGGATGGCGCTGTCCTAAATCCCCAGCGCTTCTCGGTTATGCCCTGCGCCGCCCAGAGGATCTGGGAGAGCTGCTTCAAGGTTAATGGCTTATCCGCATACTCCCTGACGCTCCTTCTAACTAGTATTGCTTCTTCTATCGAGACCTGGCTCCTGTATGATGGTTCGGGGAGCTTCAGCCTCTTGCCCGCCACCTCAATCTCCCCAACTTCCTCGCTTTTCTCGGTGAAAAGAGTTAATTCGGCTTCCTCGCGCCTCCCCTCGACTTCCTCATTCTTCCTAGCGAGAAGATTTGGGCTGCTGAGGATCGTAAAGCCTGCTATGGCCGCGGCCGCCAAGGATGCCAGCCCAATTATGAAAACCCTCCTCTTCACCGGGAACATTAAGGGAGGGCAAGCTCTATAAGCATTATGTCGGAATCAGCCGAGAATGGGGCTGGGAGCATCCTTCCAAAAAAGGAAGAGGCTCGATAGTGCCGGGGAATAGTAAGCGTTTAAGCCTCGTTCTCGGGGACTTAGCCTCGGGATGAGCGCGATAAGGGAGGGCGACGAGGTCCTATTCATAACTCAGAAAGGAAAGAAGTATTTGCTGAGAGTTGTGAGGGGCAGGAGATTTCATAGCAGCGAGGGCTACGTTGACTTGGAGAATGTCATCGGCCTGCGCTATGGGTCGAGGATAAGGACGAACACCGGATCCATTTGGGTGGCGGCGAAGCCCACGATTCTCGACCACGTGCTGAACTTCCCGAGGGTAACCCAGATAATTTACCCGAAGGACTTGGGATACATAATCCTGATGAGCGGCGTGAGGTGCGGGAGCAGGGTGGTCGAGGGCGGGACGGGAGCCGGCGTCTTGACGACCATGCTCGCCTACTACGTCGCGCCCAGCGGGCGAGTCTACAGCTATGACACCGAGCAGGAGCATCTGGAGCTCGTGGCAAAGCATCTGGAGAGGCTCGGCTTGAGGGAGTATGTTGAGCTGAAGCATGGGGACTTGACGAAATCCATAGATGAGGAGGATGTGGACGCCGTCATACTGGATATACCAACTCCATGGCTCGCCGTCTCGAATGCTAGGAAGGCGCTGAGGGATGGCGGCGCATTCATCTCGATAAGCCCGACGATGGAGCAGATAGTTGAGACCGTCGAGAGGCTGAGGGAGGAGGGCTTCGCGGACATATCATGCGTCGAGATACTATTGAGGAGGATTAGGGTGCGGAGGGGGATGACGCGGCCCGAGCACCAAATGCATGCTCACACGGCGTACATAGTTACCGCGAGGAAGGCATACAGGGAGAATGAAAGCTAAACTTTTAAGACGTGCTCGTGTAAAGCCGAATGCGATGAAGCGGGCATCGATAGCTCAGATAATCCCGATACTTCTACTGGTGCTCGCGGTCTGCACGCCGATACTCTACGCCATGATATCGAGCTTATCAACGTGGGCGATAGCACTGGCCGTAGCGTGGATACTATTGTTGATAGTTTACGTAGGCTTGACCGTGATAAGGTGGAGGTAGGAGGTTATTCGCCCTTCAACTTTTTGATCAAATCTGCTAAGGCTTCCGCCGCCTCATCGGCATGCTGATATGGGTATTTTTGTGGGTGCATGAACTTTAGTCGCAGGAAATAGCAACAGACATGATTCGCGGCGGCCGCGGCGAGCTCCCTAGCGATCATTTGATGCTCCTCGACCTCCTCAGCCGCCTCGACCTCCCTAATCCTCCTCTGGCCCTCAGCGGCTTGAAGATCCTTCATCCTCCTCTGAAGTATATCCTCGGGCCTGAACTCTAGGACGACGATCGCGTCCGGCTTCAAGGTCTCGACAACCTTGGACGGCATTCCGGGATAATATCCATAAGGAGTCTTTATCGCCGCGTGGGTGTCTATTATCAGATCTCCACTGAGCTTCGAGATCTCTTCAGCCGCTCTCTCCTGGAGCTCCTTGTAATCCGTGGGCTTAATCCTTCTCCTCATCTCATCCCTATCCGTTATCCCGAGAATCTTCCTAGCCTCTTCGAACATGTAGTCCCCGAAGTTCGCGATCCTCAGACCAGGAATCTTCTCGACGAGCTTCTTGAGTATCGTGGATTTGCCCGCTCCCGGGACCGCGACAACCACTACCCTAACCATGGGAGACCCCATGAGAGAACGACGGGATAAAGATTGCCGGCAGCTAGGATAGCTGCATCTGCCTCTCTATCCTCTGCTTCGCCGCCTGATATTCCTCATCGCTCAATTCGCCGATCTTATACCTCAGCTCTATCTTATCGAGCTCTTTTTTCAGCTTCTCGTATTGCTTTAGGAGGTCTTTTAGCGCATCGAGAGTTTCATCGAGGTCGCTGGTGATCATGCCGACATCCTCATCGCTCAAGCCGAGAGAGGCGCCCTTCTCCAAGATCCGATCCTTCAGGCTCTTGATCCGCTCCTCATAAGCCGGGATCTCGCTGAGCTTCGTGTCTAAGAAGTTTCGCAGCACATCAATCCTCGGCCTAATCTTCGAGATCTCCCTATCGATCGCGAGCTTCTCGGTTATGTACTGCTTATCGGAGATCTCTCCGATCTCGTGCCTGACCTTGAGCTGCTCAAGCCTCGTAGTCAGCTCGTGCAGCTTCTGCTCGAGGGAGCTTATGAGCTCGAGCCTCCTCGAGTTTATCGACTTTATCTTCCCCTGATACTCCCTGTAAAGGTCTATGAATATCTCGGCCGATGCCTCGCCATTGAGGAATAGGTCGATGAGTCTATGCCTCCAGTTGAGATAGTTCGCGAGCTGCTCCACGATCTTCCGCTCCTCCGAGATCTCGTGGGGCTTCCTTTCAACTTCCTCCGAGATCTCCTGCTTAACCTTCTCCACGTGTGATTCTATCTCGGATACGATCTCTTCCTCCGGCTTCTCCTCCATGAGCGGCCTCCCACAAAACTTGCAAAACTGGGCCTTGGGTGTTCCCCTGCCGCAGTGGGGACAGACGACCTTCTCCTTCCACATTACTCTATCAAGCCGATTCCAGCAATCCTACGTTATAAAAATTCTCTCGGAGCGCGGCGAATATGAGCACGCGATAAGCAACCGCGAATGCTCGAGGTAATACTTTCATGGGGGCTTGCACACCTCGGGCAAACTTTTTAAATTTACCTGAGCGCAGTTAAACATTGAAAGTGAGCTGAGATGGCGGGCGATAAGGAGCTTTCACTAGCGCCTATTCACAGGCTGATAAAGAAGGCTGGAGCTGCTAGAGCGAGCGAGGATGCAGCGGAGGAGCTTAGAAGAATCTTGGAGGAGATAGGAATAGCGATAGCAAAGGAGGCGCTAAGCCTAGCGCAATATGCGGGTAGAAGAACGGTCAGGAGAGAGGATATCGATAGGGCGGCGAGAACGCTCTTAAGAGGATACTACTCAACCCAGTAACATTGCCTCAGGGGTGATCTGCTGCGTGGCGTCTGATTAGGAAGCTCATCAAGCCTTATCGAGGGCCATAATGCGTCTTGCTCCGCTTATAAGGGGGCGCATAATAATCCTTAAATTCAGCTTGAAGCCCCCTCATCTCGGACTGCGATTATCAGTTTTAGGAGGTGTGATGAGATGTCTAGAGTTGTTGGTGCCGGTCAACCTGTCCTGATACTGAAGGAGGGTACTAGTAGGACTAGGGGCAGAGCTGCTATGCGGAATAACATCGCCGCGGCGAAGATCATCGCCGAGATAGTCAAGAGTACTCTCGGCCCGAAGGGGATGGATAAGATCCTCGTAGACTCGATCGGGGATGTCATCGTAACAAATGATGGCGCGACAATCTTGGATAAGATGGATGTTGAGCACCCAGCGGCCAAGATGCTGATCGAGGTTGCTAAAGCCCAGGATACGAGCGTCGGAGATGGCACAACGAGCGCGGTCGTGCTCACCGGCGAGCTGCTGAAGAGGGCCGAGGACATGGTCGAGCAGAAGATTCACCCGAGCATTATCATAACCGGCTATAGGAGGGCCCTAGATATAGCCCTCAATGAGCTTCAGAAGCTAGCCAAGCCCGTCAAGCTAGATGATAAGGAGACGTTGACGAAGATCGTGAAGACTTCGCTGGGAAGCAAGAGCCTCGGATTCGCGACGGATCGCATAGCCGAGCTCGCGATTGAGGCGGTCCTGCAGGTGGTTGAGGAGAGGGATGGAAAGCTTTACGCGGATAAGGATAATATCCAGATAATTAAGAAGATGGGTAAAAGCCTTCTGGAGAGCGAGCTCGTTAAAGGCGTGATCATCGACAAGGAGGTCGTGCACCCTGCGATGCCGAAGCGCGTCGCGAACGCCAAGATAGCCCTGATAAATGCTCCATTCGAGATAGAGAAGACCGAGTTCAGCGCTGAGATAAGGATAAGGGATCCGCTGATGATGAAGCAGTTCCTCGATGAGGAGACGAGGATATTGAAGGAGATGGTCGATAAGGTGGCGCGCGTCGGAGCGAACGTCGTATTCTGTCAGAAGGGCATAGATGACATAGCTCAATACTTCCTCGCAAAGGCCGGCATACTCGCGGTTAGGAGGGTGAAGTCCTCGGATATGGAGAAGCTCGCGAGGGCAACTGGCGCCAGGATCGTCACGAACTTCGACGACCTGACCGAGAAGGATCTCGGGGAGGCCGGCTTGGTGGAGGAGAGGAAGATAGGAGAGGACAAAATGGTGTTCGTGCAGGAGTGCAAGAACCCGAAGGCCGTCTCGATACTGGTGAGGGCTGGGCTTGAGAGGCAGCTCGATGAGGCCGAGAGAGCCCTAAACGACGCGATCATGAACCTCATCTCCCTGATCAGGGACCTGAAATACGTCCCGGGTGGAGGGGCGGTGGAGATGGCGCTGGCGGCGGCCATAAGGAGAGAGGCTCCGAAGTATCCCGGAAAGGAGCAGCTGGCGATGCTGGCCTTCGCGGATGCTCTGGAGACCATTCCTAGAACGCTCGCCGAGAACGCCGGCCTAGAGCCCGTTGAGATACTGACTGATCTTAGAGCAAAGCATGAGCGCGGCTCAAACAGCTATGGAGTTGAGGTGTTCTCCGGCAAGGTCCAAGACATGGTGAAAGCTGGCGTCATAGAGCCCGTGAAGGTTAAGGAGCAGGTTTTGAAGAGCGCTTTCGAAGCATCCGCGATGATCCTGAGAATAGACGAGGTAATCGCCGCCTCCAAGAAGAAGGAAGGCAAAGAAGAGAAGGAGTCGAAATCCGAGACAAGTTCCGAGTTCGAGTAAGCACACCCATTTTTTCCAAACACATTTTAGCATCCCATTATTTTCTTACATTGCATGGGCTCACAACATTTGAATACTATTTGTTGATCTAAAAATTGGGATATGCCGGTTCAGGTGGGAGAGAAGCTTAGGAAGGCGTTTCAGAGGCTTGGTTTAACGGAGTATGAGATGAGGGCTTATCTCGTCCTCCTTCAGCATGGGGAGATGACGGCCAATCAGGTTAGCGAGATCGCCGAGATACCTTACTCGAAGGTCTATGAAGTCCTTGAGAGCTTGGAGGAGAAGGGGTGGATCGGGAGTGAGGGTGGAAGGCCCGCGCGATATCATGCCAGGAGCATATCGACGGCGCTGGAGATAAGTAGGATGAGGGTTGAGAGGGATCTCAGGAGAATTGAGAGCTTTCTTCTCAGCGAGCTATCCCCGATCTCCAGGGGCCTGGGCGCGAGGGAAAAGCATGATGTATGGATACTTAGGGGCGAGCTGAACATACTCTCCAAGCTCAAGTCCCTTTTAGCGGGATGCGATATGGAGCTCCAGCTGGCCACGCCTTGGATGAATAAGGAGATCTTCTCCATGCTACTCCCAACCCTCACGGCCCTTAAAGCGAAGAATGGCAGGGTCCAGATAATGCTCTCCGGCGACTGCAGTAGGGCTCTAGCAATGAGGCTGAGAGAATACGCCGAGGTTAAGCTCAGGGATCAGCTCTTCGGCGGAGGGGCCATAGCCGACTCCAATGAGACGATAATAATATTCGGGGAGGAGGGAAAGAGCCCCACGCTCGCCATATGGTCCGACCACGCGGGCCTGGCGAGAATAGCCAAGATATACTTCGAGAACCTCTGGAAGGACTCGGAGCCACTTCCCGCACGCTAACCCTCCTCCTAACAGCCTGCTCAACCACGATCATACCTCACGACGAGGTAATAGCCCTCAAACTCTGCACGGTAGAAAAGATCCCCGCGATGGCGCTGAGCGCTTAGTAATATTAAATTTCCTGTTCTTCTAAATCTGTTATTAGCTGGGGAGAAGTGGTTAAATAATGGAATCTAGGAACTACAGGGCTGGAAGAGCATGGTGTTCCGCTATGATTATCGCTCCGCGAGGGGGGGGAGGCCCGTAGGCTTAATCCTATTGGTTTTGATCGCCATGATCATAGCCCTCGTAACGTTATCCCAGATGGTACAGTTGATCCTGAACTTCTGGGAGTTCGGGGACCTCTTCGTCAGGCCATTCTATTACTCGCTCATCGGAGGCTTGATACTATCGGCTATAGCATTCTTCCGTGTGGATTTTAGGAGCAGGAGGTCGTTCACGCTCTGGCTGATCTCGCTCATCCTGAAGTTTTATCGGAGGGCCGGCTACCTAGAGCTCCAAGACTTGGACTTCTCGGCTTACAGGCTACCGTTAAGCAGGTTTCTAGCATGGCAGGTCACGAAAACCCTCGCCGGCGCCCTCATATTCGCCAACAGCATCTTCGGGCTCGCGGTCTCCGCCGCGCTTCAGGGAATGGATCTTGGAGTACGAAATATCCCGGAGCTTTTCGTCTTACCATTCGCGCCCGTCTCGGCTGGCGATGTCTCGCCAGCTCTCCGCGTTATCTCGGCCGCCCCCGCTCTCATATTGCTGGCCCCGCCGATCCTCTCCGCCCTCGGCCTGAGGCTGATGATACTCGTCGGCTTAACGGCCATAGTTAAGGCGCTATCCACGATGGTGGTCGAGTACATCAGGACCGGCGTATTCCGAGCGCCCATCGAGGTCGTCGAGGCCCTAATAGCCCTCGCGGCAGCATGGACAGGCTTCAACCTCTTCTTCTCCAGCTACATAGACTACAACACGAAGGTGTATGTGCTCGGCGCCTTCGCCATCGCAGCGGTACTCCTGCTCTTCATATACCTAGATAGGAGGAAGCCCGGATTCCTCTATGCCTTCAAGATCAAGCTCGGAACCCTCATGCTCATCCTGCTGATGGTGGCAGCCGTGGCCGCCATACAGAATGGGATAGCGGATGCTAGGAAGGTGGAGTGGCTCGGCCCATACATCAAGCAGGAGATAGAGGTGAACAGGTATCTCGCGGACATCTCGGACATAACGATAATCCACTATAATTTCACGAGGGGGCAGGCTGGCGGGATAAGCCTCGTAAAGTCCTATGATGATGACTTATCGCTGGTGAAGCTGTGGGACTGGGATGCAGCGTTCACAAAGCTCAAGCCGGAGATTGGGCTGATACCCTACGTGGACTTCGAGGATTCGGATATACTCAGGTTCGGGAATAGGCTTTACTGGAGCGCCTCGATGAAGCCGATACTACCGAGGGGGGTTCAGCTAGAGAACGTGTGGTATAATAAGCACCTCGTGTACACGCATGTCCCGAACGGCTTCCTCCTCCTCGACGCGAATAATGGTAGTGTAGTCGATAGCTCCGCCTTCTTCAAGCAGCGGAGGGTCTATTATGGTGAGGGCGGACTCCTCAAGACAACCTGGGCGGCCATAATACTCGGGAAGGAGGAGAGTGACGAGATAACCGGGACGAGATATAACGGTAGAGGGGGCATAGTGGTCGGCCCGCCGATCACATGGCTCTACGACGTCACCTTCCTCCTCTCATACCCCGATAAGGAAGTCAAGCTGCTCAGGTACAGGGATATCTACGAGAGGCTCGGCCTCCTCCTACCATACTTCACCTACAGGTGGAATGGAGAATACGTTGACATGTTCCCGGTGACGGATGGTGAGAACACTTACTGGCTCATGCCGCTGATAGTCAAGATCCCGGCTAGCAATGTGCCTTGGAGTAAGGGAAGTAGCTACGTCAGGTTCATCGGATATGCTCTGGTCGACATTTATCATGGCGATGTGAGGCTGATCATTACTGGCGGAGACTTCTTTAGCGAGTTGATAAGATCGGCATACGAGGACATACTGATCGACGAGGTTCCGGATTGGCTGAGGAATCAGACCAGGTTTCCCGCCGAGGTCTTCAGGTATCAGGTGGAGATGTTCAACTACTACCACGTAGAGGATCCGGCGACATTCATACACGCGAGGGAGTTTTACGAGATCCCTGAGGGGGTTGAGGTATACTTCGTGATCGCCAGGTATCCGGGGTTCGAGAGGCCAGAGTTCGTCGGGATACTCTCGCTCCAGCTGAAGGGTTCTCTGGGAAGAAATCTCGCGGGCTTCATGATCGTTAGGAACGATTATCCGCATCTCGGCGAGAAAATCTTCTATAAGGTTCCCGTGGAGGCTGAGACGAAGCTGCTCGGCCCATCAGCCGCCATGGAGGCCCTCGAGAGGCACGCGGAGTTCAGGAAGCTCAGAACGCTCTTAGAGAATCCGAGGATGGGCGATACGCTCCTCTACTACATCGGGGATCAGCTCGTCTACGTGATCCCTGTTTACACGTCGCCCGCGGGCGGGGTCGTGGCCCAGCTCGGAACCATAGCGACTATAGGCGCCGAGTTCACTGGAAGATACTATATTGGGCTTGGATCGAACCTTCGAGAATCCTTCAATGCGTTTCTTAGGGAGCTTGAGGACGCGCCCGTGCCGAGGGAGGTGGACATACACAACCTTACGCTATCCGTGCTCCGGGAGCTCGGCGTGAAGATTGCTTATCCGAAGGAGGTGAGCTCGCATCTGGTCTTCGAGGAAGGGGTTTTCGAGGAGGGCTCCGAGGAGGAGCTGAGGGCGCTTGTAACAGGCTTCGTGGAGAAGTGGGTTTTCGGGAGAAGCCTCGATAGGGTGCTGGTCTGGAGCGAGGAAAATAAGATGATCGTGGGCTCAATATTCTCTGAGAACGGCGTGGTGGAGCTACACTACATCGCGATAGCCGGGAAATAGGTTTGTGGAGTTCCTATGAAATTCTCCTAGGTAGGTCGCGCCCAGCCACTTCCATGAGCCTCTACCAGTAAAAGTATCAGATCGCTTAGTCTCATCCCTCGACCACTCTTTAAACCCTCTCCCTGTCAATCACGATTATTGCTCCATCCTAACCTCACAGGGATACTCTATCTTCAGATCGCTTCTCGGCTTGACTATTATCCTGTATATACCGGATATCGCGGGCGGATAAACATAATACAACAATGCTTCCCCTGCCCTTGACGCCTCTTATGCTGGCTAGGAGAGGAATGTTTTTTGGCTCTACGATGAGGCCATTAGGAGGGCGAGGGGCAGGATAAAAGCCCTGATGAGACCTGTGATAATAGGTTTGATGCTCCCGTAGAGGAGTGGTCCATGGCCTGATGCGGGTGAAGGGCCGTCCAAATGTCCCTTCCCCCCGACACCACCCCTTTTCCCTTTCCAAGTTTAAAAATATCAAAGTCGCCTGAACTATATGTGAGTTAGGCTTGCTGAGAACACGTTCTTCAGCAAGGTGGATGATGGGGAGGGTTTCCTAGGAGTTTAAATATTTAAGCCGTGGTGCACATGATCATGGATGGGATGCTGAGCCTTGTCGGTTAGGAGCGGCCTCTCACTCGTGGTGCTGCTCATCCTCCTCGGTCTAATGGGGCTAGCGATACTCGCAAGGCTCCAGAAGGGACTCCTAGGCCTAATCCTCACGGGAATACTGATAATCCTGGGAATCTACTGGTTCAGGGAGATTAGGAGGGCGCTGGAGAGCTCGAAGCACTTAAAAGGATACCCGGTCGAGGTCAATGAGGAGGATGGCTTGATAAGCGTCACCGCCGAGGTCCCAGGCCCCGAGAGCGAGGTCTCATTCGAGGTCTCGGGAGATAGGGTGCTTCTCAGGGGCGGAGGAGGCTTTAGGAGAAAGATCAAGCTACCGTGCAGGGTCAAGCTCATCGAGAGCTCCTACGTGAATGGTATACTGCACCTGAGGCTTATGAAGGCTGATTTGGTTGAGAGCCGCGAGATGAGTAGATGAAGGCTACTCGATGACCGCGGCTATTATGAGCGGCAGGGTTATCGTGGCATCGCCGTAAACCGTGACCTTCCTAGCGCCAGCCTTAACCTTCATCCATGAGATCGCTTCGTGTATCCGGGCGCCGCTCAAGCTACCATCATACTCGCAAGCGGTGGTCAGGTAGATCGCGTAATCGAGGCCCTCCTTGAACTGGTTCCACCAGAGGGTATGATGCTTCGAGATCCCGCCCCCAATCATCAGCGCGCCCGTTCTCTCGGCCTTAAAGATCAGGCCCGCGAGCTCATCCGCATCCCTGAAGAGGTTCAGCCTGAAGTCCCTGCGCCTCTGCTGGAATATCCAGAGCTGGGTTCCCACGGCCCCATCCATTATCCCGGGGACGAAGACCTTGACGCCCCTCCTATGCGCCCAATAGAGTATGCTCCCCTCATCCTGGAGCTTTCTGCCAATCAGCTCGCAGACCTCGTAGCTTCCAAGCTCCCTCGCGCCTTCCGAGTAGGCCTCCTCGAGAACTTCCTGCATGAAGCGCTCTATCGCCGGGCCATAGGAGTCGAGCGGTATGAGGATGCTTCCAAGCCTGTGAATGCCCCTCGCCCTCAGCTCCTCATCATCCATCCAGAAATCTCCATCATAGTATTGCGCGATTGATCTCGCTATATCGTGGTCCAGCGCTCCGCATGTCGTGATTACGGCGTTGAACATGCCGCGCCTAATAGCTTCAACGATCACCCCCCTGAGCCCCGTCGCGACGGGCGCGCCGACAAAGGACAGGAACCTAACGCATCCCTCATCCCCGATCATTTCTCTGAGTATTTTGGCGGCGACCCCGAGATACTTGGCGGAGAATCCCCCCGCCTCGTGAAGCTGCTCGATAAGCTCGGAAACCTTCATCCCCGGAGCTAGCCGGATGTCTCTTACGGGCTTCACGCCCCAACACCCCAGGCGCCGATATTTATTGGATCTTCTTAAGGGACTTGAGCCCATCGAGTATCTCCTTGACGGTTGGGAGCGTGGAGAGGGCGAAGCATATGTTCTCTAGTTTCGCGAGCTCTATCGCGAGCCCATCGACCTGCTCCCTCCTCGGCCCGTGTATTATGATTAGCCTCGGCTTTATCGGGTAGAGCCTCGCCGCGACCATGGGCGACCTGCCGCGCGTAACCGACGCGAAGATGAATGCCCTCATGGGATTCCTCCCGAAGAGGTAGAGAAAGTCATATGCATCGAGCGATTTTATCGCCTTGAGGCTATCGATGACCGTGTATCCGTAGATCGGCGAGTCGAGGAGGCTCTCTCCCGCGAGCACCTCGCCTCCGACGGCCGATATCACTTCCCTAATCGTTTTCGGCGACTCGAACTCGTCGAGGTCTATCACGGCCGCGCTCAAGTTTCTGTAGAAGATGGCGTATTTTCTTATCTGCTGCCCGCCCCTGAGCTCATCCGCCTCCACGAGCGCTCGGACGAATCTCTTCACGAAGGCTGTTCCCGGGGACTTTCGCCTATCATTCTCGTAGTCGCTGAGGACTGAGGGGGAGATCCCCATAAGCCTGGCCACCTCGGCTTGTGTGAGCTCGAAGAGGTTTCTCCACTTCTTCATGATGCGGCCTGGGCTCTCCGAGAGAATTATCTCGCCCGCGATCCTCCTCATGAGCTCCTCCCTAGACACCTCCTCCATGAAGGTCATGAAATATCCTCGGAAGAACGCTTTTGAACCTTTCCGAGAAGCTTAAATCATGCGCCGACCCTCTTGACGCGAGGCTTAGGATGGCCTCGGGCAGGTTGTGGGTCAAGATTCATCACTCGAGGACCGGCGAGACCGTGCTCGCGGTCTGTGATGAGGACCTTCTCGGGAAGAGGATCGAGGTAAGCGAGGGGTTCACCGTGGAGGTGAGCGAGGCGTTCTACGGCGGCGCCCTCATCGCGCGGGACGAGCTGGATAAGTACATAGTCCAGGCCAAGATCCTGAATCTCCTCGGCGAGGTGGCCGTATCCTACATGGTCGAGAAAGGCGTTGTGCCGGAGAGAGCCGTTATCAGGGTTGGGGACATACCGCACGTCCAGATATACCTCTAGCTCCGGGCTAGACTCCGAGCGCCCTAGATATCGTCATGAGCTCCGGGCCCGTGGTTAATGACCCGACTATCGCGCCCTTGCTATTCGCTAGTATGCCGCTTCTAACGAACTTCACGCCGTTATTGACAGTCCCGGGAATGATATTGACCTTGAAGAGCTCGGATAGCATCTTCTCCTCCTCCTCTGATGCCTCGACGAATACCAGGCCGCCGGCATTCGTTATGACCGCAAGAGAGCCCACGTAGCTCCTATTCGCGATCCTCCCGACCACGACCTCGACGCCGAGAGCATCGCTTATCGCCTTCACCGCACTTTTCGGGAGAAGCTCGCTCACGAGGGCAGCTCGATCATTCGCGAGAACTAGGTTCCCTATCGCCGTATACTTCCCCTCAATCACCGCGAGGTTCATGTCGCCGGCCCTCTTCCTGAGGGCATCAAGCTCTTCATCGAGTATCAGGTTTGATAGGACAAGACCATTGCTATTGCCCGCCGCTAGGGCTGAGAGGAGTATTGAGCCCGCTATGGTGGTCGGCGCGACCTCCACCTCGAGCACGTCTCTTATCAGCTTCTTCTGCCTGGGCTTGAGCTGCGGCGGAACCAGGCAGATGTTCTCCGTGGCGATGGAGAATAAGCCGACCTCCGCTGTTCCGAAGAATGTCTCGAGGTATATTCCGTGTGGTCTCGCCGCAACCTTGCTCATGAGCTCCACCATTGCTAGCTCTCTATCGTCTTGACCGCCTCCTCATATGCCATGGAGAAGTCGTAGATGTCCCCAACCTCCAAGTCCAGATCTAGAAGCTTGACGAGAGCCTCAACCCCCCTCCTCGCCGCGAGATAATCCGGGATCATGTCTCCAGCCTCAATCAGGAGCGACAAGTTCTCCATGCCGAGCTCGCCGGCCATCAGTATCAAGAGTCCAGCCGCGCCCACTATCTGGCCCTCATAAGGGATGGCGTCGATCCTCTCGAGCGCCCGCCTCACAGACTCCTCGCTCGTCGAGGACAAGTATATCGTTCTGGGATCGCTCACCTGATCCTTCCCATATCCCCCGAGTGTTATCACGGAGCTGACTCCGAGATCGGCGGCGACCTCTATGATCCGCTGGCAGAACTCGTGCTGGCCATAATATGTCGAGGGCTGGGCATTGCCGTAAAGCAGTATCATGGGCCTCGGCGACTCCACAAGGTAGAAGTCCGCGAAGTATGGGAGAATCCTGCCATCCCTAACATAGCCGACTGACGGGAAGAATGGCGAGTAGAACCTGCATATCCTCTTCCTCCTGCCGAGCTTCATCAGCAAGTAAGCTACAGCCGCCTTGGCGACAAGCCCGACGCCGGGAAGTCCCTCCACCAACACCGCTCCAGGAACCTTGATCTTCTCGGCGCCGGGCTCAAAAACAGCATCGGTCTCCATCAACCTACACCCCTTCACACCGAGAAGAGGAGGAGCTTTATTTTAGTATCTCCCGCGGCGCCCCTCGCCCCGGGGAAAAGGTAAGGAGCCGGCTCTTCCCCAGCAACTCGATCGAGAAAATGCGCGAACATCACTCTAAACCGAGAAATTATATAAATCGAGGGGGAGTTTAAACGCTATGGCGCGTTTTCTCGGTGGAAGGAGTAGGCTTCATGATGTGACGAGGCTTCTAGTCGATGTGGCGCTCGGCAGGATTAAGGCTGACCTGGTGATAAAGAATGGGGTTCTCGTGAATGTGAACTCCGGGGAGGTTCTCGAGGGAGTTGATGTGGCTGTTAAGGGAGATCGAATAGCGCTCATCGGCGAGGCAGATCACTGCATAGGCCCCGACACCATGGTATATGATGCGGGCGGAAAGTACCTCGCCCCCGGCTTCCTGGATGCGCACGTGCACGTCGAGAGCAGCATGGTTACCTTGACCGAGTTCGCTAGAGCCGTTCTCCCCAGGGGCACCACTACCGTCTTCATAGACCCGCATGAGATAGCTAACGTGCTCGGCTTGGAGGGAGTTAAGCTCATGCTCCAGGAGGCGGAGAACTTGCCGCTAAAAGTCTTCATCACCGTCCCCTCATGCGTTCCAGCAAACCCCATGTTCGAGACCGCTGGAGCATATCTCGGCCCGAAGGAGGTTGAGGAGGCGCTCTCATGGGATGGCGTAATAGCGCTGGGGGAGATGATGAACTACCCCGGAGTCCTCGCCGGAGACGCTGAGGTGCACGCGAAGATAGCGGCCGCCCTAAGAGCTGGAAAGCTCGTGGAGGGGCATGACGCCGGCCTCCTAGGAAGAGAGCTGGCCGCGTACTCCGCCGCCGGGATAACATCCAGCCACGAGCTAACGACCAAGCGCGACGCGATCGAGAGAATCCGGCTCGGAATGTACGCATACATGCGCGAGGGCTCCGCTTGGCTCGACGTGGCGGAGACCGTTAAGGCGATAACGGAGGCGGGTCTCGATTCAAGACACGCGTGCCTAGTCACCGATGATCGGGAGCCGGAGTCTCTGGTCAAGCAGGGCCACATGGATTACGTCGTGAGGAGGGCTATAGAGGAGGGCGTGGACCCGGTCACAGCGATCCAGATGGCCACTCTTAACCCCGCGGAACATTATGAGGTTGCTAGGGAGATTGGGAGCATCGCGCCTGCGAGGTTCGCCGACATACTGGTGATCGGCAATTTATCGAGGGTCAGGGTTGAGGCCGTCTTCGCAGATGGCAAGCTCGTCGCGAAGGATGGCAGGATGCTGATAGATCTCCCGAGACCATCGTATCCAGAGAGGGCCACGAGATCCGTGAGGCTGAAGAGGAGGCTCGAGCCGCGGGATTTCGAGATAAGGGCGCCCATTGAGGAGGGCGAGGTCGAGGTGAGGGTTATCGAGGCCATCGAGGGAAATGTCCTGACGAGGCATGTAATCGATCATCTGGAAGTTAAGGACGGGATAGTTCTCCCGGATCCTGATAGGTGGATCTACGAGCTCGCCGTGGCTGAGAGGCACAGAGGGACGGGAAACATTGGGCTGGGATTCGTGAAGGGCTTCGGATTCAGGGTAGGCGCGATCGCGACCACCGTGGCGCATGATAGCCACAACATGATCATACTAGGATGCAGCAGGGAGGACATGGCCCTGGCGGCCAATAAGCTCGCGGAGCTGGGAGGAGGAATAATAACGGTGAAGGATGGCGAGATACTATCAGCCGTGGAGCTACCGATAGCAGGGCTCATGTCAACGGAGCCAGTCGAGGTCGTCGCCGAGAAGCTGGAGAAGATGTATGAGACGTGGAGAAGGCTTGGATGCGAGTGGGTCTCGCCCTTCATGACCATCTCGCTCTTAGCTTTAGACGTGCTCCCGGAGCTGAGGCTAACAGATAAGGGGCTCATAGACACCGTGAACTTTAGGATCATCAGCCTCTTCACCTAGCTCCGGCGCGAAGATTTGTTAAGAGCCGCGCGCCCCTCTCGATCCTGGAGACCCTTGTTCGAGATAATCGCCGAGGATCACTTGGGGAGGATTGGAAGGCTCAGGACCGCGAGCGGGAGAGCCGCCGAGACGCCGCTCTTCCTCCCCGTCATAAATCCGGTCGCGCAGGATATTCCGGCCAGCTGGATGAAGGAGAACCTCGGAGCGGAAGCCGTAATAACGAATGCCTACATAATCCTGCGGAGACTCAGGGATGATGCTCTGAGGAGGGGGGTTCACGGGATCCTGAACTTCGATGGCGTGGTCATGACCGATAGCGGCGGATACCAGGTCTTGGAATATGGCTGGGTTGAGGCCTCCCCGGAGGAGATCGCGGAGCTTCAGGAGGAGATGAGAAGTGATATCGCCGTCCCTCTAGACGTCCCGACTGGGCTGAGTGGCAGGGAGAAGGCTAGGGAGTCCGTGGAGATGACCCTGAGAAATCTCGAGGCGACACTCGAGTTCCTGGCGAGGAGGGGTGCTAGGCGATGCCTCTGGGCTGCGCCGATTCAGGGCGGAATACACTTGGACCTCATCAGCTACTGCGCCGGCAGGGAGAAGGAGATGAACTTCGACCTCTATGCCCTAGGAAGCCCGACACCCCTAATGGAGGGATACAAGTTCGATAAGCTGTTCCGGATGATATGCGCTGCCAGGTTCGCGGTGGGCTTCGGGAAGCCGCTCCACCTCTTCGGAGCCGGCCATCCGATGATATTCCCATTCATAGTAGCTTTGGGCGTGGATATGTTCGACTCGGCCAGCTATTATCTCTATGCTAGGGATGGTAGATACATGACAGAGACTGGGACCATAAGAGTTGAGAAGCTCGACTACCTGCCATGCTGCTGCCCGGTATGCTCCAGGATAGATGCGGCCACGCTCAAGCAGATGCCGAGGAGCGAGAGGGTGAGGGCGATCGCCATGCACAATCTCTACGTCTGCTTCGAGGAGGTGAAGAGGGTGAAGCAGGCGATAAGGGATGGAAGGCTCATGGAGCTGATAGAGCAGAGGGCGAGAAGCCATCCAAGCCTCTACCAGGGCTTCATCGAGATCATGCGAGACGAGGACCTCGTGAAGCTGATGGAGGAGAATGCGCCTATCTCCGGGAGGAGAGGGATAAACCTCTATGACGAGATGAGCTTGGGAAGGCCGCTCGTGAGAGTTGCTAGGAGGAGGCTTCTCGAGAACTGTCTCGCGGGAAGGGGATCCGGCGGAGAGGCGCTGCTCTTACCCGAGACCTTCAAGCTCTCCCTCGAGAAAGCATTAAAGCTTCCCAAAAACCTCGACATACTCTTCTATGGAAGCCCATACGGCTTGATACCCCTCGGTCTCAGATACACTTACCCTTTCTCTCAGACGAATTACCCCAGGGCATTGCTCGATAGTAACCTTGAGGAGCTGCTCGCGGAGGCGCTTAAACAATTCATGGCAGCCGGCTATAAGAGAGCTTATATTCTGAAGCCTGAAACGAGAACGCTGAAGAAGTTCGAGGAGGAGCTTGCCAAGAAGCTGAGGGATCTGGGAGTTGCGGTGGAGGAGCTCGGGGATCTTGGGGAGCTGATGAGCTACGCCGGCGGCTGGGGCTCCGCTGCGGGAGACGAGTCGAGTCGCAATGTTTAAGAATTGGGCTGAGCGCCCGGTAGCGGAGAAGGCGGAAAGCCTGAAGCGCGTGTTGAAGCCGGCATGAGGGTAAGTTTTCTGGGCGGGATTGGGGAGGTCGGGAGAGCCGCAGTTCTAGTCGAGACTAGAGATGCTAGAATACTGCTAGATTACGGTGTTAAGCCCTCCGAGCCAGAGCCCCTCTTCCCGGGCCATATTTCTCCAAAGGATCTCGACGCCGTTGTGATCACTCATGCTCACCTTGATCATAGCGGGGCCGCCCCATTATTGATGCTGAATGGCGGGGTGAAGGTCTACGCGACCGACATGACGTTCAAGCTGAGCGATATTCTCCTCAGGGATTTCCTCAAGCTGAGCGGATACTACATCCCCTACGAGGTGCTGGAGGTGGAAGAGCTCCTTAGAAGGGGGATAAGGGTGAATTACGGCGACACGGTGAAAGTCAAGGATGCGGAGATAACGTTTCTCGATGCTGGTCATATACCCGGAAGTATCCAAGTCTTGGTGAACGCCGACAAAACCCTCCTCTACACTGGAGATTATTCAACCCGGAAGACGAGGCTGCTATCGGGCGCGAAGAATATGCCGAGAGATGTTGACGCCGTCGTGACGGAGGCGACGTATGCCCTAACAGAGCACCCGAGGAGAATGGATCTTGAGAGGGATTTCGTGAATGACGTCATAGAGCTGATCGATCTTGGCGGGAGAGTTCTCGTCCCGGCCTTCGCCGTGGCGAGATCGCAGGAGATGATGTGCATCCTAGAGGCTTATGGCGTGAGGGAATCGGTCTACCTAGATGGCATGGCCGTGAAGATCTTGGACCTCTTCCTAGAGTCCAAGGAATTCGTTCAGGGATATCAGCTCCTCTACTCGGCCTCAAAGCACGTGATGAGGGTGAATGATAGGAAGAAGCGCAAGAGGGCCGCTGAGAGCCCCGGGGTGATCATAAGCCCGGCGGGGATGCTGAAGGGAGGGCCGGCGGCATACTACCTCGAGAGGATATTCGATGACCCCTACTCCGGGATATTTCTGGTGAGCTTTCAGGTGCCTGGGACGCCGGGCGCGAGGCTTCTCGAGGAGGGAAAGATAACCGTGAGGGGTGAGGATGTTGAGGTGAAGGCGCGGGTGAAGCAGTTCCTCTTCAGCGCTCACTCTGGCAGAAGCGAGCTGAGATCCTATCTCGGAAGCTTAAGCCCCGGCACCAAGGTCTTCACGATTCACGGAGAGCCCGAGGCCTGCCGCGACCTCGCAGATTACGCCAGGAACGAGTTGAGCCTGGACGCAGTCCTCCCAGAGAAGCATCATAAATACGAGATCTGATTCTCTCTTCGATTAGGATGCCCATCTGTAAGCTGTGTGGCGGCCCGGCCGCCTATTTCATTGAGCACTCGAAGATGATGCTCTGCAGGGAGTGCTTCATCAAGTATTATGAGAGGAAGGTCTATAACACGGTCATGAAGCATGGAATGCTCCGCGGCGCTGGAAGGGTTGCCATCGCGGTCTCGGGCGGAAAGGATAGCACGGCTCTTCTCACGGCCATGAGCAAGCTGGCGCGCGAGAAATTCCCGGGAATAGAGGTCATGGCCATCCACATAAATCTCGGAATAGAAGGTTACTCGGAGAAATGCCAGGAGATCGTTGAGAGGGTCTGCGAAAACCTTGGAGTGGAGCTTGTCATTCATGATCTATTCAGCGCGGAGGGCTATAGGATTCCGGATCTGAGGTCCACGCCCCTCCGCAGGAGGATATGCGGAGCATGTGGAACCGTTAAGCGATACCTGATGAATAGGCTTGCATATGAGCTTGGAGCCGATAGGCTTGCCACCGGCCACAATCTCGACGACGTCGTGGAGCTCCTCTTCGAGCTCTATCTCAGGGGATCGGTCGAGGATCTTGTGAGAGTTAAGCCCATCTCGCGGAGCGATAACCCGAAGCTGGTCACGAAGATAAAGCCCCTCATAGAATTGACGGAGAGGGAGAACCTGTATTACGCTCTGGCTCATGAGATGCCGATCCTGGATTCCTCGTGCCCGCTCGTCGAGGGCTCTAGGATGCTGAGGAGGAAGAGGCTGATAGATCTGATCGAGCGCGAGATAACAGGGTTCAAGCACATGCTCTACAAGTCGCATGTTAAGAGGATTCTGCCGAGGCTTGAGAAGTCCGTGGCTGAGCCCAATCTCGTGGAATGCGAGAGATGCGGGATGCCATCGCTCGCGAGCAGATGCAGCTACTGCAAGCTCATCTCGATGCTGGCCGCGCGATCAGCCGAGAGCTCTCCCTAGGTGATCGATCCTCCCGAGAGCCTTTCTCGCGGCCGCCCTAACCTCCTCAGCCCTTTCCTCCGGGACGCCATCATATGTAAAGACCCATGCGCCCCACTCTATACCCGCCGCATACTTTATTCTGTCGCTCTGAAGTGCGGCGTATAAAACTCTAGGTGAAGCCTGTAGTCTGGATATTTCCCGCTCGTTGGAGCCTGGTGGAAGATCATCATGTAGGCGCAGTCCTTGCCGAATAGCTCCTCGTAGGTTCCGACCGCGACCCTTACCGCGTCGGCGAGCATCTCCTGATCACCGCGGCCGAGCTCCGGGAGAGATGTAACATTGATCTTTGGATAGACGTGCAGCTCGTAGGGCCACATCACGAAGAATGGCATGAAGATGATGAACGAGTCGTTCTCGTATATCGCTCTGGAGCCTTCTTCGAGCTCCCTCGCAAGTATGTCGTCGAAGATGCTCCTGCCATATCTCCGGCCATAATCCTCGGTGGATTCGAGCTCCCTCGCTATCCTCGGCGGTATGAATGGAAGCGCGTAAATCTGGCTATGAGGATGCGTCAGCGAGACTCCTATCAGCGCTCCCTTATTCTTGAAGGGAACAACGCACTTGATGTAAGGCTTTGAGCCCAGGATCCTCGTCCTCTCAGCCAGCAGCTCGATGTAGAGAGCGACCTGATCAAGCGGAAAATCGGGGAAGTCTCCCTCATGCTGGAGGGACTCGATTATCACCTCGCACTCCCCGAGGGCCCTCGCCTTACCAAATAAGTCGTCTCCGATTACCTCAGGGGCATTCGGCGAGAGAGCTGGATACCTGTTGGGGAGGGCGAGAACCCTCCATGAGCCCGCTGTCTCCTCACCTCCGGGGCAGAATGGGCACTTTCCGGATCTCCATGGCCTCTTAATCCTCCGGCCGGCGACTATAGTCCAGCATCTCAGAAGCGGGTTCCATCTAAGTTCATGGGACATCGCTAAAGCTCCTCCTTCAGCGCTCTCGCCGCCAGCCTCACGGATTCCGCGCTATTATGCCTTGGCCTCCAGCCCAAGCTCTTAATCTTAGAGATGTCGAGGAGCATTCTCCTCACATCCCCCCTCCACCCCCTGCCCTCGACGCCGCCCGTGTAAGTCATCTCGACATCCCTGAGACCGAGCTCCTCAATCACTATCCCGGCTATTGTCTTCACGTTTATCGCGTCCTCCGATCCAACATTGTATATCTCGACCCCGCGATCAATGCTCTCGAAAGCCCTCATGATCGCATCAACGCAGTCATCCACGAGGAGATACGACTTCGTCTGCTCTCCATCGCCGAGGATCTCGAGCCTTCTCGGATTCGAGCGAAGCTTCATGATGAAGTCCACTATGACCCCGTGCCGCGCCCTGGACCCAACGATATTCGCGAGCCTCAGTATCGCCGCCCCCATATCATACATCATGCAATACCCGATGATGAGGGACTCGCTCGCGAGCTTACAAGCTCCATACATGGATATCGGGAGGAGTGGGGAATAGTCCTCCGGCGTGGGCATGATCCTCGCCTCGCCGTAAACCGTTGAGGAAGACGTGAATATCATCTTCTTCACATCACTCGCTCTCATGGCCTCCAAGACGACGTAGGTTGCATGAACATTCTCCCTATAGTGCGTTCTCGGGTCTCCGAGCCTAACCTCCGGGTTCGCGGCGAGATGAAAGACGGCGTCGCAGGATTTGACGGCCTCGCGCATGATGGCCTCATCCGCCACATCGCCCTCAATGAACTCGAAGCCCGGCGCCCCAATCCATCTAGAGATGTTCTCGATTCTGCCCTGGCTGAGATTATCTATCACCCTGACCTCGTATCCTGATCTCATCAATGCATCCACCAGGTGGCTTCCTATGAAGCCCGCCCCGCCCGTCACGAGAGCCCTCAAGCCAGCATCACTGCCCCCAGACCCTCCCGGCAACCATCTAAAATTTAGGATATTTCCTTCCTGGCACCCTCATCCGGCATCGAGACCCAGGCGAGCTCGTATCCCCTCTCTGCGCACGCTCTCCTGATCTCCTCCCCGGACTTCATGCTCCTGGCAAGCGCGATTATCGCCCCACCCATACCCGCTCCGGAGATCTTGGCTCCCAGCTCGCCAGACTCCAAGAGCGCGCTCCTGAGATCCTCGAGCCTCGGCGTGCTGACCTCATATAAGTCCCTTAGCAGGATGTGCTGGTAGTTCATTATGGCGCCCATTACTTGGAGGCGGTCGGAAAAGTCTATCTTGCACTCCCCCGCAAAATCCTCTCCAACCGCTCTGAGAAATCTCTCCATGCTCGGCTCGGCGCCTCTTAGGAGCTCGATCGCGTAGAGCGTCGACCTATGCATTCTCAGAGTGAATCTTATCCTGTTCGCGAGCTTCTCCGGCAATGCGCCCAAATAAGGCTCCAACAGGTCGACTATGTGATCCCACCTCGCATCATAGTAATTGTATGCGAGGTGCTTCAGGATATCCCGGGGAGGGCGAACCTCATCAATGAGTATCCTCAGCGCCTCATTTATCTCGCTCTGCCTTACCGGGT
Organism: Candidatus Wolframiiraptor sinensis; assembly: GCA_023268255.1. Classification (GTDB taxonomy): domain Archaea; phylum Thermoproteota; class Nitrososphaeria_A; order Caldarchaeales; family Wolframiiraptoraceae; genus Wolframiiraptor; species Wolframiiraptor sinensis. Next base: position 24,229 of record JALNJX010000005.1, read on the forward strand.
GAACCGAGATTATTCTACGATGCTCACCCGAGTCTGCGATCACGAATGTCAAGTCGCGGACTCTGAGCTCCTCAACCCTGAAGGGAGGCCTTGTCTCGAGCACTATGATTCCCCCGAACGCCGATGAGTATTGATCCAGCCTCCCGCACGGTATCCCCATCACGTCGTGCTCCGCCCTATATCCTATCTCCGCTAAATCCCTCTTATCGAGGCCTAGCCCGCACAGCTCGGAGACGAGTTTGGCGACCGCGATCTCCAGGGAGGCGCTGCTTGATAAGCCCGCGCCTATCGGGACCTCGCTCCAGATCATGATATCCATGCCGTGCACGCGGCGCCCATAATCCATGATGGACTTTATCACCGCCCTCACATAGTCTCCAAACCATCCTCCGCCGGCGAGCCTTATATCATCTATGCTGAACTCGTCGTGATAATCCTCGCCCATCTTCTTGAAGTTTAGGCTCGCAACCCTCACTATCCTAGAGCGATTCAATGCTCCCGCGGCATAGCATCTGAGCCGAATAGCAACCGGGACTACGGGAAGCCCCTTATAATCCTGGTGGGTATTCAGGAAATTCAGGAAATCAGCTCTGCCCGGAGCGGAGACGATGACCTCAGGCCGAGAAGCAAACTCCCCGAAAAACTCCTCCGCAATGTTCGCAAAATTCTTCACGAAAAATTATGAGCGCGGATGCTATTTTAAGTCTATTGCCGAGCTCAGGCTTTAAGAAGGACTTTAGAAGAGTCCACCCCGAATTTATCAAGTAGCATGATCGCCCATTTGATCGCGCGCTCACTGCTTATATTTGTCTCCACATAATACTCCCCGACTCTTTTAGGATCTCTAAATTTGGAGCCATCTTCATGCACCGGCTTATCATTCACCATGCGTCTAACTCTACCTCGCTCGGGCTTTATGGGCATATCTCGCTTAGAAATTTTCCCAGAATCTATGAGCCATGCGGCCGCGGCCACAAAAACATCCCTCCAATGCCTGATATCATATGACCTGTTATCTGGGAAGATCAACTTTGTGTATGGGGGCTTTCTCCCAGGCTCAACCTTCACATTCACCAGCGGCACCCCTTCTGCCTTAATTCCCTCCGCAATCATTCTGCTATGCTGCAGAGTTAATGGAACAGCTGCTTCTAGCATTCGCCTATTGTGCCTCCAGATCACAAATGCCTTTCTGATAATTTCAGCGGGATCATCATTAATTATGTCCCACTCGGTTATTTTCTTCTCGGGGAGGGGTTTAGGGATGTGCGTGTCGTAGACCTCCCACTTCACGTCATCCGTCGTGATGAGGTACGGCACGCCGGTGGTTATGCAGTAGTTGATGTACTGCTCGATCTTCTCCTGCTTTCCCAAGGCCTTGACGCCGACATAAATTACGGGCTTGTTATCGATGAGGAGCGCGTAATCCGGCCTGCCCGCCTCTGTTGCGAATTCAGGCCTAACATGAGAAGGATTCTCCGGATTCCAGCCCCAAGCCCTGAGAAATGGATCAACCAGACAGTAGCGCGTTAGCGCCTCGCTCTTCTCCAGATCAACTCTATAGTCGCTCACTAATTTTCTGAGACGCTCTATCAAATCCAGAAATTCCTCAAACATCATGAAGAAGCACCAGGCTATATTGCCGAAAAAGTTTTATAAGGTTTTTGAGCAGCCATACTTCAATTCTTCAAGTTTAAAAAGTGCGGCCGCCGGGATTTGAACCCGGGACCGCTGGCTCGGAAGGCCAGCGTCCTTCCAGGCTAGACGACGGCCGCCTGCTCCGATATTGTTTTGAGGAGGGTTTTAGGTTTTCTCCGGGGGGTTTACGGCTTGTCCATACCGCTCGATGTCGAGGATGCGGTTGAGAGGATAGTGGGGTTTCTTAGGTCTTATGTTAGGGGTTCGGGCATGGGCGGCGTCGTAATTGGCTTGAGCGGCGGGCTCGACTCATCGGTTGCGTGCGCTCTCTCGGTCAGGGCTCTCGGGCCCAGCAGGGTTCACGGCCTCATAATGCCGGATACCAGGGTTACGCCCGCGGAGGACGTGGAGGATGCCAAGATGCTCGCGGAGATGCTCGGGATAGAGTACCACATCACTCCGATAGATGGCGTCTATGACTGCTTCTCCCACGCGATGAGCTTCTATAGCCAGGGCGCCGACACCGCTAACGCGAATCTCAGAGCCAGGATAAGGATGGTGATCCTCTACTACTACGCGAACCTGAAGAGGCTCCTCGTCTGCGGCTCGAGCGATAAGAGCGAAATAATGCTGGGATACTTCACGAAATACGGCGACGGCGCAGCAGACATCCTCCCGCTCGGAGACATCTATAAGACTCAGGTTAGAAGGCTTGCGAGGGCGCTTGGCCTGCCATCGAGGATCGCGGAGAAGCCGAGTAGCCCGAGGCTCTTGCCGGGCCAGCTCGCCGAGGAAGAGCTCGGAGCGAGATATGATGAGATAGATCAGGTGCTATACCTGCACTTCGAGCGGGGGCTGCCATTGGGCGAGGTCGAGAGGATGACGGGGATAAGCAGGGAGAAGATAAACATGATAGTTGCGAGGGTTAGGGCGAATGAGCATAAGAGGGGGCTGCCGCCTATGCCAAAAATAAGGTGAAATCGCGCTCCTTCCAAGCGCTACTTGACCTTCTTGCCCCAATACTCGATGAACCTATTCAGGGATCTGTCGTAGGTCCTCTCGATCTCGGGCGGGAAGAAGCATGCAGGAAGCTCGCGGTGGCTCCAGTGATATCTCAGGCACTCGCAGCAGATGCCCTTCCTGCTACAAGGCTCCCAAGTGCAGGGGCAGTTCTTGAGATTTCTCTCGAAACTGCAAATTCTCTGGGACATGATGCTCTAGCCTCCAGCTTTATGGCGGACAACCTGTTAGCCGCCATCTCATATAGCTTTCTCAGGCGACCCTTCAGAGGCTATCATGCTCAGACTACCGGCATTATCTTCGGGGTCAGCGCGCTCTTCTCCGGGTCGGGCTGCACCGCATAAAGCGGCGTCTCGGGCTTCTTACCATATAACATAATGCAACCATGCTTCTTCGTGATCTTGAAGTGCATGTCAACCATCGGAGATAACATCTTGATCAGGTGTGGATGAACTGGCTTCGCTATCAACATCGCCAGCCCGCCCGTCTCCTTGAAGCAGCTTGTCCATATCTCGAAGAACCTGAAGACTTCTTCTCCAAACATCGCTATCAGTGTATCCGCTCTAAGTAGGCGGGCTATATGGCGTCCCTTCTCCTCGGCTAGAAGGTGCACGATCTCTTTAAACTCCTTGAATGTCTCTTGGCAGCTCTGCCCACTCAGCAGTTTTACGTATGATGGCGGCTCGATCTCAATAGGCCCCATTACGAGTATTCTCATAAGCTCGCCGAGCTTGCTCTCTGATATTCCATAGTACTTGACATAGAGATCTCGTATATTCCTCCACGTGATGCCTATTGATGGCAGGAGGACGTATGGCCTATTCTTCGCGAGAAATGATGCGAGCGCCGGCGCGAGTACGAGGGAATACTCATGGAAAGTTACGTTAAGGGCTAATCTCCCACAATATAATCGAGTCATGCGGGTAGCCCCCGATCTCGTTATCCAGCTCGGCTATGCCCGTCGTGTATGCTCCAGGTGGGTCCTGAGGCGGCTCAAATCTCGGGCTTATGGGAGGCTTGGGCACTCTCTGACGCGGAAGCAGTTTAAAACCCTGATGAAGGGTTGCGCATACATTTGGAGACCTTATCTCAGAGCCCCTAGTCTTGACGAATGTAACCTCTCTGAGAAGCTTGTCCTCGAATCTCGCGGTCTTCAAACATATCAGAGCATCAGCCACGTAGTCCTCGAAGCTGTATCCTCCCTCAGACTCCAGCTCCTCTTTGATGAGAATTGTGGTGCATCCGAGCCGGCTCACGATATTAGATATAAGAGAGTAATAAGAGAGGTAGAAATACTCTGGCCTCGGCTTCACTCTTGAACCCCTGGCTCAGCGCTGTGAAGGGGTCTATCACGAGCCTCCTAGCACTTATCGCGTCAACGGTCTCGAGAATCTCAGCGAATATACCGCCGATACCTGCTTCCAGCATGGTCGGTAGGGAGAGAAACCTGAATAAGCTCTTACCCTCAAGCTTCTCAAAATCCATCCCGAAGCCCTTCATAAATCCATAAAACTTCTCCTTATTCTCCCCGAATGACGCGTATACTCCCGGCTCACCGTATTTCACCACGCCTTCATGAAGGAATGTTGCCCCCGAACACTGTCTTCCCAGTCCCCGGAGTGCCCCTAACTACGATCAAACTGCCCCTCGGAAAACCTCGAAGCAAGCGCTCCGCGCCAGGAATACCGGTCTCCATGAACTCCAAGACCATTCTGATCAAGCCCTCTAGCGCTGACAATTTCTCACTTTAAGCGCAAAAGATAAGCGTTATGATGCGGCCGCCGGGATTTGAACCCGGGACCGCCGGCGCTCTGCTATCCTCATGGAGATACTGGCAGGCCGGCGTCCTACCAGACTAGACTACGGCCGCCGGAATCTAATCTTCTCAAAGTGGTTATTTATGGTTTCCTCTGGGTGCTCTGCTCTCCGATCCCCAGAGCATGCTCGATTATCGATATTGCTCTGGAGGTTATGATCCAGGCCTCCAGGGGCTCCGGCCATATGCTTATGATCTCGTCGGCCATCTGGTACACGGATTCGTGGAAGTCTCCGTGGGGGAATCCGCCGATCATTAGGAGGGGCTTTTTAGCGGAGACCACAAGCCTGCCGAGATCGCTCCAGCTCATGGACTCGCCCCTCTCGGATAAGAGGATCTTCAGATCGGGGTTTAGCTCATCTATGAGCTGGGCCAGCGTCTTCTTCTCCAGCTTCAGCAGGATCTCGCCATCAACCTCAACGACGGGCTCCTGGTACAGCTTCTCTATCAAACCCTTGAATCGCTCATAGACCCTCGGCAGCCTGGTTCGCGGGTTCACCCAGATCGCGTGGCCGCTTCTGGTGTGGACATATACTTCTAGGAGGCCCAGCTTGTTTAGGGGCGAGCCGAGAGCCTCGAGGAGCATGAAGTGCGCGATGTCGGGCCTGCCCCGCTTCTCGGCCTCCGGGAGCCTCTTCATCGCCGAGTGATGATAGCTTCTGTCCAAGAGTATTTCCCAGGGCTTCTTGCCCCTTCTCGCGGCATAAGCCCTTATCGATGGGTGATCCTGAATGCTCTCCGGGACGAGCTCGATGGCCGCTTCCACGATCACCAAAATCAGCCTTTCCAATCCCCCAGGCTTCCCCGAAGATCCCTAGGCTGAAGGCATGTTTAAGGATCGCCTAGTCGCTTAATGGGCTGAATTGACACACTCCGGCGAGGTTAGGAGAATAGCTTATGATAGGATCACGAGGCTCATGGAGTTCGCAAAAAGGCATGCTGCGGAAAGGCCGGAGCTGGCGAGGGAGGCCGGGAGGCTCATCTTGAGGATATGCAGGAAGGCGAGGATCAGGCTTCCAGCGGCTTATAAGCGTCTGATATGCAGGAAGTGCGGGATGCTATTTTATGTTCCCGGCTCTTTTAGGGTCAGGGTTAGGAGCAGGAGAAGCACGCACGTAGTCATCACATGCGCCGCGTGCGGCCACGTCAAGAGGATTCCCGCGATCAGGGAAAAGAGGGGAATCAGGGCTAAAGGCTAAAAATCAGCATGAGGTTTCAAGAAGCCGCGGATGGTGTCGGCCGTGCAGCTCGTGGACGCGATGAAGCTCATCCAGAAAGTCGCGACGTACTTTAAGGAGAATAAGGTTATCGAGCCTCCTCCATGGGCCATGTTCGTCAAGACAGGGGTGCATAAGGAGAGGCCACCCCAAGACCCGGACTGGTGGTATGTCCGGGCGGCCGCCGTGCTGAGGAAGCTGTATCTCAGGGGGCCTCTCGGCGTCTCAAAGCTCAGGAAGCTTTATGGCGGCAGGCATAGGAGGGGCCATAAGCCCCCGAAGTTCGCGAAGGGCAGCGGCGCGATAATAAGGAAGATTCTCCAGCAGCTGGAGGCCGCAGGCCTCGCCCAGAAATACAACAATAAGGGTAGGGTCGTGACCGAGAAGGGTAGGGAGCTCTTGGAGGAGGCGGCGAAAGCTGTTCTAAAGGCCGAGGCTCGAAAAGGCTAGCAGGCTACTCCTCGCGGGAGTAGGGTATTCCCAGGGATGCTGGAACTCCTATCCTCTTCCTGACGCTCTCGATGGAAACTGCTATTAGAGCCGCGATCGCGATGAGATATGGGAGCATCGCTAGGAGATATGGGCTTAGGGCTCCGAGCCCGAAGAGCTGAAGCCTATACTGGATGACCTCGACTCCGCCGAATAGGTATGCGCCCAGGATGGCTTTCAGGGGATTCCAGGTCGAGAGGATCACGAGGGATAATGCTATGAAGCCCTTTCCGGCCGTTAATCCCTCCTGCCAGAACGGCTGGAATCCCAGGAAGAGGTATGCTCCGGCCAAGCCCGCAAAGCCGCCGCTTATCATCGTCGCAGCGCATCTCAGCTTGAAGACGTTTATGCCCATCGCGTCCGCTGCCGCCGGGTTCTCTCCCACGGACCTGAGGCTCAGGCCTGGCTTCGTCTTGAAGAGGATGAACCACATGAGGGGCGCGGCCATATAGGAGATGTAGACCAGCACATTCTGGCGGAAGAAGCATCCTATCACCGGTATCTCGGATAGCCCCGGCACGGGTATCTCGGGTAGCTTCGGCGCCTCCTGGATCGCAAGGAGCCTCTCAGGGAGCGATGGGTTCAGGGCTAGGAGTATTATCCTCCTTATCTCGGGCGATGCTAGGAAGCCGCTGAGGCCGAGGCCGAACATCGTCAGAGCGAGCCCCGTGACCGTCTGGTTGAGCCTCATGTAGATGGCCATGACTGCTAGTATCAGGCTCATCAGAATACCCACGATTATGGAGGCGAGTATCGCGGCGAGGTGGCCATAGGCTAGCGTGAAGATGAATGAGATGGCGGCTCCCATGACCATTATGCCCTCGAGGCCGAGGTTCAGGATCCCGGAGCGCTCGGCGTAGATCTCGCCAAGCGATGCGAGGAGGTATACTGTTCCAACTTGGACTGTCAAGCTGAGCACGGACTCGATCCACTCGATCAGCTCCCGCTCACCCCCGGCTTTTCGAGCACTATTTTATACCTCTTGATGAACTCGCCCACGAGTATCATGAGGAATATTATGGCCTGAATCATCTGCGCCGCGGCCCTCGGGATGCCCATGCTCATCTGAAGAGCGCCCCCAGCGGTCAATAAGCCGCCGAAAAAGATGCTCGCCACGATTACGACCCACGGGTTTAAGCCCGCCAGAGCCGCGACCATTATCGCCGTATACCCGTAGCCCGGCGATGCTCCCGGCCTCAGCCTCCCGATTATCCCGCTAACTATCGAGAGGCCGCCGATCCCGGCCAGCCCGCCGGAGAGGAATGAGCCCAATAATATCGTCCTCCGAACTCTTATGCCAGCGTATCTTGCTACGGCCGGGCTCTGGCCGACCACCTTTATCTCGAAGCCGGGCTTCGTGTATTCGAGGAGAAGGAATACCGCGGCTGCTCCCAGCACGGAGAGTAGCAGGCCCGTGTAGGCGGGCTCTCCGAAAACGAAGTTGAGCTTGGCATAATCTGGGAATGGTATTGAGAGCGGGAACCCGTATCCCTTCGGATCCCTCCATGGCCCGTGAACCAAGAATTCCACCACCAGCATCGCGACGTAGTTGAGCATTAACGTCGGAAGTATCTCGTTGACTCCCAGCCTGGCCTTCAGGGCTCCGGCGATAAGGCACCATGCGCCGCCGAGCAGGAATGACGCCAGGAGCATAAGGGGCATAATGGCCCACTCGTTGAAGAGGCCATAGTAGCTGTGCAGTAGAACTATTCCCGTCGAGGCTATCATGCCCATGTAGAGCTGGCCCTCCGCCCCGATATTCCAGAAATTCATCTTGAATGCTATGCTGAGGCCCAGTGCCGCCAAGCATATCGGAATTGACTGCTTGATGCTCTCGAGGAGGAGGGATGGCTTCATGAAGACGCCGAAGATCACTTGGAACGCCGCAACAGGGTCTAGGCCCAGCGAGGCGAGTATTAGCCCGGCCACGAGTAGGGCGATGGCCAGCGAGAGAAGCGTCATCGAGATCGAGTAGAGCCTGCCGTATCCGACCCGCCGCTCGACTCTTATCCTACCGAGCCGCGTCTCGAGCGTGAAGGGCACCGCGCGTTCACCCGGCCTGAATAGCTGCCTCGGACATTAGGAGACCTATTTTCTCGGCGTCCGCCTCCTCCCTCGCGAGCACACCCCTTATCCTTCCACCGGACATGACCGCTATCCTGTCCGAGAGTAGGAGAAGCTCCTCAAGATCTTCTGAGATGAAGATTATCCCGGATCCCATCTCCTTGTATCTCATGAGGAGGTCGTGGACGAACTCTGTTGCGCCGACGTCGAGCCCTTTGGTCGGGTATGCGGCGACTATGAGTCTTGGAGCCCCGCCGACGATTCCGGAGAGCTCCCTCGCGAGGATCAGCCTCTGGATGTTTCCGCCTGAGAGCGACTTGGCCTTAGAGAACACGCTCGGCGTGACCACGCCGAATTCCTCGATGAGCTCCCTAGCCTTCCCGAGCATCCTCCTCCAGTTCAGGAGAATCTTATTCGAGTATGGCGGATACCTGTAAGCCTTGAGAAAGAGGTTGTCCACTATCCTGAACTCCGGCACTATTCCCAGCTTATTTCCCTCGGGCGGGATGTATGCCACTCCAAGCTCTATCATTTTTCCGGCATCCATCCCCGTGGCGTCAACGCCGTTCAGCAGGATTCTCCCGGCCATAGGCTTTCTCAGGCCCGCAATCGCTTCCGCGAGCTCGACCTGACCATTCCCGCTCACCCCCGCTACCCCGAGTATCTCGCCGCTCCTAACCTCTAGGCTGACGCCGTTAACCGCCGGATAGCCCCTATCGCCCAAAACCTTCAAGTCCAGTATCTTGAGGACCACGGCGCCGGGCTTTGACGATGCTTCCCTTCGACCGAAGATTACCTGCCTCCCGATCATGTAGTTCGCGAGCTCCATCTTCGTGGTCTCCCGGGTATCCTTCGTGATGATGACCTTTCCTTTTCTCATCACGGTAACCCTATCGCTGACCTCCATCACCTCGTTGAGCTTATGCGTGATGAATATGACGCCCTTGCCCTCAGCCGCCATCCTCCTCAAAGCCTCGAAAAGCCTCCGCGTCTCTTGGACCGTCAGAACGGATGTCGGCTCATCCAGTATCAAGATCTCGGCGCCCCGATACAGTATCTTGAGGAGTTCGACCTGCTGCTTCTCTCCGGCTGAGAGCTGCCAGATCCTCGCCATCGGATCTATCCTCCATCCATATCTCTCGGCGAGCTCGGTTATCCGCCTGCGATGGCTCTCGAAATCTATTCTCAGACCATTCTCCCTGAGCCCGAGGATGATGTTCTCGAGAACGGTGTGGCTCTCGACGAGTTTGAAGTTCTGATGAACCATCCCTATACCGAGGCTTATCGCATCCCTCGGAGACCTGAGCTCAACCCTTCTACCGCGTATGTATATCTCCCCCTCATCGGGCCTATAGAGGCCGTAGAGAATGTTCATGAGTGTTGTTTTCCCGGCTCCATTCTCGCCGAGGAGAGCATGAACCTCGCCGCGCCTAAGCTCAAAATCCACCCTATCATTGGCCAATACGCCGGGGAACTTCTTCACTATTCCCCGGAGCTCAACAAGCGTTTCCAACCCGAATCACGCCCTCTCAATACGCTATGAGTGTTAAGCGCGAGACGAGGAAAAATGGGGGAGGGGGTTTAAGAGCATAACGCCTGCAGCTAGAGTTTCGGCAGGGGCTCCTCGATGTACTCCACAAACCAGTCCATGCTCCATAGAGCGTCGTGATCCGCTCTTCCGCCGCTCCTGACCTCTCCGCTCGCCTTGCTGACGATTATCTTATCTCGATCTATCATGACCTCTCCATCTTGGTCTCTTATCGGCTCGCCGAGATTGCCCTCGACGCTGAACGGCTCGAATAGAAGCTCCTTCATCTCCTCATACCTCTGCTTTATCAGCAGCTGCCACTCGCTCGGAATCGCGGGATGTAGCGGAGCGAGGTACACTGTCCCCTCAGGCTGGCCGGCCGTGCTCTGCTCGACCGGCCTCCTCCACTTATATGGCGTGTAGTCGCCGATCCTCGTCCAGATGTCGACGGACCTCCAGCTATTTGTCGCGACCATCCTGTAGAAGTCGAGGTAGATCGGGCCCCAGTTCGCTATCTGGCCCGTGAGGTGGGCATTCGGCCCATACTCCCTCATGTCGCTATAGTGGCTGAAACTCCAAACCTTCCTACCCTTCTTCTGGTATTCCTCTGCGACCTGCAGAACCGCTGGGGTGTCCTCAGTGAACGCGAGGACATCGCAGTTCTTCTCCTCGACTAAGGCGATTGCCGCTTTCCTAGCATCATCGGGGCCAACCCATTTGAATATCCAGTTCACGTGAGCCTTGATGTTCTTTCCAGTCCTCTTCTTGTAAGCGTAGTTTGCTCCGAGGACGAAGGCGTTTATGTGCCGGACGACCTCAGGTATCGGATACGCGCCAACATAGCCTATCACGCCGGTCTCGGTTACAGCGCCTGCCGCGAGACCATTCAGGTAATAGAGCTGATAGAACTCCGCGAAGGCCGAGCTCATGTTCTCCGGAGCATTTCCAGCGGCTCCGCTCCTGTATCCACTTATGTGGACGAAGTAGCGGTCTGGATACTTCTCAGCATACTCGGCCGTCGCATCCATGTAGCCGAAGCTGGTGGTGAAGATTAGCTTCGCCCCCTCATCTATTAGGGTCTCTATCGCGCTGCCGACCTCGGCCTCTGGGACACTCTCCCTGTAGAAGCTCTTCACGGGCAAGCCGAAGTGCTCATCAGCCCATCGCCTACCCCTATCATGGCCATAGCTCCAGCCATAATCTCCTACAGGCCCGACATAGACGTAGCCGACCTTAAGCGGCTCAGCGACTCCAGGGACGGTCATCGTTGTCGTAACGGTCTTGGGAGGAGCGGCTGAGGAACCTCCTAGATAGCCTGCTAAAGCTCCCACAGCGCCGGCTGCTACGACCCCCGCTATCGCCGCACTTCTCGCGACTCCGAGAAACGCCCTCCTAGAGATCTTCCCGGATCTCATGACGTACTAGATCTTTTTTACAACCCTATTTAAAATATTCTGAACCGATACACGAATATTTTACATATTCGTGTATAGTCCAATTATTAGTCTCGAGAAGCTCGGCCATGGCGCGCGGATCAGGCTATCCTGCGCACGCTCGTGGCACCCGCTCGAGTGAGGATATTCTTTTGCGAGGAGAAGCTATTAAGGCAGCTCGCGCTGGAGATTTCTTGGAGGACTGCTGCTCATGTCCGCGGATATGAGCGATGAGGAGCTCGAGAAGCTGAAGGCCGCGAGAATGGCCGAGCTCCAGAGGAAGATGGCTGAAGAGGAGAGGATCAGGAGGGAGGCGGAGAGACAGGCGGCCATGAGGGTGATCCTGACGTCGGAGGCGCGCCAGAGGCTGGCGAACCTGAGGCTCGTAAAGCCCGAGCTCGTCGCACAGCTCGAGGAGCAGCTAATTCAGCTCGCGAACTCCGGGAGAGTTCCTCTGCCCATCACGGATGAAGTGCTCAAGGAGATTTTAGCGAGAATCACGTCCAAGCGCGAGATAAGGATCAGGAGGCTCTAGCCCCCCGGAGATCGAGGATAATGTTTATGTGAAGCTCGGGGGAAGCCGTTATGCCCGGGAGGAAAGCCGATGACTATCAGGACGCTCGTCTTGAAGAAGAAGCTGGCTAAAGCGATGAAGAGGGCTTGGCCTGTTCCCAGCTGGGTCATCATGAAGACTAAGGGAAGGGTCAGGTTCCACGTTAAGAGAAGGCATTGGAGAAGGAGTAAGATCAAGACCTAGGGGCGTGGAGTGATATGAGCGAGACCGTTGTGGAGAGGATCTATGTAATCCCCTTGAAAGATGCTTATGAGGCCTCTAGAACGAGGAGGGCTAAGAAGGCGATAAGCCTAATCAAAAAATTCGCTCAGAGGCACATGAAGGGCGAGGAGGTAAGAATATCCAACGGCGTCAATGAACTCGTCTGGAGTCGCGGCGCCGAGAAGCCCCCGAGAAGAATAAGAGTCCTGATCAGGAAGGACTCCAATGGGATCATCCACGTCATGCTTCCAGAGGAAGCCGAAGAGAAGAAGAAAACCGAGTAATCTCCACTGCAAATCTAACGCGCTGCCTGCTCCTGCTTAAAGCTCATTCAGCTTATCGAAGACTAGCTTAGCTATCTTCTTCGCTAGGAGCGGTGGAACCGCCTCGCCAACCTGATCGAATTGAACATTTACTCCCCCGAAGAGGACGTGGTTATCGGGGAAGCTCATCAGCCTAGCTTGCTCCCTCACGGTCAGTAGCCTATCCTCATATGGGTGGATGAAGCGCGATCTTCCATGAATTGTAGGAGCGATATGCTTTGGATGAAGCCTCACCCAGTTCCTGTAGATCTTACCCGAGGAGCCCTTGAATGCGTAGAGGGCTTCCCCCCATTTCAGCCTGCTGATCCTTCTCAGCTTGATCTTGCCTACTTTGATGGGGACGTGATTGGGAACCTCGCCGAAGTTTCCGAGACCCGATAATGCCTCCTCAACGCTCTTCGGCCTCTCCTCCATCCCCGAGAGATCCAGCCGTATATTCGAGATGAATACCCGGTATCTCTTTGAAGGGACACCGTAGCGGTGCGCCTCAATGAAGTTGAAATGAGCCTCGTAGCCTATTCTCGCGAAGAACTTCTTGAGGAGGCTTCCAAGCGGCTCCTCCACCAGCTCATGCACGTTCTCCATGATGAATATCTTGGGCCTAAGCTCCTCCACGAGCCTGATAAACTCCATCACAAGCCTGCCCTGAGGATCGCTCAAAAGCCTATCGAGAGGATCCTTCTTCCGCCCCTTATTCATGCTGGTGAATGGCTCGCATGGCGGGCCGCCTATGACGACATCGACCTCGCCGCCCAAAACATCCAGTATGAACCTGCCGCAAACACGCTTAGCATCCTCGGGGAACACCGAGACCCATGGAAAATTCCGCATGTAGGTCTTGACTACGTGGGGGTGATTCTCTATCGCCGCCTTCACGGCTTCGCCGAAACCCAGGCTGAAGCCACCGCACCCAGCGAAGACATCAACAACTCTTATATCCAAGCCCTGATAAAAAATTCTTATAAGGCGCCTTTTTAATCTAAGTTTTACTTCTTGAGCTCTGATTTTGCTCCAGCTTCATGCCGGTCCTCACACCTTCGCCTCCTCGCTCAGCCACTCCTCATAGATCTTCTTCACGCGCTCAGCGGCCGGGCCGGTTCCCTCGACTACTCCATCTCTCGTGACCCTAATCCTATCCATCACGAGAATCACGTCCGCTTCCTTGATGTAACGGACCATGTTCGGGAAGACTTTGTTGAGCCTTTCGGCGAGCTTGGATAGGTCGGGTCCAGCCTCCAGCACGAACAAGCATTCTATGCTCCTGCCCGAGATGAAGACCTTATCATAGATTCCGCCATCCTTCTCCCTCACATCCGAGAGCCAGATGCTGTAATCGCCCGGGTTCAGAGCGGCCACAGTTCCCTCAAAGCATGCACCGCTCGAGAGGATGACCCTAATTCTCTTGCCGATCAGCGCCGAGAGCTCATCCGAAAACCTTTTAGAGACTATCGCCGACAACCTCGATTCTCCCGAAAAGAGATGCTGAAGCTCGCTCATAAGGATATAACCCGCCGAGGGTTAGGTGTAGGAGGGAGGGGCTGAGAAGGTTACTAAGAATCCTTAAACCTGCGGTGGGGTCTATGCGGATGGAGGGGCAGGATAAAAGCCCTGATGAGACCCGTGGCGTGAGATTTGATGCTCCTATAGAAGAGTGGCGGTCTTTAGATGCGGGCTAAGAACCATCCAGACGCTCTCCCCCTAAGCACTCTTTTCCATCTTCCTTGGAGACTTTTTGATTTTAGGATGCAGCTTTCCACCAGAAAGTAGAAGCACTTAAAATCATAACTCGATAACTTGACGCATGAGGCATGGTCTCCTAGGAGATGTAAGCTGGAGAAGATTTTTGAAGATTCTTCGAAAGAATCATCAAGAGATGGCGAGCTCGAGATTGAGCCCATGATAAGCACATTAGTCTCCATGACGCTACCTACCTAAGAGCGGATAGACCATGTGATTTATGGGCTCACGTGATCCATTAAACTTCTTCCGGAAAAATTCTGCCGCATCGCGGGAAGCCGGGCGAAAAGTATTCATAAAGGGCGCGATGTCAGGCATTAATCGGGCTCCGGTAGTATAGCCCGGACAAGTATACGGGCCTTTCGAGCCCGTGACCCGGGTTCAAATCCCGGCCGGAGCATCATACTTATTTGCAGCCTATTTGATGATCTTAATCTGGCATGGAGCTTAAGTCTCTTTCAGAGCTTATATCGTTGAGGGGCAAGAGGGCTCTAATAACCGGTGCCGCTGCGGGGATCGGTGAGGCGGTGGCTTATCGCTTCGCCGAGGCTGGGGCGGATCTAGAGCTCGTTGATATAAATGAGGAGGAGCTCGGGAGGGTTATGGAGAGATTGGCGAACTTCAAAGTCGAGGTGAATCTGCATGTCATCGATTTATCCAGCAGAGCGAGCATCATCAATCTCTGGAATGAGCTGAGTGGGAGAGAACCTGACATCTTGGTTAATAACGCCGGGATCTATCCATTCAAGAGCTTCCTGGAGGTTGATGAGGGGTTCCTCAGGAAGGTCATCAGCATAAATTTGGACGCGGTCTTCTGGATGTGCCAGGAGATGATTAGAAGGAGGCTGGATAAGGGCGGCGTGATCGTGAACGTGAGCTCGATAGAGGCCATCTTACCCATCGCTAAGGATCTAACGCATTACGCGATCAGCAAGGCCGGAGTAATAGCTCTCACGAGAAGCTTGGCGAAAGAGTATGGTAAGCGTGGATTCAGGATCAACGCGATCATACCGGGAGGCATAATGACGAAGGGGTTTAAGGAGACGGCAAAGCAGATCCTCAAATTTAGATTCGAGTTAATCAAGACAGCTGCAGAGTTCATGCATAGAATCCCCCTGAACAGGCTGGGAAGTCCCGATGAGGTCGCGAGGATAGCCCTAGTTCTCGCAAGCGACCTCTCCTCTTACATGACCGGCGCAATAATCCCAGTCGATGGCGGATATCTCTCAGCCTAAAGTAACCATTAAATCCAGGCGAAAAACGATGATTAAACAGGGGCCCGTAGCTCAGCCTGGCGGAGCGCCCGGCTCATAACCGGGTGGTCGTGGGTTCGAATCCCACCGGGCCCAATAAAAGCACCCCACCAGCATTCAGACTGGGAGGTGTGTCCTCGCAGGAAATCGGGAAAGCTATGAATCGAAGGCGAGCTTGCGGGAATTTGAGGCACGTGTTTTTAATGCTCACGCGTTTCTCGGATTAAGTTTGGAAGATGCAGGTAGTTTTAGAATAGAATGCAATGAAAATGAAAATGAAATGAATGGAGATATTTGGGATTGGAAGGCCTATTTTGCGAGCTCGTTGGAGCTTATCTTCCCTTCTTGCTGTATAGCTGGAATGGTAACGTGAAGATTTTCACGGCGCCTGTCGCGTCTCTCTGATCAAATCCCGTGGCTCTCAGGCTTCTTATCTCGGGCGCAAAGAGCGAGTCCGGCGAGTCCCTCTCGATTATCCTGAAGTGCCCCTTCTCCAGCCGTATTGTTATTGTGCCGTTCACGTATTTCTGCGTGGAGTCTATGAATGCGTCCAAGTCCTTTCTCAGCGGGTGCAGCCACTGGGCGTTGTATACGAGGTATGACCACTGCGCGTCAACCATGCGCTTAAACATGAGCTGCTCCCTCGTTAGCGTTAGGTGCTCTAGGTCGGCGTGAGCTGCTAGGAGGACCGTGGCCGCGGGAGCCTCGTAGATCTCCCTCGACTTGAATCCTATCATGCCGTCCTCCAGGATGTCGATCTTACCTATGCCGTATTCTCCGACGATGTAGTTCAAGTCTATTATCATTTTGACTGGGTCCTTGATCTCATCAACTTCGATCGGCACGCCGTTTCTGAATGTTATCGTTATGTCTCGCGGCTTGTCCGGCGCCTCGCTTAGAGGCTTAACCCAATAGTATTCCTCGTCCGGGCACTGGGTCTTTAGATCCGTGAATTGGCCGCTTCCAATTGAGTGGGACCATAGGTTTACGTCTCCGCCGATTCTGCCCTTCGGCCTCTTGGTCGGGTCTATGCCGTATTTTCTCAGCATCTCCTCCTCCTGATCTCTCGTTAGATTGAGCTCCCTCACGGGGGCTATTACCTGGAGGTGCGGCGCAACGTACTTGGCCGCTGTCTCGATCCTGAATTGATCATTCCCCTTGCCGGTACACCCATGAGCTATGTAGTCAATGCCCTCTTGGACCGCGATCTGCGCGGCCTTCATGCCCACTAGGATCCGCGTCATAGATGTGCCCATCGGATATCCCTCCCAGTTGCCATTCGCCTTTATGCAGCGATGCACCATCTCCTTGACGAACTCCTCCTTCGCATCAATCAGCCTGAGATCTATGGCTATCTTCTCTGCCCGCTCCCTCGCCAGCGCTATCTCCGCCTCTCCCTGTCCGACGTCCAGGCAGACCCCTATCACCTCATCGAACTTATAGTGCTCTCGAAGGAGGATTGCTATTAGGGTCGAGTCCAGCCCCCCTGAATATGCTAGAACGACGCGCTTGCTAGCCATGCTCCTCGAGGGGGTTAGATCTATCGGCTACTAATAAATATTCGGCGAAATAATTTTCACTTTTTCGCGATTTTTTCCAAAGATTCTTCGAAAAATTGCCTTGCCAGTAAAAGATTATTTTCGACTTCTCTAAGCCTCGCCCATGCTTGGTTAAGGGCCTCGCGCCTTTTCTCGAGCATTCTCCTGATTTCCTGGGGGCTCGCGGAGCCCAGCGTCATCCTCTGTCTCATTATCTCCGCGGGCTCTATGGCCCTCTCCAGGATCTCGGGCGGGACGATTATGCTTTTTCCGAGGACGCGGCTGGCGGCTGCTGAAAGCTCCTCGGGCTTCAGGGTTTTCAGGGCTCTGCCCTGCTCGTGGAGAAGCTTTACCATGTAGCCTACGAGCTTATGAGCTTCCCTGAGTGAGAGGCCTGCATGCTTCATCAGCGCCTCTGTCAGCTCGATCGCCGGCGCGTAGCTTTGCTCGACTGCCTCACGGAGCCTATCAGCATTGAATCTGACCAGCCTTATCGTCTTCGCCATCATCATTAGGGAGCTTCTAGTCTCTTTGAGGGCCTCCCAGATCATCGGCTTGCCCTCTTGCAAGTCTCGATCATATCCTGTTGGTATCCCCTTCATCAGCGCCAGGGATCCCGCGAGGAGGCCAATCACCTTGGCTGTCTTCGCCCTGAGAAGCTCTAGGATGCACGGGTTCTTCTTGTGGGGCATGATGCTCGAGGGCGAGGCGAGGCTGTCCGGGAGCTCCAGGTAGCCGAACTCGCTGGTTGACCAGATTATAATGTCCTCCGCGATTCTGCTCAGGTTCGTCATCATTATCGCGGCCGCCGATAGCGCTTCCAGAGCGAAGTCCCTCGAGCTGACGGCATCAACCGAGTTCTCTACTACGCCGTCGAATCCGAGGAGACGCGCGACCAGCTCCCTATTTAGCGGAAGCGTGGAGCCGGCGACCGCGCATGCTCCCAGTGGGGACTTATTCGTCCTCCGATAGCAGCTCTCCATCCGCTCGATGTCCCTTAATAAGTGATCTAGGTGGGCGAGTAGATACTGGGATACGTATCCGATCTGGGCGTGTTGGAGATGGGTGTAGTGGATCATCGGCGTCTCGAGCTCCTTCTCGGCTCTCGAGAGAAGCTCCTCGGCGAGCTTAAGTGCCGCCCTCCAGAGCTCGAGGAGGAGCCGCCTAATCCTCAGCCTTATATCAAGGGCTACCTGATCATTCCTAGATCTACCCGTATGCAGCTTTCCGCCGACCTCGATCCCGAGCTTCTCTATCACCTTTGATTCGATGAGCTCGTGGACGTCCTCGTATCCCCCCTCTAGCCTCAGCTCCCCCTGGAGGACCTTCTCCCTCAGCTCCTCGAGCGCTAAGAGGATCTTGGCCGCATCATCTCGAGGAATGATGCCCTGCTCACACAGCATTATCACGTGTGCCTCGGTTCCCTCGATGTCTTCGAGCAATATCTCCTGATCCTCGGCAAGCGATGAGAGATATGATAGCGCTTCCTCATCCATTTCCTCGAGCCTCGACCTATATAGGCCGCCGCGGCCTGCACTCATGTCCGCTCACCCGATAAGCATTCTGCTTCTAGATAGACGTTATTGAGATTCTATTCCTCCAGCTCCACGCCGTCTCGCTTATGGGTATGAAGCACTATTGAGGTCACAGTGCTCTTCACGCCAGGTATCTTCAGGATCTTGTCTCTCAGGGATCTCCTGAACTCGTTGATGTTCGTGGCCGCGACGACCGCGATCACGTCAAACTCCCCCGTCACCTCGTAGACATCGATTACCTCCGGGAGCTTTCCCATCTCCCTGCAGACCTCCTCGAGCTGACTAGACTCCACGAAGACATGTATGAACGCCTTAATGCCGGGTCTCTTGAGATATGCCATACGTATCCAGGGCTGAGGCTGATCGGGTGATATTAAGCATTTGGGTGCGATCTACTCCATGATCCTTTTTAGGAGCATTATCTTCCCGGGATGTCTACGCATCAGCGAGCGAACTCTCTCATCAAGCCCCTTCTCTATGGAGGCCTTCTCGAATCCTCGGACGATGTAGGCTAAGAAGTCCACCTCGCCCCTCTCAGCCTCTTCCTCAAGAATCTTCTCTAAGTCTCCAATCCTCACATCATACTCCGCCTCATAGCCCATCGATCTAAGCTCCTTTGCGAGAGACGCGAGCATTTCCTCCGTCTCCCGCTTCGCCGCCTCGATTTCCGCTTCATCGCGACCAGCAGCCAAGCCCATCGGCACATCTATTATGCTGAGGAGCTTGATGCTGAACCGCTTATCAAGTGCTCTCTCGATAGATTTTCTTATCACCTCCGGTTCATCATATGGCCGCACCAGAACTGTCACCCTCATTCGGTAGCCAGCTGGTAGAACCATGTTTTTCTCCTCTCTGCCTAGCATAGATTCTCCGGAGATTTTTCTGAAGATTATGTAGAGCGCGATGCCCGCCGCCATCCACGTGAAGCCGAAGAGCCTTCCCGCCGGGTGCAATAGGATTACCAGAATCCAGATCGCGGCTGTCCTATGAGGCCGATTAGCCCGAGTATCAGTATCTCGAGAGCGTATTCTCCCTTATCCCTCAGCTTTATCGAGAGCGGCATCCTCCAAGGTCTGTAAACTTCCCGGTCCCTGCTCCTGAGCAGGAAGAGGTTCATCATCAGGAACATGTAGCTTAGCGAGGCGCCGAAATTGTAGAGGCTCGCGAGGAATGGTATGTCGCCTGGCAGGGTTAGCAGCAGCCCTATTATCCCGAATATGACTATGGTTCTCGCGGGCGTCCTGAACCTCGGGTGTATGCTGTAAAACCATCTGGGAATCAGGTGGAATCTTCCCATGCTCGCTGCTAAGCGCGAAACCCCTATCAAGCCGGTGTTCGCCGATGCAAGGCATAGGACGAAGGCTGCTAGGGCCACGAGGATGGAGAGATGCCCGCCGATCGCGGGGAACTTGCTCACGAGAACCGCGATCGGGTTCTCGTATGAGGAGCCGAGCTCGCGCCAGTCGAGGGAGCCCATGGACAGAATGCTGAATAGCAGGACGGAGAGCAGGACGGCCAAGACGCATAGCTTAGCGGCCCTCGGAATCCACTTGTGAGGTTTCCTCGTCTCCTCTGCTGCCTGCGCTATCGACTCTATCCCTATGAAAGATGCCATCGCGAGCGTTAGCCCGTAGAGGAAATTGTTGAGGCCCGTGTCTAGGAAGTCGAAGTACTCGACCTCGGGGAGGCGCTCCGGGTTTCCTAAGTGTGCGAGCTGGCTGAGAAAAAGTCTCGCGTCGAATTTCGTGAGGAATCCTACGGCCAGCACCAGAGCCTGGATTACTAGCCCCACTACCACCAGGCCGGAGATCAAGCTCGCCGAGTACCTTATCCCAATATGGTTTATCGCGATGAGGAATGCGACGAGCATGAGGCGATTAGCCCGAGGCTACCGACCTCGATGCCGGGGAGAATTTGGATCGAGAAGACCTTCGTCCATGGGAAGAGTTATCTCAGGTATCCTGCCGCGGCGGTCGCGAAGAGGGAAAGGCATAGCATGTAGTCGAGCATTATCGCCCAGCCGGCCAGAAAGCTCATCAAAGAGCCCGAAGCCCTCAGCGCATAAATGTGCACGCCTCCAGCGTACGGATACGTTGGAGCCAGCTCACTATAAGCCAGGCCTATGGAGACGTAGATTAGAGCCGCGATCAGGAAGCGAGCGGGGCGGCGCCGCCAGCATACAATGCTACTATTCCGAGAGCTATGAAAATATCCGCACCCACGTCGCCGTAGCCCATGGCGAAGGAGCTGAACCACCCAATCTCTCGCTTAAGCCTAGCCTCCTCGCTCAAGCCCTTCCGGCCGACGACGACCAGAAGAAGTTCACCTTAATAATCTAACTCCATGCACCGTTCATCGAATTAACAAACCTATATTCTGCTGGTGATGCTGGGGGAAAACATGTTTAATTTTAATCAAAATGCTTGGAATCATGGACCGGGCGGGATTTGAACCCGCGACCTCCCGCGTGCAAGGCGGGCGATCTCCCAGCTGATCTACCGGCCCGGCAATTTTCTTCTTCTCGGTGGAGTATTTTAGACTTTTCTCACGCATGAAGACTAATATCCACCCTCGCATTATTTTTCTCTTGATTATGATCTTTGCTGTTGGTGAGGTTTTGATAGATTTCATCACCATCGAGGATGCTGATTTGAAGCATGTAAAGACGTTTGAGAAGCATCCCGGAGGAGCTCCGGCGAACATGGTTGTCGGCTTGAGGAGGTTGAATGTCCCATCAGGGCTGATAAGCAAGGTCGGGAGAGATTCTTTCGGAGAATTTCTAATCGAGAAGCTCAGGGGAGAGGGGGTTGAAACGCGCTACATCTCCTACGATCATGAGAGGAATACTGGAGTGGTCTTCGTGCAGCTCAAGCAGGCTGAACCGAGCTTCCTAATCTACGATAACGTGGCATACTTCAATCTCAGGATAGATGATGTGGATGAGTCATTTCTGGACGCTGCTGATCTACTGCACTTCGGCGGAGTTCTTTTAGCGAGGGAGCCCAGCAGATCAACGAGCCTCGAGCTCGCCCGCATGGCTAGGAGTCGGGGGATTCCCACGAGCTTTGACGCTAACATCAGGCCCAATCTCTGGGTTGGCAGAATGGATGAGCTGATAAGATGCATGGAGGAGGCGCTTAGCTGCGCCGACATAGTTAAGCTCGGGAGGGGGGAGAAGAGGTTTCTGGAGGAGCATGGCGTCGATGTAGAGAGCTTTGACGTGAAATTGATCGCAGTTACGAGGAGCGGTGAGGGGAGCGAGCTGATGCATGCGGGGCAGCGCGTGAGCATACCAGCCTACAGGGTTGAGGCGATAGACCTGACCGGGGCGGGAGACGCATATATGGCCGCGCTCCTAGCATCGCTCTACTCGATAAACAAGCTGAGGAGCCTCACGCTCAATGAGGTGGAGCTAAGGCTCGCGGGGAGATTCGCGAACATCGTAGCCGCGCTCTCAACGACTAGGAGGGGAGCATGGAGCGTCCCGAGAGTAGAATCCCTTCTAGGAATCGAGGAGATCAGGCCAATAGCGGAGAGGCTCGCGGCCCTGGGATAGCTCTTGGAAGGCTCTTCGGCCGGGCCCGGGATAATAACCTTAATACCGCGCCCGGGCTTCTTAACGCGGGTCTTCATGCCGTCTTTCTCCGAGATGCTACGCAACGCTCTGAGCAAGTTTAGGTCGGCCGCAACCGTGGACAAGAAGACCGTTGAGGAGCTGATAAGGGATATTCAGAGAGCTCTCCTAATCGCCGACGTGAACGTCGAGCTCATTAAGAAGTTCTCGGATAGGATAAGGGAGAGAGCATTTCCAAAGGAGATGCCGCCTGGAATCTCCCGGAGGGACTACATCATCAAGGTCGTTTACGAGGAGCTCGTGAAGCTTCTCGGAGAGAAGCCGGCCGAGATAAAGATACCGAAGAAGCCGTACGTAATGATGGCTGTGGGAATACAGGGGACTGGAAAGACCACGAGCGTCGCGAAGATAGCGAATTATCTCAGAAAGATGGGCTATAGGGTCGCGGTCATCTGCGCCGACACATATAGGCCCGGAGCATATGAGCAGCTCAAGCAGCTTCTGGATGGAAAGGATATCCCGGTCTTCCATGATGGCTCTAAAGCCGTCGAGATAGCTGTGAGGGGCTTGAAGCGCTTCTCGGAAGAGGGCTACGACGTCATCCTGATAGATACTGCTGGGAGGCACAAGAATCAGGAGGAGCTCATGAAGGAGATGAAGATACTCCAAGAAAGCATTAAGCCGGATGAGGTAATTCTCATCGTTGACGCAACGATAGGCCAGGTCGCTGGAGAGCATGCGAGGGCATTTCATCAGGCCGCGCCAGTCGGATCTATAGTCCTGACGAAGATGGATACCTCGGCGAGGGGTGGAGGGGCGTTATCCGCGATCGCGGAGACCGGCGCCGTGATAAAATTCATCGGAACCGGGGAGAGGCTGGAGGACATAGAGCTCTTCAACCCGAAGGGGTACGTGGGCAGACTTCTCGGCATAGGCGACTTGGAGGGGCTGCTCGAGAGGATTAAGCTCGCGGAAGTCGAGGTCAGCGAGGAGCGCGCGAAGAAGATGCTCAGGGGGGAGTTCACGCTCGAGGAGTTCGTCAAGCAGCTGAGGGAAGTTAGGAAGATGGGGCCGCTCTCAAAGCTCCTCTCGAAGCTGCCCATACCCGGGCTTCCCGAGATCCCGCAGGACGCCATGAGGGAGGCGGAGGAGAGGATCGAGAAGTGGTGGGCGATAATCCAATCCATGACGCCTGAAGAGAGAAGTGATCCTAGCATACTCGATGCCTCGAGGGTTAGGAGGATCGCTCGGGGAGCCGGCGTGGCCGAGGGCGATGTCAAGGCGCTTCTACGGCAATACAAGCTGATGAAGAAGCTCATTAAAAGGGCGAGAAAGGCGCCTCATAAGCTCGCGAGCCTTCGTGGGCGAGCTAACATCTCTCTAGTCTAAGTTAGAGTTAAGAGTTAATAGGATATTTGCATCGTCATCACGCCGGGGTTGTCATTCGAGAGGCTGGCCGAGATTCTGGAGAAGGCTGAGAAGCTGCTCCTAGCCCACCCACTCTGCGACTACTGCCTCGGCAGGCAGTTCTCCTCGCTATGCTACGGCGCCGGAAACGATGAAAAGGGCAGAGCGCTAAAGCTCATCCTCGCGATGTGGAGCCTTCTCCGGCACAAGGAATCCGGGGAGATCCCGGAGATCCTGAAAAGGCTGGCATCAACGGGCTTCAAGCCCGCGGTGAAGGCTTTGCAGGTTCTCGGCGAGGAATCGCCCGAGCAGCTCCCATGCTATATTTGCGGCGGAGCCCTGACCAGGCAGGGGATGGAGGAGGTTGCCGAGAAGACCTCTGAGGAGCTGAGGGAATACGAGTTCCGGAATCTTCTAGTTGGGGCCAGGGTTCCGGCGGACGTGAGGGAGAGGGAGGATGAGCTCAGAGCGGCCTTCAACATAGATACCGGGGAGGACATCAAAGAGGATATTACGAGGTGCGTCGGCTCCATTCTCCAGAAAAAGTTCAAGGTCCCAGTAGAGTATCAGAGCCCAGACATCGTCATACTCGTAGACGTGTTCTCCGGCTCATATGAGCTACAAGTAAACCCCATCTTCATCAAGGGATTCTACAGGAAGCTTCAAAAGAACATGCCCCAGACGCCATGGTACTGTAGACGTTGCTGGGGCCGCGGATGCGAGAAATGCAACTATACGGGTAGGGAGTACCCCGAGTCTGTCAGCGAGCTGATCGGCGAGCCGGCTCTCAAGATCTTCGAGGCGCTGAGCTACAAGTTTCACGGCGCCGGCAGGGAAGACGTGGATGCGACTGTTATCGGAACAGGCAGACCGTTCGTCTTGGAGCTAAAGCACCCCAGAAGAAGATTCGTGGATCTGGCGATACTGGAGAGGGCGGTGAATGAGGGTGCGCGGGGCAAGGTCGAGATCTCGGGCCTGGAGTATTCCAGCAGGAGGGAGCTGAGGTTGATGAAGAGCCTCTCCCCGATCGCCTCCAAAACCTATGAGGCCATAGTCGAGCTCGATGGCGATGTGGATGAGGGGGCGCTGAAGCTCGTAGAGGAGAAGTTCAGGGACATAGTGGTGAGCCAGCGGACGCCGAGGAGGGTTTTAAGGAGAAGAGCGGACAAGATTAGGCAGAAGAAGGTCTACTACGTCGAGGCCGAGAAGCTCGGTGACCGCATCGTCAAGTTCAGGATCAAGGCTCAGGGAGGGCTCTACATAAAGGAGCTTATAGACGGCGATGAGGGGAGAACGGAGCCCAATATAGCGGAGGCGCTCGGCAGAAGACCTCTCAGGATAGATCTCTCCGTGATCGAGGTGGAGCATCCGAAGACTGTGAGCTGAGACAATTCAGCCCGGGAAAAACTTTGTTGATTTAAAAGTTATTTTTAGAAGAGTCCTTCTCCGAACGCTATCTTGCAGATCCTCTCCCCATCTATCAATCGCTCCATCCTCTATCCTGGCCTCGCATGAATGCTCTACCTCCAGATCCTTTCTCGGCCTAACCACTATTCCATGCGCGGAATACTGCTGGCATGGCAGCATAGTCCACCGGCTCACCGCTCCTAACATCCTCTTTTTTCCTTTAAGCTTCCCTCGTCACTTCACAGTTAAAAGCTGGCTGATGTCTCTCTAGAAGAGGGTGCGTGAAGCTCGGGGAGAAGGTTCTCGTTACCGCGGCTCTCCCGTACTCGTATGCTCCCAGGCACTTCGGCCACCTGGCCGGAGCATATCTTCCAGCCGACATCTTCGCTAGGTTTAAGCGGATGAGGGGCGCGGAGGTTGTCTATGTCTGCGGCACTGACGAGAATGCGAGCAGCATAGTGATCGAGGCGATGAAGAGGGGGACGACGCCAAAGGAGCTCTGCGACATGTATTATCCGGTTCAGAAGGAAGTCTTCGAGAAGCTCGGGATAAGCTTCGACATCTTCTCTAGGACCAGCAAGCCCATACACTATCAAGTCGTTAGGGAATTTTATCTTAGGCTGTGGGAGAGGGGATACATCTACCCGAAGACCATCAAGCAGTGGTGGTGCCCGAATTGCGAGATCTTCCTCCCCGATAGGTTCGTGATCGGCACATGCCCGAAGTGCGGCGCGCCGGGCCAATATGGCGACGTCTGCGAGGTCTGCGGATCGTGGTATGAATCATTCGAGATAATTGATCCCAAGTGCTCGATATGCGGGTCGAGGCCCGAGGTAAGGGAGAAGACCCACTTCTTCCTCAAGCTGAGCGCCCTGACAGAAAAGGTCCTCGAGTACGTTAAGGATAAGAAGTTCTGGAGGAAAGCCACATACAACAAGACGGTCGCGTGGCTCGAGAAGGAGGGACTAAAGGACAAGGATATAACGAGGGATTATAGCTGGGGTCCTCCGGCGCCATTCCCGGGAGCAGAGGGCCAGGTGATCTACAACTGGGCCGAGAATCTCCTCGGATACATCTCAGCGACGAGGGACTGGGCCGAGAATATCGCGGGTAATCCAGAGGAATGGAGGAGATTCTGGACTGATGGAAGCGTCAAGCTATACTGCTTCATCGGGAAGGATAACCTCTTCTTCCACACGATACTCTTCCCGGCGCTCCTAATCGCCCACGGAGACTACATTCTGCCATACAACGTCGTGGTAAACGAGTTCGTGAACTTGGAGGGCGAGAAGCTCTCGACCAGCCGGGGATGGGTTGTCTGGCTCCACGAGCTCCTCGAGAGATACGACCCGGATGTGATCAGGTATTATGCGGCGGCGATAGCTCCCGAGACGAGGGATACGGACTTCAAATGGCAGGACTTCGCTGAGAAGGTGAATGGCGAGCTGATCGGGACCTATGGAAACTTTGTTCACAGGGTTCTCAGCTTCACCTACTCCAAGATGGGCGGCGTGATTCCGCGGCCGGGAGAGTTCGATCGCCGAGACGAGGAGATGCTGAGACGTAGAATCGATTATGCGAGGATGCTCGAGGAGCATATCGAGGCATGCGAGTTCAGGAAGGGGTTAAGAGCCCTGCTCGACCTAGCGCAGGAGGGCAACGCATACATGAACGAGAAAGCTCCATGGAGCAGCCCGGAGAATGCTGGAACAGCGATCTACGTGCTGTGCCAGGTGGTCTATTCCCTCGCCGTGATCTCGGCGCCCTACCTGCCATTCACCTCCCAGCGGATACTCGACTACATGAATATTGGGAAGAAGGTTTCAGAGCTCAGGTGGAGCGACGCCGAGGCGATAATACCGCCAGGCCACAGGATAAATGAGCCCAAGCCCCTCTTCAGAAAGATAACGAGCGAGGAGGTCGAGGAGCAGATGAGAAAGCTTCTGGAGAGATTGAAAAAATAGAGAGGAAGGAGTGCTGAGCTCATATGGATTTTATTCCGAGACCCTCCAGTATCTCCTCTATCTCATCTTCTTCCAGCGGCTTCGGCTCCTCCTTCGCTTTCAGGAGCTCCGTGCTCTCCACGCCCGTTAATATCAGCGAGACCTCCAGCGTTGAGTCGAGCGCGCTGTCTATTCTCGCGCCCCAGATCACCAGCGCCTCCTCACCCATTAGCTCCGAGACTATTTCGGCTGGTCTCGCCGCCTCGCTGAGCTTCATGTCATCTCCGCCTGATACGTGTATTATCGCCCCCGATAGGCCCTCGTAGGTTATGTCGAGGAGCGGGCACTGGAGCGCCATGAACGTGGCCTCCTCCGCTCTATTCGGCGTCGAGGATCTCCCTATCCCCAGCGCCGCTAGCTTACCCCTGCTCATCACGGTCTTGAAATCCGCGTAGTCTATGTTTATCAGGCTGGGCTTGGCGATCGACTCAGTTATGCTCAACACCATGTTGCTTATCACCTCATCTGCGAGGCTGAAGGCCGCCTTCAGGCTGTATTGAGGATAGAGCTCGAGCAGCTTGTTATTGTCTATCGCGACCACAGTATTGCATTTCTCGCGCAAGTCCTCGAGACCTTTCAACGCTATCCTCTTCCTCACATTTCCCTCGAACTTGAATGGAAGCGTAACCACGCCTATAACGATCGCCCCGAGCTCCCTGGCTATCTCGGCGACGAGGGGGGCTCCGCCTGTCCCGGTTCCGCCGCCCAAGCCCGCGGCCACAAAAACTATGTCAGAGCCCTCTAGCGCCGCCCTAACCTCGTCTATTGACTCCTCCACGGCCGCCCTCCCGAGCTCCGGGTTTCCTCCGGTTCCCCGGAACTTGGTCGTCCCCTTGCCTAGTAGAATCTTCTCGTGAGCGTTTATGAGCTCGAGGTGCTGGGCATCGGTGTTCGCCGCCACGATCTTCACTCCCTTGAGCTTCATCGCGAGGACCCTGTCAGCGGTGTTGCAGCCGGCTCCTCCAACGCCTATCAGCGTTATCTTGACCTCGTCGGAGAAGTCTCTACCAAAGAGCAGTAGATCGTCATTCACTCCTCATAGCCTCCTCCATGATGAAGTCTCTGATGGCCATCCTAATTGCCTCGGCTCGATTTGGGTAAAGCCTCTTCCTAACCAGCTGATCTATCGCCTCTATGTATGCTTCTGGGAGATGAACTGTTACAACTCTCAACCCCTTAACCACCTCCTGGGGGTGGGAGGGCGGGTTTGGAGATAAAGCCGTTAGTAATACGGGCGTATATGCTCGAGCGGTATTATGACTGTGTTAAGCCGCCAACCTGAGCCCAAAAAATGATTAAAGCATGCTTGGCCAATCACCTAAATCGCCGGAGATGGAATGCCTGTCATCGGAAAATATAGAAGACTTGGGCTCTCGGAGGAATTCGAGGAGATCGTCGAGAAGCTTAGAAGGGATTCGGAGAATGGTATTCCGATAATAGTCGAGGGCGAGAGGGACGCCGAGAGCCTCAGAATTCTCGGAATAACGGGCGAGATAATTCCCGTTAAATCGGTTAGGGGGTTGAGGAGGAGGCTCGAGGCAAGAGGCATCAAGAGCGTCATACTTCTCTTCGATCTAGATCGGGAGGGAGAGAGGATAATGAGGCTTGTTAAGAGGGCTTTGGAGGGCGCCGTCGGCGAGATAAATACGAGATACTGGTTCAGGCTAAAGGCCTTCAAGAGCTTGGGATTCACTCAGATCGAGCATCTCCATCTCATCCCTGGGAAGATTCGGGCTCCTCCCCTGAGCCCCTCCCGCGGCGGAAGAGCCCTCTCAAGGCGAAGAAGAGGTTAAGAATTATCAAGCCCGCTAGGAGAACCAGCCCGTAGGGAGGATATATCTCGCCCGACAGGAATAAGGATAGATAGCCTATTCCAAGCCAGTATGGTATCTTGAGACCGGTCCATTTTCCGACGATATTCTCATATGGAACCGGAGACCATGGATCGATCCCCGCATTCGCATCTCCTCTCGTATATACTCCCTCCTCGGCCACGCGGACGACCCTATGGACGACTAAGTTTCCATACCACGGGTTCCAGAATACTATTACGTCTCCGACGCGGATGTTCTCGGAGCGTGCTGGCTCTATCACTATTACGTCCCCCACATGTAATACCGGCTCCATGCTTCCTGACTTGACGACGAGCAGTGGGGTAACATTCCCAGAGACCCTGTAAGCGATCACGGCGAGTAGGAGCAGGGTAAGTATTACGAGGGCAATATCGGCCGCCAGAATTCGCCGAGCCATGCACATCCCCCCGATCTAGATCCTTGGAAAACTCCTAGCTCTTCTCGTCTCACGCCTGGGCTGCTGTCTTCCATGCGGGAGCCTCGAGATCGCGTATCCCGAGATCGCGAGATCTATTGCGCTCACTGCTATCGCGAGCTCGAACCCCATGGTTATCAAGGTCGGGCGTAGGAAGCTCAGCGACTTCGACTTCTCGACGCTGAGCTTGAAGCTGTACGTCTCATTGCCTATTCTCATGGTTGCATTATAGCTCTTAGCCGCTGGTAGGAGCAGCTTTAAGGCCCCGTCATCGCCGCTAACCGCTTCAGTTACTACGCCAATCTCATCCTCGATTATCAGCCTCGCGCCGGCGACCGCGCTCCCATCAGGGTTTCTCACGAAGATCTCAACAGGATAGACCGTGGAGTATATCACGAGGTCCGTGATGGTCTTTTCCAGATATGTGCTGAAGTTCCCGGCGCTTCTCCCCCTATACTTTATCTCTATCCTGAGATCTCCTTCGGGAAGCCTCTCGAAAATCCTATTTCCCTCCGCCAAGTTGTAAGCCTTAAGGCGCATATTGTTGATGTAGAGCACGGCCATTCCATCATTTAGGGGCCTTCCATCTCCTCTAAGGATCTCCGCCCCAAAACTATAGACCGAGCAAGCTATCACTGCCTTCATATCATCTCTGATGAGATCTATCTCGCTCGGCTCAGTCTTGATCTTCACGCCCTTGTAAAAGACCGCGATGCTCAGGGTTATGTTGGGCAGGTCCCTGAAAATTGCTCGACCATCCTCTCCGATCTTTTCCTCGAACTCGTGCTCGCCGAAGGATATTATGGCTCTTCCTTGGTCCAGGGGATTCTTATCGGAGTCGAGGAAGATTAGCTCTAGATCAAGCACTCCCGGGGCCTTAAGCTCCAGCAGCTTATCCTCCGGCGAGATCTCTATAAAGTCCTCTAGAACTTTAAAGCCATAATACGTCACGATGAGCTTGTACTCTGCGATCGGCAGATTCTCCACGAGCAGGGTCCCGTTCCCGATGTACTTGCCAGACCTAGAGAATTTTCCACGCGTCAATGTGAGCGCCGTATTTTCTAGAGCCTCTTCGCCGTCCCTATCAAGTATCCTGAAGTACACGTTCTTCAGGGAGAGCTTCATCCTCACGCTCATGTCGGAGGTTAGATCCACGCTTTCCCAGCCGACGGGTATTCCATCAACATAAGCCTCGAGCTTGTAGGTTAGGGGGAGCAGCCTACCTGGAGAGCCGCGGCCCGCTTCATCGGTCTTGAACGAGGTTATCGCTCCAACGCCCTCAAGCAGCACCACTATATTGGCGCTCACCGGCTTCTCATCCAAGTTGATTGCGGTGATGTTGAGCCTGCATCCCGTCAAGTTCAACCATAAGACCTGGTTCTCGCCAATTATCTTTAAGCGCCCAGCCCTAAATATCTCCCTGCCGGAGTAAAATAGGATCGCCTCATAGTTATCCGACTTGGGGATGTTCCTTATACTCGCCTCCCAGTCCGCCGCTTGGAACTCGAATCTCAGACCCGACGTCCTCAGCTCTCCCAGAAGAGATTTTGTGAGTGAAGCGTTCACGAGGGCCGAGGCATTCACCCTTATCTTGATGTCGTAGAACCAGGCTTTAACGGCGCCCTCGGCGGACTCGATTTTAACTTCATATGCTCCGGAGTATACGATGAGATCCCCTAGCATTATTCTCAGAGTATAATTTTCGAATGGTGTGTGGCCGAAGTATAATACGCCGTCATTGGACTCGGCAGATCCGACCTCCCCTCCATCCTTGATTAGTTTGCCGATGAGGGTGTAGTTCCTTAAAATGTCCTCGCCATCGTAATCCATGACAGTGATATTGAGCCTGACAGCATCCACGGCTATCTTTTTTGAGAAGTCATCATTCAATACCTCTACCTCCTTCCCGTCCGACTGATACACGATTATGCCCTTGAGCCTCGCCATAACATACCATTTCGTATTCGTTGGAATGAGTTTTATCACCGCCTTGCCATCCAGCTCGCTCACTGCCGTCCCCACTGGCTCCCTATCGAGCTCCTCCCTAAGCTCGACTACGACCCCTTTAACTGGAGAATTCTTTCTATCGATGATCGTTAAAACCACTCTATAAAGGGGAAGCGTTAACCTTGTGATGCCATCGGAAGGGTTTTTGTCTTCAAGGGAGTAGTTCTTTCCTCTGAATTCCACAATGATCCCGTAATATGCATCAGATGGTATGGGGCCGAACTCCACCTTTCCGCTGGAATCCGTTGAGCCCAAGTAGGTTATTGTGTTATTCCTCCTATGAGTTAGGAAGACTTTCGCGCCCGGAACGGAATCCCTCTCCTTTCCATCGTAAACGTATATCGTCCACTTGCTCACGACATTAACTTCAATGTCAACGCTTGGGGTCTTGGTTATGTCAATGCTGTACTCATATCCGACTCTGTGGCCTGCCGGGTAATAGACGTAAATTCTGTATAGCTTATCTCCGGCCACATTATCGAATGCGACCCTACCGTCTGAGCCCGTCTTCTTCACGTCTATTTTCGTTTCATCCTCATATCTCAGCTCGACGTAAGCGCCCGCGAGGGGTTTCTTATCCATCGTGGAGACTTTTACCGTTAGTGTTGGGCCCTCTTGAGCTTGGGTGGGGATTACTAGGTTTATCAGGAGTATGAGCGTGAGAAGGCCGAGCATTATTAGCGCGATCTTTCCAGTAGAGCTCATCCTTGCTTCTTCCTATACCTCGGTTTTAGGTATATTTATGGGATTCGGCTGAGCTTCGCGGTGGGGAAGCCAGCATGATAGTGCATCAGGAGGAGATAACATTTAGGACTCGCGGCGAGGGAGATGTCGTGGATATCACCAGCGAGGTTGAGAATGTTGTTAAAAGGTCCGGAGTCAGGAATGGTGTCGTGCACGTCTTCGCCGTTGGATCGACAGCCGCGGTCTCGACGATCGAGTATGAGCCGGGGCTCAAGGAGGATCTCATGACGGCCTTGGAGAGAGTTGCGCCGAAAAACGCCGAGTATAAGCATCATCTGAGGTGGGGAGATTATAATGGCCACAGCCATGTCCGGGCGGCGATGATAGGCCCGAGCCTCGAGGTGCCGGTGAGGGGCGGCGAGCTGGTTCTCGGAACATGGCAGCAGATAGTCTTCATAGAGCTTGATGTCAGGGCGAGGAGCAGGAGGATCGTGGTCACGGTGATGGGCGAGTAATCCTTCACCTCGCCTCGCTCGCCGCGGTCTCCAAGGTCCACCTCACAGCATTAACTATCTCCCTGAGCCTATACTCTTCCCGGAAATTCCTGACCACTATCTCCTTGACCTTATCGCCCTCATAGATTACATCATATTCGAGCTCGTGGCCTGGCGGCAGCAAGCCCTTATCAACGCGCTCTCGATCCGCCTTGCTCATGGCCTCGAGAACCTTTTTCAGCAAAAATGACTGGAAGGGCCTCGAGTCCCTCATCAAGCTTATCTCGGGCTCTATCACGAACCTCACCTCATTCGGCGATATGGCCACTCTCGCGAGGACCTCGCCGCTCCTCGACTTCAAGGCCCTTAACCTCTCGGCTTCCGGCTGCGGGGCGGCTGCCGAGGGCTTGGCCGGCTTCGCCTCAGCCGCTTTCTTGAAGCTTATACTCGCCAGCTCCTCATCTACGAAGCTCCTCATGCTCTCGAGTATCTCGAGCTCATCCTGAAGCTCCTTGATCCTCCTCTCCAGGTACTCCTTCATCGCCGCTAGTGTTCGCGCCTTCTCTGAATCCTCGCTCATCAGCGGGCTACACCTCCATCAGCTGCCTCAGCCACCTTCTTCAGCTGCCTCCTATACATTTCCAGCAGCTCATCCACGGCCGTCGCGTCCTCCGGCGCCTTATCAAGCCTGTATCTGCCCGTGAATCTCGGAAATCTTATCGCGAGACCGAATCCCTCCTTGATGACGCTCCAGGCCGCCGTGTGTATCGGGCTTATCGTTATCTCGTCGCCGATTATCTCGAGGACGAGCTTCGGCTCAAACCATACATCGGCCTCCATCCCGGTCTCGACGCGCGGATGCTTACGCGGCACCACGTGGAGCCTCAGCATCTCCGGAAGCTTCTTTAGATCCTCATCGGTGAATCCGCTGCCAACCTTACAGACTGACTGGAATACATCTTTCTCCCTATTATATGCGGCCATGAGTAATGCTCCATAAGTTCCGCTCCTCTTGCCTCTCCCATGAAACGCGCCGACGACCACCAGGTCAACGGTGTCCATCATCTCGCTCTTGTAGCTTCTCTTCAGCTTTATGATATTACTATCCTCTAATAACAATTTATTCTTCACTATCATCCCCCCTCATATCTCACATCTATTCTATAAAACCTCTTCTAGAGCCCTTCCCTAGATGCTATTTTCTGGATCTTCTCCCTGTCTATCACGATTATCCTGTATGGGGTGTGGGCGCGTGAGCTGTTTTTCTTTTGTGTCCATGAAGCCTTATAGTTGCGGCTATGGTTATCGGCTTCCGAGGGTGGGGGTCGTGGGCGAGGTCGCGGAGAGCGTGAAGCTCGTTAAT
The DNA here is from genome assembly GCA_023268255.1 of Candidatus Wolframiiraptor sinensis. Classification (GTDB taxonomy): domain Archaea; phylum Thermoproteota; class Nitrososphaeria_A; order Caldarchaeales; family Wolframiiraptoraceae; genus Wolframiiraptor; species Wolframiiraptor sinensis. Next base: position 57,799 of record JALNJX010000005.1, read on the forward strand.
CTTACGATTTTTCGGGTTCTGCCGATTTTACAGGTGCGGCTTGGATCGCCGCTGGCCGAGAGGCTGAAGCATGAGGTTTATCAATTGATGGAGGAGGCGATCAGCTGGTGGGCTCAACAAGACATCATGAGCGCGGAGGGATGGTGATGGCTAGGAGACCTAAGGGTGTAGGAGTGCGTTTTTGCGAGGTCCCCTTAGACGATCAATTAAAAATCTACCAATTCGCGATGAAGGAGGCAACAAAGATGCAGAAAATAAAATACCATGAGTTATCAAGGCTCATAGAATTAAATTTCGGGGTTCATGTTTGGCCGGCTACAATAAGGGACTGGATTGTGAAGGGAAAGCACCCTCTGAGACATCCAAAACATGGCCTGAGCACCAAGGCTGAGAGAAGACCTCCTGACGGCGAAATAATTCCCGATTTCCTGGGACTAATTTATTCGGATCTTCACTTCCACAGGGTCGGCAACACATTATGGCTTTCATTGACAACGACATATGATGCATGGGCAGAAGCCGTAGCGAGCCGGTTTAGTGTATATGGGCATGTTAGCATTAGACCAGTTCTCTCCGCGGACACGCCGGAATGGAGGACCAGCATATACCTGGATGCCAGAAGCTGGAATGATGCCTTCATCTCCCCCATGAGGTTACCGCGGCATGATGCCATAAGATTTCTGGCAAGAGCCGTAGATGGAGATGGATGGATTTCATTAAACGCAAGCCAGGCGCGATCAAAAAGGCCGACCTTCGCGATCAACATATCAAAATCCTATCCAAATAATGCATACATGCTCAAAGAGGTCATCAGCAGCGTGGGATGGCATGTTAGCGTTATAAGCAGGTTTAAACGTGAAGGGCACCATCTCAACGGCCGTATATTCGAGAGTAAAAGACGCGAGTACTTCCTGAGCATTTACAGGAAGGATGAGGTCGATGAATTCCTGAGAAGCGTGACAATGCTCCATCCATTCAAAGAAGTGAGGAGGCGCTGGGCGCTGAAGATCCTCGATGAAGAGATGAGCAGGGATCAGGCATTAAAGATTTGGCGAAGCCTGCACATCGCGGAGAAGATCGCCAAGACACGCAGCCAGCTGAGGGCTGTCGATCAGCTGATGGCAACGTACGCGAGCGAGGGTAGGCGAGAAAAACTGGAGAAGCTAATCGCGATAAAAGAGGCGCTATCAAGCAAGCTCTCATCGCTGAAGCCGCTACTAGAACGGCTGACAAGGGACGTCGATGGTCCCCTCCCCTACACCTCTTTTTCCCTTCCCAATTCACGCGTCACAATTACTCCTCGATCTTCTTCAGCTGGCTCCTGTACATGTCCCACAGCTCCCTCAGCGTCGTAGCATCTTCCGGGCGCTTATCATCGCGATAACGTCCCGTGAATCTTGGAAACCTCACAGCCAACCCGGCTGAATGCGTCGGGGAGATCGTCAGCTCATCCCCGAGAACCTCCAGCACGAGGCGCGGCACAAACCACACATCAGCCTCGATACCGCCGACCACAACCCTCGGATGAGGCCTATCAAGCCTATAAGGCTCCAGCATCGCCCTCAACTTAGCCAAATCCTCATCCGTGAAACCCGTGCCAAGCTTACAAACAGTCTTGAAAACATCCTGCTCATCATCATAACAGGAAAGGAGTAGGGCGCCGAAAAGGCCGCTCCTCTTACCACGCCCATAAAACCCCCCAACAACCACCAAATCAATCGTATCCGCAAGACGCGACAAATAACTCCGCTTATATTTTATCCAGAGCCAGCCCCTCGCTCCGGCCCTGTAAATCGCCTCCGCGCCGAGAGACTTGACCACGAGACCCTCGCACCCATTCTCTATCGCCTCGTGGAAGAATCTCTCGAGCTCACCTGGATCGCTCGTTATGATCGCCTTACTGAGCTTAACCCTCTCGCCCTCCTCGATTATCTGCTCGAGAGCCCTTCTCCTCTCCTCTAGGGGCCGAAGCGTTAGATCCCTCCCATCGATGTAGAGGGCGTCGAAGAAGTGTATTCTCACGGGATACTGCTCGACCGCCTTATGGACCTCATGTTTCCTCTTCCGGTGCATTAGCTCCTGGAATGGCAGCATGTCCCCGGTGTCCGGATCTATCGCGACGCACTCGCACTCGAGAATCGCCTCATCTGCCTTGACATGATTCCTGACCAGCTCCACGACATCCGGATACTGGGACGTAATGTTCTCCAGTCTCCTCGAGAATATTATCACATCATCGCCCTTCTTATGTATCTGCATTCGCTCTCCATCGTACTTGTACTCCGCCATGCATTTCCCGCCGAGCTTTCTGAGAATCTCCTCGGCCGATGCGAGCCTCTCCGCGAGCATGGGCCTTATTGGCCTGCCGACCGTGATCTTGATCTGCTTCAGGCCCTCGATCCTGCTCATAGCGGCGACCTTGGCGACGTATCCTATGTCCGATGTCAGGTTGTATGCTCTCTCGAAGAGCTCCCTCCACTCCTTGCCGCCGCCGTAGAGTATCGCGAGCGCGTCGAGTATAGTCATGTCAGCGATCCCGAGCCTCATCTTGCCTGTAACTATCCTGAGTATGTACTTCGCCTCCTTGGGCTGAGCTGATGCGAGGAGCCCGCTCAGGATCTGGACCTTCGCCTCCATAGCGCCTTCGCCCATCTCCCTCGCGATCCTCTCGAGAGCGGAGTATACGTCCTGGACGGTCAGCTGCTGCATGAAGAGCGTGACCTGGCTCCGCTTGGCCAGCATTCTCTCGCCGACGAGCCCAACGTCTCCGAGCTCCTTGTACGCCTTCTCGACTTCTCTCTCGCTCATGCCGGAGGCTAGCTTGATTGCTCTTAGCGCGAGCCTGTCGGCGACGCCGAGCTCGATGCCCACGAATGGGGGGTAAACCTCGCCGAGGGTCAGGTAGACTACCTTATCGATGATCTCGGGCGGGGTCTTGCCGAGAAGTTGAACGAGGAGGTTAGTCATCTCTATCCTGCCGCTAATCGCCTCGATCTTCTCATAGAACTCGACGAGCTCCGAGAACAGCATTCCGCATGGAAAATTCACGGATCGCCTATTAAGCGTTCACGGCATCGCGCTTTCTTAGCGATTGCAGGTCATACTGCCGGATTGAAGGCTTATATAACGCCTCCGCGCGGCTCCACGTGTAATGCGGGAATTAAGGGATCTATCAAAGATCGGCGTCCTCCTGATAGGGATCGCCCTGCTCGCGATCGCGGCCATCGCCGTGCACTTCTACATCACTTATGTCATACCCCAGATGCTGCGCGCTGGAGCGCCTGATCCATTCTATGCTTACTGCAGTCATAAGAACGTGATAGTGCACGCGAATCGCGAGATCTCGGACGTCATGGTGCTCGATAACAGGTCAAGCCAAGTATGCTTCTTTGAAAGAATTCTCGCGGGCTCTGACGAGCTGTGCCCCGTCAAGGACTACGGAGTATATATTGTTCAAGGCGGGGAGTATAAGCGCGTCGTCGAATGTGTGGAGGTAAGGGCTATAGCGCTGGACTAGCAAACCCTTATACCATCCCGCCAGCGCTGAGATATCGTGCATGAAGATAGTCTTTCACAGAGATTACTGTAGGGTGTATTCATCCGATCCAGCAGCGGCTCCCGGTAGGCTTGAAGCCGTGCTAGAGGAGCTCAGGGGCTATGAGTTCGTGGAGCCTCGATCTGCGAGTGAGCAGGACTTGGAGCTCATCCACACTAGGGATCACATAAGCCGGATCAAGGAGTTGCCGGAGATCTATTATGTCGCCTTGCTCGCTGTCGGAGGCGCCATAATGGCTTCCGAGATAGCGCTGTTAGGTGAGCCAGCATTCGGCTTGATAAGGCCTCCGGGGCATCACGCCAGCCCTGGCAGCTCATGGGGCTTCTGCTACTTCAACAATATCGCGATCTCGATCGAGAGGCTGAGGAGGATGGCGAGAATCAAGAAGGCTGTCATAGTGGATATAGATCTACATTATGGGGATGGAACCGCGAACGCTTTTACAGGTAACCCAGATATCGTCTATCACCACGTGGCGCTGGGCGGGAGCGAGGTCTTCTTATCAGATCTGGCGAGCTTCCTCAATTCAATTCACGAATGCGATATCATAGCGGTCTCGGCGGGATTCGATCGGCATGCGGAGGATTGGGGTGAGATGCTGGAGACCGAGGACTACCGGGAGGCCGCCAAGATGATCAAGGAGTTCTCGGAGGAGATGTGGGGGTAGGAGATACGCCGTCCTCGAGGGAGGATACAATCACAGGGTTCTTGGGAGGAACGTGAGGGCGTTCGTCGATGGCTTCGAGTAGCATTCGCGGCCAACGAGTTTCAGGAGGGCTTTTCCGTTGCTGAGCGACTTGATGCTCGCGAGGAGGACTCTAGTGGAGAGCGGCGCTAACATGGTCATCGTGCAAGGAGGAGAGATCATTTTCATGGGCTGGTCAAAGGGCTTAAGGGATCTCGCGAAAATAGCCCTCACGAGCCCGGGCTTGCTGGAGGGCTCATCGGTGGCCGACAAGATAGTGGGAAAGGCGGTGGCGGTGATATGCTCCGTGAACGGCGTCAAGGCCATTTACGCGCAACTAATGAGCTCGCCCGCTTTAGAGGAGCTCGAGAGAAGCGGCATCGAGATCCATTATGAAAGGCTTGCGCCATACATCGAGACTCCAAGCGGAGAGATCTGCCCATTCGAGAAGCTCATAATGCATCTCGGCAACCGCGATGAGGCTTATAGAATGCTGCTGGAGAGGTTTAGGAAGCTTGGATGGGGCTGAGGCTGCTGCGTGGAACCTTTAAATGCGCGCAACTAATGAGTATGATCTTATGATCTATCGCCAAATTACTCGTTAGGGATTAGATTTAGAGAGGAAAAAAGAGGGTGGTATCGGGGGGAGGGAGTATTTGGACAGCCCCTTCGCCTGCATCAAAGGTTCCACCACTCCTTGTTGAAGCATCAAATCCCGGACCACAGGCTTCATTAGGTCGTTTATCCTGCCCCTCCACCCGCGTCGGCGCCATTGATTGTCCTCAGAATACTCAGCAACCTCCTCAACACCCTCTTCTCATCTCTCGCCTTCGGCTTAGAAATTCTCTCTTTGCTCAATATGGCAATTGTCAGCATAATCAGGTATCTCCTAGCATAGCCGCTGTAACGCTTCCTATATTTCTCTCCGCTTCTGCAGTATCAACGAAAACCCTCCTAGTCATTGTCCCACTCGAAGACCGATAGTCATAGCCACAATTATAAGGCTTCACGGGTACAAAGAAAACAGCTCACGCGCCCACACCTCATACGCCATAATAGTCAAGCCGAGAAGCGATCTCGAGATAGAGCATCCCTGCGAGGTTAAGATGGAGAACGGCGCCATAGTGGTGATTGATAGGGAGAGGTCTGAGAGAGTGGCTGAGGAGAGATGAGGCTGAGCGATCTAATACTATTGTTGGTTAAGACTAATAGTTAAATCCCAGGGGCCTTTTTCTCGGCTAGGAAGGGGGCGGCGATGGCCTGCCAAATTATTTAGCTTCCCGGGGTCTGATCGGCCGCTATCCGGCTCTAGTTCATCAAGCTCGATCAAGGGGGTGTTTGAGACATGGGGTTAGCCGGTAGATATGATCCCCTCAAGGTTGAGGAGGAGATTGCGAGATGGTGGAGCGAGAATAAGATCGTGGAGAAGGTTTTCAGGAGGAATGAGGGCGGCCCGGTCTTCGCTTTTCTCGAAGGGCCGCCGACTGTAAACGGCTACATGCACGTCGGCCACGCTAGAGGCCGAATCTACAAGGACGTAGTCCTCAGATTCCAGGGAATGAATGGATTTTATGTCTGGAGGAGGGGCGGATGGGATTGCCTCGGCCTCCCAACGGAGCTCGAGACCGAGAAGAAGCTCGGCATAAAATCGAAGAAGGATATCGAGAGGATAGGCATGGAGAGGTTCGTGGAGGAGGCGAGCAAGCTCGTAGACTACTACATTGATCACTGGAGGAGGGCTTCAGAGAGGCTGGCCGTCTGGCTCGACTACGATAACGCCTACCAGACGAGGCATGAGAGCTACATGGAGCACGTCTGGTGGCTCATAGAGCAGGCTCACAGGAAGGGAGACCTCATCGAGAGCTATAGGGTGGTGCCCTTCTGCCCGAGATGCGAGACTCCCCTGAGCAGCCACGAGGTCGCGCAGGGATACGAGGAGGTCGAGGACCCATCCATATACGTCAAGTTCAGGGTTCAGGGCTCAAGCGACCACTACATCGTGATCTGGACCACCACGCCTTGGACCCTCGTCGCGAACGAGGCTATCGCGGTCAATCCATATGAGGATTACGTGAAGGTTAGGGTAGACGGCGAATACTGGATACTGGCGTCGAAGCTTATGGCGCTGGTGCTCGGAGTGCTCGACGTGAGGGACTATGAGGTCGTTGAGAAGTTCAAGGGCTCGGCTCTAGCCGGCCTGAGATACGAGCACCCGCTCATCGAAGAGGTTCCAGCGCACAAGGGCCACGGGCCGCCGGCCCACACGGTGATAGAAGCAGAGTTCGTCACGATGGAGGAGGGCACTGGATGTGTCCACATAGCACCAGCTCATGGGCCCGAGGACTTCGAGGTGGGAGTAAAGATAGGTTTACCGGTCTTCAATCCCGTGTCGCCGAGCGGATACTTCACGGATGATGGCGGAGTCTTCTCCGGGGGCTATTTCAGGGATGTCGCTGAGCGCGTCATGAAGATCCTCGAAGAGAAGGGCCTCCTGGTAAAGCGCGACGTTGTCAGGCATAATTATCCGCATTGCTGGAGATGCGGCTCGCCTCTCATCTACCTATCGAGCAGGCAGTGGTTTCTGAGCGTCAAGAGGATTAAGGAGCTGATGATAAAGGGGAATAACAAGGTGAATTGGAAGCCAAGGTGGGCTGGCGAGAGCAGGTTCGGGGACTGGCTCGAGAATGCCGAGGACTGGTGCATAAGCAGGACGAAGATCTGGGGAACGCCGCTCCCAGTCTGGAGATGCGAAAAGTGCGGGGAGATAAAGGTGATCTCGAGCAAGAGTCAGCTCGAGGAAGCCGAGATAAAGCCGGATGAAATTAAGCTTTTCAGACCATGGGTTGATCGGGTGATGTTCAGGTGCGGGAGATGCGGAGGCCTCATGAAGCGGGAGCCATTCGTCATGGACACCTGGCTCGACTCGGGGATGGCTCACACAGCTAGCATAGACGGCCTGAGGAATAGGGAGCTCTTCAGAAAGCTCTTCCCATACGACCTGATAACCGAGGCGATAGATCAGACTCGAGGCTGGTTCTACACGCTCCTCTTCACCTCCACCCTGCTCTACGGCGAGCCGCCATACAAGACCGTCCTTAACCAGGGCCACGTCCTCGATGCGGAGGGCAGGAAGATGAGCAAGAGCAGGGGCAACGTGATCTGGGCCATGGATATCATGGGCAAATACGGCGCCGATCCGCTGAGATTCTACCTGATCTCCAAGTCCGCTCCATGGGATAACATGAACTTCGTCGAGGGGGAGCTCAAGCAGGTCGTCCAAGACCTTAACATACTCTGGAACGTCTTCTCCTTCGCCCTGACATACTTCGAGCTGGACAAGTATGATCCCGAGAGGATCACGGTGGAATCCGTGAGTAGGCATCTAAGGCCCGAGGATAGGTGGATACTCTCCAAGGTGAATAGCCTCTGCAGGCAGGTCACGGGCCACCTCAGATCCCTGGATATACACTCGGCGGCGAGAGAGCTCAAGGACTTCATACTAGAAGATCTCAGCAGGCTCTACGTGAGATCCGTTAGGAGAAGGGTCTGGGTCGAGGAGGAGTCTTGGGATAAGATTGCGGTCTACGCAACCCTCTACTACGTCCTGAAGAAGCTGGTACTCATGCTCGCTCCTATAACGCCCTACCTCGCCGAGAAGTTATACCAGCAGCTAAGGCTGAGAGATGATCCCGAGAGCGTCCACCTATGCGATTGGCCTAAGCCCGATGCTGAGCTAATCAACGAGGAGATCGAGGACTGCATGGAGATTGCCAGGATAACCATCTCGGAAGCCGTGGCTCTCAGGCAGAAGCATGGAAGAAAGCTGAGATGGCCCGTGAAGGCGGTAATCCTATCTCCGAGAAGCTCGAGGGCTGAAAAAGCCTTGGAGAAGCTCGAGGACTTCATCAAGTCCCAGATCAACGCCATGGAGCTCAAGATACTAGAAGTCGGCGAGAGGCCAGAAGGAATCAAAATCATCTGCAGGCCGATTTACGAAAGGCTTGGCCCGAGGCTTGGAGACCGCGTGAGGGAAGTCGCGGAGAGACTCAGCAGGATGAATGGCGAGCTAATTAGATCGGAGCTAGAGTCAAGCGGATCCATTAAGCTCCTCATGAGCGATGGCACCACTGTTGAGCTCCTCGAGGAAGACTTATCATTCGAGGAGATACTTCCGGATAATCTTGGTAAGATCGAGGGGAGATTCGCCGACATATACATCGACTTCTCTGAGACGAGGGATATAGTTGCGCAGTCGCTCGCGAGGGAGATCATCAGGAGGGTGCAGGTCATGAGGAAGGAGCTGGACCTAGTCATCTCGGACTACATCGAGGCGACGATAGCCGCCGAGGATGAGGAGGACCTTGAGCTGCTCCGGGGAATGAGGGAATACATCATGGAGGAGGTGCGCGCTAAGAGCATAAACTTGGTCTCGGGCAGGCTCGAGAAGCCCGAGGGATACGTGAGGGAGTGGATGATCGAGGGCAAGAGATATTTGATTGCGATCTCCAAGATACGCGAAGCGGAGGGATCAAGGTGAAACCTTGCCATCCCTCATAAGCTACATCAGGGATGTATTTGGGAAGCTTGACGAAAACCATTTCGAGGTTCTCAAGGTAATAGAGCGAAACCTCACGAGATATGAAATCGTCCCTAGGGAGGTGATATATGATGAGAGCGGGCTGGGCGAGAGAGCGGAGAAGCTCCTGAAGAAGCTGAACGAGTATAAGCTCATCTGGGCGCCGATGGGATACGAGAAGGGGTTCTGCATAAACTACTACGGCCTGGACATGCTGGCCTTGAAAGCCCTCGTGGACCGAAATATCATCGCAAGCTTAGGGAGGCCGCTTGGCGTCGGGAAGGAGGCGGACGTCTACGACGCCCTAGCGCCCGATGGTAGAAGGCTCGTGGCGAAGTTCTTCAGGATCGGAAGAACAAGCTTCAGGAAATATGAGAGGCATAGGACAAGCTTGCTAACAGCTCCAAGCTATCTAGCGGCATCGATCAAGTCTGCCAAGATGGAGTATAGGGCTTTGAGGATACTTCATCCCGCTAGGGTCAGGGTTCCGAAGCCGGTCGCGAGGAACAGGCACGTGGTCGTCACCGAGTTCTTTCAGGGAATTGAGCTCGCGATAGCCCAGAGCTTGAGTAAGCCCTTGGAGATCCTGGGCGAGATATTCAGAAATGCCACCATGGCGTGGGAGGCGGGCGTAGTCCACAGCGATCTCAGCGCATACAATATACTGATCACGCCGGAGGAGGAGATCCTGATAATAGACTGGCCTCAATGGGTTCCACCGAGCCACCCGATGGCCCGAGAATACCTGAAGAGAGATCTATCAAACCTCATCAAGTTCTTCAGGAGGAGGTGGCATATCGGCGAAATACCAAGAGAATATCTCGATCTGGTCGGGAAAATCTGCGGAGAAAGCCTTTTTAATGCGATAAAGCGCCCCTAATGTGAAGGTGCCTCGGTAATGGCATCAATGCGAACGGGAGCAGCGGTCAGCCTACTAGGCGCATTAATCGCGCTTATACCCATCATATACTTCATCACGCTTCCGCTCGACTCGCCATCTAGGAGGATCTTCATCCAGCAGGTGATGGGCTTGCATGCAATACTGTATTTCACGATCGCCGGCGCCGTGGTAACTGCTATAGGTCTTCTTCTCTTCATGAGAGCCGCGAGAGCCCCGCCGGAGGTCGCTTATCCATCCCCCATCTCCATCAGGGGCATGCCCAGGGCGCGGGCAAGCCAACCGATAGCGGCATCAATACCAGCGCCGCAGGATGAGGTCGTGACAGAGATAGAGCGCGAGATAGAGAGGATAGTTCAGCTCGAGGGGTCGGAAGCCTCGGCAGCGCCAGCTCCAAGGGAGGAGGCTGCTGAAAAGAAGCCGATAATCGAGGTTGAAGTCGTTAATAGAGGCCAGGATATGGTTTGCCCGCACTGCGGAGAGCTAAACCGGCTTAAATCGACTAGATGCGCCAAGTGCAAGAAGCCGCTTTACGAGGCCGAGGAAGGTGAGCCGAGGTGCCCGGTATGCGATGCACCTCTCCGGATCGCGCAGAAGATCTCCGAGGAGCTATTCGCGTGCGGGCTCTGCTTCTCCGAGCTCAGAATACCAGCTGAGCTGAGAAGAAAAGTAGGCCTCGAATGATCATAGAGCTTCATCCACATATAAGCTGCTCATTTCTCTTGTCGCGCAATCTGCGAGAAAAGCTTAAAATCAGCGCGCTCCCGCTATTTACCAGAGAGCATTGATGCAGGCGCAGGGACATCAAATGAACATGGGCAAGAAGCCGCTTGCGACCGTGATGAAGCACGTTGACAAATTCGTTAGAATCAGGTTAAAGAATGAGCTCGTGTACGAGGGCAGGATGGTCGAGTGCGACAGCTACATGAACATAGTGATAGAGAAGGCAGTTGAGTATGAGGGCAATGGGAGGAAGGCGCAGTACCCGAAAGTCCTCATCCGGGGCAACAACATAATGTACATACAGCTGAATCCGCAGCTTTCCGAGGGCTAGCGCGGCTTCCACGGTATGTAGTGGGGCTTTGCTTAAATAGTAATATTTCGGGATAGGAGCTCGTGGAGCCGATATGCAGAGATCCAAGATAGTTGTCGAGAGATTGCAGGGGCTTCCGGTGAAAGATCAGCATGTTGAGCTCGTTGAGAGGAAGGGGCTGGGGCATCCGGACTACATAATAGATGCGGCATGCGAGTGCGCCAGCATAGCCCTCTCGAAATACTACCTAGAAAACTTCGGGCAAATTCTCCACCATAATCTAGATAAGGGTCTTCTCGTCGGAGGCCATTCCGAGACTTGGTTCGGCGGAGGCGTCGTCGAGGAGCCCATAGACATAATCATAGCCGGGAGAGCTACAACCAGGGTCTCGACAGCATCCGGGGATGTCGAGGTCCCTTACATGATGCTCGTAGAAAAGGCCGTTAAAGAATTCATCAGGGAGAATTTCAGGTTCCTAGATCCCGAGGAGCATGTCAGGATCAATGTTAAGGTGAGGATGGGAAGCACGGATCTCAGGAGAACCGTTGATAGCTCAGGAGATGTCCCGAGAGCCAATGATACATCCTATGGCGTCGGCTATGCTCCCTTGACGCCGCTCGAGAAACTCGTCTACGAGGTGGAGAGGAGGATAAATTCACGGAGCTTTAAAGGCAGGGTTCCGGAGAGCGGCGAGGATTGCAAGGTCATGGGCTTGAGGATCGATAAGAAGTATACAATCACTGTTGCTGACAGCATTCTAGCGCCCCTCACGCCGGATCCCGGGCACTACGAGGCGGTAAAGGAAGAGATTCGGGAGGAAGTTCTAAGAGTCGTTGATGAGGTCTTGAAGGATGAGAGATATGAAAGCGTGGAGGTCTATGTTAATGCCGCCGACAGGCCTGCCGAAGGAATATATTATCTCACGGTGACGGGGACTTCTGCTGAGAGCGGCGATGATGGCAACACTGGAAGGGGGAATAGGGCGAATGGCCTCATCACCCCGAATAGGCAGATGTCGCTCGAGGCGACCGCGGGGAAGAATGTTAGAGCCCATGTGGGGAAGCTCTATAATCTTGTCGCGAGAAGGATCGCCGAGAGGATCTATGAGGAGACCGGCAAGGCCGATGAAGTCTATGTCAGGATGCTCAGTCAAATAGGCAGGCCCATAAACCAGCCGCTCATCATCTCAATACAATACATCTCCCTCGATAACATCGATGAGAGATCATTCGCCTATGAGGCCGCCGAGATAGCCAAGGAGCAGATAAAGGAGATCAAGGAGATCGAGAGGCTCGTATTGGAGCAGAAGATAATGCTATTCTAGCCGAGGAACTCCTCTAAACCCCTTCCGCGCTTGAGGATTTCGTGACACCTCTTGGGACTGAGGCACTTGAACTCGACACCGTAAGCCGCCAGCTCCCGCGATGCCGATCTCTGAACCCCCGGCGCAGCGAGAATCATCCTCGGCCTTCTCCCCAGCTCTTTCTCAATCTCCTTGACGTAGGAGACGAGCTGCCTCACGTCCTCCGAGGTAGCGTTTCTCCTCTTTATCTCGACCACCACCAGGTTTCCCGATGAGTCCACGCCGAATATATCTACGAAGCCCGCGCGCCCCGCCCTCCTCTCATCCTCAATCGGCTTGAAGCCCTCCTCGATCAATGATGGCTCGAGAAGTATCGCCCTTTTCATCTCCTCCTCAGTTGCGTGCATCGCGAAATCGGCCGAGTCCTCGAGCTTATGCGACTCAATACTATAGACTTTCTTCACGACAACTCTTAGAATCTCCTCAGGGCTCAGCCGCCTCGCCTCTATGACCAGCACTCCATCCTTCACTATCACGCTTATTAGAGATCCAGGAGGCTGCCAGTTGACGGGCTCATAGCCGGTTGGCCGGTGGACGAGGACGCTTCCATCCTGCTTTATCAGCAAGAGGCGCTCGCCTTCCCCTAAGCTCGAGGAGGCTCTGCCCTCATAAAAGACCTCCATGAGCCCTGTTAGAACTATAAGAGACCTGCTCCGAATGCCCTCTCTGAGCTTCTCGGCGGCTTCCTTGAGCCTCAATTCGGCCGAGATAAATTATGGGAGTATTGCTCTAAAACTCTTCGCTCATTAGCCATGAATAAATCTTGGGCGATGGTATTATTCTGTTGTGCATGAGCATGGAGGTTCCCCTGGTTAGGGATGCCATGAGAAGGGAGGTTTACTTCGTTGGGGGGGATGATTCCGTCAGTAAGGTGATAGGTTTAATGAGGGAGCATCGCGCCCCGCTGGTCATAGTCGTGGATGAGCTTGATGATGGGAAGATTTTGGGAGCGATAACTGAGAGAATGGTCATGCGGGCGACCTACAACCCGGATACGATGAAAGCAAAGACCATCGCTACGAGAATTCCTCAAGTAGATTCTGGAGAGCCCGTTTCCAAGGCCGCTCGGCTAATGCTCGAGAATCACGCGCTAGCACTGCCGGTCGAGGAGAAGGGCAAGATCGTCGGCGTGATCGCGGTGGAGGATATAATCAGGGTGATGGGAGAGAGTCTTCTCGAGGATAAAAGTCGGAGATGTGATGAGCAGAAACCTCGTCACCGTAAGCCCTAGAGATACGATCGGGCAGGCGATAGCTCTTATGAGGGAGCATGGCATCTCGAGGCTGCCGGTCGTGGATGATGGCAGGCTCATAGGAGTGCTAACGATACACGATGTGATCGTCAAGGTCATTCAGCCAAGGGCGCGAGTCACCCGCGGAGAATACTCCGGTGAGAAGATCAGGACCCTAAGCCATCAGGTTAAAGACATAATGACCTCAGATGTGTTTGTCGCGAGACCTGATGAGCCCCTTAACGCGGCGGTGAGAAGAATGCTCGATGCAGATGTCTCATGTCTCGTGGTGGTTCAGGAGGGAAGGCCTGTTGGAATACTTACGAGAACCGATATCCTCGAGCCCATTGCCGCCCTAGCGGGGGGAGAGAGGAGGGCGGTGAGCGTTCAGCTGAGCTTCAAAGTAAGCAACCTCACCGAGTCTGATAAGATGCAGGTGATGGAGGTCGCAGAGAGATTTCTCAAAAGGATTGGCGAAGGTGTCGGAGTCGGCTACCTCACGCTCCACTTTAAGGAGCATAAGGAGAAGCACGGCGAGACTCGTATGATCCACTGCAGGGCCAGGCTCAACACGGATAGAGTTCATCTCGTGGGGGTCGGCGAGGGCTGGACGCCGGCCCTAGCCGCGAGAGTGGCGCTGGACATAATCGAGAGAAGATTCCTGGTGATGAGGGAGAACATGCAGAAGTATCCATATGTCGAGGAGATGCTGTCGAGGATGATTGCGGAGATCTAGCGGAGAGTAGTTAGGCTCGAGGGGCCATCTCCAGGGCCCTCAAGATCGCGCCCATCTCGGAGTCAACCTCGATTAAGTTCTTGGATGTTCTTAGAACTATGTCGGGATCCTTCAGCCCATGGCCGGTTGCGACGCAGACTACCCTGCTATCGCGCTCGATTAAGCCGCTTCTCGCGGCCCTCATAAGAAGCGCTATCGGCGATGCGCCGGCAGGCTCCGCAAATACCCCCTCCCTTGATGCTAAGAGCCTCTGAGCAGTGAGAATCTCGTCATCCGATACGGCCTCCACAAGACCTCCCGTCTCCCTCACAGCCCTAAGCGCTCTCTTCCAGTTCACAGGATTGCCTATCCTGATTGCAGTCGCGACTGTCTCAACGTTCTCGACGGGCTTTATCTCGCTCGAACCCTCCACGAAGGCCCTGTAGATCGGGCACGCACCCTCGGCCTGAACGCCCATGAACCTCGGGAGCGCATCAATCAGCCCCATGTTCTTCAGATCGCTGAAGCCCTTCCAGTATGCGACGATGTTTCCCGCGTTCCCGATCGGTATCAGCAGGTAGTCGGGAACATCTCCGCCGAGCTGCTCGTAGATCTCGTAGGCAGCGGTCTTCTGGCCCTCAAGCCTAAACGGGTTTATCGAGTTCAGGAGATAGAATCGCGGATCCCTGCTCAGCTCCCTGACGATCTTGAGGCAGTCATCGAAGTTTCCTCTAACCGCCAGGACCCTCGCGCCGTGAATCAGGGCTTGGCTGAGTTTTCCGAGAGCGATTCTCTGAGAGGGAACCAGCACCGCGCACTTGAGGCCCGCGCGAGCCGAGTAGGCTGCGAGGCTACTACTCGTGTTCCCGGTTGAAGCGCATATCGTCGTCTCAGCCCCGACCTCGACGGCCCTCGTCACGCCGACCGTCATTCCCCTATCCTTAAACGACCCGGTCGGATTATCGCCCTCATATTTCACGTAGATCTCCCTGATCCCGAGCTCCCGCTCAAGGTTCCTGCATCTTATCAGCCGCGTCCCGCCCTCATTCATCGAGACTATAAGGCGATGATCCTCCACTGGGAGAAGCTCCCTATACCTCCAGACGCCGAGTGGTCTAGACTCGAAATTCCTCAACCACGGTATCCTAGAAGCCTCTTCACCTAAATCATAGACTATGTCGAGCAGGTCGCCGCACCTAGGGCAAGAGTATAGCCTACTGGACCCCGGATACTCGGCGCAACATCCAATGCAGCGGAGCCAATATCTCGGCAGAGGCCCATGCACCCCCCATTCACCCTATCACAGCGACCCCTGGCCCAGGCTCGGTAATATAGAGTTGGACTCTGTAGCCGCGCGATTCATAGAATTTTTTCAGGGCCTCGGCCGCCACATTCCTTCGACTCTTCTCGATCACGCAGATCACCGCGGGGCCTGCGCCGCTCACCGCTATCCCGGCATCAAGCTCCTCGCCCAACCTCTTAACCCCCTCATACTCCGGTATTATTCCCGCTCTCGCCCTCGCGGGCTCAACGACCGCATCATTCATGCCCTCCCTGATCATATTAATGTTCTTCAGGGCGATCCCGGCGGCCAGTATCGAGGCCTTAGCCACGTTATGCACAAGCGATCGAAGAGGGACCTCCCTCGGAATAACCTCCCTCGCCCTCCTCGTCGATCCCTTCTCGACATCCGGGAGGGCCACAACAACGCCCAGATCGGGCGGAGGCTCCATGGAATATATCCTCAGCCTCGGCTCTTGCGAGACCATGACGAATCCGCCATAAATCGCTGGAGCGACATTATCGAGGTGGGGGGCGCCCGCCGAGACGAGCTCTCCCAGCGCGGCGTATCTTACGAGCTCTTCGCTGCTCAAGCCCAGGTTAAAGAGCTCGTTGACCGCGTAGGCCGCCGCGGCCGCCGTGGCCGCTGAGCTCCCGAGTCCGCTTCCCGGCCTTATCCCCTTCCGGATTCTAAGCCTTACGCCCTCAGAGAGCCCAAAATCTTCGATCATCTTCAGTGCGGCATAGCCGCCGGTATTCTCCTCGGGCTTCGTGGGAACGGGATAGCCCTCTAGCACCTCGATCTCAACATGTTTATCTGAAATGCGCTCAGCCTCTACGATATCGTAGGGCTCCATTAATGCGAGGCCGAAAACATCAAAGCCTGGGCCCAAGTTCGCGGAGGTTGCAGGCGCCTTTAACCTCAGCTTCATGAACTAGAAAGCCGGGTACCAGTCCTCAAGAAAAAGCTTACTCTCAACTGAAAAAGTCAATAGCAGGCGGGTTGAGAAAAGCTGTTAGAAGGGCCCGTGGCCTAGCTTGGATAGGGCGTCGGCCTGCGGAGCCGGAGGTCCCGGGTTCAAATCCCGGCGGGCCCAAAACCTCTCACACAACATACATGGCCCTACCAAAGATGTTAATTTAAGGACCTACACTGCTCTAAATACCCGGCTTTCCTCATACTTAACCGCCAAAATTTTGTATGGTGAATCAGTTTACGGCTCCGGGATCTTTTTAGGCGCATATTTTCATTTAAGCCTTAATCATGTAAGGGCCCTTCACTTTTCCGGTCTTACGAGTTTTAGTCTCTTTACCTGGAGATAATAGTCTAGCCCTTGAATGAGGGCGTCGAAGCTGGCTTCTATTATGTTGGTCGAGGTCGCGGTGGTTGTCCAAGTCTCAGAACCGTTCGTGAATTTCACGAAGACCCTTACTAGGGATGCTGTATCCCTTTCGGCCTCCGGCAATATCACCCAGTAATCTATTAGCTTGACCCTCCCAAGCTCCGGATACTCCTGCTCCAGCGCTTTTCTGAGAGCTATGTCTATCGCGTGGACTGGGCCGACTCCCTCGCCACCCTCAACCCTGACCTTATCGCCGATTCTGACCTTGACGAGGCCATATGCTTTCGGCCCATCTCTTCCTCCTCCTGCGAGCGAGGCCCACTCGAGGATCTCGAATTTCGGTTCATACTTTCCGAAGCGCTTCAGGAATAGCAGGGAGATTGTTCCGGTGGCGTCATCTAAGCTGACCTCCCTCAGCCCCAGCTGCTTAACCTCCTCGAGCATTTTCGAAAGCTCATCGGATCTCTTGTCGAGCTCTATTCCGAGGAGATCGCTTAAGCTAGCTATGAGGGCTGATCTGCCGCTGAGATCAGAGACAGTCAGAAGCCTCCTATTCCCGACGAGCTCCGGGTCCACGTGTTCATACGCCCTCCTATTCTTCATTATCGCGTCTATGTGCAGGCCGGCCTTATGAGCGAAAGCATATTCCCCGACATATGGCTGATACCTATTCCTAGGGATCCCCGAGAGCTCGTAAACCAGGTTTGAGAGCTTAGTGAGCTTCCTGAGCCCCTCCAGTCCAGATTTCACGGTCCTGACTCCCAGCTTCAGCTCCAAGTTCGGTATGACCTGACATAGATCAGCATTTCCCGCCCTCTCCCCGATGCCGTTCACGGTAACCTGAACATGGGTTGCCCCGGATAAGACTGCCATCAGCGTGTTCGCCACGGCATTTCCCGAATCGTTGTGCGCATGGATGCCGATGGGCCTTCCAACCCTCTTCCTCACCTCGGCGACTATTTCCGCGACCTCATGCGGTAGGCAGCCACCATTAGTATCAGCGAGAACGAGGGTTCTCGCGCCGGCATCCTCGGCAGCTTTAAGAACGCTCAGCGCATAGTCCGGATCCTCCTTATAGCCGTCGAAGAAGTGCTCAGCATCAAAGATCACCTCAATGCCATGATCCCTGAGGTACTGGATGCTATCAGCCACAATGTTCAAGTTGTCTTCCAGCGTCGTTTTGAGAACCTCTCTCACGTGAAGGCTCCAGCTCTTCCCGACAACGACAGCAATGTTAACGCCGCATTGAATCACCTCATTTAGGCTCGGATCCTTCTCCACTGGAACCTCCCTCCTCCTCGTCATCGTGAAGGCCGCGACCCCGGAGTTCTTGAGC
This sequence comes from Candidatus Wolframiiraptor sinensis, assembly GCA_023268255.1. Classification (GTDB taxonomy): domain Archaea; phylum Thermoproteota; class Nitrososphaeria_A; order Caldarchaeales; family Wolframiiraptoraceae; genus Wolframiiraptor; species Wolframiiraptor sinensis. The sequence goes on from JALNJX010000005.1 coordinate 75,816, forward strand.
CCGATCTCGGAAAGCCTCTCGAAAACCTCCCTATCCTTCGGGCTGGCGGCGGGCCATCCGGCCTCGATGAAGTGAACTCCGAGCTCGTCGAGCTCCCTAGCTATCCTGATCCTTGCATCTAGGGTGAAGTTTACGCCCCTGCACTGCTGGCCCTCTCTCAGGGTTGCATCTAATATCTCGACCTCGCGTGGAAGCGTCTTAAGAGCCGATTTGTGAAACACCTGCCATGCCCTCAACCCCCAAATAAGCTTGAAAGTTAGAGAAAGCACCGCCAAATATAGTTTTAATGAAGTAACGGCCTGAAAGGTTCCCCTCTGCTTTCAGCCCCTCACATTTTTGAGAAAATGCTTTTTATCCGCTCCCGGGGGCTTCCTCATGGCATCCACAACTCGGCTTGCCCACCGAATAGCTTTAGGATGATCCTCGTGGTTGATCAGCTCTTAACTTCGTTGAATCTTTTGATCGGGCGCGCCGCTTGATGTCATAAGAAGTCCTCAAGCCTTTTGAAGTCTATGCCGATTTTCCTGCCAGCCTGCTCTTCTAGAACAATCTTGCCGTAGACGCCGTCGTAGCCGGGTATCAGCTTTATCTCGCCGCCTCTAAGCTTCGCGATTATGCTTGCGATCTCCCTGCTCGAGGCCCTGGCAATCTCTTCCAAGTCGGCTTCAAGCAGAACCTTGAGCTCGCTTCCGAACGCGCTTACAAGCTGCTCATAGATGCTCCAGACCTTCTTTGAGTTCAGCGCTGCCTCGGACTCCGGCTCGACGCCCATCGCGAGCGCTATCAGCTCCTGCAACGGCAGTAGGTAGATGAAGCCTTGAGCATTCTCGGGCGTGTATCCCCGGGGCTTATCGGCCAGCTCCTCAACCCGGTCATCAACGCCCTTCGTCAAGGTCTTTCCGCAAACCGGGCACTTGTAACCCATTCTCCTGGCCTCCTCGGGGGGTATGGGGCCGACGCCACACTTCCTGTGACCAGACCAGTGGTATTTCCCATAGGCTGGCGGAACCTCTATCGTGAGCTCGACGCGATTCTTTCCGGTTCTCTTCACTATCGCCTCGTGGATGTTCTGATAGGTGGGCGATTCTACCTCGAAGACCGTCGCCTCTCTTCCAAGCCTGTAGGGGTATGGGCTATGGGAATCCGAGAAGCTGAGGATCGTGTATCGGTGGAGACCGCTAACCCTCCAGTTCATCGGCGGATCGCTACTCAGCCCGGTCTCGATTGCGTGAATATGCTTCACCTGATCCTCATAGCATTCCTCCATGCTGTCAACACCGCTTCTCGCGCCGAATATGGACCACCATGGAGTCCAAACGTGGGCCGGGAAGATCACGTTCTTCGAGTCGAGGTTCATGGCAAGCTCGACGAGCTCCGCGGGATGCATGCTTAGAACAGGCCTCCCATCCGAGGACATGTCGCCGAATCGGCTGAGCATTTCCGAGAGCTGCTCGGCGATCTCTAGGCTCGGCATCAAGATCACGTGGTGAATCCTTCTAGCCCTGTTCTTGTGCTGGTGGATTGTGGCCACCTCGGCCTGGGGGATGAAGTAGATATTTTGGCCTGTTTTGGGCCTATAAAGACCGCCTGGATCAGGCTCCAGATCTCTCTTGAGTTCTCTTAGCCAAGAGGGGTGCAGTGCGTCGCCGGTGCCGAGCACGTCTAGGCCCTTAAGCCTCGCGAATGCCATCAGCTCTGGAATGTTCATCCGCTGAGATGTGCCGCCGGAATATCTGCTATGCAGATGTAGGTCAGCGAAGAGCTTCATTGCCGCATCATCTCACGAATTCTATAGCTCCCACCGCCACCTGACGACCTCCGAGACTTTGTATGGCGCCTTTGAGATCTTCGCGGGATCTATGCCCCTCCACTCGACTATCTTCTCCTCGATTCTCTTCTCGAGAACCTTGAATCCCGCGGATGATAGGGCGAACTCGAGCTCGGCGGCCGCCGCCTCCACCTCGCTCACCTCCCTCAACCTTCGAATGGCTGTAGGTGTTATTGCGCCGAAAACAAGTTCTATCTCCGCCTCGGACTCGCCCAGCATCCTTAGTCCCGCCCTAGATGGGAAGTGCCTTCTACAAATCTCATCAACAACTTCCTGCAATCTTCTCAGCGGCTTGTCTCCCACATCAATTTTCATGAGGAGAGCTGGAGCCTTCTCATGAACCACGAAGTAGCCCAGATATACTTGGAGGGCGCCCTCGAAGTCTGGGCCGCTTCTCGAGAGCCCGTAGATCAGGAGCTCCTGCCCCTCCTTGAGAAGAAATCTCTGGCTCAGCTCTACTGGGATCGTTATCACTAAGCTGTTTCCGCTGCGCCTGATCGCTGCTCGAAATGATACCGCGTCCTCAACCCAGCTCATATTATTTCGATCATCTCCAAGTCTTATCTCGGATTTATCCTTATTTAAGCTGATCTCTCGACGGGGGGATTAGGACTTTTATCCTCCCATCTCCAGAAGTAACTGGGGAAATGTGATGCTGGTCGCAGCCCTTAGAGAGCCTAGCGAGGATGAGCTTGTCTGGCTTCTCAGATACAAGACGAGGAGGAGGATACTCTTGGCCATAGGCGACGCCGGTAAGATAAGCGCGACCACCCTCAGGGATACCCTGAAGATAAGCACGGGGTCGCTCTACTACAATCTAAGGCAGCTGAGAAGATTCGTAACACAGGATGGCGACAAGAACTACATGCTAACCGAGGAGGGGCTGAGGGTGTATAGGGCGTTGAAGGAGAAGGGAACGATCACCGCGGCGGACTTGATGGAACAGAACCAGCGGAGCAGAGTTCTTTCGATATTCAAGAGCATGTTCTTTCCCCTATGGCTCTACACGCCGCTTTACGAGCAAAGGACCGTCTTCATGATACTACCGGCTCTCAGCGCGATCCTATCCGTCGCCCTCCTCATTTACACTCGCCAAGCGCCGCTCATGCTCCACTTCTACAGGGTTGAACCCAATGTACTTCGAATAGCCGGACAATATCTGCTGAACATTGGTATCCTCTATATCTTATCAACGGTGCTCTCGATAATATTCTCGGGCGCGCTGTTCAGAGGAGGCGAAGGAGGACTTATGGCCAGAATTAGAAGCATTGCATGGCATTCTATCTGGGATGAGGTCAAGTTCGTGGGGGCTTTAGCGGTCGCTCAGCTACCTCTGATGCTCTATCCAGCAATATTATCTGTGAACAGGCTTTTCAGCCTGAGCATAATCCCGGCTGAGAGGACCGCGCAATATTACCTAGTAACCGGCACGCTCTCAACGATATCTCAGGTGCTAGCACTACCGCTTCTCACAGGCCTCATAGCATATGGCAGGAGGCTTGACGGCGCGACCGCCGCCCTAGCTGCGCTCATAATCTTCTTCACGTCACATGTGGTCTTCCAGGCAGTAACATTTGCCTCAGTAGTCTAGTTTGCGAGGAGGCCTTACTGAGCCGCCGCGAGAGCCTCTCTCCCGCGTTCCCTGCGGCCCAGCGGCGTCAACTCGAGCTTCCTCTCAACCAGCTTGCCCTTGAATGTGACGTATTTCAGGAAAAGCTGGAGCATCCATTTCAGCGGGAAATATCTCGGATTCTTGAGATAAAATTCGCCTATGATTTTCTCGGCCCAGTATATGCTGTGCCACAGGCATCTTCTCATGACCTCTATGTGCTCATCCGTCACCTTCACGTCTGTGAACCAGTCCTTATTTTTCAAGATGCCCATCGGGACGAAGAACATGGGCACGATGAGTGATCTATATGGCCTGAGCCTGTCGAGTAGTTCGGCGGTCTTCATCAGGTCGTCCGGCGTCTCCTCGGGCAGGCCGAGTATCAGGGTTGCGGCGGGAACTATGTTGTTCTCGTGCATTATCGCGAAAGCATCCTCAACTATCTCAGGCCATTTCTCGGGCGGGTAGGGGGCGGATTTCGCGGGCATAATCTTCTTCGCGAGCCGCACCGACCCGGTCTCAATTCCCACCTCGACGCCCAGGTACTCCTGCCCACCGCTCTTAACTATCTCCATTATCTTGGATATGAGGTGATGCTCCTCCTCAGCGTTCTTTATCGCCGCCAGGCTTGCGTGGCTCCAGGCTATTGATTTCCAGTATTTTCTCGCCAGATGATGGAGCTTTATCAGCGCGTCGGGGTTCAGCTTAAGGCCCCTCGCGCCGTAGAGAAGAACATCCTCCGAGTGCAGTATCCCTGAATCAACTCCCCCCTCTAGGTTCACGAGCATTTCTTTCTCGATTCTGTCAAGCGGTATGTGGCGTAGGGGCCTGAGGGTTACCGAGCAGAACCTGCAGCCCCTTGGGCATCCCCGCATTATCTCGATGAGCCCGTTAATGCTCGGCATCTTTATCAGCGGTATCTCCTCTATTGATGGAACATCGCTCGGGCCGACGAAGATATATCTCGGTAGCGGCTCGCCCGCGTAAATCCTTTCGAGCAAATCTAAGACCACGCGCTCGCCCTCGCCATCGACGATCGTATCTATCCCCCATTCCTCGACTAGATCCGGCTTGTAGAGCCATTGCCACGCCGCCGGGCCTCCGACGATTATCTTCAGGCCTCTTTTCTTCGCCTCAGCGAGGTTCAAGCTCTTCATGAAGCTCTTGAAGCTCTTGGCGTTCACGGGCTCCTTCTTCGTGACGACCCACCACTCGCTGCTCGGCGGGCACAGCGCGAAGTAGTCGTGATGGCTGAGCATAAGCACTTTGGCCCTCGCCAGATACCTGTTCACGTGATCCGGGTCTATTACCGCTGCATCGTATCCGTGGTCCTGCAGGAGGGCCTCGAGCTTCCTCAGAGCGTAGGGCGCCTGCCAGGGCCTTCCCGCGGAATCCGTCTTCATTTTCGGGCAGGCTATCCACATCCAGAGCTTCTCCGGCATCCCTATCGCGGGCGCCGTCGCCATGAATCCTAGAAACTCCTTCCCGTGATGCGTCGTCATCATGCTCCGATCAGTCGTCAAGATTATCTCAAGCCCGTTACCGGCCACCTCTCCCCACCTCCTCAACCACCAGATTAGGGCCCGGCAAAGTTCTCGGAGCACCCCTGCCAACTATGAGCAGTATCTCGCCCGACTCCCTCTCGAGATCATTCTGGAGCTCGGAAGCCGGCCTCTCCTCGATAACGATGCTTAGCGAAACATTGTCCAGAAGAATTCTTCGCAGGGCCTCGTAGTAGGGCTCGCGAGAACCCTCATTCAAGTAGAATCTGAAGAGTATTCTCCGCTCATGGCGGGCTAGGGCTTCCGCGATCTTCCTCCTAAGCCGCTCAATAGCTTCATCATCTAGCTCGCCGGCAAACCAGATTTTGAGAAATCCCTGAGAGAGCAAAGAGCCGGCCCCCAAGGGATCAAGGGAAATCTGCGCAATAATTAAAGCTTAAATGTCGAGGGGGGATCTAGTTATTTAAACCGGCTTCAAAAGACCTGATGACGCGGCCTGCTTCCGGAGGTTATTCCTAATAATCGGGTGGATTAAGTTAAGCGTGGATTGGCTGGGGGAAGGTGAATAGCTGCTTTGAGGATAGGGATAGCCTATGATGTAATTAGGTGGGAGGAGAAGGATCTCGCGAGGGCGATACGGGATCTCGGACACGAAGCTGTGCCCTTGCAGGTTACCAAGAGAGCCTTCTGGATTAATGGTGCAAGGAGCTTTAACTTGGATGCGGTCTTCCAGCGATGCGTCAGCTTCTACCGCGCCTTAGCCTCGACGATAATCTTGGAGGGCTGGGACATACCCGTCGTGAACTCCTCGGAGATAATTTACGCTTGCGAGGATAAGCTTCTCACGACCGCCAGGCTCGCGAGGAACGGCATACCGGTCCCAGAGACCGTGATAGCCTTCAGCAGGGAGGCGTGCATCGAGGCCGCCGAGAAGCTCGGATACCCGGTAGTCATAAAGCCCATTTACGGGAGCTGGGGGAGGATGATAGCCAGGGCGCTGGATAGGGAGAGCCTCGAGGAAATAATAGAGTTCAGGGAGAACATGCAGAGCCCCCACTTCAAGGTCCATTATCTCCAGAGATACGTGAATAAGCCGGGCAGGGATATTAGGGCCTGCTATGTCTGGGGCGATGTTCCGGCCGCGATCTACAGGGTGAGCGAGCGCTGGAAGACGAATACCGCGCTCGGGGGCCGCGCAGTCAAGGCCGAGCTATCTGAGGATCAGATCGAGCTGGTCAGAAGAGTTGGCGACATAATGGGCGGAGGGGTCCTCGGCGTGGACCTCGTGGAGGAGGGAGAGAAGTGCATGGCCCTCGAGGTTAACGGGATACCCCAATACAAGAACGTGGCCTCCGTCACCGGCATCGACATATCGCGGCTAATAATCGAGAAGACTGTGGAGAGGCTTAGAAGGTGATTCGGCAAACCATATTAAGCCGGCGTTTAGCCGCTTCAGGAGGTGCGCGAAGTGCTCAAGCTCATGAGCTTCTATGCTCCGAGAAATCTCAAGATAGTCAGGGGCGAGGGCCAGTATGTCTGGGATGACGCGGGGAGGAGATATCTCGACTGCCACACGGGCCACGGCGTCGCCTTCCTAGGGCATAGGAACCCCATAGTCGTCGAGGAAATCAGGAATCAGCTCGAGAAGATCATGGTCTTATCGCCGGTCTTCGACTCGGATTTGAAGGATGAGGTAATCAGGCTTCTCGAGAAGATTCTCCCGAGACATCTCACGCACTTCTATCTCCTGAACTCGGGTAGCGAGGCGGTCGAGCTCTCCCTCAAGCTCGCTAGAAGAATAACGGGGAGGAGGAGGTTCATCTCCTTCATCAACGGCTTCCATGGGAGGACGATGGGCGCCCTCGCCATGACGTGGAACCCAAGCTACAGGCGGGATTATGATCCATTTCCCTGGGAGGTCGAGTTCCTGCCCTACAACGATGCCGGAGCCGTTGAGAGGGCGGTGGATGAGAAGGCGGCGGGAGTGATCGTCGAGCCGGTTCAGGGGGAGGGCGGGCTCTCCGCCGCGACGCCCGAGTTCCTCAAAGCGATAAGGGATAGATGCGACGCGGCCGGCGCGCTCATGATAATCGATGAGGTTCAGTCGGGCTTTGGTAGGACCGGGGTTCTCTGGGCCTATCAGAGAAGCGGCGTCGAGCCGGATATACTCGTGGCTGGGAAGAGCATAGGCGGGGGCTTCCCCGTGAGCATAACGGTCGTGAGGAAGGAGGTCGGCGAGAAGATCGAGGCCGGCGCGCACGGCTCAACGCATGGCGGAAACCCCCTGGCCCTAGCGGCGCTCAAAGGCGGGATAAGGGCTCTGCTCGAGGATCGCGTCGTTGAGAAGGCTGCTGAGGCCGGCGAGCTCATGGGCAGAATGCTGGAGAAGGTCGCGTCGGATAACCCGGAGAGCGTTAGAGGCGTAAGGGGGCTTGGGCTGATGAGGGGGCTCGAGCTCAGGTGGAATCCGGCGCCATGCATCCAAGAGCTCCAGTCGAGGGGCGTTCTCGCTCTCAGGGCCGGGCTAACCGTGTTGAGGCTTCTACCACCATACATGATCACGGGGCGGGATATAGAGGAGCTCGGCGAGAAGCTCGATGATTCTCTCAAGACGCTGGCCGCGAAGAAGCCGGGCGGCTAATGAGGGTGGGTGGCGTGAAGGGGCTCGGCAAAGATGAGGTCGCGATGATGCTCGTCAGGCTTCTCGAGGCCTATACTCCGCCGGGCAGCGAGACCAAGCTCCATGGAATCCTGAGAGACATGTGCAGCGGGCTGAGCTTCGAGGAGTGCAGGGTCGATGGCGTCGGGAATTTCCTCGCATCATATGGCGATGGCGAGACCGTGATTCTGGCAAGCCACCTCGACACGATCCCGGGCAGGCTCGAGGTCTCATATGATGGCGAGCTGGTGAGAGGGAGGGGCGCGGTGGATGCCAAGGGCCCGCTCCTATCCTACATACTCGGCGCGAGCATGGCCATGAAGTATGTCAGGGATCTGAGGGTCGTCGTAGCCGGCCTTGTAAGGGAGGAGCTTGATGGCGCCGGGGCCAGGCACCTCGTCGAGACTGGAGTCAGGGCGGATCACGTGCTGGTCGGCGAGCCGACGAACCTCGGAATAGCCATAGCATATAGGGGGAGCATAACCGTGGAGGCCCGCTCATCTGCTCGAGGAGGCCATAGCTCCGCGCCATACATCGGCGAGTCCGCGCTTGACAGGATGCTAGACTTTCTAAGCGAGTTTAGGTCAAAGTTCAGGGGAACAAGCTACGAGCAGGTCACATCCGCGATCACGATGCTATCTTCAGGCGACTGGCCCAGCAAGCTCCCGGAGGAGGCTAGAGCGCACCTCAACATAAGATTCCCGAGCTCACAGGATCATGGGCGGCTTCTCGAGGAGCTTCGCGAGCTCGCGGAGAAGCGTGGGATCGAGCTCCGGATAATAGATGTTACACAGCCCGTTGAAGTAAGTTTGAGCGCGCCGATAATCAGAGCCCTCATTCGGGGATGCATCAGAGCAGGCTTGAGACCGAGAATAGTGAAGAAGACCGGGACGAGCGACATGAATATACTCGTGAGGTTGACGGGGAGCATAGCCGCCTTCGGGCCGGGAGACTCTAGGCTGGCCCACACGAGCTATGAGGCGGTATCGGTCCAAGAGATAATAAGGGCCGCGGAGATCGTGTCGGCCACGCTTCACGAGCTCGCCGGCGTCAGAAGAGCCTGAATCTACTTCACCTCGCGCTAGGACCGCGCATGATCTTCTGAAGCCTGACATCGAGACTCCAGATCCTTGAGAATCCATCGCTGTGCCGCTGATCGAATAGGCTTTCAGCTGAGTACGTTATCAGGTCTTTCACGTAGAGGCTCTTTTCAGCGCGTCTTCCCGAGATCCTCGCGGACCCCTTCTCAAGCGTCAATTTAACCTCGCCGCTTACATTCTTCTCCAGTTCATCTGCGAACCTGTCCAGTGCCTCACGGAGCGGGTGATACCATAAGCCCGCGTAGACCAGCTCCGTCCACTCCCTATCTACATGAGCCTTGAATTTCAGGCATCTCGCGGGCAGAACCATCTTCTCCAGATCCTGGTGGCACCTGATCAGCGCGAGGGCTGCCGGAGCCTCGTAAACCTCCCTGCTCTTCAATCCTATCACCCTGTCCTCGATATGATCTATCAGGCCGAATCCATATCTTCCAAGCCTCACGTTAAGCTCGCTGATGATCTCCCAAAGGCTCATCCTCCTGCCATCCAAGGCCACGGGCAGACCCGACTCGAATCTTATCACGATCTCCTCGGGCTCATTCGGCCACTCGCTCGGAGGCTTAATCCACTTGAAGACATCCCACGGTGGCCCTGTCCAGGGATCCTCGAGCTCGGCGCCCTCCACGGATCTGCCCCAGATATTTTCATCTATGCTGAACCTGCTCTCCTTAACCTCTATCGGCAGGCCGCGCTTGATGGCGTAATCGATCTCCCAGTCTCGGCTCCAGTTCTGCTCCCTAACCGGAGCCAGGATCCTCACGTCGTCGGGAAGGAAGTATGAGAGCGAGGCATCCATCCGAAGCTGATCATTGCCTTTGCCCGTGCACCCGTGAGCGACGGCGTCGCAGCCCTCCATGAGAGCTATTCTCGCGACCTCCTCCGCTATCGGGTACCTGCTGAGCGCGGTCGAGAGCGGGTACTCGCCCTCATAAAGCCCGTTGAACAATATGTCACGGGCCACAAACTCCTCGACAAACCTGCTCCTCGCGTCCACGTGGTAGTGCTTGGAGGCGCCGGCCGCATAAGCCCTCTCCTCTATCGCCCTGAAGTCCGTCGGCTGCCCGACATCAACGGTAACCGTTATCACCTCGGCCCGGTAATTCTCCTTAAGCCATCGGCAGAGGACCGTGGTATCCAGCCCGCCGCTATACGCGAGCGCGATCCTCACGCAAAACACCCCACATCAAGCGATGATGTAAGCTGATTTGAGCCTCTTATTAAGGTGAATCGCGGAAAGTGTGGAAGACGGGATTTTGGGCGCTGTTCTCCCGAAGCATCTACTCGGCATATAGCTCCTGGAGCTTCTCCAGCGCCTTTTTCTTAGCCTCTTCGACCATCTTCTCATCTATCCCGAGGGACTTTAGCAGCTTATCTATGCTGGGCGGCTTCTTCCTATCCGCGAGCTCGGCCGAGTATTTCGCGATTAGGGGCAGGTATCGGGCGTAGATATCGAGCTTACGCTTTGCGATCTCCCGCTTCTCCACCTTGCTCAGGTATAGCCTGAGAGCCCTAGCAGCCTCCCTCAAGGCCGCGACGAGCTCTCTCTCTATCTCCGGCCTATCCGCGATCGCCTCCTTACCGACAGTCTTGTAAGGTATTTTGGGAGAGCATATATGGGTCACTATGGCTATCGGCGCCGGGAACCTGACCTTATACGTGGACCAGTCTATCCGCTCGCTTGCAACCTTCCAAGAGACATCCGCCCTCTCATCATAAAGTAGCGGGATCTTGTTGGCGAACCTGTAGAGCTGGATCGTGTCCGAGACCGGTATGCTACCTCCATAAGCTAGCCCGACCTCGACGACGAAGGGGTAGCCTGAGTAGGATGAGGGCGGCCGCTGGACGACATATAGGAAATCCGGGTTCAGCATGTTGCGTATCCCGACCTCTAGAAGGTTCTTTCCGATGGGGCTGAGGCTCGATGGGTCCGGGGCCCTGAACTTGCCATAGCGCTTGATAGCGTCTACGAGCCTCGTGACCTCCTCATGGCTCAGCTTCCGCGGATTCTTGTCCTCTGGAATCTCGGCCAGCTGCAACACCTCCCTAGCCGTCTTCTCCCCGACCTTCTGGAAATTGTTCATGAGAAAGCTCAGCATGCTCCTGTCCCTAGCCGTGGCGAGAAGCCTCGACATAGTCTCAACGTCAACGCCGACCGGGTGCGGGAGAGCCTCCTTAGGCGGCTCCGGGACCTCCGTGGTGACCCTCGGGTAGTAGTAGAGCCGGCCCTTTGGATCTATGAACATTATCGAGGCATATGGGTTCGCCATGGCCGTGTGCGCGAAATACTGTATTATCTTCGCCTTGCTGGCCGAGTAATCCGCCTCTAGGTGGAACTCGACTATCGTTCCGCGCCACCTATTCTTGTTCTCGATGACCTCGTGCTCGAATACCTTGGGCTCATTCTTCACGATGTCTATCATGAGGACGAATCTGTGGATTTCCTTACCGCCCGTGCTCGAGATCACCGTCGCAGGCCTATTCGTCGTGATCTGGCCGTAGAGGAGCGCCATCGTCCCGCCGAGCCCGAAGGTGCCCCTGCTCTGCTTGTAGCCATACTTGCTTCCATAGAAGACCGTGGCGAAGGCCTTCGGAATGTGCTCCGGGGCCACGCCGATGCCATTATCCTCGACCTTAAGCCTGTAAATGTCCACGCCCTCATCCGAGTTCCCCTCGCAGGAGAGCTCGACGATTATGCTCGGCGTAATCTTTCCGACCTCAGCCGCGTCCAGCGAGTTCTCCACAAGCTCCCTTATGCTCATGTAGAGCGACCTAGCCGGGCTACTAAACCCGGCAATATCCCTGTTCCTGTAAAAGAAGTCCGCCGGCGAAATCTTCTCAAACCTCACCTCGGGCATCGGCGATCAGCCAGAAACAAACCCAGCCAGCAAATAAACCTATAGAGCGAGAGCTTATACACATTCTACCATCAGCTATTACTCTTGAGAGAATGGCAAGACATAATCGCAGGAGCCTTGGAATAAGTATTGGTGATTCGGCATTATAAGAAATGTGCTGGCAAATGATGGGGGCGCTTATATGTATGATTATGAAAAGATTTTAAACCATCTAGTAGCATAACACAAGTTAGATTAAGCGATGTGCGGATTGAAGCTGGGCATGGCGACTATCGGAGTAATAATCATTGCCGCAATAACGCTTACACTCGGCCTCTTCATAATGTACCTAGCCGCGTCCTGGGTTCAGACTTATGGTGTCAACATCACCGGAGAATTCGATAAGTACACGCAACTCATGCGGGCGATCCTAGTGATTGAAGCCATGAACTATTCAGATGAAAAATCTACGATTTACGCAAGAAACGTGTCAAAATACAATATATCGATTACTATTTGCAGAATTGAGCTATATTCATCGCGAAGGTCCCTCATCGTAAATGCCACCCCGCCGAATGGAATCGGAGAATTGGCGAAACTGAGTAGAATAGGCGACTCCGCAGGCATAGATGCCCCAACATGCACTTATTGCGAGCCAGGCGAGGAACTCGTTTACAGGATTTGGTACGCACCCTCCGAAATCCTAGAGAAAATGAATCCCGGTGAGGCGTCTTCGGTGATTAGGATCCTGGAAATGGCATTTACGAAGAAAGGATTCACTACATGATAATTACTGGATAATTACTGGCGAAAATGGCGTTGCGTATGATTTTAAAGACTTATATATAACCTCGAGTTTTTTAAATGATTTGGAGTTGAGGCTTTGCCTTCGATGGGGCTCTAAAAGAGCCATAACTATTGTAGAAGCTTGCATTCTCTCCGCCGTAACCGTGGCTCTTGGCCTTCTACTATTATTAATTGTGAATGGATGGACCCATAATTCTCTCCTAACAGCCACGAGGGAAACCCAGGGAAACATAGAGGTAGTGAGGTCATTGGTCGTGATAGAATCCATGTCATTTGATGAAGATGGTGATATAAGCTTAGTTTTGAGAAACGTTTCAGACGAGGAAATTGCCGTAGTTATATCCAGGGTTGAGTTGAGATCACTCGAAACGTTTAAGGTTTTCTATACTAAATATTTCTCAAGTGATGAAGAATATGTATTAAAACGTGGAGAAAGTATTGTAATAAAGGATTTACCAACCTGCGAGGGCTTAGATCGGCCGGAGCTACGTGAAGAGTGTCGCTCAAGCGGTAGGATAGCGTATAGAGCTTATTATATACCATTAAGCATATATGAGAGGGGGCTTCGCCTCTCAACAACAGAGATACCGACTGGGGACTCCGTGATCACGAATCCTAGCATTAAGTTAGAGTGTCCTCTACCAGAGAATGGCTGGACCCTAATGGATTTGGTAGACCCCGTGACTGTAGTCTCTTCTGGGTGTCTTTATTCTTACAGCGGTTATGGAAGAGTTTGGATAGAAGCTCCACTCGCATCTGGAGTGGACGTAATTACGGTTAATGTTGCTGTGAGAAAAATAGGTGGAACGGCCTCCGCATCCGGCTCGGCCTCGATAAATGTTCCAAGAGAGTCCCAGCAGTACAGTATCTCCTTATCCGGGTCTATAAGCCGAATATGCGTCCCATTCAAAGTCACTTTAAGTTCGCCAAATATGCAGATGATTCCAGGAGAGTGGATTTTCGGGGGGCAACCAAATGTCGCGCACATCAGTGGCCTAATCCTTTCATGGAGAACTGATGATAAGCTCGTAGATGCCGTGCTCGCTGAGCTGGGATTTGGTCGCTCTGGAACATATCGCATCTCTATAACCATAAAGGACTGTAATGGAAAAGTTATTGCCACCGGAAGCATTTCTATGAATATAAATCTGGACAGTTCCTCGAGCGCTAAGGCTACTGCCTTTATCACGTTAAGTAATCCAGTTAGATTAGATCAGATTTATTATGTGGAGAGCGAGGTGACCAAGATTGGATAAAAGGGGATTAAGCGAAATCGTCTCAACCGTGATTCTGGCGGCTTTCATTTTATCCGCGGGGATATTCGCATGGAGCTTCTTGTCAGGATACATCGCGATATCGCGCCTCGAAAGCCATAGGAAGCTAAATGAAAACTCGATTATAATGAGGAGCATGATATCTGCAGACTATGTCTTATGGCCTGAGGGATTAGCTTGGATCAGAAATATCGGCACCGAAGATGTAGTAATAGTAAGACTCGTGGTTTATGACAGCGAGGGGCGTCTCGGGTGGAGCTCCAAACTAGGCCCCATACGTCGAGAGGACAAAGCTGGAGAATACGTGCTAAGACCCACCGAAGTGGGACTATATAGATTTGTTTGCCCATCATGTAACCCCAATAAGTATGTGACGCTCAGCGTGTATTATGTACCCGTAAAACTGCTTTCAGAGGAAGATATCATTAAGGTAAACCCGGAGACTGTGCTTTTCCAAGTTAAATCATTTAAATCTGAGGAGGCTCGCTGGGGATATTTGGGCGGCGGTTCCTCACCACAATGTTATTTATACTTCCAAGGAAAGAACTGGACTTGGGTAGATTATGTTGATCCTGAAGAGTCATCAATCTCCAGCGGTAGATTGTCCGAGAATATCAGAATTAGGCTCCCCAAAGCCTCAGCAATAGAAAACATAAAGATAAAGGTAGGAGTAACCAATCTTAGAGAAAATATAGTTACATCCGCGGGTGAAAGTCATCAAATGGTTAAAGCGGATACCTCTGGAAAGTATTATCCTCAGACGATACAAATCATAAGTTCAACACAAAATTGGGAGATACCTCAAAGAGAATGGTATTTCCACAGATTATCAACACCATCCAGCACCTATTCATCTGTAGAGCTCATCAAGTTATTCTGGAACACCTTTAACTATAGAGTTTATAGCGTTTACGTGACCGTATATCACGGATATTCGGGTAATTACAAAGTTAAGGCCGTGTTAAAAGACTGTAATGGAGCCGTCATCTCCCTGGGAGAGTTAGTGAGAAATGGTGTTTCCTCCGGTAGCTATGAGGATTATATGATTCGTGTATATCCCTATCCCAGCATGTTTGATGTTTGGAGGATTGAGGTGTATGTGGAGAGGCTCTCGTAAAGCAGTGTCGGCGGTACTGGGCACCGCAATAGCATTAGCGATATTCTTCACGGTGATAATCCCCGCGCTTCTCTACATACAGAGCCTCCAATCATTATTCATGCAAGAGGTTTCTAGGAGACTGCAATATGAGCTCGAGAGAATACATGAGAAGCTGAATGTGCGCCTATCGCTGGCCCTACGCCCTGGAGAAGGCTACGTAATATTCTTGATAATAGAGAATACTGGAACGCTAAGCGTCAACGTGCCAACGGTTTATCTCGAAAGCACGGGGCGCGGATTAATGACCTTTTCCTCGGAGGAGGTGCTTGGGAAGTCCTTTTTTCGCGCCAGGTGAATTGTTCGAGAGAGGTACCGGGCAGTATTTCAGGAGTGATGATGAGGTGATTAGGGCGAAAGTGGTCACATTAAGGGGGAACGGCTTTACTTCTGAAAGTATAGGGCCTAGGAAATTACCCTATCTACTATTAGTTTCCCTAGAAAACATGATCTCAGGAACTATTTATACCATCGTAGTGAGTAGATCGGGGACAGAATATGGATGTGTATTAGCAGGAGTAGCTAGTAATAATCCCTGCGGTGACATTGCTAGATACAACTTAACAACCCTTACTCCAGGGGAATCTAGAGTGGCCGTTTTCATGGTTGCGCCAGGGAAATATAGAATTGAACTTTTCAAGGATAATGCTCCCTCAGGCATACCATCACAAGAGGTTGAGGTATTTCAGGATACAGTCTTGAGAATAACATTGCCTGAACCATCTCTGCCGGCAAAAGCCCCCCTCAGAATAGATTCAGCACTATCAGATAGCACTACTGTGGTGCTTCAGCAGCAGAGTGGGAGCATATACATACCATACATGATCTCTCTTGGGAATAACTCAGAGCCATTGCGAAACATAAGGATAGAAATAAGTATTCTAGCATGCTCTGGGCTCAGTGGCTGTGATGTGTCAACATCTGTAAATATCGTTAGCAGGTTGACCCCTGGAGAGTCCTATTTTAGCGGCTTTACGATAAGAGTAACAGATGATACGTCAGATGATTCTAAGAGATTCGGTGGCCTCATAGGGTATAGGATTAGAATAGTAGAGGCTATAGGAGAATTTACTCAGAAAAAGTATAGTAGCTCTGATATGGATTTCGCTGAAATTCAAAGATACATCTTTGTATGCAGATTGAACGCCACAAACTATGCTCTCATATGTAAGCCTGCATAATTAAGTCTAGAGAGCGCTGTAGGTTGCCTTTCCGCCGTGTTATCTTAAAATGGAGATTCTTATGGTGCCCTATCACATAGCTTATTTTCGGATATATTTCCCCCTTAGCGTTATTTTGCATCCACAGTTAGGGCACCTATCTCCATCAAGTTTATAGTATACTACGCGGTGGAGATTTCTTATAATCAACTTCTTTCCACATTTCGGACATTTTGTTGTCTCAAGATCCGGTATCCCGACATTTCCCACGTAGACGTATTCTATGCCCTCTTTCGCCGCCATTTCCCTAAATTTTAGGAGCTTGCTCAGTGGTGTTGGGGGATTTTTCCAGAAGTTTGCGGGATAATATCTGTTAATGTGTATTGGAGTGGATTCTCCGAGATATTCTAGGTGTTTTTCGAATATCCACTCTGCGCATTCCTCTGAGTCGTTGAATCCCGTTACGACGAGGTATACCATCTCCACGTGGCCTCCTAGGTCTAAGATTTTCCGGGCGTTTCTGAAGACCTTTAGGTGGTCTATTGTTGTTAATGCTTGTTTGGCGAGTGGGCATCCCTTGATGTTTATGCTGAAGCCGTCTGCGCCCGCCTCGATAAGCATCTTCATCGCTCGCTCGGTGAAGTAGCCGTTCGTCACGACCGTGCCGTATAACCCCTTCCTAGATCCGAGCTCGAATAGATCTAGGAGGTAGTCGAATAACGTTGCGGGTTCATTGAAGCTCGCGCAGAGGCCTTCATCTCGGTTTCTAATGGCCATTTCCACCAGCTTTTCGGGAGGGGTTGGCTCGGCTCCAGGCGGAGGCCTTGAGAAGCTCAGGTGGCTGTTCTGACACCATGGGCAGTAGAAATTGCACCCATAGCCTGAGAATGTCAGAGCCGTGCTATTTGGCCAGTAGTGGAAGAGAGGCTTAATCTCAATGGGCCTGCTCTCGATCGCGCTTAGAACCCCGTATCCCACGTGAATGAGCTCTCCATCGATGTTTCGATAATTTCCACATATTCCATGGGCTCCGGGCTTTATTCTACAAGCTCTCTCGCATACGAGGCATGTGACGTCTTCGCCGGATTTCCCGTAAAGCGCTGCCCTCTTCATGGATCTCGACATTAGGGCTTTGTAGCGGTGATCTGATCAAGCTCGTCAATGGCATTCTTCAAGTCCATGAGTATCGCTCCGAGCTTTGCTTCTGGTTTTATGAGTACCAGCAGGAAGAGGTTGTTATGCCTGTGGAGTAGGGCGCCTCCCTTCTCCGCGAAGATCATTAGCTGGTTTATCCTCTCGAGCGCCATCTGCTGGACTCCATTCTCGATTATGTCTTGAAGGGCGGTGAAGACTGCGGAGATCCTCTCCTCACCTATTTCAGACGGCATGCTGCACGCCATTATCATCCCCTTAATCATTTAAGATAGCGCACCCCATTATATCCGGGTTGTCCTTCAAGAGGAAATCCACGATGCCTTGAATCTTATCTCTGGATGCTGTTGCGCCGACCATCGGGACTTCTTTCTCCGGCATGCTCACTGCCCCGGCGGAGCCCTGTATGTAGTTCGCGATCTCGTAGAATACTTGCTCAGCCGTTAGGGTGCCGCCTTCCACGAGCAGGGAGTGAAGTATTGAAGCAGCTGAGACAGCGTCCTCGCCCCAGCGAACAGCTTCGCCCAGCTTCACCGCAGGAATCCCCGGCAACCCATACCTGATCTTGAGCGATTCTGCATAGGCTTCTGGCATCGCGTGTATTCTGAGCTCCAGGGCATCCTCTTTTCCGAGAGCCGATTTCAGCCCGATTCTAACATTTGTCATGGATACGTCGACGCTCTCCGAGTACCTTATCTTCGCGGAGCCCTTAATCTTGCCTACGAGATTGTTTAGGATCGCAGATACCTTATTTGAAAGCTCATCCTCCGCTATAAAGAAGAATATCATCTGAGGCATGCTAACAATTCTTAGCGATATGTCTTATAACTTTTCCCCGTAGCGGCATTTAACCGCTTAGGCCCACCCTTCTTAAGACCTATCCTTGGGAAGGTGGGCGAAAATTTATTCTTGGGCGCTGAGCATCCGGCTTCCGGTGAACAGCCCTGTCGCTCGAGGCCGACAGCCTCAAGATTGCTAGAAGGATTTTCGGAGGCCGGATCTCGAGAGCCTTCCTCAGGAGATTTCTGGAGCCCGATCCCGCTGGCGCGAGAACTAGGCTTGAGCACGTTCTAAGAATGCTCGCGTATAAGGAAAAGAGCAGTGTGAGCTTCAGCTGCGTGCTAGACTACTATTTCTGCAAGCTGCTTTTTGGGGCGGCGATGAAGTTCATGCACATAAGGCAGGAGGAGTTTGAGCTAGGGATAAGGGACCCCGCGATCAGGAGGGGGCTTGAGCTGGTCCTGAGGAGCCTGCTGAGATACGGCGTGACCGTGCCCCAGAAGCTGGCGGCCCCATTCCTCATAGTCTGGAATTTCACTAATGCCTGTAACCTCAAGTGCGTTCACTGTTATCAGAGCGCGGGGCCAACTCCCGGGCCTGATGAGCTTACTTCTGAGGAGAGAGTCGAGGTGATTAGGCAGATAGATGAGATGGGGATACCTGTCGTGGCCTTGAGCGGCGGGGAGCCGACAATACACCCCGATTTCCTTCGAGTGGTTGAGGAGGGCGCGAGGAGGGGAATTTACATGGCGGTCGCGACTAATGGGATAAGGTTCGCGGATGATGAGTTCGCTAGGCGCGCGATCGAGGCGGGGTTGAGATACGTGGAGGTTAGCCTCGACTCCACAGAACCTGGGGAGCATGATGGCTTCAGGGGGGTTAGGGGCGCCTGGGAGCTGGCGGTGAAGGGCATAAGGAACATCGTCAAATACGGTGAAGGCAGGGTCTCCATCGGGATAGCCGCCACGGTCACCAAGCTCAATAAGGATAGGATCGAGGATATGGTGAGGCTGGGCGAGGAGCTGGGAGTAAATAGGGTCGTGTTCTTCAACTTCATTCCCACGGGCAGGGGGAAGGAGGCCGTGGAGCTCGACTTATCCCCGGAGGAGAGGGAGGACGTGCTGAGGAGAATTTACCGCGAATCAGCTAGATCCAGCATTCAAGTGGTTTCCACGGCTCCGCAGCTGGCACGGGTCTCCTGGCAGATGAGCCGCGGCGAGGATGTTCTCCCAACGCACTTCACGATTCCCAACAGCTCAACCCTGAGGGCGGTCGCCGAATTCATAGGGGGATGCGGGGCCGGGAGAATATATATGGCGATACAGCCGGATGGAACGGTCACGCCATGCGTCTTCATGCCAATCCCCGTCGGAAACCTGAGAAGGGATAGGCTCCAGGATATATGGGAGAATAGCAAGACGATAAATGACCTGAAGAACAAGGATCTGCTCAAGGGGCCATGCGGAAGCTGTGAGTATAGGTATGTTTGCGGCGGATGTAGGGCGAGGGCCTACGCATATTTCGGAGATTACTTAGCAGCGGATCCCGGGTGCCTGAGGGGGAGTATCATTATGAAAGGTGGGGCTGAAGCTATGGTGAAAACTCATTAACCCAGCACATCTTTGAGCTTTTCAACAGCGTCCATGATATCCATCAGCACGAGACCGATCTTGGCGTTAGGCCTGGTCAAGACCACAAGTGAGGCCCTCTTCCCGGAGCACAGGACGGCTCCACCCTTCTCGGCAAATAACATCATTCGCTGAACCTCGCCCAGCGCTATCTGCTGAGCCGCGCGATTAGCTATGCTGTGAAGGGCCGCGGTAACCGCCGAGACTCTCTGATCATCATATCCTTCAGGAAGGAAGCTCGCTATAACGAGACCCTCCTCGCTCACTATGGCTGATCCCAGAATATCGGGGTTACCACGCGAGAGAGCCGTTAAAACTTCCCGCATCACCTCAAATCTAGATGACATCATTTCAACCACCTATTGAGGAGGTTTAATGAGCTGGATATATGCGTTTCTGAAGCCCATCCACTAGCCCAAAAACGCGTTATAAACCTCCTTCATTTTCTTGTACGTATTTTCGTCGATTCGGCCTTCTTCCCGCAGCTTCTCAAGCTTAGCCAAGCACTCCGCAATTCCCGCCCTCACCACATTACGCTCAAAAACGACTTTATCGATTAAGCTCCTAGAAGCATATTCCGCCTCAAGCTGCGGCTTTTTGGCGGCAACCTCCACGCTCTTCTCCTCGGACGGGGTAGGTGGAGTTAGTTGAACAATTCTCGTCAAGCTCGATGAAACTCTGCCAACAGCCTTAATCGCCGGCTCTACTCCCCTCTGTAGGATCGATAGGACTGAAAGCCTTTCGGCAGCTACCCTGCTCTCCAGCACATGCTCTTGACTGGCGATGCTCTTAATCTCTGCCAGCAACTCATCATCGCTTATGCTTGGAGTTCTGCTTAGGGCATCATGTAATCTGGATACGATCTCGAGCGCATCCCGCCCGATATAAGTCTTGCCGTCGAACTTAGCTGTTGGAAAGTCCACGAGATCGAACTTGGTCTTAAGCTCCTCTCGATACGTCTTTAGAATAAAAAATAGCTCTATTTGAACAACTTCTGATGGCCCCTGCTTCGGGCTAAGCGTAACTGTATTACTCGTGAGGACATAGGCAACATAATCCTTTGAGAAAGACTTCATTCTCTGGCCAAATCTTTCCATAAGAACCCGGGTTATTTTATCCACCATTCTAAGCATGTTTCTCGAAAGCTCGTCATCTGTCATGAATAACTGAATCCTATGAGGCATTCCAAATTAGGAAATTAAACTCATCGCTATTAAATTTTCTTTTTAGCCCGCTTGAGAAGAAAGTATATCTAGTTATAACCCATGTTGTCCTTGGGGGTGATTAATTTTCTGTTTGCGGTAGCCCTCGCCATTACCTCGCTACTCTTCGCTACAGCCGCCCTTATACTAGCTATTAAAAGCTTCAGAAGGACGGTTAAGGGAAGAGTAGTGAAGACGCTTATGGGAGCTTACGGAGAGGCTGTTGAGAGATCTTTGGGGATAAGGAGATTACCCATGAGGCGCGTTAATTCACTTGCCGAGGCGGCGGTGATCCTCGGAGCCGAGATCTTAGTGCTTTTTGATAATCAGGGGCTCATTATCGAGACTTATAATATGTCCAAGGAGTACGGCGCGAGGGCCGCTGCCTCCTTAGCGGAGCTCATAAATATGCTAAAGGGGTTAGGGTTTCCAGCCGAGATTCTTATATTCAAGAATAGTGGCACTAGTCTTGTAGTTGAGTTAAGGAAGGTGGGCGATGTGACACCCTACTGCCTCATTATAGGAGGCTCCGCGACGGCGGAGGATGCCGAGTATGCCCGCGAAATCTTGCAGAGATATGTTGAGAGTGTGATTAGTAGGAGGTGAAGGATGTGGAGTCTGTTCGCTCGGAGCTCAAATCGCTGATCGAGGACATGATGATCAGCTGCAGGGGATGGGTGGACGCGATAATCATAGTCTCGCAGGATGGTGTGCCCATCGCGTACAGCGCTAACATAGACCTCGATCCTGACTACGTCGCGGCGGCCACATCATCCATAGCCGGCGCAACCGACGCCGTCTTAGAGCTGATAAACTCCAAAGGCTTCGATTGCGTGGACGTGAAACTCAAGGAGAAGCGATACTTCCTCATCAGAAGATACAGGGACTATTACGTCGTGGCAGTCACCAAGCCCAATCCAAATCTCGGATTCATAAATCTGGTGTTCGAGGCTTATCTCTCGAAATGAGGACCTATAAGATCGTCGTCACGGGGCCGTTTAACGCGGGAAAGACAACGCTCATAAGAACTTTATGTGGAAAAATATTGGAGTCAGATAGGAGGCTTCTGGTCGAGACTGTTAAGCAGACGACGACGGTCGCATTAGACTTCGGTCTCCTGGAGGTTGATGATAAGCGCGTCAGGCTCTTCGGTACTCCGGGCCAGCGGAGGTTCTTCTTCATGTGGCGGGTCCTGGCCAAGGGGATGGATGGATACATACTCATGGTCGACTCCCAGGACCCGAAAAGCCTCGTGGATGCAGCATTCATATATGATTATTTTAGGAGGAATTTCCCGGATAAGCCTCACGTGATCGCCGCGAATAAGGCTGATGGGGGAAACATTATTCCTGAGAAAGTGATGCGGCATGCCCTTAAGGCTCCCTCGGAGATCCCGGTAATACCGACGGTCGCCCTCGATAGGGAGAGCGCGATGAATCTTCTAAGATTCCTGCTGGGCATGATAAAACTTTAGAGTGGACTTGGCCCCCGGGCTTCAGCCCTACCTCAGCATCACCATTGATCTCGACATCTCTATCTTCCCGCTCTCCCTCAGCCTCTTTAAGGCCCTGAAGACCATGATCTTCGAGGCCGGCGTCTCAACAAATATCCTCCACAGCGGGTATACTCCTCCATGTTGCCTCAGGAGGCTGAGCACCTTCTCGGCGATCAATGACTCGCTCTCCTCGTCAGCCCATGTTTTCGCGATCCCATGAGACTTGACCTCAGCGCTCTCAGCGCCGGCTCTAAAAGGCACCGCGGGAACTTGGATGGCTTCCACGGCTATCCCATATTTTCTCAGGACTTGCTCGGGGTTCGAGTAATACGCATATACCTCTCTGGCTATGTCTCCTATCTCGATCAAACCCTTCTCCACGAGGGATTTGAGGAGCGCTGCCCTTCTCTCGATCTCAGCTATTATCTCTTCCTTAGTCTTCGCGGTTCTAGCTGCTATCCTCTCCAGGACGACGCTATTCGTGAAGTCCGTCACGAACTGATCCGTCGCCGGATTCCACTCCGCGATCGTAACATATTTCCCGTAATCCACGACCTCCCATACATACCTCATCCTCCTAGCATAAGTCTTCCCGTCAATCGATCTGGGAAGGTGAACTCTCTCGACGAGCGCCACGGCATCCAGCAGCGGAATATGGCTGGGCGGAATATTCATGGGCGGGCTCACGAGCCTCTTCATAACAGACTCTATGCTCTCAGCGTGAATTGTGGATAAGCCTCCATGGCCGGTAGCTATGGCTTGAAAGAGGACGAAGGCTTCTTCTCCTCTTACCTCTCCGACTATGAGGTAGTCGGGCCTGTATCTGAGGCTCGTTTTGACTAGATCATATAGCGTTATCTCCCCGGTTTTCTGCGCTCCGAGGCCATAGCTCTCTCGCGTGACGAATCTCACCCAGTTTTCGGTCGGTATATTCAGCTCGGCCGTCTCCTCGCATGTTACGATCTTCATTCTGGGCTTGACGAAGCACATGAGCGCATTCAGGATTGTTGTTTTCCCGCTTCCCGTCGCGCCCGCCACGAGTATGTTCGCCTTATGCTCGATCAGCAGCCAGAAGTATGCGGCCATCTCCGGGCTTAGAAGCCTCGAATGCAGCAGCTCTGTTACGCTGAATGGCTTCTCCCTGAATTTTCTTATCGTGAATGTGCTTCCGCGCGGCGAGATCTCCTCCCTGAATGTCGCGGCGAGCCTGTGCTTGCCGTAGATCATGGCATCCAGTATCGGGAATGCCGATGAGATGTGCTTCTCTGACTTGTGAGCTAGCTGGATTATGTAGTCGTCGAGGGCGTCTCGGTCCGTGAACATTATGTTCGTTGGAATGCTCTCGTAATCTCTATGCCAGACGTATATCGGGATGTTTACGCCATCACATGAGACGTCCTCGATCCTATAATCCTCCATTATTATATTGAGGGGGCCGAATCCCGTCATATCCCTCTCCAAGTAGTAGAACAGCTTCTGCTTGGACTCTTCGTCGAACCTTCCAAGCGCTCTCTCGTATTTTCGTAGCAACTTATCAGCCGTTTCCAGGAGAATTCTCCTGGCATCCTCCTCCTCGCCGGGCTTCGGCGGCTCCAGCTCCTTAGAGAGAATTTCTTTTAGCTTTTCTAGGGCCAAAGCTTCCTGCGGCATGAGCTGGATCTCTACGGCGAAGTATGTTGGCTCGGGGGTCTCGGTGGGAGGCGTCGCGATCACGACTTCCGCCAGCCCCTCCCTAATAGGGTAGCGGTCCAGTACCTCGTAGTTCTCCGGGATCGGCTTTACCTCTATGCCCTTCCAGGGATTCGGCAGCTCCTCGACCTTGCCCTTCTTTCCCCTCTTCAAGCCCATTCCTTGCAGATTAAATCTCATGCAAAACAGACATATTTTATTTTCGATGACCGGCGGGTCGTCGGGGAGAAGAATTATAAGCGGCTTATATAATCCATTATTTCGATTGAAATGAACGGTATATCATTCATTGGCGAGTTATCGTTTCTCATTCTCCTGATAATAATCCTAGCAATAATCTCGATCGTGTTGTCGGTTATCTCCCTGTTATTCGTTAGGTCTACGGCCCGCAGGATGGCGGGCCCCCCGCAGCCCCCAGCCCCCAGTGTAACTGCTCTGCCCGCCCCTCCTCAAGCTCCTTCTCCTAAGCCGGCTATGCCCAAGCCCGCGCCCGCTAAGGCTGCTACTAGGGCTGAGGTTAAGCCTCCTCCGCCGAGGCCTCTTGAGACTCTCGAGATTAAGCCCGCTGAGGTAGGTGAGGAGTTCGGCTTCGCGTCGCTGGAGGAGGTTGCCTCCATGCTCGGCGTAAAATCCGTGATCCTCCTCAATCAATCCGGGATACCAATCGACTCGTATAATGTTGGCGAGGATGATAGGGTCGCGGCCTCTGTCGCCGACTTCATCTCCCTCGTTCGGAGGCTTAACCCCGGGTTCAATTACATGATCTCGGAGGATGAGCAGAGGGTGATGCTCTTCGTCGTCGGGAGGATCGGCGAGTCGGAGATATACGCGCTCACGGTCGGCGGCGGGCCGGAGTTCGGCGTCGAGGAGGTCAGGGATATGCTGAGGGCGTATCTCTCGGAGAGCTTGGGGAGGTTTAAGTGATGATCACGAGCGCCGAGGAGAGGCTGCTGGCGGGGCTCGTCCGCGCGATCAAGATGAATAGCCGGGGATGGGTCGAGGCCGTCGAGGTCGTCTCCGAGGATGGCATGCCGATAGCCCATGAGAGCGATAATCCGGGCTTTAACTCGGAGTATATTGCCGCGGCAGCCGCAGCCGTCTGCGGGGCGATAGCCGCCGTGATAGAGCTCATGGGCGCTAAGGGGTATAAGAGATTCAATATACAGCTCGATAATGGGAGGCATATCTTGATCAGGCAGTATGGGGGGTATTACGTGGTCTGCTTGACGAAGCCCAACCCCAATCTCGGCTACGTGGAGCTTCTTCTCGATGCCTATCTCTCTGAGTAGCTTTCCGGAGGCGGCTTGATCCTTGGGCTTCAGGGATAGCATGTACGGCTTCTTCTATGCCAGCTTTAGGGGATTGGGATCCCTTCTTCTCAGAATATTCCCGGGGATCGGCTCGAAGCTTGATGCCGCTGTGATAAGGGTTCACCCGGAGGCTTATGCCTCAGCGGTGGCCGGGCTCACGGTTATAGCCGCCTTGGCCTGCGCCCCATTATCCCTCATACTTTACTTGGTTACTCGAAGCCTGTTCTCGCTGGCTCTCATGGTTGTGCCGCTGATGATCCTGCTGCTCGGAGTCTTTTACCCCTATGCGCAAGCCTCCTCAATCGCGTCGGTTTTCGAGAGCGAGGTTCCCTATGCGGCGACTTATCTCGCGGTCATGGCGACCGGCGGCGTGCCCCCCTACACGAGCTTGAAGAGGCTTTCTAAGAGCGAGCTCATGCCGAATTTGGCCAAGATCGCGAGGGTCGCGGAGCTGAGGGTTGAGGCGACGGGCGAGGACCCGGTCTCTGCTATCGAGAACATGGCCAAGAACCTTCCCTCCAAGGAGTATCGGGATCTGCTCATGGGCTATGTCTCGACGCTGAGGAGCGGCGGCGACGTCGTCCACTTCCTGATCAGGAAGACTGAGGTGATTTTCCAGGGCAGGACGGCTAACATGAGGATCATTGGCGAGAGGCTTGGCATGCTCATGGAGGCCTACGCCGCGTCGGTCATGATGGTCTCCCTCGTCCTCTACATAATCTACATCGTCTCGAGGGCTCTTCCCAGCGAGTACTTCTCCTTCCCGGCCGAGCAGTTTGTCATATTCGCTTACCTGATTATGCCCCTCATGGCAGGCATGTTCATCTACCTCGCTGACATAACTCAGCCGAAGTACCCGTTCACGGATAAGAGGCCTTTCAGGGCTTTCCTGGCCGGGTTGCCCGCGGGAATAATATTCATGGTCCTCTTCGTGGCGCCGTTCTTCCTCGAGGGCTTAAGGTATATTCCGCCCTTCAGCATAACCTCCGACCTCATAGTTCAGCTCAGGAGGCTTCTGGGCCTCGACCTGGGCTATGAGTCCACGATAGCCATGTGCCTGGGCTTCATAGTCTTATTCATGCCCGGGGCCGCGGCCTGGGAGAAGTATGGCAAGGAGAACATGTCCATTCTCCACGGCTTGACGAGGTTTCTGAGGGACTTGACGGAAACTAGGAAGACGGGGATGAGCCCTGAGAAGTGCATCAGGACGCTCTCTGACAGGGATTACGGCGGCTTCACGAAGCACTTGAAGCTCATGAGCAGGCAGATAGGCTGGGGGACATCGCTGAGGGCCATTTACAGGGATTTCGAGAAGAGGGTTCACGGCTGGCTCGCGAGGGCCGGGATGTTCATCCTGATAGACTCGATTGATGTTGGCGGCGGGGCTCCCGAGACCCTGGATACCCTGGCCGCTTTCATGGAGGACTTGGAGGAGATGGAGAGGCAGAAGAGGGCGACTCTCAGGCCCCTCATGCTCGTCCCATACATGACGGCGGTCATGCTGGTCGCCGTGGTCGTGATACTGGTCGTATTCATGAAGGGATTGCTCCAGATAGCCAGGATCTACGTCTCTATAGCCGAGTTCGTCCAGATGTTCCTTCCGCCGGTCGTGCTCGTGGCCATCATGAGCGGGCTGGTGGCGGGCAAGATAGCCGAGGGAACGATCTCCGCGGGCTTCAAGCACGCGATAATAATGTCCGTGATAACCCTGATCGCCGTCTGGATCTCCGGGACCATGAGCGTGCAGTTCATAAGCATGCCATCACAATATGGCTAGCTTCACGCAAAAGCCTTTTATCCCGGGAAGAAAGTCTCTTGATATGATGTATAGGGGTAGGTCTGGTATAAGCCCCGTCGTGGCGACAGTAATCCTAGTGGCCATCGCCATAGTCATCGCCATCGCCGTAGCATTCTGGGCAACAGGACTAGTCGGAATATTCACGAGATACGAAAAACTAGAGATAACATCAGCCTACGCCATACCTCAAGGCGACGGCACTTACGACATAGTGATTACGGCAAAAAATACTGGCTCAAGCCCTGCATCAATAGATAACGTTCATCTGAATGGCGTGCCATTATGCGTTGACGGCCAACAAGTACGAATACCAGGGTTTCAAGAAATACCTGAGTGTCCATTCAATGGCTCGATTCCTCTTAATCCTGGAGAGCGGCTAATAATAAATCTCCAGGGTGTACGACCCAATAATCCTGGGGTAACCGTTGAGGTTGCTTTGCATACTGCTAGCGGAAAGCTCTACCCATACAGCGTCCTACTTCCATGAATCACGGCTTAGTCAATAAATAAAAACACTTACTTGATATTTTTTGAGTAAGGCAAGTATGACCTCTTAAGCCTCTCAACATATTCTCCGCTCAAACCACGCCAGCACCTTTCTAGGGATGCTATATTCTTATGAGCTTTCCCCTCCTCCTGTATGCCTCGAGCATGCTCCTCGGCCTCACATGAACCTCGAATGGATCTCCAACCCCCAACTCCCAGAGCCTCGGCAATATCTCCTCAACCCCCTTATCCGTGATCACGAGCACATCTATATCGCTCGAGTAAGTGTGCTTCCCCTCAGCGACAGAGCCGAAGAGATACACCTCCGCGCTCGGATCAATCTCCAAGACCCCCATCTTGATCCTTTGAAGCCACTTATCCAGTTCCTCGAAGATCCTCTTTCTCCTCAAAGCCTCATCAATCAGGATTTTATCTGAGATTTCTCATCACCTCCTCGACGACCTCTCTAACGCGCCTATATTCTTCCTCCCCAAACTCCCTCAGCAAGTACCTCGAAGAAATGTAGGCATCCTCGAGAAAAGAGATCTCCAGAACTCTATCCCGGAGAAGGCTTTTAACCCATGAACCGCGCTCGCCCAAAATCGAGGACAACATCTCTAGGAGCCTTCTTATGCTATGAGTTCTAGGATAATCGACCCCGTGAAGAATAAGCCTAGACTTGAGGAATAATTGTAAAGCCTGCTCCAAGCTGAATATCGCCAGCGCATACATCCCTTCGCCAGCCTGATATTCCGCGGTTCTCATAAACTCCCCGGCGCGCTTCTCCAGGTGCTCAACCTCCTCGCGCTTTCCCACGCGAACTCCCTCAGACAACGAGGAGAACCCTTGCTATAATTCTTCTTTTAACCTCGATCCGGAGAATGAGCCGAGCTAGAATCTGGGCTTTAATCCCCCGAGCTTCCTCAATCTCGCGTACTCGTTCAGCTTCTTGTATATGGCCGAGTGGGGCGCGCCATTTATCAGGTCTATCACGGTCTCCTCAGCCGCCTTAACATCCTCCTCCTCGCCTATTATCGAGACAGTATCCCCGTAGATGGAGACATACGTGTTCGTCGTCTCCTCGATTATCCTCCTCGTCCTCCCCTCCCTCCCGATGAGCCTCGCCCTAACCCTGACGAGATTATTCCTGCTCGGCTTAACGTAATCCGCGATATCTATCACGCTCAGGACGACGCCGTCCTCGAAGAGTCTGAAAGCCCTCTCAGGCGAGAAGCCCCTCCCAATAGCCTGAACCACATCCCTCGCCTTGAATAGGGCCACGGGGTCTCCGCCCTCCTCAGGCCTCCTAGCCAGCCTAATCCTGACAGACCCGCTGCCGCTATCAACCTCGAGAACCACGCCTAAAGCCTCCTCAATCCTCCTCTTCACAGAGCCCTGAGGGCCGATCAAGACGCCGACCCTCTCCCTCGGAATGCTCAACATGAACTCGGGCTCAGGCCGAAACTCCATGAGCACCTCTCCCGAGAGCTCGGAAAGCATCGTGCTTAAAAGCTTAAAGGCGGGGATGCTAGATGGGCCGCTCGAGGGGCCTTCTCCCCGCAATCTCCTCGAATAAATCCTCGGGCTCCGGAACCTCGACCCCCATCTTCCCGAAATACCTCGCTATGTTCCTGAGATCCCGCATGAGGAGCTCGTCGGCCACGGGCTGCTCGACCCTAACAGCCTGCGAGAGATCGATCAAGACGATGTCGTTCTCGGGCGTGATGAAGATGTTGTACTCGCTCAGGTCGCCGTGGATCAGCCTCGCCCTCTCATACAGCCTCCTAACAGCCTCCATGACCTTCGAGTATATTTCCGGGTAGAGCCCCGGCTCCAGCTCAACCTCCACCAGCAGCGGATACCTCCTGCCATCCTCGCCCATGAACTGCATCCCCAGAACATTATTCCTGACGAAGTAGGGCCTTGGAACCGGGACTCCGGCCTCATACGCCTCCTTCAAATTCCTATACTCCCTCCTGGCCCAGAGGTAGATGAAGTCCCTGAAGTCCTTTGGAACTCGCTGGAACCTCGGATCATGGAGAACATACGTGAAGCGGGTCTTCCTGAACTCCGCGCTCGTGATCAGGTATATCTTGACTGCGAGCGTCTCGTCTCCACCGCCCTCCGCGTAGTAGATCCTCGACTCCTTCCCAGCGCTCACGACGCCATAAAAGTCCTTGATGAGCCCCCGATTCATCAGCTCGTAGAGGGTCATGAGGGTCTGCTGGTCGAAAACCTCCTCCAAGACCTCATTCAGCTCGGATCTCTTCCTGAGATACCGTTGCTCCCGCTCATACCGATATTCCCTTATCCTAAGGCGCTTCTCCAGCTTATCCTCTCTGGGCAAGCTCTCCCCACAAGCTCATCCAGCCCCGAATAAAAGCTTTGAAAAATCTACGCACTCAACTTCTCTTTCAAGAAATCTGGGAGAGCTCCCTGCTCCGCGAGCTTGAGCGCCTGCCCCTTCGTGAACCTCCACCAGACATCTCCCCTGCTATCACTCTGGAAGTCCCATGGGCTCACGAGAACCAGGTCGCCCTCCCTAATCCAGATCCTCCGCCTGAGCTGGCCCCTTATCCGGCAGAGCCTCCGCTTACCATCGCTGCACTCGACCAAGACTCTATCATTGCCCACGAGCTTGACCACGACGCCGTAAACATCCGTCGGGCCGGGCTCAGGCATCTCCTCCAGCTCATCCGGCTCCGAGACTATCTTGCGCTTACCCATACTCCGGCTGATCCTATGAAGGCCCGCCTAAAAAGGCTTGCAAGAGGCTCAGTTACCCCAGGTATCTTCACAAACTCCGGATCCCTGTGCATCATCATAGCCCGGTTGGAGAGCTTTCGCGCGGCTTCTTAAGAGCTTTCACCGCCCCCCGTGATATCACGTGATCTCAAAGAGCTTCTGCCGAGATCCGTCAGCTTATACCTGTATGGCTTGCCCTCCCTAGCCAGGAGACCG
>JALNJX010000006.1 GCA_023268255.1 Candidatus Wolframiiraptor sinensis
CACAATTATAAGGCTTCACGGACACAAAGAAAACAGCTCACGCGCCCACACCCCCATACGCTATAATAGTCAAGCCGAGACGGAATCTGGAGATAAAGTATCCATGCGAGGTCAGGATGGAGGATGGCGCCATAATAGTGATTGATAGGGAGAGGGCTGAGAGGGTGGCTGAGGAGAGATGAAGCTAGGCGATCTGATGCTATTGCTGGTTGGGATGATCGAGGATGATCTGTTGGATGTCATAGTGTTAGGAGGGCTTTCACGCCTATTATCCTGCCCTCGGAGTCCCTGACCGCTGAGAATGATCTCTTTAAATCTCTTTAAAAACAGTAATACATACTTAGGGGTTAATAGATTTTAGGAGGCCGGCTTCTTCACGTCTGGAGGATAGCTTAGATGAGGGTGGCGGCCATAGGCGATAAAAGCTTCACGGCCTTCTGGAGGCTCATCGGGGCCGAGGCCCTCGAAGCGGGCTCGGATGACGAGGTTCGAGAACATCTAGCTAAGGCCTTCAAGTCCAGAGAGTACTCCGCTCTCATAATCTCTGAGAGCCTTCTCGATCACGTTAATGAGGTGAGGTCGGAGCTCCACGCGGAGGAGCAGATTGAGCCCGTGATCATATTCGTTCCAGAGCCCGGCTTGGGAAGAAGGGCGGCGGATCTAAGGAGGAAGATAAGCCTGGCCATCGGAATCGAGGCCCAGTTATAGGAGGTGAATCGAGGTGAGCATAGCGTCGATCCTGCTCGAGGAGAAGAAGGCGATGATGTACGTGGAGGAGGCCAGGAAAAGGGCTCAGGAGATAATTCAAAGGGCGAGAGCTGAGGCAGAGAGAATCCTGAGAGGGTCGTCCGACGCCGAGGCTATGCGCATGGAGCTTCGCAGATATGAGGAGAGCTTAAAAGAGGAGGCTGAGAGAATTCTGAGCGAGTATAGGGCTAGAGCTGAGAGAATTAGAGCGATTCCCGAGGAGCTGATTGAGAAGGCCGCCGACCTCGTGGTCAGGGAGGTTCTGGGCTCATGAGCTCAGAGCAGCTTGAAGCCTTGAAGGAGGAGATCTGGAGAAGGGCTAGGGAGAGGGCGGAGAGGATCTTGAAGGAGGCGGAGATGGAGGCTGAGGGAATACTCGAGGAGGCCAGGAAAAGGGTTGAGGAATCGCTTAGAAGCAGCCTCGAATCCGAGAAGACCCTGCTAAGGCGGAGAATGCTCGGTAGAGCGCTGAGTGAGGGGAGAAGGATGCTGATCATGGCGAAGAGCGAGGTTGTTGAAAAGGTCTTCGCGAGAGCTCTCGAGAAGCTGAGAAGCGAGGCGGAGTCGAAGTCCGAGGCCTATAGAAGCTTCCTCCGCAGAAGCTTGGAGCAAGCCCTCGACCACGTCTCAGGCCCGGATGTGGATGAGGTAATAGTATACGCGAACGAATCGGACTTGGATCTTATCGCGAGCATGATCGAGAATGCTCCGGTGAGTATGAGGCTCGAGAGGGCGTCGATGATAGGCGGGCTGAACGCCTCGGATGCGGGCGGCCAGAGGATTTACTATAGCTCAATTGAGAGCAGGCTTGAGGCACTTAAACCGATTCTCCGGGAGAAGATCGCGGCGATGCTGTTCAGGGGGGTTGGCGCCTGATGAGCCAGCAAGTAGGCGTGATAAAGAGGATTAACGGGTCCCTCGTAGTGGCTGAGGGCCTCAAGGGCGCGAGAACGGGCGACGCGGTATACATCGGCGAGCTCAAGCTGATCGGCGAAGTCGTGAGAATCTCGGGCGACTTGGTGGCGCTCCAGTGCTATGAGGATACGAGCGGGCTGAGACCGGGCGAGCCGGTATTCGGGACAGGGGCGCCGTTGCTGGCGGAGCTCGGGCCCGGGTTGATCGGCGAGATCTTCGATGGGCTCGAGAGATCTGAGATAGAGCTCTGGAAGCTCGCTGGCCCCTTCATAAGAAGGGGCGTGAGAGTAGCTCCGTTGAGGAGGGATAGGAAGTGGAGGTTCGAGCCGAGGGTCAAACCCGGCGAAGAAGTCGAGGAGGGGGACGTGATCGGCGTCGTCCAAGAGTCCTCCGTGATCGAGCATAGAATCTTAGTCCCAGTCGGCTTTCGAGGGGTTATAGAGAGCATCGAGGAGGGCTCATTCACGGTTGACGACGTAGTCGCGGTGCTCGCCGCGCCGAGTGGCGAGAAGATCCCACTCAAGCTAGTCCAGTATTGGCCCGTCAGAATCCCGAGGCCATATCGGGAGAGGATACCGATCGATAGGCCGCTGATAACCGGGCAGAGGGTGATTGATACGTTCTTCCCGGTCGCGGAGGGCGGGACCGCAGCGATTCCCGGGGGCTTTGGAAGCGGCAAGACCATAACGCTCCAGCAGATAGCGAAGTGGTCTGACGCGGATGTCGTGATATATGTTGGATGCGGCGAGCGGGGGAACGAGATGGCGGATATACTGACGCATTTCCCGGAGCTGGAGGACCCGAGGACCGGCAAGAAGCTGATCGAGCGCGCAATCTTCATCGCGAACGTCAGCAATCTCCCGGTCGCCGCGAGGGAGGCAAGCGTCTACATGGGCGTAACCATGGCCGAGTACTTCAGGGATCAGGGATATGATGTCGCCGTGATAATAGATTCGACCTCGAGATGGGCCGAGGCTCTCCGAGACATCTCGGGTAGGCTCGAGGAGATTCCGGCGGAGGAGGGCTACCCGGCGTATCTGAGCGAGCGCATCGCCGAGCTATATGAGAGGGCTGGAAGGGTCGTGGTCCTGGGAAAGGATAGAAGAGTGGGCTCGGTCACGATAATGGGAGCGGTCTCGCCTCCGGGCGGCGACTTCAGCGAGCCCGTAACATCGACTACGATGAGGTTTGTTGGAGCGCTCTGGGCGCTCGATACGGAGCTTGCCTATAGGCGGCACTTCCCAGCGATAAACTGGCTTAGAAGTTTCACGAGATACGTGGACGTCCTAGAGGGCTTCTGGGCGAGATTTGACCCGCAGTGGAAGACGTATAGAGAGAGGGCTCTCGCGATACTCGAGGAGGCATCGAGACTCGAGGAGATAGCCAGGGTTATAGGGGAGAAGGCTCTACCAAATGATCAGAGGCTCATCCTCCTCACGGCGGAGATAATCAGGGAGGGCTTTCTAGTCCAGAGCGCGTATCACAAAGTCGATACATTCTGTCCGCCTGAGAAGCAGGTTAAGCTCCTGAAAATCATGATAAACTTTCATGAGATCGCCTCGGAGCTCGTCAAGCTCGGAATCCCAGTTGATAGAATCAGAAGCCTCAGAAGCGTCATGGAGCTGCTCAGGCTCAAGGAAAAGGAGTCGCTCGAGGAGATAGATGCCCTCTATGAGCACGCGAAAGAGGACTTGATGAGGCTTAGGGCGGAGTATGAGGCCGCAGGGGTGGCGCGTGGACCATGAGCTTCTTGAGGGAGAAGGCGGGCCCAATCTACCGGACTGTTAGAGAGGTGAGGGGGCCACTTCTCGTCGTCGAGGGCGTCAAGGGAGCGCGCTATAACGAGCTCGTGGAGGTGAAGCTTGCCGATGGAACCGAGATAATTGGTACGGTCTTGGACGTCTCCGAGGATAGGGCGGTCGTCCAGGTCTTCGGCCAGACGGAGGGCCTGAGCCTGGACTCGGCCGTGAGATTCACGGGAGATGTGATGAAGATACCTCTCTCCGATGATCTGATAGGCAGGATCTTCAGCGGCAGCTTCCGCCCGCTCGACGGCCTGCCCGAGCCCATAGGCTACGAGAGGAGAGAGATCTTCGTCTCTGTGATCAACCCCGCGGCGAGGGAGCCCCCAAGCGAATTCATCCAGACAGGGATCTCCGTGATCGATGGCATGAACTCTCTCGTTCGCGGCCAGAAGCTCCCGATATTCTCCGAGGCCGGCCTACCGCATAACGTAATGGCTGCCCAGATCGCGAGGCAGTCTACCGTGCTGGGCCCCGAGGAGGAGTTCGCAGTAGTATTCTGCGCCATGGGGATAAAGTATGAGGAGTACGAGTACTTCAGGAGGGAGTTCGAGAAGACCGGCGCGCTCGATAGAGCAGTCATGATACTCAACTTGGCAAATGATCCCATCATAGAGAGGATAATCGCTCCGAGAATCGCCCTGACGATCGCCGAGTATCTAGCATTCGACCTGGACATGCACGTGCTCGCGATACTGACGGACATGACCGGATACTGCGAGGCCCTAAGATCGATCTCGATAGCTAGGGAGGAGGTTCCGGCGAGGAGGGGATACCCGGGATACATGTACAGCGACCTGGCCTCGATCTATGAGAGAACTGGGAAGATCAAGGGCAAGAAGGGCTCGATAACCACAATGCCGATACTCACGATGCCCGGCGGAGATATAACTCACCCGATACCAGATCTGACGGGCTACATAACGGAGGGCCAGCTGATCCTGAGCCGTGAGCTTCATGGAAGGGGGATTTATCCCCCGGTGAACCCGCTCCCATCATTATCTAGGCTGATGAAGGATGGCGTCGGCCCCGGGAGAACTAGGGATGATCACATAGAGGTCTCGAATCAGCTCTACATGGCGTACGCCGAGGGAATAAAGGCCAGGGATCTCGCGAGGATAATCGGGGAGCTGAGCCTCAGCGATAGGGAGAAGAGGTACCTGAGGTTCGCGGAGGAGTTTGAGAGGAAATTCATCAACCAGGGAGTATACGAGAATAGGCCAATAGAGAAGACGCTCGAGATAGCGTGGGATCTGCTCGCGATGCTTCCGGAAGACGAGCTCGTGAGGATAAGCGAGGAGAACATCAGGAGATATCATCCGAGATACCGGTCGGCGTAGGACCATGTCCCTGAGCATACGGTATACTCGCGGACTCCTCCTAGATCTCAGGCGGAGGCTATCCTTCGTCAGGAGCGCGCACGACCTCCTCGAGGTGAAGAGGGATCAGGAGATCAAGGAGATCTCGTCGGCGATCGAAAGGCTCCGCGAGCTGAGAGCGGCTCTCGAGAAGAAGATCGAGGATGTTCTCCGGGATCTGGCGATGCTTCAGGCGGCCTACGGCAGCCAGGAGCTGATCTCGGCCTCGAAGCTCATGCGAGATAAAATCGAGATCGAGGTGATTCCGAGGAATGTGATGGGCGTCAACGTCCCTGTGGTGAGGCTTGTGAAGCTCCCGGAGATCCGGGGAAAATATCCACCACATGTCGAGGGCCTCGCCGAGAAGGCTAGAGGCGTCTTCGAGGATCTTCTCCGCGTTGCGGAGCTCGAGGCATTCATAGAGCTCATCGCCGAGGATCTCAGGAGGACGAACATCAGGGTTAACGCCCTCGAGAAAGTGATCATCCCGGGCTACGAGAACATGATAAAGCGGATAAGCGACGTAGTTGAGCAGAGCGCTCTCGAGGACTTCATAAGAGTGAAGCTCGTGAAAAGGGCCTTGGAGAGGAGGAGGGAGGAGGAACGAGCCTAACATACCTGATATGCAGGGTCCACGGCTATGAGACCCGCCTCCTCAAGCCCGAGAAGCTGCAGGAGCTCATGTCCTCGAGCGCGCTCAACCAGTTCATCGAGGGATTAAGCGGAACAGCCTACGAGCATTATATCTCAGGCTCGAAGACGCTTGATGAGATAGAGCGCGGACTGGCCGAGGCGCTCGTTGACAGGCTCGCGGCGCTGCTCTCGCTAGCGGAAGGAGGAGCGAGAAGTTTTCTCAAGGCATATCTCGGGAAATATGAGACAATCAACCTCACGTGGATTCTGAGGATGAAGATCGGCGAATCAACCGGAGAGGAGTTGGAGATGATCCTGCTCCCAACCGAGAAGCTCGGAGGCATAGAGCTGAAGCCCCTGCTCGAGGCGAGGGACCTCCAGGCCCTAAGAGATGCTATTCAGCGATCTGGGATGTATGAGCTTTCCAAGGATGCGGATGACCCATTACAGCTTGAAGCCGACCTCTGGAGAAGCCATTACCGACGCGTCTTCAAGCTCGCCTCTAGGATTAGGATCAGCGATAGCAGGGAAGTCAGAGGCTTCTTAGGACTCGAGGTTGATCTCGCGAACCTGAAGACCTGCATGCTGGCCTTATTAAGGGGCTGGGATCCCGAGAAAGTTAAGCAGCTTCTGATATTCAATCCAGCCGGAATTCCCTTGAAGAAGCTCCGGGAGGCGATTGAGGAGAGAGACCCTAAGGTGCTCGTGGAGCGCTTCAGGATGTTCAAGGGCTTTCTGGAAAAAGCGTTAGCGAGCGATGAATGGGCCCTGGAATTCGAGGGCCTCAGGATCATGAAGAGGTACGCGGACTCCCAGAGAATCAGCAAATTCATAAGCTTCTTCTACATCTTGAAGTACATCTTGGAGCTGGAAGTGGAGTACAGGAATCTTAGGGCTATAGCAGTAGCGATTCGCCATAATCTGCCTCAGAGCCTCAGGAGGAGCTTGCTCATAATGGATTAACCCGGCTTAACGAATCTCATGAATAGCAAGCCCAGGAGTATCGGAAGCATCGTTCCCAAGAAGATCGCGAGCGGTATCGCGCGATGAAGGCTCGGCTCTCTAATAATGTATCCTATCCCGATCAGCTGCAAGATTACTAGTATCCCAAGGTATATGGCCAGGATCTTGAGGAATCTCGCTTTAACGCCCTCCATCGAGGGCCTCACGTATTACATTATCTCCGGGGACGGAATAACCATATCGTCCACATGAAGCCGCGCTAGACGGTGGTTATCCATATCAGGATCGCTATCAGCAGGCCGTAGATAGCGATTCCCTCGGCGAGACCCACGAAGATGAGTGCCCTGCCCAATATCTCGGGCCTCTCGGCAGCGCTAGCTATGGTCGCGACAGATACCTTGGCGACAGCATATGCCGCCGCCGCACTGCATATGCCGACGCTCAGCGCCATGGACAGAAACTTGGCGGTTTTCACCTGAGCGGCCTCGGATGTTAGGGCTGGCTGCTCGGCTGCCACGGATGCTATTAAGAGCGCTTGGAAAAGGAGAATCGCCAGGATCGGTAAAGCAAGTCTCGCAATAGATCTCATGTCCCGTCTGCGGAAGCCGGCCCATCCAGTTAATTAACATTCCTTCTATCTAGAGTCTCCAGGGCCTATATGGTGTGCCTGCTCCCTCGTAGAACTTGCTGTAGAACTCGTAGAAGAGAAGCCTCAGGGCCTGGATGGAGACGACGAGGAGCTCTATGCTGAGCGAGACGAGGTTTAGGAGTATTAGGCCCAATCCTATTCCCATGGCGGGGCTCGCGTGCATCATCTCGTGGACGACCATTGCCAGGGCCGCGTGGACTATCGCGAAGCCGGCGATCCTGGCATATGACAGCGTATTAGCGAGGAATGCTGTTATGGCTTCCAAGAGGCTTCCCATGCCGAGCGCCATCTCCCCCTTCTCCAATATCGGCTTAAGGATCATCATGGCGAGTCCCCCCATCATCGCGAAGAAGGGCCAGCTCAGGAGCGCGCCCACGCCGAGGTCGGGGAACTCCAGCACTCCCGGTATAACCGTTATCCCGAGGAAGTGAAAGGCCGTTAGGGCGAAGCCTATGTAGGCGAGCAGCCCGGCGAGCCCGTGATGCGAGAAGATCGCTGAGATTATTTCGCCGTTTCTAAGCTCCTTCAGTGCCGACAGCGTTATGGCTAGGAGGATCTGGGCCATGCCGAAGAATATAGCCACCTTGAGAAGCCATATGATGCTGCTTGGATCGCCCAGCCAGCCCGGCCTAAGCCCGGGGAGAATTGGCTGAATCTCGATCAAGAAGAACTCGCCGAATAGCGCTCCGAAGAATGATGCCGAGAGCCCCATGCCTATCATGAGCCTCCCTATCTTCCCGGAGTCGAGCCCCAGAATCCTCCTACCCTTAAGAGCGTGAATGAAGAATAGGCCCATGCCGATTATCGCGAGCCCCTGGCCCAAATCCGGGAACATCAGGCCGAACATCACCGTCCAGAGAACTCCCGAGATCATTGTCGGATCTATCTCGCGTCTATCAGGCCAGCCGTAGAGGGCGACGATGCTCTCGAAGACCTTGAAGATCCTCGGATTCCTAAGCTGGGTCGGCGCTTTCTCGCCCGGCTTAGGCTCCTCGAGGCGATAGGCCACGACTCCCTTGAGCTCCCTCCTCATCTCCTCAAGCTTCTCGGAGAGCCAGCCGGCGATATCCGCTGGAACCCATCCCTGAATAATCCTGAGATAATCTGTCTGGAGGCTTCCCATCAGAGCTTCCCCGAGCCTGAGATTGAGCTCGAGAGCCCCATGAATCTCCATGAGCTTGGGCGCCGCGCTCCTTCTAAGCTCCATGAGCTCCTCGAGAATCTCCTCTTCCTCGGCCTTCAAGGCCTTCAGCCTCTTGGAGACCTCCTCCAGCCCCTCGCTCGGTCTGCTCAGGAGCTCAGCCGAAGTATGTGTTACGCTCTCGAACCCGGATCCATGCAAAATCTCGTTAATCTCTGCGGCATGCTCCTTCAAGCATGTGACCGCGAGAAGAGCTCTTCCATCCTTCGCGGCGAGAGCCTCAATGAGCGCGAGTCTTCCCCTCAGAGCCTCCTCGAGCCTGCCAATATCATGCTCGCCAACTACTCCGATGAAGATTGCCAGGTTCTCGTAATGCCCGATCTCCGGTAGATTAACATCCGCCTCGCTCAGAAGGCTTAAGACGCTTCTAACCTTCTCGAGCTCCTCCCTCTCATGCCTGATCTGGTCAAGCCTTCTCCTGATCGAGTCGTATTTCTCGGAGATCTCGCCGAGAATCCTCTTAGCCTCATCGATGCTCATGTCTCCCGCGCCCTCAGCCCGCCCCTCAAGCGAGAGCTCCTCTCGCAGCCTAAGGATCTCGCCCTTCAAAGCGCTGAGAAGAGCATATTCGCCGCCCTCATCCACGGTCCAGAGCAGCTTACCCTTGACCTCCTCGAACTCCATCTCCAGCTCCGATATCCTCCTTTCTAGCTCGGGTAGCCTGATGTCGAGCTGTGAGAGCGCCTCATCACATCTCCTCGGCAGATAATCCGGGAACACGATCTCCTGGTGATAGATTTCTTCAAGCGCTTCGCGAGCTTCATCCACCCTATCCTTCAGGGCGACTACGTAGATTAGGGCCTCGTTTCCCGGAAGCTCCGCGTGCTTCACGACGGCGCCCAGCCCCTCGATCCTCGCGATGAGCTTTCCGAGAACCTCTTTAGGGATAGTGATAAGCAGCGTGGATAGCTCGGCGCCGGGCTCAGCCGGCGGAACCTCATCCTCTCCCATGGCTTTGATTCCGGGGATGATGTCCCTCAGGCGGCGGAGCTCCGCCCTCAAAGCGTAAAGCCTTCTAAGCTCATCCCTCACCTCAACATATCTCCTGAATATGCTCTCCTCCTCCAGCCCGGATCTGTAGAGGCCATGCCAGATTTCGGCGAGCTTCACGCATGCTTCCTCGAGCTCTTTAGCCCTCTCCAGCTCGACCTCTAAAAGCTCCCTTGCCTCCCAGAGATTCAGTCTCCTGAAATGGACTACCCCGAGCTCGCCCAGCCTTCGGACAACGCGCCTCTCAAAATCCCTTAAAGTAATCAGCACAAGCTTTTTCGCCGGAACTATCAACTCTTCCGCAAGCTAGGGGGCTAAATGGGAGAATTTAAAAATTAAAAAATGAAAAATATGTTATGCGGCGCCGAGAATGATTTTGGGTCAGATGACCCTCTCCTCCTCACATCGAGGTCGGATGACAGGTGCTCATCATCCCCGCTAATTGGATGCGATGACCGCTTATATAGCGTTTGGGCTCGGCGGTATTCCCGCTCATCATCGGATCAGTAGGCGGCTAACCTCATAGCCCGCATAACGAATATGCGCGCCTACTTTAGATCCTTTCTCCTCTGGTATTGATATTCTTCTCTCGCTTTCTCCTCGAGCAGCTCCAGAAGGCCCTCCCTATCGAGCATTACGAGAAGCTCATCATATGTCGCATCTATCTCCTTTATGCATGTATCGGGGAAGTTCAGGTCCACGGATATCCTGTGCTTCCAGTAGTATCCTCCCTCGGGAAGATTGAGCCTCGTGAAGACGCCGATGAGCCTCGGAGGGAGCTGGAGGTTCTTGACATTAAGCAGGTACTCGACAAAGCATATTCTGTAGGCCTTCTCGTATAGGTCGCCGTAGAAGGTGTTGAAGTAGACGTGAAGTGGATGATCCTTAGCATATGTCTCCCAGCTCGTGAACTGCGTGTATATGGGTCTCCACCCGCCATCCTTCAAGACCATGTCCTCGAGGCTTATCGGCCTCTTCCATGCTGCCACCATGTAGCCCTTCTCCTCCAAGCCGGGAATAATGTAACCTCGAATTATGCCCTGCCTAATCAGCTCCAGCCTCTCCCTAAGCCCCAGGGTCATGAAGCAGCCACGCTACCCGCTCCCCTAACCCGATTTCCCGGCATATAAACCAGATAAAAACGTTTTAGCTAATCCACAGCATCAGGAGATAACGCTGAGAATAGCCTCCTCGAGAGCTTCTCTTGACGTCTCCCCGATGATCCTTTTCACCTCAACATGATCATCATCCAAGATCACGTACGTCGGCGTTCCGGTGACGCCGTAAGCGTCGAAAGCGGCCCCCTTCTCATCAACGACGTGAAGCCAGTCGAGCCCCTCCTTTGCCAATACCTTACTGGCATAGTCTATCCCCCCGGAGGGATAAACGATCGAGATGAAGATGATTTTATCGCCGTACTTCTCCTCGAGCTCCTTCACTATCGGCGCCATCCTGAGGCAGTGAGGGCACGTCGGCGACATGAATTCCAGGAATACCGGCTTACCCGCGAAACTGGATAGCTTAATAATCCTCCCGGTTAGGCCGAGCTCATCTATCTCCGGAAGCTCGAAGTAGGGTGCCGGCCTCCTGGACGA
Source organism: Candidatus Wolframiiraptor sinensis (assembly GCA_023268255.1). GTDB lineage: Archaea > Thermoproteota > Nitrososphaeria_A > Caldarchaeales > Wolframiiraptoraceae > Wolframiiraptor > Wolframiiraptor sinensis. The sequence continues at coordinate 10,854 of JALNJX010000006.1, forward strand.
TTGAGTCTGAGCTGTATGGGTCGGCAGCGTCGGGGGAGTAACGGTTAGAGTGGTCTGGGATGTAATTGTCGCAGTCATTCCTCCTGGAGGCAGGATCATGAGAAGAGCGGCTATCAGCATTATGAGCGCTATCACTGGCGCCAGCCTAACGCCATAGTAATATCCCTTATGATTCTCCTTCAGATGAGTTTTCAAGGCGATATCCGTGGGAAAATTCCTGCCACAGATTCTGCATCTCTTAGCCATTAGTTATCAGCACTTCCGGCAGTCCTCATCCATATAAAACTTGCTGACCATACCTGAACCATGAGCTGAGGCGGAGATTTAGCGGGGTTCGTAGCCAGCCTCTAGGATCTTTCTGGCCGCTATCTCGGCGGCCTTAGACATCACCTCGGCACACCTATTCCAGGCGCCGGATCTTATGAACTCCTCAACATCCCTGGGATCCCTCAGGTCATAGACTCTCCCGAAAAGCCTTTCATGTATGCTCCTGCAAAGGGTCGTCCCGAAGGCCCCCTCGAACTCGTCATAAACCTTCTCAGCCACCTCCATGGCCTTTCGATAATCTTCGGAGACATCAGTCCGCTCCAGCCTTCTCCGGCCGAAGACCAGGCCGACGAATAACAGGGCTCCTAGGAGAGAGCCGCATGTCTGGCCAGATCTAGCGATCCCCCCGGAGAGAGGGGATGCGGCCCTGAACACCTCGACATCAACCAGCCCAAAGCACTCCTGAAGAGCCTTCAAAGTCATCTGAGCGCAGCCATGAAACTCCTCGCCGAGAATCCTGGCAAGCCTAGCAGCCCTCGCCGGCAGATCCTCCATACCCGACCTCCATTACGGATACGCGCCAACTCATAAGATTATGCTGGCTCGGAGCGCGGGCGCAATTACCTGAGCCTCACTCGCAAAGCTCTCTACGAGATTGCTAGGGGAATGCTCAGCGGAATATCGCGGTTTTGCAGATGAGCCGAGCTGCCATCACGCTTAAAGGGGCGGGGCTCCTACCATGGTTAATGCTCGAGCTTCAGGCTAGAGGTGCTGCCGAGCCAGAGAAGACTCCTGAGGAGCGGAAGCCTTTGATTCGAAGGATAATGGAGGATGCGAGGGGCTGGATTGACTGCATGATAATGGTTGTGAACGGCACGAGGATAACCCTCACGGCGAATGATGAGCTCAACGCGAATAATGTCGCGGATGCGGCACACGTGATCGCCGACGCCACAATTGCGGTAATAGAGCTCCTCGGAGCGAGAAAATTCAAGGAGCTGGATCTCAGAATCCAGGGAGGCCGACACCTCATAATCAGGCGCTATAAGGGATGCCACATCGCAGCCCTAACGAAGCCTAATCCCAACATCGGCTTAATCAGATTAGCGCTTGACAAAAACCTCGCATCAGAAAAACCAGCCAGAAGAATGACAAGAATTGTCGAGGAAATGATTATGCGAGCTCGCGTGAAATAACCTCTCGCACGTCTTCACGAAGCGAGAGACCTACAAAACTCATCGGTATAGGAGGATGAAAATCGTCCGCGAATTGCCGTTATGTGATTGGCGTGGGGGCGCCCGGATTTGAACCGGGGGTCTCCGGGTTTCTTCTGACCAGCGCGCCTGGATCTGGAGCCCGGCGCCGTAGACCTTGCTGGGCCACGCCCCCAGCTTCCGCATTTTTCCCAGCGAGCTTTCCGGTATTAAACTTTCATCCATTATTTCATGCCAGGGCGGGGCTAGCCTATGCTGATTAGGTCTTTCGAGTTGTTTGCGAGGATGTTTTCGCCGATTATGTTTCTCGATGAGTTTAGGAGTAGTATTCCGGAGTTCATGCTCTCCGAGATCAGGTTGTTGTTTATCACGTTGTCCTGCGAGTCTCGCAGGGCTATGCCGAAGAGATTTGATGCGAATATGTTGTCGGAGATCAGGTTGTTGTGCGATGAGGAGAGCAGCAGCCCGATGGAGTTGGATGTGAGCACGCTTCCTAATATCTTGTTGCCGTTTGACATGTGAGCGTATATGGCGATCTCGTTTCCCGTCAGCACGCTGTCAATTATCCGGCTGTTATTCGTCTTCCAGAGCTCTATCCCGACACCGATGCCGGATGCGTTGATGCTCCTGAGAGTTATGTTCTCGCAGTTTATGAGTATGACCTGCCCCGCTCTCTCGACAACCTCTCCGGAAGCCATCTCCAAGTATATTATCGGCTCACCATTCACTTCGTTTCCGGAGACGATGTTGGCATAAGAGTTAGAGAAGAATACGCCCTTGCCTGTGAACGCGTTATTCATGATCGTGTTATGTGATGAGTCTAGAATTAGCATTCCGCCGCCCCTGATGAGGTTTTCGGAGATCTCATTTTCATCAGACCCGCCGTAGAGGTAGATGCCATTAACTCCGCCCATGATCGTGTTTCGGAGGATCTTATTCGCTTTTGATGATGTTAGGTGTATTCCGAAGTGCGGGTTATCGGTCAAAGTGTTCTCGAGTATTGTTACGCTGTTGCTTCCGGTCAGGTATATTCCTTCCCGGTTACTGTAAATCGCGTTCTCGGCGATTAATATGCTGGAGGACGTGTGAACGTATATCGCCATCCTATTACCGGTGAAATGATTCCAGAGAACGAGGACGCGTGATGAGTTGTAGATTTGTAGGCCTGCTCCCCTGCCCTCCACGCCGATCGCCGCGCCGCCTCCGGTTATTGTGAAGCCCGCGATGACCACCTTTCTTCCTCCCTTGACTAGTATCGTGTAATCGCCAGCCCCGCCATCGAGCAGAGTCCTCCCAGAACCCTCGCCGATCAGGATTAGGGGCTTATCTATCACCAGGTTTTCCCGGTATATGCCAGCCCTGACGAATATTATATCGCCTTCGAGGGCTTCATTTATCGCATCTTGAATGCTCCTGTAGTCGCGTGGGACGATCCTCAGCCTCGGGTAAAATGCTGTGTTGATGAGCGCGAGCAGGCTGCAGATGATAATAGTTGATAAAAGCGCTATGATTATTGCGATGTTTTTCCAGCTTTTAGAGGACAACTTTAAGCCGGGTGATAATGTGCATATCGCCGAATATTAGTCTTTAGATCGGAGATTGCTGCTCAAGCAGGGGGCGGGAAAAGTTGATAAAGCATCCCTCGGTTGAGGGCTTGGAGAAATAGGATGATTCTGACGGATAGGGATATCAGGGAGTTCATGAGGCTCGGGAAGATAAGGTTCGAGCCCGCGATCTCCGAGGATCAGATCGGCCCCGGCTCCGTTGATCTGACTCTCTCGAGTAGGTTTTGGAGGCTTAGAGAAGGCTTGGAGGTTATAGATTTGTCGGAGATGAGATTCGAGGATGTAAATGAGGAGTTTATCGCGGATGAGGTGCTGATCCCCCCGCATGGCCTGGTGATAGGCATGACTAGGGAGAAGGTGTATGTCGATGATGATGTCTGCGGCTGGATCGAGGGGAGAAGCAGGTATGCGAGGATGGGGCTGGCTATACACTCCGCGAGCGGCTTCATCCATCCGGGCTCATACAATCATCAGGTGCTGGAGATCTCCAACCTGACGCCATACGCGATGAGGCTGAGAGCGGGTATGAGGATTGTTCAAGTGGTCTTCCAGCTCGCAAGAAGCAGAAGCGAGAAGCCGTATAGAAAGTATGGAGTCTTGGCTAGAGATCAATAGGAGGTGTGCTCGAGTGTGCCCAGGATAGAGAAGTTAATCATACAGGTTTTATGCCACGCAACAGAGGATCGCGAAAAGGTTCTCAGGGCTGTTGGAAACGTGCTCAGCGGCGCCGCGGATAAGATCTCGGTGAGCTCCGAGACCCTGAAGGGATATTACGGCGACCCCGTTACGATAATGAGGATCTATCTTCTCGACGAGAATGCTTGCGAGGAGGTTTTCCTTAGGATTCTCTCGAGCTTGTCGGGGCTCGAGCGCGAGGAGCTTTGGAGCGAGAGGGCTAAGAAGGGCAAGCATGGCGGCAAGCTGTATATCAGGCTGGATAAGCAGGAGGCATTCCTCGGAAGGATAAGGCAGTCAGATAAAGATCCCATAAGGATCGTGGTCGAGGTTCGGGGCAGCATGGATGCCTTGAGGAAAAGGCTCGAGGAGAGGCTGCGGGAGATCGAGGCGAGGAGCTCACAATGAGGAGATACGTGGATTTCTGGGTCATAGGTGAGGAGCGCGAGAGGGCGGTGGAGCTTCTGAGGGCTCTGGCGAGGCTGGGCTACTCGGATGCCGTGATGGAGCTTAAGGGGGATCTCGCGTGGTCATTCGAGGAGCTGAGGGATGCTGCCGCCGAGGCCGGGGTAAGGCTGCACCGCAAGCTCGTGCTCAAGCCCAATAGCAGGAAAGAGCTCCTTCAAGAGCTCAGGAGAAGTAGGGGCAAGTTCGAGGTGATAACGGTCGTCTGCGAGAGTCTCGAGGTGGCACTGGTCGCCGCGAGAGACTCGAGGGTGGACAGCCTCATAATACCGCCGAAAAGCGGCTTCAGAATCGACAAGGGGGTGGCATCAACCATAAGGAACTGCGTCGAGCTCCCATTCAGCTGGTATCTGGCCAATAGGCAATTATTCCTTGAAGCTGCCCTGAGGGTAATCCAGATCCTGGGGAGGAGGGTTGGAGTAATAGTGTCCTCGGCATCCTCGAGCGCGTTACTGCTTAGGGGGCCTATTGAGCTCGCCTCGCTTCCATGGGTCCTAGGATACCCGCAAGAGAGGGCCCTCGACACGGTCTCGAAAACTCCATCTCAGATAATCGAGAGAAATCTCCTGAAGTTGTCAAGCAACTATGTTTGCCGGGGAGTGGTGAAGATTGGCGAGGAGGATGAAGAAGAGGTACCTGCTGATATTCTCTGAGCCTATCCATAATCCGGAGAAGGTGGCCGAGGCGATTAGATCTAGCTACAGGATCCTCTTCGGCGAGCTGGGGCTCGCATCATCGGGGCTCAAGCTAATCAGGGGATATGAGGATGGCGTGGCGATTCTCAGGTGCGCGCTGGACTCCCTGCCGAGAGCGATCCTGGCGGCCGCAACGGTGACCGAGATCGATGGATCTGGGGCTGCTATAAGGGTGATGGCCGTGAGCGGGACCATAAGGGGGGTTATGCGAAAGCTGCCCCGCCTAAGATCGGGCTACACCTGAGATCTCCCGCAGCTCGGGCAGAAGATCCTGCCGCCCAGCGGCTTTCCGCAGAACCTGCACCTATCTTCCGGAACTTCTTCCTCGCCTTTCTCGAGCTTTTCCTTCCGCTTCTCATATCTTCTCGCGAAGAGCATTCCGCCCTCGAAAAGCACGATGAATACCGCGAGCAGGATCAGGTTCGCGAACATCCCTCCATCCGGGGTTATTATCGCCGCGACGATATACATGCCCCCATAGATCCATTTCCTGTATTTTCCGATGGATTTCGTGCTTAGCAGCCCCACGCGAACTAGGAGGTTGAGTATGACCGGCGTGGTGAATACTGCTCCGGTCGCGAGCGTGACGACGAGGATTGTGGTGTAGAAGTCCATTATCGTTATTATCGGCTCGGCTCCGACAAGCTCGAAGAAGATGAGCATAGCTCTGAAAGTGAATGGCGTGATTACGTATAGACCGAAGAGCAGGCCGGCCAGGAATAGGCCGAGAAACGCGGACAAGAAGGGGTAGATCATCCTACGCTCATGCGGGTAAAGCGCCGGATCAACGTACTTGAATATCTCGTATCCTATGACTGGGCTGCTGAATGCGAGGCCGAAAACGAGCGATGCTATGAAGTATATCTCGAGTGGGGCGGTGATCGTCTGCCCTATCAACATCATCTCCGCGGGCTTCACGGCATTTCTCAGTAGCTCTAGGATCACGGAGATCATGGGCTTATAGTATCCCTCGAGGAGCTCTTGGGGCGAGTATATCTGCGACGGGAATACGAGCATGATCATCGTCATGACGCCGATCGTTATCAGGCAGACCTTGAGCCTATCCCTGAGCTCCATCAAGTGCTCGAGCAAAGTCATCTCCTTCATGTTTCTGGGCTTCTCCGAAGTCTTCAATCTCCCCGCCTCCGAGAACCCTAATGCAAGGAATGAGATCTTACCTAAAAATCCCTATCTTCGGTACCCTTCATGTGAAAAAGAAACAGCTCTTAGTTTAAGAAATGATGCGAGCATCACGTTATTAAAAGGCTTCAGAGCTACTTTTTCTTCGTGACCCTAAGTATCTCCTCTGCTATTTGCTCCCTGGTCTTGCCCTCTGTGCTTATGCCGAGCTCCCTGGCTATCTTCAGAAGTTCATCACCGGCTTCGGAGACTGTCTCGGTGAATGGCCGAACGGCCTCGCGCACTTCCTCCTTCATTTCCTCAGCTTCTTTAGCCGCTTTCTTGAACTCCTTTTTCGCCTCTCCGAGTGCTCTAGCCATTTTCGGCAGCTGGGACGGCCCCCAGAGCAGGAGAACGATTATGATCACGGCCACAATAACCCACTCAAGACCTGTGAGCGCCATTCTTCTCGAATATCTTAGACTTGGGCTCAAATATAAGTATTCAACAGCACGGAGAAAAGCGCTATAAAAAGGAAAAGGAAAACTGCGAAAATTTTTCTCCGCGAAGCCATGGGAGGATTGTTTAATCCTTATAATGTGCGGCTCTTTTGAGGATTTTGGAGCGGGCGTGAGCGGATCCGCTGGAGAGTTCAGGCCGATCGTCAGGTTTCTCGGAACGGATCTAGATGGCTCCCTCAAGATCCCCTATGCTCTCGCGGCGGTGAAAGGTATCGGCGTACCCCTTGGATACGCTATCGCTAGGGCTGCTGGAGTTGATGCCGAGAAGAGGCTCGGCTTCCTTGGCGACGAGGAGCTTAAGAGGCTCGAGGAGGTCGCCAAGAATCCGCTGGGCCACGGCATCCCGGCCTGGATGCTTAATCGGAGAAAGGATCCAGCAACGGGAAAGGATCTGCAGCTCTACGGCTCGGACCTTGTCTACGCGATCAGGGAGGATATCCAGAGGGAGATGAGGATAAAGTCTTGGAGGGGCGTAAGGCACTCGCTCGGCCTCAAGGTTAGGGGTCAGCGGACGAGAACCACTGGCAGATTCGGAACGGCGGTCGGCGTCTCGAGGAGAAGGCAGTAAAAGTTATCCCCTACTTCTCAAAGATTCCTGGATGGAGAGCATGCATCCTCGGCGCATTCTCAGGTATTTCGGCGTGCTCGCTCTCGCGATCGGCTGGCTAACAATAATCTTGTCTATAAGCGTCAATCCCTGGTTCTCTCTGGAGAGGAATGCTCTCAGCGATCTAGGCGCGGTTGGCAGGGAGAATGCGTGGATATTCAACTCAGGGCTGGTCGTTGCCGGCGTCGTCGCAGCGCTCTACTCCATCTACCTCCTCAAAGCAGCTCGCGATAAGCTCGAGACTCTTGCATCCGCGATATTCCTCATGTCCTCGATACACCTCATCCTGATCGGCTTATACCCGGAGGGAACATACCCGCATCTCTTTGCTTCATACTGGTTCTTCCTGTCCGCGGGCTTCGCGGTCCTGCTCTTCGGCGCAGCGCTTCTGATCAAGCGAGACCTCTTCCTAGGAGCCTCATTCGTCCTAATATCGGCTATAGGATTCGCCGGCGCGGCCCTCGTTCCATGGCCCTCGATAGGCTCCGTCGAGGTCTTCGCGATAATGCTGCTGAGCATCTGGGCTATTCTGATGCTGAATCGCTTTTAGCCTCCTTATCCGCCTCACCCATCCCCATTTTCTCGATCTCGGCCTTCAGCTTCCTCTTTATCGCCGCCGGGCTATCCTCCACGCCATAAAGCTCGGCGAATAGGGGGCTCGTCCTCAGAATCAGAGTCCTCCCGGATTTCTCGGCCTCGATGAGCCCCTTCTCGAGAAGTATTTTTATGTGCTTGTAGGCCGAGCCGCCCCTGGCCTCAGCCACCTTGCTCTGCTCGATTGGCTGATGATATGCTATGAATGATAATGTTCTCATGACTCCGCGGCTCAGAAGGGGCTTTCTCAAAATCTTCTTCACGAGCTCCATATACTCTCTCCTGAGCTTTAGAAGATACCTGTTTCCGGGAAGCTCGATGAGCTCCAGGGCTCTCGAGTTCTCTTGATAGTGCTTCTTGAGCTCCTCGATCGCGCTCAGCACCATCTTCTTCGACTTGGTCTCGCATACCCTCATTATGAGGTTTAGGGGGACGGGTTTCCCGGCCGAGAATAGTATGGCCTCAATTCTGGCCTTCAGCTCCTCTGGATCGGGCATTCCACTTCACCGCTATCAGCTTATGCTCTTCATTCTCTATCAGCTCGATATCTCCCCTCGCGGCGGCGAAGAGCAGTAGTATGAACCTCCTCGCAGCCTCAAGCCTATCAACTCCATCGAATATGCTTTTCAGGTCTATTATCTCCTTGCCGCCGAATATCCTCCAGAGCCCCTCGAGGAACTCCTCTAGCCTCTCCTCCAGCTTGACCAAGAACTCGTCGAGCTCTACATCGAATACTGCGAGAAGCGCTTTCTCATCTTCCCTGCCATTGCCTCCTTGACCCGATTTGCTGAGAACCTCTTTGAGGGCTTGTATCAGCTCCCCCACCGCCACAACCATGAACTCGGGCATGCATGGCAGGTCGATGGGCGGGGGCACGATCATAATCTCTCTCCTGAATTCGTCATCCGCGGCCCTCGGCCTATCGGCCCTCAGGAGAAGCTCAGTCTTCATGCGGTGGATCGTTGCGGCGGAGTATGCGGCGACGCCGCAGGAGCTGAGATCCATGATTCCGATTCTGCCGAGCTCCTCCATGAGCGCCCTGAGGACCTCGACGAGCTTTATCTGCCAGGGTTTAACCCTGTCAAGCCTCGTGACGTCGAAGAGAACTCTCCACCTCGGATCGCTCCAGATCGTGATCACCTTATCGGCCATCGCTGATCACCTCCTCCAGCCTCATCTTCACAACTCGGGATGATCCGCCTGCATTATAGACGCCTATGACCTGATCTGCCTTCTCCACCATCACGTCCTTCAAGCTTATCACGATGATCTGGGTTCTCTTAGCCATCTCCTTGAATAGCTCGGCGAGCCTCTGGCTATAGCGCAGATCCATGTGAGCATCAACCTCGTCGAAGATGTAGAAGTCGGCGGGAGTGAGACCCTGGAGCGCGAGGAGGAGGGCGACCGCCGCGACGGACTTCTCGCCGCCGCTCGCGGCCCTCGAGCTCCTAGGCTGCTTACCCGGGAATGCGAGGATCATGTCTATGCCGCCCTCGAATGGGTTATCCGGGTTCTCCAGCCTCAGCCATCCCCTGCCGCCCGTCAGCCTGCTGAAGTAGTTCTCGAAGGACTCGGCGACCTTATTGAAAGTCTCCATGAAGATCCTCTTCTTCTCGCTCTCTATCCACTCGATGAACCTGAGGATCTCCTGCCTCTCCGCCTCGAGCTCCGCTATCCTGGATGATCTGACCTTGTAGTTTCCGACGATCTCCTCATATTGGGTTGGAGCTAGCTGATTCACCACCTCGAGCTCCCTAAGCTCGGCCTCGAGCTCCGCCTTAAGCTCCCTAAGCTCATCTCCGGCGATCACCGGAATCTCCACGGTGAATTCCCCGATCATGGAGAGCTTCTCCCTGAGATTTCCGAGCTCCACCTCCAGCCCAGCCCTCCTCACCCTCAGCGATGACCTAGCCTCTGAAACCGCCCTGATCTCCTCATCCAAGCGGCTTATCTCCGCGGAGGCCTCCTCAGCTCTCAGCCTGAGCATTTTGAGATCCTGATCTAGACTCCTCCTTAGCTCAGAGAGAATCAGCATGCCATACATCGCCTCAGCGATCTCGATCTCCAGAATGCCCTCCTCGGCGGCCAGAGACCTGATTTTCTCGGCTGTCTCGATCCTCTCGCGCTCGGCTGCCTCGATCTTCCCAGCGATCCTCGAGATCTCAGCTTTAACATGCTCCTCCTCGGCCTCGAGTTCCTTAAGCCTCCTGCCAGCATCGGAGAAGCGTAGCTGAAGCTCAGATCTCCTAAGCCTAGCCTCCTCATAGGATCTCCTCTTCTCCAGCATCTCCTCCTCGAGCCTCTTCAGTCTCAGCATCTCTTCTTCATCCGGCTTCATCACCGGAATCTCCTCGAGCTTTTTCTTGGCCTCGGCGACAGCTCGATCAAGCTCTTCAAGCTCACTTCTCAGCTCCGCGAGCCTCTCCTGTCTTCTCAGGATCTCCTTCTCCGCGCCAGAAGCCCTCTCCATGAGAGCCTGGATTCTATCTGTTAGGCGATTCTCCTCGAGGCTCATGCCAGCGCTTCTCGACGTGAGCGCCCTCATCCTCTTCTCGAGCTCGCTCAGCTCCCTTCTCAGCTCCTCCCTCCTCTCCCTCAGCTTATCCAAGACTCGTAAAGCCTCCCTATACTCCCTCGTCGCGACCTCGCCCAGAAGCTCCCTGCTAAATGATATCGTCTCGATCCTTAGATCTGGATGGATCATCACGCCGTCCACCAGGATCTTCTTTCCAGCCTGATGCCGCAGGCCGTCTGAAATCCTGACGTCCCTCAAAAGATATCCGAGGGCGATCTCGGCCCAGTCGGAATTGGCCTTCACGCCGGGGATTCTCGGCCTCTCGCGAGCATTCAAGGCAGCATCTAGGGGGAGTATTCTGAGCCTCACCCCAGATCCGCTTAGAGCCCTGGCGATCTTCAACCCCGTGGCCACGCTATCGACGACGAGCGAGTCGAGCCATCCCTCGGTCGCGGTCTCCAGCACGCCGAGAATCTTCTCGTCAGCCGAGATCTCGGCTCTGAGGAAGCCCTTGACACCCCTCACGCCGGCGCCCCGAATAGCATCGAGAATTTTCTCGAAGTCGTTATCCTCCGGCTTGAGTATGCCCATCGAAGCTATCCTCTCAAGAATCGCGGAGAGGCCGCGCTCGACCTCCTCAATCGCCGAGATCTTGGAGCTCTGCTCCTCCAGCGCTCTCTCCAGTTTATCCACTTCTTCCTGAACCGCTCTTCTCCCGCTCACTATGGTCTCGAGCTTCTTCTCGAGATCCGGCAGCTCGGCTAGAATGCTCTCCCGCTCATTTCTGAGCTTCTCGATCTCCGCTTCTAGCCTTTTGACTTCATCGGCGAGCGCCCTGCGCTTTGCCTCGGCTGCCGCGATCTCGGCTTCCAGCTCGAGCCTCCTGCGCCTAACCTCCTCCAGCCTCCGCTCTACAATGCTCTTAAGCGTGGCGTATGCTTCCTCGGCGCGTCTGAGCTCCTCGAGCTTCTCACGCTCCTGCGAGCTGGCATCATCCATGAGCCTCTTAAGCTCCTCAGCCTCCTTCAGAAGCCTGCTTCTTTCGAAGGATAGCTCGGCCAACCTATTCTCCAAGCTTCTCATGGATTCTCTCAGGTAATCCTTCTCCCTCCTCAGCCTCTCGCACCTCTCTTCGAGAGCCGAGATCTCTATTCTCAGGCTATTGACTCGATTCTCCCTAGACCTCCTGAGCAGCTCCAGCGACGATGCGAGCGCGTCGGCGTGCTCGATCCTCGAAGAGATGTCCTCGAGCGCCTCTCTAAGCCTCTCCCTCTCCTCCAACCGAGCCCTCCTCCTCTCCTCGAGTTCCCTGAGCCTTTCCTCGGCTGCCAGAAGCCGCTCATCAACCTCCTTCAGCTCGCTCTCGAGCACGCTTATGCTCCTCTCGAGCTCATGCCGCTGAATGGAATTCAGGAAATTTTCCGCGAGCCTCCTCCTCAGGGCCTGGTTTCTCTCCTTCTCGAGCTGCTTGACTCGGGCCTTAACCTCCTTGGTGCTCGCCTTCGCGATCGCGAGATTCTTCTCGGCGATGGCCAGCTGCTCCTCCGCCTCAGCCCTCTTCTTCTCGTAGTCGCTTATCCCCGCAACCTCCTCTAGCATCTTCCTGAGCTCCACGCCGCCCCTTTCAGCGATCTCGATCACGGATCCCTGCGGGACTATGTTGAAGCCGGATGGCCTGATATTCGCCATCGAGAGGAGGGTCAGGAGCTCGTTCCTCGAGACCTGCCTCCCATTGACGGTGTACTCGCTCTCCCCATTCCTGTCGATTCTCCTCGAAATCGTGACCTCATCCGAGTCCAGGGGAATGGCTCTATCCGAATTATCCAGCGTTATGGAGATCCTGGCGTAGTTTATCGAGGGATCATCGTGAATGAGTTCGGCAAGCTTGCCGACCCTGAGATTATGGGCGCTGAGCTCTCCGAGGGCGAACCTGATAGCGTCTATCACGTTCGACTTCCCGCCGCCATTCGGTCCCGTGACCACGAGAAACCCCTTATCAAGCTCGAGGGCTATCCGCCTCGAGCCAAACGACTTGAACCCTTGTATCGTCAGCCTCTTGATATATACCATCCTCGCTTGGCTCCACTTTAAGCTCAGCCGCGAGTTAAAAATTATAGCTCTGACCCTCAAGGGTTTTACCCGAGTATTCTTCCGAAAATATTCTGGCGAGGCGCCGCTAATACATGTATTTATCCTTCCATTTCTCGAGCTCCTGAACTGATCTCCTGACATCGCTGAAGAGCTTGACGGCTATCTCCACGTCTCCGGGCGTTATCTCCTCATTTCCATTCTCCCTAGCTATTATCTGGCTCGGAGTTAGTAGCTGGACGGCGTAGCGGAGCGTTGTCTGCTCACCTATGTCCGTGAGCTTCTCCAGCGCCTCGGCCTTAAGCCGAGCCTTCTCCTCAGCCGCCCTTATCTCGAGGATCTTTCTGATCTCATCCCTGGTGTAGGGCCTCGTGGAGATTATCAACATCCTGTCGAGCAGATCTAGCGGTATCCCGTGAGGCGAGATCATGTCTGTTCCACGAATCTTCGTCATGCCCCTATTCGTGGCGAGTATTATGATCGGAGCCAGCTCGCTCTCCATCGCCGCATTAAGGAATGAGAAGGCCTCGATGTCGAGGAGGTGAACCTCATCGATGAATAATACTCCCGGGATTATCTCGGCCGTCCCCTCCTCAACCCTCCGCTTAACCATCTCATCGACCTCTCTTCTAACCTCATTATCGATCTCCCTGGTCGGCGGTGCTCCGAAGAATAGGCTGAGGAGGCCTCCGCTCCTGGACTGAGCGCTCAACTGATCTAGGTCGTGTAGCGTTAGGACGTAGATGAACTCCTTCTCCTTTTCTACTGGTCCGCCTGGCCTCGGGACGGGTCTCTCATCCACAACAGCTATATCATATCTTTCAGCAGCCTCTTCGGATCTCCCAACCCTGGTCACTCTCCCGGTCTCAGCATCTATCGTTATCACATCTCCAACGGTTATCCCCTGCGATAGTATGTATGATGCTATGGTTGCTCCGGCCCTGAGTACTCTCCGATCATCCTTTGTCACGAGCCCTATGACGACGTGATCCGGCACCTCTTGATACGGATTATATGGATGCCTTCGGGTCTTCACGTCGAGCTGGAATACCTCGCCCTCATAGACCCTCCTCCGCTCCCTTAACCTGACGCCTATCGCCTTTCTCATCGCCTGCGTCAGGATCTCGGTCTTCTTGAGCTCTGAGGAGTAGATCTCGGAGCCGCTCATGGTAACGAATGGGACATCTCTGCCCAGCTCCCTGGCAATCGCGCAGGCTATAGCGGTCTTGCCCGTGCCCGGCGGGCCGGCGAAGAGCACAGCTCTGCCCGCCATCTTACCCTCCTTAATCATCTTAACGATGATGCCCGCGGCTTCCCTGGCCTCAACCTGCCCCACCAGCCCATCTCCGGCGAACTTGGCCTTGAGGCCCTCGAGCCCCAGCCCCTTGACATGGCTATGCGCTCCAACTCTCAGAAACCTCTCTCCGGAGTAGCGAGTTATGTCCTCGAGCATACCCCAGAAGATCCTGAAAAGGGCGGGATAAAGACTTAAAGCGGCGTCAGGGCACCTCTCCGGAAAATGCCTTTATTGCTCCGCAAGGGAGTGTCCAGTTAATAGTGGCGGGTGAAGGGCTGTCCAAGTGCCCCTCCCTCCCATCACCCCTCTTTTTCCCTTTTCGTTTAAGATATTCTTTTAACTCTTCTCTAAGATACTTAACTTTTATTAACTGGATTTCTCGCCTTTCGGTGGAATGGTTCAGTGGCACTGGGATTTGCATAAACGTAAGCCAACCGGCGGGAGGCGGAGACCCTATAGGAAGAAGCGGAGGCATGAGCGCGGGGGAGACCCGGTCTACACGATCCTCGGTGAGCGGAAGCTTAAGGAGAAGCGAACAAGGGGTGGGAACGTGAAGTACGCGTTGATGTCGGATCTCTACGCGAATGTGACGGATCCCGATAAGAAGATCTCCAAGAAAGTTAAGATTCTGAGGGTTGTCGCGAATCCCGCTAACAAGGACTTGGAGCGTAGAGGCGTTATAACGAGGGGCGCGGTGATCGAGACCGAGCTCGGCAGAGCGATCGTCACCTCGAGACCCGGTCAGGATGGAGTAATAAATGCCATCCTAGTCAAGTAAGGTGCGATGCCGGTTTGCTGAAGAGAAAGGGATATGTTATCTGGCCCGCATACTTCGATGCCTCGATCAGCAGATCTCTTTGCAGGAAGGTGCCCCTCGGGCTCTCCGTGAGAAATCCGAAGGCTGAGCAGATTGTGGAGGCGGCTAGGAGGCTGGGCTGGTCCGCGGTCATCGAGCCGGGGAGCCATCCAGCATTCTGGTGGAGGAAGACGGGCAAGGTCATAGTGGATCCAGGGAAACCGATGAAGAAGAGCGAGGTGATAAGGGCCCTAGCTAAGCTCATGAAGTCTGGTGAATCCCGATGAGCCGTGATGCCGGAAAGCTAAAGAGGCTTGGAAGGGTCTGGGGCAAGGTTGAGGGAAGCCTGGTAATCGAGGCTGAGCTTCTCCCGGAGCTCGGAGAAAAGGTCTACGATTCGCGGCTGAGAGAGGTTGGAAGGGTAGTAAGCGTCCTCGGCCCAGTCAACCACTTCTTCGTGGAGATCATGGGCGAGAACTTGGATTATGAGGAGGGCACTCCGCTCTACGTTCTCAGGAAGAATCGGAGCGAGCGGGATACGCAGCGTAGATCCAAGTGATACGCCGGGAATCGTTTTGATCACTTCAGGTCATCCATTTTATTAGCTGTGATGTATTCCGGCGCATCCGGCGAGCATGGATTACGAGAGGTGCTTGGCTTGTGGGGGGCGGTTGATGGAGGATGAGCTCACGGGCGAGATTGTGTGCTCGAGATGCGGCGCTGTTGCGGGAATTCTTCCTCATCGTGGCCCCGAGTGGAGGGCCTATGGCGACGGCGATAGGGTTAGGAGAGAGAGGGCTGGAGCACCGCTAACTCCGCTGATCCATGATCTAGGCCTCTCGACTCGCTCACCCGCAGATCATGGCCTGAGAGGCCGGGCTGAGAGTAGGCTTGTCTCGATGCTTTCAGAGATTTACCGCTTGAGCACAAGCATGGGCTTGCCGAGGGTCGTCGCCGAGACCGGAGCACTTCTCCTAAGGAGGCTGAGATCAAGGCTTGCCGACTTCGGGAGGGAGGCGGATCTCCTTCCCGCCGCCCTACTACATCTCGCGATCAGGGTTCATGGAATTCCTATTGGTGCAAAGGACTTGGCCGAGATCTCTGGGCTGGATCCGGCATCGGTTAGGAGGCTTTCGATGCGGCTTGCTGGGATTCTGGGCGTGAAGGCGCTTGAGAGCGTGGAGGCCTGCATAGCCAAGCTCGTCGGAGCGCTGGAGCTGCCGGGAACGGTTGAGGAGCATGCTAATAGGATTTGCAAATCCGCGATCAGGGCTGGGCTATCGCAGGGCAGGGGTAGAAGAGCGCTGGTGGCCGCCGCGGTATACCTCGCGGCTAAAAGACTCGGTTACAAGGTACCCCAGAAGCGCGTCGCTGGGCTAGCCAAAGTGGGCTTGACAACCCTGAGGAGGAGATTGGAGGAGATAATCCGACTAAGCGCCGAAGCCTCGCCATGACATGAGCATCTTTATAAGGTAGATATGGGACTGTATAATACTTTGGGTGCTCTTTCTTGCCCCAGAAGCTCAGCAAGCTCGAGGAGAAGGCCATAGCGCTTTTGCTAAAGCACCAGGATAAGGGTCTCCTCCAGTCAGAGCTATGGCATAAGCTCGGCGTAACAAGCAGGGAGGGGTCGAGGATAGCGATCAGGCTCGAGAAGAAGGGGATGGTGAAGAGGGTTAGGGAGTTCGCGAAGGATAGGTGGACAAGGAGGCTCGTCCCCCTCATAAGAAGGGTGACCGTCGAGCCTATCAAGGGCGCGCCATGCCTCGCGTGCGAGCAAGAGCATGTCTGCGGTGAGGGTGGGGTGATCTCGCCGAAAAACTGCCCGAAGCTGGAGAGGTGGGTGCTCGAGTCGCGCGTCGCGGAGGGTGGGGAGGCTCAAGCCCAGGCCGCTCAGGAGCAGAGCGCCGAAGCTCAATCCTAGAAGCGCTTTCCCATGGCTATGAAGTAGAACTCGGAGCTAGTCTTCCTCCTCGCTTGAGGCACGAGCCTCTTCACCACCGCGTAGTCCCTCCTGAGCTTTTCCGCGAGCTCCATAACCTCCTCGCAGTCGAATGCCTTCAGCATCACAGAGCCATTGCGCTTAACCAGGCTCCCGGCTATCTCATAGGATCTCAGAGTGAGCTCATACTGCCTGATCACATCCACATCTCTTATCCCCGTGAACCTGGGCGAGGCATCGGATATCAGGAGATCAGCGCGCTTTCCGCCTAAGACTCTCAGGACCTCCGAGACCACGTTATCCTCCAGTATATCCAGCTGGAGAGCTATGATGTTCTCCTCCTCGAAGGGTTTGAACTCCCTCACATCGACTGCGACCACGAGACCCTCAGGCCCCACAATCCTCGATGCTGCCTGCGCAATCCCGCCCGGCCAAGCCCCAAGCTCCACGACTATATCGCCCCTCTTTAGAAGGCCGAATCTCCTCTGAGCCTCCTCGAGCTTATATGCCGCCCTGGATCTATAGCCCTCCTCCCTGGCCCTGCGCCTATAGGGATCCCTCTTAGCCTCCTCGATCCATCTCCGGGTCGGCATCCCGGGTAATACTCTCCAGATGCCGGCTTTTTAGCTCTTGGCCCCGAGCTCCTCAAAGATGCCCTTAAGCGCGCTTAACGGAGCATCGGTCTTCACGCCGCTCGGGTCTATGTGTGTCGCCGACGCCCTGTAGCCCAGCTCCCTGAGCTTCTCGACGAGCATGGATGGCTTGATGGGAGAACATCCAAACGCTCTAGCCAGATGATTTACCGGATGATATCCCAGCAGGCCGTGATCCTCCCTCCTCAAGCCATCCAGGAGCTTTATGGATTCGCGGTAGAGCTCGGGCCTCTCCAAGGCCCTCAGATACATCTTCTCAGCCAGATCCTTGTCCGCGAGATCCCCTATCCAGACCGGCCCCGCGTAATCGATTCCCCTGCCGCAGGTCTCGCAGGCCGTAATCGGGCTCTCGAATCTCCCTGCGCTGTAGATGGTCAGGCATGAGGGGCAATAAGAGATCCAGCCTATGCTCTTAAGCGCCTCGTTTGCCAGCCTCCTCCCCCCATGCACCTCCGCGAAGACCCGGATGTAATGGTCCTTCGAGAATGAGAGTATGGGCTTGGCCGCGATGCCAAGCCTTGCCGCTGATCTCGCGATGAAGCCTGCGAGGATCCTGAGGCCGATCTCCTTCGCGAAGGGGGCTCTCAAGGGCTTGGAGTCGTATTTCCTTAAGCATGACTCGGGCTTCGCACCTACGAGCGCCGGCATGTCTGTGGCCGTTACGCCTATCACGCCTCCCCGCTTACACCCTCTAACACCGTTCTCGATGAATTGCGCGGGCGATCCGGCTGGATCGATATCCACGTAGTGGTATCTCGGCCTCTCCCTCCCACATCCCGCGAGAAGCTCATTCGCGTCCATGCACGCGACCTCTATGAACTCGCCGAGCTTATTCAGCTCGATGTTCAGCCTGATGAGCTCGCATGCCCTAGGAGAGATATCGTTCGCGGTCACCTCACCGACCACATCCGTCTCAAGGAGGATCCGGATGCTCCTGACCCCGGCTCCCGCCAGGGCATCGCACACCCGGATCTTGAATCCCTCGAACTTCGCGGCGAGGAAGATTATGGTCAAGTCGCGATTCGGCTTCGAGAAGGGGTTGAAGAAAACGGGCAGGCTTGTCGGAGCGAAATTCCTTCTCTCGGGTATCCTCGGAGAGTAGAATACTGCTCTTCCCTCCCTCCTGAGCTCCAGCTCATAGCCTAGCTCCGGCCTCATGCTCTCCCAAGCGCCTCCAAGATCTCCCCGACGATCATGCCGGGGATTTCATCGCGATTCTCAGGCGTCAGCGTGATAAGCCTTCTCCCAGCCAGCTCCTTAACCCTCAGGACCAGTGGGTCCCTAGACTTGTAATGGACCGTGAGGATCGCGTGCTTTCCCGAGCATAGGAGCTTCTCAACCGCCTGCCTGAACTTCTCGCTGTAGAGCTCCATGGGCCCGACCTCGTCCACCACGACCACGTCCATGCTCTCGAGGGCCTCCAGGATCGCGGCGACGCCTATTCTCTCGAGATCCTCTAGATTAACCACGTATCTCCCCAGCCTCGGCCCGCTCCTGAGATTGACGCGCGCCAGTATCCCTTCTCCGCCGCCGATGTTCTTGACCGCGAACCCGATCCTCCTTCCCCGTTCCCGAACTTCTTGAGTATACATCCCACCAACCTTAACCCCGAGGCCCCTAAGCCTCTCGACTATCCTGAGTATGGCAGTGGTCTTCCCGGATCCCGGCAACCCGGTCAAAGCGTAAAATATCCTCCTAGATCCCGCGCTCATCCCCGATGAATCGCGTCCACATTCGATAAAGAATATTCCCCCATCTCGACTCGCTGGCTTTATTCGATGATCACGAGCTCGAGCGGCGAGGCCGGCCTGAGCGGTATGAGGCTGCCGAGCCCCCTCGAGACATATAGGATGGAGCTGCCGAGGTTGTAGAGTCCCCGCGTATAGGCCGAGTTCGTTAAGATCGTGAGCGGCCCGATCTTCACCCCGCCATGAGTATGGCCCGCGAGAATTAGCTCGGCGCCACGGGAATAGAGGGCTACATTCGGATCATGAGCGAGCACTATGTCGGCGCAGCGCCCCTCAACATCATATCTCCTATCATCCCTCCAGTCCACGCCGAGTATCCTCCCAATCCCGCTCTCCGCGACCTCATTCTGTAGAACCCTGAAGCCGCATTCTTTGAGGAGGCGCTTGAGCTCCATCGTCCTGCCGCACCAGTAATCATGATTCCCGAGAACAGCATACTTCTCACCGGCATCCATGGACGAGAAGTATGGCCTGACGCGGTCTAGCGGTCCCGTAAGCTCGTCGATGAAATCTCCGCAGTGGAGGATTATCTCCGGGCTCTCTTCCCGGAGGATCTCTAGAACCTGCCTCTCAACGAGACCGATGCCGTGAGTATGGGTATCGGCTAGGAAGGCTGTCTTGGCGCTCAGCCCGAGCCTCAGTCTCGTCACGGTTACCCTCTGCGCCTCAGCATAGGAGTAGAATGTCGCCGCGGCGGCTCCAGCAATGACGCCCACCAGAAATGCTCTTCTCGAGATCCTCCGCATAAGCCACGCTCGCCCCGTGAGAGCTAGAACTCATCCAGCCTCCTCTGAGCGAGCTTGGAGATGGTCCTCCACGTGAGCCTTATGTGATCCCTCTGCACCTCGCCCCTCCTCAATGCCTGGAGGAGAAAGCTCCTCGTCTTGGGATCCGAGGGGTATCCGGAGCCGAAGTCACCGAGCTCGGCCTTCAACCTCTCGATAAGCATATCTCTTTCGTGCTTCGCTATGATCGAGGCCGCGGATACGACTGGGTACTTCCGATCGGCTTTATGCTCGAGGATTAGGGAGCACTTGTGGCCCGTATGACACTCTATCATGGCCCTGAAGTCGTGGTACTTGGTTGAGGGCAGATCCACGTAGGCGGCATCGGGCTTAAGCCTATCTATCAGCTTCGCGATAATCTTGGCCTCGAGCTCGTTGATCCCCCCGGCGCCGCTTCTTCTCGTGGATTCATCCACGATCCGGGCATCGACGACCATGATCTCAACCCTCTCGGCGATCTCCTTTATCAGCTTGGAGAGCTCGGCTCTAATGCCGGGCGTGAGCTCCTTCGAGTCCCTGACACCGAGCTCGACGAGCTCGCCTACCCTCGACTGAGCCACTAGAACTCCGGCGACCACCATGGGGCCTATGACCGCGCCTCTACCCGCCTCATCTATCCCGCATATCCTCAACAACCCCACTCAAGCAATCAAGAATGATAAGGTTTTGCCCCGAGCATGTGAGGTCTTTAAATATCTCATTCTAGAAGCCCCATGGTTGGATCGGGATGAGCTACTTGAGCCGGATAAAGAGGCTCATGGAGGCTTTGAGGGGAGATGGGTTGAGTGGAGCGCTTATCAGGAGCCCCGCGAACATCTTTTACTTCACTGGATACCGGGGCTCGGGCTTCTTGCTGGTTCCGATGGATGGTCTTCCAACGCTCTATGTCTCTCCGCTGAACTTCGAGCTCGCGGAGGAATCGACTCCGGGGGAGATTCAGGTGATTAAGCTGGAGCAGGGCCTCAATATTCTCAGGATCTTCGAGCTCATACCAGAGAATCTCAGGACTAGGATTGGGTTCGACTCGATGGAGGCGGAGGATTATCTCAAGATCTCCGGGCAGCTCGCCGGCTCGATGATACCAATCTCCCAAAACATCTGGAAGCTCAGAATAGTTAAGGATGAGCTTGAGATCGAGAAGATAAGAAGGGCATGTGAGATTTCTTCGAGGTGCATGGAGCTCGCATCGGAGCTGCTGGGAGAAGGTCTCATGGAATATGAAGTCAAGTCTGAGATATTGAGGGAGATGCTGAGCCTCGGTGGAGATGGGCCTGCATTCGACCCGATAGTAGCATCGGGCCCGAACTCCTCAAAGCCCCATGGAGCATACAAGAACAGGATGATCGAGATGGGGGATGTCGTCGTGATCGATCTCGGCGTCGTATACGAGGGCTACTGCTCGGACATCACGAGAACATTTTACTTGGGGTCGAGGTCGGAGGAGGTGTCCAGAGTGCATCAAGCCGTCTCGGAGGCCAAGCGCAGGGCAGAAGAAGCCATCAAAGTGGGCGTAAAAGCCTCGGATGCTTATCGAGTGGCACATGAGCACCTCGCGTCAGCGGGCTACGCCGAATACTTCTTGCACGGACTCGGCCATGGCGTGGGAATAGAGATACATGAACCCCCGAAGCTATTCAAGGACTCAGATGAGATCCTAGTCGAGGGCATGATAATAACCGTGGAGCCCGGGGTATACTTCCCGGGAAAATTCGGCGTCAGAATCGAGGACACAGTTCTGATTAAGAGGGATGGTATTGAGAGGTTGACGTCAGCGCCCCAGGGCCTAGCTCTTGACTAGGCGCCGAACCTCCTTCGCCTCCTCTGATAAGTCCTAATAGCCCTCATCAGGTCTATCTTCCGGAACTCCGGCCAGTAAACATCCAGGAAGATGAGCTCACTGTAAGCAGACTGCCATAGGAGGAAGTTGCTTATCCTCTCCTCGCCCGACGTCCTTATTATCATGTCCGGATCCGGTATCGGGAGATCAGCCGTGTAGAGGTATTTGCTCATCACTTCCTCGTTGATATCCTCTATCCTCAGCCTCCCGGCCAAGACATCTCTCGCGAGCTTCCTTGCTGCATCCGTTATCTCCGCCCTGCCACCATAGGCGATCGCCAGGTTCACGTAAAAATTATCGTATCCTCTCGTCTTCTCTTCGAGCCTCTCCAGCAGGCTCCTCAAGTCATCCGGGAGAAGCTCCTTCCTCCCGAGAACCTTCACCCTTATCTTATGCTTGTGCACCAGGTCCCCGTTGAGCACGTTCCAGACCTTCTCATGCAGTATCTTGAAGAGCTCCTCAAGCTCCCTCCTACTCCTCTTGAAATTCTCGGTGGAGAGGGCGAAGAAGGTTACAACCTTTATCCCGAGCTCGAGGCACCACTTGATAACCTCCTCAACCTTCTCCGCACCGACTTTATGGCCGTACCATGGATCCAGCCCTCTCTCCTGAGCCCACCTCCTATTTCCATCCATTATGACCGCCACGTGTGATGGTATCTCGCCCCGCGATATCATCTTGCCGAGCCACTTCTCGTAGAGCTTGTAGGCGCCGAAAATTCTCAGTAGCCTCTGGATAGCGCTCATCTCCGCCCGGAGTTTACTGGGGAGGGCTGGTGATAACCTTAATGCCCCGCCTTCCTTCTAAAGTAGCCGGAGTAAGCTTTTCGCATTACTCTAGTAACCCATATCGTTACGATCATCGTCACCATCCCCAGTATTGCCGTGACTATCAGCAGGAGGACGTGCGGGTTCTCGAAGCCTCCGGATGCCCCGACGACGAGTATTATGCCCGCTCTCTTCAGTAGAGCCCAGAGCCACGCGAGGAGCACGGACCCCCGGACCATGAGCCAGAAGCTGGGATCGCGCGTGAACAGGTAGTAGACGATGTTCGAGAAGAGTATTAGGAAGATGGCGATCGAGATCACGTCTATGGAGCTGGCGATGTATGTTCCCACAATGAAGGGCGTCTTCTCAAGCCACCAGAGAACATGAGTCGAGAACTCGGGGGCCTCGGGATAAGCCTCTTGTACGGCTTTCAGAGTCGAGATGTAGCCCGTGTAGAATCCCATCAGGAGGAGGAGCACCGACGTGAAGACCGCGTAGGCTCTTAGCTGAGCGTAAGGAGGCATCCTGAAGAGCTTCATCGCATTCCTGAAGCTCGAGGCAACCTTCTGATCCAAGCCGAAGCCCCTCATGATGAAGTATATTCCGATGGCCGAGAGGACGAAGGGCAGAGATGCCACGTTGAGTATGTAGAGTATCCCTATTATCGCCATCAAGAGCCCCGGTATTCCAAGGAATATCTTGGAGTACCTCGGCTCGGTGAATATGAGCTTCAGGTATCTTCCGAGAACGAGCCATGTCTGCTCGACGGCCTCACTGTGTCTCACGACAACCCTTCTAACGGATATTATTGGGAGCTTGGAGGTGATTATCGGAGTCACGAATTGATCTGTCACGCCATCGCTCACGAGCACGCAGGCTTCGGCCTTGAATCTCTTGAGAACCTCCTCGAGCTCGCTCATTATCTTCATGTCCGCCTCGAGGCCCTCGCCCTCCCTTCCAGCGACCGTGGCTATTTCGACGCCGCCTCCGAGCTTCCCTGAAAGCTCCCGATAGACCTTCAGGGCTCCGAATATGGCGTTGGCGTCAGCTTCCTCGGGATCGGCCAACAATAGTGCCTGAGCTGCCCTGAGGTTCTCCTCAAACCCTATTATGGGTGTGGAGATGCCGGTCTTCCTACCAATATCATCGTCGCGATCAACCACCAGGATCAGTAGTTTCTTCGGCGGCTCAGTCATTTATTTTCCGCACACGTTGAATCTTGGAATAAGGACGAAATAAGGCTTGCTCATCTCTTCTCAACTAGCTTCTCCAGCTCCTCCCCATCCTCCATTAATGCCTTGAACTCCTCGAAGGATAGCTTCCTCCCAGTGGCCAGCTTTAAGCGGGCCTCAGCCTTAAGCTTCTCCTTGACCATCTCGGCCCTCCTCTTCTCCTCCTGCTGCTTGAGCTTCTCGAGCTTCTCCTGAAGCTCGATGAGCCTCGATGAGGCCAGTATCTTCTCGGCTTCGAGCTCCATGAGCCTTCTCCTGGCATCCACATATTTCGCGTGCCACTCGTCGCTCCTCTGCTTTAGCTCTTGAATCTTCTCCCTTAAGGCCTTCCTCTGCTCGAAGCTCGCGCTCAGCTCCTCCTTCAGGGCTCCAATCCTCTTTCTCAAGGACTCGATCTCCCCCTCGATCACCGCAACCCCCTCTTCCAGAGCCTGGAGTCTCGACTGAAGCTCCTCCCTCCTGACTACTTGCTCGAGCCTTGCATGGAGCTCCTCGAGCAGCTCGCTCAACCTCTTCTCCTCCTCCTTCAGAAGAGGCCCCGTCTGTATTCTCCAGTCTATCTCCTGTATCCTCGCCTCTATCTCCTCCCTGGATTCCTTGACCGCTCGCAGCTTTCTGAGCTCGGCTCTAACGGCTTTCAGCTCCTGCCTTGCAGACCTCAGCTCTTCCTTTTTTGACGCGAGCTCCTCCCTGAGCTTGGCCAGAGCATCGCGCCTCTCTCCATCAGCCTCCCTCAGGCCCCTCAGCTTCTCGACATAGGGCTTAAGCTCCTCGTGAATCTTATCTCTCTTTTCCGCGTATCTTCTAGCCTCCTCCTCGACCTCGCTAATCTTCATGTTGAGCTGCCTCAGCTTCTCCCTCAGCTCTAGAACCTCGCTCTCTATCCTCTCGTACTCGCTCATGGAGGACATAACTCTCACCTCAGCTCCAGATCCTCTTCTAGGAGGAATCTGGTGAGCGTGGCATGCAGCTCGGAGAGCCCCTCCATAGTCATGGAGGAGACGGGGACTATGGGCATGCTGGCTATTATGTCCCGGAGGGTCTCAGCGATCTCGCGCGAGAAGCTCATCAGCCTGCCCCGCGTCATGTTCTCGAGATCCAAGAGAAGCGTGTCGAAGGATTCGCTCCAGGCCTCCAGCTTCTCGACATCCTCCGGCGAGATCGCGTCTATCTTGTTCAGGGCGTGGACCATGGGCATCCCCAGAGAGAAGTAGACGGAGGCTGAGAGAAACATGCTTGAGATGAAGTTCTTCACCACGTTGCAGAACATCGGGTCCAAGACGAAGACCATGGCCTTCCTATCCTTGAATCCTATGTTCTCGGCCAGGATATATCCCTCCTGCCTGAAGGCGAAGAGCTCGAGCTGCCCCGGAGTATCAACGATAACGTAGTCAGCGTTATAGGAGTTGACCTCCTCTCTTATCTCCTCGACGTGCCTGGCGGCCTCCCTGATCGAGGCTATAAGCGCCGCGTTAGGCCCTAGTCGCCTAGTAGACATGATCCTCTCATAGTCCACGAAGTCCCTGATATCAACGTCCGGCTCATAGGGAATGACCTGGACGGCCGGATCAAGATTCACTAAAACCACGAACTTATCTTGAGATCTGAGCCAGTCTCCATAAGCCGACGTGAGCGTGGATTTGCCCGAGCCAGCCGTGCCAACCACGAATACCGTATTCACGCTGCCCACCTCCCCCGCATTCCTCGAGTAAGCATTACCAGTGTTAGCCCGGCTAGAAGATACCCGAGAAGCCCGAGAGCATCTTCTCGTCCTCGCTTCTCAAAATCCTCAAAACCTCCTCCTTCTCCTCGCCTTTAACCTCTACCGCGAGGTCTTTGGCCAGTTCGAGAGCGCGCCCGCACTGCTCCTCGCTCCCGATTACTCGTATGTAGACGCCGCTCTTCCCGAGGATCCCGGCATCCCGGGAGATCACGTTGGCCCTGGATACTAGGTCATCCTTCAGCAGCATGTTCATGAGCTTCTCACCGGCATCCTTCTCGGCGTAAAGGACGAGCTCCATGTCATCACCCTCTTATTTCTTGGATGAGGTCCACCATTCTAGGTATTCGGCATATTTCCTCCTCTTCTTCTCCTCCGCTTCTAAGCCCGCCTCGATGCCCCTTCTCGCATCAGCTATCAGATCCTGAGGGGTGTAGATGAGCCCGCAGCCCGGGCAAACGTAGGAGCGCGTATTTCGGTCGTAGATGATCTTCGCCCCGCACTCGCGACAGTAGGGCAACCCTGGATCGTCCCTCGCTTAAATCGCGCAGCTATTAAACTTTAGGGGACGTAGAATTAAGGGAAAAGAGGGGTGGTAGGAGGGGAGGGGCACTTGGACAGCCCTTCACCCGCATGAAGTATTGCATCACTCCCATGCGGAGCAAGTAATAGCTGATTACGGGCCTCATTAGGGCTTTTATCCTGCCCCTCCGCCCGCGATAGCCTCATTATAGGTCTTCAGAATTCCCAGTAACCTCCCGGGGACCGGAGGAGATTTATACGGGCTTGAGGATTATCTGTGGATTGACGCTTTGGGTGGATGTCATAGTGTTAGGAGGGTTTTCGCGCCCATTATTCTGCCCTCGGAGTCCCCTGACCGCTGAGGATGAGCTTGCGTCCGGCGCTCCTTAATGCCTGGAGGGCTGGCTGGGAGACGATGTAGTATGTGTTTGGCTGGGGCTCCGGTAGCCCCTCGACCTCGCCGTATTCCACGCGGTTTATGGGTATGCCTCCAATCCTGGCGACCCGTCCACTGGGGGGTATGGATAATATGCCTCGATCCGTATAAATGGTTATCTCGTGGAGGGTGAGATTAACGAGCCTCACGCCCTCCACGACCCAGCCCCTGAAAGCCGATGAAAATGGCCGAGATTATAAGGCTTCATGGACGCAAAGGAAAAATGGTTCGCGACGACATTTCATCGCCAAGCATACTCGGCCCATGTGAGGTAATAATTCCTAAAAACTATAAACTATTTTAGGGCGCTCGCATCCGTTTTTAACCTTGGAGGAGTAGGAATGGCTCTTGGGATTGCAGGGGCTTATGATAGGGCTATAACAGTCTTCTCTCCGCAAGGTAGGCTTTACCAGGTCGAGTATGCTCTCGAGACCGTTAGAGCGGGCTCCACGGCGATGGCAATAGCCTGCGATGAGGGCTGTGTTCTAGCGGTCGAGGAGAGAATGCACACGAGGCTCCAGAACATCAACTACTCTTGGAAGCTCTTTCAGATAGACGATCACATAGGCGCCGTCGCGGCTGGCCTCAACTCGGATGCCAGGGTCCTCGTTGACACCGCCAGGATCAGGGCGCAGATTCTCAGGCTCACGTATGACGAGGTGCCGACGGTCGAGGCCATCACCAAGCACATCGGGGACGTCATGCAGATGTATACGCAGCATGCGGGCGTCAGGCCCTTCGGCGTCGCCCTCCTCTTCGCGGGAGTCGATGAGACGGGCCCGAGAGTATTCTACACGGAGCCAAGCGGCATGGTTCTCGAGTATGATGCGTGGTCGATCGGGAGGGGCTCCGAGAAGGTTAGGGAGATCCTCGAAGTGGATTATAAGCGGGCTATGAGCCTCGAGGAGGCCGTGAACATCGCGATCAAATGCCTGGTGGAATCCGCCGAGAAGATCGATGCTAACTGGACGGTGAGGCTCGCGACCATTCCTACATCAACGAGGAAATTTACGCTAATGCCCCACGAGAAGTTGAAAAGCATACTGGAGCCTATGATTAAGAAGAGGCTTGGAGAGGGCTAGGAAAGGCATTTTAAACCCCAGCGCCCGCTTCTCGTGGGGCGGGATCTGTGTCCAAAAGCTATACGATCGCAAGGCTTGAAAAGCATGGCGAGACATTCGAGATTCTCGTCGATCCGGATAATGCCCTGAAGTATAAGATGGGCGAGAAGATGCCAATATCGAAGATCCTAGTTTATGAGGAGGTTTACAAGGACGCGAAAAAGGGTATTCGGGTCAGGGAGGAGGTTCTCAAGAAGACTTTCGGCACCACGGATCCCGTGAAGATCGCTGAGAGGATCTTGGAGGAGGGCACGATCCAGATAACCGCCGAGCAGAGGAGGAGGCTCATAGAGGAGAAGAAGAAGCAGATAATAGACCTGATAGCGAAGAACGCGATAGATCCTAGGACGAATCTCCCGCATCCGCCCCAGCGGATAGAGCTGGCGATGGAGGAAGCCGGAGTCCAGATAGATCCCTTCAAGGACGCGAAGGAGCAGGCTCTTAAGATAATCGAGAAGCTCAGACCCATAATCCCGATCAAGACCGGAATCCTAAAGTTTAAGATCCGGCTTCCGGCCGACGTGGCCGCGCGCGGCTATAGCGTGATCAAGAACATGGGCAAGGTAATCCGCGAGCAGTGGGGCGGAGATGGTAGCTGGACCGGAGTAGTCGAGGTTCCCACTGGGATTCACATAGACCTAATAGACAGGCTGAACAAGATCACCTCCGGCAGGGTCGAGGTAACGCAGTTTGAGGGGTGAGCTGGGGATGCCGATATACTTCACTGAGCATGAGATCGTCGTGCCGGGTCAGCTGCTCTCGGATAATGGCAAGCGAAGCGGTGAGGGGACCTATGCTTATGCCGGGAAGATTTATGCCGCGAGGATAGGGTTCGCCTCGATAAGAGGAAATAAGGTGGTTGTCACGCCATTCAAGACCGCGTATAAACCGGCTCCCGGAGACTGGGTCGTGGGAATAGTATCAGATGTGAAGCCGAATGGCTTCGAGATCGATCTAGGAAGGCACTTGAAGGGGGTAATCAGGATGCCCGACCGGGAGGAGGTGATGAGCATGGGCCTCAATGTCGGCGACGTCGTTTACGTGAGAATTAAGGAGAGCGGGCTCAGCGGTGTAGCAATAGATAAGCGCAGCCGAATAAGGCGGATCGAAAGCGGCATATTAATCCAGATTCACCCGGCCAAGGTTCCGCGGCTAATCGGCAGGCGAGGCTCTATGATAAACATGATAAAGAGGATTACGGGCTGCGATATAATAGTCGGAAAGAATGGCCTCATCGTGATTAATGGGCCGTCGCCGGAGGCAGAGTTCGCGGCGGTTAAGGCAATCAAGATGATAGAGGAGGAAGCTCATACCTCGGGGTTAACGGAGCGTATTGAGAAGCTGTTAAGGGGCCTTATAGGGGAAGGTTGAAGGATCTCGGCCCGTAAACCCATATATATCGTGATGCCTGGGATTCTTGGCAGATGCTGATTCAGGGTTGTCGGAGGATTCTGGAATGTCCAGGCCTGAGCGGCTAATAGATAATAATGGCAGAAGGGTTGATGGAAGGAGACCTGATGAGCTTAGGCCGATAAAAATGGAGATTGGCGTGCTGGATAAGAGCGATGGGTCAGCATACGTCGAGTTCGGGGGTACAAAGGTGATCGCGGCGGTCTTCGGCCCGAGAGAAGCCCACCCAAGGCACCTCGCGTTACCCGATAGAGCGATCCTAAACTGCAGGTATCACATGACATCATTCAGCGTCGAGGAGCGCAAGCCGCTGGGCATGACGAGGAGAGAGATCGAACTCTCGAAAGTGATTAGGGAAGCTCTCGAGACCGTGACATTTCTCGAAGAATTTCCGAGAGCAGCGATAGATGTATACGTGGAGGTCATTCAGGCCGATGGAGGGACTAGGACTGCAGGGCTCACGGCGGCCTCATTGGCCCTGGCGGATGCGGGGATGCCCATGGCCGATCTAATAGCTGCTGTCGCTGTCGGGAAAGTGGATGGCCAGCTCGTGCTAGACTTATGCGACTTGGAGGACAAATATGGCGAGGCGGATATGCCGGTGGCCATGGCCCCCAGATTCAACTCCATAATCATGCTCCAGCTTAATGGGCGGATGTCCGTCGAGGAGTTCAAGAAGGGCCTTGCTCTTGCTCAGAAAGGGATAAGCGAGATCTACCACCTTCAGAGAGAGGCTTTGAAGAAGAAGTTCAGCGAGCTCGCGCCGAAGGAGGCTTGAGAGCATGGCATTCACACCCAAAAAGGATCTAACAGCCAAGATAATGCGGGATAAGATCTACAGCTTACTGCTTCAAGGTAAGCGGATAGATGGGAGGCGGCCTACGGATCTCAGGCCGATAAAGATCGAGACTGGCTTATTATCGAAGGCGGAGGGGTCAGCCCTCGTCTCGATGGGAAGCACCAAGATCTTGACCGGGATCAAGGTCGAGGTCGGAGCACCGTTCCCGGATAGGCCCGATGAGGGAACATTCACCGTGAACGCGGAGCTGCTACCGCTGGCCTCGGCGAGCTTCGAGCCCGGCCCGCCTGATGAGCGGGGAATAGAGCTCGCCAGAGTAGTTGATAGAAGCCTGAGGGAGGGCGGGGTCATAGATCTCAAGAAGCTCTGCCTAATCGAGGGCGAGAAAGTCTACGTGCTCTTCATAGACATCTACGTGCTCGATTATGATGGAAACTACTTCGATCCATCACTGATCTCGGCCCTCGCCGCCCTCGCGACCGCCAAGATACCGAGATACGAGATTGTTGATGGCAAGCCCCAGAAGACCGATGAATACTTCAGCCTGGAGCTCAATTCGCTTCCATTCACGGCGATGGTCGGAGTGATTGGCGAGAAGTTCCTGCTCGATCCGCAGCTCGAGGAGGAGAAGGTTCTGGACGTCTCCCTCGTCGTGGGCGCCGACGAGAAGGGCGATATAACGTGCGTGCAAAAGAATTCTCCAGGCCAAATACCCATCGAGCTCATGGACAGCATAATCGACGCGGTCATCGAAAAGACGGGCGAGATCCGGAGAAAATTCCTCCAAGAAGTTCCGGTAAAGCTCGCCGGCAGGACCTAAAGCTTAAATCCTCAGAGCATCGGGCTTTGGGAGGTAAAAGAGGAATGCAGGTCGGCAAGATTAAGGGTAACCCGGCAAAGCGCTTTGGGGCCAGATATGGGTCCACGCTCAGGAAGCGCGTCGCTGAGATTGAGCGGGAGCAGAGGGCCTGGCACATCTGTCCAAACTGCAATCAGCCGAAGGTGAGGAGGGTTGCAGCCGGGATCTGGAGCTGCAGGAAGTGCGGCTACACCTTCGCGGGAGGAGCCTGGACCCCATTCCCGAAAAAATAGATTCGAGGTCGAGGTAATTTTCCATCTCGACGAGCTCGAGGCCGATACGATATACTGGGCGATCCTCCCCGAGGCGAGGGATATTCCATCAAGGAGAGCCTCTGTGGAGATTGGCCTGGAAGCTGGAGCTCTAATCCTCAGAATATACGCCGCGGATCCCGTCGCCCTCAGAGCAGCATTAAACTCATTCATGAGATTCATTGACGCGTGCCTGCAATCCCTAAGGAGCCTCGACCTGCTGCAGGGGGAATTCGGAAATCCTTTAAAACCTGGTTGAACGGCTTTTTTGAGATGTCCGCTGGTGAGGGAGAGCTTCCTCCAAGCGTTAGGCAGCAGCTCGTCAGGTTTCAGCAGCTTCAGCAGACCCTTAACGCCATATTAGTCGAAAAGCAGAGGCTCGAGTTGGAGCTCATGGAAGTGAAGAGCGCGCTCGAGGAGCTCCAGAAGGTGTCAGATGACGCGGCAATCTACAAGGCGGTCGGCCCTGTGCTAGTTCAGACGAGCAAGCAGCAGATAGTGGAGGAGCTCACGGAGAGGAAGGAGCTCACCGAGACCAGGCTGAAGCTTCTGGAGAAGCAGGAGCAGAGGACTAGGGAGCAGCTCGAGAGCCTCCAGAAGGAGTTGAGGCTGGCTCTATCGGGACAGGGTCCTGCCTGATGAGGAGCGCCGACTTCATAGAGATCATCGCGAAAAAGCTTAGAGAGCTCTCCGGAAAAACGGTCGCTATTCTAACGCATGCCGGGGGCGATCCAGATTCCATCGGGGCGGCCTACGTTCTCTCGAATATGCTCGAGAAGCTCATGAGCGCTAGAGCGCTTCTCGAGATTCCTGAGGAGCCCTCGACGCATAGCGCCGCTCTCATGGAAAGGCTCGAGATAAGCTCATCCGAGAACGTAGATGGTGCCGATACCTATCTCGTGCTTGACTGCGGTTCCCCGGAGCAGCTGGGCGATAGCATGCGCTTGCTCAAATCCGGTAAGCCCGTGCTGGTAATCGACCACCACTCGACGAGCGCCGAAAAGTTCGGTGGAGGAGCTGAAGTCCATGCTATGGAGGAATACTCGTCGGTCTGCGAGATAATATTTGACCTCGCGGAGCACCTAGGCTATGATCTCTCGATCGAGGAGGCTGAGGCGCTCTTCGCCGGAATATACTATGACACGGCCAGGCTCTCCCTGGCTGACCATGAAGCTCTCAGAAAAGCCTGCGCTCTCGCCTCGCGCGGAATCAATCCCAGAATGCTTCTCCAAGGCCTCGAGGTAAAGATGGATTTATCGGAGCGGGTTGCGAGGATCAAGGCGGCTGCCAGAATGCGCGTGTACAGGGCCGGAGATTGGATCATAGCCGTTAGCAGGCTCAGCAGCTTCCAAAGCTCGGCGGCCAGGAGTCTCGTGAACCTCGGAGCCCACGTGGCGATTGTCGGCGGAGAATCTGACGAGGGCATCACACTATCCTTCAGGGCCCTAAACGAATTCATCGACGCAACAGGGATAAATTTGGGCAGGGATATTGCTGCGAGAATTGGAGAGGAATTCGGGGGACATGGAGGTGGACACGCATCAGCCGCGAAAGCCCTCTGCAAGAGAGGAGGCTTAGAGGAGATCCTGGGAAGGTGCTTGGAACTGATAGGCGAGAGGCTGGGGGGGAGGCTGAGGGAGCTCCAGCCATAATACACGTCGAGAACCTCTCATTCAGATATTATGGCAGCGAGCAGTATGCTCTCAGGGACGTGAACCTCGTGGTGAGAAGGGGGGAGTTCGTGGTCCTAGCCGGGAGAAGCGGATGCGGGAAGACGACTCTTCTCCGCTGCCTCAACGGTCTCATACCGAACTTCTACGAGGGCGAGATGCTCGGGAGGGTTTTGGTGGATGGCATGGATACTCGCTACACGCCGACGCACATCTTATCGCAGGCCGCTGGAATGGTCTTTCAAAATCCCGATAACCAGCTCTTCGCCCTCAGCGTCGAGGCGGACATAGCTTTTCCGCTCGAGAACTTGGGGTTTCCGAGAGAGATCATTCTGGAGAGAATTAATTGGGCGCTGAAGGCTCTCAAGATAGAAGATCTGAGATACAGGTCACCATTCGAGCTCTCGGGAGGCCAGAAGCAGAAGGTGGCCATAGCATCAGTGCTCGCGATGAAGCCGAAGATCCTCCTACTCGATGAGCCGACGAGCTCCCTAGACCCCGTCTCCGCGAGAAACTTGATAGAATCGATAGTGGAGCTGAATAAGCGCGAGGGTCTCACGATCATAATCTCCGAGCATAGGCTCGAGCACCTGCTCCCGCACGCTGATAGGCTGATAGTGATGGATCGCGGAATGATAGTCAGGGATGGAGATCCTAGGAAGATATTGAGGGATGAAGATCTACTGGTTTACGGGGTCGCTCCCCCGAAGGTCTCGGAGGTCGCGAGATGCGTGAACGCCCATCGAGGATGCCTCAAGTTCGAGGAGATCCCGCTCACGGTCCACGAGTTCGTCGAGAAGGTTAGGAGGCTGATCGGATGATAAGCTTCGAGGACGTGGAATACGTGTATCCGAGCGGCGTCAAGGCCCTGGATGGAGTCAGCCTGAAGATCGAGAAGGGCGAGATCGTTGCCTTGATGGGCGAGAACGGATCGGGCAAGACGACGCTTCTAAAGCACCTTAATGGGCTTCTGAAGCCAACTCGGGGCAGGGTCGTCGTGGATGGTGTGGACACTAGGAGCGCGACGATCGCCGAGCTCGCGAGGAGGGTGGGCCTAGTATTCCAGAACGCGGAGTCGATGTTCTTCTCGAGCACTGTTTGGGAGGAGGTCGCCTTCGCCCTCAGAAATTTCGGCTACGATGAGATGATCGTGAGACGAAGAGTCGAGTGGGCGCTAAACTTCATGGAACTTGGTGATTACGCCGAGTCATCGCCTTTCCTCCTGAGCGGAGGAGAGAAGAAGAGGCTCGCGCTCGCGATAATCCTCGCGTGGTCGCCCGAAGTCATAGCCTTGGATGAGCCGACGACCGGGCAGGATCAGCTCCAGAAGGAGAAGCTCATGCAGATGATTAGGCTGCTCAAGGAGCAGGGAAGGACTATAATAGCATCGACGCATGACGTCGAGTTCGTCGCTCAGCTCAAGCCGAGGATAATAGTGATGAGGCGGGGCAAGGTGATAGCTGATGGAGGCGCCGAGGAGATACTGCTGAACGAGGATCTCCTAAGGTCATGCAACCTCCTCCCACCCCAGATAGCGTCATTAACTAGGGAGCTGGGCTTTATCGGGATCAAGCCATCCCTCAAGCATCCGCGCGAGGTCGCTAAAGAGCTCCTAGATGCCCTAAGCCGGATTATGCGTGGAGGCTAATTTGCGATGAGCCAGCGCTTAAGCTGAATCGCGCCCATCATGGCCATCGCCCACCTTATATAATAGCCGAGGAATATGAAGAATTTGGATGAATGAAGAGGAATACAAGGCGCTCATAGAGAGGGAATTTCAGAGATGTTATCAAGTTGCTGTTGAGGCTCGTAGGAGGATAGGCTCGCCCACGCCGATGGTCGAGATACTTCTGGCCAAAGACTTGGCGGAGAGGGTTGAGCTTCTAGTAGGCCCAAAGGGCGTCGCCGAGAAGATCAGGAAGTATTTCGGGAAGATATCTCAGGAGAAGCTCGCGTTCAGGCTAGCCGAGGAGCTGGTCTCAGAGCTCCGGGGGAGGATTAGCGACGAGGAGCTGGCGCTCCAGGCTATACGAACGTGCCTCGCGGTCTTGACGCCTCCATGCATCACCGCCGCCCCCACGGAGGGGATAGTGGACGTAAAGATCAAGCGAAATCCAGATGGATCCAAGCACCTCTCGGTATACTTCGCGGGGCCGATAAGGTCCGCCGGCGGGACGGAGCTCGCATCCATAATCCTGATAGCGGATCACGTGAGGAAGCTTCTCGGCCTCGACAAGTATAAGCCGACGGACGAGGAGGTCATGAGGTTCATCGAGGAGCTCAGAACATATCAGAGGAGGGTCTCAAGATTCCAATACAACGTCCCAGAGGATCTCATAGAGTTCATCCTGAGAAGGCTTCCCGTCGAGGTCACGGGAATAGCGACTGATAGAATCCAGGCATCATCATTCAAAGGTCTCTCACGGATCGAGACTGATCACATAAGGGGTGGAGCATTGAGGGTTGTGAATGATGGGATAGCTGGCAGGGCGAAGAAGGTGCTAAAGCTCGTGGAGGAGCTGGGCCTCGAGGGATGGGACTGGATAAAATATGTCGCGGAGCGAATGAAGGAATTGACGAGCGACGAGGATGAGCAGAGCTACTTGGATGAACTCGTGGGCGGAAGGCCCCTCCTCTCATCATCCAAAACCTTCGGAGGCCTCAGGATAAGATATGGCAGATCATTCTCGACTGGGATGCAGGCCGTAGGCCTCCATCCATTAACGCTCAAGCTCCTCATGGGATATCTCACGACCGGGACTCAGCTCAAGCTGGATTATCCCGGTAAGGGCGGAATAATCTCGCCGGTGGACTCGATCGAGCCGCCGATAGTCATGCTGGATGATGGCAGCGTATTGAAGCTCAGATCAGAAGAAGATTTGAAAAGCGTCGAGGACAAGATTTCGAGGATACTCTTCCTAGGCGACATACTGATCTCGATAGGAGATCTGATAGAGAATAATGCCGAGATCAGGAAGCCGGGATACTGCGAGGAGTGGTGGGCCGAGGAGCTCAGGGAGAGGCTTGACGGCGCGCCGCCGCGGCTCAGGGAGCTCGCCAGCTGGATCCTAGAAGACCCGATCCGCCGAAAGCCGAGCGCCGAGGACGCGATAAGGCTCAGCATCGCACTCAAGATCCCATTACATCCAGAATACCTCCCATTTTGGAGAAATGCTTCGATCGGCGATCTCGAAGCACTGAGAAGCTGGATGAAGTCCAATGCGCGGGATCTCGTGATGGATGGCGGATGCGCGGTGCTCCCGTGGGATGAGGCGGCGAAGCAGGCTTTAACGAGGATCCTCGTCGAGCACATAGTCTCCGGCAAAGTCATCAAGATTCCGCTGCCATGGTTTAAGGTGCTCGTAGCGTGCCTGAGGCCGTTCAGCGATGAGAAGCTGGAGGGAGAGGATCCGATTCAGGCCGTTGAGATGATCTCCGGGATACTTCAGCGCGATAAGGCCGGCTCATTCATAGGAGCTAGAATGGGTAGGCCTGAGAAGGCTGCTCAGAGGGAGATGAGCCCGCCGGTAAATGTGCTATTCCCGATATCCGATGCCGGCGGAAGCACGAGAGACATCATCGCCGCCGCGAAGAATGGCAAGAAAGTGTCCGTCGAGCTCTCCACTAGGAGGTGCCCCAAATGCGGCGAGGTGACTTGGAGGGAGAAATGCCCGCAATGCGGGGAGTTTACGGAGATCATCGGAGCATGCGTTGAATGCGGGCTGGAGGTGGAGTATGGGGAGGGTACTAGATGCCCCAGATGCGGCGGCAGGGTCAAGTTCTCGAGGAAGTTCATGGTCAATGTCAGTGAGGAGCTTTATTACGTTCTCAGGAGGCTCTCCGAGCAGGCGCCCACTAGGCTGAAGGGCGTTAAGGGGCTTAATAGCGTGGCGAAGACCCCGGAGCTCCTCGAGAAGGGGGTTCTCAGGGCAAAATACGGCCTCTACATCTACAAGGATGGAACGATAAGATTCGATGCGACCAATGCTCCTCTGACGCACTTCACGCCGAGGCAGATCTCAACACCTGTTGAGAAGCTCAGGGAGCTCGGATACACGCATGACATATACGGCGAGGATCTCGTCTCGCCCGATCAAATACTGGAGCTCAAGCCGCAGGATGTCGTTATCTCCCGCAGAGCGGCGGAGCACCTCCTCAAGGTCTCAAAGTTCATCGATGAGCTGCTCGTCAAGGTCGCGGGCATGGAGCCATTCTACGGGTTCGAGTCCATTGAGGATGTCGTGGGCGCGCTGATAGTAGCCTTATCGCCGCACACATACGCCGGCGTCGTCGGAAGAGTGATAGGCTTCACGGACTCCCTAGTCTGCTTCGCTCACCCGATCTTCCACGCCGCGAAGAGGAGGGATTGCGATGGCGACGAGGATAGTATAATGCTCCTCCTAGACCCACTGATAAACTTCTCGAGGCTCTATCTCCCGGGAAGGATCGGCGGCAAGATGGATGCGCCGCTCCTCCTCACCGTAATAATCGACCCGAAGGAGGTTGATGAGCAGGCGCACAACTTGGACGTCTTAAGCAGAATTCCGCTAGAATTCTACAAGCTCGCGGAGCGGGGAGGTCACATATCTGAGCTCGCCAAGGTGATTCCGACGATAAAGATGCTCCTCAGTGAGGGCAAGCCGCTGAGAATCGGGTTTACGCATCCGCAGAGCAGCCTCGTCGCCCACCCGATCGAGTCATCCTATAAGAGGTATGGAAGCATGCTCGAGAAGATAATGGGTCAGCTTAAGCTGGCCGAGAAGGTGGATGCCGTGGACGAATGCATGGTCGTGGAGAAGATGGTCGAGACGCACCTCCTCTCGGACATACTCGGAAACATGAGGGCATTCCTCCTACAGGAGTTCAAGTGCAAGCGATGCGGCGAGAAATACCGGAGACCTCCTCTCGCGGGGGTTTGCATGAGCTGCGGCGGAGAAGTCTCCCAAACGGTCTTCAGAGGTGCTGTGGAGAAATATGTGGACCTGGTCGAGAATCTCTTGCTGAAGAAGATCAGGGACTGCTACTTGTCGGAGAGAGTTGTGCTC
This sequence comes from Candidatus Wolframiiraptor sinensis, assembly GCA_023268255.1. Lineage (GTDB taxonomy): Archaea > Thermoproteota > Nitrososphaeria_A > Caldarchaeales > Wolframiiraptoraceae > Wolframiiraptor > Wolframiiraptor sinensis. Next base: position 48,069 of record JALNJX010000006.1, read on the forward strand.
GCGATCGAGAACGTCAGAAAGATATTCGGGGCCGAGGATCGAATGGGCCAGCCCTCGCTCGAGGAATTCTTAGACTAGCGCGTGAGGCTTTTCATCTTCAGTCGGCCGGTGATGGAGCTACTTCAAGCCTAACCCTCCTGAGCCTTATGTGGGGGCCGCCCATCCAGACTGGGATGCCCTGCATCGGGTCGCCCTTCCCGCAGTAGCCGGCGAAGAACGCGAGATCCTTCCCAACCGCGTCTATCGAGGAGTAGAGGATCCGCGTAGTCATCTCCAAGACCGGATTTCTCACGGGATCGCGCAACTCGCCATCAACGATTCTATAAGCCTCGACGCCGACATACCTTTGATTCCACCGCTTATCATCTATATTCCACTCCTGGTAGCTCCTGATGTAGACCCCATCGCGTATATCCTCTATCAGCTCCTCGAAGGAGTGGTCTCCAGGCTTCATGTACGTCGTCGACATCCTTATGATGGGCTCGAGGTCATAACCCGCCGACCTCGCCGCCCCATTGCTCCTGACGCCGAATACCGCGGCCGTCTCCCGATTATGCAGAAGCTCTTTCAAGATGCCGTTCTCTATCAGCCTCCGCTCCCTCCCCTTAACGCCCTCATCATCATATGGGCTGTAGCCGAAGGATCGCGGAATCGTCGGATCATCGACGACCGTCACGACCTCTGATCCGATCTTGGTTCCAAGTAGCTCCGGCTTGATGTAGCTATCGCCTCCCTGAGCCAGCTCCCTGCCTAGAACCCTATCAGCCTCGCCTGGATGGCCCGCGGACTCATGGCAGATTATGCCGACGATCTCAGGCCCGAGCACGACGTCAACGGAATCTCTTGGAGGAGCTGTACCGCGCAATAGAACTGCGGCCACGCGCTCGACTTCGTCGGGAAAGGAATCGGCGGGTCTCCAGGCCTCGACTGCCTCCCAGCCCCTGGCCTCGCCAAGATGCTGGAATCTCTGAATGCTCCCGCGTTGTGGCGAGTAGAGCGTTATGAAGTACTCGAGGTAGGTTCTCGGGATCTTGGTGAGGACGTCGGCGCCATCGCTGTTCATGACCCGCTTCTCGAGGTCGAGTCTCCCAACTCTCAGGAACCTTGTCGCCTTTAAGCCATGCTTCTCGGCGGCCTTCAAAATCGCTGAATCAGTTTCTCTCAGGAATTCTATCTTTGCATCTAGCTCAACGGCTTCGAATCCTATTCTGGGCTTCACCTCGATTTTCGCTCTCGCCGTCTCCTCGGCGCTGAGCTTTATCCCATTCTTCATGAGGCGCGACGCGGCCATAGCCATGGAGAAAGCGGACTTGACCGCCTTTCTTACAGCGGATCTCGTGAGAAATGGGGTGGACGAGAATCCGAGAGCACCATTCACGAGAACCCTTATGCCGATGCCCTCATCAACTGATCTGGCTGTGATTTCCGGAGAGCCATTCTTCAGGATGATGGCCTCCTCGATATCCTTCTGGTATCTGGCCTCTGCGTATTCTACGCCCAGCTTCCCAGCCTCATCGAGAGCAAATCTTAACAGGTCCTCGACCATCAATCATCCTCCGGGATTATGGTCCTTAAAAGAATTCATTTGCCGGGGGGTCGCGAAAATCAGCACTATCAAGCCTCACAATTCAGATTGTTGATCCGTCATCACTGCTCAGACGATGCGGGCTATCATCACCCAAAATGCTCCTTATGAAATCTTTGATTTAAAATTTCTCGCTACCTCGGAGCTCAAGAGCTCATGAAGTAGGATCTGAATGCTCTATCCCATAGCTTGAAGTTCCCGATCCTGCCCAGCGTTGATATGAATGCGCCAACCGGGCCGTAAAGCCTCCTAAGCTCCTCAACGGTCTCCAAGTATTCCTCGATGAGCTTCTCGGGATCCCGTGGAATATCTGCTCCAGGTATCCCTATGATCTCGGCGGTCTTCCGTATAACCTCATCCTCGGCCACAAGAAATCCGATGAAGACCGGCACGTTTACCCCGGACTCCCGGAGCTTCTTGAGAGCTCTCTTCACCGGCTCGGCGTCGAAGATTAGCTGGGTCACGAAAAACTCCGCTCCTGCTTCAAGCTTCCGCAGAGTTCTTGAGACCTCGATGTCGAGGGGCAAGTAGGGGTTCAGCCCCGCGCCGACCTGAATTCTCGGCTTGAGCTGAAGCTTGTTCCCCAGCTCATCAACGCCGTAATCCGACATGATTCTCGCCAAGTAGATCAGCCTGATCGAGTCCAGGTCGAAGACGGGCGCCGACTCCTCCCGCCCCAGCTTAGGGTGATCTCCGGTCAGGGCCAAAATATGCTCTAAGCCGCATAATCCCATGGCGAGTATCCTGGATTTTATCGCGAGCCTGCTCAAATCCCTGCAGGTGAGGTGGATCATCAGCTCGCATCCAAGCCTCTCCTTGAGCAGCTGGGTGAAGACCGCGGGCTCGATATGGAGCCTCGCCAGCGGGTTCTCGGGAACGCTCAGAGCCGTGAATGATAAACCCCTGAGAAGCTCAATGTCGTCGAAGGCTTTGGCGCTCGGCGGGATCTCGGCGATCCAGACCGCTCTCTCCTCAACCTCCGCCAGAAGCTTGGTGAAGCTCTGCCTCCTCCGAATCTCCGGCCTAAACCTGAACCCGTGATCTAGAACAACCTTAGAGGGATATTTCTCGGAGAAGATGCATTGGCGATCGCCGAGCTCGCAGGAGCCGTCGGGCTTCATCCCGCCGCATGGCCCATTCAGGACGCGCTTCGGGCACCCGCTCAAGCCTACTCCATCCTCACTCTCAAGTATCTTGATCCCCTGAGGAGGAGATAGAGGTTGAGCGCCACGGCGAATGAGAAGATGATCATGATTCCCCTCTCGACGCCCACCACGGGGATGGCTGCTAGATACCAGGCCGCCATGGCCTCGGGCTCAAGCGATCCTAGCACATACCTGAAGACTATTATCGCCGCGAGGCTGCCGTAGAGGTGATCGGCGAAGACCCCTGACGCGCTTCCCGCGAGAATTCTGAGAACCAATCGCCCGATCCGCCCACCCGAGCCGAGAATCCCGCTAGCTAGCACTAGCGCCACAGCGGCCAAATAGTATATCGTGAAGATCGCGGTGAGCCTCCCGACATCCGTCGCGTACCAGAATGCCAGCATCACCCCGTAGATCCCGGCGGCATAAACCCATTTCGGGATTCCGAGCAGCCTCCCCCGATCAAATGTGAGGGATGATGTGAGGGCGCCAAGCGGCGCCGCGAAGATCGTCACGTAGTTGAAGAGCGTGTATTTTCCCGGTAGAAGGGTCATGGCCATGAGTGTCCCTATGAGCAGGGAGGCCGGCCCGAGAACATGGCCCAGTATGAGGCCGTAGATGGGGGAGAGGGCGATCGCGATCTCGATCTTGACCCCGGGGAAGCCTATGGCCGGTATTCCTGGAAGAATCTTCAAGACCACCATGTAGAGGGCGCTGAAGCTCGCGAGCAGCGCGACATCCAGACTAAGCTTTCTAACGCCTCTCCGCATGGATCTAGGCACGAGGTCGCCGGAATATTAAACTTATAAGATATCTTTAGCCTCAAGCTGGTTGAAAGAGGACATGTATGAGGATGAGCTGAGGGAGATCTTGGATCTAATCCGTAAGCATAACACTTGGAGGAGGAGCGAGTGCATCAACCTGATAGCGTCCGAGAATGTTACATCGCCTCTCGTTGACGCGGTTTATCTCTCGGATGCGATGCACCGCTACGCGGAGGGCCTGCCTTTCAAGCGCTTCTACCAGGGAACCAGATACGTGGATGAGCTTGAGGTCAAGGTCTCCAGCATATTCGCAGGGCTGTTCGGCGCGAAGTATTCAGATATTAGGCCGGTCTCGGGCACGATCGCAAACGCGACGGCTTTCGCGTGCTTGGCGAAGTATGGCGATGAGGCGGCCGTGCTACCGCTGCCCGGGGGCGCGCACGTCAGCCACTCCCGCTATGGAATACTCGGGAGGCTCGGGATAAAGCCGATTGAGCTGCCGATAATACCGGAGGACATGATGGTGGATGTGGACGGTGCGGTCAAGATTATCAGGGAGAGATCTCCGAGGATGGTGGTGCTTGGGGCGAGCGTCGTGATCTTCCCGCACCCGGTTAAGGAGATCTCGGAGGCGGCTCACGAGGTCGGCGCACAGATGGTTTACGACGCGGCTCACGTTCTCGGCCTAATAGCTGGTAGGGCTTATCCGAATCCATTGGATGATGGCGCGGACGCGATCACCACTTCGACGCATAAGACTTTCCCCGGCCCGCAGGGTGGAGCGATAATCACGAATAGCGGCGAGATCTACGAGAAGGTCTCGAAGATAGTATTCCCGGTTTTCGTCTCGAATCATCACCTGCATAGGCTTGCAGCCCTAGGCGTGGCATCGCTGGAGATGAAGGCGTTCGGAAAAGAATATGCAAGCCAGATACTTCGGAACTCGAGGCGGCTTGCAGAGGAGCTCCACGCGAGGGGGTTCAAGGTCCTAGGCGAGAAATGGGGGTTCACGAAGACTCATCAGGTCCTCCTCGATGTCCGGGAGGATGGCGGTGGAGCGAGATGCGCCGAGGCCCTCGAGAAGGCGAACATAATCGTCAACAAGAATATGCTGCCATGGGATGCGCCGAGCGACATCGAGAACCCCTCGGGGATAAGGATAGGCGTCCAAGAAGCGACGAGAATTGGGATGAGGGAGGATGATATGGCGGAGGTGGCTGACTTTATCTACAGGGTCGTGAAGAGGAAAGAAGATCCATCAGAGGTGAGGAGGCGAGTGATAGAGTTCAGGAGGAACTTCACGAAAATACACTACACCTTTGACGTAAATGTCATGAGAATCGCCGAAGAGATAGGATCCCTGATCTTATGCTAGCGTCTCCCTGGCCCTCCTAGCGGCCTCGACCATGTTCCTGAGCTTCTCGAGAGCGACCTCGCGCTTGAGCCTCTTCAGCCCGCAATCCGGCTTTATGTAGAGCTTCTCGGGCGGTAGAAGCTCTAAGCCCCTTGCAATCCCCTCCATGATCTCCTCGACGGGCTCGATCCTCGAGCTATGAACATCTATCACGCCGAGGGCGAGCTCCTTATCGAATGAGTATTCCCTCAACAGGCTCAGGAGCTCGTAATTCCTGTTCTTGGTCTCGAAGTCATACTGATCTATGGGAAAGTCCAGGATCTCGGGGAAAAGCCTCTCCAGCTTGCCATAGCATATATGAGTTATCCTTTTCACGTTGCTCAGCCCCTTGAACATTATCTCAAATGCCTCCCCAGCGATCAGCACATCCATCTTCTCGGCCCGAGTCGAGAGCGCCGGCTCATCGATCTGGATGAATGTGGCCCCAGCTCTCACGAGCGCCTCTATCTCCTTCCTGAAGGACTCGGCTAAATCGAGGATAGCATTTCTCATGTTACCATAGAACTTGTCAAAACTCCAGGAATACATGGTATATGGGCCCGTGATAGTCACCTTGACCGGCTTCCCTGCGGAGATGCTCGAGGCATATTTCCAATCCTCCACCAGCATCTCGCGCCTCCAGCTGATCCTACCCGCGATCACGGGCTTCCTGAAGTAGACGTTGTCGAAAATCCTGACGGGCTCGCTTATCTCGAAGCCATCCAGCTCCTCGGCGAAGAATACTGCCATATCCTCCCTCCGCTGCTCGCCGTCCGCCAAGATATCTATACCAGCATCGAGGTAATCCATTATCGCCTTCTTAGTCGCCTCCCTGACCAGGGCCTCATACTCGGGGCCGCGATCCCCGCGCCTCCTAAGTTGAAATGCCTTAAGAGCTTCCGGAAAATACGGGTAGCTTCCGACGACTGTTGTCCTGAGCTTGTCCGGAAGCTTGCAGCTCATAGGAACCTCACCTCAGCCTCGGCTAGAACTCTGCCGAGAGCATCAAGTCTCCTAACAGCCTCATTATAAGGGATGTAGTCGAGCCAAGAGCTAGTAGAGAAGATCAGAACATGCGGCGATATCGAGTCCAGGTAAGCCCTCACGCGGTAAACTATCTCACGCGGGTCCTCGGGGTAGATGCTCCTCGAATCTATGACTCCCAGGCTCAGGATCTGTCCATCAAACCCGTGCTCCTTGAGAGCTAGATCCGCCTCGGCGGGAGTGGACCTCAAATCGACATGAAGGCCTGCTCGAAGATCGAGGAGCATGGCATACCTTTCAGGATCCAAGTTAAAGTATGTCGCGATGATCACCTCGTTCTCCGGCATGCCGAGCTTCGAGAGAAACTCGTTAACCACTTCAATGCCCTTAAGCCTCTCAGATCTCCCGAGCTCTGGATCCACTAGCGAAGGCTCATCTACTTGAATCAGGTCTGCCGAACCTCTCAGCGAGTTTACCTCAGCTCTTAGAGCCTCGATCAAGTCGTCGAGTAGTTGATCCTCAGAGGCGTAAAACCTGTTTTCCGAGAGCTTTAGAAACGTGTATGGGCCCGGTATAATCGCCTTAACCAGCTCGCGCGTGTTCCTCCTAACCTCCTGAACCTCGTCAACCGTCACCGGCCTTCTCCACAGTATCCTGCCGATTATCGTGGGGCACCTGTAGTAAAAGTTGTTGTCGAAGAATCTGATCAGCCTGCCGGCCTCCAGGCCATCGAGCTCCATTGTGAATGGCCTGAAGAGGTCGTGCCATGAGAGGAGGCCGCTGGTAAGAATGGTCATGCCGGCTTTCTCCTGAAGCCTCGCGACTTCGAGGATGCATTCCCTCAAAACGTTCTTGAATTCCCCATCGCTTATCTTGCCCTCTGAAAGATCGTCGAAGGCTTTTCGGAGCGCCTGCGGCCTCGGGAAGCTCCCGCAAATCCCCGCATGAAGCCTCATCTCAGCCGAAAACCCCGCATGCTTCTAGAATTAAAGTCCTTCTCCGGACGATGCTTCACCGCTCTTCTCCCTAACTTATCATTATTATCGCGTCGTCCTTTATTTCGATCTCACATGGATACTTCATCCCCTAAGCCTTAAAAGTATCAGATCGTTCAGCTTCATTTCTCCTCGATTATTTTCTCAGTCCTCTTCCCGTCTATCACCACTATAGCGCCATCCTCCATCCTAACCTCGCAGGGATACTCGAGATAGACCTCGAGGAAGGTGCCTGATCATGCTGACAGCAGCCATATTGATCCAAGAAGGGAATTTTAGGCCGAGGGTCAGGGATGAGAAGGGGGTTTAAGGAGTCTACTAGGGATTTTGAAGGAAGACTTATAATGAGGACGGCCTCTCAAGAATTGGTAACCGCCCTACGATAAGGCCGCTAGGAGGGTGGAGGAGCAGGATAAAAGCCCTGATGAAACCTGTAGTTCTAGAATTGATGCTCCGCGAGGGAGTAGTGCAATCCTTGATGCAGGTGAAGGGCTATCCAAATGCCCTTCCCCCTCCCTACAATCTCTCTTTTTCCCTTTCAGCCTTTGGATTGAACTTAACTTAATTGAAAGGAAAGGATTGCTCTAGAACGTGAATCTGCGCTCGAGGGCCTTGGGCGAGGGGCTTCCATAGATCGCTATCGGGTAGCCGCAGAACTTGCAACGATTCTTGTCATCGAGGTTCCAAGAGAGTATGTCGAATCCATAGCGCTCCACGACGACTTGGCCGCACTCCGGGCAGATTGTATTCTCGTACGGGTGGCCGGGAACATTACCCAGGTAGACGTATCTCAGCCCCTCCTCCCTGGCGACGTGATAATGCTTCTCGAGAACCTCGATCGGCGTCGCGGGCAGATCCAGCATGAGGTAATCCGGGTGAAATCTTAGGAAGTGGATCGGCACGTCGGGGCCGAGGTTATCGTGTATCCAGCGGGCGAGCCTTCTAGCCTGCTCCAAGCTATCGCCTATCCTGGGGACGACGAGATCCGTTACCTCGATGTGGATCCTAGTCTTATCCCTCAGTTCTAGCAGGGTCTCGAATATCGGGTCGGGGCTCGGGACGCCGCTGAACTTTCTCAGGAAATCGGGATCGGCATTCCCCTTGAAGTCCACGGTCGCGGCATCGAGGAAGTCCATGGCCTCCCTGACGGCATCAGGAGTCCAATAGCCATTTGTGACAAAGACGTTGAAGAGCCCCTCCCTCCTAGCGATCACGCCGACGTCGTGCGCGAACTCCATGAAGATCGTCGGCTCATTATAGGTGTAGGCTATGCCCTCGCTCCCATATCTCTTAGCCATCTTGACGACGATCTCGGGGCTCACGTCCGCGCCCTCAACCCTCCTCCTCTGGCTAATATCGTAATTCTGGCAGTATCTGCAAGCCCAGTTGCAGCCGTTAGTCGCTATGGAGAAGACCCTCGTCCCGGGCATATAGTGCATGACCGGCTTCTTCTCGATCGGATCAACGTTGGCCGCGATTATCTTACCGTAGACCAGGAGGTAGAGAACGCCGTCAATATTCCCCCTAACGCCGCAGAAGCCCCTCTGGCCTGGCTTGAGCCTGCAATACCTGGGGCAGGCCCTGCACACGGTAACCCCGCCATCAAGCCTCTCGTAAAGCCTCGCGGGCTTGCCGGAAACCTGCAAAAATTCTCCCAGAATATCTTCAAGTGCGGTTGAGATAATAAAGATTTAGGCCCGCCGCGGATGAATGGAGCGCCGGGAATCTTGAGGGGCATTTACATCCTCTTTCTGAGGATCGTGGATGATGCGAGGATAAGGGTGGGCGGTCTCGGCGAAATCGAGCTGGAGAAAGGGCTATATGCGTATGTTGGATCAGCCCAGAATAATCTCGAGAAAAGGATAGCGAGGCACAGGTTGAGGGAGAAGAAGCTGCAATGGCACATAGATTACATCACGGTGGATAAGGGGGTGATTGTCGAGGGAGCATGCGCCTACGAGCTCCCGAGAGAATACGAGTGCAGGGTGGCCCGGCTAATGGAGGAGATTTCCCAGAAAGCCATTAAAGGGTTCGGCTCATCCGACTGCCGCTGCCCAAGCCACCTCTTCAAGATAACCAGAACGATCGAGGAAGTCTGCGAGAGCGTGTCAAGAGCTCTTGGCGTCAGGCAGCGGCGCGTTCTCTAAGGCATTAATCCTCTCTCGAGACCTCTTCCCACCTCGGCCGCTTTCACCATTATTCGCCTTCTCTATGATGATCCTGGATGAGGCCGCATCAACCGAGATTATCAGCTCGTCTCCATCGCTGAAGGGAAACTGGCTATCATGCGTGAGCTTCGAGGGTATGTGGATGTAGAAGTACACGTTGCCGCTGACATGAACCTTCTTCCTAAGATGCCCCCTGGCGGTCAGCACACCCCCCACCTCCGGTACAGGCCTTATGCACAAGTCTTGGAGATTAAGAAGGTATAAGAAACTTGCGGGTAAAAAGGCTCTCGGCCCGAGCCCCTTATCTCCTAAAAATTTTTCCGAAGAAGCTATTTATCGTGGAGGGCTTTGATTGAAATTTAAGCCTGAGAGCATGGGACGCGTGAAGATCCGGAAGATTAAGGTTCTGGCGAAGGAGGTTATCGAGAGGTTCCCGGATAAGGTTTCCGCGGATTTTGAGCTTAATAAGCTTTTAGTATCCCAGGTACTCACGGGGCAGGTCTCCAAGAAGATCAGAAATAAGGTCGCCGGCTATATTACGAACCTCGTAAGAAGAAGCTTCGAGAAAGAGCTCGAGGAGGCAGAAGCCGTGGAAGCCCCCGAAGCCCAGTGAGCCAGAAATCCAACAGCTCCAGCCCTCTTCAACAGATCATACTTTGACCATTAATTTGATCATTAACAAGATTTATTACCCAGGGTCGCAGATTTGAAATCATGCCTACGGCATTCGTCCTAGTTAATACCGAGATAGGCTGCGAGGAGGAGATTCTCAAGGAGTTGAAGAAGATTCCCAACGTGAAGGAGGCTTATGCGGTTTACGGCGTATACGACATAATAGCGAAGGTCGAGGCAGGCACCATGGATGAGCTTAAGGAGGTAATCTCCTGGAGGATAGCGCTCCGGGCCTGATACCCATCCGGGCGCCCTCACACGGAGGCTAGATAAGGTTAGAAGCACCTTGACGATGCTCGTTATCTCGGAGTAGCTCATCGAGCATCAGCGGTCTCGCCAAATGCCTTCGCGCGGATGGCGGCACCTCATAGAAACCGGGCTTAATCGCTCTAGGAACTCTACTTATTTCTTTGTATTCCTCGGGCAGCTTGGCCCCGCATCTCCTACACTTGAACCCCTTACTTCCTCCCATCGACGTCATTCTCTTGCCGCATTCCGGGCATTTCGGCGACCTCTCAACGATCTTCTCCGCGAGCCTCCTGATGTAAATCTTCTCCAGGTTGAGCGTTAGCCCTTGGGGCTTCTGCTTAACCGCGCCATACGCGACGACCTCATCGCCTGGGATCAGCTGCAGGATCAGCTTTCTGAAGCTTTTCGTCGGCTCGTAGGCCGCGCACCATATCTCCCCATTGCCATCTCCGAGTTTGAAGAAGACGTGGCCGCCCACATTCGCCCTCGGCTGCATAGTCACGACGCCCTCGACCACCGCGCATACTCCATCCCTGAGATCCCTGATCCCGAGCCTCTGATAATGGACGTCAGTCGCCTGATTCGTCTCGAAGATGGTCACGAATTCTATGGGCTCGTATACGCGGATGATCTTGAGCGCCTTCTCGAATATCTCGGGGTCAACTCCCCTTATCCCGAAGAGGACTGGGCATGGTGTGTGGGGGGCTATCCTGATCTCGCCGCTCTCCGGATCAATGTTATCGAATGTATACGGTCTGGTGGCTTCATCGAGCTCGAGGACTGAGACCGGGTCAATTCTCCTGACTGTGCCCCAGTACTCTCTCCGCCTATGAGCAATGAGCTCGTAGGTTTTCCCAAGGCTTAGATCAGCTCCTATCGCGGCTAATGCTCCTATGATCCCCCTGCCACTACCATAGTAGATGAGCTTGGCCTCCGCTTCTTCAGCGACCTTGAAGCCATCATCAAGAGACACCAGCTCGCGAACAGCCCTCCAGTAGAAGCTTCTCAGCCTTTCATCGGGCTCGCCCTCCAAGAACACGATCCCGGTCTCAGCACCCTCATCCAGCTCCGAGAGCTCCTCGACAACGCTCCTCATCAGCTCCTCGGCTCTCTCCAGCTCGATTCCCTCAACTTTGAAGGCGATCGCGGCGTTACCCCGCGTCTTGTAAGGGCAGCTCGGGTTAAGCCTAATGAGCCTGGGATATCCGACTATCCTCGCGCCGAGGGCCTCGAGCCTTCTCATGGCTACAGCCGCCACGTAAGTGGTGCAGCCGGCCTTCCTCGAATCCGTGTCATCGAGCCCTATCCAGAAAGCCATCCACCAGCTCGATTGGCCCGGGCACCATTTAAACGTCCAGCTTTAAGCCAGCCTCCTGAGAATGTTCCCAGCGAACTGTCTCGCCCTCTCCAGATCCGCGGCGCTCGGCCTGCCCTTATTCATCCCGCCAATTCACCTCAGGGCACCATGAAGATTATGGCCTCTGCAGCTGAACTCCCCAATCACCTTGAAGCCCTTCCTAACAAGAATGGCGAGCAGGGGTTTATGATAATCGTGGAAGACCGGCATCCTTGGGAGACCGCTCGTCAAGAACACGAACGCATATTTTTCCCGGACGCTGGGGGAACCTCTCAGCGAATTTGAGGATCGAGGGATGAGACTTGCCATAATATATCCCAGACCCGAGCCCAATTAGCTGATATTTCTCGGTGGTCTCCACAGGGTCGAGTTCTTCGGGCCTATAGATCCGGGTGTCCAGGATCTGGCTGATAACCCTGGCAACCTTGAGCGTGTTCCCCCTATGAACCGAGCAGCAGATGATCACGCTTGATACCAAGACTCATCCGAGGGAAAACCCAGCGCTCATTTTAATCTTGCCCGGACCCTCCATGGGTTATAATGTTTTTTAGTCAGGGCTGGGGGCCTTGATCAGGAGGCCAGCGCATGGCCAGGATGCATGCTAGGAGGCGGGGAAAGTCTGGCTCGAAGAGGCCGCTCAGCAAGGCTCCCCCATCATGGGTCAAGCTTACACCGGAGGAGGTTGAAGCCCTAGTAGTCAAGTATGCTAAGGAGGGTTATCCGCCCAGCATGATAGGCGTAATCCTTCGCGATCAGCACGGCGTTCCACTAGTCAAGCAGGTAACCGGTAAGACGATAATGCAAATATTGAAGGAGAATAATCTAATGCCCCAGATCCCCGAGGACCTCGAGAACCTGCTCAGGAGGGCTAGGAGGATGAGGGTGCATCTAAGCAAGCATAAGGGCGATAAATACAATAGGCATAGGCTCCAGCTCGTTGAGGCGAAAATACATAGGCTCGTCAAGTACTATAAACGGGTCGGCGAGCTTCCACCAGACTGGGAACCGGAGCTCGTATATGCTTACAGGTAACCCGCGAGCAGGATCGATTCCAGCACAATCAGCAATGCTTTCCCATAATTCATGAGACCCCTCAGCGACAAGATTTTGCGGAACGCGCTCCTCGCGCAGCCTAAAGGGAGTAAACCATTTTAGTTTCCATAGCTCAAGATTGATGGCTAATGACTTTGGACCGGTTCAGGGATGAGAAGGGATTTCTCTCGAAAGTCGAGGAGGTAGCTGAGCGAATAAGATCGCTGATCGATGAAGGCGGCAAGTTTCTAGTATTATGTCACGTGGATGCTGATGGGCTTTCCTCGGGCGCGATTGCTTCGGCCGCGTTATTGAGAGAAAACGCGAGGTTCGCTACGAGGGCGGTCGGAGAGTTCGATGATGCGCTGAGACATCTCGCGGATCTCCCGGCATCGTATATCCCCCTCCTCGTCGATATGGGAAGCGGCTACCTGGATGAAATATCCAGGCTCTCGCTGAATAGGCCCATCATAATCTTGGATCATCATGAGCCAATGAGCTCCGCACCCGAGAACGTGATTCAGCTCAATCCCCATCTTTACGGCATAAACGGATCTGAGGAGGTTAGTGGGGCTGGCGTGGCATATCTGGTCGCGAAGGCGCTGAATGAGGAGAACATAATCCTCTCGCCGATCGCCGTGACAGGAGCTCTCGGGGACATGCAGGATAGAGCTGATGGCCGAGGCCTTCACGGCTTCAATGAGAGGATAGTGGAGGATGCCGTGAAGGCTGGATTACTGAGGGTTGAGGAGGATCTTCTCTTCTACGGGAGGAGCAGCAAGCCGATACACGTCGCTATGGCGAGCACAATGAACCCGTTCATCGTCGGGATCTCAGGCAATGAGGCGAACGCCTACGGCCTCCTAACTGAGATAGGGATAAGGGTGAAGGAGGATGATAGATGGCGCGTATTATCAGAGCTATCCGAAGACGAGAAGAAGCAGCTCTACAATGGAATACTGAAGTACCTGGCGTCGCTGGGGCTTCCGCCCAGCATGGCGAGAGATGTTATCGGAAAAGTCTATGAATTGACAATGGAAGAGCCTTGGACTTACTTGAGGGATGCGAGGGAGTTCGCATCGCTGCTGAACGCATGCGGCAAGACTGGTAATGAGTGGCTTGGCATCTCGATAGCGATGGGGAGCCGCGGCGCGCTTCTGGAAGAGGCTCAGAGGGTGCTCGAGGATTATAGGAGGAGGCTGGCGGAGGCGATAGACTACGCGATGAGGGATGAGAATAGGCAGGAACTGAAGAACCTGCTCGTGATAGATGGCGGAGGCGTGATAGACGACCGTCTGATAAGCTCGGTTGCCTCCATGCTATCATCGATGGGAGTTCAGGGCGATAAGAGGATCTTGGTCGCGCTCGCTCAGTCGGAGGATTCGATAAAGGTCTCGGCCAGGGCCCCGAGAAAGCTCGTTGAGATGGGCGTGAACCTGGGCAGACTTCTCGCAAGCGTCGCTGAGCTGGTCGGCGGGAGGGGCGGCGGGCATGATATCGCGGCTGGAGCAAGCATACCTAAGACCCGGAAAGCCCTCTTCATACTCGAGCTCGATAGAGCAGTTGAAGAAGAGTTATCGAGGGTGAGGTATGGATGGATATAATGCCGATCATCGAATGCGAGGCCAAGATTAGGATGAGCTTTGATGATAGCTCCACAGCCGAGCTGGTCATGAGAGCTCTTCAGCCGGATAATGAGCCGCTTCCGAGAGGCATAAAGCTATCCGCGAGAATGAGCAACGGTGAGATAGTCTTTGCGGTCAGGACGAGGAGGCCGATAGCCTCTCTCCTCACGACGCTCGATGATATAATCGCCTCAGCGATACTGGCGCTTAAGGCCGCTCAAGCCGTCGGCCAGCCCTAAAGGCCACGCACGTCTCAATCATCCGGTCGCCAGCCCAATTGCCGGTCATCGGGACCTGGTGCCCGCAGGGGCATGATCTCGGCGAGCCAAGCCTTATCCAGATGCGTTCAATATCCTCAGCCGGTATCTCTTGAGCGATTCTCCACGCTATCCTGCATGCTCCCTCACGCGAGAGGCCTAGCTCGAATAATGCTATCTCTATCACCCCATGTCTCCAAGCCAGCTCCCGCACCAGCTTCAAACCCCCCTCGCTGAGCCTAATCTTCTCGCCCTCAACCTCCAGGTATCCAGCCCTTCTAAGCTTCTTCACCATGAGAGACGCGGTCGGCTTCGAGACCCCGAGATCCTCGATGAGCTCGTACTGCCTCGCATAGCCCTTATGCCTGGCCCTCTCCAGAATCGAGAGGAGGTATTCTATCGCCCTTGGGCTGAGCCTCGGCGCCCTACGCCTCACGCGCCACCACCATCCCGAGAATAGCTATTGCCGAGAGTATTCCGATGCCGCCGCTCGGCGGGATATTTAGTGCCTGGGCGAGCGCGTAGCCCCCAAGGCTGAGGCATGCCGCCGACAGGTATGACGCGGTGAAAAGCTTTCTCCGGAATAGCTTGACCGCTATTGCTCCCGGTATCGCTAGGAGAACGTGGGTGGCGAGGACGCCCATGCTCATCGAGAGCGTTGATGCTGCAAGAGATCCGAGCGCGAAGAAGAGGTAGCGATATGCCCTCGTGTTCAGGCCCAGCGCCGCGGCCCCATCTCTGTCGAACGATATGTACTTTATCTCGCCGCTCGTCATGTGAATAAGAGGCACGATTATGGCCAGGCTACTCAGCGTCCTTTGAAGGTCGCTGAGCGTAGCCACCGCCGAGGTTCCGGCAACATATGACCAGGCCTGCGATAAGCCTGCTGGCGAGATTCGAGCGAGGAGGTAGCTGAATACCACGGTTATCGTGGTTGCGAGGGCGACGGCGAGAGCTATTGAGACGTCCTCGGAGAAGAATTTCTCGGATAATTCCGCGACGAGTATCGAGAGCATTAGCGCGACGAGAAATGCCGTCAGCTGAACCGGCAAGCCCACTCCGAGCACCTCGTTCACGTATATCCCGAGTATCGCTCCGCCGAGAACTGCGTGCGTTATCGTGAGGGCGAATAGCGTGCTCCTGGAGATTATGAGGGGCAGGCTTATGGCCCCGACTAGAAGGCCGTTCGCCGCGGCTGATAAGTAGATCAGCGCGAGCAGGTCGAGCGTCATCGTGCCTCACCCATGATCCTCGCCCAGTATGAATCCGGCTGGGACCTCGGTTAAGCCGGGATAAGCTCTCCTGAGATTCTCCAGCGTCAGGACCTCGCCGGCTCTCCCAATAGCGTAGACGCGCTTGTTCAGTAATATCACGATCGGCTCGAGGTGGATGCATGGGCTGAGCTCGTGCGCCACGAGGAAGATGTCTATCCCCTTATCCTTGTGCAGCCTGTAAAGCAGCTCCGCTATCTCGCACTTCATGTTGAAGTCCAGCATCGAGTATGGCTCATCGAGTAGTAGGATTCTTGGATCGCTCACGAGCGCCCTGGCGATCAGGGCTCTCTGCCTCTGCCCCCCGCTCAGCTCGGAGAACTGCATGGATGGATCATCCAGCTCGACGAGCTCGAGAACCTCGCGCACCTTTCGCCTCACATTCCCCGTCATGATCCTCGGTGGTAGATCTCTCGATAGCGCGGCCATGGCAACCACCTCCTCGACGCTCATGGGTACTCTGTAATCAATGTCGATGACCTGAGGGACGTAGCCTATCAGCCTTCTAACCTTGCCGGCCTCCCTCGGAACATCATATCCCATGATCCTTATGATGCCGCTCTGGTGCTTAAGCAAGCCGAGCATCAGCTTCAGCAGAGTGCTTTTTCCAGCGCCATTCGGCCCCATAACCGCGCAGAAGAACGGCGAGTTGAGCTCGAATGAGACGTCCTCAAGCGCAACCCTATCGCCGAACGAATATGAGACATTTTTAAGCTCGATCTCAGCCATGCCGCCTCACCTTCATGATGAGGAGCAATGTGATTAGCACCAGCACGCCGTTAGCCGCGAGCGATGGAGCGAGAAGGACCTCCGATAAGCTGCTCGCGCTTCTCACGCCGGCCCCAGACCGGAGCCTATCCTTTATGATGGAAGCCGCGTAGACCGGCGCGAGCTCTGGTTTATCCGAGAAGTCGAGAAGCGGGATGAGAACATATGGCACATCATTCTCCTCCAGCGAGGACATTATCGCGTAGGCCTCCCCAAGGCCTATATCGCTTAAGAGCACGAGCGGGATTTTACCTTCTCGAGCTAGCCTCACGATCCTAGCAACTTCCTCCGGCGAGGGCTCGACGCCGTGAACGGGTATAAGTACACCCTCAACCTCGAGCCCAATATCCTGGGCAACATACTGGAGAACGGGATCCACTAGAGCTACTCTTACTCCGGCCACGTTCATCTGCTTAACGGCCTCGCTGGCGAGTGCGAGCCTCTCGAGATAAGTGCTTAGCCTTTGTTCGAAATATTCGGACTTATCTGGCATAAGTCTCGAAAGCTCCCCAGCGCACGCCTTAGCGATTGCTCTAAGGCCGCTCAGCGAATAGAAGTATCCATGCGGGTTCAAGCCTCCATCGATCTCGAGGAGTCTCAGCCCCTCCCTCTGATAATCCTTATAGTCTAGAACCCGGGCCCTGATAAGCCCCTCCTCGGAAAGCTGCTCAATCTTCTCTTCCACGGGATAATGATTCGGCCCGGTCACCACTATCAAAGATGCGCCGCTAACAAGTGATAAGAGCTCCTGGGCGCTGGGCTCATAGCTGTGCGGATCAACGCCGGGCGGAAGAATATTCCTCACCTCGACGTATTCTCCGCCTACTTCTTTTACGACTCTGGCTAAAACCTCGCCCGTGACGACCACCAGCGTCTTCCCGCTCTCCTGCGCCGAGAGATGGCCAATTAAGGTCGCGAATAATAGCGCTAAGAATAGTAGCGTCGCGCCATATGCTCGATGAGGGCTCATCCGGCGAACGAAACGCATCGCTTTGATTAAAGTTTTACGATATAAAACCAGTTTCCCCAAATTCTAAGCGACGAGAGCTATCGCGGCTTTTCATCGAATAGTATAGCCTTATATCCCGGAATTGCTCCCGAAAAGCGGTCATGAGCAGAGCTGTTGATGCGCTGCTGATTTTCTCGCGGCCCTCTCAGGAGCTTTCTATATTTATGGATTATGGGATAAGCCCTTCATAGCATTCTCGTCAAACATATTGTTTCCGGTTTATGCCCTCGTATCGGCGATCTTCGGCTTTCATGTCGCCCGAAAGTATGGTCTTAGGAGCCTTCTCGGAATCGTATTCTTCTTCCTCGCGCTTGGGCTGCTGATGTGGTGCATCGGAGAGATAGTTTGGTCGATCTATGTTCTTATTTACGGTATCGAGATTCCCTTCCCATCCTCGGCCGACATCTTCTACATCATCGGATACGCTCCATTATTCACGGCCTTCGCGCTATTCATGAGAATCTTCGGGTGGGTTTTCTCGGAGCGGATGATCAAGATACCCTCCATGGCGAGCGGCTTGCTCATTCTGGCCGCGGTGTCATTCATAGTTGTGCCTGAGGCGCTAACTCGATCCGGCAACACAATCGAAGCCGCGTTGGCCGTGACATATCCCATGCTCGACGCGATCCTCGTGGCGCTCGCGGTAATAGCCTTCATGGTCTTCTGGGGCGGAAGGCTCGCGCGGGGATGGCTATACATCTTAATAGGGTTCGCGCTCCTCGGCATCGTGGATATCTTCTACTACTATTATGACCTCCTTGGGCTGATATGGGAAGGGCATCCGCTGGAGATCCTGTGGCTCATCTCATACCTGGCGATGGCTAAAGGATTTCATGACGTGTGGATAGGGCGAGAGTAGGATTCAGCGCGCCGGAAGCCCGGCTTTAGGCGGCCGCGTCCTAGAGCCCCAGCCCCCACAAGGAAATATTCTTATTATCCCCACGGCCCTCGGGGCTCTAGAATGTCGAGTAAGGCGAAGGCGGAGAAGAAGCCTCCGAAGATGATCTACACAATCTACTCGCCGGAGTATTTCGGTTACAAGGAGATCGGGACGACCTGGACGTATGAGCCGGAGCAGGTTATCGGGAGGACTCTCTGGGTCAGCCTCTATACGTTGACGGGCGATTTCTCTCATCAATTCCTCCTGCTAAGATTCAAGATTGTTAGGGTGAAGGATGGGGCTGCGGAGACGATCTTCTACGGCCACGAATATGGGCGAGAGTTCCTGAGAAGTCTCGTCAGAAGAGGCACGAGCAGAATAGATATGATAACTAACCTGGTGACCAAGGATGGATTCCATCTGAGGGTTCAGTCAACGGCTTTCACTTATAACAGGATCGGAAGCCACTCGTGGAAGGCCAAATCCATAAGGCGCATAATGAGAGAGATTTTGGAGCGATCCTCCCAGGAGCTTGCTCTATCCCAGTTCTCGCAGGAGATGGTCCTGGGCAAGACGGCCTCCGACATATATCAGGAGGCGAAGAAGATAACAGCCCTCAGGCACGTCGGCATAATAAAAAGCAAGGTCCTGAAGATACCGGACTGGGTTTATAGCGGGGAGGCGCCACCGGTTAGGGAGATTGAGGCCGAGAGCGCGGGAGCGGAGGCGGAGGCTCCAGCGGGTTAGGGATGAGGTAGCCCTAGAAGCCGCAAAACTACTCTATCATGGAGCATGTAAGGAGTATATTGAGGCCAAGAGGGTGGCCGCTCAGAAGCTCGGCGTCAATGCTCTCCCCAGCAACCGGGAGATCGCGATAAAGCTTTTGGAATATGCTATGCTGGTCGAAGGCGATAATTACTGGAGGAGGCTGAGGGCGCTTAGGGAGGAGGCTCTCCGCATAATGACCGCCCTATCACGCTTCAAGCCCAGGCTCGTTGGAAGCGTCTGGAGAGGAGTAATAAAGCCGGGTAGCGATATAGACATCGAGCTGGACTTCATCGACCCGGAGCCTGTGAAGAAGAGGTTACTCGAGGAGGGCTACAGAATTCTCGAGGAGGGGCCGGTCAATGTCTCCGAGCCGCTGAGATGCGGGAGCCTATGGAGGATAAAGATCGAGACCATGGCCGGAGGCAGGGCCGAGATCATATTGAAGGAGCACGAGTGGTATATGAGGCCGCCGATATGCGATATATACGGAGACCCCAAGAAAGGCTTAAACCTTCTGGAGTTGAGAGAGGTGCTGGAGACGAGACCGCATGCACTCCACATACCTGAACCGGGGGAAGATGAAAGATGGAAATAGATAAGGAGAGCTTCAGGAAGTTATTTCCAAACCTTTATCGCGAGATGGAGCTCAGGAAGATGAGCATCTCGATGGACGCCATCAGGCTCGATGAGGAGGAGGCTGAGGAGGAGGCTTCGAGGCCGAGAGAGCCCGCGATGCCGACGCCAATAGACTACCTGAGAAGATGCGATAATGACGATGAGGCCATAGAAGTAATAGACTACCTAGAGAGGAGGGGGGAGGTCTCCGCCGAGCAGGCGGAAAAGCTCAGGAAGCAGGTCAGGGAGCACGGCGTAAGAAGCTTCGGGAAGAAGAGGGAATGGGGATACTACTCGACGAAATACCTTGGAGGAGGGGTGGAAGGATAATCCAGCGCCCCGTAATTGAGCAAAAACCCTAAAAATAATTTTGCTCTTCTCCGAAATAGCATGGAAAAGCCGTTAAAAGATTTGATAAAGGAAGAGCTGACAGTTGATGAGCAAGAGATCGTCAGGAGGATTTTGCCCAGGGTTAAGCAGTTCATAGGCTTCACTAAAGAGGGCAAAATAATCTTCATGGCAGACGCGAGCAAGCTTCCAAGAATATACCACATCCTCATCTATCTGCTTGGAAAGCGGCTAGCAAACTTGGCCGAGTTGGCGGACTCTCCGAATGCATCGATTAAGGAGCTATCCGATGCCCTGGGATTCGCGGAAAACTACACCAGAGCTCTCTTAAGCGAGCTTCTCGAAAGAGGGCTAATCACGAGAAGCGATTCAGGTCTCTATAACGTGGGGCTCACGAAGCTTGAGGAGATAATGCGGCTTTTAGAGTCAAAGTTGGAGAAAACAGAGCAATGAGCCATAGACCGCGCCCACCTTTTATTTGGCTTCGGATTTGGATGCCCTTTCAAGGTTTTTGGGTTGAACTTCAGGAAAATTGATGAAATTAATGCTGTGAGCTCGTTTCCAGCTCGTTAATCGCTTCTCTGAGTATTAGTGATGTCTCCTCGAGCCATCTTCTCGCGATGGCATCGAGCCTCGCATATCTTCTCGAGTAAAGCGCTACCGGGATTATCTCATCATCGCATCTTATCCCGAGTATTATGATTGATTTTATCTTAGCCGCCCAGCCCGCGCCCCCGCTGATCCGCTCATCTACTCCGCCGGCGGCTTTTGCGAGCTCTAAGAGCTTGAGGATTATCTCGGCATCATAGGGCGCTAAGCATATCGCTCCGGGCGCAATTCTCTCCACAGCCTTTCGCGCCGCCTCAAAGAGCAGGTCGAGGAAAGCCTCATCATCTTTCTTCGAGTATGTGCGCGCGTTAAGGCTAAGGCTCCTGAGCGCGTAGTCGTCGGCGAGCCTGCCGGCGGCTATTCTCAATAGATTATCTGCATCGCTGCCGATGATGTTCTTTAACTCCGAGGAGAATCTCGCCGGGTCCCTGCATAACATGCTGTAGGGATCTTCGCCGAAAACCCTCCTTAATCGGAGCTCCATGATGCTGAGCGAGCTTTCTCCGAGAAGCTCCGCGAAAACTTTCCTGAATATCTTCTTGACGAGGTTTACGGGGAGATTATCGGCGGAGCTCGAATTGGGCATAGTAGCATAGTGAGCTTTTTCTTGAGATAAGCTTTTTGACGGTTTATGATGACCTTCTCGCCGCCGCGACTATCGAGATGACATCTCCCCATTTCAGCTCGTAGTTCTCACCGATCCTGATCTTTCTCCTGGCATCGATGGCGTAGAGAAATGTCTTCCCGAGGTCCGTGTGCACGGCGTATGCGAGGTCTCTTGGCGTGGAGCCGCTCGGGAGTATGTAGACATCCGGGAGCACATTTCCATCTTTATCCGTCAGCTTCTCGGGATCCTCCACGGGGTAGACCGGGATGTATCTCAGAACCTCGAAGTAGGCTTTGTTCACGATCTCCTGAACTCCTGTTGATCCCCACTTCTCCAGAACCCTCTCCTCGATTAGCTTCAGGGCTTTCTTCTGGTTTGCCGTGAGCTTTCCTTCATCTATCATCTCGAAGCCGCTGTCTCCGGGGAGGTATTTTATCAGCCCCTTCTCAGCGGCCATTCTCAGTATTCTCTCCGCCTCAGCGCTCACGGGCACGACCGTGTATCCCGCCTCTCTCAGCATCCTCACGCCCTCCTCGGCCTCCGGGATATCGATCTTGTTCGCCGCGACGATTATTGGCTTGCTCTTCTCCCTAAGCCTCCTGACGAAGGAGAGGAGTTGGCTCTCGCTCCACTTGGAGGGCCTGGACTCGTCTAGGCCAAGCTCGTCTATAGTCTCGTCCAAGATCTTCCCGGTGATCCTCAGGCCCGACAGCTTTTTCGAGAGCTCCTCCACAAGCTTCGAAACTCTGCTCTCAACGACCCTGCATATCCTCTTCCAATCCTCGGATAGGAGGCCGTAGATCCAGTAATCGAGTTCCTCCTCAACTATCCTGACGTCCTCGATCGGATTTCCCACGCCGGGCTTAACGGGGTTGCCATCGGAGTCCGTTGACATCGATGCGTCCGCGACAACGATTAGCGCCGAGGCCTGCCTGATTTCATCGAGGAACTGGAGCCCTAGCCCCCTCCCAACGTGAGCGCCCCTTATTATCCCGGGGCAGTCGATAACCTCCACGGGAATGAATCTGATTCCATCAACGCACCTGCTATTTCTCGGGTTATCCTTGACCCCGAGCTCCTTGCAGACGCAGTTTATCCTGAGATAGCTTACTCCGCGATTCGGCTTTATCGTCGTGAATGGGTAGTTCGCGATCTCGACCGGCGCTAGCGTCATGGCTGCGAATAGCGTACTCTTCCCCGCATTGGGCTTGCCCACGATACCGGCTAGCTCCATCCCGAAGACCACGATCGAGAAGCTCTAAGCCCAAATATAATGGTTCAAAAGTCGAGGCGGAAAGAAGATCCGATGCCTTAGGTGATCTTTCGCTAGCTGGCTTCCGATAGCATTTCTCCAGATCCTCTCATGGCGCATGAGTAAATGATAGAGGGCTGTGGTTATTCTTCGCCTTCGGGCTCGATGTGGATGATGAGGTCAACATCTCTTAGCTTCTTCTTCACTAGATCCTCCGCCTCATCGCATATTCTATGCGCCTCATCCACTCTAAGACTCTTATCAACTTCGAGGTGCACGTCGGCGAAGATCTTGGCGCCAGCTTGCCTGATGCGGAGATCGTGAACTCACTTCACCCCTTCCACGCTGACGAGCGCGTTTTCAATAATCTTGACAACTTCCTCCGGCGGGCTTTCGGCGGTGAGATCGGCCTTCAATTCGCGGAGCGTTTGGGCGACGAAGATCGACACGAGGGCTAGCAGTATGAATGTTGCCGCGATATCGTAAAGCGCGAAGATATGTGCTCCCAGCGATACGCCGGAGAGGGTTATAACGCCCTCAGCCGCGTCGAGGCTTATGTGGCGCGACTCCGTTCTCACCGGAGCTAGCGCGCCCAAACCGCCTGAGAAGGATGCTCATAACCGTGTTGAGCACTAGGGAGGCGGCCGCAAATGGTATGCCTATCGGATCTATGCTCCACGCCACTCCCTGCATGAGCCTGTTGATGGCCAGAAATCCGATAAATGAGAATGTGGCGACCATCAACATGAGTATCAGCAGGAATCCGTAGACCTCGAGGAGAGAGTGCCCATACCGGTGCTCAAGATCCGGAGGCTTCTCCGCCTCAATCCTAGACTTATACGCTATGGCTCCGCTGGCGACATTGAGCAGCGAGTCGCTGCCATCGGCAAGTAAAGCAGTGCTTCTGGAAATCACTCCACCCAAGATCTTCAATACGCAGATAGCCGCGTTACCAAAGACTGATGCTAACAAGATCCTCCGGATTACCTCGTGCTTCTCCATACTTTATGGACGCCATTAAGCTTCAGAGGAGCGATTTAGGCTTTTTCTCAATCACATAACCGAAGCCGCTCATATCCCAAGCCAACTTAGAGTCTAAATGGTCTCCTGGAAGTATGCCGCCGAGGCCCCATTATTGAGTCGAACGAATCTTTATTTCCTGCTTTATAACACATTAATCGTGATGTATTATGGCTAGGGTGACCATTGATAGAGATGCCTGCATCGGCTGCGGTGCTTGCTGGGCCCTTGTTCCAGAGTTCTTCGAGCAGAACCCGGATGATGGGAAGAGCCAGGTGGTCGAGAAGTATAGGATTGGCGGTGATCCGGCCGTCGGAGAGGCGCCCAACAATCTACTGGACGACGTGAAGAGCGCCGCGGATGGATGCCCAGTTGGAGTAATAAAAGTCGAGTAACGTCTCTAACTCTTCCGCTCCTTTTTCTCCAACTTCTTTCTAACTCTTCTCAATAATGGATCGGGCAGCTGGATCTCATCATCCTCCAGTATCGCGGGGTGATGTGGGTCGACCATTATGACCTCATACCACTTGTATAGGCCGTCCTCCGCGATCCAGTATGCTCCGAGGGGATAGAGGTTTGGATACTTCTTCTTCGCTCGCTGGATCGCTTCTTCCTTCATCGAGACATTTACCTTATGTTTCACGACTCCGAGGGCTTTCGGCCTTCTACCGGATCTCGGCCTGGGTCTCTGGAATCCGCCCCTCCTAACCCTGACTCTGAGCACGATGAATCCCTGCTTCGCCTTGTAGCCGAGCTTCCTGGCCCTATCCAGCCTTAGGGGCTTCCTAACCCTGACTACCGCGGGCTCCCTCCGCCACCTGATCAGCCTTGACCTCATTAAAGCTCGAAGCTCCTCAGGCTTCTCCCGCCACAGCTCCTCAAGCTTCCCATAAAGCCCCATTCTCGCACCAAAGCCTCCCGAGACATATTTAAAACTTAAGGTGGACAAAGCAACAAGCTGCTTTAAATATTCTTAGTGAGGCATCATTTCATACTCCTTGTCTATCACTATTTCTATCACTATTACTATTTTACTATTTTTCATTACTATTATTGCTCTGTTTTCAATCCTAACCTCACATGGATACTCTATCTTCAGATCCTTTCTCGGCTTGACTATTATAGCGTATGGGGTGTGGTCGCGTGAGCTGTTTTTCTTTCGTCCATGAAGCCTTATAATCTCGGCCATTTTCATCGGCTTTCAGGGGCTGGGTCGTGGAGGGCGTGAGGCTCGTTAATCTCACCCTCCACGAGATAACCATTTATACGGATCGAGGCATATTATCCATACCCCCCAGTGGACGGGTCGCCAGGATTGGAGGCATACCCATAAACCGCGTGGAATACGGCGAGGTCGAGGGGCTACCGGAGCCCCAGCCAAACACATACTACATCGTCTCCCAGCCAGCCCTCCAGGCATTAAGGAGCGCCGGACGCAAGCTCATCCTCAGCGGTCAGGGGACTCCGAGGGCAGAATAATGGGCGCGAAAACCCTCCTAACACTATGACATCCACCCAAAGCGTCAATCCACAGATAATCCTC
>JALNJX010000007.1 GCA_023268255.1 Candidatus Wolframiiraptor sinensis
ACTACTTCTCGCCGAAGCCGGAGGATAGAGTATTCGGTGTGGAGGCCCTTCTACTTGACTTAAAAGATCCTAGAAGAGTTCTCAGGAGGACTAGGTACCCGTTGATGGTTCCGGAAGAGTTTTACGAGAGATATGGTAACGTGCCGAATGTCGTCTTCCCTACCTCTGCCTTGAAGCAGAGAGATGGGCTGAGGATCTACTACGGCGCGGCTGACACCACCTGCTGTCTTGCAACGGTTAAGATAAGGGACATACTCATGGCGATGGACGGAATGCAGGAGATTTTCGAGAGATGCCATTGGAATCCCATAATAAAGCCCAATACCAGTCATGAGTGGGAGAGCCTCGCGACGTTTAATCCGGCCGCTATAGAGCTCGAGGGAAAGATATACATTCTGTATAGGGCGTTATCGAGGGATAAGACGTCCACAATAGGTCTCGCGGTGAGCGAGGATGGATTTAACATCGTCGAGAGGCTTGAGGAGCCGATTTATGTTCCTAGGGAGAGCTTCGAGATGAAGCTCACGCCCGGCCACTCCGGATGCGAGGATCCCAGAATAATCAGGCTGAACGACAAGCTATACATGTTCTACACCGCGTATGATAATGTCCATCCGCCCAAGGTCGCGGTAACATCCATAACCGTGGATGACTTCCTGAGCAGGAACTGGAATGCCTGGTCCAGGCCGCGGATAATCTCCCCTCCGGGAATAGATGATAAGGATGCCTGCATAATCCCTGAGAGGATTGATGGCAAGCTCTTCTTCATACACAGGGCGCTCGGAGTGAACATAGGATACGACTACATCGAGTCCTTAGAGGAAGTTAAATCCGAGGAGCTGCTGAGCCTTACCCTGCTCCCGCCGAGACCCGGAATGTGGGATGGAAAGAAGGTAGGGCTGGCTGCCCCGCCTATGAAGATCCACAAAGGATGGCTTGTCTTCTATCACGGCGTCTCGCATGATAACGTGTATAGAGTTGGAGCCTTCCTCCTAGACTTGAAGAGGCCAGAGAAGCTCATCGGCAGAACGCTCTTCCCATTATTGGAGCCCCTTGAGGCCTATGAGAGGGAGGGATACGTCAGGAATGTCGTCTTCCCCTGCGGAGCGATCATGAGAGACGATACAATCTACCTCTACTACGGCGGAGCTGACACATACGTATGCGCCGCCAAAGCTCCACTAGACGAAATCCTAGCGAGAATAACGTGACGAGAATTATCCGTGGTGCGGGGGGCGGGATTTGAACCCGCGAACCCCTACGGGACTGGGTCTCCAACACGCTATCTGACCAGCAATTCGCACGGTCTTAAGCCCAGCGCCTTTGTCCAGGCTTGGCTACCCCCGCCTCTTCACTCTAAACTCCTTATGGCTATTTTAACATTTTACCGGTTTATTGGGCATTGCCAATGAATGGAGGGGAAATTTTTATCCGCAGGGCATCCTCATCTTCCTGCATGTGGCCCTCGATCTCGGAGATCATCGCCACGGTTTTTTCTATTTGCTTGGGTCGTCTTCTTGGTGACTATTTTAACCAAGAAAACCTACATGCTCATGCTGAGGAGGGGGTTGCAGGACAGGGTCGCGGTCTACTATAATCGAAAGATCATACACATCTTGGCCGGAGGTCTCGTCGGCTTCATAGTCCCATGTGTATTCGAAACTCCCTTATTGCCATTATCCATGGCTCTCCTCCTCGGGATCTTCACCTACATGCCGCACAAAATCGGGAGGCTGATGTACTGGTTTCAGGTCGAGGACAACATGTATGAGGTGTCCTTCTGCATAATGTGGGGCGTAATCATAGCGCTCGGATGGCTGATCTCGGGCGGAAACTTCTGGGTTGGAGTTGTGCCCGTGCTCTTCATGGCCATCGGGGACTCGGCCACGGGCTTCGTAAGGAACACGCTATTCAAGAGAAGGACAAAGTCTTGGTGGGGCAACCTAGCCATGGCAGCGGTCTCGATACCCATGGGAGCAATGCTCGGCGTTGCCGGAATTATCGCCGGAGCCATAGCCTCGATAGTCGAGCACTTCGAGTATCCGCCGATAGACGATAATGTTACTGTCCCGCTGACATCTTTCGTAATACTGCTCCTGGCGACGTTCTACGCGCCATCGCTACTATCACTCGAGAGCATAACGCGGATGCTCCCACCACATCTTTAAGCGAATCGCGCATCGCCATGAATCGAATTGCTTTCGCATGTAAAGGTGCTGCCCTAATCCAGGCTTACGGATTTAATAGCCCCGGTGGACGGCGCAGCTCATGGTAACCGTTTTAAGTGAGCCCTTTCACGCAATAAGATGCCATGAGGATACTTCAGGTGAGCGATATACATGGTAGATTGGAGGCAGCGGAGAAGATTTCCCGTAAGGCTGGCGAGGTCGGCGCGGACCTCATAGTGATCGCCGGCGACATAACCCACTTCGGAGGCCCCTCAAGCGCCCTAAAGATACTGGAAACAATCTCTAAAACGGGCTTGCCGATATTCTTCGTATCTGGAAACTGTGACTCGCCGGAGCTTCTCTCATGGCAGCCGGAAAAACTCAACGCCCACAACCTCCACGGGCGATCGAGGGAGTTCTCCGGATACATCTTTGCTGGGATCGGAGGTGGAAGCGGCAAATTTGGGACATTAACCGAGCTCGAGGAGGATGAGTTCGAGAATGTGCTTAAGGGCTTTAGGGGCAGGGGCGACAGGCTGATACTTGTCACGCATAGCCCGCCCCATGGCACTGAGGCGGATTACACGGGTGCGAAGCACATCGGGAGCATCGCCATCAGGAGATTCATCGAGGAAGTTAAGCCTCTTTTAGTATGCGCAGGCCACGCTCATGAGGGTAGATCCATAACGCGACTGGGAAGTACGCTGATAGTCAACGCCGGGCCGGCCAAGGATGGCTTCTGCGCGATAATCGAGGTCGAGGACTCCAATGTGGACCCGCAGCTGATGGCGCTCTAAAATCCCTGCACCGAGGTGGCTGCTAGCTCTGAACCTGCCCCTTGCTTAGGGTCTCAATGAATGTTACTTTCTCCACGCCATTTATGTGCTCCATGAACTCCCTTGCTAAAGCCCTCTTGGCAACCTGTATTCCGGGAAGCAGCATGGCCTCCTCCGGCACCTCCACTATTATTGAAGACTCAGCAATCGTTATCCTGAACTTCTCGACATCAGCGTCCGGCACCCTATTGCGTATCAGGGCCTTGACCTTCTCAAGATTATCGGATAATATCTTGACGACCTTCACGTAGCAATCGAGGGTCTTTCCAGCGAGGTACGGGTTGAAGTCGACTTGAACCCTGCCTGAGCCTATGCTCCTAACTATCCCCTCCTTGCCGTCCACAATTATTCTCGACCCAACGGTTATCGGGCCCTCAACATCCTTGAGCCTTCTAAGCGGTATCACTCTTATCTTCGAGGGATCTCTGGGGCCGAAGGCCTTCTCGGGAGGTATCTCGAAGCGCTTCTCCTCTCCAGCGGCCATCCCTATCAACTGCTCCTCGAATGCCTTCAGCATGTAACCCTTGCCGGGTATGGCGAGCCTGGGCTCGAGCCTCCCTGAGGCCTCGAGGCCTTCCTTCTCGACGACCTCCTTCATCGTCGTCTCGATGAGCTCTCCGGTCTCCTTCACCCTTATCACGTAGTCTATTAGCACTAGGTCTCCTTCTTTCACGAGCTTTTCCACTCTCTCAGCCGCCTCTCTTTGCTGTTCCTCAGACATGGGGACTCGGGGATTCTCGATTAATACTTCCTTATTAAGCGTTGCTGGAAGTCCTCTCGGCCGCGCCCCTTCAGGACAATATTTTTATTAAGCTTCTTTTCACCATTTTCGGTGGGCCGCTCCTCTGGCTGAGTTAAGCGGCTCGTAAGAGATCGTGAAGCATAGGTGTGAAACATGTTTTGGGAATCGAATCTGGATCAGGTTAGGCAGGTTAAAACCGGCACAACCACCGTCGGGCTGGTAGTGAGAGATGGAGTGGTGCTTGCAACCGATACCCGGGCGACATCCGGCTTCTTCGTAGCCCATAGAAAGACCAAGAAGCTCTACCCGTTAGCGGATTACGCGGCCATGACAATCGCCGGGAGGGTCGCAGACGCCCAGAATATGATAGACTATCTCAAGGCGAATATAGGGTATTATCACGCGAGCTGGAGCAGGCCCATGCCCATAATCTCGATAGCGAGGCTGGCCGCGAATCTGGCCTTCAGATGGAGGATCTTCCCCTACGAGGTCCAGCTCATCATAGCTGGAGTTGACTCGACGGGCCCGCACCTCTACAACGTCGATCTTTATGGCGCTATGACCGAGGAGAAGCTGCTAGCTACGGGCTCTGGCTCGCCGATAGCTTATGGGGTCCTCGAGAGCGAATACGATGAAAATATAGGCGTCGAGGATGCGGCTAAGCTCGCCTTCAAGGCCGTAGCAATGGCGATCCAAAGAGATATAGGCTCGGGCGATAGCATAGATGTGGCGTACATCAAGATTGATGGAAAGTATAGGGAGCTGGGGGTTGAGGAGAAGAAGCCCCTCTACGCGCAGTACATTAAGCCCCTCTACTAGCTCGCGGGGCAAGGTTTCACGCTCATGACATCGCAGGAGCTATTCTCGCTGGATAGGCTCAGGCAGGAGATAATCAGATACTTCTCCGTCGTGAATCCGCTTGAGTCGGGGATAACTAAGATAGAGTTCGAGGGGCCGAGGATAGCGATTTACACGAGGAGCCGCGAGCTATTCAGCAACAGGGATCAGGTGGCCAAGGACCTTGTGACCTTGATAAAGAAGAGGGTAATAATTAGGCCGGACGAGTCGATAAGGGTGGAGAAGAGCGAATTTGAGGCCGAAGCCCGAGAGAGGATCAAGGGGATCAGAAGGCTCATCTTCAACGACTTGATGGGCGAGGTCATCGTGGAACTGGACTCTAATGTTCAGCCGCCGAGCGATGACGTCATTAAGGAGCTGAGCGCCTCCACCGGATGGATAACATCAACCAGCATAAAGCCGCCGATGGAGACCAAGATAATCGAGCAGGTGAACAACGTAATCTACGGCTATGCCGAGGAGAGGCTGCAGGCTCTCAGGAGGATAGGCGAGAAGGTCTTCAGAAACCAGGTCTTCGAGACTAGGGATGCCATCATAACGATACTGGGATCCGGAATGCAGGTTGGGAGATCCGCGATACTACTGCAGACGAGTGAGAGCAAGGTTCTCCTAGACTGCGGCTTCGCCCCAGGAGGCTCTGGGAACATGGAGATGATACCGAGATTCGACTTCATGGAGAACCTCATCGAGGAGCTCGACGCGGTAGTGATAACCCACGCGCACCTCGACCACATGGGAATGGTTCCATACCTCTTCAAATACGACTACAGGGGTCCTGTTTACTGCACCGAGCCGACGCTCCCATTAATGCTAATGCAGCACCTAGACTTCATAAATGTGGCCGGGAAACAGGGGATCTTCGCGCCCTACAGCGAGCGAGATGTGATGACGGCGATCCAGCACACCGTACCCCTATCATACGGGATGGTGACGAACATAGCTCCAGATATAAGGATGGCATTCTATAATGCTGGGCATATGCTCGGATCAGCGATAGTTCACATACACATAGGCGAGGGCTTCCACAACGTCATATACACGAGCGACTTCAAGTATGAGACCAGCAGAACGCTGGATGCGGCGGTGACGAAGTTCCCGAGAGCCGAGACGCTCATAATGGAGAGCACCTACGGCGCGACCCCGACGCAGTTCACGCGGGAGGAGAGCGAGCAGCTCCTCGCGAGCTATGTTGAGAAGACGATAAACCGCGGTGGAAAGGTCCTGATACCGGTCCCGGCTGTGGGAAGAGCCCAGGAGATAATGCTCGTTCTCAACCACCTATTTTCCACGAGGGCGATCCCAGAGGTCCCGGTCTTCCTCGATGGTCTACTAATAGAGGCCACGGCAATCCACGCCGCGTTTCCGGGCTATCTCCGGAAGGAGCTCAGGGATGCATCAGACGAACTCAGCTCTGTCTTCCTGAGCGAGTATTTCGTCCCCGTCAGGAGCCAGCAGCAGAGGGATGAGATCCTGAGCTCGGATGAGCCCATGATAATAATGGCGACATCCGGAATGCTCGAGGGAGGACCCATCCTCAGCTACATGAGAGAATTCGCCTCCGATGAGCGGAACATGTTAATCTTCGTCAGCTATCAGGTTGAGGGGACGCTCGGAAGAAAGCTCCTGAAAGGGGTTAGAGAGTTCCCGGTCGTGGACGAGTCGGGGAGAACCGAGCTGGTAATCGTGAAGCTTGAGATCAATAAGGTCGACGGTTTCTCCGGGCACTCGAGCAGGCAGCAGCTGCTAAACTACCTCAAGGCTTTCAGGCCAAAGCCGAAGAAGCTGGTCCTAGTGCACGGCGAGCCGGAGGCAGTCATGAGCCTCGCAAAAAGCTCCTCGAGAATACTTGAAGGCACCAGGATATACACTCCTTATAACTTGGAATCAATAGTTCTGGAAGCTCAGGGCTGATTAGCCCCGAATCTCCAGCTTCACCGGCCCGCCGATAATCAGGATCGAAGGAGACTTGACTAAGTAAATGCTACCACCTGCCCGCTTAACCACCTGCGAGATATACTCGAGAAATCTTCTTGCGCCATCAAGCGGCCTATCCTTAAGCGCGATCAGGACCGCGCCGCTCCTCAAGATAGCTTCCAAATCTTCATCGCGCACCTCATCAGGAGACCCGAAATAATGTATTGATAGAGCGGGCTTTCCCTGAGCTCGCTCCATTTTCCGCTCGGCAAGCAGCTTCCTAACCTCCTCCTCGACGCCTTTAATCAGCTCATCCTCCTCGGACACGATGATCCTCCTGCTCGAGGAATACTCTACTCCTCGAAAAAAGCATAGCTTCTGAGGGCGGTAGGTCTCATGTCCCATGATATGCGTTGAATATATCTTCGGAGATTCCTCTGGGGATAAAGATTTTTATTTGCCGTAAATTCTTCAAGACCTGGGCTGGAGGCGATGTCCTCGGACATATCGCTGAAGATCCTCTCAAAGAGCCTCGGCTGCACGGTGCTAGTGAGGCTTAGGGGAGGAAAGCTTCTGAGGGGGATACTCCAGGGATATGATCAGCACATGAACCTCGTTCTAGAGCAGGCGGAGGAGATCTCCGATGACAACACGGCGCAGAAGCAACTCGGGGTAATAGTCGTAAGAGGGGATAATGTCATGATGATCTCCCCGGCCGTGAAGGAGGGCGAGTAGGATGGTGAAGGGCACACCATCATTCGGCAAGCGGAATAGAAGCCCCACGCACATAAGATGCAGGCGGTGCGGCAGGCACTCATTCAACCTCTCAAAGCGGAGATGCGCTCACTGCGGCTTCGGAGAAACCAAGAAATGGAGAAAATACAATTGGCTCAAGCCCAAAAAGCTACTAGCCTAACAAGAAACATGAAATGTTTAAGACAACCCAGTAAAACACCAATAACTTAGGGGCCGGTAGATCAGCTGGGAGATCGCCCGCTTGGCGTGCGGGAGGTCGCGGGTTCAAATCCCGCCCGGTCCAATAGGCGGGGCGTTAAAGCCCCCGGCCCATTAAATCTTTTCTACAATATAATAGTAATTTCTCTCCTCAACGCTTCCTCCGATCTCTTATGCCTTCCCGCGATCGTAAACCCTATTTCTCATCGTACAGCTTTATTCACGGCTCGCGCGGCCGATACTTAGATGGCTCATGTAGCTTAGAGTATTCACGGCGTCTTCGAGAAGTACTTCCCCCATCTTAGGCCATTTACCTAGTTTAAACCCTTTTTAGCTCTAAGTTTTTCTCCGCAGGATATCTTGAGTTCGCGATGCGGCCTCCATTCACGCCTACGCTACTCGGCGCCGAAGTTTTTCCAGCACTAATGCTAGCTCGTATTTAGGTTACTCTATTGGCCTGTGATGGCTTAAGGCGGCTCCGTGACCTTCAGCCCGTAAAAAGATCCTTTGAAATGCTTTGGATGATCATCATTAAGGCTGTTCAGGATTGTAGTACGCGGATGTTCTGATGTCAAGGATTAAAGGGGTGCTATGCGGTGATTTAGGCATGAATCGGGTACTCGGGTTGATAGCTGTTGCGGCTTTAGGTGTCTTGATAGCGAATTTTGCGGCGGTGGCAACAGGCAATGAAGTAGCTGGCGGGCAGAACAACTATGCTAAGCCCCAGAATTATACTACGTTGAGCGTCTCGGGATATGGTGAGGCATCCTATGTGCCTGATAAGTCGATCGTGATTTTCGCAGCGCTGGGATATGGGAAGACAGCATCAGACGCTTTGAGCGAGTGCTCCTCGAAGATGTCGAGGATCTTCTCCGCCCTAGAGGCCCTCGGCATAAGCAGGGATAATATGGAGACCATTGGGATAACGGTGAACCCCAGATATGATTGGGAGCAGAGGCCTCCTCAGATAGTGGATTACGAGGCATCCTACAACTTGATGGTCGAGATCTCCGACATATCGCTGGTCGGCAGAGCCATAGATGCGGCCTTCGCCGCCGGAGCCAATAGAATGAGCAGCCTCCAGTTCACGCTATCCGAGGAGAGAGAATCTGGGCTCGCGGCTCAAGCAATCAAAGAGGCAATAGATGATGCGTTGAAGAAGGCGGAGGTGGCCGCATCGCAGCTCGGTCTCAAAATTGCTAGGATAGACTCCATAAGTATCTCGCATCAGCAGGCTCCTCCCCCGATAATAATTAGAACTGCAGAGATGGCCGAGATACCAATAGCCCCCGGAGAGGGGAAAATATCTGCTACCGTAAGCCTAACAATTCTCCTCTCGGCTTAAGGCTGGTAAAAGGCGGCCCAATATCTCCTTTCCTTTTTTCAGAGGAGATCTTTAAGCGGTATGCTTAGATTCGGCTCGATTTCCGATGCGTGAAAGGTCTGCCCACGGCTTCTTATTATGTGCTTGGTGGTTTTGGGAGGCATCAGCTTGCCCTCCAGCCCAGCCCTCAGAACCGCGCTCTTCGGAATCGGCTCGCCACCGCTCCAGCTTAACACGTGAATTCTCTCCGATGAGTAGTCCACTAGAAGGCATGGAATCTTCCTGCAGCCCAGCTTCCGGAGAGCCATTATCCGATGATGGCCATCGATGACTACGAGCGTCCGCTTATCCACCAATATCGCCTTCTTAATAACTCCATCCTTATTGATCTCCTCGGCGAGCTCATCGACGAGCTCATCCTCAACCCCTTCATGAGGCCTAAGGAGATCTATTGGAAGTATGAGGAGCACGCCGGAGAGCTCTCGAATAACATCGGCAGAATCTCGCTCCACGCCTGCCTCATCGGCCGAGTATGCATTCTCAGGCATCAGGCCCTGCTACATAACTCTGTAATATAAATTTTCTCGCAAGCCTTATTACCGCCAAGAGAGCTTAATTGTGAAGGAGGTGAAGATTTGAAGGATCTCAGCAAGCTTAGAGAGGATTTCCCGGTTTTATCTAGAAAGCGGGGCGATAAGCCGCTCATCTACTTTGATAATGCGGCGACGAGCTTGAAGCCCAGGCAAGTCATAGAAGCCGTGAAAAGCTATTATGAAAATTACTCGGTAAACGTTCATCGGGGAGTGTATTCACTCGCGCAGGAGGCGACGGATCTTTATGAGGAAGCGAGGGCGGAGATTGCGAGGCTTATTGGCTGCAAGCCCAGCGAGCTCATCTTTGTGAAGAACGCGACTGAGGGGATAAATTTAGCCGCTTATGGAATCAAGTGGAGGCGGGGCGACGAGATAATTTCATCCATAATGGAGCATCACTCGAACATGATACCATGGCAGATAGTTAGCAGGAGATTCGGCCTCAAGCTAAGCTACGCCGGAATAACATCATCTGGGATAATAGACCTCGAGGATCTCGAGGGAAAGCTGTCGAGGAATACAAGATTGGTTGCGGTATGCCATGTATCAAATGTGCTGGGTACGATGAATGACGTGAAGAGCATCGCTAGGATCGCGCATGATCATGGAGCCCTCCTCCTCGTGGATGCAGCTCAATCGGTCCCTCACATGCCGGTCAACGTAAGGGACTTGGAATGCGATCTCTTGGTTTTTAGCGGTCACAAGCTTCTCGGCCCGACCGGGATAGGATGCCTATACATTCGAGAAGGCGTTGAAGAGGAGCTGGATCCACCCTTCGGCGGGGGAGAGATGATCTCGCACGTCGAGCTCGATGGCTACAGGCTCAATGAGATGCCATGGAGGCTCGAGCCCGGAACACCCAATATTGCCGGGGCAATAGGCTTGGCCGCCGCTATCAGATATCTCAGGGCCATAGGCCTTGATGTGATAAGGGAGCATGAGAAGAGGCTCACGGCATGCGCCCTAGAAATCTTGGAGGAGCTGGATGGTGTGGAGATTTACGGGCCGCGAGACCCGGAAGAGCGATGCGGCATAGTCTCCTTTAATCTCAGGGGAGTGAGCGGGGATCTCGTCGCCGCGCTCCTAGACGAGTTTGGGAATATAGCCGTTAGATCGGGATTTCACTGCGCGCAACCCCTCCACAGGGCGCTTGGAATCAAGAGCTCTGTCCGCGCTTCATTCTACCTTTACAATACGATGGACGAGCTTGAAGTATTTAGAGAGACCTTGAGCCGCATATGCCGCGAGCTGGAGGTGAGGGCTGAACGATGAGCAGCGTAGAGCTCATAGATATACGGGAGCTGAAGCAGATCTTCAGGCCTGATCTCAAGAAAACGCTATCAGCGTATAGAGTCATCCTGAGAAGCGGTAAGCTGAGCACGCCTATCATAGCTGAGAGGAAAAGTATGTTCGTCTTAAAGGGCACGGAGGTTCTCGAGGCATTAAAACTGCTCTCAGCGCTGAAAGCTCCAGCGTATGTAGTGAATGGTGATGAGGTGAGAGTTAGGCGCATAAGCCCTGAGCCCGAGGTTCTCGAGGTAAATGATCTTCTCAGGCTCCATTATGCGGGACACCGCCTGTCCCAGGAGGATTTCGAGGTGGAGGTTCCGCGAGAACCCGGACAGGTTGAATATTCCCTTGAGGATCTCGGCGCCTCATGGAAGCGCGATCGCCGCCTCCTAAAAGTGTATGATAGCACTCTTGAGCTCCTCTATGAAGGATGGCCGACGCCGCTCGTCAAGCTCTCATCCTACTCATCCGGCGACAGGGCCGTCTACGCCAAGCTCGAGTGCTTCAACCCCTTCAGCAACAGTGTCAAGGATAGGATAGCCTGGTCCATGATCGTGGAGGCCATGGAGGCCGGCGCCCTGAAAGAAGTTCTATACGAGGCGACCTCGACGAATACCGGGATAGCGCTCGCCGCGATAGCGAATATCTTGGGCAGGAAGGCCAGGCTGTTCATACCTAGGACGATTCAAAAGTGCAGTGATACGTTCCTGAGAGTTCTGGGAGCTGAGGTGGTTAGAGTCCCAACAACCTTGACCGTCGAGGCGGTGAATGACGTGGATGCGATGGCGAGAAGAGATGGGGTAACGCATCTGAACCAGTTCGAGAACGACGCTAACTTTAAGGTGCACCTGAAGCATACGGCGAGGGAGCTGGATGAGCAGCTTCAGTCAATCGGCATAATCCCCGATTTCATCATAGGCGGCCTCGGAACATCCGGACATATGAGCGCGATCTCACTATACTTCAAGAGCAAGTATGGTGAAAGGGTTAAGCTGGTTGGAGTCCAACCCGCGCCCAACGAGATAATCCCGGGCATCAGGAGAATCGAGTCCGGGATGAAGTGGATTCACATGGTCGAGTTCGACGAAATAGTTGATGTGAAGAGGGATGAGGCGATAGAAGGAGCGCTGGAGGTCGCGCGGAAAGAGGGGCTACTCATTGGGCTGAGCGCCGGCGCGGTCTTCCACGCTTTTAAGAATATTGCTGCGAGCTCCGGAAATTATGTCCTGATTTTCCCGGACAGTGGGTATAAATATGCGGAGCAATTTGAAGATTATTTTGAGAGGCAAGCAAAGGGGAGCCATGATGAGCGATGAGATAATAGTGGATGCCAGGTACAAGTCATGCCCGGGCCCCCTAATCATGCTGATAAGAGTTATGAGGAAGGCCGAGCCGGGGAAGAGAATAAAACTCCTCTCAACGGATCCCCGGTCACCCAATGATGTTAGGGAATGGGCCTCGAGAACGGGGCACAAGTTCATTGGATTCAGGCAAGTGGATGATTATTTTGAGATTTGCGTGGAGCCTCAGAGGTAATGCTTATAACCGCGTAATTCAATCTTCTCATCGGAAAATTGAGGTTCCCGTGTGAAATTTCGGCGCGATACGTGATTCCGGCGATAAGGCTGATGATAGCCAAGAAGTTCATAGAGGAGCATAATTTAACCCAGTCGGAGGTCGCTGAGCTTCTCGGGGTAACTCAACCCTCGATAAGCCATTACCTCAATTCGAAGAGGGGGGTCAAGATGGCGAGAATGCTCTCAAAGTGCAAGGAGATCAGAGACTACGTTGATGCCTATGTCGAGAAGGCGATCTCGAGGGGCTCTCCGCCGGAGGATATGCCCTTCTGCATGATATGCGAGCTGGCAGTTAGGAGAATTGCGAGCAGGCATGGCGTGGCCCTGAGGCCGCCTAGGTCAAAGCATTAAGCTAATATTACACGGTTATCTTAGAATAGCTGGGATAAGGATTGGGGAAAGATCTGCTCGAGCAGCTCGAAAAGGTTAAGTCCTTGGTGAGGGCTCATGGCGGTCCGCGCCGCGAGGTTTACCTTGACTTGGAGAACTCGGGCTTGGCCTTCGAGGAGGCTCTGGCGGCGCTTCAGGAGGCTTACAGGATCTATGGCAACCCCTCGATAACGCATAGGCCGGGATGGCGCGCCCTCGAGGTAATCTTGGAGGCTGAGGTCGGCTTGATGGATTTGATAGGCGTGAGCGATGGCGAGATTATTTTCACCCATAATGGGACTGAGGCGAACAACTTGGCGATCATGGGCTTTGCGAAGGCGAGCCGTGGCCGGAGAAAGATACTAGTCTCGCAGATAGAGCACCTGAGCATCAAGTTTCCGGCGGAGAGGCTTCAGGAGAATGGGTTTAAGCTCGTGGAAATACCGGTCGACGAAGAGGGGTTTGTTGATCTGGATTACCTCGCCGGCCAAGTTGATGGGAATACCCTAATGGTGAGCGTCGCGGCCGTAAATCACGAGATCGGAACCATACAGGACCTGAAAGCCATAGCCGAGGTCGTGAGAGATAAGAGCCCCGAGGCCGTGATCCACACCGACGCCTGCGATGCTCTGGGAAGAATACCGCTGGACTTGGAGAAGGCTGGGGTGGATATGGCATCTTTCAGCGGCCATAAGGCATTTGCTCCGAAGGGCGTCGGAGCCCTCTACATCAGGGAGGGCATAAAAATCGATCCAATACTCCACGGTCAGCTGAGCTCTCAAAGGCTCTGGCCCGGGGCGGAGGACGTGCCCGCGATCGCCGGCTTCGCGAAAGCGCTTGAGATCCTCAGAAGAAGCTTCGATGAATGCCGATACAAGATGAGGCGGTTAAGGGATCTCCTAATAAATGGATTGCTTGGGAATATTGATGGCGTCATGCTGAATGGACCAAAGGGCGATAGGAGGGCGCCCGATAACGCGAACATGAGCTTCCTCTACTGCGAGGGGGAGGCATTAACGGTCGAGCTGAGCCTCAGGGGAGTATACGTCTCCAGCGGCAGCGCCTGCACGAGTAGAACCCTTGAGCCATCGCACGTCCTCCTAGCTATAGGGAGGCCATATGAAATAGCGCACGGGAGCATATTGATGAAGGTCTCGCCCATGCACGAGGAAGAGGACATAAAATATGCTCTAGAGCAGATACCGGAAGCCGTGAGCAGGATCAGATCGATCTCCCCGAAGGTGATGATGTAGGGATGTCCTCGCGAATACCGCTCCCCTACAGCCCCAAGGTCCTCGAGCTCTTCAGGAACCCGAAGAACCTCGGGAGAATGGAGGATGCGAACGCGGTGGCCACAGCCGGCAGCCTAGCCTGCGGCGACATGATAACGATATACCTCAAGATCGATGAGGAGCGGATCGTGGATGCATCCTTCGAGAGCTATGGATGCGCGGCGAACATCGCGACCGCCAGCCTGCTGACGGAGATGATAAAGGGAAAGAGCTTGAGGGAGGCGTGGGGGATAAGCTGGAAGCAGCTATCCGATGAGCTGGGAGGGTTGCCGCCGATAAAATACCACTGCGGAGTTCTCGCGGTCGGAGCCCTGAGAAGAGCGATAAGAGCATATTACAGGGATAGGGTTAAGCCTGATTGGCTGCCCGAGGAGTTGACGCCGGATGAGAGGCACGCTCTCGAAGAAGAGGAGCTCATGAAGATACTCTCTAGGAGGATAGGCGGCGAGAGGGTTTGATCGGTAACCGTGCGCTGAAACCTATTCCGCGGGCTTTCTGATGAGCTTAAACTCCACTATGATCGAGTCATCAGATATTTGTCTCCAGCTATCTATCACCGCGTCAAGCTCCGGGTCGAGCCTGCGAATCTCGTACCTCAGGTCCTCAAGCCAATCATATACCCCGCATGTTAGGCAGAAGCTTCCGGAGAACTCCGCGACGAACCCATCATCTCTCAGCTCGATTATCCTGACGACGGCCTCAGGGCTTCTAAACTTGTTATACTCTTCCACAGCCCTCTCAAGCAGCTCGGCGCTCATGGCTGATTTTCAGAAGATTTTCCAAGGGTAAAAGGATGACTTCCGAAGATAAAAATACCCCCACTTAGATGATATATCACGTGTGATGAGCGCGGGTATTTCTGACTCCTGGATGATGACTGATACCCGGGCTGAGGTGCCTTAATGGATAAAAGCCGGCGATGCAGGTCTCCCAGTATGGGGTTCTATTCGAGGAAGCTGGAGAGGGCGGCGGCCGCTCTCAGCTTCGATGACGTCCTCCTAATTCCGAGATTCTCGTCTGTTATTCCGAAGGAGGATATCGACGTCTCCACGAGGGTTTCTAGGAACGTGTCCTTGAGAATACCGATCGTCAGCTCGCCGATGGATACCGTGACGGAGGCGAAGATGGCGATCGCGTTGGCGGAGGAGGGCGGCATCGGGATAATCCATAGGAATATGCCGGCCGATAGGGAGGCTGAGGAGGTTAGGAGGGTGAAGGAGCGGGGGCTGATCGTGGGCGCGGCGGTCGGGGCGCTGGACGAGGAGCGCTTCAGAAAGCTCGTGGACGCAGGCGCAGACCTCGTGGTAATAGACGCGGCTCATGGCCATAGCGAGAACGTTATCCGGAGCATCCGGAGATACAAGGAGATCGCCGACGTGGACGTGGTGGCCGGGAACATCGTGACCCCCGAGGGAGCGGAGGACCTCATATCAGCAGGAGCTGATGGCCTCAGAGTTGGCCTCGGCGCCGGCTCCATGTGCTTCACGAGGGAGGTTTGCGGCGTGGGCGTCCCGCAGCTCCAGGCGATCGCGTGGGTCGCGGACGTGGCATCGAGCTACGGCGTGCCTGTGATAGCCGATGGCGGGGTCAAGAGGATAGGGGACGTGGTCAAGGCCCTCGCGGCAGGAGCGGACTGCGTGATGCTCGGGAGAATGCTCGCTGGAACGGATGAGGCGCCGGGAGAGGTAATCGAGAGAAATGGGGTCGAGCTGAAGAGGTATAGGGGTATGGGGAGCCCGGAGGTCATAGAGAAGCTGGACAGGTACTCTAAGCTGATCCCCGAGGGTCTCTCGGGCTACGTCCCGTATAAGGGCAGCGTGCGCGAGGTCGTAAAGCTCATCATCGGCGGGCTAAAGAGCGGTATGGGCTATGTGGGCGCCTCGAATCTCGAGGAGCTCAGGCGCAAGAGCCTGTTCGTGAGAGCCACGCAGAGCGAGAGCCTAGAGCGAAGAATATCCGGCCTCCTCATCGAGCGAGGCCCGCCCATCGATGCAATGCTATAACCTGGTTTAAGGTGGGTTATCGGGAGGGATGCCAGCGTTCGAGCTCAGGGTGCTGGATGGCGCGGACTGCGTTGGGGGCAATAAGATAGCGGTCTCATCGGGCGGGGATGCTGTGCTCCTAGACTTCGGGATCAACCTGAAGAGGAAGAGGGATTATCTTCTCGGCTACCGGGCGCTCACGGTCGCCAACACGCTCTACTATTACCTTTACTCCGGGATACTTCCAAGAATTAGGGGAATTTACCGCGATGATTTAGTGGGCATAGATGAGAGGGTTGGCGAGATCCTGGAGAAGGGCGAGCCGGTGGAGGCATCAATGTGCATCTTCTCGCACGCTCATAGGGATCATTATGGCGCATCAGGCTTCCTGTCTGACAAGATCATGCTGGCCATGAGCAGGTCTATGAGGACGATTATGGAGGCGATGCTCGAGTCCTCGGCAGCATCCGGAATCGAGGCGGAGATTTTCGAGGTGAGGAATAGAATTGAGGAGCGCCGCGAGCCGCGGGAGAGATCGATCGCGATCTTTGAGGAATATTCCAGCATCCCGAGCGCGCCCTTCCACGTAACCCCATGCCCGATAGATCACTCGATTCCAGCGGCCTTCAGCTTCGTGATTGAGGATCTTTCCCTCGCCTATACCGGCGATATCAGGAGGCATGGCGCTCTCAAGAGCCTAACCGACAGGTTCATCGAGCGGGCTGCTGGAGTAGAGTACCTAATAATCGAGGGAACGCGGATAGACTCATCCATAATGGTTCGCGAGGATGAGGTCATCCGGGATATAAGGAGATACTTGGAGGATAAGGTGGGTAAGCTCGCCTGCATCATAATCTCCCCGGCGGACGTGGATAGGGTCAGGAGCATAATCCAGTTATCGGAGGAACTTGGAAGAATCCCCGTTCTCTGCCCGAGAGCCGCCCACCTGATAGACCGGCTGGCGGAGTCGGGCACCAAGATACCGCTCCCTGATCTGAGGGGCGCCGGCATTTACTTTGAGCGCAGATCCCTCACAGGAGGAGGCTATGACCTCGAATCGCAGCATTATCGGGGATGGCTGAGGAAAATGTATGCCGATAGGCTCGATGGCAGGAAGCCCGGAGCACTAGTAAAGGCTGAGGAGATCTCGAAGAAGCAGGGAGATTATTTGCTGATTCTCGGCGGGCTGGATCAGGTGCTGGAGCTTGCTCAGGTGAGGCCAAGACCGGGCTCAGGCCTAGTGGTATCCACGAGCGAGCCGCATGACGAGGAGCAGGAGATAGAGTGGGCGAGATTCGAGAGATGGGTGAATTTGCTCAGGCTGGATCTGAGAATCGCACACTCTTCCGGCCACGCGGACCGAGAGACCCTGATAGAGATCATCAATGAGATAAGGCCCAGAGTCCTAATACCCGTGCACACGGAGAGCCCCCAGGAGTTTCAGAGGCTCGCCGAGGCGGGTGAGATAAGCTGCGAAGTGCTCTTGCCAAGTCCAGCGAAGCTCCTGAGGCTGGCTAAGTGATCTGCGCGGGCCCAGCTCCAAGCCTGAGATCATAGACCTCGAGCCTCTCGATCGCCCGCCTCACGGGCTCTTCGAGCCTCCTCCAGAGATCGAGGGGATCTGGAATTGCGGGAT
The DNA here is from genome assembly GCA_023268255.1 of Candidatus Wolframiiraptor sinensis. Classification (GTDB taxonomy): domain Archaea; phylum Thermoproteota; class Nitrososphaeria_A; order Caldarchaeales; family Wolframiiraptoraceae; genus Wolframiiraptor; species Wolframiiraptor sinensis. Next base: position 17,536 of record JALNJX010000007.1, read on the forward strand.
AATTTTCTCGCCGGCCCGTGAGAGCGTGAAGCCCGAGGGCCTCGCATCTTCTCGAGATCTCCTCGCTCGTGAGGGCTATTAGGGGCATATGGACCGGGAGGCTTCTCATGGAGAGCATCTGCAGGAGGCCGTCAAGCTCGACCGAGCCCTCGAGGCGCGATCCGAGAACCAGGCCGGGGTAGCCCTTCAGCCTGGCGACCTCCTCACCGAGCCTGAGCATGAACGCGATCCTGATCGTGGGCTTCTCAACGCTCGGCGCCCCCTCCATCAAGCTCAGAAGAGGGCTCGAGGATGCAAGGTAAACCCTGATTCTCGAGGCGTATTCGAGGAGCCTCTCAGCATTGCGCATGAGCTCCGACCTGATTACGGCCTCGCCCAACTCCTCATCATGAATGTGAAGCAAATCGATCCTGCAGCCCCTCTTCATCATGAACCAGCATGCTAGCGCTGAGCAGGCTCCGCCCGAATAGAGGCCGAGGATTTTCCCAGATGCTCCGAGCGGTAGCCCGCCCGGCCCCCTAAGCTTCATCAGTGATGCATAGATGCCGTCCTCCGTGATCTCGACTTGAACCACACGGTCAGGCTTCTTCAAATCTACTTTCAGCCCGAGCCTTGAGGCAAGTTCGCCGCCGAGCTCCTTCGCGACCTCGAGCGACGTCTTCGGGAAGCTCTTATTGCTCCTCTTGACCACGAGCTTTATGCTCCTCACGCGGACTCGGGGCAGTATATCCAGCAGCTTATCCCGGAGCTCCTCGAGGGATGATGCCCTTATCGCTGGAGCATACCACACCACGCCGAAGGATCTCCCGATCTTCTCGAGCAGTCCGGCGGCATCCATGCCCGGCTCAAGATTCATGATGAATCTACCCTGAAGTCTCTTGATCTTCACGCCTGTTAGCTCCTCAAGATTCCTGTGGAGTATCCGCTCAAATCTCCCGCGCCTACTCCTCTTCAGCGCTATCTCGCCATAGTGTATCACGATCGAGTTATATTCCGGGAGGAGCTCCTCCAGCATTCTCCAGCCTCATCAGCTCTTCTAAGAGGCTATTATCGCTTCCCGAGCCTCCTCGAGATCCACTATTCTCCTGAGCCTGGCCATTAGGCAGTATGGCCTGGCATCCTCGACCTCGACCTCGACGATTCTCCCGAGGATATCCTCGCCGTGCGCATCCGCGATGACTATGGGCCTGTAGTAGATGTTCCTTGCTATGGCCTCGCCGCGCTCCCCGATCTCATCAACTATAGCGTAGCCGCTCCAGCCCACCCACCCCTCATTCTTCTCGAGAGCTACCCTTCTCGCAACCTCGCTCAAAATTCTACTCCTCTCATTGATCAACCTAGGGTCTAGGGGCTTGAGCCTCTCGGAGGGAGTGCCGGGCCTAGCGAAGAACCTCGAGATATTTATCATGTCAGGCTTCACTTCCTCCACGAGCCTAATCGTCTCCTCGAAATCCTCCTCATCCTCCGCCGGGTAGCCTACGATGATGTCCGTCGAGAGTGTTAGCTCGGGTATTCTCCGCCTAAACTCCTCGACTATCTTCTTGAATGCCTCGACCGTATAGCCCCTCATCATGCTCCTGAGAATCCTATTCGAGCCCGATTGAACCGGCAGATGAAGGAACTTGAATATCCTGGGGTGTAAATAAGCTTCCGCGAGCTTCTCCCTAACGGGGTAGATGTATAGCGGGTTCATCATGCCGACCCTGATGAAGAACAGGCCCTCGATGCTCGAGACCGCTTTTAGGAGCTCCGGAAGCATGCTCCTCCCAGACTCGATCCCATAGCTCCCCATATCCTGGCTCGTCAGCCAGATCTCCCTCGCGCCCTCCTCGAGGAACCTCCTAACCTCCCCGAGCACGAGCTCCAACGGATAGCTCCTGAAAGCGCCTCGGATCCTCGCGACTATGCAAAAGCTGCAGAGCCTCCAGGCGCAGCCCTCGGATACCGGCACTATTGCGACCACCGGGCTTCTCCTACTCCTCGGAAGGCCGAGCTTCACGTCATCAACATCATCTAGGATGCTTATGCCCCTCTCAACGGCCTCCCATATCCTCGTGATGGATCTCGGGCCTATCATCACGGCATCCGGCGCCGCGAGCTTAACCTTCCCCGGCTCCCCAATCGGCATGCAGCCCGCCACGATGATCCTTTTTCCGAGCTCTCTCAGCCGGCTTATCCTGTAGAACATTCTATCGCTCGTAGGCTTCTTAACGGCGCATGTGAAGACCACTATGACGTCGGCGTCCTCCGGTCTCGGGACAACCTCGTGACCCCTGCCCCTCAATATGCCGATCGCTATCTCCGCGTCAGCGACGTTTGCCGCGCACCCATAAACCTCCCAGTAAATCCTCAATCCCGAGAGAGGCTTGAGGTGGCAGAATTAAAAAATTACATCTATTAAAAAATTACATCTTATAGTTGGAAAAAAGAGGGTGGAAGGGGGAGGGGCATCTGGACAGCCCTTCGCCTGCAATAAAGGATGAACCACTCCCTTTGTTGGAGCATTTAATTCCGCATCACAGGCCTCATTAGGGCTTTTATCCTGCCCCTCCACCAGCAATAGTCTCATTATTGTGGGTCTTCAGAATTCCTAGCAGCCTCCTCAGCACCTCCTTCTCATCCCTGGCCCTCGGCCTAAGGATTCCCTTCTTCTTGAT
>JALNJX010000008.1 GCA_023268255.1 Candidatus Wolframiiraptor sinensis
CTTAGCCTCACAGCGTAGGGATAGTTGCCTTCCGCAAGGGCATCCTTGGCGTCTTTAAGCCTCGCTTCAGCCTGCCTTAGATATGATTTGGCGATTTTAAGTAGCTGCAATTTTCTCACCTTGCCCATGGCTTGGCATTAGATCCCAGTACCATCTTCCTCCGGTCAGCTTCACGCGCCTGGCACCCTGTTTTAACAGCTTTTCGCGGAGTTCTAGCAGTATCGTCTCGAGAAAATTGTTTTTGTCATATAGTATTGCCGCTTCCTCTGTCAGGTCCAAGAAGAGGAGCGGCATTCTTCTGGCCTCATCTCTTCTCAGCGGGTAGAAGCTGATTGACGTGTATATGCCGTGTTCTCTGAGCCATTCAAGCTCGCCCTCCAGCTTCCTTTCAAGATGGTATAGCTTATCCAGTCTTGATGCTAGGCTTCCCTCCAGCGAGTCCGAGATCAGCAGAATATCGACATCGCTGTAGTTTGATGCTGTCCCACGGGCCACGGATCCGTAGACGGCAAATGATTCGAGGTCCACTGCTTTCAGGGTTACCTTTAGGCAGTCGAGTATGAGCTTGAGATATCTCTCGGAGCCTATTCTCTCGACATTTTTAACGATGCCGGAGGCTAGGAGGATGAAGTTCTCTGGGTCTAGGAGTCTATAAAGCCTTGGCTTCTTTCGATCAAAAATGAGTAAAATTCTCTTTGAGTGAAGCTTACTGAACGCGACTAAGAGCTTGTTATTGCTAAAGGATAAGACTTCCTTGGCATCTGAAAGGGTGAATAGTTCCTGGCCAAACCTCGTATAAAGCCTTGAATAGCATTCGCCGAGCCAGGAGGGAATCCACATTCTTCAGCCTAACTATTAAGAAACCTTAACAATTTATTAATGTTTTCATCAGGAAGCGCAATCCGGTATCGCCTTGGCTATTAATCCTGCATACTCTCCACAAACATCGAAAGTGATGGTGCATCTTCATCCTCTGGATCAAGTCATGATCTGGTGATGAACCTTCCCGCATCCTAGCTGGAGTATAAGGGATTATCGTTTTTAGGTGGGGGTTCTTGAGGTTTTTCATGGCAAAAGTTCTCAATGCCGGCTTTCTCTGCGTCGATTTTATTGCCGCCCAGCTGCCAGCTATTCCGGGGCCCGGCGAGATTGTTTATGCTCCGGCTGGGATTAAGCTTAGAATTGGTGGGCACCCTGCTAATGTTTCTGTTGATTTGATGCAGCTGGGTGCAGGGCGCGGTGATGTCGGGTTAGCTTGCGCGGTTGGAGATGATGTCCTCAGGGATTTCGCGGTTAGGGTCTTAGAAGAGAAGGGGATTGTCGTTTTCCTCCAAGAGGTCGAGGGCGAGGAGACCTCGAAGACTCTGACGCTTATAGTTGAGGGTGAGGATCGCCGTTTCATAAATGATCCCGGGGCGAATCAGTATCTGAGCTTCAGCCATGTTCTCGGCGTTCTAGAGAAATTCAAACCCGAGATCTTCTACATCGCATCCGGAATTCTCGGGGATTTTGATTTTAAGGTTTGGGAACTACTGAGGTATTGCTAGGAGAAAGGCATAATCACCGTGCTTGATCTCGTTAAGCCTGTTGGAAAGAGTTGGAGTTATATCCATCCCGCTTTGAGGTTCGCCGATATCATGCACTGCAACGTGCTTGAGCTGAAGGGGCTGAGCGGGTTGGCAAGCGCTGAAGAAGGGCTTAAATGGCTTATCAATATGGGCGTTAAGCTCCCGGTAGTCAGTAATGGTGAGAAGGGAGTTATCTCGCTATGCGGGGATAAGATCGTGAGGCAACCAGCATTCAAGGTGAGCGTGGTTGATCCGTCCGGGGCTGGCGACGCGCTCTGCGCCGGGATTATTTTCAAGCTTTCGGAAACACTTCCCAGAAAGAGGTTTGAGGAAATCTCCTTGGAGGATGTTCTCGAGCTATTATTGTTTGGTCAAGCCGCTGGAGCTGCTTGCGTGGAGAAAATAGGAACTACGCCCGGTGTTACGGCTGAGAGGGTGAGAAGTCTCATCGAGGAGCAAGGTGAAAGAATACGCCGCTCAACGCTAATTGAGGGCTGATGTTAGGCAGCGTGACCCGCCGGAAAACGGTTGGCTCATTAAGCTGAAACAGGAGACAAGATATTCAGGTGCGCGGTTCCGTTGTTATGGTGCAGGCAATGCGCGATTTGGCGGTAAGCTTTAGTAAATGGAAGCTCCGCTCGTGGTTCTTCTCTGCATACTTATGGGGGCCTTGGGCGCGCTTTGCCTCATTCATGCGACTTTCTCGCTCGCATTTCCGCGTTAGAAGGTTTTTCAGCAGAAGGTGACTCGGCGTCGCAGTCCTAAATGTCGGCCCTTCTATATACGGGATGGCCGCAAGCGGCAACGGGCGATCCTGCATCGGCTATATATTGAGAGCTTTACCTAAATTTTCGCGGCGGCCCGTTTAAGAGTGTGTGGTTAAAGCGCTCAAGAAGCCTCCTGTTCTTCCATGCCTCCTCCAATAGCTGCCTCAACAAGCCTGCTATCTCTCCTTGGCCCCTTTTCGAGCTGTGATGATTCGAGATGTGAGCGGCCAGCTTTGGCCATGCTGTCGAATACTTCTCCGCAGTATCTGCATGCTAGGAGGCGCGCATATGCGCGCGTCCGCTAATCCCGTAAACATCCGGGCGATCCATGTTTACAAGGCCCCTAATCCGCGTAAACAAGGGGAGGGGGATGTAAACTGGTTGATGTTCTCGTTGTTTACATGAGCTTCCTCCTGTAAACTCCGATCACGAGTATTAGGGGGCCGATCTTCAGGAGCATCTCGCGGCCATAGTAAATCCCGGAGTTCTCCTCCGAGAGCCCGCATTCCGAGGATGACAGCTCGGCCTCACGGGAAGCCTCCTCATCACCTTGAGCTAGAGGCCGTGGATGGCTTTAAGGGGGTGCCGCCCCGCACCTTCTCCTGGAACTCCTCGCAATCGAGGAGCGATGAGATAAAGCTCTAAAATGCGAAAGGTTTTAAGCGCGCTTACCCGGATCACGTGTTGAAGGAGGCTCATGGATGAAAGCCTGTCTCGACGTCTCCATTAGAAAGGGGGTCTTAGCGGCCTTCATACGCTTTCTGAGGGATAGGCTGGGCTATGTCTTCAACGTCGAGGAGGAGTTTGATAAGAGGTTCCTCCTGCAAAAATACGTCTTTCTGGCCAGATACTTTGGTCTCGACCTGGGATACGACTACTCGCTCTACATATATGGCCCCTATTCCAGGGAGCTGGCGGATGACTATTATGAGCTGGCGGGGCAAAGGGTTCTGCCTGAAGCGGATCTGCCGAGCGGATTCGATGCCGAGGGCTTCATAGAGCTGGTGAGAGGCAGGGATGCTAGGTGGCTGGAGGTGGCCGCCAGCATATTAGCGGTCTCGAAGAGTTATCGGGATCTCCCGGAGGATGAGATATACGGCATACTCAGGATGTCTAAGCCATGGCTAACCCGAGAATACTTCAAAGAAGTTCATGAAGCCCTAAAGAAGAAGCGGCTAATCTAGCTGGGCATCAGCCGGATATGAGGAGTAGAGCGGAGCAATTTTACTATCTGGACACGAATTATCTGATAAACTACCTCTCGTTTAAGCATGACTTGATAGCTAAGAGGATGTCCATCGATCGCGATGCCAGAACCATCGCGAACAGCGTGGTAAAGAGCCTCTCGCGGAGGATCAAGATACCCTTTATCGTAATATCGGAGGCGGCTGGAAAGTTCATGGAGCATGAGATAAACATCGGGATCATCGAGGTATTCGGCGATCTCGAGATCGCGTTCCTCGGAAGAGAACTCATAGCAGATTTCTCGAGCATCTTACAGGATCTCGCGGAGATGGATAGGAGGCTTGAGCCCATGGACTGTATGATAGCGGCCTTCTCCATAGCGAGCCCGGAATGCCTCGGCCTTCTCACATTCGACAGCAAGCTAATCGAGAACAGAGCGATCAAAAACATAGTTGAGGAAAAGTATCCAGGCCGAGAATTCCTAGTAACGAGCGATCCGAGGAGAAGCTAAAACTAGGCTGAATAACGCCTGACCTTCTCATTCATAGGACTCGGGCTGGCAATGATCATCTTGGGAATAATCGTCCTATTATCCGTGACCCTCATCAGAAGAACCTGAGAAACATTCTATGGAAACATAGAGGTTATAAACAATACGCGCGAGGTTAAGCTAGGAGACCCTTTAAGGCCATCCAGCAGGAACGTGGAATGTGATGAGGAGAGGTAGGATGGCGCGCAAAGCTCCTCGAAGAGGAGATAGAACTAGCGGTATACATTATGGCAGAGGAATCATCAAGCCTGGAAAAGCTCAGCCTAGAACTCGAAGCCATCCTAAAACACATGCTCGCCAAAGCCATGGAGGAGAACCGAAAAGCCCTAAAGCCATGCAATATAAATAACCCGAAAATCAAACTTTGACAAAAATGGTCATCTACAACGCGATGGACTTCTAGTTAATCTTCTTGGTTCTCGGCGCCGATCGATTTCAGTTCTTTAATCCACTCGCTTATGTTCTGGATTCTCTGTATTGTTTTCCACTCGCCTATGACGGCTTTGAATAGCTTGATCTCGTCATCGGGTATAGGTTCTATCTTTCCGAGAATTTTTGCTGCTATGAATATTCTCGCCGCCTCCTCGACTAGGATCGCCCTCGCCAATGCTGCCTTGAGGCTCGGCCCGACGGCTATGACCCCGTGATTCCTCATTATGGCCGCGTTAGCGCTCCTCAGCACCTCGACCAGAGCTCTACCCAGCCTTCTCGTCCCAGCACAGGCGTATTCCGCTAGCGGGATTCTATCGCCTATCTCAGCAACCATCTCTAGGATTATGGGCGGTATCTCCTCCCCGGCCACCCCGACGGCGGTCGCCATCGGAGAATGCGTATGAACTATCGCGTAAACGTGCTCGAGGCTTTTATATATCTCCAAGTGCATGGGAGCTTCTATTGACGGCTTGTGCCTGCCATCGATCACCGCTCCATTCAAGTCCATGACTATCATGTCATGCGGGTTGAGCCTGCTCTTATCGAATCCGCTAGGCGTTATCACCATGATCCTCCTATCGCGCGTCAATGCACTTATGTTGCCCCATGTAGCTGTGGCCAGCCCGGCTTCATGCATGGCCTTACCCGCTTCCACCACCGCACATTTCAGAGATTCTACTTCATCATTCCCGCCAGCCATGCAGAAACAGGAGAGCGAATTAATTATAAGGCTTCTTAGAAGCGCATCTACTTGGCATGCATTTTATCGGAAGCCTCTGGGCTAACTCGCGATTTGAGTTTTTAGGACTTCTTGAGCGATAGGATTGTTATGTAGGCGAAATGGCCTGTTCCGCCGACGTTGTGTATTAGGGCTTGGCCGTGTTTTATCGGGGCTTGTCTGCCTCGGTCGGCCTCCTGCCTGAGCTGTTTGACAGCCTCGTATACCATGGCTAGGCCTGAGGCTCCGATGGGATGGCCTTTCGCCTTGAGACCTCCATCAGTGTTCACGGGGATGAGGCCGCCGATGTATGTCTGCTCCTCTCTCGCGAGCATATATCCCTCGCCTCTCCGGGCGAATCCGAGATCCTCGTAAGCTATTATCTCGGCGATCGTGAAGCAGTCGTGGACGAGTGCGAGGTCGAGGGACTTCACAGGATCCTCTATTCCGGCCTTCTTATAGGCCTGCCTCGATGCCTCGACAGCGCTCTCTATCGAGAGGAGATCGCTTCTCATGGTGAGGTTTGCTGGGGCCGTTGCCATAGCCTGGGCTTTCACCCATATTGGCGTATCAGTTAGCTTCGATGCCACCTTCTCGGAAGCGATGACCGCTGCGGCCGCCCCATCCGTTATCGGCGAGCAGTCATAGAGCTTGAGAGGCCAGGCCACGTACCTGGAGCTCATGACATCCTCGATCGTTATCTTCTTCTGAAACTGGGCCTTCGGGTTCATCGAGCCATAATAGTGGTTCTTGACGGCGATTTTCGCGAGATCTTCCTCCACCGCGCCATACTCGTCCATGTAGGCTCTGGCGTAGAGGGCGTAGTATGCGGGGAATGTGAGGCCGAATGTCTCAAACTCCCAGAAGAAGTTTCCTCCCCTGCCGAGGAGCTCGATAACAGCTGACGTGGATGCCAGCTCATTCATCCGCTCAGCCCCGACCGCGAGCGCTATATCCGCGTAGCCCGACTCCACGGCCATGCAGGCTGCCGCGAGAGCCGCGCTTCCGGACGCGCAGGCCGCCTCAACCCTCATGCCGCCCCTGGGATTAAGGCCAGCATACTCGCAGATTATGGGGAGCGGGAAGAATTCGCCGCTCCATCCGCCGACGTTGGCGAGCGCGATGAACCCTATGTCTTCTCTCGATATGCCCGCGTCCCTTAAGGCTTCCTCGATGGCCTTGAAGGCGAGATCCGGGAGCTGATGCTCCAGGTCTCTTCCAAACCTCGTCATCCCGACGCCGATTATCGCGGCGGTCATCATGCTTCACGAGTAACGCCTCGTTTTAGGCTTTCCGGTGGACGGCGCTCCGAGCCTTGGGGAAAAGAATTTTTAGCGAGCTACGTGGGCGGGAGTAAAAGAGGATGGGCATTGATGCCGTGATCTTCGATCTCGATGGGACGATCACAGACTTCTCGCTTAGGATACTGGATGCGAGGAAGGAGTTCATTAGAAGGATCAGGAGCATGGGCGTTGATCTGGGAGCGCTCGACGAGCATAGGCCCGCCGAGATCATAATCACCTATCTCGAGAGGTTTCGCGGGATTCCGAGAGAATGCTCCAGGAGGATCTTGGATGAGTGCATGGAGCCGTATGAGCTCGAGGCGGCCGAGTCGGCTAGGCTGAGGAGCGGTGCATCCCGCGTCCTAGAGTCTCTCAAGAGAGCTGGATACAAGATCGGCTTAGCCTCGAATAATAGCGGGAGATGCGTCGGGATCGTGCTCGATGGGCTGGGACTTCGCGGCTTCTTCGACGCGATAGTTAGCAGGGATGATGCCATGAGGCTGAAGCCCCATGAGGAAATAGTTGTTAAGGCTATTGAGCGGTTGAATGCGCCGCCTAGGAGATCGGTTTACGCCGGGGACTCGGCCTCCGACATGATAGCTGGAAGAAGGGCTGGAGCGCGCGTAGTGGCGGTAGCTGGAGGAGCCGACTCGAGGGACAAGCTTCTCAGAAGCGGCGCGGAGTATATCGTGGATGAGCTTGATGAGCTGATCGGGGTCATAGAGGTCATTGAGGAGAGAGGCTTATAGGTGTGGAGCGCGATTAAACAGCCGGGGCATCATGGAGAAGATCGTACCTGATACGAGCGTGCTGATAAACGGGGCGCTATCGAGGCTTATCGAGGCAAGCGAGATTGAGGACTGCGAGCTGATAATTCCACTGGCTGTCATAGACGAGCTCCAAGCGCAGGCGTCGAAGGGAAAAGACATCGGGTTGAAGGGGCTCGAGGAGATCAGGAGAATCAGGGAAATCGCGGGAGAGAAGAATATCCGGATAAGGTTTTCGGGCGAGAGGCCCAGCCTCGATGATATAAGGCTGGCTAGAAGCGGGAGGATAGATGCCCTGATACGCGATGTCGCGAGGGCTGAGGGAGGAGCCCTCTATACTTCGGACTACGTGCAAGCTCTCGTGGCCGAGGCCGAAGGGATTCCGGTGAAATACATAGAGCCTTATCGGAGGCCGGAGGAGCCGGCTTACAAGAAGTATCTCGGGCCGGATGTCGTGAGCCTCTATCTTAGGGATGGAATGAGGCCTCGCGCCGACGTGCTCCGGGATGGAAGGCTGGAGACCATGATACTCGACGATGAGCCATGCAATGAGAATCTGCTCAATGAGATCTTGGAGGAGGTGATGGCCGTCGCCAGGGTCAGGGAGCGCGCGGACGTGATAATGCTCAGGCCCGAGGCGGTGATCCTTGAGACGGGCGATTACAGGATAAGGATCGTGAAGCCGCCGCTCTCGGATAGGATGGAGGCCGTGATCCAGAAGAATATCTTAGATCTCGTCTCAGAGGATGCCGTCATCGAGCCCATAGTCGTGGAAGGCTCTTTGAGACCTCGTGGAATACTCGTGCTCAACCTCGATGGAGTTTACAGCTTCCCGATCGCAGAGAAGATAGCCGAGAAGCTTCGGGAAAGAGGATTGGAGGCGAGGATCATAGGCCGCGCTAGGAGGATCAATGCCTCCGCGCCATACTATGGCCCGCTCGATGGAGACTTGGAGAAAGCGCTGCACCTCGCGCTCTCAAGCCCATTAGATTACATCATAATAGACGAGGTGGCGGATTCGAGAGATCTAAAGCTCGTGAAGGATGCCAGGCTCGCGGGCATCGGGGTAATAGCATTCAAGCGGTCTAAGTTGATCAACGCCGCGCTTGCATCGCTCTTAGAGGTGGTAGGCCCGGCAATCATGCCCCAAGTGATAGACGAGATGGTTCTCATGAGGTGCTCCGGCATCTTGGAGATCTTGAGCGTCTCTGCCTCCATAAGGGCGCCGAGCGGCCTAAGCCCTGAATCCGGCATCAGGCACGTGGTGGATATTTCTCGCGCCGGAGAAAAAATCTACGAGATCTATGAGTTTGATGGGCGCCCAATAATCTCCGATGTTAGAGAGGTTCGTGAGCGGCTTAAGAAAGCCGAGAAGATCGTCGAGGAAATTCTGAGAGGTTCTGGGCTCAAGGGTGCTGAGCTTGAGGCTCTCTGGCTCGATAAGGCCGTGATCCGCGTCGCCGGGAGAAAGAGGCGAGAGTTAATGAGACTCCGGAGGAGGATCGTGGAGGAACTGGGAATTGCGGTGGAGTTTAGGGCCCATCTCGGGCGATAAGCTTTTTACTTAGAGCCATTTTCCTGCCGACGCGGATGAGCTCTAGGAGACGGAGCTTCTCGGAGAAGCTCATCGCGCGGCTTAGATCTGAGACCACCAATACGATAATCGTCGCCATAATCCTGGCGCTCACGATCGCGTTTCTCAGCGGCGCGGTATACTCTCTAGTCACAGACCGCCCAATCTCGATAATATTCCTCCCTGATGGGAGCATGCGGGTCTTCCTCTGGGATATGAGGTGGCAGACTCACGCCGAGACCATAGTCATCTTCATCTATTATGCTCTCGGGGCGGGAGGACTCCTCCTTTATGCTCGAGCAATCCTAAGGCCATCAGACCCCAGAACAACGAAGTACATGCTCTTCTTCAGCTTCCTCCTCCTACTGCTCTCATTCCTCGGGATGTATAGCGGGTATCTAGAGAAGTTCGCTAGGCCATATTAGGGCGGCTGAGCTGGGGCTAGGCCGAAGCCCGTTATCTTGTAAGTTGTAGCCTCCGCTCTTTCCGGCTTCTCGATCAATATCCTGCCCAGCCTAGTCTTTGGATCCATCTCGAGCCTGAGAACCGTGTCCGACCAGTATACCAGGATTCTCTGGGCGACCGCTCTGGCCTCGCCCCGATCCGGGATGTCGTGAACCTGGCCCACAATCATGACCGCGAGACCGTTTCTCAGGGCGGCCTCTTTGAGCGCCGCAACATGGAATGCCAGCCGCCTGTAAACCCGCATATCAAGCCCGATGTCGCCCGAGAGCTCGAGCCTATGAAGAGCCGTGAAGTCGTCAAAGACCAGCAAACTGGCCGGAGGCCTAGAATCATGTATGCCGAGAATCGCCCTCTCCTGTGCGCTGAAGCTCTCGACGGATAGTATGTACAGCTTATCCTCATCTCCCCCGAGAGCCCTCATTATCTGCGAGATTCTGGCCGGGTGAAGCCTGCCGGAGCAGTCGACGTAGGCGGCTGGAAGGCTCCTCGTCGCGAGGGCGCACATCATGAGGGCGAGGCTCGTCTTCCCAGACTTCTCCTCGCCATAAACCAGGGTTAAGGTTCCTGTCGCAACCCCTCCTCCCAGCCTCCTATCAAGCGCCGGTAAGCCTGTCGAAAACCTCATTCAGCGCGATTAGGAGTCCTTAGGGCTAGATAAAAATTCGCGCACAAAAACCCCGTCGAGCCATTTTAGAGATTTCTGGAGCCTTAATTCTGAGGTATGAATCGCCGGCGATCTTAGGAATCTAAGCAAAAATATTAATGGCTCTCTTCGGAACTTTTTGTATGAGATTATTCGAGGTCGGCGGGGTGAAGTACCTTCACCTCTCATGGAAAGATATTGAGGATCTCGCTGAGAAGCTCGCCGACAGCATCTCGGCCGGCTATAAGCCCGATGTCGTGGTCGGCATCTTGAGGGGAGGGGCCACCGTGGCCCACCTCCTCTCCGACTTCCTCGACATTAGGACTATTTACCCGATCGGCTGCAATAGCTACGTGGATGTGGCCAAGAGGTTTAGCGTGAAGGTGTATAGCCCGCTTGCCCTGAGCGATCTCTCCGGGAAGAGGGTTCTACTAGTTGATGATGTTGCTGATGAAGGGCTGACGCTCAAGGCCGTGGTGGAGCAGGAGATAGCCCCGAAGAACCCCCTCGAGGTGAAGGTCGCGACACTCCACATGAAGCCTTGGTGCAAGTTCAAGCCAGACTACTATGTCCAGATGACCGATGCATGGATAATTTATCCATGGGAGAAGAGAGAGGTGGCCCGCCAGGTCGCCGAGAGCTTCATAAAGCATCTCGGGATCGAAGATGGCCTCAAGATGCTCGCAGAGATTCTCGAGGCCGATGTGGAGAAGGCTAGGAAGCTGCTGAAGTCCATCAAGAGCCTTCCCCTAACGGAGTAGCTCGGGCGCGCCCCTGCTGAGCTCGCCGAAAAATACAACAAAGTTTACATTGATAACACAATATTTCCGAGGATGTGGGATCAGCTGAAGGCGTTGATTGATAATGGTGTGAGGTTTTTTACTTCGCGTGGCCGTGGAAGTGGAAGAAACTACGCGAGAAATATGTTGAGGAGCTGAAGAAGAGGTTCGGCAGGGAGAAGACCGATTTCGGTGATACCTATATCTTGTCGAGGATTCGTGATGAGGTGCCGAAGGCCTTCAGAGAAGTCACGCCTTTGGATGCCGTGTTCAAGCCGTTGCTGATGAAGGAGAGGGCGCTGGCCAGGCAGCTGATGAGGCTGCAGCAGATGCTGGAGCTAGGCATAGACTTTGAGGATGAGATCAGGGATTGTGAGGAGAAATTGATGATTATTCGCGGGGAGATAGTCGAGAAGGCAATGGAGAAGATCCCGAGATTCGCGGACATCGCCAGGGAGCTGGAACTGAACGATAATAA
>JALNJX010000009.1 GCA_023268255.1 Candidatus Wolframiiraptor sinensis
AGGGAGGTTAGTAAAGGCGAGGGAAAAGCTCCAGGTGAGCTTGCTTCAGCGAGAATTACCTGGAGAGGGATCTTTATTAAGCCGCATCTCAACCCGATAATAGCGCCTAATCCGAGTAACTACTGGGAGGCTTATCAGACGTTCAACCCGGGCGCGATAATCCTTGATGGCAGAATTCACATAGTTTACCGCGCCTTGGGAGTTGACTGGATCTCCCGCTTCGGCTACGCCGCATCAACCGACGGGGTCATGATCGATGAGCGGCACTCCCACCCGATATACCAGAGTAGCGTGAACTCTCAAGGCCATGCATTTTCTGCTTCGGGCGGCGGATTCGGCGGATGTGAGGACCCTAGGCTAGTAAGGATAGATGACGCGATCTACATGACCTATAATCTCTTCGACTCTAGGGGGCTGAGGGTCGGGCTCACGTCGATAAGCGTGGAGGATTTCCTCAATAAGAGGTGGAGGTGGAGCGAGGAGAAGATAATATCGAATCCCGGAAAGATCAATAAGAATTTCGTGCTTTTCCCCGAGAAGATAAATGGGCGCTATGCCATCCTCCACAGCATCTCGCCCAGGATCCAGATAGCGTATTTGGAGGATCTGAGCTTTGAGAAGGAGAAATACATCGAGAGCTATCATGAGCCCCGTTCATATCCCGGTGGATGGGAGAGCATGGTGAAGGGCGCTGGAGGACCGCCGATAAAGACGAGCGAGGGATGGCTCCTATTTTATCATGGATTGAGCAGAGATGAACCGTGGAAATATAAGATAGGGCTCATGCTACTGGACTTGGATAATCCCGAGAGGGTGCTTTATAGGGCTAGAAGCCCCGTCATAGAGGCCGATCAATGGTATGAGCGTGAGGGCTTTAAGCCGGGGGTAACATACACGTGCGGAGCAGTCGTGAAGAATGGGGAGCTATTCCTCTACTATGGCGCGGCGGATAAGTACGTGTGCGTGGCTAAGGCTCCCCTAGATCTCCTCCTAGACGCGCTGAAAAGGGAGGGCGCGGCTCAGAGCTAGAGAAAAGGCCAAGCTGTTTGCAGGCTTGTTAAGAAGCCACGTGAGCTAGGGAATATTAGAGCGAGGAGATTTTCCTTTAACTATGCCGGATATCGTGGTTTCCCGCGACGAGCTTTTCCGCTTCGCTCGAGAATGCTTTCTCAGGATCGGTGTCCCGGAGGAGGATGCGGAGCTGATCGCAGACCATCTCGTCCTCGCGAATCTGAGGGGCATTGACTCTCACGGGGTCATCAGGATACCATACTACCTGGAGGGCGTTGAGAGGGGATATGTTCGAGCTAAGGGAGAGTTCAAGATAGTCAGGGAAAGCCCCATCATGGCGCTCGTTGATGGTGGAGGCGGTCTCGGGATACCCGTAGCAGCAAGAGCCGCGAAGCTGGTGATCCAGAAGGCAAAGGCCATGGGGGTATCGGTGGTCTGCGCGAGAAATTTGGGCCATGTCGGCATGCTCGCATACTACACGCTCAAGGTGGCTGAAGCCGGGATGATGGGGCTCGCAGCCGCAAATGCTCCTGCGCGGGTTGCGCCATGGGGCGGCTCGAAGCCCGTTTTCGGGACTAATCCGATCAGCTTCAGTATTCCAGCAGCTGGGCAGCCCATAGCATTTGATATGGCCACTTCAAGGATAGCTGACTTCAAGATCAGGCTGGCGCTCATGCGCGGAGATAGGCTGCCGGAGGGAGTGGCGGTTAGCTCGGATGGCAGGCCGACGACCAGCCCCGAGGAGGCTCTTCAGGGCTCTCTTCTCCCATTCGGCGAGCATAAGGGCTACGCGATCTCCCTGATGGTCGAAACCCTCTCGGCGCTTCTCGGAGGCGCGCCGCTCAGCGTGAACATAGTAAGGCATCCATCAACTCAGGGCGGGTTCTTCATCATGGCCCTAGATCCATCCGCCTTCCGCGACTACGGCGAGTATCTCGCGGACTTGGAAAGGCTGATAAGCGTCATTAAGTCCTGCCCGCCAGCGCGCGGCTTCCATGAAGTCCTGCTACCGGGAGAGCCGGAGGAAAGAATGCGCGAGAAGAGGCTCGCCGATGGCATACCATTAGAACACTCCGTATGGAGTATGCTGGTCGAGGTGGCGGAGAGGCTGGGCATCGAGCTGCCTAGAATCAGGAGCTAGTCTCTCTCCTCCGCGGGCCTAGCCCTTCTCTCGAGAGCTCTGAGCCTCAAGGTTACGTATGCTATCGCCGTGGTCGCCGCTGCTAGCAGGTAGTGGCCCGCTCCCAAAGCCATTCCAATCGAGGATGCAACCCACAGCGATGCGGCAGTCGTTATCCCGACAACTCTCTCCCTCGTCTGGATTATCGTTCCAGCTCCTATGAAACCTATCCCGGCGACTATGTAGGAGGCTACTCTCGCCGGATCTCCCCCGGGAAACGCCGTTATCGAGAGTATCGTGAACAGGCATGAGCCCAGCGAGACGAGTATATGCGTCCTCAGCCCTGCCGGCTTATCAACGCGCTGGCGCTCGTAGCCGAGCGCTCCGCCGAGGGCGAACGCGGCCGCCAGCCTAAGGATTAATTCAAGCTCACTTAGCTCGGGTAGCATGCTCACCGCATGAATGGGGGAACGGTGGCTATATTAATGATGAGTTGCCCGGGGGGTTACAGCTCCGATGAGAGCCTGGTTATTGTCTCGATGAGGCTCGCCAGCATTTGCTTCGCGTGCGAGATCCTGCTCTCATAGCTCCTCAGCTTAGACTCATACTCCGAGATCCTTGACTGGTATTCCAGGAGCTTCGACTCGTATTCGGAAATCCTTGCTTTGAGCGATTCCAGCTCCGATTGAAGCTGCGAGATCTTCTCGGTCTCCGCGCCCTCGCCGAGGCGCGCATACTTCTCCCGGAAAAGCTCCGCTGGCAGCTGTATTCGCACTCCTTCTCTCAGAAACCTCTCATACGTCTCTCGCACTATCTGGCCCGCCTTCGTCTTGCCCTGGAGATGATTTCTTATCGTCGCCTCCGCTCTGCCCAGCTCCTCGGCTATCTGCGGGATCGACATCTTGGCCTTCTCCCTCGCGAGCGCCGCGGCCGCGACCGCCAGGCTATCGATCCAGGTAAGCCTTTCCCTCGGGTTCTCAAGCTCCTCCAGAACTCTCGGGCTGAAGATGCTGGCGATTAGGAGCGCTGACTCGAGCTTATGTATCTGCTCCCTTCCAATCGGCATTAACGGAATCTCCTCATTCCCGCTCAAGGCCTCCCACCTCCCTCAAAACCTCAGCCGCCTTCACAATTATTCCTTTATCCGTTATCTCGAAGGGATGTCTTCTCATGGAGTGCGCCGTGCCCCTCATCTTCCAGACTATCAGGCTCCTCCTCAGCTCCCCTCGTATTTCGTCTAGGTCGAGCCTTACGATGCCGTCCACCGCGTGCTCAACTCCTGGGCCGCCGAATCCCCTCTCGGTTACGCTGACCTGCGAGACGAGGATCGAGGTGCAGCCGAGGCCCGATAAAACTCTCTTCAGCTGGAGGATCATCCCCCTGGCCATCACGGGCTTCGTTATGTAGAGCGTCGTAACGGAGTCCACGACCACGCGCTCAGCCTTAACCTCCTTGACCGCTGCCCTGAGCACATCTACTAGCATCTGGAAGTCATCCGGCGCCCTGACCACGTATTTCTCCCTCTTGGCCGCCTCACCTATCCCCGCCGTGAAAGCATCAACTATCGCGAACCTGCCCTCCTCCTCATACCCGGAGACATCCCAGCCGAACTGCGACATCGCTATTCTCACGGCTACGGGATGCTCCTCAAGCGCGACGAGTATGCCGGGCTCCCCGCGCCTGAGCCCATTATACAGGTACTGATAGCCGAAGATGGACTTTCCCGTTCCAGGCCCCCCGGAGAGCAGGACAACATTCCTCTTCGGTATCCCGCCATTCAGTATCTCGTCGAATCCCGGTATCCCGGTCATAATTCTCTCGATCATGAGCCTATAATATTCTTCCTCCGCGGCATAAATGGGTTTTTCTTCCCAGCGTGCTCGAGCCTGGGATGCTTAGGGCGGTGGAGCTATCTCAAACGTCTCCGGGTCGGCGTATGAATAATACCAGAGGATCGTCTCGCCGTTGCTCACGACGTACTTGTTGCATGCTGATCCGCCGTGAGCCCATCCGAGGTTCGTCCATATCCACCATGTCCAGTATCTCGATTGCTCGAATGATTGCTCCACGCCATTGATCGCCTTAACGTAGAGGCCCATGGGCCCATATGACTCTGCATCAACTTTCCATCCCGCGTTCAGCATCGCGTCATACAGCGTTGATCCGCGCGTTCCATTAAACCAGATTCTAGTGCCGTTCCCATAGTCTATGCCGAGGTTTATGATTGCCTGCGACTTCTCGAGCCTCGACATGAGCTCGCTGTACTGGTAATAGTAGTAGCCGGATAGGAGCGATGCTGCGATCGCCCAGCAGAGGAGGATCAGGGATACCAGAATCCACTTGTTTTTCAGGGACGCCATGCTCCCAGCCCCCTAAACTCCCCCCTCAAGCTCCTATCTAGAATCGAGATTAGGGGGATTGAGCATATTCCGAAGAGAACAGCGTTGCTCGCCTCGTGGATTAGCGCGAATGGTATGCCGGCGATTAGCGCCGCGATTATCGGGACATTGAACGTCAGCGCGAATGCGATGTTCGTGATCAAGTCATAGAGGAGTGTTAGGAGAAAGCCCGTGGCCCCGAATAGAATACTCAACCCGGCTCTATGATCTGAGGAGCCCGTAATCGGGATCAGCTTCGCGAATATGCCTCCAGCGAGGCCGTAAATCGACTCGGATAGCATGGTCGCGATCCAGATTTGCGGCACGAAGCCGTAGGGGTTCAGGATGCCGTAAACAGTCCAGGCAAGAATCCCGACGGAGGCGCCGATCATGGGGCCGAAGACGAAGCCGCTCACGAAAACTAGTAGATCCATCACCTTGAAATTCGGCACCCCTATCAGGGCGTAATTCGACCCTATGCAAGCGGCTACCATGACTGCTACTAAGCTGATTCTCCTGCCTTCGCGCATATTGGATGGATGAACCATCCAATTTATAAAATCTTTCTTCACACTACCCGCCCAATATTACCAAAAGATCTAAGTCTTACCTTAGCGGGCTATCGAGCTGGGGATGAGGAGACCCTCGATTGCTGATAACATTATGATGAGCTGGGGGAATGCTATCGGACCCTTGCGCTAAGCTCTATCGCCTGCTTCACGGTATTTCTCCACGGCTCGTGCCCACGATCCTAAACATCTTCAAAAGAGCTCTTCTGGAAGCCTCATCATTCCGGCGCATGAGATTTATCATCTCATCGGGGTTTGATGCGTCTATTGCTCCTTCGCGGATCATTGCCGAGAATAGTATTCTCAGGAGCGCTTCTGGGACTCGAGACCATCTCCGCGCTCCCATCGTTGAGGGCGGCTACCTCGAGGGCGATCCTAGCTACGAAGACCATCTTTCAGGCTCTTCAGCCTCTTGGGCTTGATGGCCTCCAAGCATTGATCCTATCGCTGGGCCTCGGCATATTCTTCAATAATGCTCTCACGGTGATGATAATCCCCCTATCTCCGATACCCATTCTCAGGGCCGAGCAATTCTCGGATGAGCATCTCGCCAAGCTATACTACGAGCATGGAATCTGGCTTTTCAAGCCCATGGGCTGGAGGATCTATAGAGCGTTATCGCTGATCCTGCCGATCTACGCTCTAGGCCTACAATTCTACTTGATTGGAGGGGTGCTCGCTCTTCATACCCCGGATGCGGGCACAATGATTTTCCTAGCAATCGAGGCCGCGGCGAATATCATCCTCCTGCGTGCTCGCACTTCTACCAGGCCTCTCCAGAAACCCTCTCCAGCATCTCAAAGACTACACCAAAGCGCTTAAACTCGCCACACCAATAATACTGGCCTGCCTTTTCGCGGCCGCGATCCTTGAATCTCACCAGCTACTATTGGCCCGTTTATGAGGAGAAAAGAGCGCAAAATATGGTTAAGCAGGAAAGTTAGCTCATGGGAAAAAGAGGATGGTGTCAGGGGAGGGGGCATCTAGACAGCCCTTCACCTGCGTTTAACCATATTATTACCTATTATTACCCCTCCTTTTAATGCCTTTTAATGGAGGTGCATTAAATACGTCACCACAGGTCTCATCAGGGCTTTTATCCTGCCCTTCCGCCCGTGATGGTTTCGCTGCAAGTCCTCAGAATCTCTAGTAACTTTTTCAGCATCATCTTTACATGTTTTGTTTTAGGTTGAAACCATCCATTCTTCGATAATACCTCGAGTGTCAGCGAACTCAGGCAACTCCTAGCATGGCCATCATATTTCTTCAAATACCTCTCTCCGCTCCTTTCCTCGAATTTCTTAATGTTTTCCTTGGTCGGCTTGTATAATCCTAAGAACCTTATCACCTTAAGCATTGACGCCACTTTGTATGGTCACTTCAGGTAGATTAGTAGCCCTGCTAATGCCAATAGCGCATTAACGTCGTTATTGCTCAGTCCAGTTCTTCGGCGATATTCATGAATTCCGGAATCTTCTTCATCGCCTTCTCAACGATCTAGCTACGAACCTTGTTCAACTTCTTCTCACAATCCCTGATCTCATCCTCGACATCTATGCCTAGCTCCAGCATCTGCTGTAGCCTCATCAGTTGCCTGGCTGGCGTCCTCTCCTTCATCAATAATGGCTTGAACTCCACGTCGAGAGGCGTGATCTCCGCGAAGGCTTTAGGCACTTCATCACGGATCCTCGACAAAATATATGCATCTCCATAATCTGTCTTCTTCCTGCCGAACCTCTTCTTCAACTCCTTAGCATATTTCTCGCGCCACCTCCTCCAGGTCCACGGCTTAGCAAAATAGAAGATCCTCGCGCCATCGTCTATCAACGCCTTCAGCTGGGGCCACATATTCGGGAAAAGCGCGCTATCAACGTAGATTTCGTCATATTTCTCGGCGAGCTCAGCGAGATCCTCGACCTCAAAAAACCCGTCCTCAGCCGGGTCATAGCATGTATGGAGCTTCGATTTCCATGCCGTATCCACATAAACCCTCCTAGTCATTGTTCCACCTCCAGCTCCTGGAACCACCATGAGACGGCCTCCTCCATCAATTGATGGACTTCATTCTTCAACCGCTCCATCAACGGCGATCCAAGCCACTTACTATAAAATCGGCAGAACTCGAAGACATAATTCCTGACCTTGACCATCAACCTCATCCCCCGGCGCTCCTTAATGCCTGGAGGGCTGGCTGGGAGACGATGTAGTATGTGTTTGGCTGGGGCTCCGGTAGCCCCTCGACCTCGCCGTATTCCACGCGGTTTATGGGTATGCCTCCAATCCTGGCGA
>JALNJX010000010.1 GCA_023268255.1 Candidatus Wolframiiraptor sinensis
AACAGCGAAAAACAAATAATACAAACATCCCCCTCTGCCAGCCGATGAATGGAAAAACCACGAGGCTGGCAGGGGTCAAGATACCTGAAAACCACCTATGAAAATGAGGTGGGTTAGTTACCCCAACAACCCGCCAGCCTCTGGTGCCATAATTCATCGGCTGGCAGTATACCCCCTCTTCTTACCTTTTTCCCGTTCATAATTAGTAACCGGTCTCAATTAAGGGCCTCAGAGTTTCGATATCTTCATATAGTCCGCGTCCCTGTGCGTCATCATCGCCCTTATAATGAAATGATGATGTTTTAAATAAATATAAAGCAAGTGGTTTTTCGCGCGGCTTCTTAAGAGCTTTCACCGCTTCTCGTGATATCACGTGATCTCAGGGAGCTTCTGCCGAGATCCGTCAGCTTATACCTGTATGGCTTGCCCTCCCTAGCCAGGAGACCGCCCTCGACAAGCCTCTTTAGAGTTCTCGCAACATGCTCCCTGCTCAGCCTAAGAGCCCTGCTCAGATCCCTGGCGCTCTGGGGCCCCCTAGACTCGATCAGCTCCATGATCTTAATCTCGGTCTCCGTGAGAACGCTGAACCCCGGCTCCGGCCATCTCATCTCCCCGATTACCATGAGCTGACCCATTCTCCTCCGCGCCCTCATCAAGAGGAGGCTGAAGAGCGCGGTCTGAGCCAGGAAGAGGATCGAGAAGATTATGGCGATTATCTCGAGCTGGCTCATGTTGTTTCCCGCCTCCTAGCGCGTGATATCACGTGGCGTCACGCTGCTTATGAGCCTAGTCGCCTCCTCGGCCATGCCGCTCCTGAGCAGGTCGGCCGCCTCCAGGATCGCCGAAACCGCTTCATCGCCCAGCACGCCGAGATACCTCAGGAGAAAGAGCGTGTAGATGCTCCGCTTGATGTTATCTATCGCCTGCCTCATGGTCCTGGCGTAGGCGCCCTTGCTGACGCCACGGATCTTGGCCTTCTCCCTCAAGGTCAGCCTTCTCCCGAGATTCGCTGAGCCGAGCTCTATAAGGAGGACCTCAAGCTGCGGCTCGGTCAGATACGAGAGCTTCAGTAAGGATTTCAGGACCTGCTTTTCCGGGAGTTGGACGCCGTTCTTCTCTAGAAAACTCATGACGGAGCTTCTCATGAATTCCTCCCGCGTGTTATACGGATTCGTAGACCCTTGAATATTTACTGCTCTCGAGCCTCGGGGCCGGCGTCATACCAGGATGATCTCGTGGCCGCGTTCTCGTCGCCGGCGGGAATGCGGGGCTGAGCAAGCCTATACCGTATCTGGTTCCCGGACCTGTACTTCTCGAGATATCCTTTCTCGGCGAGCCTGGCCAAGTATGTTGAGGCGGTGCTGAGGGTTATGGGCTCCCTGTACTCCGTCATATAGGCCTCCACGACATCTCTCGACGTGAAGTATCCGAATGGGAAATATTTCGCGAGTATCCTCGCCAGCTTACTCAGCTTGCTGTTCTCGTAATATTGTTCTTCCTCCTGCTCCCGTCCTCCCAGCCCGCCATATAGCTCCAGCAGGTCGGCCATCTGCATCAGCTTCTCCCTACTCAGCCTGCCCTCGAAGATCAGAACTAGCTTATCTCCCTCGTCATTGACCATCTCCAGCCTAATCTTCTTTCTTCCGCCGTGCCCCGGCATTCCGGGATAGATCCGCCGCTCCTGGATTTATCTCCTTTGAGATCCGAAAAAGGCCTTGAGCTGCGCGATAATACCGCGAAAAATCTGAGCGAATTACTCCGGTGATGATCTTATCTGCTCGAGGATGGATATGGCCATCCATAGCTGGGTTCGGGTGAAGACCGGCAGGTTCGGGTCATTCATTACGCCCTCGATCATCTCGATAGCGTTCGCGGCCCTGACGGCCGGCTTATACCGATCATCAAAAAGCGCGTCAGCCGCCTCCTTCGCGATCCTCCGGATATTCCTAGGAGTCGAGATATCATTGGCTATGGACTCGAGAATCTGGACCACGTTCTTTCTCTTCTCCTCCCAGCTCTGGGAAGCGCTACCAGCCATGCTCTCTCACCCCGAGAATAAATCCCGAATATTTCGCGAAACCATTAATCCCCCGGCATCCCTTCTCAAAAAGTTTTTCTTTTCAGGAAGGCGCGGCGAGCTAACCTAATATTGTTAGGTAAAGCTTTGTCTCCCGGGCTTGTTGGAGCTGTTGAGCCACCCCCTAGTGGTTCTCGCTATCGCATGGTTAGCGGCTTATCTCGTGCTGAGGTTCGCGGTGAGGTGGAGCCCCAGGAGCGTGAAGCTCTATCCTCTCGGCTTCCTCGTGAAATCTGATAGGACTTTAGTGGTGCTGGATAGGCTTTCATCAGCTGCTCCAAGGCTTCTCAGGATAATGTCCGATATCGGCATAGTCCTGGGCCTCGTTATGATGGGCGCCGCGATCTACCTGCTCTCCAGCAACCTCGCGACATACCTTTTCGCCCCATCGCAGGTCGGCCCCCAGAACATCGTCCTGCCGCTCGTCATCGGCGTAACCATAAGGCTGGAGCACCTGCCATACATGCTCCTCGCCCTGGGGATCATACTCGTGACGCATGAGGGCATGCATGGGCTGATAGCAAGGGCCGAGGGGCTGAAGCTCAAGTCCACCGGCCTCTTCCTCTTCTACGTATTCCCCGGGGGATTCGTCGAGCCGGATGAGGAGGAGTTCAAGAATGCTCCAGCCAGGGTTAGGGCGAGGGTGGCCGCTGGCGGAAGCTTCGCTAACCTCATCGTCGGCCTTATCGCCCTCCTCCTGATTCTCGGCGTATTTATTCCCGTTGAGGCCGGAGTGGTCGTCGCGGGGGTCGAGGAGGGCTCCAGGCTATCCGTGAACGACGTGATCTATAGCGTGAACGGGATACCAGTTAATCGCACGAGCCTCTACTGGAACGTGACGGCGTCGGAGGCCATAGTGGTCGAGAGCAGCAGGGGCAGATTGACGTATGAGCTGCGCGAGCCCGTGAGCATCCCCGTAGCCCACGTGCTCAGGAGCCTCGGAGTTACGCACGTATCCTTCTACTATCCCATGAGGATAAGCATCGGGGACCCGGCGCTGGAGCACAGCATATACAGGCTCCTATTCTGGATCCAGCTGCTCGGAATAAACGTCGCGATCTTCAACATGCTTCCCATACACTTTCTCGATGGAAGCCTTCTGGTAACGAGCCTATTGGAGAAGATAATCAGGAGCGAGAGAGCCCTTAAGGGCGCGAGCATGGCCCTAACAATCTTCTCCCTAAGCCTGATAGCCCTCAACATCGGGTTCACATTCAAGACATTCGGCCTAGTCCAGATCTAGGCTCCTAGAGCGTCTTTTATGCGCTGCTCCAGCTCGCAGGCCCTGCACACCTTCCGGCTCGATGGCTCCCCACACACCTCACACACCCTCTCGCCGCCATAGCCAACCCTCAAAATCAGTCTCTCGAAATTGTTGAGGAGCGAGTAGAGGGCCTCCGGCCTGTTCGCGGAATACCAGTTCAGGAAGCTCCTAACCCTATCTCTCATGGACGTGTGGGTGTAGGGGCACGTGATGGTCTGGAAGGGTATTCCTTGGAGATAGGCGTAGAGCGCGACCTCACGCTGAGGCGTTAGCCTGAATGGCGCGACCCGCGGCACAGCTCCCCCGCCCTCTCTCCTAAGGCCCACGGGCTTAATGTTCCCCTCGCCCTTCAGCAGGTTCAGGAGATAAGTCTGGACGATATCATCGAGCGTGTGTGCGGTCGCTATTACGGTCGCCCCGAGCCTTCTCGCCGCGATTACCAGAGCCTTCCTCCTGAGGACCCCGCAGATCGTGCACGGCTGCACCCCGATCTTCTCAGCGGCCCCGGACTCGACCACCTCGCTCAAGCTGAAGCCGAAAAGCGCCTCGAAGCTCAGGGACGCGAATGGAATGCCGAGACTCGAGGAAAACTCCTCCGCGATCCTCGCGCACTCGCTCCTATAGCCCTCAATCCCCTCATCTATCGTGACCGCGTAGAGCCTCGCGCGGGGAAAATCCTGTTCGATCCTATGCAATATCTTGAGAAGGCTCAGGCTATCCTTGCCGCCCGAGACCCCAACTACTATCCGATCATCATATCTCAGGAGATCGTATTTTGAGATAGTTCTCCTAACCCTTTCAACGATGCTCGAGCAGAAGCATCGGGCGCAAAGCCGCTCGCCAGAATATCGCCTAAAATAAATTGACGGGCTCTCGCCGCAGACGGTGCAGAAGCCGGCCGCCCCCAATCGCCCAACCTCGATAATTGGGCCACGAGGTTAAGAAGATCTCGAGAGACTGGAGAGGGTGCCAGCACCCGGCTTTCGCGGGGGCTCCCGCACCCCACTACTCACCAGGCGGGAGGGGGCTTGACTTCCAGGTTCGGAATGGGTCTGGGTATTTCCCCCCTCCCTATGACCGGCACCCAGTAAAATCGGCTTCGCAGGCGAGCTTTAATCCTTTCCCAGGCGGGAAAAGCCTACAAGCCTACATATGTATTTAACTCGGAGCTTGTGGGAGTTTTTAGAGGGGCGGAGAATTGGTTTTTTCCAGCGGGGCTGCTGAGGCTCTTACTCTAATGCAGATCGCCGGCCGAGAGGACATGCTGACCGCGATCCTGCAGCTCTTCTGGCTCCTATTCATAATGCTCTTCATACTGTATCCCAACTTTTCTCAGAGGCTCCAGCTATCCTATATCCTGAGGGATCTCGAGAGGAAGCTCTACGGCCTTAAGCGCATCAGGGAAGAGGTTAGGAGCAGGACCATAGAGACTCTCAGAAGATATTCTGGAGAGGATGGCGTGGATGTGGAGAAGGAGCTCGATAAGATGCTTCTATCCTTCGCGATAACCCCCGAGTCCATGGATCCCTATGGAATAGTGTATAAGCTCGAGCACATAGTCAATACCTGGGAGGATACTTTCGAGGAGAATGTTAGAAGACTTTGCCCGAAGGCGGATAATGAGAGGGCGAAGACCCTGACGAACCTCGTCGAGGTCGCGAGGGGGATAGACTACCTCTACAGGGTTGTCAGGCACTATTATCTCCTGGGAAAGAAGACAGCCAACATCTACATCGTGCTCCAGATACAGATGTTGATGCCCCAGCTGATGGAGATAGCCGAGGCCTATAGGCAGGCCTGCTACGCGTTCATGCAGGGCCAGCCCGTGGGAGATGGCGTCGGAGTGCTGGCCGCCGCGAAGCTCGTCGAGGGATTGGAGAAGAAGACGTATGAGGTCGCCAAGGACACGATAGTCCACGAGCTCGTGATGGATGGCAGGAAGCTCTTCGTTCTCAGGGCTGCCGGGCCGGGCGGATCCGTCGGAAAGCCGGCGGATGGAATAATCAAGATACTTGAGAGGGAGGGAGAAGGCGTCAAGGCGATAGTTATGATTGATGCAGCCCTTAAGCTCGAGGGCGAGGATACCGGGAAGGTCGTCGAAGGGATAGGCGCGGCGATAGGAGGAATAGGCGTGGAGAAGTTCAAGATCGAGGAGATAGCGAAGAAGCATAACATCCCGCTCTACGCCCTGGTCATCTACGAGTCCATAGGGGAGGCAATAACCCCGATGAGGGAGAGCATAGCCAGGGCGGCCGACGAGGTCGTGGAGCGCGTCAAAAACATCATCAAGAGCAAGGTCGAAGAGGGGTCCTCCGTGATCGTCGCCGGAATAGGGAACACGGTTGGGATAGGATTAAGTTGAGGCTCTAAGCGGAGTTATCCTCGAGGAGAAGGTCGAGGTATGTTTCCAAGTGGCCGGGAGAGGCAGATACTAAACCCCCTGACCTTTCTCAAGTGCCTGAGCTGCTCGACGATA